>CAWGWZ010000007.1:0-490156 GCA_963826305.1 uncultured delta proteobacterium | reverse complement strand
CAGAGTGGTTTCTCTGTACCGATGTTGAAAATAAAATGGAACTCTCTAAACCGTTCAGGATGGTTGAGGTAGTGGTATGGGGTTAGGTCGAGATATCTGATAATTTGAGAAGACTCCGCAGGTATTTCAGGGAAGGGCAAAGCATCGGATAGCTTCAAGGGTTTCTCGAACTTCACCTGTTGGGGTCGAGATAAACGTTCGAAATGAGTCTACGAAGGGGAGCCAGACATCCCATCCAAAACCAAACTCCCATTGACATTAAAGTTATCTTAGTCAAGTTAATAAGGATAACCCAACCCCCATCCGCACCGGTCCCCCCTTGAACCAGGCTCCGCTAAGGGTACCCACCGGAGGGGAGTCCTTGCCAAGATCCACAGGTGAGTGCCTTTTGCTTCTAAGGAAGGGGGGGGCGCGCTCCCGCTTCCTTACGCCCCCCTTACCCCTCAGGCTTACACCGCAACGCCAATAATTGTTATCCTTCACACCAACCTCGACCAGTTTGTGTATTTCTAACCCCCGTGTTACTTAAACGGGGACTAACCGATTAGTATTTTCTGTAACTTTGATTTTACATTTTTGTCCTCCAGTAGAATATTTCAAACCAAAATCATTCATATAAATTAGTTTTCCCGGGTACAAATGAGTAGATTCCATATGTTTATTTAGCCATATGACCTCTTCATAAGTCAACTTCAGAATACAGCCATTTTTTTTATAAAATACTGCCTTCACCCCATTTTCTCCAAAACCTTTGTGTGGGAATAGTTAATTTAGGCGAAAAGATTCCCACCGATAAAGCTAACCCCTTTGTGAAGGGGAGACCGAAAGCCGAGGGTCTTTTAGGGTAAAGACGGCCAAGCTGCCGATAAGAATCCACCGGGGAGCTCGGCTTTTATATTTTGATTCATCTCTAAAAGGGAGAGGAGGTGAAAAGAGGAAAAGAAGCTTCTGATAGAATTTATCTTATTCGCTTCAAATGAACTTGAGAGAAGTGAGAGGGGGCCACGACGGCACAGCTTTTTGTTCGACACAGAGTTAAGGACTACGCATAATGGAAATCTATGTTTGATGAGCACGCATGTAAGCGGAAAGCAGCAGGCTCGAAAGGAGGTCGACTTTTTCGCAGAGAAAAAGATCCCAACGAAGTGGTGATCTTCAGTTAGGCTTTCCGACAATAACTATGGAAAGGAGGTGCTACTCCAACACGAGTTGAAAAAAGTTGTCTTAACCGGTAGTGCTCTCTCGCTAATCTCACCGAACCACCCTCGCCTGCAAGGCGATGGGTTTTCAATCACTTTGTCGACTTGAAGTCGACCTTACAAAGACCAATCTCCGTTGGGGGACTCACAAAACCAAATTGCTCATGGTTGGCTTGGTCTGAAAACTACGAATATGTAACTCCGCGGCGATTAGCCAACCATTTCGCAAAGTTTCGCTTCGCCTGAAAGCGAGGGGCTTCCAACATCCCCGAAGGAGATATTAAAGGAGGGACTCAGAATGAAACGTACAAAGCAAATCATGACTGCCGTTGTTCTGGGCGTTGCGCTGGTGATTGCCTTGGCGTCCAGCGCCACTGCCGAGGTGTCGTTCACTCCCAACACGCTCAATACAACTCCGTTCGGTCCAGCATATGCGGACATCGTGCTGAGACCGCCTAACTTCCTACCCTGTTTTGGTGGACCTATCGCTCTATGCTACTACTCCGGACCAGGACCCGCCGGCCCATCACAACCTGACGTGTCCTGCGAGCTCACGGATGATGGCCGGTTTGCGAACTGCAATTGTTTCGAGATTCCCATCGGCCTATACTTCGTCGACATCAATGCCATCTTGGACCTTGATGTGTATCTTAAGACCGTCAAAGCGTGCGGCCAAGACGGCACCCGCTGTCGATCGCCCAACACGGCGCCCGTGTGCCAGTCCGTCAACAGTAATCAGTTCATTCCTGGCGCAGACCTGATCTCGACCTTCAGCCTGTATCTCGATGGTCAAAACGGTGCAATGCCCATAGGCCAGACAAATTGTAATGCAGCTCTTTATGCCGGATGCATGACGGCCCCTTGCTCAAGGACGGGGGAAGTGGATCCGAACACTGGTCTTTCAATCGTTCAGTGCTTGTGCCCCACCTTCGACGGCCCATATCAAGTGGGGCAAGCCAATAAACAAGACATGTGCGATCTCACAAAGGTCCCGCCACCCGTTGGTGGGTCTAACTTCGTCTGGTCTGCTGCATACGCTCCCTTGATAGGAGCCAAGACGTTTCCAACTCCCCCTTGCTTTCCTGATGCTCCTGTGGATTCCGGCGGGTGTCCGATGTTATCACCCAAGCCACCCGTCATCCCCACGCCGCCCAAAGATGTGAACTGCGAGAAGGTATGCGCCGAGTATAAGAAGAGTAACCAGGGAGGTGCGGAAATAGGTTTTACCTGTGATGCGACACTCTGTACTGCCACGCGCGCCGATTTAGACCTCGTGAAAGAGGCCTGCTCGGGGCTTCAGAACGGCAAAGTTTCTGAGATTCTCAAACTGGAGTTTGAGGTCGGATGCAGCTGCTGCGCGAGCCAGATCTGCGGTTGCAAGCCAAACCAGCAGACGAATGAGCAAATCGGCATTCTAGTCCAACAACAACGCGCTAAAGGCATCTCTACTCAATGTGATCAGAACGGAACTCTATGCGGCGCGCAGCCTTAAGGCGGAGGACCGGGTGCTGGGCTGGCTAACAACACCTTCTGAGGCTTTACGGAAAACGCGGTAATTTACTTTTCAAACGAAAGGTTTTCGTTTATGATAGAGGTGAAAATGGGAAGGAAAAGGCCGTTAAAAGAGAATCGAAGCCTTGATGCCAAGGAGATCAATGCCCTTCTTGAGATCAGCAAAGCAATTGCTTCCGGTCTCTATCTCGAGGACGTGCTTCGGCTGATCGTCACGGTCACTGCCAAGGTGATGGATTCAAAGATCTGCTCCCTTTGGATTCTCGACGAGAAGGATCAGAAATTGAAATTGAAGGCGACCCAGAGCATCAGCGACGAATACCTGAAGGAGAGAAGCCTGAACCTTGGGGAAGGGGTCGTCGGTCACGTGGCCCTTCATAATCGACCCATGGCGACCCTCGATGTCCTGAAAGAACCTCTTTACAAAGAGAAGGAGCTGGCTAAAAAGGAAGGGCTGGTCTCAATGCTCAGTGTACCCATGTGCATCAAGGATAGGGTGATCGGTGTGATCAACTGCTATACCTCCTATCCCCACCCCTTTTCGAAGAGCGAAGGGGAGATGCTCACCACGGTTGCAAATCAGGCGGCCACCTGTATTGAGAATTCTGGTCTGATGGAGACACTCGATATCGATGAGATTCTGAGACTCGTCTTAGAAGGGGTCACGAAAAATATCGGGTTTGACCGCGCCCGTCTCTACCTGGTCAATGAGAAGCGGAATGTCCTCGAATGCAAAATGGCAGTGGGGATCGATGAGGAAAGGATCAAAGGGATTATCCTCCCTTTGGATCCGGAAGACAGTGTGTTAGCCCGATCCATTTTTGAGAAGAAACCTTTCATCATCCCGGATGCAAAACAAGACCCAAGGGTCAACCCCGTTTTGAAAGAGAAATTCAGCCTCCACTCTCTTGTGGTCATCCCCCTTCTCGCGATGGAGAAGGCCTTGGGAGCGATTGCAGCAGACTATGTCGAACCGAATAAGGATATCACAAAAGAGACCCTCAACTCGTTGATGACGTTTGCCCAGCAGGCTGGACTGGCCATTCATAATGCTTTCATGTATAAGGAACTCAAGGTCTTCAGCCAAGAGATGGAAGAAAAAATCCAAAAGACGACCGCGGATCTCAGAAGGACAGAGGACCAACTGATTCGGTCAGAAAAATTGGCAGCTTTGGGACAACTGGCCGCAGGAATTGCCCATGAGATTCGAAACCCATTGACCAGCATCAATATCCTTATTCATTCCCTAACAGAAAACCTTCCATCTGGAGACACTCATCGTGAGGATCTCAGGGTCATTGAAGAGGAAATTCACCGGATCAATGAGATCGTAGACCAGTTTCTTCGATTTGCAAGACCGGCGCCCCCACTTTTAGAAAACACAGATGTCATCCCCATTTTCGAAGAGACTCTCCAGTTGCTGAGACCCCAAATGGAGAAACATCGGATCTCCGTTCAAAAAGAGTTCCGATCCTTACCCGCCATTACGATTGACAAGGAACAGATGAAACAGGTGATCCTCAACGTCCTGATGAATGCTATCCAGGCAATGCCGGAGGGGGGAGAATTGGGATTGACGGGTAAGGTCTCAGAGGATGGCCAGGGAATCCAGCTCTCCGTTCATGATTCTGGGATCGGTATCCCTCCCGAAGATCTCAATAAACTCTTCGATCCTTTCTTCTCTAAAAAAGAAGGAGGGATTGGCCTCGGCCTCTCCATTGCCCATCGGATCATTGACCAACACCATGGAAAGATCGAGGTGGAAAGCAACCCTGGAAAGGGGACGCTCTTTTCGCTCTGGCTCCCTATCGACAATGGACGATGAACAATGGACAATGAACAGTGGACAATGAAGCGTTTATCGTTTATCGTTCAACGTTCACCGTCATAGTGAGAAGACCATGCAAACCATCCTCGTCGTCGATGATGATAAGTCCATCCGGTACTCTCTTAAAAGAATGCTGGAGGGAAATTTTTCCATCCTCACTGCCCAGAATGGGGAGGAGGCATTGAACCGGATAAAGGAAAATCCACCGGATCTCATCATCATGGACATCAAAATGCCAGGCCGAAATGGAATTGATGTGTTGAAAGAGATCAAATCGATCGATCCCAAATCCTTGGTGATCATGATGACCGCATACGGCACCACCGAGACGGCCATCGAAGCGATGAAGTATGGAGCCTTCGATTATATCCTGAAACCCTTTCCCATCCCGCAAATGAAGGGCCTTGTGGAAAAGGCCATCTCTTTACGAAAGCTGATGAAGGAGGAGGTTACCTATCCCTTTATAGAGGGGGGTGAAGGCGATGGAGAACGGATCATCGGATCCTCTTCAAAGATGCAGGAGATTTACAAAATGGTGGGGCAAGTTGCCCCGAGTGATGTCACCGTGTTGGTCAGGGGTGAAAGTGGGACCGGCAAGGAGTTGCTTGCGCGGGCTATTTACCACCACAGCCTCCGCTCGAACCGACCGTTTCTTCCTGTCAATTGTGCGGCGATCCCGGATACACTCCTTGAGAGCGAACTTTTCGGCCATGAGAAGGGAGCCTTCACAGGGGCTTCCTCACGTCGCATTGGAAAACTGGAGCAATGTCAGGGAGGGACAATCTTTTTGGACGAGATCGGTGATATGTCCCTCTCCACACAGGCCAAGCTCCTGAGGGTCCTTCAGGAGCGAACGTTTGAAAGGCTGGGAGGGATGGAGACCATCAAGGTGGACGTCCGGATCATCGTTGCAACCAATAAAGATTTGGAAGAGGCCATTTCAAATGGAAGGTTCCGCGAGGACCTTTATTACCGGCTCAATGTGGTCTCCATCAACATTCCGTCCTTGAGGGAGAGGAAGGAAGACGTTCCTGAACTCGTCTCCTATTTTATGAAAAAGTTCAATCGAGAGTTGAAAAAGGGGATTGTTGGAATCACCCCGGCCGCGATGGAAAAAATCGCCTCCTGCGGATGGCCGGGAAACGTGCGCCAATTGGAAAATGTTCTGAAAAGGGCCATGGTGCTCTGCCAGGGGGAATGGATTCTCGAGGACCAACTCCTCCTCGAAAAGGGGTGGGAGAAACGGGAGGCCGAGGAGGATTTGAGCAAGAAGCCCGTTGAGGATCTTCTCGATATCCTCTTCGAAGAACTTTCAAAGGGCTCCGGGTCCTCACAGGAGATGGATATGAGCTCCATCCTTGAAAGGGGACTGATCCTCCGTGCCCTCCAAAGGACCAAAGGGAATCAGGTCCAGGCTGCTCAGCTCCTTGGGATCAATCGAAGTACACTTCGAGGCAAAATGGAGAGATATCACATTAAAAAGGATGTGCTAATTTCTGAAGAGGAGTAAGGCTGAAAGTTGAAAGCTGAAAGGTTTTTGTTGTTGATTTAGATTTTTAAATTTAAGATAGGCGGTAAGGTGACAAAGCTTTGAGCTTTGAGCTTTGAGCTTTGAGCTTTGAGCTTCATTGGGGGGAGATCATGCGAACACTCAGAATCGGTCTTTGCCAGATCAATACCACGGTGGGTGACATCGAAGGAAATACGAGAAAGATTTTGGATTATATCGGACGGGGAAAGAAGATGGGGGCAGATCTCCTGGTCTTCCCGGAGATGGCGATCACTGGCTATCCGCCCGAAGACCTTCTATTTATGCCAAGGTTTATCGAGGCCAATTTAAAGGCGGTCAACAGGATCGCCAAGGCCACTTCCTCCCTCACTGTCATTGTCGGCTTTGTGGGCAAGGATGGAGATATATTCAATTCCGCTGCCCTCCTCCACAACGGAAAGTTCATTGATGTTTATTCTAAGATCTACCTTCCGAATTACGGCGTCTTCGACGAGGACCGATATTTCCAGGTTGGAAGGGAGAATTTCATCTTCACCTTAAAGTCGACCCCAATCGGTCTAAGCATCTGCGAAGACCTCTGGTACCCTGGAGATCCCATCCGCACCCAAGCTCTTTATGGAGGGGCGGAATTGATCGTCAATATTTCCTCCTCTCCTTATCACATGGGAAAGATTTCCTTCCGAGAGAAGATGATCGCAACCAGGGCGTCAGACAATTTAGCGATTGTCGCCTACTGTAACCTTGTCGGCGGCCAGGATGAATTGGTCTTCGACGGAGGGAGTCTGATCTTTGATCAAAATGGGGATTTGATCACCCGGGGTAAACAATTTGAGGAGGATTTTGTCCTGACGGACCTCGATATGGAAGCCGTCTTTCGAATGCGGCTTCACGATCCTCGCATTAGGAGAGAACGATCCGCTGAGGAAGAGAAAAACATAAGGAAGATTGCACTCCCAGACCACAGCCCCCCTGTTAGAAGAAGACCTTCCATTCCAAAAGGGAATATCAAGCCTCTGGATCGCCTTGCTGAGATTTACACCGCACTGGTTCTCGGCACAGGAGACTATATTCGAAAAAATGGTTTCAAAACGATCCTGATCGGCCTGAGCGGAGGAATTGATTCTGCATTGACGGCAGCCGTCGCTGTGGACGCATTGGGGGAGAAAGGAGTGGTAGGGGTAACCATGCCCTCTCATTATTCCTCCCGGGGATCCATCGAGGATTCCGAACTTCTCGCAAAGAGCCTCGGCATCCGTCTTATCAAGATTCCGATCACAGAGATATTTCAGGCTTATTTAAAGACCCTCTCTGCATCTTTCAAGGGGTTGAAGTTAGATGTGACAGAAGAGAATATTCAGGCTCGTATACGAGGAAACATCCTGATGGCCCTCTCTAATAAATTTGGATGGCTTGTTCTGACCACGGGAAACAAGAGCGAGATGAGTGTTGGGTATTGCACGCTCTACGGAGATATGGCAGGGGGGTTTGCCGTCTTGAAGGATGTTCCGAAGACCCTCGTTTACGAGCTGGCCAAATTCAGAAATAAAAAAGAGGGAAAACCGGTCATCCCCAAGAATGTTTTGGCCAAGCCTCCTTCTGCGGAATTGAAACCGAATCAAAAGGATGAGGATTCCCTTCCGCCCTACCCTACCCTTGACCCGATTCTTCAGGCCTATGTCGAAGAGGATAAGGGGCTCGAAGATATCGCCAAAATGGGATTCAAGGAAAGTATGATCAAAGAAGTCATTCAGATGGTCGACCGGAATGAGTACAAGCGGAGACAGAGCCCTCCAGGAGTAAAGATCACCCATCGGGCCTTAGGAAAAGATCGAAGACTACCCGTAACGAACAAATATCGAAATTTTTAAAAGGAAGAAAACCGAATGAGAAAAATGTCGAGATGGCCGCCCGCCACATCAAGACCTGAGTCAGCTATCCTTCTTCATGCCACAGACCCCCGGGGTTAAAGTATCTCGGTTCTCTTTCCCCTCGGTTTCCAAGGATCTTTCTGTTTCGTTTCCATTGCAGTAAGGGCAAACGGACCCTTGGCGGGATTCGCTGATTCGAAGAAATACCTCAAAGGTCTTTTCACATTTTTTACAATAGAATTGATACAAAGGCATGAGAAACCTCTGAAAATTTCCTTCAACTCAAGCCATATTCCCTTGTCAATACGAACCGGCTGATCACGTCTTCGAGAGGTTTCAGTTTGTCCCCCTCAATTTTTGGTAACGGGGCACGTGGATCTCCCGAAGGAAGTCCCATCAACTTGACCATTGCCTTAATGGCCACTGGATTCGTGGCCGAATAAGCCGCCTCCATCAAAGGCAGGTATTCGAAATAGAGATCCCTTCCCTTCACCACATCTTCCCACGACCGCCATGGTTTTGACAACTCAGCCATCTCACGGGGAGCCACATTTCCGGTCACGTTCGCTGTTCCGTGACCTCCCATCCCGAGTGTGGGAATCGTCAAAGCGTAATGGGGGGCATCACAGCAAAGAAGCCTGAGACGGCCTTTCGTTCCTTCCATCACCGAAGCCAGTTGAGAGACACTCGGAACGGCCTCCTTGTCAGCGACCAGATTGGGACACTCTTCCGCCAATCTGACAATGGTCGGAGGATCAATGTTGACGATGACCCGCGCTGGATTGTTGTAAACAGCCACAGAAATATCCACAGATTGACAAACACTCTTTAAAAATCGATAGACAGCGGTTTGCGGAGGAGCAATGTAAGGAGGGACCACCAGCATGATCCCCTCCGCCCCGTTCTCCTGGGCGAATTGGGCCAACTCTATGGTTGCTGCAGTGGAGCCACACGTCACACCGAAAAATACAGGAATTCTTCCCTGACAATATGGGGCCATCTCCGCGATAATTTCCCTTTTCTCTTCTTGGGAAAGAGAAGTAGGTTCTCCGGTGGAACCGATCAACAATAAGCCACTGGTTTCATTCGCAGTCTGAAAATCCACCAAACGTTTGAATCCCTTTATGTCCAACTTTCCATTCTCGTCAAAGGGAGTGATCAAAGCCACCCAGGACCCCTCCGGATAAATCAAATCCCTTTTCATCTTAAACTCCCTCACGAACCAAGGCGAATGATTTCCCTATCGCAAACCCTATTTCCGTACTATAGGACAGAAACAAGTTACTCTATTATGCCGAGAAATTCAAGATCGTCTAAAATGTTCTGGTTCTTTCATAGATCGTCACTCTGAGATAGCTCTCCAAGGCAATGATGATTGGTGGAAATGTGAACAAATGATAAAGTGCACCGCGGTAGCTTCCGAGGCAGTGGGTGAAGGAATCCATTCAAAACCGAAATGTATGGATCAACTTCTTCTCCGTTTCGCCCTTGATCGACGCGTCAACCTCGAGATATGCTTCCAGGCCTGAACCTACCAGTTTGTTTTTGAGCAATTCGTCCAACTGAAAAATTCCAGCGGAATTGCTCATCCCCACCACGATCCGGATGGGTTTAACTTCGCCGGGTTCAATGCTGATCTGTTCAATGGCGGCTGCTGAGACAGAATGGATGTCGATTTTTCCCGCCTGAAAGGGAATGCGCGTCCGGCCTTCTTCCATGTCGAGGGCGTCTGCAACACGAACAATTCCGGCTTCCAGAGTTATCGGCTGGCTGTCCGCTCGATGGGAGATGATGGCGTGAAGGATCTCCGAAGTAAGGATGGTCCGCATGGGAACCTCATAAATGCCATCCAGAAGTTCTTTGATCTTGGGTCGGGCCAGGAAAAGGCTGTATAGCTCGTGGCCAGCACGGTGGACCGACATTCCCAGATCGTGGAGCAGTGCCGCTAAAACAACGATGACCTCGACATCTTCATTGGCCAGACTGTAATCGACGACGCTGGTGGGCTGTATGCCTCGTTCCGCGAGGAGCCGCAGAAGTTTCAGAGCGATGTTCGTAACGATCTGCACGTGGACCGGACCATGATCACTCATTCCCAGCCTTTTCACAGCGTTAAGATTGGCGATTTGCCACAGCCCATAAAGTTCATCGTCAACATTGACTCGGTCGATCATCTTCTGCAGACGGGGGTTGTGCCGGGCAGGGACCCGGATCAAGAAGCGCTGCTGCAATTTAGGGGCATCTGAGTTTCCAGCCTTCGAAACCTGGCCAGAACTCATCTCCTCGTCCGTCCTCTCTTTATCATGCATGTTCATCCTCCTGGGATTCTTTTCGATATTTCAAAATTCCTTCCCTTACAGACAATACTATCCCGCCTCATGACGTCCACCCACTCCGAAAATCATCCGCCAGACTTGCGGACAGGTCTTCGTCCCAGCCCGTTTCAGCGACCGGGTTCCCATAGCTTAACCTTTTCCTCAAGGAGGTGAAATTGAACCTAAAAGCTGCTACTGAAAACCGATTCAAGTAGGGAGAACACCTTTCTGTAAGCACCGACAACATAATACGCTTGATCTGCGATGACAGCAACGGTCTGCGGGGATGGTGCGATGTAGCCATTGACATCGCCAAATGAGACCACGTGGGCTCCAACGTTCAAATCTCCACTCCAGTACTTTGTGCCTTTGAAAAGGAAGTCAACATAAATCGCTCCGCTTACAGGCGTTGTTGTAACGGACAGAGTACCTATTTCCTCGGCTTTTGCGGAGGTAAAATGCCCTGAAAGGACAGAGAAAACGATCATGGAAAACAAAGCCAGCAGGAGGCGAACCATCTTTTATATTATACCAGCACCGCTATGAAAAGGGAAGGCTCAATCCTTTCTATCTGTGATTCAGACAGTAAGACTATAGACCTCAGACATTAGACTAAAGAGGGAAAATGGCCAGCCATTACACAAAGATGAAGGTTTGGCAGAGAGTAGAGGAACTGGCACTCTTGGTATGCAAAAGAGCCTCAAGAGAGTGAAATAGAGTTAATTCCCTAAATCAGAGAAGTCTGATGTCTAATGTCTAAAGTCCAGTGTCTAAGTTGCAGCCTTTCTATCAGGAAGGGAGCGCAACTACTTCCATCCCTTCATCACGATCTCTTTTGCCTCTCGGTAAACGAAAAAAGAATCCATATCGTTAGAATAATTCGAACACCTTGCTCGCTTTCTCTCAAACAAATTCTCGATCTTTCCAAGTCAGTCTGGACCTTTTTCAGTACCTTCCTTTCAATCCGAAGTTAAATGTTTTTCCGGCAAGACATGAGTGACAGTGCCTGTAAAGAGCTCGGATGTCTCTCCCATCATTTCTGAAGGGGTCGGGTGAGGATGAATGACGAGTCCGAGGTCTTGTGCAACAGCCCCCATTTCTATTGCGAGGACGCCTTCGGAAATCATCCCCTCCGTGTTCCGGCCGCATAGCCCCCAGGCCCCGCACCAATGACGAGAACCTCGGTCTCGTGCTTCAACTCTCCCATTACCATTAGAATATCCTCCCTTTAGTGGTGCATAAAATGGACGACGCCAAAAGTCTTACATGCATCCTCTCCGTTCACAATTCACTTCCATCACATAATTGACATTCCGAAAACCTACAGAAGAGAGAACCTATTTTATTAGGATATATCCAAAACCTTCAAAAGATAATGGGATAAACTACGTATTTTCTTCGAAAAATGATGGTATTCATGAACCAATCACCCCCAAATCCCATCCTCAGTTTCAGACATTTTAGGTGATGTAAGTAAGGTATAATTATTTTAGATAGTTAGGAGTTGAGCAATTCTGTAAAATGGCCGAATTTAGACGAACCATTATTCTAATTCTAATGAGATTGTGAAAAGAAAAACCTTTAAATAAAAACTATTCTGTGATAGAGTGCGAATGGCTGGGAGGGGGGCGTGGAGTCCCCTATGAAGCTTATCAAGATAGAAGAAGGCAACAAGATTAAAAGTAGTTTAGATGGCGAGGTTTATACAATAACAAGAATCGTAAATGACATGGTTGTCTTAAAATCGGAAGATGGAAAAAAACAAATTATGACAGAGGTTGATTCTCTAAAGATATTTTACAAGAAAGAGGAGGAAGCTACACGATGAGCGACACTACTAACAGTCCCCCTCCCAAGCCATCAAAAAAGCCATACAAGTCACTCCCGTCCTCTCCTCTGCCCGAGAACATAGAATCGTTCGATCCCTGCGTCCTGTTCACATAGGATTGCCCATGGAGCTGCATTTTTTTGATCGAAGAGATGGACAATACCCTGCAGCCTCCCTTAAGTCCCGACAAAAGATCCGCTTTTCTGACTCTGGTCAATACTGATCTCCTCTTTCCTTCCAGACGCCAGTTCCCTCTCCAAACGTTGGACGAAACCTTCGATGAACTCCTTTCTTCTTTTGAGAAATTCAACGGAATCTTTCCTGTTGGAGAAAGCGATCTCAAAGGTTAGTTCTGAGAGGTGCTTTTGAAGGATATCCCTTAGCATCTTAACTATAACTGGATGCCGACAGGGGGTCCAGGATCTTATTTAATCACCCTCGATATTTAAAAAGTCAGCAATTTGCCTTAGGGAATCCATGAAGAATATTTAAGAACGGCCTCACCCCTGAACCGTGTAAGGTTGAAAGTTTCGGCCTGCATCCTATACGGCACAGGGGACCTCATTACAGGAATCCCTTTGGTTTCCTGGGTTGGGGTTTCTCATGGGGAGGGATATTCCCCCTTTCTTCTTTCTTATCCTCGACCTTGAATCCGGATTCTTCCAGGATGAACTTATCATCTCCAGGGTCGGGTTTAAAATCTAACTGGAGCTTCTTAGCCTCTTCTACAAAAGACCCTTCCTTCAAACGAATCTCTCCATTTGGCCCAACGACAATGGCTGATTCCCCTTTAACCGGACACTTCTGTTCGCAGTAGCCGCAGCCGTTGCACTTGGAGGCGACGACAACAGGGCGTCGATACCCCTCTACAGGCCGGAAAACAATGGCGTTATATGGACAGATCTCATCGCAGATGAGGCAGATCTTGTTTTGGGCCCAGACCAAACACATCTCCTTCCGCAAAACAGCTGTGCCCACCTTGGCATGGGTCTTTTCTTCTAAGGACAAGGAGCGAATCGCTTGTGTGGGGCAAACCTTGCCGCACACATTGCAGTTCTGATCGCAGGGAGCCAGGCGAGGGTCCATCCTCGGCGTCCAAAGTCCTGAGAAGCCAGATTCCCAGAGACAGGGTTGGAGTGTGTTGGTCAAGCAAGACTTCATGCATTCCCCACAGCGGATGCAGGTCCGCAGAAATTCGGTTTCGGGGATCGCACCGGGCGGCCGAATGAGTTGGTGTTTGCTCTGGCGAAGAGTGAAAGGAGTCTGTGTCCCCAGAAACCCAACTGCCAGCCCTCCTGCCAAGGAGTAGAGAAACCCTCTCCGGGAAAAATTGACAGATGAATATTCTCCTCCTAAGGAATGGGAAAGGGACATTGGAAAAGTAATGGCATTTTGTGGACAGACCTTGGCACAGGTCCGGCATTGGATACATTCACGAAGGCGCGTCTCCACTGGATTTTCAACGACGGCTCCCATGGGACAAGCCCTTTGGCATTTCAGACATTCATTACAATCTTCATTAACCCGACGTTTGAAAAGCCCGAGAGGTGAGATCAAGCTAAGCAAAGCTCCCAATGGACAAAGGTAGCGGCACCAAAAGCGCGGGACCAGGCGATTGAGGAAGATAATCCCTCCAAAGATCAGGAGTGTGATAGCGGTCATATAATAGACAGACTGAAAATAATGGAGGTGAGATAAAGTGATCCACCCCAATGCTTGAGACAAGGGACGCAGCAAATCCAGGAAGAGATTGATTAAAGTAATTGCCAGGGGATAGACGAAAAACGTGTAAAATCGTGTAAGAAGAGAAATGGGGTCCATGACAAAAGCTAACGAGAGACCCACTACCGCAGCACTGATGAAAATGATGAGAAGAAAGAATTTTACTTTCCGAAGGTTGGCATCGGACTTCAACCCCGGTCGCTTCTTCTTCCAGAAGAAGAGGAAATCTAAAAAGTCGATCGAGGCACCCATAGGACAAACATAAGCACAGAAGAACCTGCCGATGACAAGCGTCGTTCCGATGAGCGCGAGGGACCATAATGCCCGACTGATGATCACCCTTGCCGCAAAAACAGCATTCATTCCCAGAAGGGGATCAAGGCGCAAATAAATATCCGCAGGAAGCCAATTTGGTAGCTTATAGGTAGCAAAGACAAAGAAAATGGAAAAGAGGAGAAGAGAGAGAGCCTGGATGAGAGTCCTCATACCTTCTCCTTGAGGATTTTAAGCTGATCAATGTCGATCTTTCCCAGACCCCTCTGGTGAGCAGCAAGCAGGTGCTCCACCTGGCGTCCTTTGAAATTCTGTCCATACCATGGAACAATACTCACCCCATAGGAATCTACGGCCACGGGGTCAATACCAGCGATGATGAGATTGGGCTTTTTAACTTCTCCGGGACCACCAGGTCCACCAGAGACCAAAGCCCGGGTGGCATCGAGGATGGTGAACTGTGGCTTAATCACCGTACCCAAATCTGCTATCGCTTGATTGATATTGTACTGGGAGTGAAAACTCTCTCGATCCCAGATCATGCCCATCAGTCCTTTCATGCCTAAACTGACACCCGTTGCAGAGTGAGACTTGGCCACGGGGATGCTAATCAGCACCTGGCTGTCCAAAATCTCTTTCATCACCTCTACCCGTTCCAACACTTTCCCTTGGGGAACTTTCACCTCACGAAAAAACTTTCTTTCTTGTAGAGCAAGAACATAGACACCGGATATGCTCTTACACGCATCTCGGATACCCGTTCTCTCAAGGCAGGGCTCTGCCCTTTGCAGCGTATGATCTAAAATCAACACTTGCTGAGCTCCCGCTTCGATACAGGCCTGAGCCACTGTGACAACAACTAAAGGGTGGGTCGTGGCACTGAAATCAGGGGTCCTGGAAAAGGACATGTTGGGTTTGAGCACGACACGCTGCCCTTTTTTGACAAACCGCGAAATCCCTCCCATGGCCTCAAGTGCTTTCCTCGTTGCAGCAGCCGGCTCACCGGAGATCGCTACGAGGTCGTAATCTTCTTTAGCTTCCAAAAAAGAGGGTCCCCCGATAAGGCCTAAAGCCATCCCCGCGGCAGCAGTTTTAAGAAATTTACGTCGTGTTATTCTCCGGTTGCATTCACCCATGAATTACTCCCCTCTCTTAAAACGATAGCGCTAAGTTCATAGCTCATAGCGTTTTTTATTCCGCATTCCGCAACCCGAATTTCGAAATATGCTTCTTAGGCAATGAACTTTGACGGAACTTCCCTCAGCCGGACAACATCCCGAATCTTGCTCCCAACATTCCAACCATTTAGACATTTCACCGGACACGGAGTGCAATCCTGACAAACCCTGTCGGGAAGATTCAGGGACAAAACGAGATCTTGAGCATGTGTAAGATTTGGGTAGCCGTAAGCATACATATATGCCCGCATCAAATCAGGGACAGGGAGATGCTCCGGGCATTGTCCTAAACATTGCCTGCAACCTTGGCAGTATAATCCCGGGAGAGAAGCCTCCTTTCGCAGGCCTTTCTTTTCGGAATCGCTGAGTGCAAGATCTTCCATGACGGAAAGGGCAACCTTCATCTCTTCAAAGGTAATATATCCCGGGACGATCGTATGAACATTGGGGTTCTGAAGAACCCATTTCAGCGCGGCGGCGGCATCTTTTCCTGCTGCCTCCTGTCGGGAGCCACCTCTGATTGCCTTCATGCCGACAATTCCAATACCCGCTTGCGCCGCTCTCGCAATGGCTGCTCCAACCTCGGCATGGTGCTTCTGTTGAAAACTGTAAGCCGTCAGAATGACATCATAAGATTTGGAATCAACCGCGGCATTAATCACTTCTGGTTCGTTCATATGGGTTGTAATACCAGTAAATCGAATCTTCCCATCTCTCTTCGCCTTTTGTAACGCATTGAGTACCGGTTCAAAAAGGGCCAATTCTCTTTTCGATACGCCGTGATGATGGTAAATGTCCACATAGTCCAGCCCCAAATTTTTAAGGCTCGTATCGATTTTCTTGAGGTAAGCTCCCTCCGTTGCCTCCTCCGTATAAAGTCCTGTTGCTTGATTAATTGGGGGGCGTGCTTTGGTCGCCAGCACATAAGAATCCCTGGGACGTCCCTTGAGCACTTCTCCAATCATTCCTTCATTTTGGCCTCTTTGATAGGTTTGAGCGGTGTCCAGCAACACAACACCGGCTTCAAGCGCCGCCCGGACGAGGTTAGGATTATCGGTATTCATCACTCCCATATTAATCACCGGGAGCTTTAATTCCGTCTTCCCTAAGGTCCGGTAAACAAATCTCCTCTCCTTCACTTCACCGACTCGCAGTTCTTGCTTACCTTTCATCGAAGGAAGAAAAAAGAGTCCCCCGAATCCGGCAAGGGTCGATCTCATAAAATCTCTTCTACCGATCAATTTTTTAAACATGTTCCCTCCCTTTTTTCAATAACGCGAAGTACATAACACAAAGCCCCTGGCCCTTTTCTTTTCCCCTTGGGAGAGAAAATAGGTGTGAGGGGCATTCTTAGTACTCGGCACAAGATTTTATCTACCTACTCCTCTGACTTTTTGCGAGACCTTCCTCAAAGAGTTTGAGGTATCTTGATCTGAAAGTGAGATCATTAACGTTCAGTATACCCCAAATATATTTCCCTCGCCAGTCCGCCTCTATTTCTCCATGGTAAGGATCGGATATGGTATAATGTCCCTCTGTAATATTCTTTTCTGGACTTGCGATTTGTTCAAGATATTTTTGAATCATATCCTTGCACTCACCGCTATCTGCGCCATCGATCAGGAAGAGTTTAAATTTCTTTCCTGAAAGCTCGTAATCCGCAGTAAAGGCAGAATGCAAAAACGAATAACCGAGGAATTTTATGGCAATAAACTTTTCGGAGTTTTTCTTCTTCCCCTCTTCAGGAAAAGAAGATAAAACTGACGGAAGCGAACCTTTCTCTCCCAAATGTTCAGAAACTTTTTTTGCAAAAGTGAGTAAAATGTCCTGATCTTCAGCTCCAGTATTGTAACTATTTATCTTGACATAGTATGGACCGACTAAAAAGTTAAGAACATTAGTCTCGATATACCCTTGAGTTCCAACATCGATAAAATTTGCGTTGGCAAGACGCTCTTGACTATAAATCCCGAAGGCATGGGTGGGGGTTCTGTGACGGTATACCTCAACGATCACAGAGGCTTTCTTTTCATTCCGGTATTCGGCTACCTTCAATTCCTGAAAATCGTAGCTCAGATAGAGATCTGCTGCTCCGTCAATGTAGTCGAAAAGATTCTCAGGTTGAAAAGTCTGTATCTCCCCTGATTGTTTCCAGCCAGTCACCTCAGGAAAGACGAAAGTCTTCCGACCGGAATCAGAGGCCCACAATGGATGGGTCCCTCCCACCACCCAACAAACGAACAATAAGCAAACGAAAAGATATCCTTTTTTCATCGCCTTCCTTCCTTTGAGTTCAGAAATCTTGGAACATGACTGATCTGTTCGTACCTTTAATCATAAAAGGGAATCTTGATCTAATCAATATTGCCTGTTCATCCGCCTGGAATTGTGCATAAGTGATCATGAAATTTGCAATGTAGAGCACTGCCTAGCGCGGATTCGGCCCTCCCCAATCTTCCATCATTTTCCCAAAGGTAATTTGACCGCTTCTCAATACAGCGGTGTAACCTCCCCCGGGGTTTCCCCAGGCACTGGCGAGGTACAGTCCCTTAACCGGGGTACGGTTATCAATCCGGTTCATATAGGCGTTGTGCATGGCCTGCTCAAATCCATAAATAGCTCCTTCAGTATTGCGCGTAAAATACCAGTTGGTGAGGGGTGTGGCTGAATCTTTCATCTCTATCATGGAGGATAAGCCCGGAATGACCTCTTTCTCAGCCCTTCGAATGAGGATATCCGTCCATCTCTCTTTTTCCTTGTTGTAAGCCTTCTTCCGTCCTGCACGGTAATCGGCTTCGAATTTGCGCCATGGTTCGTAGCCACTTAAGAATAATAGCTTAAGCGTCGATGTCCCAGGCTTCGAGTAACCTTCGAAGGCACTGTCATAAAGGGTGATGCCGAAAGTCCCCTTCTCCACGTCCCCCTTGAGGGAGAACTGATAATCAGCCTCTGGCCCCTGACCTGATGTCACCGGATACTTGTAGTTTTTGAACTTCCCCTTCAACTCTTGGTTCAGCCCTAACCAAACAATGAAGGTGGAAATGCTCGGTCGATACTCCTCTATCTTCTTCAAATAGTCGGGTGGCAAAATCTCCTGAGGCAGCATCTCCTTGAAAGTAGTGAGAGCACTGGCATTACTTACGACAGCTCGGGCTGGCAATGTTTTTCCGCCGGACAATTCGACTCCCGTTACGGCCCCATCCTTAACCAGGATCCTTTCTGCCAGTGTGCCATAAAGCAACTTCCCCCCCGAGGCTTCTATTGCGCTCGCCAAGGCGTTGCTCAGCTGCTGTGATCGCGGTTTGATATAGAATGAGCCATTCTTTAAGTATTCTGCAAAGGCAATGGAATAATAAAAACCAGAGAGTTTGGACGGGGGCAGCCCATAGAATCCCCACTGGGCGGATAGCGCATTCTGGAGAGAGGGGTTTTTTACAAAGCTGCCCAACAGATCTGCAAGGGTCTTGTTCCTCACGTTCCACATCTTGGGATATTGCGCGGGAAAATTCTCCCTGGGAATCTTCCCTTTTTGCTGAGCCAGCTTTTGACTCTCTTCGAGGATGCCGATCATTTCTTGAACAATGCCACGAATGCCTTCTTTCTCCTCAGGGAAATGTTTGGATAAAAGGGCAATCAGGGTTTCTGGATCTCGCTGAGATACTGCAATTTCGAAATCGGCTCCTTTGATCTTCAAGATCTCTGGCAGTTCCACGAGTTGGAGTTTCTCCAGGACGCCCAGTTCTTTCAGGATTTGTGCCGCAGCATTGTTATGAATGGAGGTGGCTTCGTGCGAGACCTCAAAGGTGAATTTTCCGCCCGCCCGATTGAAAGATGTTGCATAGCCACCTGGAATATCATGCTGTTCGACCACGGTGACTGGTATGCCGAACCTTGCCAGATGGGCACCGCAACAGAGGCCCCCCAGCCCTGCACCAATAATAACCGTAGGATAATCGTTCTTCGGTCCCATTTGGGCGGCGTAGGCCACAATCTTTTTCCAATCCAGGACAAATGAAGCTGCGGTCATGGCTGAAATGGTTAGAAACGAACGTCTCGATATTCTTTTGTTAAGCATGGTCTTGCCTCCTTTCAAGCAAAGTTCTGGTGGCAATTGCTTGGTTTGTGGTGGAAGGGAGCCCCCGGGCATTAAATTGGTGTGTGGCTGTCGCGTCCGACTGTTCGTCCAAACATGCTACCCAGTGAATTCTTTATGAGATCAATGCCTTTGTCAATAAATAAAACTGCTAAAACGAATCGTGAAAATTGTCTTTTTGTCCACCAATGGGGCCATCACCAAAGACCTTTTCACCCTTATCAAGCCAGACTTCGTAAACAATCTTCATACCTCATGCCCTGCCATTGTTCAAACGCTAAATCAATCAAGCTCGGAGAGTTTCCAAGATTTTGTGGACAGAAGTGCAAGAAAAGCTTGGTTGCTGACAATCTTATCTGCGGCCAATATTTATTTTGTGGTTATAAGCATTCCCTATTTCTATTTTGATAGCCCTGCCTGTTCCGTTCGTAACTTAAGCGCTTGATTCATTTGCTCAAACCCCAGTCTAATTTTCGCATCCAGACCACGCATGAGAAAAGAAACAAGGAGACCTGAAAATATTTCTCGCTGAACAAATCGAACACGACTGCCTCCAAGCCGCTCGATACTAAATAAGTGATCTCCATCAAACAGCCCAGGTATTAGTAGTCGACCCAACCATCGAAGCTCACGGGGTGGCTGTGCCTTGAGAACCTTGGGCCGAAAAACTCTACCTCTGGATCTCGGAGGTTCAATATATACTTTAAGCCGCCTTCCCTCCTTTGGCTGCCCGCTGATTCGGCGGATAAAAGGGTTCCACTCCGGATAGCTCGAAAAATCTGTTAGCACTTGCCAGACACGACTGGCAGGCGCTTCAATTTCCATTTCATTGATAAGTTCTTTGATTGCCATCCACTGAGGTTCACTTTCCGAATCTATTTCACATATGAGTAAATGCAAACCTTAGAAGATCCCTAGCATAAATGAAAGGGTATGATAACAGAACTTTTTGATAGGATAGGCTATGCTACTTTCTGTTCCGCCAGCCATGCTTGGATGCGTCGGTCTATTTGGTCTCTTATTTCCCTGAACTTTGCCAACCTTTCATCATCCGACCCCACAAACGCTGAAGGATCTTCAAACGACCAATGCAGCCTTCGACCAACCCCAGGAAATGTCGTGGGACAGTTTTCTTCAGCTTCGTGGCAGAGGATAATCAAATATGCAAAGTGCATTTTACCCATGTACTCTTTGACGTGTTTGGAATATTGACCGCTAAGACTTATTCCAACTTCCTCCATGACGCGGTTAGTGTACGGATTGATGCCTCCCGGTTCAAGCCCAGCACTGTATGTTTCGAATTCATCTCCGCCGTATTTTCTGAGGAAGGCTTCAGCCATCTGACTGCGCGCGGAATTGCCCGTGCATAGAAAGAGAACTCTGGCCTTGCTCATGAGTCAATCTCCTTTTCAGTTATTCGCTTGCAGCATCCGGTTTTGGTCAGTCATGAATAGTTTGCCATATTATGCAGCCAATTAGCCTTCTGTGTGTTTCTCTTCTTCGACATCGGCATGATGTTTGATGACCAGGGCATCCACCATAAAGATGACATCTTCGGCGATGTTTGTGGCGTGGTCTGCAATCCGTTCAAGACATCGGCACACAATCATCAAATGGACCGCTTGAGTAATGGTCTTTGGATCGGACATCATGTAGGTGAGTAGCTCTCGGAAAACTTGGTCATTCAACCCGTCAACCATGTCATCCCTCTCACAGACAGAGCGAGCCAGTTTAGAGTCACGGTTGACAAAAGACTCCAGGACATCATTGACCATTGATTGAGCGATCTCGGCCATTCTCGGAATATCAATATAGGGTTTGAGCTGGGGTTCCTGAATCAGAAAAATTGCCCGCTCCGCAATATTGACAGCCTGGTCGCCCATCCGCTCAAGATCGGTGATAATCTTCATCGCAGACGTGATGAACCTGAGGTCTGCTGCCATTGGCTGTCTCAAAGCAAGGAGCTTCAAGCACATATCTTCAATGGCAATCTCCATAGCATTAATCCGATCCTCTTTCTCAAATGTCTTTTTGGTCAGTTCAGAATCCCTTTTGACCAAAGACTGGACGGCATGATTGATCGCCTCTTCCACAAGAGCGGCCATCTTGAGAAGGTTTTCTTTTAATTCTTGCAACTCTTTTTGAAAATGGGTTTCTGCCATCCCCTTTTTCTCTCCGACGACTGCTCGAGTCTTAGCCGAACTTTCCGGTCAGATATTCTTCCGTCCTTTTGTCCTTCGGGGCGGTAAACATCTTTCCACTGGGCCCAAACTCAACGAGCTCGCCCAAGTACAGAAAGGCAGTAAAGTCCGAAACGCGAGCTGCCTGGGCAATGTTGTGGGTAACGAGAACGATTGTAACCGTCTCCTTCAACTGGGTCACCAACTCTTCGATGTGGGTCGTTGACTTTGGATCCAAGGCTGAGGTGGGCTCGTCAAGCAGAAGAATCTCAGGGTGCATGGCAAGCGCCCGAGCAATGCAAAGCCTCTGTTGCTGTCCCCCGGAGAGAAACGTCCCCCTCCTGCGGAGGGACTTGTTGACCTCATCCCACAGACCAGCCCTTTGCAGCGATTCTTCAACAATTTTATCTTTCTCATCTCTGGATAGTTTGATTCCGTTCAGATTGTACCCAGCAATGACATTATCGTAAATACTCATCGTGGGAAATGGATTAGGTTTCTGAAAAACCATCCCTATTTTTCTCCGCACAACAATAGGATCCTTCACGTGGATATCTTCATTATCCAGCAATATTCTTCCGGAAACCGTGGCACCAGGGACTAATTCATGCATCCGATTGATGCATCGGATGAGTGTCGTCTTCCCGCACCCGGACGGACCCATGATGGCTGTAAGCTTGTCTTTGACGATTGAAAGACTGACGCTCTTTAAAACAGAATTTTTGTCAAAGGACGCACTGAAATTTTCAATTCTTAGAACTGCACTTTCCATTTTTTTGTTACCATCTTAGTAATAAGATTCAGGCCCAGAACAAATACGATCAATACAAAAGAGGCTCCCCAGGCAAGCGTATGCCATTCTGGATAGGGGCTTGTGGCATAGTTGAAAATCATCAGAGGGAGGCTGTTAATGGGTTTCAGGATATTGACGTTCATAAAGGGGCTTCCGAAGGCTGTGAAAAGAAGAGGGGCTGTCTCACCCGCAACCCTCGCTACGCTCAAGAGAATTCCTGTCAGAATACCGCTGATGCCCGCCGGCAGGATCACTTTCAGAATCGTTCTGGGGTAGGAAACTCCTAATGCCAGTGATGCTTCTTTCAACCCATCTGGGATAAGCTTCAACGTCTCCTCTGTCGCAGTGACGATGACCGGCAGCATCATCAATCCGAGAGCCACCCCACCTGAGAAAGCTGAAAAGGAGCCCATGCGTACGACAACCCATATGTATGCGATGATACCGATGACAATAGAGGGAATTCCCTGCAATATCTCGACCGACAACTTCGTAAGGTACACAAATTTTCCTTTCCTGTATTCGGAAAGGAAAATTCCGGCGAAGAGTCCGATGGGAACGGAAAAGGCCGCCGAGATGACAATCAACATAAATGTCCCTATGATAGCGTTTGAAATGCCTCCCCCTATTTCACCGACGGGTTTGGGAAGTTGGGTGAGAAAGCTCCAGTTGACAACCGAAATGCCCTTGCTGGTGATGAAGAACAGGATGAAAAACATGGGGAGGATAGAACAAAAGGTGAGGAGAATGATGAGAACTTTGAATAACTTATCCAATAAAATTCTTCTCCTGATTGAGGCCTCTTTCATGCTACGCTCCTACGCCCATCCGGCGGATGATGATTTTGCCAATGATGTTTATAACAGTGGTGACGATGAAAAGAACGAGCCCCAACTCTATCAAGCTTGAGAGGTAAAGGCTTCCCGTGGCTTCAGTGAATTCATTGGCAACGACACTGGCCAAGGTGTTGCCTGGACTGAAAATACTCTTCGGAATGAAGTTCGAGTTTCCGATGACCATCGTAACGGCCATGGTCTCTCCAAGGGCCCTTCCCAGTGCAAGGAGGATACCCGCAAATATGCCGGAATAGGCATAAGGAAGGGTTACCTTCCGTATCACCTCGAATCGGGTTGCCCCGAGCGAAAGGGCCGCCTCTTTGAGATCAGAAGGAACGAGGCTGATCACCTCTTGTCCGATCGAGGCCGAGTACGGTATGATCATAATCGAAAGAACGAGCGAAGCAGTGAATATCCCCACCCCATAAGGAGTCACACCCAGTTTGGTCTCCAGCACCCTTATGGCCGGAGCCAGAAGGAATAGTCCGCAGAATCCATAAATAACCGAAGGGACACCTGCTAACAGTTCGATGATGCTTTTTATAGAGGTAGCCGCAGTCCCCCCGGTAGAATACTCACCCAAAAAGATGGAGATGGGCAGAGAGAAAACGACCGAAATGATGAGGGCCAGAAAGGAAGTGGCAAGAGTGCCGACGAGAAAGGGAAAAGCCCCAAATTCATTCCTCACCGGGTCCCATGTGGTACTCACAAGAAATTGAATTCCGAAATTTTGAATGGCAGGAAAGGAGGCGATGGCCAACGAAAAAAAGATGGCTAACAGGAGAAGCAGGACAAATGCTCCCGCAATGAAGAGTATTCTACGGAAGGAAGATTCCGAAAGTACGGGTTTGTGCCAACGCATCGTCTCTGTTTTAGCCCTGAGTACCAGAACTTCGGCTTTGCTATGATTCATTATTTACGTCCAATTTAATTTTATCATAAAACGGATCTCTTCAGGCGGAAAACCGAACCACGAGAGATCACAGATAAAAGACTTTTCACAAAAACCCGGGAGATGGGGTGGAATCGGTTCCACCCCTGTCTCTCAAATTCACTTCATGACTATACTTGCCTTGTAGGAGATGGACTTGATGAGCTTCTCAGCCTTTTCCACGGCCTTTTTTGAAAGAGGAGCATATTCGAGAGGCTCAGCATATTTTTGTCCCTCATGGGTCATCCACCAGAGCAATTTAACCAACTCCTTTGGCTTCTCTTCAGACCTCTCCCCATAATTCTGCTCTTTGTAAACGAGAATCCAGGTGAAGCCACTGATCGGGTAGCCCTCCGGGGCGTCCGTATCCGTAAGACTCACTTTCATATCATCGGGCAGATTGGTATCCGCAGCAAGGCTTGTGGAGGCGATCGTGGCAGTCACAAACTTGCCCTTTTTATTTTTCACTATGCCAGAGGGCATCTTGTTCTGGAGGGCATAGATGAGCTCAACATAGCCGATGCTCCCCGGTGTTTGTTTCACCAAACCTGCAACGCCCGGATTGCCCTTTCCTCCCAAGCCCGCTGGCCAGTTTAAGGAGGTACCCGCTCCTACCTTCTCCTTCCACTCCGCACTAACTTTGCTTAAATAATCGCTGAAGATGAAGGTTGTGCCGCTGCCATCGGACCGGTGCACCACCGTCATGTTCATATCGGGAAGCTTCGCTCCCGGATTGATTGCGGAGATGCGATGATCATTCCATTTGCTTATCTTTCCGAGGAAGATGTCAGCAATGACATCCGGCGTAAATCTCAATTGCGGGTCCCCCGATAGATTATAAGTGACAACTACCGCACCCGCGCAGGTGGGGATATGAAGGACCGGCGCCGATGCCTCGCCTAAGTCTTTGTCGCTCATCATTGCATCCGATCCCCCGAAGTCCACTGTTTTATTGATCAACTGCCGTATCCCTCCCCCTGAACCGATCGCTTGATAGTTCACTTTCACCCCGTACTCTTTATTGTAGACATCAAACATTTTTGAATAGAGCGGATATGGAAAGGTGGCCCCTGCTCCTATCAGCTCCGTCTCTTTTGCATGAACTGTGCTCCAAAAGGCTAATGCAATTACCAGAATTGTAATAAAACCCAAAACCTTCTTCATTCCTATCCTCCGCAGGCTTTTTCCGAAGTTGTTCATTTTGTTACCTCCTTTTTATATTAATTATACTAATTTCTCTTTGTTACAGTTCCGTTACAGTTTTATGACATTTTGGTTAAGCAATTTTTCACCTCCCCTCTGCCTTATTTTCCTATTCAAATTGCATCCGCGGATATCGGCGGGCGATCAAAACTTGTTGAAACCCCCTGTTCTCCTCGCAATAGTTTCTTGGCATTGACAATCGCCTGAGATAAATCTTGTTCGGGGTTCTGGGAAATCTCTCCATGGCTCGGGAAAATCTTTGATATTTTGAGGGCTTCCAAACGCATAATAGAATTAACGTAGTCTCCTACGCTTCCAGATTCCGCGATGTAGGAAAGTGTGCCTCCGGCAAAGACTGTGTCTCCTGAGAAAAGGACTTTTGTCTTAAACTCATAAATACATATGGAACCGGAGGTGTGTCCCGGCGTGTGGATCACTTCAAGCGTGTGACTTCCGAGGTCGAAAAGCGATCTATTCTCTAACCATAAGTGGATGCGAAGCGGTACCTCATTCCGGTCTCCGGAACGATAGAGGGTGACGTAGTGGTCTTCTAAAGTGATTTTGGTCGCCGCAAAACGATGGGCGGCGATAAAAGAAGATTCCTGGAAATATCGATTGGAGCCAATGTGGTCCAAATGTTCGTGGGTGTTGATCACCAGGTCGATGTCCTTAACCTTCAGACCCAAACTGAGAAGTTGTTCCTGAAGATATAGAAAATTTTGATCCAGACCTGAGTCGATCAAAACATTCCGGTAGGCAGCACGAATCAAGTAAATATGGCTGCCTTTCCCTTCACCTTTTAGAAGAAATATGCCCTGCTGGATCTCTTCTGCTTTAGATTTCATTGCTTTTCCCCTTAAAACTTACCTTGACTCGTTCTACCGACTGACCAATATCAAAAATTTGATCTAAACGATTTTCCTGGAGATAACGATAAAGCCCCGGTTTCAGAGAACAGAGCTTAACCTCTCCGCCCGATAGCTGAAATTCCTTCTTTATCGTATTCAAGACGCCTAAGATATAAACTCCTTCTGCTTCATCCAGGCCCTCCAGATCCACGACGACCTTTTGGCATGATCCTTGAGCATAAGGGACCAGATGTCGCTTTACCGACAGACGTTCGTTCACCCCGGCAGAACCTAATAATTTGATGATCAAAAACTCCTCTTCATATACAAATTCATAATTCATTATAGTTCTTCCTCTTGATTCAAATAATCCCATAACCTCTTCCGATCTCCATTGCTTTGAGGTTTCCCTCGGCAAGTAAGAGGATAGAAAATGTGCTGTCTTTAATGGGTATTAAGGCTTTGTCTTTCTTAAATCCAGATCTCTTCTGATTCCGCTAAGACCAATCAAGACCTTCATTTCCGCCAGCAGTCTTAAGCATCGCAATCTCAATACAAAGGAATCTATCTTCTTCCGCAGCATCGCCTGAAGACCTCCTTTCGCAAACCGTTTCTGACAGCTCAAGCCAATCTCCTTCACTCAATTGGATCTAATTTCCCGGACTTCCAAAAACTTCTTCTTCCTTCTTAATAGCACCAAAGCCGCCACATTTGATGCAAACCTTTCTAACAGAAACCCCCGTCCACTCAGAGTCTATGATCAAAGACCCTTTTCCATCGCAGAGTGGACAGATCACCATCCCATATTTTTCTGGAACAAAATACCTGTCCATATCTATCTTCTCCTACTTGATTTTCAAAGGATCATTTTGGGGGGTTTCTCAACTCCCATAGTTGAATCGATCTGCCTTGTGATGGTAAAATCCCGCTTTTTTTCAGTTCACATACCATCCCACTCAAATCCAACTCTATCCGTATATGTCATCACAGAGTGCTTCCTCCCTATCTTGTTTTGGTCCATGGCTATTTTGAGCCATTGACGATTCTCCCGGATCTCATCAATAATCTCTCCACAAAGAATGCATTCCCATCCCCAAGAATGCCCTCCGTAATCAAAGAATTTTCTGAAGATCATGGTACTGCCGCAGCGAGGACAATTCATAGAGCGTTGACAATTCATATGAACCTCCTTAATCGATTAACTTCATTCAAGCAGATTGATGTCACGATTTAATGACAGGGATGTTAAATTTCTATTACGGGGGAGCGATGACATGTCTGTGATCCTCTTAAGAAAGAATGTCATATACCCGTCACTTTGGACATTCTAACTCTGACCTGACTGGCAACAGGATGGAAAAAATACTTCCTTTTTGAGGTTCGCTCTGAACCAATATCCTGCCTCCATGTAAATCCACTGCCTGTTTGACGAAGGAGAGGCCTAAACCAGTCCCGATCTCCTTCGAAGCATTCCTCCCCCTGTAGAAAGGCTCAAAGATTTTTTCGATGTCTTCTTCGAAGATTCCGATCCCTGTATCCCTTACGGAAATTTCAACGATTCCTGCATCTTTCCATTCAAGGTAGGATGTTACTGTTACATCCACCCTTCCGCCTTCCGGGCTATATTTCAAAGCATTATTAAGGATGTTTTCGATTGCCCGAAACATTAATTGTTCATGGCAGCGAATGAGTGGAATGGAGGGAGAAGCCTCAAAGCGAATCTCAATCTTCTTCTCCCTGCTTAATTCTTTTAGTAAATCGATCACTTGGTGAATGATTGATTGGATATCGGCCTCTTTTATTTCGCCCTCCAGTTTCTTGGAAGAAAGGGTGTCGTCGATCCATCGGGTCAGACGTATACTACTGTCATAAATATTTTTGAGGATCTTCAGTTCCTCTTCGTTCTGATTCCTCCTCAGCATTCTCTTTGCGGAGGCTCCCATTGAAATGAGCGGGTTTTTTAAATCATGTACAACCTTTTTGAAATCTGTTTCTTTCTTCCGGATGGTAAAATGAAGGGAATCCATTTCTTCTTTTAGTTGACATACAATTCTCTTTTTCTCGGCCAGCTTTTCAACCCGAAGGATCAATTCACTGAGAGAGAAAGGCTTGGTGAGGTAATCATCGGCTCCAACTTCAAGGCCGTGAACTCTGTCTTCCGGCATGGCTCTGGCGGTCAACATCAGTATGCCTATATCCCTGATTTCTTCCCGGTCGTTACGGCGAATCATTCGGCAGAGTTCCCATCCATCAAGCTCGGGCATCATCAGATCAAGGATGAGGAGGTCAGGTTTCTCTGATTCGATTTTT
This sequence comes from uncultured delta proteobacterium, assembly GCA_963826305.1. Taxonomy (GTDB): domain Bacteria; phylum Desulfobacterota; class BSN033; order BSN033; family UBA1163; genus CAWGWZ01. The sequence goes on along the minus strand of CAWGWZ010000007.1, from coordinate 461,729 downwards.
TCCCAAGCTTCAAAACCATTATAGGCAGTCGATATTCCGTATTCTTTTTTCTTAAGGTTGTAAGCCAGCATCTCAACAAGGTCGGGCTCGTCATCCACAATCAATATCTTTTCTCTTTTCCCTTCGATTTGATCAGGAGAACCTTTTTCCTCAGGAAGGATTTCGGCCTGGGGAAGTTTTTCGGTTGAACCATTCTCATTAAAAAAGAAAAGCGATAGCTTCCTTTGAAGAATTGCCTGTTTGATAGACTCCTTCTCCCTTTCTGCAAAGATCAGCGACTTCCAAGAGGTGAGATGACGGCGCTCGTGAAAATCCGAGTTGGCCACAAAAGGGAGGCGTTCTAAGCTTATGATTGCAAAAAGGTCCTCTCCGTTTGCGATCTCCCATGCATCGAGTTTTTCAGAGTACCTTTTCCTATGTCTCCAAAGATGAAGGGGATGTCTCTGAATTGAAATATTGTCCCCTTGGAGGAAATAGGAAAGCTTCAAATGGGGATGAGAAGCGATGGCAAGTCCTCCTTGTCGGTGAATTTCTTTGATCACTCCCTCTGCATCCTGATTCGGATTGACAGGTTCCTTCAAGTCGACACCAAGGATGTGGTAATCTTCAAGAAGATTACAGATCTCCAGACCCGGGATGACTAAAAGACCATAGGATTCCTTTGCCCATCGGCCCACCTCTTCGATCTTACGGAAATAAGTTTCTAAATTTTTGATCGACTTTCCTTCCTCGTAGAGTTCAAGACTTCTTGGAGATTGGGTATCAAATAAATGATCGGTGATGGCGATCACGTCGAAGCCTGCTTCTCCGTAAATTCTAACAATCTCTTCTATCGGGATTGTCCCATCACTAAACGTGGTGTGAATGTGTAGATCGGTCAATAGCCATTCAGCCATCAACCAGAGGTTAACCTCCGAATGTGACAAGAAGATGTCAAAAATATGAAATTTTTGTGACAAAGCGGTGGAGTTATGTGTAAACCCCGTTAGAAGACCTTCACCCTTCTAACGGGAAGGCTCACACGGGGCATTAAACCCCGCGTTCGCTTCAAAAGGAATTTATCTCATCCCCATTGCAAGCGGCGGGGCTTTCTAACGGGGTAAAGAGGGTAAGGCTGTTCGTATCGAAGGGTTTAGAAGGATATCGGGTGAGGTTCAGAGAGACGACGTTGAGTGTCAGAAATGGCCCCACTTTTTTAATTGCAAATTTCGTCCTCCATTGGTAATATTGTCCATGACGGATTGATTCATGAAGAAGATAATTCTATGAATTGGAGAATCCCTTTATTTCTGCTCTTTATTCTGGCCTTCTGGGTGTTTTTTTCTCCTCCCCCTATCCTACCCCAAGATGAGCGGTGGAAAAGAATTGATGACGGATTGTCTCTGAGCGAGTTTAATTCCCAAAAACTCACTTTCGTCAAGATTGATCCAAAGTATTATTCATTCAAGCTTTTATGCGCCTCTGAAAACAACAGACTGAGGATGACGGCAAAGCAATGGTGTCAAAGACACAATCTTATTTCAGCAATTAATGCTGGAATGTTTCAGGTAGATGGGATGACAAATGTCGGTTACATGAAGAATTTCAATCATGTTAACAGTCCAAGATTAAATACCAGGTACAAAGCTGTTTTGGCATTCAATTCGGTCGATGCGACTATTCCGGAGATCCAGATTATAGACTTGAAATGCCACGATTTTGAGAGAGTAAAGGATAAGTATCAAACGCTTATTCAGGGCATAAGAATGATCAGTTGCCAGCAGGAGAACGTTTGGGAAAAACAGGACAAGATGTGGAGCATCGCTGCCTTCGGCATAGATAAGAGCGGGAATGGATTGTTCATCTTTACTGAGTCTCGCTATTCAGTCCATGACTTCACCAATATTTTATTGTCGCTCCCGGTTTCGCTTTACAACGCCATGTATTTGGAAGGCGGTCCCCAGGCGACTTTGTATTTTTCGGCAGATGGGGTTGAATTTGAGAAGATCGGAAGCCATGAAACGGGTTTGAATGAAAACGCTTTTCCGAAGATTGCTCGTCCTATCCCCAATGTCATCGGCATCGTTAAGAAGTTCAGATAGGAAGTCTAATCACCTCACAAATTCTCATGCGATGGGTAATGCCTCAAGAGGCGATCCACACATCTCGTCCGGTAACGGGCTCGGAGTGAAATTCCCATGCATGACTCGACTCGTCAACTTCTTATATGCCCTAATCCTCGCCCTTTCTATGTGAAAGAAACAATCCCCTTTTAACCCTTTCTTCCTCCTCAAGAACAGATTTCGATATCAGCATGAAGATTACGACTGATAATCGGCAATTTCTACGATAAAAAGAAGGGGCCAGTTGAACCCTACTCATGTTGCACGGGGGGTGGGAAAGTGCCATGGCAACCTAAATAGGAACGAAACTGGAAGCTGTGGATACGGGCAAGGGAATACATACGGTAACTCACCATCCCTTAACCCAACATAAGATTCTGAGCTAATTTGGACAGTACTGAACTAACATGGTATTTTGAAAAAGTCTTGATACCAGGTTATAAGTGTATGCTGTGCAAGTCCAACGCCTCTTGATAACTTAACAGAACATGTCTTACCTCGAAGGTGAGGCGGATTGGGTTTTGCTAACAGAATTAGCCAAACTATGGAAGTATTAGTTATCCAGCGAGTTACCAACGAAGACCTTGCGCGAATTTCTGCGGTGGACCAGAGGTTGAATGTCATTGATGGCCGGGGATGGTTCGATGAGGAAATTCGGGACACATGGCCACAGCGGACCGTGCAACGTTACCTTAAAACTATCAAGAGTCCTGCGAGTACGCCTCAGGAGCGTGGCCGACTTCTGGCCACCGCAGAAATCATTTTGGGAGGGTGGCCGTTTCCCATAGACCTGCGCGCCAGGGCTCCACGGCTCCGCTGGTTCCATCAACTGCCGGCTGGAGCCAGCAACTTGCGCAGAGGCGACCTGTGGGGCAGTGATGTAATCGTGACCACATCACGCGGCTACGGCGATACACAAGCTATGGCCGAATATGTTTTGGCCGGTTTTCTTCACTTCGCCAGGGGACTTGATATGGCATACCGCGATCAGCGGCATCACCAATTTGACCACCGGACGTATCGTCCTATACTGCTGCAAGACAAGACCGTGTGTATCATAGGAACTGGTGGTATTGGTCGGAATGTAGCACGATTGTGTGCCGAAATGGGCATGCGCGTTGTCGGAACCCGGCGTTGTGTGTCGCCAAATACACATCAGCTGCCCCAATTCAGCCGTCTCGGAGGTCCCAACGATCTTCATGAACTTCTTAGCGAAAGTGACTTCGTAGCCGTTTGCTGTCAATGGACACCAGAGACTACAAAATTAGTCGGTCGAAAAGCCTTTACAGCCATGAAACCGGGAACAATACTGGTCAATGTTGCACGGGGGGAAATCATCGACGAAGAGGCACTGATTGAAGCGCTCGCAACAGGCAAGCTTCGTGGTGTTGCTCTCGATGTCTACGTCGGAGAGTTTGAACACGAACCAGACCCCCGCCTCTGGGACGACGAGCGCGTCCTTATCACACCCCATGTCTCCAGTCAAACTGACAGGTCACAGCATCGCGGCGTCGAATTGTTCTGTGACAATCTGAGAGCTTACATAAATGGTCGCCCTTTGACAAACGTGGTCGATTGGAAGCGTGGTTACTAACCATTGGAACAAATATCCGGCTTTACTTGATAGTCAATCATTCAATGGGAGGAACCGATGAGTAAGGCCAAGCTGTTTAATTGCGCTGGACAATAAGAGACGGATGAGTCGAGAGGTACACGTCCGGTTCTGTGACGGCGTGGGGGTGAAATTCCCATGCATGACTCGACTTGTCAATTTCTTATATGCCTAATCCTCGCCCTTTCTATGTGAAAGAAACAATCCCCTTTTAACCCTTTCTTCCTGAAAGTTTTGATTGACCAGTTTTGCCAAAAGTTGTAAATTACTTCGTAATCCTGATTCAAATGATTTTCAGTCTATCTAACACCAAGAACAGGACGAGAATTTTTTCATCTTCAAGCCAGTGATAAGGAGGTAAAAAAATGCCCGAAGATATTAGGTTATGGGAAATATTAAATGGGGACAATTTGAAAGAATTGAAAAGAGCCAAACTTGATTTAGAAGAACGCATAGAAGATTGGTTAGAAAAGGATAATTCATTAATTGCAAATGATTTGTTGGTAATTGGGAGGCAAGTCTCTACGGACTTTGGAGGGGTTATCGATCTTCTCTGTTTAGATTTGAGGGGTGATATCATTATTGTTGAGTTAAAAAGAGACAAAACTCCAAGGGAAATTACCGCACAGGTTTTAGATTATGCCTCTTGGGCGAAGGACTTGTCGAATGAAAGAATAACCGAAATCGCCAATGAGTATCTCAAGGACAAAGGACCTCTTGAAAAAGCCTTCAAGCAACTTTTTGACGAAGAAGTTCCAGAGGTATTAAATGAAAACCATAAAATGCTAATTGTAGCATCACAGATCGACGATAGTTCCGAAAGGATCATTAAATATTTGTCAGATTATCATGGAGTTGGAATTAATGCAGTTACATTTCAGTACTTTATTGACGAGAAAAAGAGGGAGATGCTGGCAAGAGTTTTCTTAATTGATCCGGATCAAGTGGATAGGAGCACCGACACTAAAAAAAGGAAACCACCCCTTACTTTCGAACAACTAAATGAAATAGCAGAAAAAAATGGTGTGGGAGATTTGTTTTTAAAATTGTCCGACGGACTTGACGACATTTTCGATTACAGAGGTACTACCAGAAGCACGGTCGCCTTCATCGGAGTGATAGATGGAAGTAGACATACTATTTTTAGCATTGTCCCGGGCGAAAGTTATTCTAAACGGATTGCGTCCGGTGAGGAAGGTGCTCAAAGGGGACTGCGTTACCAAGTTAGAATTGATCAATTTGCAAAATATTTGAATTTGGATCCAGAACGTATAATGAAGATTTTTCCTCGTGAGAAAGAGGAATTTGTACCATGGAAGGGTGCTTCAAAGACTTTAATAGGATTTTTTAGAGACGGGAAAGAAATAGACAATTTTCTAAAATCTCTTTCAGAACTAAAGAAATAAACCTCATTGGAAGTTAAGGGAACCTCTAATAATTTAAATTTCGAGACTCAGAATTACGTTAAGTTGTAAATCCGAAAAATGTTAAGTAGAAAAACGCAAAATTCAACTTACCCCGCCTGTCAAAAGTACCGTTTTAAGAGTTTTAGGGCGGCTCTATCGGGCATTCTTGCCCATTGGGCGTACACCAGGAGATTAAACCCCCTGCAGCACACAGAATCGATCCAAATTGTAGACCAAATTCCTCAACCCAATCTTCGCCTTCGCCCGGATCAACCCAATCGTTCGGATGATCAGGTTCCCCGCCCGCATCGCCTGCACCCCAAAAACATGTTCCACCCGACTCCGAATCCGGGATCGCGTCCGATTCCCTTTCTTCTCTCGCTCCGTCAACTTCTTATGCTTACACCCCTTCCGCTGAAGATGCTCCCGAAATCGACGCCCCCCCAACGCTTCCAGCTTCTCCTCCGAACGATACGCCGAATCCGCCCACACGTCTCGACTGCTGTTATCTTCATCCAAAAGCAACTCAAAGACCTGACTGTCATGAACCGACGCAGGCGTTACTTCATAGTCTCGAATCAACTTGTGCTCCACATCGATATCAATGTGATTTTTGTATCCATACTGATTCTGACCATTCTTCCGAGTCCATCGGGCATCGGTATCCTTCTGGCGCTTCTTCTGTTCACTCCAACCTTCTGGGGTCTCCCCCGCCTTGATTTGCCGGTTTTCATCCCGGCTATTGCGCTGTCGGGGAGCAGCAACAATACTGGCGTCGATAATTTGGCCTCTTCTGGCAGAAAATCCTTTTTCTTCCAGAAATCCCTCAAATTCCTCAAACAACCGTTTGATCACCCCGACCTCCGTCAACTGCTCCCGGAACAACCAAATGGTCTTCTCATCCGGTACCGCATCTCCCAGGGAGAGGCCCAGAAACCTCATAAAGGACAACCGGTCCCGAATCTGAAATTCAATCTTCTCATCCGAAAGGTTGTACAGCGATTGAAGAACAAGCACCTTGAACATCAGTACGACGTCAAAGGGTTTTCTCCCGGCATTGGATTTGCGCGCTTTGTCCCGTACGGCTTCCAGTTCCGGTCGAAAACGCTCCCAGTCTACCAGTTTCTTGAGTTTCGGCAACGGATCTCCGCCCGCATCCAGTTGCCGAAAACGAATTTGCCAATCCAAAAGTCCGGTCTGCATCATGTCTTATCCCTCTGGGTTGATTTCGATGTCAGACCATAACACACCGGTAGTTATATTGGTAGCAAAAATCGCTAATTTTTAGAGGAACCCTTAAGTCTTAAAAAGACCAACTTTCACTTCATGTAGAAACAGCATAAAAAATAGTGTTATGTCCTATGATAAAACGCGCTGATTTGGAAATCCCTCGCACGCCAGAGGAAATGGGGAAGTTCATTGCTGTGTACGAACTAGACGTTGACACCTACTCGAACGAGGACGTACATCTTAGGAAGGGCGTATTAAAGGACTTCTTGGAAGAATACTGCCCTTTATATACGCTGGTCCGTAACCTTCCTAATATTCGTACAGCTCGACTGACCCCTAAGTCTAACGAAGGACCTGATGCGATTGTGAGCACCGGTGAAAACGAGCTAACGGTCCAAATAACGCGCGCTGACGAATCCTATAAAAGGGCGCTATCACGGGAGTTTCTTAGCAAACAGCGGGCAGTCTTCGCCACTAGCAACATTACCAGAAACAAGAAAACGCGCGAAATTCATCAAACCGGTCGCGTTCTGACGACCAGAAAATCAAGACTGAAAGAACACGTTGGCAATATAGCGTCTGCCATACAACGCAAATGCGGGAATTTCCACGAAGGAACAGACGCTTTGTTGGTAGCTACTCGGATTGGCCCGTCTGCTCTCCAGCCGGAGGCCTCGTGGGAAGAGGAGCTTAGAAATAGAATAACGCGCATCGCCTCAATACCGTACAGGGCTTTGTACGTCGCGAATGGAGAGCAGTTGATAGTTTTGAAGGGATAAGTCGGCATAACAAAGGCATACAGAGCGGACAAACTCCAGCTTCGTTTTCGCCGGCCGGTGATGTCCCAGTGTTATCTACTCTTTCGATCAGAAATCGTCAGCTTCTTAAAGTATGTCAAAGTGAACATTAGTAGGTGAAAGACTTAACCTGAAAGGGTCTGGCAGTTCAACTCTTGTCTCTTAAAAATGAATGGGTTCTGATCGTTTTGGCACGGTGAAATAGAACGTAGAACTTTTTCCCAGTTGGCTCTCGACCCAGACCCTTCCGCCATGGGCCTGAACCAAATGCTTCACAATGGAGAGTCCGAGACCGGTCCCTCCCAGCTCCTGGGACCTTCCCTTGTCCACTCTGTAGAAACGTTCAAATATTCGCGGGATGTCTTCTCTTGGAATACCGATGCCATTATCTTCGATCGAAAATTGGATCTCCTTTGACTCCTTTTCAATGGCTGAGATCGTAATCCTTCCTCCTTCGGGAGTATATTTGATGGCATTATCTAAAAGATTAGTCAAAACCTGTTCTAAATAATTTCGGTCCGCCTCAAGGACCAGAGAAGAGAGGATTTCATTTCGAGAGATGGAAATGTTTTTCTTTCCAGCTGCCCCTTTTACAAAATCGATGACATCATCGATCAAATCTTGGAGAGAAATGACCTCCCTCTTCAATCGGAATTCTTTCGATTCGATCTTTGAGAGCATCAAAAGATCTTCAACAATTTTAGTAAGACGATCGGTGTGCCGCTTAATAACCTGAACAAATTGAAAGGCCACTTCCTCCTTCAGAGCTCCTTCTAAGAGTGTCTCTGCATACCCTTTGATGGTTGTCAGTGGAGTTCGCAATTCGTGTGAAACATTCGCCACAAAATCCTGCCGGATTTTTTCCAACTCCTTCAATCGAGTGATATCATGAAAGACCGCAATTGCACCTCTGATCCCTTCACTGTCTTCATCCATCCCCTTGGATGAGGGGAGAATGCCAACCACGTTGACCTCTATTACTTTTCCTCCGGAAGGAGGAATACTTAATTCAAGGGCCACGTTTTTTCCATCCTGCAGGACATCCTTGATCGCCCCCTCCAACTCTGCATTCCGAATGACTTCCAATGGCATTTTATCTGCCACATCCGAAGAGAGGGACAGCAGATTTCGTAGCGCATCGTTTACCATCAAGATGCGACCCCTCCCGTCCACGACCAAAACGCCTTCCATCATTCCTTTGAGAATGGTTTGAAGATAGTCTTTCTCTTTGGAAATCTCTTGGATCTTATTCCTTAATTGGTTTCCCATCTCACCGATCGCTTTCGAAAGACTCCCTAATTCATCTTTTGAATCGATGTGAACTTCTTGGTCAAAATCACTGGAAACTAATCGGATCGCCCTCTGAGTCACTTCCAGAATGGGGTGAGTCAGAGATCTTGCAAAGAAATAGACCAGAGGTATCAGAATAATGAGGCTGAGCAGAGAGGAAAGGAAGAACGATTTTTTGAAAGAATAAAGTAAGTATCCCTGAATCATCAGAAGAAGGAGGACGAGAAAGAAAAACCAAACCATCCACTTCCATTGGAGTCGCAGTCTCATTCCTTCTCCTCCCGGAATCGATATCCTACCCCCCGGAGGGTTTCAATCAAGTTACCTAAGGGCCCCAGTTTTTCTCTCAATCGCCTAATATGCGTATCGACCGTCCTCGCATAACCTTCGTAGGTGTATCCCCAAACCTTGTCCAGAAGTCGTTCACGGGTTTGAACTCGTCCCCTATTGGATGCAAGTTCCACAAGGAGTTTAAATTCGGTGGAGGTCAAAGGGATGGAACTTTTCTTAACGGAGACGTGATGCCGGCCGATATCAATCAAGAGGTCACCGATTTGAATAATCTTTTCTCCCTCCTCACCAACCTCCTTCCGACGGAGAATAGCCTTCACCCTTAAGACCAGCTCCCTCGGGCTGAAGGGTTTGGTGACATAATCATCCGCACCCAACTCAAACCCAATCAATCGGTCCACTTCTTCCCCCTTTGCAGTGAGCATGAGGATAGGAATCGATTGCGTGAGCAAATTTGACTTGAGCGCCCTACAGACATCTTTTCCATCCATTCCCGGAAGCATCAAATCCAAGATGATGAGACCGGGGCGTTCCTTTTTGGCCCGCTCCAACCCCGACGGACCGTCGAGAGCCGAGATGACGGGGAAACCGGATTGCTTAAGGTGATAAGCAACCAGATCAACAATGTCCTGTTCGTCTTCCACAACGAGTATAGGTTTCGTGTAAGTTCACCTCCCGTTTCTTAAATCATATTCTATTGTTGATCGTAAATAAAGGGGTTTCCCCAAAAAGACCCTAAGAGAGTTTACAGGGAAAGAGACAGAGATGCGAAGAGAACTGGTAAAGTCCTTTGAAAGCCTTCAGAAAGGATTAGAGTTGGTCACTCGCCGATCAAAAAGCTTCGGCTCCCGTCCTACAAATTGAATAGCTTATCGAATTCCTTATCTGAATCTCTCTCGCTATTCTAACAAACCCGGGTATTTTCATGAACTAAAAGTTGGAAAATAGCGCCCACGCATTGTGCCCATCCATTTTGCCAGCCCTCAGGAACCGGAAAGGCAATGACTTCGTGGCAAGATGATATCCTAACTATTTGATCGTGAGGATATAATCTCCGGTCGTTCTATGTCGGTCCTTAGTAGCAACGCTCCGGGCGACACGATAGACGCCCGGCGGGAGAAAAGGGAGGTTCACCTCGACTAAAATTTAACTTCTATTCCGCCCATAACAGTGGTTCCAGGCATGGGATAACCCTTTAGATATTCATAATGGACATTGGTCAGATTCTCCCCGGCAAGAAAGATCTCAGCCTTGCCTTTATACGGAACATATGGAATGGGCTTGATACGGTAGGAAATCTTTCCATTGACCAGATAATAAGATCCCACTTTTTCGGGGTTAGTAACAGGGAAACGGGGATCCGATACAAATCGGGAAGAGACATATGTGGAATCGGCATTGATGAAAATCTTATCCCATAGAGCATAAGAAATTCCTCCACTGAGAGTCACCTTAGGCGCATAAGGAAGGTCCGATGGGTTTGCTAATAAGTATGTCCCTCCAACAAAGCATTCAAAATTGGCCCAAGGAGTCGCCGTCGCTGTGGCCTCGATGCCTTTGGTGCGATACTTCTCTAAATTTTCGAAACGGGGTGGGGGAACTGTGAAAATGAGGCGGTCCTTGCCAGAATCGTAAAACAAAGCAAGATCCCCTTTTAGCCACTTGCTGATCTTTTGGGACCCCCCTATCTCATAGTGGTCTATCTTTTCGGGTTTGAGATCCTTCCACTTATCCCCCTGACCCCAGTTCAGTTCGTAGAAAAATACAGTGTAAACCCCCGGCAGATTGAATCCCTTCGCATATCGGGCATAAAGTTCTGTGTCTTTATAATGGACTTTAAGCCCGGCCTCAGGAGCAAAAAAGTCCCCGAAATACTTGCTCATATTATACCGAGCCCCAACCGAGGGAGTCACCTGAAATTCGTTACCAAAGGTATGTCGAACATCGATGTAGGGCGCCGAGTTATAGAAATGGGTATCCTTTAGATTTTGTACCGTTGCCGGATAGACCTGCTCTGCTTTCCCCCCGTAAACGTCATGATCATACCCGAGAATGACCTCTCCTGACGTCCAGAGGTTTAACCTCTCCTGGGCTCGAACACCATAGTTATTCCAGTCGGTATTCGTATCGAAGGCGACTTTGAGCCCAGCATCCCACTGGTTCCTCCATCGAATGTGGCCGTCATCATAATATACCTTGAGGAATCCCTTAGCGATTTCGTATCTGTTCGATACCGTCAAATCGTAGACTTGATCCCATACTTTAAACCGCGGCATTACGGGGATTGGAGAACCCCCTACTCTTCCGGGATCATCCGCATAGCTGTCAGTGTAGTTCATCGTGAAGGAGGCGTCCCAAGCATCCGCAAATCGATACCCCAGCCTTCCAAAATAGTTCTGAACCTCACCATCCGAATTCTCCCGATGCCCGTCACTCTTTTTAAAATCCCCAATGAGATAATAGTCAAAATTTCCCTTCTTTCCCCCGTGCTCGAAATATTCGTCCAAGGTATTATAGCTGCCATAAGCCGATCGAATTGTTGTTGTAAACCCATCCTCCGTCATCCGTTTGGTCACCACATTGACGGCCCCGTAAGACGCATTTCCAAAGAGGACAGGCTGCGCCCCCTTATAAACGTCAACATGGCCGAGATTGCTCACACTCATCAAATCCATCAGAGGGTGAGTCCAGATCCCCACGAAACTGGGCCTCCCATCCACCAAGGTCTGAATCTCCGCTCCAGGTCTCTCTCCCCCCATGCCTCTGATATAGATGGAGCCCCCCTGATCCCCGCCATAGCTTCCGACGATGTTATAACGGGAGATGGTGACACCAGGGGTTCTTCTCAAAGCCGATGGAAAATCCAATGCATTGAGGTCTTCAACCTGCTTCTCTGTGACAGTCGTCACACGGTTGCCATAATCGTCTACCCTGTTGCCCTCAATAATGGGAGAGGCCACCACCTTCACCTCTTCCAGAGTTACCTCCTTTTCTTCTTCAGAAAAGACAGAACTTGCCATAACGAGAATAACCAATAAAGAAACCCCGAACCTCAGCCATACAGATTTAAGATCCATGTTCCCTCCTCCTTTCCCAAAATAAAAAAACCACGAAGGGTCCTGCTTCTGCGGGACATCAAACCTCCGTGGTTAAGATTTCGAATAAATAAAAAACCAAAAAGGACGGGCCTTCTAACCTTATGCCTTCATGGCGTTCTGCCTAAAATGTTAGGAAGAGATTTCGCTCAGAGAACTCCTTAGTCAGTATTCATATGTGTAATTTTCTTCCACCAATACATCGCCACGCACGCAGCATCCTTTATCCACAGGTGACGATCCTCAAAAACGACTCTCCGTTTAATATCCGCAACTTCATCGGGATAAAGTTCTCTTCCCTCTTTAAATGCCCAATGCTCAAGTATTTCACTCAGATGGTGGTAGGCAAAGGAGCTTTCCGCCTCGTAACATTTTGTAAATGCCATGGTGTAATCTCCATAACACCATCTCACTCGAATCTCAGGTGACCCGAGCTCCGTAATAAGAAACACATTTCCCGGTCTTGCCCCAAATATGTTTTGGATTGCTTCTTCAAGACCCACCTTTGTCAAATGGAGGGTATTGCATGCCATGATGAGATCGTAATTCAAAAACTCATCACAGGGGACCTCCTCCCATATGCGCTCATCCACCGCAACCCGGTCCAAACCTCGCTTAAACGCCTCTCCATAAAGCAGATTTCTCATCCCGACGGATGGTTCAAGAGCCGTGACATCGCAACCTTTGGCGTAAAGAGGGAATGACAGGATGCCGTTTCCGGCACCGATATCCAAGACCCTCCAACCAGGTTCGGCCATCGCCATCAGGACATCGATAATTCCGGCATAGTAATTGGTATGGTCCACCCAGAGTTTATACCATGTTGCGTATCCGTCCCAGAACTTAATCGTTGCTGCCCGTTTACACATGGCGCTGTCCATGGTAGTCCTCATCAACCCCAAATCAATCCGATCCTCCATCGGTAGCCAACTTTGGCCGTCCGCAGACACGGAGACGCGAATTGAAATTGAAGCTCCTCGCCCAAGAAATAAAAAAACCACGAAGGACCTCGCTTCAGCGAGCTCAAAACCTCCGTGGTTTCCATTTCGAATAAATAAAAAAAGCCACAAGGGGGTAAGCCTTCTGGCCTCAAACCTTCTTGGCGTCCAATTCGACAGCTTTATAAACAATCCTTTCTTCTTTGTCAAGAAAAATTTTGAAAAATTTTGACAAGCCCAGCGAAGAAGAGTTATATTCACACCAGCCATGAAGGCGAAAAGGTCTGAAGACCGCTACCTTCATGGCTTTCTTTTTGGAGGGAACATGGAGTCTCTAAAGGAATATTTCGACCGTCACGCATCATCGTGGGATGAAATGCTCACATATAATGAAAGGACCTCTGAACTCGTAGAACTTGTGAGTTGGTTTGGATTGGCGGAAGGGGATTGGATCTTGGATGTTGGCACAGGCACAGGAATTCTACTCCCGTGGATAAGCCGAGCCATTGGCCCAAGAGGAATGCTTATCGGTTTTGATTTTTCATTCAAGATGTTGGAGATGGCGAAACTCCGGGAATATCTGGGCGAAAAAATCTTGCTCACCGCCACTGCGGATTCCATTCCTCTACGTTCAGACCTATTTGACCGGATCATCTGTTTCTCTGCTTTCCCCCATTTCCCCAATAAGGCCAAGGCGCTTGTTGAAATGGTGAGGGTTCTTAAGAGTGGTGGGGGTCTTTTCATTGCCCATTTGAAAAGTGTGGAAGAACTCAATCAGTTTCACCGGCATTTAGGAGGCCCTGTAGCCCACGATCTTCTCCCTCATCCCGAAAGAATTCGGAGTCTCATGACGGAATCCGGGCTTTGGGATATCTCTATTATCAATCAACCCGGAAAGTTTTTGGCTCAAGGACAAAAGATTTAATGCATCATTCCATCGAATTGGCTGAGCTTCATGTTCGATTGAGAAATGTTCCTGTGTTGCAGGGGGTGAGCATTGAAGCAAGACCCTATGAGTTCATCTCCATCGTTGGGGCGAACGGGGCCGGTAAGACGACCCTCCTCAAGGTTGTAAACGGCACGCTAAAACCATCCAAGGGCAAGGTTTGCGTTCTGGGCCACGATCTCTCCCAATATAGAGACCTGAATTTCCTGAGAAAAGATATCGGCGTGGTGCCTCAAACATCCAGTTCCAGTCGAGTTCCCATACGTGTGGAAGAGGCAGTTCTCATGGGTCGATATGGGAAGATTGGTTTGATGAAAAAACCAAAGAAGCCTGACTGGGATAAGGCCTATCAGTCTATGGAAGCAGTGGGGATTGACCGGTTCGCTAAGAAACTTGTTTATGAACTTTCAGGAGGGGAGCAGCAAAAGGTTGCTCTTGCGAGGGCACTGGCTCAAGAGCCCTTAATACTCCTTCTCGATGAACCCACCACCCATCTGGATAGCAGCTCCCATTCTGAAATCATGGAGACCATCCATGCCATTCACCATCAGAGAGGATTGACAACCCTTCTGGTCTCTCATGATTCTCAATTGGTGGAACATTTCAGCGATAGAATCTATCTACTAAAAGATGGAAAATCTCATTTAATTCGTTAACCGAGATGACCTGGTTTCAGAGCTTAAGTTATCCATTTATGCAGCATGCTCTTATCGCAATCCTTTTTGCAGGGATGGCGTTTCCAATGATCGGTGTGTTCATCATCTCCCTCAATCTCATCCCACTCCGCTTCGCCATGATGCATATTGCCCTCCTCGGAGGAGCCGTTGGACTTTTTTTAAAGATAGACCCGATGCTCCTGGGTTTAGTTTCTTGTGCCATGGGATCCATAGCCCTGGGGCCCATTTCCGAAAAGATGAGGTTGGGAGTAGGTACCGTGTCGGGATATTTCATGACCCTTACCCTTGCCCTCGCTTTCATCCTCATCTATAAGGCGGATATCCATGTCCTGCAAGCCTTTAGCATCCTCTGGGGGAATATCCTCTCGTTAACCATATTGGATCTGATGGTTGTGATCATACTTAGCCTCACTATCCTTGGAATTATTTTTCTCTTCTTTAAGGAGATCCAGGCCATTCTTTACAATCGTGAAATCGCTTTGGCGGTGGGCCTCCCTGAAAAAACCTTTTATTACCTGATTATCTTTATGCTCGGTCTAACAATTGCCGTGTCGATGAGAATGATTGGGGCACTGCTCATCGATGCTTTCGTTTTGCTGCCTGCCATGGCAGCCGCTCTTATCGCAAGAAGTCTCATGCAGATTTTTCTCCTCTCCTCTGCTTTTGGACTATTTTCAGGAATGATTGGCCTCTATCTCTCTTTTTACTTTGATATCCCGACAAGCTCTATGGTCATTTTGGTTGCCTCACTGATCATTGCAGGCTGCATGATCTTTCGAAGGAGATGACTTCATGGATAAGATTAAAAGGATTCTTTTGATTATTCTTCTATGTTTCATCTCACTTTTTCTCTTATCCTTTCCCACTCTGGCACAAAACGTTGTGGTCGCTTCGACCTCACTCACAGGAGCCATCGCCCGAGCAGCAACTGCCAGAGAGGTTCGTGTGCTGGCGCCATCAGAAATGAGGCATCCCCCGGAGTATGACTTGAAACCCTCTGATCTCTTGAAGTTTGAAGGCGCGGATGTGGTGGTTTACGCCGGTTATGAGAAGATGGTTCCAAAACTTCTTGAGACGTCAAGAAATAGAAACATTCTTGCGATCCGGATTGAGAACGTCCATATCCCCTGAAAACTTGATTAAACAGGCACGGAGAATCTCCAGGATTCTAAAAACAGAAAGGGAAGAAGAAGCCTGGGAAGCAGGGTTCCTTGAAAAGCTGAGAAACCTTCAAAGACACCTCTCTCCATTTTCCGGCGAGCGGGCGGTTATTCACAAATTTGCCGAACCCTTTGCTCAGTGGGCAGGGCTTTCGATTGTCCAGATGATCAATCCGGGAGAACTCACTCCCAAGGTCGTTGCCGAGGCGATTGCCAAGAAACCGA
Source organism: uncultured delta proteobacterium (assembly GCA_963826305.1). Classification (GTDB taxonomy): domain Bacteria; phylum Desulfobacterota; class BSN033; order BSN033; family UBA1163; genus CAWGWZ01. Next base: position 445,960 of record CAWGWZ010000007.1, on the reverse strand, counting down.
AATTGGTCGTGGATATTCATCATTTCCCAATTGCCCAAGTAATTGCTGATAATGTCAAATGCGAATACATTCAAGTGATCAATTTCCCGGGGGCTGGCAATACAAAAACTCTGGAAGACCTCTTCGAATATAATTTTGCTCAATTGCGAAAAACCATACAATAAATTTCTACGTAAGTCATCATGCAATCTTACCACTGAATTTTACTTGAGGCGTTAGCGTTGGAGAAAATGCATGGCCCATGGGCCTATTCGCTTGGCGGTAACAGGGGCACCCTGAGGGCGTCATCAGGTATTTGCCCGGTCAGGGATTTTAAGAAAATAATGATATCCCGAATCTGTTGGTCCGCCAGGGTTTTGGCCAGCTGTATTTTACCCATGATCCAGACAGCGTCGTGCAAGTGATCGACAGATCCGTCATGAAAATACGGCGATGTCATTTCAACGTTTCTGAGCATAGGGACTTTGAATACGTACTTGTCGCTTTCACTTTTTGTAACCACATATCTTCCTTCGTCAACTTCTTTGCTCTTGGTGTACTGCCAGTAAGGCTCAAACACACCAAACTTTTGGTACATCTGCCCACCAACGTATGCACTTGAATGGCACATGATACAGCCTGTTTCGATGAATGTTTTGAGTCCTCGTTTTTGATCGTTCGAGAGCGCGGTCGGATCCCCGTTAACAAAGGCGTCGAAAGGAGAAAGAGTCACAAGTGTTCTTTCAAAAGCTCCCACTGCCTTCGCGAAGTGATCAACGTTAATGGGATCCCTTTCCCCAGGGAAGGCATTCTCGAATAATGGGCCATACCCTTTTATCTCCTTGAGTTTCTTCTCCACCGCCTCATATGAGGGCATTCCAAAAGAGGGCGGGCCGATCACCGACTGCTTTGCCTGATCTTCAACATCCGCTCTATTCCCTATCCAATGCGCCGAAATCTGACCAGCGGCATTGAAAATGGTAGGCGCATTTCTTGGGTTGGTTTTGCAATTATTCCCTATTGCCTTCTTCAATCCATCCGCTCCATACAAACCGATGGGATGGCATCTTGCGCAGCTTACCGTTCCGTCAACAGAGACCCGTGTCTCGTAAAAGAGTATTTTCCCTAATTTCACCTTTCCAGGCGTGACAGGATTTTTCTCCGATACGATCACTTGTGGCAGTACGCCAAAAATTTGTTTTGCCTGGTTTAACAAGTTTTCATCTCCATTACTGGCTATTGACGTGCTGACAAATGAGAGGATAAAAACGAAGACAATAACCTTTATGTAATATCTATTTCCCACTCCTATCTTAACCACGGTAACCTCCTTTCTCTGTTTTCCATAATGATATGAACTATATCCTTACCACATAAATCAAAAAGCCGATAAGTGCCCCGCCAAGCACGAGCCACAAGGAGTTCAAGCGAAAGCGAACGAGCAGAACAGCACTTCCTGAAACCAACAGGGCAGTGGGGAGATCAGTGATTGCGTCGCGGCCCAAGCTCCACGTGACCGAAGCCATGAGTGACAGGGAAGCAACAATCACGCCATCCAGAAAGGCTCCGGCCACGGCTGACCTACGTAAACGCGGGATAAGAGGGCTGCTCGCGGCGACAACGATAAAAGAGGGGAGAAAAATCCCGGCGGTGGCGATCAGGGCGCCTGGCAACCCGGCGAGCAAATAGCCGATGAAGGTGGCGGTGGTAAAGACGGGACCGGGGGTCACCTGCCCCACTGCTATGGCGTCCAAAAGCTGAGTTGTCGTAAGCCAATGCCAATGCGCGACGAGGTCGGCCTGCAAAAAAGCCAGGAGCACATAGCCGCTCCCAAAGACGATAGAGCCGACTTTCACGAAGAAGAGAAAGAGCGGCAGCAAACCGAATGCTACTTTCCCGGTGGCGTATAATCCAGCGGCGAAATAAGCGGCCGCCATAAAGCAACAGGCCAATAAGAGCATGATGAGCAAGGGCTTCCAGTCTCTGGCTCGATCCTGGATCAGTCCTTGCCCCATTCCCGAGATCACCCCGGTCCCAAAGAGCAATAGCAGTATGTTGATTCCACAAAAGTTCAATACAATATCCATCATGGCCAGTGCGCCCAGGAATCTACTTTTTATTGATGTGCGCCCTAACTGCCAAAGGGCCTGCAAGATGATGGCGATGACTACCGGTTTCACCCCGTAAAGCAGCCAATTCACCTGAGGAAGATTCCCAAACCGCACATAAGCCCAAGCAAATCCTATGACGATAGCCATTGCCGGAGCGATAAAGCAAAAGCCGCCTAAGAGAAGCCCTGCCCAACCTTTACACAAGTATCCGATGAAGATCGCCATCTCCGTCGAGCTCGGGCCGGGGATAAGGTTGGCGGCGCCCAGGAGATCCAGGAATTTTTCTCGGTGGATCCACTGGCGGCGATGGACCACCTCATCTTCCATTATGGCGATGTGAGCCGCGGGTCCGCCAAACGCTGTAGCCCCAAGACGCAGGAAAAACAGTGCCAACTCTCCTAAGCTTGTTTTTCCAGCGATATCGGTTCGACCCAGATAAGATTCCCCCACATCATCCACTTTGCTTACATCCTTTTATGACCCGTTTAATGCGGTAACTCTCCTCTCGAAAGGGAACTTAAAGATTTCAATCCGGTGTGAGTCTGTGCCCCTTTGTCGAATCCTCCTGTCCAGTAAAGGCCCAAATAACCGACCGTATGCCGTCCGCCCGCGAGGGTGTGCCCTCCTGCAAAGAGGAGTTGGAAGTTCGGGGTGATTTTGAAATAGCCTCCCAAATTGAACACCGTGAAGGAACCGATATCGTCGCTGCTCTTCCCCTGGGCGAAAATCTCCCCGCCCAAGGTCAGTCTCTCGCCGAAATCGTGCTGCAGGAGCCATCCGCCAAAGCAGTAATTGCGCTGCCTGGGCGCTGGATTGATGGCATAACCGGCTCCTCCGTAGGTCGTCCATCGTCCCCAACTCTTCTGCAGCCACAATGGCAACCTCCACCATGCCCGGCCATTTCCCAAACCACGGCCAGCATCGCCCGTGGGGATTTCGAGCATGGGAAAGACACCAACCATTGGTCGATGGTCAGTTTCTTGAATAAAACGATATTTTACGCCAAGCTCCATATCCCCCAATCCATAAGCGTTAGGGGCGTCCGAGGGCGAGGCATAGGCCATGGGTATGACCAGATGGACTTGCAGATTGGGAAGAGCTCCCACATTGAATTCAAAGGCCGGCCCCGCCGCATCAGTCTGCTTGCGCGCGGCATCGACGGTGGAAAACAGGTAGGCCTCCCAGTGCTTAAACGGCACCGGCTCCGGGTCGTCGGTCAGGAAAGGAGGACCGGAGAAAGCGGTTGGCGCCAAAGCCAGAACAAGCCATAGGAAGAACATAAGCAGAAGTGGAGACCTGAACCTGCGCATTTAGCCTCCTTAGATTAAGACATTCACAGCAATGAAAGTCGAAGCGGTAAGGAACTGCCCGGCCATTCGACGAAAAGGCCTGAGAGTAACTTTATTGATCTCTTGTCGAGTAAACCCCGTTAGAAATTCCATCGGGGCACTCGCCGCGCAGGCGCTGGCGCAGCGGGTTAAACCCCGCTGGGATTATTCTAAAATCCAACCCCCCTGCAAAGCAGCACGGCATTATTTCTAACGGGGTAAACTTCTCGAACATTTTCTCATATCTCCTGAGGAAGTAAATAGGGTGAATTACTTATTTTCTATACGGGAAACAGTATTTTTAAGACGGCAGGCTGTGTAAACCCGTCCTCCTTTCTTCCAAGAGCCAGAATAGTTCGTGGTATGTCAAACTATTTTAGATCGGGCCAACAATTGTTAAATTCCATTCTCGAACGGGAACGGCAAAGGTTTGCCTTCTTCAATCAAGGGGCTACTTTTCTCCATGTAAGAATCGATGGACTTAACAACTCGCAAACTGTGCTCTTGGTTGTTTTTTGACAAACTGCCTAAAATCAAACAGAGACTTTACTTCGCACCTTCGCTGAAAATGCGCTGGTTGGATCGACAATGGCGTTAAGCTCTTAATAAGATTAGCCAAATCCATCCCAGATTTATATTCTGTGAATCGGCACAGCGATTGCTTTCAAAAATTGGGAAGCCTTTTGAAAGTATAGAGCAATAATACGATGAGCACAGATGTTTCTTCGATGTTAAGAGAATTCCCATCCAATATCGAATCCAAAATTTCAAGAAATAAGCTCGTTATCTTTTTGGAGAGAAAACTCAAAGAGCTTACCGTCCTTTATGAAATCAGTCAGTTGATTGGATCCACTCTGAATTTCCAGGAAGTCTTTTCAGGTATCCTCGGTACTTTCCATTCTCGCTTAGGAATGAACCTGGGAACGATCACCCTACTGAACCCCGACACCGGCGAATTGGAAATCCGAGCAGCTCATGGGATGAGCGAGGAGGAAGTGAAAAGGGGAAGATACCTGGTCGGTGAGGGGATCACCGGAAAGGTAGTGGAAACAGGAGAACCTGTGGTCGTCCCTCAGATCGAAAAGGAGCCCCTCTTTTTAAACCGGACCCGGTCAAGGGATAATCTCAAGAAGAGTGATATCTCTTTTATCTGTGTGCCCATCAAAAATGGTCCTAACATTTTGGGTACATTAAGTGTTGATCGGCTCTTCAGCGAAGATATCGCTTTTGAAGAAGATGTCCGTCTTCTCTCGATCATTGCCTCCATGATTGCCCAAGGCCTTAAGATCCAGCAGATGGTCCAGGATGAAAAGAAACAGCTTTTGAGTGAGAACATCACCCTTAAAGAAAAATTAAAGGACCGATACAGTCTCTACAATATCGTGGGAACAAACAATAAGATGACTGAAGTCTTTCAAATGATTGAAAGAATTGCGAACACGGATGTGACCGTTCTCATCCGGGGTGAAAGTGGTACGGGGAAGGAGTTAGTGGCAAATGCTATCCATTTCAATAGCTCTCGAGCTTCGAAGCCTTTCTTAAAACTGAATTGCGCAGCCCTTCCCGATACACTCATCGAGAGCGAACTCTTCGGCCATGAGAGGGGGGCCTTTACAGGAGCCACCGAGCAGAGGATGGGAAGATTTGAAAGGGCCCATGGTGGCACCCTTTTTCTTGATGAGATCGGAACGTTAAACCTTACCGCCCAGGCAAAGCTTCTGAGGGTTCTTCAGGAAAAAGAATTTGAAAGGATTGGAGGAAGCCGAACGTTTCGGGTCGATGTGCGGATCATCGCAGCCACCAGTAAAGATCTGGAAAAATCGATTGAGGAGCGAACTTTCAGGGAGGATCTGTATTACCGGCTGAATGTATTTCCCATCTTTATACCTCCCCTTCGGGAGCGAAAGACCGACATCCTCCTTCTATCCGACTATTTTGTTGAAAAATTCAACCGAAAACATAAGAAGGACGTCCGAAGGATTTCAACTCCAGCTATTGACATGCTCGTGCAATACCATTGGCCGGGCAATGTAAGAGAACTTGAGAATTGCATCGAGAGAGCCGTCCTCTTATGCACTGACCGGGTCATCCACAGCTACCATCTCCCCCCTACCCTTCAAACCGGAGAACAATCCGGTACAGTTCCTTCCCTCTCCTTTGAAGGGGCAATCCAAAACTACGAGAAAGAGCTGATCATCGATGCGCTCAAAAACTCCGGGGGAAATATGGCAGAGGCGGCCAGGCTTCTTAAAACCACGGAGAGGGTTGTATCTTACAGTATAAAAAAGCTTCGAATTAATCCAAAGTCTTATCATCCCTAATCCCACAAAATTGTCGGTTTCCTTCTCTTTTCCAACAAAATTGTTGGCTTTAATTTCCTCCCGCATTCCATCCCTATTTTCTTTTTTGTTTTCGCCTTCAATCTAAATTGTTTTGATTTTGAGACCTTAGCTCTCAATCCGCACAAAAAAAATTCGTTGGCATCATTCTTGATAAGTCAGAAATAAAATCTGAACGTTAAGAAAAGAATCGTTATTCAAAATTGAGCTTAAGGAGGAAGAAGATGTCAAAGATTCCAAGATTTCCAAACTCAAGATTACATTCTATCCTCTCAGGGAAACTTTTAAGATTACGGGAAGGCTTATATAAACAGTTACGGGAACGGGAATGGATTTTTAATAGGATGGAAAACAATCTAATTTTCTTGATTCACAAAGATGGAGCTTATGGTGTGGTCGTAAGAAATGAGGATATTGACTGGAATGAATGATAAACGTAACTCTCTGCACACAGGCTTCTTCTTTTGGCAGAAGAACGATAAATCATTTTTCATGCGGAAGACCAACTCCTTCGAGGAGGTAAACACTTATGGTAAAAAGATTTGTAAGCATGATTATTTTAGGGGCTATTTTAGCCGGTTTGCTCATGCTCGGATTTGGACACGCGGAGGAAACGGCCCCTGCTCCAGCTGCGGCATCAACCGCTCCTGCGCTCAAACCTGATCCGTCCGGTGCGAATACCGGCGGGGCAGCAGACGTGGTCGGCGCCACTGCCGGTGCACCGACTGCGGACGACATGAAGAAATGGGCAACGAATGAGCCGCTTGCCATGAAATTGGCAGATGTCGTGGGCCATAACAGGATCGCCATTAATATTGTATGGACACTGCTCTGCGGTTTTCTCGTCTTTTTCATGCAGGCGGGCTTTGCTCTGGTGGAGACCGGTTTTACGAGGGCGAAGAATGCAAGCCATACCATGGCAATGAACCTCATGGTCTTTGTCTTTGGTGTGCTCGGTTACTGGGTCATGGGATACGCACTCCAGATGGGCGGTGTCGGCGCCGGGCCCCTCGCCGGCGGAACAGGATTATTGGATGGTGAATTCACCTTGCACCTCTTCGGAAAGGACTTCGGGCTCTTCGGCACAAAGGGATTTTTCCTTTCAGGTGTGGCCTATGATGCTTCGATTATCACACTCTTTCTGTTCCAGGTGGTCTTCATGGATACTGCGGCCACCATTCCGACCGGTGCCATGGCTGAGCGTTGGACATTTAAGTCATTCGTCATCTTCGGGTTCTTTATCTCTATGATCACATACCCGCTTTATGCAAACTGGGTATGGGGCGGCGGGTGGCTGTCACAGCTCGGCAAGAATTTCGGTCTCGGTCATGGGGTCCTCGATTTTGCCGGTTCCTCAGTGGTTCATATGGTTGGGGGTGTTTCGGCGCTGGCAGGAGCAATAGCCCTCGGTCCACGGATTGGAAAATATAATGCCGATGGAACACCCAATGCAATACCAGGACACCATATCCCGATGGCTGTGCTCGGGACCTTAATACTCGCCTTTGGGTGGTTCGGGTTCAATCCCGGCTCGACCCTCGCCGGCACTGATTTGAGAATCGGTGTGGTGGCGGTAAATACGATGCTTGCGTCCGTAGCAGGTTCCTTCTCGGCAATGCTCTATATGTGGATCTTTTACGGAAAGCCGGATATATCGATGTCTGCGAACGGACTTCTTGCAGGACTCGTTGCGATCACAGCGCCCTGCGCATTCGTGAATACAGTTGGAGCGGTAATTATAGGGCTTGTTGCCGGAGTACTTTGTTGTGCGAGCGTTTTCTTTGTCGAACGTAAACTGAAGGTCGACGATCCTGTAGGCGCGATATCTGTTCACGGCGCTTGCGGCGCCTGGGGTCTTATTGGGCTCGGACTTTTTGCAGACGGCACATATGGTGATGGCCTGAACAACGTTGCCGGTACGGTAAAAGGACTGTTTTATGGCGGCGCATCACAGTTCGTGGCGGAGATTATGCGGTGTTGTCGTGAACTTCGTCTTTGTATTCGTCTTGATGTACGTATTCTTCAAGCTGCTGAATAAAGTAATTCCTCTGAGAGTATCTGAGGAAATAGAGTTCGAAGGCCTCGACGCGAGCCAAGTGAGTGTCACCGCATATCCTGACTTCAGCATCACGAAGACCCACGGATAGGAGGGAACATGAAGAAAATAGAGTGGAGGGGAAAAATGAAAAAGAGATTATTAGGCCTGATTCTGGCGGTTTTGATGATGTTCCCATTTGTAATGAACGCAAGCGGCGAAGAGGCATCAGCATCGACTTCAGACAAAGAAACCGAAGAGGTAAAGCCGTCGGAGGCCCCGGCACCGTCACCCGGGCTGTTGATGAGCACTTTGGGCAAGGCGGGACTGGCCGAACCTTTGGACAAGGCTGGGATCAACATCTACGGCTATATTGAAGGCGGTTACATGCATGACTTCAGCGCGCCGAGTGCTCACAAGGGTCCAACCTTCATCGGATTTAACAGTTTCAAGAACGCGGGTATCCTTGACAAGATCAGTTTGAACGTCGAGCGCACGGTCGATCCGAGCAAGAAGAAGTTTGACTTCGGTTTCCACGTGGAAGGTATTTGGGGTGCGGATGCCACGTTCGTCCACTCGAATGGAATCGGTGACAGGCAGACGAGCCGAAATCAATGGGACCTTCTTCAAGCCTATGTGGACGTGACCATCCCCGGCATGCCGGTGCGAATCCGCGCAGGCAAATGGATTGAACTGGCGGGCTTCGAGCAATTCAGCGCCAACATCTACGGGGCCTTTGGCGATCCGTCCAGGGCACTCTATTCTTATAGCTACCAGTTTCTCTATGCCGAGCCGGGCACGCAGACGGGCGTTCTGGCCACCTACGTGCTGAACCCCCAGTGGTCGTTTGACGCTGGCTTCACGCGTGGCTGGAACCAGTCTCTCCGCGACGCCAACGATGCCCTGGATTTTTTGGGCCGCATCACCTTTACGCCCAGTGACAAGACCTCCATCATTTTCGTTATGACGGAAGGCCCGGAGTTCCCGACGGGCGTCGGACGCAATCTGCCTAAAGGCGACAACCACCACTGGTGGACCGCGCTGGACCTGGTTGCCACCCAGAAGATCACTGAAAAGTTGAGCCTCGGCTTGGGCATTGACTACGTCCATGCTCCGCAAATCCCTGGCTTAACAAGCGGTGCCAAGCAGTGGGGAGGCGTGGCTGGCTACGTCAGCTACGCGTTTGATCCGCACTTCACGCTCAACACCCGGCTGGAGTGGTATAGAGACGCCGCCCATGGCTTCTCCACCGGTGCGCCCGTCAGCGCTAACTACTACGAGGCCACGGTGGGCGTGGCCATCAAGCCGTTCCTAACCGACAAGATCCTCTCGAAGTTGCTGTTCAGACCGGAAGTTCGCTACGACCACGCTGATCACTCGCTCTTCAACAGCGGCGACAGAAATCAGTGGACATTCAGCGTGGACGCCCTCTTCACCTTTTAGGATCGCCGTGGCGTTTCGCACCCGCCTGGGCGTGCGGAGATGAGGACCATAGGAGCGACCTCCTGGTCCGAAAACTCCAAGGCACGCAGAGCAAAGACCCGGAAGAGGTTGAAAAAACAAAAGGATTATCTGTAAAGAAGGCGATCAAATGAGTCCAAGAAGCGGATTACGAGGAGATTGTAAAAAGGGAATGAGGTGGAGATGAAGAAACCGAGCAATTATTTAATGAGAATCAGGCAGACTTTAGTTGTTCTGACCAGTATTTGATTTGACAGACAGCGTCAGAATGGGTCGCAATTGAATACTTCCTGTTTGCAGGTCCTTATATCGGGAATCGTAAAGCACTGGTGGATAAATGAAGAAGCAATCAATGGCAAATGGAAATGGACGATCCAGCTTGATATCAATGGCCTCATTAAGGGTATCAAAAAATTGTTTTCGGGGAGGTAAAATTGATGAAAAAGATTGAAGCGATTATCAAGCCCTTTAAGTTGGATGAAGTGAAGAATGCACTGACCAAAATCGGTGTTCAAGGGATGACCGTTACCGAGGTCAAAGGATTTGGGAGACAGAAAGGCCACACCGAATCCTATCGGGGAACCGAATATGCCATTGATTTTTTACCTAAGTCTAAAATTGAACTCATCATCACCGATGAATTGGTCACTCAAGTGATAGAGACCATCGAGAGGGTGCCAAAACAGGAAAGATCGGGGATGGAAAGATATTTTTGTCTTCTGTGGAAGAGGTGATTCGAATTCGGACAGGTGAGCGCGGAAGGGATGCAATTTGATTTAAGAAGCGTTTCAAGCTTGTTTGGGAAAGTTGGTTGTTTTCTAACAGCCTGCTTAAATTTCGACAAAAAATTTCTTGAAAAATGGTTATCACGATAAAACTACCCCAGAAGCTATTTCCCCCAACTATTCAATAATTTTGATGAAACTTCATCAAGCTCTAATCCTTTATCAACTGGCATAAGGATTGCTCATTGCCAATTAACCCCCCCGAAGAGGGGGTGGGGAGTCTTTCAGTCCTCACCCCCTCGCCCCATCCCAAATGAGGAGTGGAAATAGAAGAGATGAATGTTCTGATCATCAAGCATGTTGAGATCGAAGGTCCGGGCTTGATTGAATATCGCCTGAATCAGAAAAAAATCCCCTATCAGATCCTCGAACTCAAACCCGGCGTCCATTTCCCAAAACTCGATGGTTTCACCCACATCATCTTTTTGGGGGGACCAATGAATGTTTATGAGGAAGATCGCTATCCTTTCCTCAGAGATGAGGACCTTTTTATTAAGGAAGCAATTCAGAGAGGAAAAGCGATCTTGGGGATATGTCTTGGAGGTCAATTGATAGCCAAGGCGCTCGGGGCAAAGGTTTTCAAAGCTCCTGCGAAAGAGATCGGATGGTATGATGTCTCATTGACAAAGATGGGTTCACGGGATCCTCTCTTTTCCATTCTTCCAAAGACATTCCCTGTATTTCAATGGCACGGAGATACCTTTGAGATTCCAAAATCCGCGAAGCTAATCGCCACCTCTGACTTCGTCCCTCATCAGGCTTTCCGATATGGAGAAAAAGTTTACGGCCTTCAGTTTCATCTCGAAGTGACTGAAGAAATGATCAAGGAATGGATGGATACCTATGAAGAAGAATTTAAGGGTCTTCAGGTTCCCCCTCCCTTTTCAAAAGCTGAGATTATGACCGAAACCGAGATAAAGATCGAAACTTACACGAGAAGGGGAATGAAATTTCTAAAGAACTTTTTCGGAAAATAAAAATCCCCCCTCGTTCCCCTTTTCTAAAGGGGGGTTGAGGGGGATTAAGGGGAGGAATGTGATGAAAAAAGTTTTGTTTCTCTTGTTATTTATGAGCCTATTGTTTGTGGGTACTGCGTTTGCCGAAACACCGACTTCCTCACCACCCAAAGTTGATACAGGAGATACTTCGTGGATTCTAATCTCTTCCGCATTAGTCATGCTGATGACACCTGGGCTTGCCCTCTTTTATGGTGGTATGGTCAGACAGAAAAATGTCCTCGGTACCATCATGCAGAGCTTTATTGCCCTCGCTGTGATCACGATTCAGTGGGTGCTCTATGGGTATAGTCTCGCGTTTGGCCCTGATATTGGCCACGTCATAGGCAGTCTGGACTGGGTCGGGCTCAGGGGCGTGGGCCTTGACCCCTTCCCTGACTATTCAGCCACGGTCCCTCACCAGGCATTTATGATCTTTCAGATGATGTTTGCTGTGATCACCCCTGCCCTCATCACGGGTGCATTTGCTGAAAGATTTAAGTTTAAGACCTACCTCGTCTTTCTCATCCTCTGGGCAACGTTTGTCTATGATCCTCTGGCGCATTGGGTTTGGGGTGTCGGTGGCTGGATCAAGAATCTTGGGGCCCTTGATTTTGCAGGAGGCCTTGTCGTACACATCAGTTCGGGGATCGCTGCACTGGCCGCTGCCCTGGTCGTGGGAAAAAGAAAGGGCTATGGTGATGAACCCTTGCCTCCCCACAATCTCACCATGACGCTTCTGGGTGCAGCACTGCTCTGGTTCGGCTGGTTTGGCTTCAATGGGGGAAGTGCGGTGGCATCGGGTTCTCTTGCAACCTCAGCCTTTGTGGTGACCCATATCTCAACCGCTGCTGCTGCCTTATCATGGATGATTGCTGAATGGGGATACAGAGGTAACCCAACCGTTCTCGGTGCAGCATCGGGTGCCGTGGCCGGATTGGTTGCCATTACGCCTGCATCCGGATTCGTGGGACCCGTATCCGCTATCATCATCGGACTGATTGCCGGTGTGGCTTGTTATTTTGCCATTAACCTCAAGTCCAAACTCGGATATGATGATTCTCTGGATGTCGTGGGTGTTCATGGAGTGGGTGGTACATGGGGCGCGCTGGCCACCGGATTATTTGCATCGAAGGCCATTAATTCAGCAGGCAATGATGGCCTCTTCTTCGGCAACCCATCCCTGATCGGAATTCAGGCACTGAGTATCGTTTCTGCATGGGTTTATTCCTTCGTGGTGACATTGATCATTCTGAAGATCCTTGATTGGACCATGGGCTTGAGGGTCAGTGAAGAACATGAGATCAATGGTCTTGATTTAAGCCAGCACGGCGAAGCAGGTTACTCTTTTTAACTAATCCCCCCCAACCCCCCTTTAGCAAAGGGGGGTTGGGGGGATTTTAAGACGGGAGGAAAGATGAAAAAGATCGAGGCGATTATCAAGCCATTTAAGTTGGATGAAGTCAAAAATGCATTAACCAAAATTGGTGCCCAGGGGATGACCGCTACCGAGGTCAAAGGATTCGGAAGGCAAAGAGGTCATACCGAAGTCTATCGGGGGGCCGAATATAAGATCGATTTCCTTCCCAAGGTTAAGATCGAATTAATCATCAGCGATGAAATGGTCCCTCAGGTGATCGAAACCATTGAGCGAGCCGCCAAGACAGGAAAGATTGGGGATGGAAAGATCTTCGTATCACCGGTAGAAGAGGTGATCCGAATCCGAACCGGAGAACGGGGAAGAGATGCAATTTGAGTTGGGCATCACCAAGAATGGGTTCCTCCATGCCAAAAGCCGCATGGCCCAGTCTGTTACGGTTCACTCCTCCCCCAGGGAATTCCTCCGTCAAAATTCCGATATGGTGGATGGCCTTGTAAGAAAGGCCTTCCAAATGGCACAATCCCGAGTTTCCTCTCCATCGGTCTGTCTCATGGCTGTAGGAGGATATGGAAGGGCTGAATTGGCCCCTTACTCGGATGTAGATCTTCTTCTCCTCTACTCCTCTTCCCAAAAAGAGGGGCTTCCTCCTTTGATAGAGAAAATCCTTTACCCTCTCTGGGATTTAGGATTGGACGTCAGTTGCGGTTCGAGGTCGATCAGTGAATGTTTGAAAATGGCTCAATCGGATTTACATATTAAAACCGGTTTGATCGATAGCCGTTATCTCGATGGGGAATACGAATTCTTCAGGAATTTGTACAGCCTCTTTACGAAAAAAATCCTTCATCGAAAGGTCCAAAGGTTTGCTGAGGGCTTGGCTAAAGATCTTCACCTCCGCCACCAGAAATGCGAAGATCCTGCTTATGTCCTGGAGCCCAATATTAAAGAAGGAGAAGGGGGTTTGAGGGACTTTCAGATCGGGCGGTGGATCATCAGGGCGAAATACAAGACCGATCGTTGGGATTCGATCCTCTTTCCGGACCACTCCCGACTGTTAGACAAGAGCCTCCAGTTTCTCTGGGCCGTCAGGAACCAACTCCACTTTCTAAGTGAAAGAAGACAAGACGACCTCACTTTCGAGCTACAGGAGAAAATTGCCCCGGTCCTCGGTTTCCCCTGTGCTACGGAAGGGATTGAGGAGATGATGAGAGAGTATCATCTTTCCACCCAGAGGATTTCAAACTTTGTTCACGATATCCTTGAGCGAGCCCTCTACGAACCGTCCATGTTCAGGAAAGCCTTTTTTTTCTTTCAACGAAAGAAGATCGATGAAGATTTCGGGATCGCCTATGGGGAACTCCATCTTTTTGACCCTATGACTTTCAAGAGAAACCCCACACAATTGATGACGCTCTTTGAACATTGCCAGACTCATCAGGTCAAGATGGATTTCCGGATTGAAGAGGCCGCGATCGAAGCGCTTCCCTTCATCGATGATCGCTTTAGAAATTCGGCAATCGTCAATCGAACTTTTCTTTCAATCCTTAGAAAAGGGAAAGGGGTTGAAAACCTCCTCAGGAAGATGCATGAACTTGGATTTCTTTCTCGGTATATCCCCGAGTTTTCGGACGTTGAAGGAAAAGTACATTATGATCTTTATCACGTCCATCCCGTGGATGTCCATTCCATCCTCGCAGTGGAGGAGCTGGCAAACTTAAGAGACGGCCTCTACCAGGAGGATTATCCTCTGCTCACCTCCCTGATCAGGGAGGTTGAGAATCCTGAGATTCTCTTTCTCACGGCATTGCTCCATGACATTGGAAAAGGGAGGGAGGGGGACCATGCATTGGTTGGTGCAGAAATGGTCAAGCAGATCGGAGGGCGGATGGGACTCTCTGTGAAAGAGAGGGATCTGATTGGATTCTTAGTCAGTTACCATCTCTTTATGCTCGAAACGGCCTTCCGCAGAGACCTTCATGATGAACAGGTCGTCTTCCGTTTTGCGAACGAGGTAAAAGATCCCAATCAATTGAAGATGCTCTATCTTTTGACTTTTGCGGACGTCAAAGCAGTTGGGCCTGAGGCCTGGACCTCTTGGAAGAACACCCTTCTCATGGAGTTATTCCTGAAAACCTCGCATTTCTTCGAGAGTGATGCGGTGACTGGACCGTTTCTGAAAGGGGATGAAATGATTAAAACACTGGAGATATCCCTCTCTCCGGAAATATTTTTAGAATATGCTGAACATCTTCCAGACCGATACCTTTCCTGTTATTCCTCCGCCGAAATTGCCCATCACATTGAGATGGCTCGCTCCATCGAGAAGGAACTTCTCCTTGTAGAGTGGGAGATCGAAAAGGAAATCCGAGCAAAGGTCACCGTTTGCACAAAAGACCGTTATGGACTCTTTTCCAGGATTACGGGTTCGATGTTTTTGAACCGTCTGAATATCCTCGAGGCACAGATCCACACCTGGGGAAATGGCGTTGCCCTCGATGCCTTTTGGGTGGAAGATGCGACAAAAGATGTCGAACGGCGTCTTCAGCAGTTCAAAAAAGATTTGAGACAAATCTTAGGCGGGAAAGTCTCCTTAAAGGATCTTCTTGCTAAAGGGAAAGAATCAAACGGAATTAGGCAAAAGGTCATCCCGAAGGTGCCGGGAGAAGTGAAGATCAATAATCACGACTCTGACTTTTATACGATCGTTGAGGTCATCGGAGAGGATCGATTGGGCATTCTTTATGAGATTACCCAAGCATTGACTGACTACGGGTGTGACATTCACTTTGCAAGGATATCCACTTTGGGAAATCGTATCGTCGATGTCTTCTATATTCAGGATACCTGGGGAGAAAAGATAGAAGGAAAGAATCGAGTAGATCACTTAAAACAAACTCTTCTTAACCGATTAATCGACTCACCGGCCCCCATCCTTTCCCCGCCCTGAAAGATTGAATTGCAGCCACCATTAACCGTGATCAAAACACTTCATATGTTTTGTTTTTCCTTCTATTTTCAATAGTTACACTGGCTTCCCTTCTTGCCATGGTTCTCAACCGATGGATTGTATTTTTAGCCCTGAGGTATTATATTTTAAGTAAGGAAGGAGGGAGCTGATATGAAAAAGTTGATTGCTATCATGGCAGCTGGTCTTCTTTTGACAGCACCAATTGTTTACGCAGAGTCACAGCAGACAACAGCCACTCCACCTCCAGTTTCACAATCACTCGTTCCCGAGGGTGATTTCGCGCTGAAGCTTGTTACCGCCCTCAATTTGGGTACGGCAACAACGGAGGCACAGGCTGAGGACATGCTGACATCGGTCGGTATCGCACCAAAAAATGGGTGGATTGCTGATTATCCGATGACACCCATTATCATCGGTCAGTTGCAAAGTGCAGTGGTTGCTGCGGCAGCCACTAAGAAGGTACCAATGGAAAAAGACGAAGCTTTGAAAGCATTCCAGTGTCTAACGACTGAGTTCGGTTTAGCTGTTGTGCCCGGACCGGGCCAATCGGGCCAGTACACAGAGAGTCAACCGCCAACGAGTAGCGAATACGTTCAGCCTGCGGTGGTTAATAGCTACTACTACGAGGAAGGTCCGCCGGTAGTCACTTACTACCCACCTCCTTGGGATTACGACTACCTGTATGCTTGGGTCCCTTATCCATTCTGGTGTTCCGGATTCTTCTTCCCTGGGTTCTTCGTCCTAAACGATTTTGATATTGATATTGGGCATCATCACGGTCATCATGGTCATGATGGTGATCATCACCATCACATGATTACTAATCACTTCAACGACCCAAAGACCCATTCGGTGTCCAGGGTTGACCCAACGACAAGGACGACTGGAAGGACTGTTAACGCTTCTCTTTCCCGTAACCAGGGGTTTAATTCCACAGAGGCCAGAAAAGGCGCCACGTCAATCTTCAACCGGAGTTCTGAAGGAACCACGACAGCAAAAGGCCCGGAAGGAACGACTTTGCGCGGTATGACTGGCCGTGCAATGAACCAAGGAAGCTCTTTCAATACCTCGAGTGTCACCCATGAAAGATCTTTCAACTCATCCTCTACGACAAGTCGAGGCTTTGGATCTTTTGAAAGTCCTGGGAGAACATTCAGCGCCCCAAGCAGGTCGTTCAGTGCACCTTCCAGAGGCGATAGCTTTTCTTGCGCAAGCTGTCACCGGGGCAGCAGTTCATTCGGACGCAGTGGTGGGAGCAGTTTTGGAGGCTTCTCAGGTGGTCATTCCTTTGGAGGCTTTTCCGGCGGGGGCGGAGGATTTCATGGCGGCGGTGGCGGCCGTCGATAACTCCGTGATTGGCAGAGGTTACTGAAAAAATTGGAGCCGATTAACTACAGGAGAGGATCATCTGATCCTCTTTTTTTATCTTTAATCCATCGTCATCGTACCCAGACAATGATATCCCTCCTTCATCCTATTTTGTCTGAGCGGAAGGGGCACCTGTGAGGCTTAGTTCAGCTTGGCTACCACATCCAAAATCTTCGCCGGCAGAGTGACGGTCTTCCAGTTATGATTGATCCCAGCGGGAATGAAATAAGTCTCCATCGGTCTTAGTAATGTCTTCTCATCCCCTATCAACATCTCTATCTCCCCCTCTACAACGATGCCACATTGGTCAAAGGGATGGGAATGAGGTGTGCCCTCTTTGTCCGGAGCAATCTCCATAAAAGCCATCATTAAATTCGTACCGCTCTCAACTTTACTCCAGATCCCGGGACGAAATTCATCCAATTTTAATGCCTTCAGATTCCAGATTTTCATGTTTAACCTCCCCTCAGCTTTTTTATCCGTGCAGTTTCATCATGTTAAACCATTCCAATTCACTCCTAATGAAGATCCCAGATCGAGTCTTTGAGATGGGTGGTAGGGGCGACTTCAGTCGCCCAGATGAGAGGCGAATCCCGTCTTTGGCAGGACTTCCCTACCCGATGGTCATTTTCATAGTTCGACGGCGGCCGAGTGGCCATCGTAAATTACCTGGGAAATGACTGTTTATCATTACTGCCGACCTCTCTTTATCTAAAAAGAGTTTGAAGGTTAACATGATAATGATATTGCCGCAATCCATCATCATTCCAAGACGAGAAAAAATCCCTTCGCCGAATCTTGGAATCTATGACTCCTCCATTTTATAATTTTGGTAACCCAGAGCGATATCCCCGCGCCACCTGAGAAAAGGAGATCGTAAGAATGGAAAAGGATTGCACTTTCTGCAAGATTATCAGAGGAGAAAAATCGGCCGATATTTTATATCACAATGAATCCTTAGTGGTATTCAAGGACGCCCATCCGCATGCACCGGTTCATCTCCTGATCGTACCAAAAAAACATATCCGAAGCCTTAACGATCTGACGGAAGAGGACAAGGACATTGTCTCTGAAATGATCTTCAGGGCCAAGGAGATAGCGAAAGGGCATTCAATTTCTAACTCAGGTTATAAATTACTGTTAAATGTGGAGAGGGGTGGCGGCCAGATTATCTTCCATTTACATATGCACTTGCTGGGAGGATGGTAATACTTTCACCCTCTTATCTGCCGATATTTCCTAAACTTATCTCCACCATGACACCCCTCCCTTGCAGAAAATATTAATAATTTATTCCGCTACGAAATGGAGTCTGTGATAAAATACAGTATGCCTTCTTGGCGACCCGCTCGCCGAACAAGTTCTTCGGTAGGCGAGACATGTTCCCGGTCGGGTGGGCGTTATGCTTGCCTGCGCCTGCCTGATGGCAGTCAGGGTAGGCAGGCTCTATGCCCGATGCGAATTTCTAATTCATTTCAGGAGCGGACGATATGAAACCTTATGGTCAAGTCAATCTTCCCTTTACCGGCATTGCCTCATTCTGCAAATTCCCGATTTATGCAGGCCTTGAAACGCTTTCCGCCGATGTGGCTATTTTCGGCGTCCCCTGGGATGAGGGCGTTGGGTATCGTCCGGGCGCAAGATTTGGACCAAGATCCTTGAGGGAATATTCCACCCGGTTCGCCTTCCATGAGAGGGGGGTAAAAAAACGCGGTTACTGGGATATTCAAAATAGAAAAAGATATTTAGAAGAAATTCGTCTGGTGGACTGCGGAGATCAAGATGTCCTCTACTTGAATGTGGAAAAAACCTTTTCGGCGGTTACAGATTCGGTAGGCAGGATACTTTCTGCAAAGGCACTTCCCGTCATCCTGGGAGGAGACCATTCCATCACCTTCCCGATTGTCCGCGCCTTTCAAAAAATCAAACCATTACACATCGTTCACCTCGACGCTCATTTAGATTACAACGACTCTATTGAAGGGGTGAAACTCGCAAACGGGAATCCAATAAAGAGGTTGTCTGAACTCAGTTTTGTGGGCGAGATTATTCAGATCGGGATGAGAGGAATTCGAGCTCGGGAAGAGGCTTACAAGGATTCTTCATTTAGGGGCAATAAAATTATTACAGCGTCTGATTTTCGACGGAAAGGAGTCGATGAGGTCCTCCAGAAAATTCCGAAAGGAAATCTTTATATCACGATCGATATCGATGTATTAGACCCTTCCATTGCCCCGGGAACGTCTTCCCCGGAATTCGGTGGGATGACTTATCACGAGATGACGAGTCTGCTGACAGGCATTGCCTCTCACGGCAAAGTTGTGGGGTTTGATCTGGTGGAGGTCAATCCTTTCCTCGACACAATAGGCTTGACCCAATCCGCTGCCGTGATGATTATCCTCGAATTCCTCGGAGCGATTTTTGAAAAGAAGGCACGGTAGAAAAAGCAGTCTGCTTGCCCTCCCCCAGTTTTTATGGCCACTCAAACTCTTAGACACATAAGCCCCCTGGGCGAGCCCCTCGAAAAGACTTCACAGGCCGCACCGTTTAGCACTCGGGCACGGAGACCTCAACGTATAAGGGATGTCCATTGTATCTCCTGGTCAGGTTACCAACACTTTCTGAAACATCGGCCTTATGAAGTCTTGAAGAGGGGGTTGGCCAGGGGGACAGGATAGATCCCATCCGCCCGAATAGTAAGGGAGAAAGAAAAACTGGGGGTGGGCAAAAAAGCAGTCTGTGGTTGACAGGTCCTGCCGAAGGATATAAATTTATTCTGAAATAGAGGGATTCATAATCTTAAAGGGGAAGTGGCGGAAAAAATGAAAGAGACTGGCCTTATTCAGGATGAACTTCTCATCTTTGAGCAGGGAGGAAAGGGGAGAAAAGGATATTCTCTGCCCCGATGGGATGTTGAAGAGGCAGAGGCCAAGGACTTCATCCCTTCCCATCTTCTGAGAGAAGAGTTGGAAGGGTTCCCGGAGCTGAGCGAGGTAGAGGTGGTCCGCCACTTTACACGACTCTCTCAATGGAACTATGGAGTGGATAGCGGACTTTACCCCTTGGGCTCCTGCACCATGAAATACAACCCTAAAGTGAATGAAGAGATTGCAAGGATGTTTTACCCTATCCATCCTTATTCTCCCCAGGATTTGGCCCAAGGGAATTTGAAACTGATGTATGAGTTAGAAGGATTTCTTGCTGAGATCACGGGAATGGATCGCGTTTCTTTACAACCAGCTGCAGGCGCGCACGGTGAACTGACCGGGATGCTGATGATCAAGGCTTGCCTCCAGAATCGTGGAGAGAAAAGGACTAAGGTTTTGACCCCGGATACAGCCCATGGGACCAACCCCTCCTCCTTATCGATGGCTTCTTTTCAGATGGTGGGAATTCGGTCAAACGAGAAAGGGGTGATCGGTCCGGAACAGGTGGCTCAGCACATGGATGAAGATGTTGCGGCCATCATGGTGACGAATCCAAACACGTTGGGTCTTTTTGAAGAACATATTAAGGAGATAGCTGAAACCGTCCACAGTAAGGGAGGGTTCGTCTATTGTGACGGAGCCAATCTCAATGCCCTCATGGGAATCGTGAAGTTAGGGGATCTGGGAGTAGACTTGGTTCATATCAATCTCCATAAGACCTTTTCGACGCCACACGGCGGTGGAGGGCCTGGAGCCGGTCCCATTGCCATCAAGAAGGAACTTACTCCTTTTCTTCCGATCCCTGTCATCGAGAAGGAGGGAGAGACTTACCGCTTCAATGAGGACCGTCCCCTGAGCATCGGAAAGATAAGGGCTTTTTATGGAAACTTTGGAGTTCTGGTCAGGGCCTATGCCTATATCCTCTCCATGGGAGCAGAGGGGTTAAGGAGAGCAACTGAGATGGCTGTGCTCAATGCGAACTATCTGATGAAAAGCCTGAAGGGATACTATGATCTTCCCTATGACCGTCCCTGCATGCATGAATGCGTCTTTACTGACAAACTTCAAGAGCGAAATCATGTCTCAACCCTCGATATCGCTAAAAGACTGATCGATTACGGCTTTTATCCACCCACCATCTACTTTCCCCTGGTGGTCAAGGGAGCCCTGATGATAGAGCCGACGGAATCGGAGAGCAAGGAAGGGCTTGACCGATTCATCGAAACGATGATCACCATTGCAGAGGAAGCAAAAGAAAATCCAGACCTCCTCCGACAAGCCCCCCAGAGAGTGAAGACGAGAAGACTGGATGAGGTCTTAGCCGCCAGAAAACCAAAATTGCACTGGAAACCCCGCAGGAGTGATTTCTTCCTTTTCCTACTAAAGTTCTTCCTGAAACAAATGATTGACAGTCTCGGCTAAAGATCGTATATTCCGATTGGTAATCGATAAGGATAACCGAACAATTGTTTACATCTATCTAAATTCAGTAAAAATGGAAAACAATTACGTACCAACGAGTGTAAATTCATTTTGATTATTATCAGAAAGGTCAGACAAAAGTCTTAGGTTTAAGAAAGGAAACGATAGAAAAGCTTTGGATAAACCGACTGTTGAGCAAAACAGCACTTCTATAAGAGATAAGATAGATGCAGGTTTTTATAGATCCTTGATGACGTACTACATACATCAAGATGCTTTACTGTGGAGTCGAGTCCAGTGGCTGATCGCCCTTCAGGCGGGTGTTTTAACTGCCGGTTTTAGTCAACGACATAATTGGATTGGACCCACGATTATGGTTTTGGGTGCCATTCTTACCATTCTAATACTCTTTCTCTTACTTAAAGATCAGGATGATCGTGATGGAAATTTATTGGTAATGGATAAACTTGCCAATGCTCTTCTTCCTGACCAAATAAGAAATGAACTTATTCTGGAAGGCAAGGAAGAACCGTTTATCCGATTAACTACCATCCCACCGAAATGGCGATTTTGGGCAAGAGGTCGATACATAATTTCTGGAACTATTATTGGTTTCTGTTTGATCGACATTCTTCTTGCGTGCCTTTACCTTTGGGCGAAATGTCTATTTGCAGCAGAGTAGAGTGTATTTTAACTGTTCTTGAATTTATTCTGCATGAATTGCATAGAAATTTCGTGAACTGGTTACTGCACCGGATCGCCGAAAATGCGGCTCCCGGTGACCCTTGGCGTTATGTTTAAGAAATGAAAATGGCAAATAAGAAAATCTTTGTCATCGCTCTCTCAGTTACAATAATTCATTTCGTTCTTACATCGGTCATCGGGCACTATATCGCCGTTCGAATTGGTACTCAAATGGGTCAGGTAGTCGCGAGCGGTCTTACAGACGCCACTGAACAAAACGCACAGAACTCAGAAAAAAAGGCGACTGAACTTTATCAAGACATGAAAAACAGGAGTGAAGAGATTATTGAAAATTGGAGAATGCCGCTTCTCTTGCTTTCTTTGCCATCTAAACCCCTACTGAACTCTTTTTTGAAAGAAATTAGAAAAAACCAACTCAATAGGGTCATTTCCAAAGAGATTTCTAAAGAGCAATTCTATACGCGAGGAAGAATGCTTGATTACTCCGCAAATTTTGTTAATTCACTTTCTCTGGGTTTGCTGATCTATTTGATTCTGAGGATATTGAAGCATTACCAAATGCAAACATAACTACTCAATCAAGGCGACGGGGAATAAGCCTCTGCGGTCTTTTGCAAGGGCTGGTTGCCCCCGCGCCTTATTTCCATCGTTGGGCTTTAATCAAGTGTGATAATGGAAGGATTTAGTTGAGTAACAATGCAGATTCACTTATTGAATTAGCAAAATTGGCTGCAAGCCGTCACGACGAACGTCGCAAGTACGAATGGAAGGTTTCTTTTGCTTTCTGGGGGCTCATCATTGGAGCTATCGCCAAGAAAAGTATCCTTCAAGGAATCTGCCCGTGGGTAGGTGTAGCAGTCGTTGCCTTTTATGCGTTTTTTTGGATTCGTGGAATCTGGGTAGCAAACCAAAACGATAAAAGGCTAAGTTTCTATTTTGTTGAGCAGGCTTGGCAGACGCTAAGAGATCCAAATCATCAAATATCTGTGTATCCCCCGAAAATAGGATGTGCAAGCTGGGAATTCTGGATCGGGTTCCTTAGAGACTGGGCGATGTTGTTCCATCTAATGGTGACAGCAGCGATTGCATCGTCCTTTTTTCTCATTAAATAAAATGGTTTGGCTCCTAACCTCTCAATCCAGCGGACGGCTTACAGCCACCGCTGACCTCAATCGTTGAGGCTGTAGAAAAAGTCCCCAAGCAGATCCTTGGGCAAGATGCAAAAAAAAGTGGACTCCTAAAATGCACCACAATCAACGATCTCATGCCTGGGGAGGGGTCAAGAGACCCCCGAAAATCACCCATTAGCCGCGGTGAGGGGGTTTTTCTACAGGCTCGTTATGCTCACTTTCAATCCGTAATCTTGGACCCTTGCATATGGGTTCCAGTATTGACTTGTAGGTGTACTGCTCAACCAAGACTTAATCTGACGCGTTTCGTAATGGATGCACTATCCTCTATGCCTTCTGCCGCCTTTATGAAAGCCTTCCCAGTAACTTCTCAATCGACGCGAGGTTTTTGGACATCTGACTATTGTTTTTTAGAATGCAGAAAAGGAGTGCCTAATCACTCCGGTGGGGTGCAGAAATTCGGCGCTCATTCTTAATGTTATTCGTCCGGTTAGAGAGGTATTGACATCGCCTAACAATATGCGTACAATGTATTTATGAGTGATATTCGATTTGAATGGGATGAGAGGAAGAGCCGCCAAAACAAGAGGAAGCATGGTGTATCGTTTGATGAGGCGCAAACGGTCTTTCTCGATGAGAAAGCGATTCGATATCATGACCCCGATCATTCGGAGGATGAAGATCGATTTATCATGCTCGGCATGAGCTTCAAATTAAGGGTGCTGGTGGTTTGTCACTGCTACCGATCGGATGATAAAGTCATACGCATCGTCTCAGCTCGGAAGGCAAACAAGAAAGAATCAGCTGCTTATTGGAGGTGACGCAATGAGAGCGCATTACGATTTCTCGGAGATGAAGGGGGAAAAAAACCCTTACATTAAACATCTGAAGCAACCGGTTACGATCCGGCTCGATAAAGCTTCGGTGACGTATTTTAAGGCCATGGCGACCGAACTGGAAATGCCTTATCAAAACCTCATTAATCTCTACTTGCGGGATTGCGCGATTAATAATAGAAAGCTCACCCTTAAGTGGGCGTCCTAACAAAGGCTTAAGAAGAGGCTTTGCCCAGCGCTTTCCGGCTTGGGTGAGATGATTTGGTCGCCCTCTCCATAATCACCGATTCCCTCGCCTATATTGAGGCGAACATGAGGGGTGTAACAACGAGTCAAGACTCAATTTAGCACTTCCTATAATCCTTACCCTATGCTCTATGCGCTGTGCGGTTTTTTGATTACCGGAGAGCTCCCCACAACTTCTCAATTAACGGGCCTGCCTCTTCGACTGGCAGGCAGTATTCCATCTCTGTGAATCGCTTCCTGAATTGAGAGACTTCGGCAGCCATTGACCCACCTCGAAGCACAATCTCACTGATATAATCAGCCAGTTCACCGAAATCGTCTGCCTTCATTCCGAATCGCGTCATCTCCTGGACTCCCATCCTCAGGCAGCTCGCAGCAGTGAATCCCTCATCATCCGGTGCACCCTGATAATTGACAATGATATTGTTCTCTTCGAGGCGACTGGCCATGGCTGGCCCCTTCCCATACCCTACCCTAACAATGACCTGATGTGTCTCCGTGTATCCGAGGGCCGGATTTCCTTCCACTGCCAACCCTCGATCCTTCAAAGCTCTTGCAAAGGCCTTGGCATTGGAAACAACTGCTTTCTGATATTCCGATCTAAAGGCATTCAACTCGTAGGCTGCCATGAGAAGGCCCAAAAGAGTTCCCAGGTGATGGTTGCTCACACTTCCCGGAAAGACTCTCCGCAAAATGGTCTCCCATAGATCTTCATACTCCGTCCCTTCGGACATGTTGCTGGCGATGACACCTCTCTGAGACCCGAAAAAGGTCTTGTGAGTAGAACTCGTAACGATGTCAGCACCCTCCTTAAAAGGTTCTTGATAGTACGGTCCGACCAGGCCCAGAACGTGAGCCATATCATAAAGGATGATCGGTTTGGGGTGCATTCCAGAAATCATTTGAGCAAGCTCTTTGAGGGGCTCTCGATAAATCATCATGCTCTTTCCAAGGACGATCAGCTCCGGTTTGTGGAGTTCGAGGAGCTCCTTCGTCTCTTCGAGATCGATCTGGTAAGGGTCCTCCTCGAGAACAGGGAATTCAATGGCAGCTGCCCTTTCCATCAAAGGATCGACAGCAATAAAGTCCCTCAAAGCACCCATGGGCTGTGCACTGAGGTGTCCTCCCCTTGTCAGATGGTGGTTCATCACCTTTCTAATTCTGCAGGGGTCTTTCTTTCGATAAAGGCGGTTGAGATAGTCCATCAAGCCGCTGAACACGGCCATGTTGGCCATCTGACCGCTGATCACCCTCGTCTCGACCTCAGAACATCCGAGGAAATTTTGAAACTCTTCCATAACCGATGTCTCCACTTCCTCGATCAATTTTGTCCCCTGATAGTAAAAAATCTCTTTATCCTCGAATGCCTCAAACTTGCGGTGTTCAGCATATCGACCAGAAGGGTCCAGCATGGAAAAAAGCTTAACCAAAATCGAAGGAGTCTGTTCAGAAGGGATCAGGTTGAAAGATTCCTTTTGTCTCCAGTCGTTATTTTGGACCGCCTTAAGCATAAGCTCCGTGGCCAGGTCTTTCAGACTTCGTTCCCCGTGCTTTTTTACCGGTTTCTCCACAACGAAAACAGGATGGGCATAGGGCGGCGCCTCTGAAGAAAGATTCTTCTCGACGATCATTCCCTGAATGGTCTTTCCTCTGTACTGAATCTCGATCTTCTGTCTTTCTTCAAGGTCTGCATCGAGATAAGCAAGTCCAATTGGCCTCATTCTTTTTTCGTCAGCGGGCATTCCAAGGATTCCAGCTTCGCTAAAAATCCAGTAAGGAACCATTGTCCCGCTGGTTACATGGCCAACCACTTTCCCATTCACCAAGACCTCATATCCCCTTCTGGCAATCCCTTGTCCTGTGATGAGAAAAGGCATAATACTTTTGGGAACGACGCGTCTTTCCTTCGGAGGCAAAGGATAGTCGTTCTCTCTTGCATTCACCTCTTCGAACTGAGCTCTTAGAGCTTCTCTGCCGATGAACTCTCCTTTCAAAGAAGAAAAACTGACTGTCACTTTCGCTGCAGGCAGCATGGCATAAATAGGGATCTCTTTCCCTTCTGTGTCGAGACCCAACTCGTTTCCGTACAGAACAAGGCCTGCCTCCAATCTAAGACTGTCCCTCGCACCCAGACCCACCGGGACAATCCCCTCTTTCTCGCCTTCTGAAAGAATCATTTGCCATAGGAATTCCAACTTCTCCTTCGGAATGAAGATCTCAAAACAGATGGGCTCGCCGGTGTACCCCGTCCGCGAGACCATGACCCAGGTTCCTTCCATACAGCCAATTCTTAAGCGATTTCTCCAGGGATCGGGCAGCTTCAGGATTTTTTCCAGGACCTTTTTGGTAGCAGGACCTTGAAAGGCCATCATGCCGATCTCTTCTGTCTTGTCCTCCATGACGACATCGGAAAATCTCTTCTTCTGCTCCATGAACCAGTTCCAGCCCTTCTCCCTTGTAGCAGCGTTGACGACCAGAAGATAACTCCGGGGGGACGAATCATCTTCATCCAATCGGTAGACGTAGGCGTCATCGAGGGCTCCCCCTTTTTCATTCGGAATGAGCGTGTACTGGGCCATCCCTGGATCAAGGGCGAGGACATTATTCGTCAAGACGTGCTGCAAAAAAGGAACAGCATCTTTTCCGGATATTGAAAAACGGCCCATGTGAGAAATATCGAAGAGCCCTCCATATCTCCTCGTTCCCAGATGCTCTTCGATGATGCCCTTCTTGTATGAAATGGGCATCTCCCATCCTCCAAACTCAACCATCTGCCCGCCGTGCTCACGGTGCCAAGCATTGAGCGGTGTCTTCTTCAGTCCTCGCTCCATTTCCTTCTCCTTTCCTCGGATTTCTGAAAAAGTCCAGAAACCCCTGTGCAATCATTTTTTAAATGGGACATGGAGCGAATGTGGGAAGCCAACGCGTCGAACCTGGTCATCATTGGCATCATTCTGGGCACCTTCGTATGGGTGTGGCTTTATTTGATCTCGCTTCTGGTCGGCGTGTTCTTATTGGGCCGGCGGACAGATTATTTTCCATCTGCACAGGCATCTGCTGGGAGGGTGGTAATCGGGATAATCTTATTTTGGAAACCCGGCCAAATACTCCCTGATCAACATCTCATTTCTATTCTGAACCTTCTGCATCTCACTGAGTGTCACATTTTCAAAGGGCAGCTTCAGACGTTTGCTTCTCAGCCGGGCTATTTCAGCGTCGAGATATTGAATCGTATTCGCAATGGTCTCGGCCATAGTTGATAAGGAGCCTTGCGCTGCTTCGAACGTTTCCTTGTCTAAGTAATTTCGATTCAACAGATGGAATCGTTCGAAGAGTCTCTTGAGCTTTTCCAACTCCTCTTCCTTTCCCTTCTTTTTCTTGTCTAACTTTTTGGTGAGCTCCAGAAATTTGTCTGTCTCCATAGATCCTCCCTCGCCTTTCATCGAGGAGTGTCCCGATTCTATTTAGTAACTGATTTCGGAGTCCGCAGTTCGGAGTAGACAAATAAAAAATCTCCAATTTCCGAACCAAGTTTCTCCGAACTGATCTGGGACAGTCCCCTTCTTAATCTCTTCTTATCTATAAATTTATGAAAAAGGCCCCGGTTTGTCAATTTTTTTGCTTTGACAGAGTAGATCGTTTGCCCATTTCTAAACAGCCTGCTTAAATTTCGTCATCCATTTTCAATTTCGATGACCTCCCCAAATTACACACTATTCCAACATCAAACAAATCATTTTTAATTTCAATGAATTATGAGGTAAACGTTTATTCGTGCAATTCACAATCAATGGCATAAGATTTGCTCTTATCTTGAATCGTACAAAGGCGTATCGAATCAGACAAGGGCGTCTCTACCTGTGATTGACAGGTAATGAGCAGACAAAGGCGTCTCCCACTGTCATCGACAGGTTAAAAAGAGGCGCCTTTTTTAACCCCTGACAGGCTGCCGATAATCTGAAAAAGGAGGAGAAAATGGAGAAAGAGAAAGAGCATGTGATGAAGCTGGCGAAGGAGAACGACGTAAAATTCATTCGGCTTTGGTTCACGGATATCCTTGGTTTTTTGAAGGGGTTTGCTATTACCATCGATGAATTGGAAGGCGCTCTCGAAGAAGGAATGGGGTTCGATGGCTCCTCTATCCAGGGTTATGCCCGCATCGATGAGAGCGATATGATCGCCAAACCTGATCCAAAAACCTTTCAGATCGTTCCCTGGAGACCCAAAGAGAATGCGGTAGCCAGAATGTTTGCTGACATCTATGAACCGGATGGAACCCCCTACAAAGGGGATCCGCGATGGGCGTTAAAAAGGACCCTCAAAAAGGCTCAAGAACAGGGGTACACCCTTAACGTCGGTCCTGAGCTGGAGTACTTCTACTTCAAAGGGAGTGATGGAACAGAGATACTCGACAAAGGAGGCTATTTTGATCTCACCCCTCTCGATGTGGCGACCGAGCTTCGACGAGAAACCATTTTAACCTTGGAAGCAATGGGAATTCATGTGGAATACAGCCATCACGAAGTGGCGCCCAGTCAGCATGAGATCGACCTCCGCTATACCGATGCGCTGACCATGGCCGACAATGCCATGACCTACCGCCTCGTTGTCAAGGAGATTGCATTGAGGCACGGCGTCTATGCGACCTTCATGCCCAAACCCATTTTTGGACAGAACGGGAGTGGAATGCACACGCACCAATCTCTTTTTAAGGGTAACAAAAACGCCTTCTTTGATCCAAAAGATGAATTCCATCTCTCAAAGGTTGCCAAGTCTTATATGGCCGGAATCTTAAACCATTCAAAAGAGATCACTTCCATCACCTCTCAGTGGGTGAACTCTTACAAAAGGCTTGTCCCTGGCTACGAAGCGCCCGTCTATATCTCCTGGGCTCGAAGAAACCGGTCTGCCCTGGTGCGGGTTCCCATGTACAAACCAGGGAAAGAAAAAGCCACACGTATGGAATTCCGGTCCCCTGACCCGGCCTGCAATCCCTATCTGGCATTCGCGGTAATGTTGGCGGCAGGTTTGAAGGGAATTGAAAAAGGTTATGAGCTTCCTCCACCCGTCGAAGAAGACATCTTTGAAATGTCTGAAGAAGCAAGGAAGAAGCACGGAATTGATTCCCTTCCAGGAAACCTTCTCGAAGCGGTCCAGCTCACGGAGAAAAGTAAATTGGTGAGAGAAACATTGGGAGACCACATCTTCCAAAAATTTATTGAGAATAAGAAGATCGAATGGGATCAGTATCGAACCCACGTCTCCCAATTCGAAATAGAGAAATATCTCCCCATTCTATAAGGAGGGAAGCATGGATCGGAAAAGGACCTGGTTCGAAAAGGATATTTCAGGTTGCTCCCTTACCGGGTTTATTAATGAGAACGGTGAAAGGGTCAGCGGAGAGGCAATTATCCAATCCATTGCCTTGATGAACGAACGCTCGAATGGTCTTGGAGGAGGGTTCGCAGCTTATGGAATCTATCCGGAGATGAAAGACCTATACGCCCTCCATTTAATGTATCATGACCTCCAAGCGAAAGAAGAGACGGAGCGCATCCTGAACGAATTGCTTTTCGTCGAGCTGAAGGAAGAGATACCCACCCGCAAGACGCAAGGCATCCACCGCCCCCCCCTTCTCTGGCGATACTTCGTCAAGGTCGATGAGAATAGACTTTTTGAACCCGGAGTTTCAGAGGAAGATTACATTGTGGAAATCGTGATGAAGATCAATACAAGTTCAAAAGGAGCCTTTGTCTTCTCCAGCGGAAAGAACATGGGTGCCTTTAAGGCAGTCGGTTTCCCAGACGACGTAGGAAGGTTCTACCGACTGGAGGAATACCAGGGTTATACCTGGATCGCCCATGGTCGTTTTCCTACGAATACGCCGGGATGGTGGGGTGGAGCCCACCCCTTCACCTTGCTCGATTTTGCCGTTGTCCATAACGGAGAGATTTCTTCTTATGGCATTAACAAAAGATACCTGGAGATGTTTGGATATCGGTGCACGCTGATGACCGATACAGAAGTGATGGCTTACCTCTTCGATTTTCTGCTGAGAAAGCATCGTCTTCCCATCGAGATAGCCTGTATGGCCTTAGCCGCTCCCACGTGGCAGGAGATCGACCATTATGACGGAAAAATGGAACTGGCTAAGGCTCTCCGAATCGTCTATGGAAGTGCGTTGGTCAATGGCCCATTCGCCATTCTGCTCGGGCATAAAAGAGGGCTGATCGGTTTTAACGATCGAATCAAATTGAGGCCCCTCGTTGCTGCCAGGAAAGGCCACACTCTTTATATTGCCAGTGAAGAAGCGGGAATCAGGGAAATATGCCCCTCTCCCGAAAAGGTTTGGTCACCTAAGGCGGGCGAACCCATTACGGGTTGGTTGAAGGAGGAACAGCAACGTGAATTTGAGTCATCTCGAATCCGAATTTCAGATCGAGAGAGATCCGAACAGGTGTATTCAGTGCCAAGTGTGTGTTAGGCAGTGTGCCTTTGAAGGACACTCCTACGATCCTGAAAACGACGAAGTCAATTCCAAGGAAGAAGTGTGTGTGGGCTGCCACCGTTGCGTCACTCTGTGTCCCACCAATGCCCTGACGGTTCGACAGAATCCACTCGACTTTAGGGCACACGGCAACTGGACAGGTTGGGCTATCCGCAATATTTTTAAGCAGGCTGAGACAGGGGGTGTTCTCTTGACCGGGATGGGGAACGACCGAACCTACCCCATCTATTGGGATCATCTCCTCCTCAATGCCAGTCAGGTGACGAATCCCTCTATCGATCCCCTGAGAGAACCGATGGAGCTGAGAACTTATCTCGGAAGAAAACCCGACAAATTGGATGTCCAATACAATGGAAAAAATTTCCAACTGAAGGAGCCTCTCCCTCGGCAGTTGAAATTAGAAACACCGGTCGTCTTCTCGGCGATGTCTTATGGTGCGATTAGTTATAATACTTGTGAGTCCTTAGCGAGGGCTGCTCATGCCCTTGGAACCTATTACAATACAGGTGAAGGCGGTCTCCATCCAAATCTCTACAAATACGGTAAGAATACCATCGTTCAAGTGGCTTCCGGGAGATTTGGGGTCCACAAGGAATATCTCGACACAGCGGCAGCGATTGAAATCAAGATCGGGCAGGGGGCTAAACCTGGTATCGGCGGTCACCTCCCCGGGGAAAAAGTTGTAGAGGACATCTCGAAGACGAGGATGATTCCCAAGGGCACGGACGCCCTCTCCCCTGCCCCTCAGCATGATATCTACTCGATTGAAGACCTGAGGATGCTCATCTATGCCCTCAAAGAGGCAACGCGATATACCAAGCCCATCTCTGTTAAGATCGCTGCCGTGCACAACGCCGCTGCCATTGCCAGCGGTATGGTGAGGGCGGGTGCTGACATTGTTGCGTTAGACGGATTTCGGGGAGGGACGGGAGCAGCCCCCACCGTGATTCGTGATAATGTGGGCATTCCGATTGAGTTTGCATTGGCTGCTGTGGACCAGCGCCTGAGAGATGAGGGAATTCGTCATCAGGCCTCGATTCTTGTAGCGGGGGGATTCCGCAACAGCGCCGATATCTTTAAGGCCATTGCCTTGGGTGCTGATGCGGTCTATATCGGCACAGCAGCCCTTATCGCCATGGGCTGCCATGTTTGTCAAAAATGTTATACCGGGAAGTGCAACTGGGGGATTGCCACACAAGACCCGTATCTTGAGAAAAGACTCAATCCAGATATTGCAACGGAGAGGCTGATCAATCTGATCCACGCCTGGAGCCATGAGATAAAAGAGATGCTGGGAGGGATGGGAATTAATGCGATTGAATCACTCCGTGGAAATCGATTGGCCTTACGGGGGATCGGGCTGACCGATACCGAATTGGATATCCTCGGGGTCTTGCCGGCGGGAAGGTAATGCAACCGATTTTGAATTTTGAATTTCGAATTTCGGATTCTTAAGTTCATAGTTCAATGTTTATCGTTCATCGTCTAAGGTTACGAGTATGAAACGAATTTTTGTCAAAGAAGAAGTGTGCATCGGGTGTCGCCTTTGCGAGATTCATTGCCTCGTTGAGCATTCAAAGTCCAAAAACATTTTTAAAGCTTTCAAGGAGGAAAATCCCAGAGCCCTTTCCCGAATTCATGTGGAGGAAAAAGGGACGCTTTCTTTCAGCTTGCAGTGTCGCCATTGTGAAGAACCCCATTGCTTAGAAGCCTGCATGAGCGGGGCCCTTTACCGGGATGAGAAAACAGGTGCCATCCTTCACAACAAGGAACAGTGTGTCGGATGCTGGATGTGTCTCATGGTCTGTCCTTATGGTGCCATCCAAAGGGATTTGAATGGAAAGAAAGTTGCTTCAAAATGCGATCTCTGCATGGGGAGGGAAACACCGGTTTGCGTCATGAAATGCCCTAACGAAGCCTTGGAATATCGTGAAATTTAGTATGAAAATTGTCATCATCGGAAATTCAGTAGCGGCAGTTGGAGCAATCGAAGCAGTTCGCAGCGTGGATCGTTCCACCCCCATCACGGTCATCTCGGACGAACCACACCCAGTCTATTCCAGACCTCTTATCTCTTATCTTTTGGCAGGGGAGTTGAAACCCGATCAGATCTTCTATCGGCCGAAAAATTTCTATGAGAAGAATAATCTTCGACCCCTTCTCGGAAGGTCCGTCACCAAGGTTCATTTCGAAGAAAGGACCGTCCAATTAGAGAATGGCAAGGAGATCCCTTACGATCATCTTCTGATTGCAACGGGCGGAAAACCATATATCCCAAAAATAGAAGGGCTGGATACGCCCGGAGTCTATACATTCACCAAGCTGGAGGATGCCAAGAAAATTTCATCGGTTTTAAAAGATGTTCAAAAAGCGGTGGTCATCGGTGGAGGGCTGATCGGGCTGAAGGCAGCCGAGGCCTTAAGGAAGAGAAAAATAGAAGTGACCGTCGTGGAGCTGGCTGACCATATCCTCAGCCTCACACTGGACGAAACGGCTTCTTCTATTCTCGAAAAAGCACTGAAGAAAGAAGGGATCCATCTGATCACCTCCAATACGGTTGAGGCGATCTTGGGCGATGGCCGTGTGGAATCGGTTCGTCTTG
This sequence comes from uncultured delta proteobacterium, assembly GCA_963826305.1. Lineage (GTDB taxonomy): Bacteria > Desulfobacterota > BSN033 > BSN033 > UBA1163 > CAWGWZ01. The sequence goes on along the minus strand of CAWGWZ010000007.1, from coordinate 412,834 downwards.
CCGATGGGAAATTGCTCAAGACACAGCTGGTCGTCGTAGCCATCGGCGTCATCCCGAATCTGGACCCTTTCAAAGAAACTGCCCTCCATATCGAAAAAGGAGTCCTCGTCAATGAACGGATGGAGACGAACATCCCAGGTGTCTATGCAGCCGGGGATGTGACCCAAGCTTACGATAAAATCCTTAAGAGCTACCGCACGATTCCGGTATGGCCGAATGCCTATGTTCAGGGGAAAATAGCCGGATACCAGATGACGGGAAATAAGAAATATCAATACGAGGGAAGTTTCATGATGAATTCCATCGAAGTGGCTCATATCCCGACCATCTCGATTGGTCTTACGAACCCCCTTCCTAACGATGGGTGCCAAATTATTAGAAAACTTGATCGCAGCTCCAATGTTTACAGAAAGGTGATCCTGAAAGAGGACGTGATCGTAGGCGCCATCTTTACGGGCCATATTGACCGGGTTGGTATCATCACCGGTCTATTACGAGACGGGGTTAAGGTGAAAGGATTTAGGAAGGAATTGATGAGTGAACAATTCGGTTTCATCTCCTTTCCAAAAAACTTAAGGAAGGACAAGTTACTGGATTTGAAATGAAAAGTGCGGAGATCAATGCAAGAAATCTTCATTACCGAGATCTGAACCAACAGATCCATCAGGTCATCCACCAAGGGGCCAGGGATATCCTTCTCCGAAATGTGAATGGGCAACGTTATATCGGTGACGGCATCCGGGGGGGGATAAGGATCAAAATTGAAGGGGTTCCAGGAAATGACTTGGCTGCCTTCATGGATGGTCCAACCGTCTTGACCAGTTCAAATGCCCAAGACGCGGTGGCCAACACGATGAATGCCGGGAAAGTCGTCGTTCATGGGCATGCAGGGGATGTGCTCGGATACGGGATGAGAGGAGGCAAGCTCTTCATCCAAGGCGACGTTGGATATCGCGTCGGCATTCACATGAAATCTTTTAAGAAACAGATTCCCGTTATTATTATCGGAGGAACTGCCAGAGATTTTCTCGGAGAATATCAGGCGGGGGGAGTGATCATTCTGCTCGGGCTAAATACGGACGGAAGGCCTCTCGCGGGGAATTATATCGGAACCGGGATGCATGGCGGGGTGATCTATATCCGGGGGGAAGTGGACCCTTTTCAACTGGGAAGGGAGGTCTCCATTTCTTCCATTGATCAAACGGATGAGGAACGACTAAGACTTCATCTGAAGGAATACTGTGAAGATTTTGGCCTTTCGTTAGACGATGTGATGAGAAATAAGTTCATCAAACTCTTACCCACCCATTTAAGGCCCTATGGGAGAATTTACGCCTATTAGGCCCTCAGACCTGTGAAGGAGCCGCCTTTATGGACGAAAGAACTCGGTTCTTGAAAGGTGTCCCTCCCCCCAAGAAAGAGGTTGACCAGGTCAATCCTCGTTTAGATCCTCTCGATCGGCTCAAAGGAATAGTCCTCAATCTAACCGAAAGCGCATCGGACTGTTTGAATCGAATCTCCCAGCGAGAGATGCAAAAGGGTTCTCCTTCGCCAACCCTCATGGAGGAATACTTTCTCCTGCACTACTACCTCGATTTCATCGAAAGACTGTGCCAAGAGAACAAGGATTCTTCTTCGCAAAACCTCTCGGAAGAATACCTTCTCCTCCACGAATCGATGCATTTCGAATAGGGACCGTCTTTCATTAGATTTTTAGCGGGGTGCTGAAAAAGTCACTTTTTCAGGCTGATCAAAAATGCCCCTGCCTGTGCCGAGGCTTCGGCAGGCAGGCAGATGCAAGTTGAGCTTTGCGAAATCCCGCTTGCGGGGGCGCCCGAAATCCTGAGGAGTGAGGCGTACTTGGAGTACGCCGCAACGACGAAGGATGAGGGAAACGCCGCAGATGGGCGTTTTTCAGCAGCCTACTAGACCCCTGCAGAGCGGCCTTATGGACGAAAGAACTTCATTTTTGAAAGTCATTCTTCCTTCCAAGAGAGAGGCTGACCAGGTCAGTCCTCATTTAGATCCTCTCGATCGGCTCAAAGGAATAGTCCTCAATCTAACCGAAAGCGCATCGGACTGTTTGAATCGAATTTCACAACGAGAGATGCAAAAGGATTCTCCTTCGCCGACCCTGATGGAGGAGTATTTTCTTCTGCATCACTACCTCGATTTCATCAAAAGGTTGTGCCAAGGCAAACCGGAATAAATGCTCCGCAAAACTTTCAACAATGCGTTCCTTAACCCATGGAGGAATTCCCCTCCTGCAATGATCCACTCCATATTGAATCTATGGATTAAACCTTTTAAAATGGATTAATCGGTAATTTGTTACTCTATCGTGGGAATTTGCCGAGATCCGACAGGGATGCCGGAGAAAATCTTAGAGCGGCAGCATCAGCTTGTCCCTGAACTAAAAGAATGACCAAACCGTGCAAAGACTGCCCTATTGATGGTGCGGGAGTGTGGCATGATATGAAATATTGGGCCCCGATGATGGCCCAATATTTTTTATTTCCAACTTCGAACGCTGAAGCCGCTGCGGCGATAAGGTGAGTTGATTCTAATGGTGAAAGATAAAAAACGTCGATTTAGTTGGAGTAAGGCTCTCGAAAGGTTTTTACAACGAAATACCGATTTAAGGTTCATCGACAACCCGGAGAAGCTGGAATATTACCGCAACGACCTCAACGTGGATCTCCCTCCCTTGATCCGGGATCTGATGTTAAAGAGCATGCCGGATGTTGTTCTCCGGCCCACCACTGAGAAGCACCTCACGGAGATCTTTGCCTTTGCCCGTGAACACAAAATCCCATTGACCGTTCGGGGCGCAGGAACGTGGGGATATGGCGGTGCTGTCCCGACCCAAGGCGGGATACTCATTGAAACGAGTTTCATGGACACAATCCAAGTGGACCCCGAGACCCTCGAGTTAACAGTGGGACCGGGTGCACGTTTTCTCGATATCGACCGCGAACTGGAACGCCATGGCCTGACCCTCCTCAGTATGACCTCTGGGAAGGGGGGAACCCTCATCGGTTGGATGGCTACCGGGGGCATGGGTTTCGGCACCTTCCATCACGGCCCAGTGGGAAATCAGTTGATCTCCATACGCGTGATCACACCAGAGGGAAAAGTTCTGGACCTGAAGGCAGGGGATCCCGAGATGGGCTACTTCCTTTCCACTGAAGGGCAGATGGGCATTATCGTAAAAGCCACACTCAGGGTAGGCCAACGACCTTCCCAGTGGTATCCAATTTTAATTCCTTTCAAAGAACCAGCCGCGGCATACGCCTTTGTCCAGCAGCTACTCCTTCATCCCCGGATGAAACCCGATGATCTGATCGTCTACCATTCCGAGTTAACGCGGGTCCTCAAAACACAATCGAATGGAGGATTGTCGATTGAGGATGGGAATTTAGTCTTGGCTGTTTTTACAGATCCCGAACAAACCCTCCAGTTCAATGCCTATCTTGATCAACAAGGAATGCAGACCGCGGATGAAGGGTCAGCGAACCACCTCTGGAAAGAGCGCTTCCTTCCCATGTCCATCAAGCCTCTGGGACCCTCTCTCTTGGCCACAGAGGTGCTTCTCCCTCTGGATCAAGTGGCTCCATTCCATCAGAAGATCAGCGAGTGGGGAAAACGTTTAGGGGTAACGCTTTACCCAACCTCTCACGTGGTCAGTCATGGGCAGGTCCTTTTTTTGGCCATGCTCGCCACGGATCACCGACAAACCATTTTCTACGTGGACCTGCTGCTGATCCCGATGATGGTCAGACTGGCTGTTCAACATTACCATGGGAGGCCCTATGGTTTGGGAATATGGAACACGCCTTTCTTGCGTGACCTCTACCCGAAGGAGGAACTGAAGCAGCTCGTTCGTTATAAGAAAAAAGTGGATCCGTCTGGAATTCTCAATCCAGGGAAGTTCTTCGGTGTTTCTGGAAGACTCGGCCCTCTTCAGAAGATCCTTTTTCATTCAAACGTCTTCGACCTCGAGATCTCCACCACTCAATGGCTCCTACTGAAGCTCTTTTCCCTTCTCCCGGAGAAAACCCTTCGACGTCGCATACCGGTCGTTCCCGAAGGCCTTGAAGAGATCGCTCAGGACATCCTCTCCTGTGCTCAGTGCGGGAGTTGTGTTGCCCGATGCCCGGTCTATCGGGCCACAGGGGACGAAACGTACACTGCCAGGGGAAAGCTGCTTACCATTAAAAGAGCAATGGAAACGAACAGGGTGGAGTTGTCGAAAGTCTTGCCCCTTTACTTCTGTCTCCACTGCGGCCGGTGCGATGAGGAATGCCAGGTTAATCTAAAGCATCGCCAACTTTTCGATCATCTGGAGAAATATTTCTCCAGCACCATCGACTTTCCAATCCAGGAAGTGACGCAATTTATTCAGGAAGTGGAAAATAGTCCCGATTTTTACCGGTTCCTGGATGTGATCCGGACGGGCTTCGACCAGAAGATCCGAGAACAGCGCCAGACCTTCCCAAAACACCATGTCACCATCGACGAAGAGTACTGCCTCCACTGCGGGACGTGCGTGGATGCCTGCATGTATAGCGTGCGGAAGCGCGATGAGTCAGATCCCCGTCGCATCTTGATCGATGATGAGGCGCTGTGTCGAGGTTGCGGCGCCTGTCTGGAGCGATGTCCACAGATTGCAAATAAAATCCCAGCTACTTCTGTGGAACTGCATCCAGACTATCTCAGTATGGCTGCCCCGTACTGGAACAGCGAGGTCATCACCCGCATCGACCTGGAGGCAACCACAGGCAAAATTCCCGTTTCCGGAACTGGTCAGGGAGACCCCCATCGCGGTTCGGGTAATGACAGCATTCGGTTCGGTCACTTTCACATCGTTGGACCTGCTCAGAACCTCTTGTATGAAAGTTCTGCAGATGCCATCGCCGTTCAGCTGGGCCAGCGACCCAAGTACCTGACCTTCAATGAAGAGAGGATAGAGACTCCAGCGTCTCGTCTTGTCGGCCTAAAAACGCCCCTCATCTTAGATGTGATGCCCATGGATGGAGGGGAGGATTCTATTCGGTCCCATTCTCGAGGCAGCCATAACAGTGGGAACCCGAATGACTCTCCGGCTCGAGGAAATGGAACGTTTCGGATCGAAGATCGAGGATCGAATCGGGGCCCTGATTCTCAGGTTGACAGCGCAAAATCTAACAAATTTGCTGATGGGGAAAGAGTTGCCAAGGGTATTAAGAAATTGTCCTCCCGATCTGGTTGAAATCGAGCTCGACAATGAGGTTCTGAAGCGGGCCGACGATATCCAGGGCCTTTTCTCCAAATCAACGGTTCTCTCCGCTGTGATAAAAATTGAAAAAGAGGACATCGATTCGGAACTTCGCCCCGCGCCGTTGTTCCAAAAAAAGTTGGAGTCTCTCTTTCAATCTCCCTTTGATATCTTGTGCCTCACTTCGGACTACGATCCAGAAAAAAGATATTATCTTACTACGGATGCAGTGCCTGCGGTTCATCGTTTCCTTGTAGGAAAGAAACTGAGACACCGATTCTCCATCCTGGCCGCTGGCGGCATCCGCTCCGCTGCGGATGCGCAAAAAACCATTCAGCGGGGTGCAAACGGGATAAAGATCGATTGGCCGGTCCTGTTCACAGTCGATCCAATGGCGCGGCAAAAATTTCTGAGAGGAGAACCCATCCAGATTCCTCAGGATTCGGCGGCACTGGCAAAGCGTATGATCAACCTCATCCGGGTTTGGAACGTCCAGATCATCGAGGTTCTGGGTGCTTCTGGATTCAAGGAAATCAGGAAGACAGTAGGTGAAGAGAATCGATTACTCATTTTCGACGACCTGGAAGAAAGAATCTATGACTATTTCAAAAACCAGGAGCGATTGGAGCGGAACAGAAAATGCAATTTGGCCCGTATCCAAGGAGAGGGCGATGGCTATGGGTGGCGTTACAGTCAACTCAAGGGTCTGGTCAAGCCTACTGATCTGCCGCATCGTTTTTACAATTGTGACCTGAAGCCTTCATGTTATCGCATATTTGATCGCGATTATGTCTGGCCGGCCTCGCTCATCGCTTCTGTAGGCCACATGGCCAGTGGTGATCCAAAAACTCTCGTTCTTTCTCATGCCGAAGAGCGTGGGAACTTGGGAGACGGCTTCGATAATATCAATGTTCTGTTTCAGAATAACCCTGACCGCGTCCCTGAAGAAAGATTGGATGAAGTATCTACAAGCCTTCGACTCTCTTCGGAATTGCGACTGAGGACACCCTTCATGGGGGCCGGAATGTCTGTTGGGTCTATCGGTCCGGGAACCTGGCGTGCCCGGGTCCTGGCCTCACGGACCATTGGAACCCAAGTCGATACCGGTGAGGGGGGATACCCCACGATCTTTGTCCTGGATTCGAAGTGGAACCCTCTGGACTTAACCGATCAACAGGTTGCCCTTCTCGGTCGACTGATGGAGGAAAGAAAGCTCATCCCTATGGAGGAATTGGTCAGACGAGTCCAACACGAGATGGATGAATCTCCTGGATATCAGGAACTATTGGATGCCCTGAAAAGATATCCGGCCTCTATGCCGGTCCAGTTCGTTCCCATCGTTACGCCTGAAGATGAACCTTTTGTCTCGACCCAGCTTAAAACCGGACTTTTTGGGGTGACAAAAGATTCGATTCGCCGCGCCCGGCGGGTGGTGATCGCCTACAGCCAAGGGGCGAAGCAAGGTGTAGGAGGACATCTGCTGGGCAGAAAGGTCTTCGGCTTGGTGTCAAGGCTCCGAGGAGTGGCCAAAGGCACGAGCCTCATCTCTCCGTTCCCCTTTCATAACTGCTATTCCATTGAGGACGTCAAGGCGTTCATCGATGCAGTGCGCATGATCAACCGCCGTACGACCATCTGTATAAAGGTTTCACCATCTCCGGACATTGAATTCATCTTTTCCGGCCTTGCCCGAATTGCCAAAGACAACGGGATGGTCATTGAGGTCTGGCTCGATGGACCCCGCGGAGGCACGGGCGCAGCTCCTGACATCATCAAAGGCCAGATGGGAATGCACATGGAGTATGCCATCCCCATTTGCCATGAAAAACTGACGGATGACGGGCTTAGAGATTACGTGGTTTTCATGGGGAGCGGCGGATTTCGCACATGGGGCGATGTGATCAAAGGGGTCGCCTTAGGTCTTGATGGAGTCATCCTGGGAACCGCAGACCTCGTTGCCATTGGCTGTGTTCGGGACCGAAACTGCGAGTCAGGATGCAGAAGTGGCATCTCCACCGTTGAACCGAAGATGCAGTTGCTGCGCAACGTGGAAATCAATACCCAGCAGATCATTAACTTTCGTGCCATCCTGCAGGCCCAAATCGCCAAGGCCTTAGCAGCTCTGGAGATGAAAGACATCCGAGAACTCCGGGGGCGTTATGACTGCATCGAATGGCCTCTGCTTGAGGAAAGGGTTCGAGAACGTCGCCGTCGCCGTGCCGAAATCTCACCGGCTGACTCTTTAAAAAACCAAGGGACTGGAGAACCTCCAATCCTTCAACCCTTCGCAGCAGAAACGATACGTGGACCCTCGGATTGTGGTGTGGCTGCCATTGTCTCAAACCATTTCATTCCGAGCCATGTCATGGATCTGATGCTGGATCGGATGGCGAACCGCGGTATGGATGGAGTCGGAATCTGGAAGGGAGGCTGCTATCCGCATCGCATGGATCATTATGCTCTTCATGTCCTCGTGAAAGGGGTGCTGCAATCAAACGCGGAGCAGAAATTTCTGACGAAGCACCCGGATATGGGCTTCACAGAGGTCCGTACAAAGACCAGGGAGGAAATTCTGGCCGAACGGCGGCGGATCATGCACCAAATTTACTCTCAGTATTTCATCGGACTCTGGGTGGATGATTTCGACGGTAATGTCGAGAGATGCCGCATCCCATACCGACGCGATCAAAACGGAGAAGAGCAGGATTTTAGACTTTTTGGTGAGAAAGACCCAGGAGATGTCTACAGGTTCTTTGTGCGGGTTCGGCAAGAAGAGTTATACCGGTTTATTGAGAAGGACCTGCTGAACGACCCCGTCTGGCCCCCCCGGTTCATTCGCTACCGGGATTTGACAATTGAAAATTACAGAGATCACAGTGAGTTTCTTCAGGAGGCCGAGGACGAATATATTTATCGGCTGGCCCGCAAGATCACTCGTGAGAATTATGTAGAGGTTCAGCAGAAGAAAGCAGCGGTGCTGTCCTGTGGCAAAAACTCGGGCTGTTGGAAGAGTGACGGTCGGCAAATCCCATGGGAACTTCCTGAGGCGCCGGTGAACGTCATCCATCGACGGCTGGCCACCGGCTCCGTCGTGGACCAGATGAATGCTCACCCCTTTGCAGAACTGTACACTGCCCTGACCCATAATGGCGAAACAACAAATTATCGCACGATGTTGAATCGGGTCTCTCAATTCAATTTGACGCCATTAGCCCAGACTGACACAGCCGTAGCATCCCTCAAGCTGCACCTCCTCAGCCAATACTTGCATTATCCCTTCGACGCACTTGTGGAATCGTTCTCACCCACGACGGGATGGAACCTGACCCAATTGCCCCCTGAGATAAGGGAACGCTTCCAGCGCGTGCAGGAGGTCGAGTTGGAAAGTTCTCCGGATGGTCCCTACCAGTACCTCTGTGGCCGCATCGATCCCTATCACAGGGTGATCGAAAGATTGGATATTATTGATCCGTCATTGCTCCGGCCCAATGTTGCGATGCTCTATGATGACGGAGAGAACTTTGTCTCAATTATCTGTTCTGAAAAACAGGGGAGTGATGCAGGAATCCAGGAACTCTATCGCCTTGGATTGATGCGCAGTACATTCCCTCCTTTGACCTTTACGGTCAACACAGGCATGGTGAGCAGGGTCTTCTACGACGAGAAGGGGCGGATCACAGGTCACGAGGTGGTCGACAAATTTGGCCGTCCTATCCACATTCCCCACGGGGAATTTCCGTCCAAAGATTCGCCTCCCCCGACCATGGCCTATGGAACGGAAGTCGATTCCGGATTGAATCCTTCAGAGTTGTTTGAGGCTCAATTGCCTTCTTGGGGGTTTGATGAATTCAGGAAGGCATTAGAGGGCATCACAAAGAACTTATCGGTGGTGAAAGCCTTTGAAGAACTGACACGAGTCTACGACCATCTGCCTGGTTGGGAAATTGGAAGCAAAGACAGGGGGGTGCTTCTTCATATCGCGCACGAAGAGATCAACTCCCTGCTCGATCGTGTCCCTTCCCTGCTCGACCCCATCCACGGCGAAAATGAGATGGTTCGCGTGACCTTCAAGGATGCTTGGGGACTTGCGCAGCCGGAAAATATCCACCAGGTGCTTGTCGTGGATGCCCAGGGATTCCGACCCGAAGGAATCGACCACCTGCGTGTGCTCAGCTGTTTTCTCGATTACGCCCACCGAACGGGGTGGAGGAGATTCATCGTTTACAGGGTAGGAGGCCAAAGAGGGATCGGCATGGGAATGGGCTCTGGATCCACATTAGATACCACCTTGGACGTCTTCGGAAGCCCCGGCGAATATTGCGGAGCATTCAATATGGGCGCCTTAGTGCGGGTCCACGGGCATGCCCAGAATTTCACTGGAATGGTTATGCATTCTGGTACACTTGAAATCCATGGGGATGCCGGCAAGGTGACGGGATATTCCGCAAAAGGAGGTACATTTAATATCCTTGGCAATGTGGTAGACCGAGGTTGGGTCTGCGCGGTGAGCGATCCGCGAGGCCCCGGATTGCAGGTGAACATCGTGGGCACGGCCTACGAACACCTCTGCCAGGCCCTCATGGGAGGTTCAGTGCTCATGCTTGGCCTTTCCCGGGGATACGACGGAATACTGCACCGAATGCCTTCACCTTATGGCGGGGCGAAAATGCTGGCAGGCGCCTCTGCCGGCGAGGCCATCTTCTATGATCCCGATAGAAGATTGGACGAAGGTCAGTATAAAGGGTGTGTGGTCCGCCCTGTCGACGATAAGAAATGGGAAGAAATCGTAAGCCGCCTGATGCACCTTGAGAATATCTTCGGCCTCGGTATCTCCAAGGAGAACAACCATCTCACAGTTCATATCGACCGCCACCTCCAAACCATGACCGCTGAAAATTTTCGATGGGTTCTCCCAACGGGGGAATTGGAAGGCTACCACTAAACATGTATAGCGCAGAGCGCTAAGTGCATAGCGACATTACATCTTTTTGAGAAATTTCACTTGAAATATGCCAAGAGAGCTGATATGATCATAAAAAAAGATGGAGGGAGATCATGGCGATAAGGATCATTATCGATCGAAAGGTAAAAAAGGGGAAGGAATCGGATTTTGCAAAACTCCTTAGGGAACTGAGATCGAAAGCAGTCCCGTCAAAAGGCTATATCTCGGGGGAGACGCTGCGAGCATTGGATGATCCTCATAACTACATCGTGATCACCACCTGGCAGAGCGTCGATGACTGGAAGGAATGGGAAAAGAACCCTGCGAGGAAGAAGATTCAGAGCAAGATCGAAAAATTCATGGCCAGACCGACTAAGACAAAGATTTATCTCCATGCTTAGAGGTGTTCGAAAAACCTGTTCGAAAAACCTTGACAAATAAAAAGGGGTGTGGTAAAAAGTCAAAAATGATCTAAAAGAACCTTTATGGTCAAACAAACTAATCCAAACAGAAGACCCTCGATCCTGTCCAATCGGGATCGGGGGTCTTTTTTTATGAGGGCATCGGTAATCCCCCTCCATCCCCCTTTAATAAAGGGGGAGTTTGTTTTCTCCTCCCTTTTATAAACGGAGGCGCCGCCGTCCAAAGCCAGACTGTGGCGCCGGGCGGTTGGGAGGGATTTAAATAGGTGATTCAATGAAAAACAGTCAAAAAGCCATACTCGCCTTGGAGGATGGGACAGTATTCGAGGGTCGGTCTTTTGGTTTTCCTGGAGAAAAGGCGGGAGAAGTTGTCTTCAACACCAGCATGACAGGCTACCAGGAGATCCTGACCGATCCTTCCTACAAGGGACAGATCGTTATTATGACCTATCCGCTTATTGGCAATTATGGGGTGAATGACGAGGATATCGAATCCCGAGGGCCGAAGGTGGAAGGGTTCATCGTCAGAGAGATCTGTCCTCTGTTCAGCAATTGGCGTGGGAACAAATGTCTATCCGAATATTTGGTCCAGCACCGCATTATGGGAGTAGAAGGAATGGATACGCGGGCCCTCACAAAACATATCCGTTTGGGTGGCGCAATGAAGGCCATCCTCTCCACCGAGGACCTGGATCGAGATCATCTCATTGAAAAGGCCAACGTCTCCCCAGGCTTAATTGGCCGGGATCTTGTCAAAGAAGTCACTTGCGAAAAGCCGTACAACTGGATGGATGCGAAGGATCCACAATTTTCCAATGACGATCTGAGACCCATTACCTCCGAGCCAAGGTTTCGGGTGGTCGCTATGGATTTTGGGATCAAATACAATATCCTCCGCTCCCTTCGCGATTGGAACTGTGAGGTGATCGTTCTACCTGCCTCCGCTTCAGCAGAATCGATTCTCTCCTATCACCCGGATGGAATCCTTCTCTCCAATGGACCGGGCGACCCCGAAGGGGTTCCATATGTCATTGAGACGGTTCGCCAACTCATCGGGAAGAAGCCCATCTTCGGGATCTGCCTGGGCCACCAGCTATTAGGGTTAGCATTGGGGGGGAGGACATTTAAATTGAAGTTTGGCCATCGGGGAGCCAATCAGCCGGTCAAAGATCTTAAAACCGGGAAGGTGGCGATCACCTCCCAGAACCACGGATTCTGTGTTGACATTCATTCCCTCGATCCCGATCAGATCGAACCCACCCAGATTAACCTCAACGACCAAACCCTGGAAGGGATGAGACACAAGCAGCTTCCGATCTTTTCGGTCCAGTATCATCCTGAGGCCTCCCCAGGACCTCACGATTCTCAGCATCTTTTCAGTGAATTTGTAAGGATGATGGAGCGACACTCCAATGCCTAAAAGGACAGATATCAAAAGAATTTTGATCATCGGGTCCGGACCCATTGTCATCAGTCAGGCCTGCGAGTTTGACTATTCAGGGACCCAGGCCTGCAAGGCCTTAAAGGAAGAAGGGTTTGAGGTGGTGCTGGTCAACTCCAACCCTGCCACGATTATGACGGATCCTGAGATGGCCGATCGCACCTATATTGAACCGGTCACCCCCCAAATATTGGAAAAGGTGATCGAGCGCGAAAAACCGGATGCGCTCCTCCCTACATTGGGCGGTCAGACTGGCCTCAACGTTTCCGTCGCCCTCTATGAATCCGGGGTTCTTGAGAGATATGGTGTTCAAATGATCGGGGCCAAATATGAAGCGATTAAAAAAGGAGAAGATCGAAATCTCTTCAAGGAATCGATGAAGAAGATCGGCCTCGATCTTCCCAGAAGTGGGCTGGCCTACTCTCTGGATGAGGCGATGGAAGTGGCCAAGGGGATCGGTTTCCCCCTGATCATCCGGCCCAGTTTCACCTTAGGTGGGACAGGAGGTGGCGTCGCTTATAATATTGAAGAGTTCGAAGAACTGGCGGCCCGTGGACTTGAGTCGAGTATGATCGGTGAGATTCTGATCGAAGAGTCTGTCCTCGGCTGGAAGGAATTCGAACTGGAGGTGATGAGGGACCTTCATGATAACGTCGTCATCATCTGCTCCATCGAGAATTTTGACCCGATGGGCATTCATACCGGAGACAGCATCACCGTAGCGCCCGCCCAAACCCTGACGGATAAGGAGTATCAGAGGATGCGGGATGCGGCAATCCGGGCGATTCGAGAGATCGGTGTGGAGACCGGAGGATCCAATATCCAGTTTGCCATTTGCCCTGAAGATGGGCGAATGGTCATCATCGAAATGAATCCGAGGGTCTCTCGATCTTCTGCCCTGGCCTCCAAGGCAACAGGATTCCCCATCGCTAAGATCGCCGCCAAATTGGCGGTCGGCTATACCCTCGATGAGATTCCCAACGATATTACCAAGAAGACGCCTGCCTCTTTTGAACCCACCATCGACTACTGTGTGGTGAAGATTCCAAGATTCACCTTCGAAAAATTTCCTGGAGCAGATCCCACTCTGACCATCTCGATGAAGTCCGTGGGTGAGACCATGGCCATCGGCCGAACGTTCAAAGAAGCCCTTCAAAAAGGCCTCCGCTCTCTTGAGATCGGAAGATACGGCCTCGGGGCCGACGGAAGGGAGAAATTTCCTTTCCCCACCGACATCCTCGACGATTCTACCCGATCCAACATTCTCGAAGAGGTTAGGAAAAAACTTTCGACACCGACTGCGGAACGAATTTTTTATATCCGGTATGCTCTGTTTTCGGGTATGGCGATTGAGGAAATCCATGAATTGACCAAGATCGATCCGTGGTTTCTGCTCAATATTCAGGAGATTGTCGATCTCGAGAAAGAGATCAGTTCCTATGGGGTGAAGGTGAGGGATTTGGAACTCTGGAAAAAGACCATCACCCCTGATCAATTTCGCCTTCCAGAACCACTTCTAAGAAAAGCAAAGGAGTTCGGCTTCTCAGATTTCCAATTGGGATACCTCCTTGGTTTTGATGAAACCACCCTCCGAAACCTGAGAAAGGAGAAGGGTATTCTTCCCACTTACAAACTGGTTGACACCTGCGGGGCAGAATTTGAGGCCTATACCCCTTATTACTACTCCACTTACGAGACAGAAGATGAATCCAAGGCTTCCTCAAAAAAGAAGATCATGATTTTAGGGGGAGGTCCGAATCGAATTGGGCAGGGGATTGAGTTCGACTACTGTTGCGTCCATGCCTCATTCGCTCTAAAAGAGTTAGGTTATGAAACGATCATGGTGAACTCCAATCCGGAGACGGTCTCGACGGACTACGACATCTCCGACAAACTCTATTTCGAACCCCTTACGCTCGAAGATGTTCTACATATCGTCCACGTCGAGCAACCCGATGGGGTGATCGTCCAATTCGGGGGCCAAACCCCCCTGAATCTTGCAGTCCCCTTAGAGAGGGCTGGAGCGAAAATCATCGGAACGACTCCCGAGAACATCGATCGGGCTGAGGACCGAGAACGTTTCAAAACCCTCCTCAAGAAATTGGGACTCATTCAGCCATTCAATGGCACAGCCAATTCTGCCGAAGAAGCCAGGGGGATTGCGAATGACATTGGCTATCCCGTGGTGGTGAGGCCCTCCTATGTTTTAGGCGGAAGGGCCATGGAGATTGTTTACGATGAGGCGTCCTTAGAAAGTTTTGTCAAACGTGCCGTGGAGGCCTCCTCGGAGCACCCCATCCTCATCGACAAATTTTTGGAAGATGCGATTGAGATCGATGTCGATGCAGTTTCCGATGGAGAATCCTGTGTCATCGCTGGCATCATGGAGCACATCGAAGAGGCCGGGATCCATTCCGGGGACAGCGCTTGCGTGACACCTCCCTACTCTCTAAGTGATGAGCTGATCGAGGGCCTGAAGCGAAATACCTATGCCCTGGCCAAGGAACTCCAGGTGGTGGGCTTAATGAATATTCAATATGCGATCAAGAATGACATCATCTATGTCCTCGAAGTCAATCCCAGGGCCTCCAGAACCGTCCCCTTTATCAGCAAGGCGACAGGGGTTCCCTGGGCCAAGATCGCGGCAAAGGTGATGGTCGGGAAACGGCTCCAGGAACTCGGCATCGAAGGAGAGGTTGAAATCAACCACATTGCCGTGAAAGAATCGGTCTTCCCGTTCAACCGTTTTTACGGCGTCGATACGGTGTTAGGTCCGGAGATGAAATCGACCGGAGAGGTGATGGGAATCGACACGGATTTTGGAATGGCCTTTGCCAAATCACAAATCGGCGCTGGGCTCAACATGCCTTTGAAGGGGAGGGTCTTCATCAGCGTCATGAATAAGGACAAACGGACTGTCGTTTTCGTCGCCAAGAAATTGATCGATCTCGGATTCGAGATCGTTGCGACCAAAGGGACCGCCAAGGTTTTGGCCAACAATGGAATCCCTGTCCAAACCGTATTCAAGGTAGGAGAAGGCAGACCGGACATCGTGGATCGGATCAAGAACGGAGAGATCGATCTCGTCATTAATACACCGAGTGGGAAAAAGCCCAAGGCGGACGAAGTGGCCATACGAAGTCAATCCGTGGCCCATAACATCCCTTGTATCACAACCCTCTTCGGTGCGGAAGCGGTGGTCAATGGGATCGAATCCCTCTTGAAAAGGGGAATGTCAGTGAATTCAATCCAGGAATACCACCGGAAGATCCAACCATCTTCGACGTCATTTCAGAAACCTGTGACAATCCATCCAAGGATTCTCTAAACGGAGGGCCGCTTTATGGGAGTGCTGACGAGGAAAGAAATTCTGAGGGAGATCGGTCAGGGGACCATTGAGATTGATCCCTTCGAGGAGGATCAGGTGGGTCCAGGCTCCATTGATCTCCATTTAGGAAAAGAGTTCAGAGTTTTCAAAAAACTGAGAAATGCCTGTATCGTTGAGGATAGCATTTCGGTGGAAGATCTCACGGACCGTCTCGAAGCAGAAGAATCTTTCACCTTGATGCCAGGTGAGACGGTCTTGGGAATGACCCATGAAAAGATTAAGTTACCTGCTAATATTTGCGGTTGGCTTGAAGGGAGAAGCCGCTTTGCACGAATGGGACTGGTCATTCATATGACCGCGAGTTTCGTTCAACCCGGGATTAACAATCGTCAGGTGCTCGAGATAGGAAATCTTGCCCCCTTCCCTCTTGTCCTCAAACCCGGTGTCCGAATCTGTCAGATCATCCTGGAGAGGACGGAGGGAGAAGCCTCGTATCAAGGCAAGTTTATGAAGCAAGACCGCCTCTAAATTTGAATTGTGGGATTAGGGATTTGGGATTAGGGGGTGGCTAATCCCTAACCTCTAAAACCCAACCCCTTGAAAAAGATGAATCGTTATTCCATCGGATCGATCATCGGTATATTGTTGCTGTGGGAATTTCTGGTAAGATGGTTGGAGATACCAAAATTTCTCCTTCCCGCACCATCTACGATTGTCTCCTACATGGTTGCCAAATCCCCGCTCCTTGCCTCCCACACGACCATGACCCTTTTGGAGGCTGGTGTCGGTTTCATCATCGGTTCATTTTCAGCGATCCTCGCAGCGATTCTCTTTCTCTGGTCCCGACCCTTGAAAGAGATGTTTTACCCCTATGCCGTCATCCTCAATAGCACCCCAATCGTTGCCATTGCCGCACCGATTGTCATCATCTTCGGGAGCGGTATGTGGTCCAAGGTCATCACCGCCATCATTTGCGTCTTCTTCCCCGTACTGGGCCCGACCTTCAAAGCCCTTGCCTCTGTTGGCGGATCGGAGATGAAGTGGATGGACTCTTACTGTTCATCCAAATGGCAAAAGTTTTGGTATCTCCAGTTTCCTTTTGCCCTTCCTCAGATGTTTGCCAGTTTTAAAGTCGCTTGGACATTGGCCGTGATCGGTGCGGTCGTGGGTGAGGTATTTGGAGCCTACAGGGGGTTGGGGTTTCTGATCGTCGATGCCATCTACATCATGGACACCCCTCGGGTCTTTGCCAGCATTATCGCCTGCTCCCTGTTAGGGCTTTCATTTGTCGGAGTGATCGCTCTGATCGAGAAACGGGCCATTGCTTGGCATATCTCAGCGGAAAGGAGGTGATTTTAGTTCGGAGTCAGGAGTTAAGAGTCCTTAGTTATTACGCTATGCGCTCTGCGCTTTGCTCCATACATTTTCAAAAAAGGAGGAGGGAAAGAATATGAAAAGATCATGGCTATGCTTGGTGTTGTTGGCGTTCATCGGTCTCCCATTCTCTGCGATCGCACAGGAGGCGATTGTACACGAAGCCTGGTTCGTCCACCTGGAATCAGCAGGTGGCTGGGTGGCAGTGGATAAAGGTTTCTATGGGAAGGCCCAAGTGAAGGAGGTTCAGGGAGGGCCGGGCATCTCCCCAATTCAAAAAGTTGTTGCTGCTGTGCGGGCGGGAAGCATTGCCTTCGGCAATGACTATCCGGAGAATATCATCAGGGCCCGGGAAAAGGAAGGTATCGATCTCGTTGCAGTGAGCGTCGATTTCCAAACCAGTGCCATGCGGATCATTAGTTGGAAACCGATCAAATCGGCCAAAGACATCAAAGGGGATTTCGGAATCTGGATCGGATACGATGCCAAGGTGAAATGTGCGGTGGGGAAAGGTTGGGAAAAGCAGTTTACCATTCAAAACCAGGGCGGGGACATCAAACCTTGGTTGGTGGGAACCTGGCCACTCGCCTCTGCGATGACGTATAATGAATTAATCACGGCCCAGCGTGAGACAAAGAAGATGGGAAAGACCTTTTACACCAGAGACTATAAAGATTTGGGGATCGACTGGATGGATAACGTCCTTTTCACCACAGAGGAAATTATCAAAAAATATCCGGATGTCGTCCAGGCAGTAGTGACGGGGAGATACAAGGGATTCCAGTGGGCCCTGGAAAACCCCAAGGAGACTTTTGAAATTTTGAAAAAGATCAATGAGGGTCTCGATTTCGCCCACGAGATGGATGCGGTGGACCCCATGAAGGCATTGATGATCACGGCCGACACAAAGAAGTTCGGTCTGGGTTACATCGAACCGAAGAAATGGGAGAGTGTGGCAAAAGATATGTTCAAGGCCGGACTCTTGGAGAAGATGCCGGATATGAAGAAAGTATATATAGAGAAGTTCCCAAGTGGGGTAATGCCTAAATAACTTCCCCCTCACCCTGCCCCTCTTCCACCCAGGGAGGGGAATCTATCGAGACAACAACTGAAGAAGCCCCTCCCCCTTGACGGGGGAGGGTAAGGGTGGGGGTGAGACCAAAAAAGAACAGGAGTATTGGATGGCAGAACGAATCTTTTTGGAAAGCGTAGGGAAACCTTACAGCTCTAATGCGATCGGCAGTGCCAAGGCATGGGAGGTGCGTCATCTCCGAAATGATCCCACCATCCCTCCTCTGATCTATGTGGTGGAGAGCGAGGTGGGCCAACGGTTTCTTCTTGGAAGGGAGATCTGCGGCCGGCCAAAATTCAATATGATCCGCTACATTGCCGAATCATTCATCGAGTTGTTCTTTGAACAATTGAGAGATAAAGAGGTATCCCAATACCTCATCCTCAGGGGCGCTTACCCCTTCGATCTTCAATTTGCGATGGGGTGCGCCACTCCCTATGACCGCCTCCTCCTCCCCACCGGTTTTATCAAACTCCAGAGGGTTCTGAACCAAGAAGGTACTGATTGGGAGATCCATACCCAAAACCTAATCGGAGAATATCACGGGGACACATGGCTGATACCGGATACAGCCATCGCATCCGGTTCAACGATTGCCTTCTTCTTGAGAAATGGATTTGAACGCCATCTGCCTAAAAGGGTTTATGTCTTTAGTGCCTGCGGAAGTCTGGAAGGTATTCAGCGAATTTATAGGGAATGTCAGAAGAAGGATGTGGAACTGATACCTGTCTTCTCTCAATGCATCTTCGAGGTTTCAAAGATGGGAAACCTCCCAGGCCTTCCCCTCACCGACCTCTCTGTGATCAGCAGTGGTTCTATTACAACGCAAGACTTCTATCAAAAAGCATTCCAACGGTACCAGGGGACTCGGATGTGCTGTGTCGGCGACATTGGCGAAAGTCTGGAAGATCCCGTCCAGTATTCGATCCATACCCTCTGGGAGATGCAGATTTTAGGCATGGATCCAAAAAGAGAGGATTGGGATGCTTGGACAGTCAATGTCCGAGAGGAAAGGCTCCAGAAGAAGGTTTCTGATCTCAACCCGGCTCTTCTTCAATATTTTGGCGATCTATGGAAATGATGAAACTTTCTAAACGTCTGGATGAGGACTCCTCATGAACCAAGAACCAACCCCCCCAGTCGCTATCCGTTTGGTCAATGTGAAGAAACATTTCAAAGACCGAGATGTCGAGGCTCTTGGTGGAATCTATTTAGAGGTGGCTCAGGGCGAGTTTATTACCCTCATCGGTCCCTCCGGATCAGGTAAGAGTACGCTCCTCGAACTTCTCGGAGATATCGGAGATGAGGGAGACCCTTCCGAAGGAGAGATCGTCATCGAGGGAAAGACCCCTCAAGAGCTGAGGAGATCTCGGGGATATGGCATCGTCTTTCAGGAATCGACCCTCTTCCCTTGGTATCGCGTCTTCGAAAACTGCCTTTTGCCTTTTCGAATCGCTAAAAGTGAACTTCCAAGAGAGCAGCAGGTGAGTCGGATCGAATCGCTGCTGGAGATGGTGGGCTTGGATAGAAAATTCTGGTCCTATTATCCCAGAGAACTTTCCGGAGGGATGCAACAGAGAGTGGCAATTGTGAGGGCCCTCGCTCTGGACCCCCCTTTACTTTTGATGGATGAACCTTTTGGCGCCCTGGATGACCTGACTCGAAAAACGATGCAGATGCTTTTGCTCGATATCTGGTCCAAGACACAAAAAACTATTTTGATGGTCACTCACGCGATTTCTGAAGCCTGTTTCATGTCAGACCGTGTGGTCGTCCTTTCACACCGACCGGGTCGTGTCACCCGAATTGTCACCATCCCTCTGGGCAGGCCCCGCGACCGATCCATGGTGGAGACGAAGGCGTTTGGAAGAATCTGTGGGATGGTCAGGGATGCATTAGGTTCTGGAGGAGTCTTGGAAGAGGATACTTCAATCAAAGAATAAACTCCGAAGTTTACAGGTTAACCCGTCGGACACTGTGAACCATAATAGTGATTTCTTCCAGTCGGTATCTTCAAATTCCGCCACATAATTCAGGAGGTCCGGCCCCCGTCAACTTATCTCTTCTCAATTCTAACCCTAAAAATCAGCACCTTGGAGACAATGCCACACCCTGAAAGAATTATTTCATCTCCTTCCAGGTTTTATCCGGATCGAATTTCTTCGTGTCTGTTGAAATTTTCTCAGTCTCCCTGCCCAGATCCTTTTCGTACACCACACCATCATGGTTTACGATAAACGTCATGATCCCGGAGTTACCGTATTCCGCGGGGTAGGCAACCAGGCCAAATCCGCCAATCATCTTGTCCTTAACGACATAGTCGTATTCCCCTCCCGGCGCATTTTTCCCCTGGGCTTTCAGAATCCTATAGTAATACCCATGATAAGGGGCTGGTTTGTCACCCGACTTCTTTCCGGTATACCCCTCCTTTACAGCCTTGGCTGCCAGGGGACCAAGAGGGCTTTGCTCCTCCCCCTCTTTCGCTTCCCAGTAAAGACCGTCCTTCTTTCCTTTCTCACTCACAAACTTTTGAGCATATTCCAATAAGCCTCCTCCTTCCCGACTCTTCAGTGCATATTCCCGCTGTGCATCCACATAGGCCAAGCACACCTGGACGGCATTCAGCTCATTTCTTCCGATCCTGCGATTCAGAATCTCTTCCTTTCCTTCCCTGGTATCGAAACGCCAGTTTTCACCTACCTTGACAATGGGAATCGGAAAAGGCCAATCCTCATTTCCTACACGGAGAATGATTCTCTTGTCGTCTTCTTTCACCAGTTTATTCATCTCCTCATAGCCCTTAACAAAACGGTCTCTTCCTCTCTGATCAGCCACTTCGTCACCAGAGAAAATGATCTCTTTGCCTGCCGGACCGAAGATCGCCAGCAATTCCTTTGTATCATCTCTTTTCACTGCATCGACCAGTGATTTAACGGCCTCCTCAGGAGACTTGAATTTTTTTTGCTTAGCATCTGCTGCAAAAACAGTGAGATAAAACCCAGCCAATATCATCATTGCTGTTATGATCGGAAAACCAAATCGGGAAAACGAACGTTTCTTTTGATGCCACGTATTGGTAAACATCGCTTCTTCCTCCATCAAACGATAGATGTTTAAATGCCCTCCTCAATTCCTAACGGGGACGGCCAACATTGCCGCGGCTCGCACCACCTGTCCCTCTTGGGGATGTGCTCTGGCGGCTTTGGCGGCCACGATCGCTCTGCTTTTGAACATCGATTCCTCTCTCCATACCTCCAAAAGCACTTCTATCTCTGCTGCGATCAATGCTTTGTCGGTCCGAACCACTGGTCTCTCTGCGCGGGACGAGACCCTGGCGAGTAGCTCCTGAAGCCTGCCGACTTGTTTTCTCCGCAGGACTCGGGCGGGTAACCGCTGGGGCCTGCCGGTCTCTTGTCTCCTGCCCGAAGCCCCGGAAATCGCGACGGTTCTCCGCTCCCCTTGCCGACTGCCCATAACGTTCCCGGGTTGCCTCATTCCTGTAGGAGACGCCTTTCCGATGACTCACATCGTGCTGCCACGAAGTCGTCTGGATGTTGTCACGATTAAGGCTTATGTTACGGTTAATGTTGATGTGGCGGTTGACGTTTACATTAAGATGATGATGCCGCCAATCCCAACGCCCCCACCCGTGACACCAGGCTCCACCCACGGCTATGCCCCTTCCAAACCCCATTCTTCCGTGGAAACCGATGACTATTCCAGGAGGGGGGAGGAAAAAGAAGGGAGGAAAAGCCGGGTACCACCAGGGCCCATAAATCGCGGCCGGGTCATAGACCGGCACATAGACTACCTCTGGGTTCGCAGGCTCAATATCGATGACCCCATCCTCCTCAGTCACTTTCTGTTCTTCGGTGTCTCTCAGATTACCCGCAGCTTCCGCCTTACTCCTCAGTTTCTGGACTGTATCCATCATTTCGTCTGGCTGATCCAGAAAGGCATCGCCCAGTTTCTGGGTCCATTCCAGATTTTCACTCATCATCGAAAGGACCTGAGGAAAAGGCACCAGGGCTTTTACACTGGGATCCCACTCTTTCTTATCCAGGGCATCGTTGAGCTGATCACCCCCGAGATTTCCATTTGCCTTTACCCACCGCTCTGCCTGCACCACCTCAAGAGGATAAGTCGCTGCCATCAGAATCTGGGCCAGGAGTGAATCAGGGTAAAGCGCAATGGGTGCCACCATCTGATCCAATTCTTCTTGCGCGAATTTTTTTGTCCCCGGCTGATCCTGGGTGAATACCAACGGTGGCATCACCGTTAGCAGGATAAAAAGCCAAAGCAACGTGCCTAAAAAGATTTTTCTCGTCTTCATGGCAATCCCTTTCTCTTCGTTGGTACAGAGTGATTCATTTTACGGAGTGAACCGTTTTACTGTTTATCATTCTGCTCTTCTATCACAATAATATAAGTTACCAACTAAATCAAACATGGTTCTTCTCCCAGTGTATAAGACCTTTGACAAACTTTTAATTCTTTATCATTCCTGAGCACTCATTCACTTCGTGTCACTCGAATCCTCGAATCCTGGACCCCTTGAATCCATATTTCAAGATATTGAGTGCTGACCGAGGCATGGACCGGAAACTATTCGGTTCGGGTACAGAAAAAGCTCCCTCAGGCTCACGAGTTTGACGTTCACTCCTTCGCCGGTGTGAAGCTCTTCCTGATTTCGATTGACCAATTTCCATAAAATGCGTATATTGCAAATCGTAACTGATTGGGCATGAAGATGGAGCTGTTTCCCATTCGGGTTGCGATGCAATGGGCTGTCTGTTCCCGAACTCCCAGACAAAGAGGATGCCCATGCGGACGCAGTGATCGACGAATCTCGTGAGCGGCTGCGCGCGCACCCTATTGGGCTCAGTGGTCAAGGCGAAAGGAGTAAAACAGGTGTGTTTCCTGAAAAACCATGATAGAAAGTTTATCGGGTTGATGGGTGTTTAGTTCGTGGATTTTTTGACCTGACTTTCAATTCATGAATCAGGTCAGATGGAAAGGAGGAGAGAGATGAACGGTCAAGAGCGTAGCGTGGGAGCGCGGATAGGACGCGGAATCATCATCATTATCATTGGACTCCTCATCTGGTATTCGCCTATACCGGCCGGGGTCAAGAAAGAAGCCTGGCAACTTCTGGCCATCTTTGTGGCCACCATCGTAGGCTTGATCCTGACCCCTTTGCCTATGGGAGGCGTGGTCATCTTCGGAGTGATGATGACCACCTTCACCGGAGTCCTCAAGGTGGGTGACGCACTTTCGGGATTTGCCGACCCCACGGTCTGGCTGATTGTGACCGCCTTTTTGATCGCACGAGGGTTCATCAGCACGGGTCTAGGGAGGAGGATTGCTTACATTTTCATCCGGGCTTTTGGCCGAAAGACGCTTGGTTTAGCCTATTCTATCGGGGCCAGCGAACTGGTTCTCTCTCCAGCCATGCCCTCGAACACAGCCCGGGCCGGGGGAATCATCTATCCCATCGTCCGGGCGCTTACTACCACCTTTGGATCCGAGCCGGGAGAAACGGCTAGGAAGATCGGCGCTTTCCTGATGATAATGGAGTATCAGGCTACGGTTATTACTTCGGCCATGTTCATGACCTCCATGGCTCCGAACCCGCTCATTGCTGAGCTGACTAAAAAAACCGCCAATATCTCGATCTCTTGGGGGATGTGGGCCTTAGCAGCCATTGTTCCCGGCATGCTTTCGCTCATCATCGTTCCTTTCATTCTCTACAAAATATATCCGCCCGAGATCAAAGCCACGCCTCAGGCCGCTGAAATGGCCAAAAACGAGCTTCAAAAGATGGGGCCCATGAAACGGACGGAAAAGATCATGCTCTTCGTTTTCATCCTCATCCTGGCTCTCTGGGCAACTTCAGAATGGAATAAGATCAACGCGACAGTCGTTGCCTTAATAGGCGTATCCATCATGCTATTGACAGGGGTCATCCGCTGGGACGATGTGCTCGCCGAGAAGGGGGCCTGGGATGCCCTCTTTTGGTTCGGAGGGCTGGTCATGATGGCCAGCTACTTGAACCAGCTCGGGTTCATGAAATGGTTTGCCACCACGGTGGGAAATAGCCTGGCTGGATGGATGTGGATCTCGGCGCTGATCATCCTCATGCTGGTCTATTTCTACAGCCATTATGGTTTTGCCAGTACCAGTGCACACGTAACAGCTATGTTTCCGGCTTTTCTGGCCGTAGCTGTAGCTTTAAAGACTCCACCTTACCTGGCCGCGCTGACTCTCGGGTTCTTCTCCGCCCTGAATGCCGGGATCACCCATTACGGGACCGGACCGGCGCCCATCTACTTCAACGCCGGCTATTTGGATCAAAAAACTTGGTGGAAATTGGGGCTGATTATCTCTTCCGTCAACATTGCTATATGGATAGGCATCGGCTTCCCCTGGTGGAAAGTTCTCGGATTGTGGTAGGAAGTGACTGGAGGCTGGGGTTTGGCCAGGGTTACCCCTGACCGGCCCCCGTCCTAAAAAGGGGCTGGATCGCTGCCGGACGGGCCAAGTTCTGGATCTTACAGATCGCCAATTCCCGATGGGTAATAAAGGATTAATATTTCGGAGTAATTCAGTTTTGAGTTTGCAGTAGGGAGTTCGGGGGGATTAAGCCTTGAGTGCGGTGTTCAGAGTTTAGAATTTAAGACTAAATACTCCGAACTAAGGGCTGGGGTACTTTCCGTAATCGATGACGACTTGATCGACGCCTGCCAATTCTTTCAGTTCCACATTGACCGAATCCTGTCGGGACGTTTCTAAGGTTTTCCCGACATAATCGGCACGGATGGGCAACTCTCTGTGGCCCCGATCTATTAATACGGCCAACTCGACTTTGCGAGGCCTCCCCAAGTCCAACAAAGCATCGATCGCTGCCCGGATGGTCCTCCCTGTAAAAAGGACATCGTCAATCAAAAGGACCTTTTTATCTTCAATAGGAAAACGGACCTCCGCCTTCTTCACCTCAGGCGTTTGGCTTAGCCTGGTCCAATCATCACGATAGAGGGTGATATCAATGATCCCAGTGGGAAGATCGATCCCTCTTTTTTGAAGAATCTTCTGCCTGATCCGTTCCGCCAAAAAGACACCTCCAGTTCGAATCCCCACCAGGACCATATCGTTTAATTGAGCGTGCCTGTCGAGCACCTGCTCACATATTTGGTCCAGAGAAATCTCGATATCCTTCTCTCTCTGTACAATCTGTCTTGAAATCATCTCTGAAATTCTCCCCCTCGTCCTTTCCCTCCCCCTCAAGGGGGACGGTGACGGTGGAGATGCTATGATGATCCGAATTTCTTCTGTTTTGGCCGACGGAACCACCAAAACCCGATGAAGCCTATGAGCACAAGCCCGGCAATGACTGCAGCACTCACTGGCCAAGGGGGCAGAATAGTCTTCTGCACATCGATGGAAGCAAGTAACCCAACTTCCTTAACGCCTTTCCCCTCATTCTGGATGATCGCTTTTGTCACCACTTGACCTTTTTGGATCGGGGCCGCGACAAACTGTGGCAATCGAGGATTAACGGATACTGTGTTTTCTTTCCCCCTGGCCACCGTAACCCTTCCGTCCTCCACAGCGATGAGGGTGACTTCTCTCAGTTTGCCTCTCCTAACCTTTACAGGACCGAAAGAAGCACCCTTTTTAACAGCCTCGACTGTAGAAAAATTCCTAAAGCCGTATTCTAATAATTTTTGTGCTTCTGGAGCCCTCTTTCTTACTTTGTCACAACCCATCACCACGGCAATCATTCTTTGGCCGTCTCTCCTCGCGGTGGCCACCAGGTGATAACCCGATTCTACAATGTGGCCTGTCTTCAACCCATCCACCCCGATATTCTTCTGGAGAAGAATGTTTCGATTCCCCTGCCGAATCCCGTTGTATTCAAATTCCACCGTGGAATGGAGGGTGAGCGCTTCCGGGTGATTTTCGATATAACTTCGCGACAATATCGACATGTCCATGGCTGTCGTAAACTGCTCATCATCAGGCATCCCATGAGAGTTTCTAAATTGGGAATCCTTTAACCCCAAGAGCTTGGCCTTCTCGTTCATCTTCGTAACGAAGACCTCCTCCGATCCGGATAGATGTTCTGCCAAAGCAATACAGGCATCATTTCCTGAAGCGATCGCAACTCCCTTTAATAAATCTTCCACCTTCACCCGATCCCCGACCTTAATGAACATCTTGGATCCTTGGATCCTCCAGGCCTTTTCACTCACCGTCACCATATCATCCATCTTAAGTTGCCCGGCGCGAATCGCATCAAAGACTAAATAAAGAGTGAGAACTTTGACGAAACTGGCCGGCGGAATCCTTAATTGAGAGTTCTGTTCATAGAGGACCTGACCCGTTAGGCCATCCATTAACACTGCAGATTGAGCATCACAATGGAGGCTGCTCTCGATCGTTGGCGCGGCCTGGGTTTTCTGTGGGGTTTGAGCCTTGTGAGTCGTTTGGGCTTTGGGTGAGGGCTTGGCCACCTTAGAGGTCTTTGTCGTCTTGGAAAAGATCTGATTTGGAAAGACAATGAAAGAAATCATTAGAAATAGGACTGCCATCCACATATTCTTAAAGGCGCGAATCTTCATTCTCCCCTCCAGAAATCCAAGGAATTTTTTACGGAGTTTATTCATAACAGATTAGGCTTTATTTTTCAATCGGAATTTGTGAGTTTCGGGCCGGGGCTCAGAAGGGATTGGGTTTTAAGTATCACCGAGCACGGATTCCTAATTTTTGAACGACGATCGGATTTATGCAGTCTCTGCCTGGCACAGTTGAGCTTCTTTCGCCTTGCGGCTCTCTTCCTCTCGCAGGGCCCGCCGGAGGATTTTGCCGATCATGCTTTTTGGCAACTCCGTGCGAAACTCCACCTCGGATGGAACCTTGTACGGGGTGAGCCGCTCTTTGAAGTACGTGATAAACTCTTCCGGCGTCGCCGTCTCGCCCTCCTTGAGGACGATGTAGACCTTGATGCGCTCTCCTTTGCGGGGATCGGGGATGCCGACCGTGATGCCCTCCTTGGCCTTGGGGTGCTGATAGATCAGCTCATCAATCTCGCGTGGAAAGACGTTGAACCCGCCGACGATGATGAGGTCCTTCTTGCGGTCGGTGATGTAAAAGTAACCGTCCTCGTCCATATAGCCAATATCGCCCGTGTAGAGCCAGCCATCCACAATCGTCTTTTGGGTCTCTTCTGCATTTTTGTAATAGCCGAGCATCACGGTGGGACTTCTGAGAACAAGCTCGCCCAACTCGCCCGGCCCAAGATCGCGGCCGTCTTCGACGCTGACGATTTTGACATCCACATCTGGAAACGGCAGCCCGATGCTTCCGATCTTATGCATTCCCTGGTAGGGGTTCGCCATGATGGCCGTCACCGCTTCGGTGAGGCCATACCCTTCAATCATCCGCCCACCTGTCTTGCCTGTGGCCTTTAGTTTCGCCTCAAACTCCTCCTTGATGGCCCGCGTCAGCGGTGCTGCACCGACAAAGATTCCCTGTAGGCTGCTGAAATCGTAGCGGTGAATCTCCGGCAAGCTGCTCAACCGCACAAACATCGTCGGTACGCCGAGAAAGAAGGAGGGTTTGTACTTTTGGATGGTCTTGGCGATCAGTTTTGCGTCAAAGCGGGGCAGCAAGATGATCTCTCCCCCTGCAAGCACTGCAGCGTTCATGGTAACGCTCATGCCAAATCCGTGGAAGAGGGGCAGAACACCCAGTACCCCCTGCTCGTCGGTGAGATGACCCCAGGCGATGATCTGGTGAGCATTGGCCACAAAGTTAAAGTGAGAAAGCATGATGCCCTTGGCAACGCCCGTGGTGCCGCCGCTATAGATCAGCACAGCCATCTCGTCTGGCTGAACTTCCTCCGGATGCCAATCAGGTCGGAGCGCCTGCTTCAGCAATTCTTTTAAATCCATGAAGGCTGCGCCGTCTATTCCGCGAATGAGTCTTCGCTCCTGGAAAGCTTGGGCGAGGTTCAGCGGGAATGGGAGAAAGTCAGCAAGGCGGCTGTAGATGATCTGCTTGAGAGGAGTCTTGCCTCTGAGCGATGCCACTTTATCCAAAAAGAGTGGAATCGTGATGGCGACCTCAGCTCCTGAATCAGTCAAGTGGAATTCGAGTTCGCGCTCCGTGTAGAGAGGGTTCAGAGGAACGCTCACGGCACCGGCTTTCAAAAGACCGTAATAGGCAAGGAGAAACTGCGGTGAATTGGGAAGGAGAAGGACCACCCGATCACCTTTTCGGACCCCCAGGCTGCGAATGCTTGCGGCAAGGCGGTCAGATAGTTCTTTGATCCGTTGGTAAGTGAGCCGTTTGCCGAAAAAATTTGTGCATGGACTGGAGGGATGGTTGGCCGCGGTCTCGTCCAACAGGCGGTAGAGCGGAATATGTGGATAGGTCAGGTGCGGAGGGACTTGCGGATCGTAGTACTTGAACCAGGGGCGAAACTCGGGAGCATCGGATGCACGTCCGGGAGTGTGCGGCGACATCGTATCGTCTCCTTTCGCTGACATTGCAGGGGAAAAAACCATTTAATTATAGTACAAAACGTCACGGACTCACAAGTATACCGCGACTAAGGGTACGGAATTCAGCACCTTTCAAATGATTTAATTCGTTTGGATTCATTGAGCAAAAAATGCCGAGCTTCTATTGAAATCACTTAACCCTCTGGGTTAAATTAAGACTGATTCCTCTCGAAGAATTCGGAACTTTTGTGGATAGACAGACTTCTCTCTCGAAAGTGCGGAAGGAGATCGAAACAATCACTTCTTTGGGATATAAGGAAATGAGTTCCCATTTCCCAAAGGACTGCAACGTTGTCGGCTTTTTCTGTCCCTATGTCCCTGAAGAACTCATTCATGCCGCCGGTGCCCTTCCCTTTCGTCTCATGGGTACATCCATCAAGATGTCCCACGTCCAGGCCCATCTTCCTCCCAATTGTTGCCATTTAGTAAAATCTTCGCTCGAAAGCGTGCTCCACGGAGAACTCGATTTCTTAAAAGGAATTATTTTTAGTCATACCTGCGATTCCATGCAGGGGCTCTCCGATATCTGGGCCCACCAGGGACGTTTTTCCATCCACTTCAACCTGATGATGCCGACGAATTTGGACTCAGAACATTCCCGTCCTTACTTGAGAGCGGAGATGGAGCGATTCAAGGAGTTTCTTGAATCTCATTTAGGAAAGATTACTTCTGAAAGAATGAAGGCCTCCATCGAGCTTTTTAATCACATACGGGAGAAGTTGGGAGAGATTTATGCTCGCAGGAAATTCGTCACCGAACTCCCCGGCGGTTACTTTGCCCAGATCATTCGAGCGGGATACCTCATGGACCGTGTTCGGTATCTCGAGCTCCTCGAAGAGTTGCTGGATGCTTTACCGGAGAAAACACAGAATATGAAGGGTCTGGTTCCCATTTATCTTACGGGAAACATGACTCATTCTCCTTCGTATTTCTCCCTCATCGAAGAGGCCGGTGCAATGGTAGTCCAGGATGATCTCTGTAGCGGAGCGCGGACTCTCCGCCTCATGGTACCGGAAAGTCTCGATCCTATGGAAGCGCTGACCCAGCGTTACTTCACATCCTTTTTCTGCCCCACCAAGCATCTCGGGTATCTAGCCCATGTAGAAACCCTCTTGGAGGATGTTCAGAAATCCGGAGCCAGAGGGGTCATCTTTCTCCTCTACAAATATTGCGAAGCGCATTACTTCGATTATCCAGACCTGAAAGTCGCTCTTGAATCGAAGGGCATCCCTACCCTGCTTTTGGATGTGGAGGATCCCTCTTATTCCGTGGGGCAGCTTAAGATTCGAATTCAGGCCTTTGTGGAAATGCTGAGCCCGTTATAAAAATGCGGAATTCGGAATGCGGAGTTCGGAATAAAATATTTGAGGGAAGAAGATAATTATAGACTGTAATTTCTAACTCTTAATTCCGCATTCCGCAATCTTTCGAGGAAAAAGACGATGCCGGAAAAGCAGCCTCAAGATAACCCCTATAGAAAGATAAACTCTACCTCCGCGTACCGTCGCCTGATGACGGCATACTATTTTATGGTGAAACATCCAAAATGGTTTGGGAAAAAAGTGGCATGGATCACGAGCGGGGGACCCGTGGAGCCTCTTTATGCAATGGGAGTTCTCCCTTTCTATCCAGAAAATTATGGAGCCATGTGTGGAGCCTTCCGAATGTCAGTCTCCCTTTGTGAGGCTGCTGAGCACAGGGGGTACTCCCACGACCTCTGCTCTTATGCGCTCACGGATATCGGATCTTCCTTAACCGGCAAAGGTCCTCTCGGCAGGCTTCCGAAGCCGGACTTCTTAGTTTGTGGAAATAATATCTGCGGTACCGTCATCAAATGGTATGAGGTTCAAGCCCGAGCCTTTAATGTCCCCGTCTTTTTCTTTGACACCCCCTTTGTTCATGATGAGATCGAGGAACATACCCTGAAATATGTTCAGAATCAGATGAAGGAATATGTCTCCTTCCTTGAAAAACAGCTTAACCGTCCTTTTCCAGAAAAACGCTTTCAGGAGGTTTGTTCCAATGCCTTCGAAGCCATCACTCTGTGGAGAGAGATTCTGGATCTTCCACGCCATCATCCAGCACCCTTGGCCGCCTTTGATGCGTTTATCCACATGGCTCCTATTGTCACATTAAGGGGAACAGGGTGGGCAGTTCGTTATTACAGAAAGCTCAAGAGAGAAATGGAAGAAAGGGTGAAGAGAGGAGTGGGAGCTTTCGGCCGCGAGGAGATACGGCTTATCTGGGATAACATCCCTATCTGGTATGATATCCGGAATCTTTCCAAAATGCTCTCCTCTCAAGGGGCTGTTCTGGTTGCTGATACTTACACTTCGGCCTGGGCTTTGGATCAGGCTGACTTAACCCAACCTTTGAATGCATTGGCCGAGGCCTACGCCACGATCCATCTCAATCGCGGCTTAGAGTACAAAATACAGAAAATAGCCAACTTAATTGAAAACTACGGCGCCCATGGATTTATCATGCATTCCAACCGGAGTTGTAAACCGTACTCACTGGGTCAGCTGGATCTCAAACGAGAGGTGACCAGGTTGACCGGGAAACCCGGGTTGATGATTGAAGCGGACCATACGGACTCACGAAGTTACGCCCCCAAACAGGTAGAAAAACAGATCCAGATCTTCCTGGATATTATTAAAACGAAGGATAAAGTGGCGGGGTAATTTCGTGGATCATCTTTGAAGATTATCTTGATCGTATTATTTCCCCTCTCCCCCCTTTTTGAATTGAGATAAAGCATTCCAGGCAGGTCGGGGGTTGCCTTTCGCATCGGCTAACCCCATTGAACCGAAATAAGGCTCATTTCGATCACGAAGGATTAGCCAGAAGATCCTTTCTACACCGAATTCAAACGCTTGCTGATACGCCTCCGTAAGCCACTTGGCTTGTTTTTCGTGGGAACCATTATCCATACGGCCGCTGGCATCCGCAGGGGAACTCACATATCCTGTTTCTGTGATCCAAATGGGGCGATCTCCCAATCCTGATTTTTTCATTAAATCGTGAATATGCTCTAAATAACTGCGAAAAGTGAGCCCGTTTGCGGTAATATCACTCGGAAAATGGTAATCGTGGACGTTCACCACATCAAATTTTTTCGTAGAAAGTATCGGCTGTAACCAACTGTCATGCCACTTCCACCCCTCTTGACGTGCCAACTCCGATTGAAAATTTCGAACGATCCCACACCCCATCGCAGAGGGGAGCACCTTGGCTTGCGGGTCAGCCTTCTTAATCACATCAAAACCAGTTTTCAATAGCTCTAAATATTCTTCCAGGGTCCCTTTCCAGAAAGCTTCCCCATTCACCTCGTTTTCAATTTCGTAACTTACTCCTTTCCCCCGGTAGCGATTTGCAAGACTTTCCACAAAGTGCACCCACTCCTTCCTATCCATGGATGGGGAGGAAATTCGAATAGCATCCTTTTGGGGCTTATGTTTCTTGGTCGCCTCTCGAAAAGTAGTGCGCAGGGTGAATAAAACTTCGATCTGTTTTGCCTGGGCCACTCCTAATAATCGATCGAGGGTACTCCAATCATATTCACCCGGACGTATCTTTACGAACTGCCATTGTAAGGGCACACGGATTGTACCCACACCTAATTCCTGTATATATCTCATTTCCTCTCCAAAGGTACGCAATGTCATATTTAATCCCAAACGCCTTGCTTCCTGCGGGTGGCCATCGAAAACCAAAACGGAGGATAACAACATCGTGCCAATGAGCAACGTGCCCATTCTCATCATCGACGCTCCTCCTCTATATCGGGGAATGTTTTGCATAAAACGTAAGATGATTTAACGCCCTTCTTCAACCCCGATTCAGTTTCCCTTTCCTAACATTTCTTTCATAGGTTTCCAGTAGTAATCACGCCAGCCCTGGCTGATGTCATGATAGTATTGATCTGGCACCCCACTCTGAGTGAAGATGAGATGTGTACCATTCTTGATTTTCTTCAGGGAGAAAGTCGCCCTGGAATAGTGGCCGTCCGGCCAGTCACTGCCACGCCAAGACTGGACGATCTTTCTATCTGGCACGAGATTCAGGTTAATTCCCTCGATATACCCACCATAAGCAGTGAGCTTCCCGCCAATCTTACGGCTGATGCGAGCTTTCTCTCCGGTAAACTTGGCATGCGTCCGCGAATCCATCAGCATTTCGTAAACTTCGTGCGGGCTTGCTTTGAAACAAACAGACTGCCGAATGGTTTTGGACTTCATATTTTCGCCCCGTCCCCTCCGTGGATGTTAATCAATGAATTCTAACACTTCATCTACAGGCCTTCTATCCTTTTGGGTCCACTCATCCGGGTACCCCACCGCAATCAGGCAGATGAGATCCGTATTCGAAGGGACGTTTAAAATGGCCTCAATCTCTTTTTTGGCCTGAATGGGTGAGACCAGCCAGACAGCCCCTAACCCCATATGATGAAACACGAGAAGCATCGTTGTCACGGCAGCCGCTGCACTCTGGACCGCTGTTGGCGCGGATTTTCGAAACCCCAGGATCTCCTCAGCTTCACGGTCAATGGATTCCCGGGCAATCAATACCTTATCCATCGGACTTTGATATAAATGACTAAAAACTCCTATGCAAGCCGGGGCATTTCTGAAAAAGGACGCGTTCTTCTGATAACGATGAACGTCCTCTTGCCACGACACCGCCTCCGGCCAGGAAGCGATCTTATCTGTAACCGACTGAACCGCATCCGCCATTTTCCTAATCACCTCTTTATTCTTCACAACAACGAAGTGCCATCCCTGATAATTCCCTCCATTGGGGGCCCACGTCGCTAGTTCCACTGCTTTCCTTAACGAATCATCTGAAACCTCTTTCCTCTTCCACTTCCGAACAGAACGCCTACCCTTAATTAACTTTTCTAACTCTTCTGTATTCATGGCTTATCCTCCTCGCGATTCAAAAAATCTTACTCTATCTACTGGGTGGTAAATCTTCATATCCAATAAGAAGATGAAGATTAGGCACCACCATCATCGTTGCAGTTCCATGAGCAATCAATTTTTCTCCCTCGTCTTTAACGACAGCCTCTCCCAGTGCAATGGTTTTGCCCATCTTGATACATCGTCCCGTTGCTATGAGTTTACCTTTCTGAATCGGGGCTAAATAATTAATCTTTATTTCCACTGTGGTCAGTCCCATTCCGTTCTCCACTTGAGGAAATGCAGCCCAGAAGGCCGCCGCGTCTATTACAGAAGCCATGACTCCTCCATGAACACCCCCAAAGGGTTGGAGGTGCTTCTCTTCCAATTGTACTTCCAAAAGACAGGCCCCCCATTGAAGATCCCTGATCTCCATGGAGAGAAGCAGGAAATAGGGAGATCGGTTTACAATCTTGGCGATGGTTTCTTTGTATTTCTGACTCAACTTATGTTCGGACATCAACCTTTCTCCTCTCAAACGATGATGACGATAAAAATGTACTAACAGGGTGCTGAAAAAGTCACTTTTTCAGGCTGATCAAAAATGCCCAGATGCAAGTTGAGCACTGCGAAATCCCGCCTGCGGGGGCGCCCGAAATCCTGAGGAGTGCGGCGTACTCGGAGTACGCCGCAACGACGAAGGATGAGGGGAACGCCGCAGATGGACGTTTTTCAGCAGCCTGCTAATATTTGCTTAATGGAGCCAATGGAAAAAATCGACACCACAAAAATCTTAAAACCTCTGGGCGTAGCGGTAAGAGAGGTTAAAATATTCTTGAGCCCGTTTGAGAGCTTCTTCTTTCTCTTTCTCCGGAATGTTCGGATCGTCCAATCGGAAACTCTCCACCTTCCCCCGCACATAGGCCCGATAACATTTATAAAAATGGAGCACATCCATTAATCCATGGTCGCCCGATTCCCCAATATAGGCATCAATGAGGTGTTCACTTAGGTCCTCCCTCCCGTGGTAATCGAGATCCATCGCCAAAAAGGCAATATCCGCCGCGACATCGGTATACCGAAACCTCTCATTAAATTCGATGCAATCAAAGATAGAGATCTCGTCCCCCAAAAAGATATGCTCCAGACGAAGGTCTCCGTGACAATCCCGAATCTTATCGGAGGCGATTCTCTGGTAAAATATTTCCACCCCCGTTCTAAAAAAATCGTTCGTCCTGTTCCTCACGTCTTCATAAACGTCCTTCGGAATCGTAATACCAATATATCTTGTCGTTTGTTCGAAGTTCTCATCTGTATCCTGTTTGACCCGTTCCGGTCTTCCAAAACTTTTAATCGACTCATTGCTCTCTGCAGTGAAATAGAAATGAACCAATTTTTCTGCGACGGCCTCAATCATTTTCAAGGTCACTTGCTTCTTCTCAAGCAACCTATCCATGAGAAGTTCTTCAGGAATCTGTTTCATCTTTACCGCATACTCCACCACTTCACCTCTGCCATCCAACAGAATCCGGTCGCCGTCTTGTGTAATCTTCGCGGTAGCCAGATAGATCCCCGGAGAGAGCCGCCGGTTTAATCTCACTTCCTCATCACAAAAAAACCTTCTCTTCTCAAGAGATGTGAAATCTAAGAAGCCAAAATCTACCGGCTTCTTCACCTTATACACATGATTTCCTGTAAAAAAAAGAAGTGAGATATGGGTTTCAAAAAACCCCACCTCTTTGGGGTGATCGGGATAGATCTCAGGATGGAGAAGTGCCCTCTTCAGGGAAGGGGTATCCATGAACTCCGTTCCAATGTCAAATGGCAAATGACAAATGTCGTAACACTTTTGCTCTTTCAAAAACCATAAACTGGCCCCGGATCCGATAGAGGGAATCTCATTTGAGTATGCTCATTTGACATTTGCCTGCCTGCGGTAGGCAGGAACTTTGACATTTGGAATTTATTGATCACCGTCATCTTTTTTCGATCTTTCGGATCTTCCAATCCTGGAGGGTATCGTACTCGGTATCAATGGCCAGGTGAATGATTGAAAGGTCTCTAAACCTCTTTTTCAAGTCGTCGATATCGACAGGTTGAAATATCGCCTTATTATTGAGATAGGCCTCCCGGGTCAGGGCATTTGATTCATAATTTTCTTTCGTCCTTTTCAAAATCCGCTCAATCGACCTCTCTTCTGTACACACACATTCTGCAATGACAAAAGCTCCACTGGCCTTCAGTGCTAATTCGGCAGCCCGAGATCGTAGCTCCTGGGTGAAGAAAGTGGCATCCAAGATGAGTCCATCTCCGCTCGTCTTCAGTGCATTCTCCCCCCGCCGAAACATCTCTTCGTAAACCTTTTTTCGGTTCTCAGGACTCGAGGCCACCTTATTGTCAAAGATATCTTGCCCCTTCAAAACCTCCAATCGGATCATATCCGACCGGAGAATCTGAAATCCCTTGATCTTTGCAATCTCCTCTGTCACCGGGCTTTTCCAGCTGCCCGGGAGCCCGACAGAAATAAGGACGCAGTCTTTTGGGATTTCAGACTTGATCACTTTTGAAAAATCTTTCTCCATTCAGAACCTCCTTCACCCCCACCCTCACCCTCCCCCATCGATGGGGAGGGGAAGATGAGAGAGGGCTTTTAGAATGATATCGTGTAAAATCCCGTTGCTCACCACAATACCGTGGTTATTTTCCATTTTTATACCACACGAAAAATCTAACGGATGTCCTAAGACATCCGTCACCCTTCCCCCGGCCTCTTCGGCAATGATCGATCCTGCTGCATGATCCCAGATCTTCTCTTTATAACCGGGCTCAGAGGGCGAAGGAACTCGCAAATACAGGGTTGCCTCCCCCCTTGCAACAATTCCATACTTCGCCTGGCTGTCCATTCTGAGAGAGGGTCTCAAGATATTCAATTTTTCCGCTAAACGTTGATGAAAAAGATGGTCGGCGTGGTCAGGCTCAACACTTTCGGTCATAAAGGTTTCTGAAGGATTCTCAATCTTTGAAACGGATAGAACCCTTTTTTCACCCCCATCCATATCCATCTGGAATGAACCCTTGCCTTTCATTGCAAAAAAAAGACATCCTCTCTTTCCATCGGGTCGGTCTTTCTCTACGTAGAGGTTGGGACAGGCCATGACGCCCAGTTTCACAAAGCCATTTTCAATGAGGGCTAAAGCGATCGCATATTGATCCCCTCTCAGAAAACCTTTGGTCCCGTCAATTGGGTCCAATGCCCAAAACCGATCTGTCACCACATGGGAACTGAAATCAATCCAGGAGCAAACGTCTTCAGGAGAGGAATTTGGAATGACCCCATTGACATAATGGGTAACCTGTTCAAGGATTCTCGAACGAGCCGGTTTTTTTAATTCTTCTGAATCCTCCTCTGCGACAATCGTATCATGGGGAAATCTTTTTCTCAGCATCTTACAAATAATGGCCTGAGACCCAAAATCTGCAATGGTCACAGGGCTCCTGTCGCTTTTTAGGATAGATTCTCCCCACGCCAGATCCATCCTCACCTTTTGGCAGAGTACCGACGCTGTGATCGTCGCCTGGATGGCTGTCACCACTTCAAGAGAATTTTCATCCATAGAAAAGCCCGCCTTCACACAAGGAGCAATTATGTAATATTTTCCCATAATCTACAAGTTCACCTTATAATCCGTTTCTTCAAAGAGAAAACCCCGACCGAAGCATATGCTTTTCAAAAATAGGACTGTCGTCCCCACCCAAACGCCTATAGTGTTACGAAAAACTTATCTTGACGATATCATTAGATAAATGAATGTTAGAGCAGCGAGAATACTCCCCTGTTGTGCTTCCCCGCAAATAACGCTCAGCGATTGCTCCGGGTTGATAAGAATCTCCTCTCAAGGACCATTGGTCATTAAAGATTCTGCAATCCCTGCCCGCCGGAGCCTTGGCGTAGGAGGGTGCATTCCGCATTCTGCAATTGTGATAAGAGAGAGGCCCAGGTCTGGAAACCGAAATCTAATTGGGAGCTACAAGAGTTGTTGGGATTGACCGCTCTCATTATGGATTTTTGGAAGAGAGACAATCAATATGAAAAACCGGGGATCATAAGAAAAAAAGCATCTTGTCCTTTTTGGCTCAACTGGCAAGTTGTTTTAGAACTTACGTCCGACAGCGCCGATGAAAACCGGTGAGGTGTCGTGAATGAGAGAGTCATACGATGAAGGTGTAGCGAGCCACATCGGCCCCGAGTCATGCGCTGGGGACCGCAAGGGCCTCAGCGAAGCGTTGACAGGGGTACGTGCGGGCCGGCTATTGAGCCGTGAAATGGTTCTTGATTCCAGGGTGCCGACGCTGTGGACGTAGCGGAAGGCAACACGGTGCGCATCGATAACGCAAGAAGCGCACGGACCCTGCGCGGTCGTAGACCCCGGGCACGCACGGAAACACCTCGAACGGGAATCGGGAGATCCCATGACTGCCTCTGGTTTCAAGGGAATAGAGGCCGCATCGGGAAGTCCGAGGACGTAAGCCGATGATGAGCGGTCATGGGAAGTCGGACAACTCCACAGTACCGAGGAAGCCGCCGAACAAAGCGCAAGCTGCGGAGGAGGTGGAGGGAAGGGAGTTGGCCAAGGGGAATCTGTTTGAGCAAAACACGCTCCGGACTCAGGGCCGGGGAGGCGTGCCCAGTGCGCTTGAGCGGATACGGGAGGCGGACCTTTAGTGCGCCTTCGCGTCATCACCTGAGGCAAGAGCCGAGTGCGGTAATTCCGCATGCTCGGATCTGTGCGGGGGGCACTGGGCAACCAGTGTCCCTACCGCGACCCTTGTTTTTTCGATTTACCTTACCGGATCATGGACACTGTCCGACCTACCTGTTTTTCTTCTCCTTCTTCATCTTTCTCTTCTCTCTGAGGCTTTTCTGCGGCGCCTTCTTGCTTTCCTTTACCCCTTTGCTTTTCTCTTTCATAATCCCCTCCTCTCTTGAGTCTTTCTATGTCTTGGTCTTTCCATCTTATAAAAAAGGGGAACGACCACCCCAATCTCTGTCTCTTTTCACAATACTCTCTGCGCAAAGTAGGCGGGAATAAGTGTTAATTTTCACCTACGTCCCTGTGTCCACCAAAGTCAAGGATAAAGATTTGACCCCATTCATTCCCACACCGCGTTGATGGCCTCAAGAGGTTGGAACCCGGCCATGGGAATTCGTAGACACCGGTCATTGAGTCCATGTCAACCTCAAACGCTCCCGAAAAGAAAAGCCCCAACCGAAGTCGGGGCTTTCCAACAATAAGACTGATATCTCCAGCCTGACGCGTAATAGGTCAGATAACCCGTCTACCGTTAGGATGGTGCCGAAGGGGGGATTTGAACCCCCACGGGGATCGCCCACCACCCCCTCAAGATGGCGTGTCTACCAATTCCACCACTTCGGCATAATTCCTAATTTAAAATCCCTCCCACCTCCCTTTGATAAAGGGAGGAGACAGATAGCCCCCCTTTAATAAAGAGGATGAAGGGAAATTATTTCTTCGGCTCCGGTACAGGTATCTGAGGCTGAACCGGCATCTGTCGAGGTGCTTCGGGGGCCGTCTGAGCCGGTCTTTCTCTTATCAGCAACGAAGCCCGTCTTGTTGAGGCAAAGGCTAAAAGAAGCGAAGTGATCATAAAAACAACCGCAGCGATGGTTGTCAATTTGGTAAGAAAACCCATCGCCCCAGAACTTCCAAAGATGGTCTGGCTCGCTCCTCCGAAGGCTGCTCCCATCTCTGCCCCTTTTCCAGCCTGGAGGAGAACGATCAAAATAAGCGCAATGCAGACTAGAACATGTAACACAGTGATCAAAGCCATAAAGTGCAATCCCCTTTCAATTTTTAGCAGGCTACTGAAAAACGCCCATCTGCATCGTTTTCCTCATCCTTCGTCGTTGCGACGTACTCCACGTACGTCTCACTCCTCAGGATTTCGGGCGCCTTGCATCTGGACATTTTTGAGCAACCTTAAAAGGTGACTCTCAGCGTTCTTCGGAAAATTTATATCACATTTCTTTAAATCTGACAATCTTTGAGAAGGTTTCCGATTTCAGGCTCGCCCCTCCCACCAGCGCTCCGTCGATATTCTCTTGGCTCATCAGTCCTTTGATATTCTCCGGAGTGACGCTTCCGCCGTACTGGATTCGGACTTCCCCTGCGAACTGCCGTGAATAAGCCCTTTCTAATCTCTCCCGGATGAAGCGGTGCACTTCCTCGGCCTGCTGAGGAGTCGCCGTCTTTCCCGTTCCAATAGCCCAAACCGGCTCGTAGGCGACGACGATACTTTCTATCTCCTTCTCCCCCAAATCCTTCAGTCCACCTTCCAATTGTCTCTGGATCACCGAAAAGGCCTTCCCTTCTTCCCTTTCCGTTAAAGTCTCACCGACACAGAAGATGGGCTTCAGACCTTGGCCCAGAGCAACCTTCATCCTTCGGTTCACCGTTTCATCTGTCTCTCCAAAAAACTGACGCCTTTCAGAGTGGCCGATGATCACATACTGGCAGCCCACCTCTTTGAGCATGAGAGGGGATACCTCACCCGTGTAAGCCCCCTTCTCCTCCCAGAAAAGATTCTGAGCGGCAAGGCGAATGGAAGAACCTTGAAGTTCCTTATGGACCGGATAGAGCGCTGTAAAGGGAGGAGCAATCGCCACCTCCACTCCCTCAATCCCTGCAATCGCCAGCCTCAACTGTCTCACAAGGTCGAGGGCCTCCTCAACCGTTTTATTCATCTTCCAATTTCCTGCAATAAAAGACAGTCTTCCCATCACCCTTCCCTCCTCAGAGCCTCAATCCCCGGTAATTTCTTTCCTTCGAGAAATTCGAGGGATGCTCCACCTCCGGTGGAGATGTGGCTAATTTTTTCCGCCACTCCGGCTTTGTTCACCGCTGCCACAGAATCCCCTCCTCCCACAATGCTGAAGGCGGACGAATCGGCGATGGCCTTAGCAATCGCGAAAGTCCCCTGGCTGAAGGGCTCCAACTCGAACACACCCATGGGCCCGTTCCAGAAGATGGTGCTGGCCGACCTGATCTCTTTAGAAAATATTGTCACCGTCTCCGGACCGATATCGAGACAGACCCAGTCAGAGGGAATCTTCTCATTTTTGACAACTTGCCTCTTTGCCTGAACATCCATTCGTTCTGCAGCGACATGATCACTGGGAAGGATCAACTTTATCCTCCCTTCCGCTCTTTCGATGAGGCTAAGGGAGAATTTGATCTGGTCCTCCTCCACCAATGACTTCCCTACTTCAAATCCCTTTGCCTTAAGAAAGGTATAGGCCATCCCTCCTCCGACGAGGAGCGTTGTTACCTTCTCCAGAAGATTTCCGACCACCCCTATCTTATCAGAAACCTTTGCGCCACCGAGGATCGCCACATAAGGTTTTTGCGGGCTCACCAGGGCTTTTTCCAGACTCTCTATCTCTTCCATCATCAAAAAACCTGCTGCCAAGGTCTTCACATATCGTGTCATCCCTTCGGTAGAGGCATGCGCCCTGTGCGCAGTGCCAAAGGCGTCGTTGACGTAAATATCACACAGGGATGCCAAGGCCTTTGAAAACGTCTCGTCATTCTTCTCCTCCTCCGGATGGAACCTCAGGTTTTCCAGAAGGAGCACGTCCCTCTCCCCCATTTTCTCGATCTGTCTCTGGACCTCTTCTCCAACACAGTCTGTGGCTAAGGTCACTTTCTGCCCGAGCAATTGGGAAACCCTTACCGCCACTGGGGCTAAGCTGAATTTTGGATCCCTCTTCCCTTTGGGTCTTCCGAGGTGAGAGGCAAGAATGACTTTCCCTCCTGCTTCGATGACAAATCGGATGGTTGGGAGAGACAGGGCGATCCGGGTATCATCTGTGATGTTATTTTTATCGTCGAAAGGAACATTAAAATCGACTCGAATGAAGACCCGCTTCCCCCTCAGCTCAATTTGATCTACGGTCCGGATAGCCATCCTTCACTCCCTATGCACCATGGGGGGGTGCCTGGCAGCCCTTAACCTTGCATGGTTCAGGATGCCTCTTATTGGTCATTTTTTCCCAAACAGATAGAGAAACAACTCCACCATACGATTGGAGAAACCCCATTCGTTGTCGTACCAGGAGATGATCTTCACCATTTTCCCTCCAATGACTTTCGTGGAGGGCCCATCCACGATGGAAGAATGGGGGTTCCCGTTAAAGTCGATGGAGACCAGCTGCTCTTCACAAAAGCTCAGGATCCCTTTCAACTTGCCCTCGGCGTAAGATTTCAAAACACGGTTCACCTCTTCCGCCGTCGTCTCCTTTTTCAGCTCCGCCACCAGATCGATCACCGAGACATTGGGAGTTGGAACCCGGATCGCCATTCCGTCCATCTTTCCCTTCAAGGCGGGAATGACAAGAGAGAGGGCCGTAGCAGCGCCCGTGGTCGTGGGGATCATCGACATCCCTGCCGCCCGCGCCCGACGAAGGTCGTGGTGTGGAAAATCGAGGATCACTTGATCGTTGGTATAGGCATGGATGGTCGTCATCAGGGCGTATTCCACACCAAACTCGTCTACCAGGATTTTGGCAATGGGGGCGAGACAGTTTGTGGTGCAAGATCCCATTGAGAGGATGTGATGTTTTGAAGGATCGTAGTCCTTCTCATTCACTCCCAACACCAATGAAGCATCTGGGTCCTTCGCCGGAGCAGAAACGACAACCTTTTTCGCACCGGCCTCCATATGCTTCGATCCGCCCACTCGATCCGTAAACCTTCCTGTGCTTTCCAGCACCACATCGACTCCCAAATCCTTCCAGGGAAGCTGTACCGGGTCTCTCAATGCAAAGACCTTTACCTCCTTGCCGTCGATCAAAATCGCATCCTTTTTCGCTTCCACCCGTGCTCCAAATTTCCCATGGACAGAATCGTATTTCAGGAGATGTGCTAATGTTTGTGCATCGGTGAGGTCATTGACCGCCACAAATTCTAACTCCTTCCTGTTTAGGCCCGCCCGAAGGACATTCCGA
The DNA here is from genome assembly GCA_963826305.1 of uncultured delta proteobacterium. Classification (GTDB taxonomy): domain Bacteria; phylum Desulfobacterota; class BSN033; order BSN033; family UBA1163; genus CAWGWZ01. Next base: position 370,507 of record CAWGWZ010000007.1, on the reverse strand, counting down.
CCGATTCGTCCGAATCCATTAATCCCTACTCTCACTGCCATAAGAATTTCCTCCTTTCCAAAGTTAAAAAATCAATATAACTTTTTCGCCCACTTCCGTCAATATTTTTCGCGTGTCGCCCTCCCCCAGTTTTTATGGCTCGTCGAACTTTTAGACACATAAGCCCCCTGGGTGAGCCCTTCGGAAAGACTTCACAGGCCGCACCGTTTAGCAGTCGGGCACGGAGACCTCAACGTATAAGGGATGTCCATTGTATCTCTTCGTCAGGCTACCAACACTTTCTAAAACTCAAATTGAGCCAAAAAATAACTTCCTCTCCCCTCGGAGGGGGAGGATTAAGGTGGGGGGGAGACGCGCAATGCCCACCCCCATCCCAACCTTCCCCCGTCGTAAGGGGGATGGTGATGAGATAAGAAATCGTCCGATTCTAAATGGTGATAAGACAGATCGGGCAAGCATAGTTTAAAGACAAAATTTATTGACTTTGAAAAACAGATAATTTTCGCTCAATTGTGGTAAAACATCGGCCTTATGAAGTCTTGAAGAGGGGGTTGCCCAGGGGGCAGGATACATCCAATCCGCCCGAATAGTAAGGGAGAAAGAAAAACTGGGGGTGGGCAAGTCTCCCGGTGATTTGGGGACTTCACAAAAAGCTGACAACCTGGTATATTGATAAATGTCATGACAGCTGAAATGGGGAGCGAAATCCAAGGAAGTCGGGATAGAAAGATACTGGAAATGGTGCGCGGACTTCTCCTCTCTGAAGTCGCTTTCCAGGAAATCTACAAAAAATATAAGGAGGACAACCTTCGTTTCTCGGATATCGGAAATTGGGTCGATGATAAAGGTCAGAGCCTCCTCTACAACTTAAAAGAACAGTGTCACTCAATTTTTAGATATATGGGAAAGGGGCCCCTTCACAAAAATGAGTGGCTCCTCGATCTGGCCATCGGATCCATTTTCCATGAAGCCATGAAGTTAAGAGAGAACATTTACCAGATGGATGTCTATCGTCCCAAATATCTTCAATACAAATTAAAGATTGGGAAATCCGCCTATGAAAAAGATTACCTCCAACACTTCGAAAGGATCATTTCGAAGGCTGAGCAGGGTGTCGCCGATGGAATGGAAGAAACTCGATCTCTTTTCCAAGATGCAATGGCACAATTAATCGATTTTTTTAAAGGAAGTGCTAAGAATGCATTTCTGGTTCGTTTTCTCTTGGAGCATCTCACTCTCCTACAAAAAGTTTATGGTTCCGAGAGGGGAAAAAGGGTTTTCGATACCATCTTCAAAAATGGGTTCTTGGACGCCTATTCTTTGGCCGGCCGAAGTTATCTCCAGAGCGGGCATTACGACCTCGCCTGCCTCTATTTTTCAAAAGCCTTGAAATTAGATCCCCATCACAGCGATCTCCGATTTCTTCTCAATTTTAGCCTCGGGATGAATGCGTATTACAACAATGCATATTCAAAGGCATTGACCTACTTTACAAAATTGATTTCCCTCAGGATGAGCGCAAAAGTGAAAAAGGATTATTTGAAGAAAGCGGAAGGGGTCTGCCTCAAGATCTCTTCTGAATTGGGGGATGAGAGAGGCCTGAGAGCCGCGACAAAATGCCGATTCCTTGCGGATCAAATCAAAAGAATGTTATAAGTAAATGGGGAGGAAGTGAAGTATGCCGATTTACGAATACCATTGTGGCCAATGCGACCACCAATTTGAAAAGTTGATTTTTAACTCTTCTGAAAAGATTACCTGCCCTCAATGCAAAAGTAAAAAAGTGAACCGGATGATGTCCTCTTTTGCCTTTTCGAGCGGCGGGAGGTTTAAGAGTACAGCCAGTTCCTCCTGTGGAACCTGCTCGTCCGCGAGTTGCTCCACCTGCGGCTCCAAATAAAATAATCCCCCCCCCTTTAATAAAGGGGGGGGGATTTAAAGGTTGGTCAGATGCCTCCTCAACTCCATCTCCTCCCTCAATGAAGCATCCTCTCCGAGCCCTTTCAAGGCATCGTCGATCATTTGAATCATTCTCTCCTTTTCTTCAGGGAGCTTTCCGTGGAGAGGAAGGAGATTGGAAATGTGGTCACTTAGGAATTGAGAAGTAACTTGGAGTTCCTCCAGAAGGAGTTTGGTCTCATTCAATATCGTTTCCGGGGAGGCTAATCGGAAGCGGCCCCCCTCCATGGCATCGTATAATGGAGACCCAGGTTGGGGGGTAAATGTCCGGACTCGGATAAAATGGGGATCGATTTGATTTAAAACCTCCGCCGTGCCCTTCGCATGCGATTCCCACTTTTCTTCACCGCCAATCCCCAATAAGACATATAAAGAATATTCAAAGCCAACCTGCTTGGCTTTTCTCCCCGCCTCGATCATCTCTTCGGGAGTAGCACCTTTCTCAATTTCCTTGAGGAGGTCTCGGTCGCCGGTCTCAAGGCCCACATGGAGTCTGGTTAAACCTGCTCGATATATTTTTATCAAATCCTCTAATGGTTTCTTGGCAATGGTCTTGGCTCGCGCATAACTGGTCACCCTTTCGACATGGGGGAACGAGGAAGACAGGGAATTTAAGACTTGAACCAGAATCTCAGTTTTGACCAAAAGGCTATTGGAATCTCCAATAAAAATTGTCCTGACCCTATCCCCATAAAGGTCCTTTGCCAATTCGATATCTCCCAGGATCTCTTCGAGATCCCTTATCTCAAACTTCGTCGTTTTATACATCGAGCAGAAGGTACATCGGTTCCAAGGACATCCTCGTGTAACTCTTAGAAGAAGACTGCTTGCCTCACTGGGGGGTCGAAAGGGTGGAAAGTCGTAACTTTTCCTTCTCAATCCAAATCTTCCGATCGTCATTGGCACCTCGTTTATATCATTGTGATGGTTAGGAACGTTTCGATCGTTCGTCCAACGAACTCAACGAACGCAACGGTCTAAACGATCTTAACGCTTTAAGCACTTCGATTAAAAGATCATCGATACCGCAATTCCCTTCTCTTCAAAACGCTCCTTTAATTCCATCCCAACGAGACGAAAATAATCCTCTTCTAAATATCGATCCAACTTGGCTCTGCGATAGACCGCTTTTACCTTATTCGGATAATTCATTCGATCGATGAGCACCTCGTCGATCAATCCCTCCAACATCGCCACCAATTTCGACGGATCCAAGGGGAGCATGGGACCGACAAATGCATAGGTTCCAATCTTTTCTTCGCGAAGGGTTCTTAATGCTTGAACCCTGGATTGGATCGAGGGAGAATGGGGCTCAAATATCCTCTTGGTCTCTTCATCGTGGGTCGTTATGGAGAAACCCACTTCGATTCTCTTAAACTCTCTATAGAGATCGATGTCTCTCAGGCAAAGAGAGGAGCGAGTCAGGATATTGACTGAAAATTGATGATCCAGGAGGGCTTCCAGACATCTTCGAGTTAGCTGGTAGGTCTTCTCAAGGGGTTGGTAAGGGTCGGTCACCGTACTGAGAGCGACCAGTCCCGGCCTTGCCCTCTTCAATTGCTTCCTCAACAGACTGGGAGCGTTCACTTTGACATCGACGAATTCTCCCCATGGCTCTCTATGACCAGTGAACCGTTTCATGAAACTGGCATAACAATATCGACAGCCATGTCCGCACCCCACATAAGGATTGATACAATAGTCAAAACTGGCGATGGCTGTTTTGGTCAGAATGGTTTTAGAAAAGATCTCCCTCACCTTCATACTCAATCATTATAACGGAGGAGTGAGAAAATCGAAAGTTCTTCAAAATTAAAACACCTATGGGCTCAAGGGTCCTTGGATTCAAGGGGCCAAGCGAAATGATGAATTTCCATGAGCAATGAAAACTTGAATCAAAAGCAGATAAAACAAACCTGAAGATTTCGAAAAGGGGTGGGAGATTGGAAGAATGTTTTCAGGATTTATTAAATCTTTCGAAGAAAACCCCTGAACCCATCAATCCTCGAACCCTTTTGGGGGTTATTGAACGGGCAGATCAAAGGAGAAGGAGTGAGAATTTCCATTTCCCTTCAGGGCGAAGACGCCGCCCGGATGAGAATAGATTTTTCGAAAAACTGAGAAGATGTCAATCTCTCCGCCCTTAGCCTTCTGCCAGAATTCGTAAAGCTGATGGGTTGTCAAGAAACTCATATTGTGGCGGAATAAAAAATCGGCCAGTTCGCCGGAGACATCATTCTGATTCACCTGCCCCCTTTCAGAAAGGGGTAGATGGATGTACGTGCTCGCAATAATCAGGGTTTTCTCTTCTTCCCTCTTTTCTTTCTCAAATTCTAATGCGCGACCGATCCTGGGATCGTTTTTCCCAACCTCCCTTTCGCTCATCAGAATCTGCACCCCAAAAGCTTTTTCTGTATCCAGAATCTTAACAATCCGATCCACCGAATGGTAGTTGATGCCGGTTGATATCCGGAATCCTAAGTCCTTGAAAATGAAATGAACAGCGTCGATTAATAATAATTCACTTTTTGGCCAAAGGAGTGACTCGATAGTGAAGAAATCCTGTTCTTTGTTCGTCGTCGAGTCTTTTTTCAACGATTTGTCAATTTCTGATTCTAAGAAACTCTTCCGAGCCGTTTTCCTGTCCAACTTTCGTTTATCAATACGTTGGATGACCAACATCAAAATGAGACAACCCAGAGGGACGAAGAGTCTCATCTCTTCTTCGTAGTTAAGGACACCATAGATCGAAAAAACTGCAAGTAAAAGCTGAAATAAAGGAAACATTTAAGCAACCTTTCCAAAAATTTAATGAAAACAGCAGTTTAAGCTGCTTTACTAACAGCAATTTTCATACCAAGATTTAAAGAATAAAAAATCACAATAATTTCAACAAATTGTCCAATTATCTCCTAAGTCAGCTTTTGCGGTAGGCGTGGAAAAAATTTACCACCTGAACAAAAAAGGACCGAAAGTGTCATATATTGTCATTGCCGAGATGGAATTGTCTTCAATGTAAGGCGGGATGGGCGGGGCATTTCAGAATCTGTCTTGCAACATGATGAAAATCGAGAGAGGCTGACTTCTTTCAGTTCAAGTGGTCGAGGTTATGGGGAAAAAAGATATTCGATCGTCCGATTCAACATCTTAGCTCCCTTCACCTCTGTTTCAAACAGCGGCACAATCGCTCTCACCCTATCTCCAAATATCTTCCAGATCTCTGCCATATGTTCATCTTGCATCTGAATGCGGTTGAGGACGAACTCTACCGTATCCTTTCCTACTTTATCTTTCTGGATGACCCCGTTGACCACGACGCCACCCACCGGAATTCCAAATTCATGGAACCAATTGATGAATCGGGTGATCACGGCGATAGGAAGACTTTCAGGCAAGGTGACAAAAAAGAAAGCGGTGAGAGCTTCATCGGTCAAAAGATTTTTGGCATTACCCATCCTGTCCTTAAAACCTAAGAGGTAATCTAAGAGAGGATCTTTCTTTTCCTTTTTGGAGAAAGAAAGTAATTCCTTCAAGGATTTTGCCTCTTCCCTGCTCTTCAGCATCTTCTCTACCCACAGGGAATAAACCTTCGACATCCCCAGGAGACGCCTGGCGTTTGCTGTCGGTGCGGTATCAAAGACGTAAAACTCATATTCATCCTTGAACATGAGATCCACCATATTCTCAAACATGGCCGATTCTTCGAAGGCAGGGTTCATGGTGGCCGATTCGATGAAATCCTCTGCCTTTGTCGTAATGTCCGCAAATTTGAGAAACCAATTGATCTTCTCCCGGATTTCTCGTTTGGACTTTTCAATGGTATCCCGTGTGTCGATCTCAAAAGCGTAACATTTCTCTTCATCGCAAACGACGGCCGCCTTTCCAAAGACATCTTTTTCTAAGAGGTTGGAAAGGCTATGAACGGGGTTGGTAGAAGCGAGTAATGTCTTCTTCCCTTGTTTGGCGGACCACAGTGCTGCGGCACCGGCCATGACCGTCTTCCCCACCCCTCCCTTTCCTCCGAAAAAGATGTACTTCAGCCGGGGGTGATCCTTCAGGAATTTGTTCATATTGATTGTGATCTGGTCCACTGTTTAACTCCTATCGTATATTATCTTTCTGCCTTCTGCTTTCTGCCATCAGCTATTAGTCAATCTTCCCGAACATGGCTTTGGCCATCTTTTCAATCATTGGAAGGCCAGTCACATCTCGTTCCATTTCAGGAACAGATGCCAAGATCTGTTTTCCGAAAGTGGTGTCAATCACCTTCAGATAATGCTCTTGCATCTCGAGACGATTTTTCAAATATTCGGGAATATTCTGACCCTTCAATTCAGATGGCAGAATCCGGTTCATGATGTAACCGCTTAAGGGAACATCAAATTTAGCAAAAAGTTCTGCTGCTTTTAAGGTGTCCTTGATGATCATTTCCTCAGCGGTCAAAACAAAAAAGAAGGCTGTTTTCTCTCTGTCGGTCAGGATGCTCGAGGATTTGTTGATACGGTCTTTGATATAAAGGAGTTCATTCAAGATGGCATCTTCATCCAATTCTTTTTCCCGCCGCATCACAGCTGCCGCCTGATCATATTCCCTCATCTGTTCTCGCAGACCAGTGATTTTACTGATCCAGGCATCATAGACCGAAGCCATGCTCAGATAGTAGAGAGCATGACCCAGGGGAACCAGGTCGTAGATATAATAGTCGTAGCCACCCTTGATGACAATATCAACTACCTCATCAAAAATGGCGCTCTCTTCCATGGCGGGTTCTGCCGCAGCAGCCTGGATATAACTCTCGATCTCTTCTGGAATCTTATCCATTCCATACATATCAAAGATCTTCTGCCGTATCTCCTGTTGGTATTCCTTCACTCGACGGTCGGCATCGATCTCCTGTGCATACAGATTGGGGATGATCTCTGTCGGCCCCTTGCCAAAGATATCCCTTTCGAAGATATCGGTCAGGGAAGCCTGAGGGTCAACGGAAAAGACCAGGACTCGTTTTCCTTTTTTGGCTAAATAGTAGGCTGCCGCTGCAGAAAACGTGGTCTTCCCCAGCCCTCCTTTTCCGCCAAACATGATGTACCGCCGATCCGGAAACTTTTCAAATATATCCGCTAATGGAATGTGAATCACCCCCTCTTGAGTCATTAAGTCACTGGGTCATTAGGTCATCGGGTCATTCAGTTAATAACTCAATGATTAGTGACTCCGTGACTATTTTTTCAGGCTAATCCATCCGTAAAATCTTTCTCTCTCAACATCCTTCGTTTCCATGTCGAGATCTGGGGGACGACATAGGGCAATAACCTCAATGAATAGTACGGAGGTAAAATAGGAACACCCAGCATATCTCCCATCGTGATGAGAATGAAGAGGTGCTCCATGCTTGCTCTCGTCTTTATGGCAAATCGAGCTGAGTCGTGAGCCGCCACCCCGTAAACAAACTCTTTAACCGCCTGGAGGATTCCCCCTTTCTTCTTTTTCTCCTCTCCTGCCATAAAACCTTCTCCTTTAATTTAATTACTTAACATTATAATCCCCCCACCCCCCATAGTAAAGGGGGTGGGGGGTTCGCCTTACTCCTTACAACTCACGCTAACGGAATAATCACGCCTTGGCGGGCGCGGGCGCTGCCACTGCCCTCATGGTTCTATACCGTGCAAATGCCTTCCATCCTTCCACTGCCAGAATGATGGCGGCAATGACGAGAAAAATCGCAACCAATCCCATGAGCGTGTTTCCAATCAGGGCCTCTCCTGTCGCCTTTCCTGCGAACACCTTCGAAAATAAACTGTACGAGGTGTACAGAAGAGCCGCCACAGTAGTGATAAACATAAAGATCATGGGATAAAAGGCCCAACCATAGGGTTTCCCTTCAGACATCAAATAAGCAGTTACCAACATCAGCGCCATTGAAGCCATCAATTGATTGGCTCCTCCAAATAGCACCCAGAGGTATTGCCACCATCCTGTCAAGATCAGGATCAACACGAGGATTTCCGCTATGATGGTCCCGATATGAGCGTTCTTAAAGATGGGGCTAATATCGCCCAACAATTCCGAAGTCGCCACTCTCATAAAGCGGATGACGAGTTGCAGGATTGTAACGGCTAGAACAATTAACATGACGCTCCCATAGGACTTTCCTATAGCTGTCGGCATTCCCACTGCACCTAAGAATTTGGCAACTCCTGCGGCAAAAACACCAATAGGTCCCTTGACAATGGCTGCCGCATATTCTGAAGACGAGGCATAAAGTGTTCCAGCAATGATCAAAGCGAATAGACCAAGCATCATCTCCACAAACATGACCCCACCCCCAACCGGACGGGCATCTGTTTCGTACTCCAATTGACGGGCCGTTCCTGAACTGGAAACAATGCTATGCCATCCGGAGATAGCCCCGCAGGCTATCGTCACAAACATCATAGGCCATAAGTAACCTATTCCTATTTCGAATGTTGTGTAAGCAGGCAGGGTAAAGTTGGGATGGAGTATGAAAACACCTATGATCCCAAACAAGAGACCCAGGAAGACAATATAGGAAGCGACATAGTTGATGGGAAGTGCAAATCTCCAGATTGGCAAAACCGCTGCAAAGTAGCAGAAGACAAGCGCAGCAATCGCCCACACGAATTTACTATTCGCAATTCCGGCTCCGAGAATACTATCAGAGGGGGCGACTGTTCCAAGCCATATCCCAAACAGCGCAATGACCACGGTGACAACCGTGGTCAGGATAATATCCTTCTTCCAACGATAGATCATCTGCCCCGCAAGAATTCCACCAATGGTGAGAAGGAGCCATGCCATGGGTGCGCTTTTCTGCCCCGTGGCTGCATTGACCACGATAGCTCCAAAGGCGCCGGCGACGAGAAGCAGAAAGAAATAGATAAAGGAGAGGAGGATGATGCGGGCTTTCGGTGAAATCAATTTGTAGCTTAATCCTCCAAAGGAAGCCCCGTCCTTTCGCATGGGTACCATGGCGCTTGAGTAGTCGTGAACCCAACCAATAAATAACGCGCCAAGCAAAAGCCAGAGCATCGCAGGAAGCCATCCCCATTGGATAGCCAGGATAGGCCCAATCACCGGTGCTGCGCCGGCAATCGATTTGAATTGGTAACCGAAGAGTATGTTCTTACTCGTTGGCATGAATTCCACTCCGTCCATGTACATCTTGGCTGGAGTAGCCTTGTTGGGGTCAGCCTTCATAATTTTCGTATCGACATACTTGGCATAGACCCGGTAACCAATAAAAAAAACGATAAACCCTATTATCAGGACAACTACTGAATTCATAATCTTACCTCCTTGTGGTCATCAAGCCACCTATGAGATATTAATGAATTCCCCCCACCCTATTCTCTTTTCTTGTGACGCTCCCTCACCTCCTTTAACTTTAAATGACCTTATTATATTTAAATAAATTTTTATGTCAAATCAAAAATCATCTAAAACAACCAAGTTGGCACTGACTGATTCTGATCTTCATCTCATTCAGAACCTTACCCATCTCTCTCTTCGAAATCCCGAAATCCTCAGCGATTTTAAAACACTGGGCACAGGGAAGTTTCCCGTCCTTTGTTTTTTTCAAGATGACCTCTTTCAATTTCTTACGGTCCTCCATCTCATTTTCTCCCTTTCACCACAACGCATGGCGCATAGAGCATAGCGCGAAGTGTTAAGAAAAACAAACGCTATGGGCTTGGCGCTCTGCACTTTGCGGTGTTAATTAAGCTTTTCTTTCCTTCGAAACAAGAATCCCGTACTCAAATCCATCCACCAATGCCATGAAGGATGCTCTGTTGATATTCTCAGAGAATGCCTTCACCCTCCATGCATCCTTCCCATTGCTGAAAAGGATCTCTACCTCCACACCCGCTGCTGTCCCGGCACCCGGATCGAATATTCTTGAACTGAAATCGATCAATTTCACCTGGTCAATTTCGGGGAAGAGCGTTTTTAAAGATTTCTTCAATACCTTAGCCAGAGCATCCACTGGGCCCACGCCAGTGTCGGCCTCATGCATCTCCTTGTCATTCGCCCGGAGCATGATCGTGGCCTCAGGTCGGACGCCGTCGTCAATCAGTCGATAGTTCCCGATGATTTCAAAATGGGGCTTATAATCGGACATAGATCTTAAGAGATTTAAAATCTTTGTCGCATCCTTGATTCTCTCCTCAACCAATGCCTATCTCCCCGTAAAGAATCTGGCTCATTACATTAAGATTCGCAAGAATTGTCAAGAGAAATTATTCAATCTTTCCTCCAGCGGGGACCCTCTTCCACGATGGAGGGGAAAAGTTTCGAACCTAAGGGAAGATTCATGGAGAAAATGGAAGTGAAAACAAAGGTCCGAATTAGATCCGAACCGGTGTCAGTTACCGACCATGTTGGTAAGGGTTTTCGCATCCAAATACCCCCGAACGATTTTGCCGTCGGGCAGAATTGAAGCAGGTGTCCCTGAAATACCCAATTTTTCAGCAAGCTTTATATTTTCATCCACCGCAGAGGTTTCACATTTTGATTTAGGCAACTCCCTCTTCTCAAAAGCATCTTCAAGAAGAGCAAGGGATTTTTCGCAAACGATGGCCTTTGCTTTCTCATAGGCTCCCGGATGAATCTTAAGTGGAAACATCTTGACATAAAAGGCAATATCTTTTCTTTCCTCCACGATCTTCTTCATCTCCTGATGAAGTTTTGCACAGAAGGGTCAGTCAGGATCGTGAAAAACAATGACCCGAATTCTGGCTTTGGGGTCGCCCATGACAAGGGCATCGTCCAGTGGTATCTGCGATACATCAATCTTATTGAGCTCGGAGAATCTTTCTTGTGTAAGATTCTTCCTTTCCTTTATTGATATCATTGACCCCATCATTAGATACTTTTTTGAAAAGTCAACGTAGATCAGTCCTTTCTTCCCGCCTGATTCCAAAAACACTTCCCAAAACCCTTTTGAAGGACTCAATCGGTTCTCAAATATTTTCACATCCGGAAGAATATCTTTAAGAAGATCCCTCGCTTCATTATTGCTCAGTGTGTGACATTTGGAACAGTCCTGGCCCTTCTTTTCAAAACCATGTGAATCGTCTATGGAGATGAGGCAGAATAATACCGAAAATGCAAGAAGCAATTTTTTCACCATGATTTCTTCTAACACAACTTCTTATTCCATGCAAGAAGTGTGGAGGTGCTTTCGGATAGAGAGATCACACCTCTTCCCCTCGCGGAGACATTCGTACAGAGATCCATGTTTACGCAAAAGACGGGATGTCCCTGAGACCAATTAAAATTACATTTGACCACTGCTGCACGCCGTGTTACTTTTTAAAGGATTCGAGGGGCCAAGGATTCAAGAGGTCAAGTGAGAAACTCTAAACCTTGAGCCGTTACGTCAACAGGGTAAACCCTGAACCTACGACCCTTGAACCCTTTTTCATAAAGGAGTAACGATGATGAAACTGAGCGGCCTGATGCCCCCCATTACCACACCTTTTGAGGATGGAAAATTAGCTTCAGATAAACTTAAGAAGAATTTTCAAAAATGGAATAAGACCGGCCTTTCCGGATACCTTGTGCTGGGATCGAATGGGGAGGCCGTCTACTTAAATGAGAGGGAAAAAATAAGAGTCGTCGAAATCTCCAGGGAATCCATCCCCGCCTCAAAGATCATGCTTGTTGGAACAGGAATGGAATCAACTCGAGAGACGATCCGGTTCACCAATCAGGCAGCTGAAATGGGGGCGGATTGCGCCCTGGTCGTCACACCTTCTTATTTCAAAGGTTCCATGAAGCCTCAGATTCTCTATGGCCATTTTATTGCTGTCGCAGAATCTTCCCGAATTGGAATCCTGATTTACAATGTCCCCCAATTTACTGGAATCAATCTCGAACCTGAATGGGTGGCGAAGCTTTCTGAGCATTCCAATATCATTGGGATCAAAGACAGCTCAGGCAACATTGGCCAATTGGGCGAAATGATCCATTTTTCTAAAAAAGGATTTTCAGTCTTTGTGGGTTCCGCACCTGTTTTTTTCCCCGCCCTTTGTGTCGGCGCAGTAGGTGGAATCCTGGCTGTGGCAAATGTGGTTCCTCAAGAATGTGTCCTGATTCAAAGTTTGTTTGACAAAGGCAAAATGAGCGCGGCAAGGGCGTTACAAAATCGATTAACTCCCTTAGCAAAAGCGGTGACAACCAAGTATGGCATTGGCGGTTTGAAAATGGCGATGGACCTCGCAGGTTATTTTGGTGGGAATCCAAGACTTCCCTTAAAAAGACCGGGGAAAGAAGTCGAAGAAGAGTTGAAACGGTTGTTGCTCAGATTGAAAAAGGTCTAAACGGGAATCCGTTCTCACTCCTTATCAAATATCTCCTGGAATGTCATTTTTGTCGAGGATATCGTTAGCGAAGAGGTTTTAGTGGGTTCGTCATATCTCAGAGCAATTCGCGTAACACCTCCGTTCCAAGGATAGAGTCCCTGGACGGGCTTATCCACGGTCCCATATTTTTCGAACGAGAATTTCTTCAAGCGATTAAAATTTAAAGGCCCGGTGGCGGTTATCTGGACTTCAGCAAACTTCTCCCTAAAAAATCCATACTCAATCTTATCAAGTTGGGCATCTCCCATTTTTAAATTATCACCCTTTTTGGTGTAATAAATTTTGATCTTCACATCCGGTTCGGTGGGATTGGTGATGCTCCTCGATTCCACCATGTCTGATTTGACTTCCGAGAATTCAGTGCCCCACCTGATGCCAGCAAACCCATCGGGTTCTGAATTGGGTTTGAAGCCGGATGTAGACTTCTGTGTGCAGCCAAAGATTCCCGCCATGAATACTAAAATGATACTCCATCTCCTAAAATTCTTCATCTTACACGCCTCCGTTGTTCATCGAAACCATCGTTATTTCTCTCCTGAACCGGGCCAGTTAATTATAATGGATGAGGGTGCTTTGTCAATTGAGAGCCATTACTTTTAAGTTTCTTCCTGAAGCTTATTTAGGTAAAAAAATCCCGGGCATAAAGACCCGGGATTGTTTATGATTGTTTTCTTCTATTCGATTACTTCACAGTGAACACTTCTGAACTCTTTCGATATTTCGGCCTATATTGGGAACTAATACGTATCTTGCATTGTGCCGAATCCACTTTGGGAACATTCCATGAATATTTCCCGGTGTTGGGTATATTCTCTCCCACCTTTTCCCAGGATTTTCCTCCATCTTTTGAGAACTCAATCGTCACATTCGCTCCAAATTCCGATTGTGCTGGTTCTGCCTTCCAGAGGATCTCGTAAGAGCTTCCCGCCTGCACAATATCATTTGCCTTTGGACCCAAAATAGTGACACCTTGATCTGGAAAACTTTCGGGCGGCGCACACCCAAGGCAAAGGAGGAATACCGTTGTTGTTAGTGATAGAAGTGATAGGATAGTCCTTTCTTTTTTCATCGATTTCCCCCCTTTATGAATTTTTCCCTTGCTTTTCTTCCTTAGACTTTCTCCCTGCTCTTCTTGCCAGGCACGAATCTGTCTTTTTTTCCTGTCAGTGAATGCTGCGGCCAGAAGGGCCAGACCCAACATCAGCATGAACCCGGCCCTATGTTGTAGCCGCTCATCAAGATATGGTAGAGGGAGACAAACAGAAACCCGATCCCACACCATAGAAAGATAGTGAACCGTGTAAAAAGTCCTCCCGTCACTGCTATATCCCTATTTACTCGGGAAATCCCTCTTCCTTCCTCTTAGCGAAATCCACCAGAGCAAAGATAAGGACACCAATGTAGACGATCAACAGGATGACCAGGCCTGTGGTCTTGAACGCTTTGTTTACCGCGAAAAGGCTGAAGATCGCATAAAATACAACCATGCACATGATCATCAAGTTTTCAAACCAGTTGGGTCTGATCGCCTTGGGCAGAAACTTGTTATTCACCACTAAAGTTTGAATGCCGCCATAGACAAAAACGAAGCCGGCTATGTTGGCACTGATCAGGATATAGGTCAACGGAAGCTTCACGACCGAAATCATCATAATAACCCAGAGGACCACCAGTGCGAAGACAATGTAGTAGATCTTCCGGATATCCTCTCCGACTAACTTTCTTAAACCAGGGAAGAGGTTGTATAACATATCCGCCATTTGACGGGTTGCGGCGTCGCTAACACCAAGCTGAGTGCCGAAGAGAACCCAGAAGCCAATGAGCTGAACCCAGACCCATCCAGGTGTTCCCATGACCTTACGGATAGCTTCACCCTGATAGCCAGCTACAGCCCAGCCCGCCAGTTTGGTCCCGGGAGGGATGATGCCCACAGCAAAGGTCACACAAAGCCACATCCCAAGCCAGCAGCCGAAACCGAAGAGGATCCACTGGTCAATACGTGCAAAGTGAAGCCACTCTTTCCAGCGTTTTAAGTTTTCTGAAGTAGGCTTAAAGACGATCCCAATGGGGGACACCACTATTTTCTCCCCGCCGATGGCTCCGGAAATGAAGCCCACCTCCTTGCCCATGGCATAGCCCTTATCCCTGAACCAGTTGGAGGATGAGATGTTAAATATCCCTCCAGCTGCGGAATAAGCAGCAAAACCTCCCAGAAGCACCGGGTCTGCCCCTTCGGGTATGAAACCGAGCAGCCCGAAGAACCCTTTGGTCGTATACACAACAGATGAGAAAGGAACAAAACCGATGATGAGAATTATAAGAGAGCCCACAATAAAGGCCACGATCGCCCAAGAAATTTTCTCCAGTGTGTTTTCAACTGACCTTCCAATCGAGAGCATTAAGAGAACAAGCGCAGTCAAAACAATTCCCAGGACCATGACAAAAGTACTATCAGCACCTGCGGGCATCCTGTTAAGGATGATAGCTCCCATCGCAGTAGCCGAAGTGATGGCCCATCCTGGTCCGATGCAGACTATGCAGGTGAAGATCCAGAAAGGACCCCAGAGTCCACGTCCTGGTTTCAAGCGGTTATACCCGAGCATCATGGGTTCGCCGCAATAGGCCGCATAACGGATACACTCCAAGTTAAAGAACGTCTGGGTGATGCAGGCGACCGTCGTGATCCACATCATTATTGGCCCATACTGAACTGCCGCTGCAGGTCCCATGAGCCACTCACCACTTCCGATGGATAGAGAGAGCATGATGGCACCAGGTCCAATCATCTTCATCATGCTTTTAAAACCCTTGGGTGGGGCTTCAGGTAAATCCTTTACTCTCCAGGGCGCCAATGCGCCCGCTTTGATAGTTTGACCAGTTGTTTCAGCCATAATCTCCTCCTCTCTTCAAGAATGAGTTGTCTTAAATAAAAGAACCCTATAGTACAAATAAACCCTAATCTCAACCTCCTTTCTGTTTTTTTGTGGCGTGACAATTTTAATCCACCTCTTTTATTTCGTGTGATCACCTCCTTTTTAGCTGAAAATGTTTGGATTGGATTTATTGGATTTAAAGGCATTCTTTCGAGGAGTGCAAACCGACTTTACCATATTAAATACTCGCCAAACGAACCCATGCTCAAGGATTTCTTAATCACTATATTTAAAGCAATTTTTTTGTCAAGCTAAATCTGTGTGAGCTCTTAAAAACCACTACACGCTCTCTTGATGACATAGATAATAACACCGATAATCTCCTCTCCCCTTGCGGGGGAGGAATAAGGTGGGGGGTTAATGAGTCTAGTCCACCCCCTCCCTCGCCCTCCCCCATCAAGGGGGAGGGAGTTCCTGTTGTTTTCATCGTTTGCGGGTGACAAGTCCGTCAAGAGAAATTGCACAGATTTCAAAAAAGGATTAAACAGATTTTGAGATTTCTGGACTTTTTCAGAAATCTCTCTGTATTTGGAATATGGAATCTGTAGCGACCTCATTCCTGAACCTATCAGGAGCAGATTTGCTTAGGGGCGAACTTAGAAATTTCGTTCCGGTTTTTGCCGGGACGCTACAGAACTTTAAAAAAGGGGGGTGGGGGAATTAAGAACCCATCGCTTCCAGAACCACTTCTGTAATGTCTTTCACTTTCAGCTTGATCTTGTTCCTTCTTGCATAACCTAAGATAGTTCTGATGCACTGCTGGCAGGATGTCACCACCTCCTCAGATCCTGTCCTCTGAATTTCTTCGATCTTTCTTTGAGCAATGGCAGCGGAGAGGTCTGGATCGATCATCTCAAGGTCTCCACCACCACCACAGCAGACACTTAACTGGCGATTATTTTCTAATTCAACCAAGTTCAACCCAGGTATCTGTCTCAAAATACTTCTCGGGGCATCGAAGATCTTGCTGTTTCTCCCAAGATCGCAGGGATCATGGTAAGTCACTGTTTTTGAGACTCCATTATTAAATTTGATCTTCCCCTCACTGATTAGCCTTTCCATGAACTGCGTCGAATGGAGCAGTTCCGCATCTGTTTTATACATCTCCTTCCAAGTATGGTAGCAAGAGGGACAGGCAAAGACTACGGTCTCGGCACCCACACTTTTGACTTTATTCTGATTGTGCTCTACCAGCTTTTGCATCTTTTCTGGCATCCCTGCCTGGATCAGCGGGAACCCACAGCACCATTCCTCTCCTCCCAGGAGCGTAAAGTCCACTTTGGCCTTGTCTAAGATCTGGACAAAGTTCTGAGGAATTTTATGAGCCATGGGGTAAAAGGCCGCAACACATCCCACGAAGTAAATCACCCGGGCCTTCCCCTTCTGGTACTTGTGACTCGGGGCATTACCCATCGATTCTATCCACAGGGAACGGTTTTCATTCGGCTCATTGGAGATATTAAAACTGTTCTCCAGCGCCTCTACCACTCGATCCACCACTTTCGGGTATTGGTTCCTATCCACCAAACACTGCCTTCCTGCGAGAACCCCCTGATTCGTCTCGACAGCCGGAAAACAGGTTTGAGTGCAGAGCCTGCACCCTGTGCATCGGAAAAGGGTCTCCTCGATTTCAGGTGTCCAATCGATCTTCCCTTCGATGATTGCCCTGATGAGTGCATTTTTCCCCCGCGGAGTAGCCCATTCCCTTCCCTTAACGGCATACACCGGACAGTGAGCCAGACAGAAACCACAACGATTACATTTGGCGATTTCGTCGTATAATAATGTTTTCAATTCTTCCTGTTTCATGTTTTAAACCCCTCCCCCTCACCCTTCCCCTCTGGGGAGAGGGGAAGGGTGAGGGGCAATTCAAATTAAATTCCTCCTACAAATCGCCCTGGGTTGAGGACACCCGCTGGATCCATTTGCTCCTTCAAGTGCCGCATGATCCGATAGTTACTCCTGGACTGTCCCCACACATCGATTCTCTTCTTGATCGCAAGCGGACACGATTCGACCACCAAGTTGCCTCCGTTTTTCGCCGCTTCAGAGGTCAGATCTTCAATGAGTTTGACCAAGGATTCAGTCTTTGATCGCAAATTCTTTCCTACCAGCACGTAGGTATATAAGATCCCGCTTCCGCAATGGCAGATCATGGCACAATCGAACCCCAATCCCTGGGCAATCTTTTCATAATTCCTCAGCATGCCTCCACCCTTGGAGATCAGAAAATTCGACTTCAGGGAGATAAGATTCGAATACCCCTCCGCCAACCCCTGGCCGCAGTCCCGGATGGCATTCCAAAAGGTCCGATGTTTCTCCGAGTCCACGGGAATCGCTTCAAGGGCCCCGTGCTTTCTTCCCCTCTCCGCCATCTCAGAGATCTGTCTCTCAACGCTTTCAGCGACACCCTCCAATCCGATCGCAACGAGATAATTTCCATTTTGGGGCATCGATACTGTATCTTTCAGCTTTTTGACTGCCATCCCATTGATGACATTCATCGATGCTGGAATTAATTGAGAGTGCGCGATTTCCTGGACGAAGCCATTTGCATCGCCAATCGTTGCAAAAGGAATCCATAGGGTTGCCTCCTTCTCCGGAAGGGGAAGCAGTTTAAAGGTAATCTCACAGATGACCCCTAAGGTCCCAAAGGAGCCGATCAATAGTTTGCACATGTCATAGCCGGAGACATTCTTGACCGTCTTTCCTCCTGAGACCACAATATCCCCATTGGGGAAAACAGACTTGATGCCTGTGATCAGATCCCTGGCCGTACCGTAGAGTAATCTTTTGGGCCCGCTCGAGTTGGTCGCTACGATGCCGCCGATCGTAGCCCTCTCTGTAAAAGGTGGGTCAAGAGGTAGAAAGTATCCCCTTCCCTCCTTGGCCAAACCTTTTTGAACTTCATTCAATGTAATTCCACTTTCCACAGAAAGAGTCAAATTATCCGTGTCAGAATCGGTGATACGATTGAGTCGGCAAGTCGAAAGGATAATATCCATCTTCTTCGGAATACTACCCATTCCCATCTTCGTCCCGCTTCCCATCGGAATGATGGTTAGATTCTGCTCGTTGGCATAGGAAACAATCTTTGAAACCTCATCGATTGTCCCTGGAGAAACGATCGCCTTCGGTCTCTTTCCATCTAATGCATAGACTTTGAGCTTATCGGGATCTTGAGTGATATGGGATTCTCCAACAATTTCCTTCAGCGGAGAGACCATTTTGTCGGGCCTTGGCATACCCTGCTCCTTTCAGATGAAAAAACCTCAAATGAAATCTCCCCTCCCCTGGCGGGAGGGGATTAAGGGGAGGGGGAAATGAACAACTCTCTATCACCCTCACCCTTCCCTCTCCCGTCAAGGGAGAGGAGGATCATTTAAATTTAGTTGGGTTTCAGGTAAGACCTTTCCGGGGTTATAAACGTTTTCGGGGTCGAAAGCCATTTTAACCTTTTTCATGGCGCCAATATCCTGAGGAGTGAAGACGAAAAACATCTCCTTCATCTTCTCTGTGCCAATGCCATGCTCGCCGCTGATCGTCCCACCTGCATCAGCACATATCTTTAAAATCTCAGAACCAGCTAAATGAACTTTTCTTAACTCCTCCTCATTCCGCTCGTCGAAGAGGATAAGGGGATGAAGGTTTCCATCTCCCGCATGGAAAACATTCGCTATGACGAGGTTATACTTTTTCCCCACCTCCATTACTTTGGTCAAAACCTCAGGAAGTTTTGTTCTGGGGACGGTTCCATCACAAACCAGATAGTTCGGCCGGAGTCTGGCAATGGCGCCAAAGGCTCCCTTACGACCCGCCCAAAGCTGAGTCCTCTCTGCTTCCGTTTTTGCTGCCTTCACCTCACGGACATTATTTTTCTTACAGATCTCCATAATCCTTTCAGCTAATCTTTCCATCCCGTCTTTGAGCCCATCGAGTTCAATTAAGAGGACCGCTTCCGCATCCAGCGGAAAGCCCGCATGTATTGATTCCTCGACAGCCTTGATGGTCAGTCTGTCCAACATTTCCAAAGTGGCGGGTACGATTCCGTCGGCGATAATGCCGGATACGGTTCTCCCAGCATCCTCTAAAGTATTATAGATAGCGAGCATCGTCTTGACCGCTTCCGGTTTTGGCATGATTCGGAGGACCAACTTCGTCGCGATCCCCAAAGTCCCCTCTGAACCAACAAGGATTCCTGTCAAATCAAACCCTGGATTGTCCAAGGTCTTACCGCCAACTTGGATGACCTCTCCATCGGAGAGAACCACTTCAGCTCCTAAGATATGGTTCGTCGTCACCCCATATTTGAGGCAGTGAGGTCCCCCAGAATTTTCTCCAAAATTACCGCCTAAGGTTGAGACTTTTTCACTGGCAGGGTCTGGCTGGTAAACAAACCCGTAACGAGCCAACTGGTTCTTTAAGACGAGGGTGAAGATCCCTGGTTCTACGACGACCCTCTCATTTTCGATATCGATCTCCAGGATTTTATTCAACCTCGAAAAGTGTAGGACGATTCCACCTCGTGTGGGAACGGTACCCCCACTTAGGTTCGTCCCTGAGCCTCTGCCAATGACGGGAATCCCTGATGCATGAGCGAACTTAACAATTTTGGAAACGTCCTCTGTTGACCCTGGGAGGACGATGCAATCAGGTTTTCCTTTGAAAAGCGAAGCATCGTAGCCATAAAGCAGCAAGTCCGTTTCGCTCGATAAGACGTTCTCCTTGCCAACAATCTCAATCAGTTCTTCAACCATCTTCTGCCGTTCCATAGATCATCTCCTTAAAATATGGAATGACGGGAAAACCAACTACTCTCCATCCCTTTGAAACCCCGATATTCCACTCTTCCAATATTCCAGTCTTTCATTGTTCCAGTGTTCCACTCTTCCAATATTCCAATTCTTAATCATTCACCAAACCGGTCACCTCTCTTCAAATTGACCCCCCGTGCAAACTCCATGGGTCCTGTCTTTTCCCCCTTATCTACCCTAAACTTGCCGATTTTCATGCCACCGCTTTTTACGGCTACCAGGATGCCTCGTTCTTCGATGGATATGATTTCGCCAGCTGGCCTTTCTCGTATTACGGTACCCTTACCGGCGTCATACAATCTTATCTTCTTTCCTTTGAAGATCGTATAGGCACCTGGCTGAGGATCGCAACCCCTGATCAAATTGTAAATGTCTTTGATTGGTTTATCAAAGTCCACACCGGACACCCTATCATCACAAGGAGGCTCATAGGTCGCTCTGGACTCGTCTTGCGGAACCCTGGGAGCCTCTCCTCTTTTTATCAAGCCAACGGCCTCAATGATAGCATCCACCCCCATAGGAAAAAGGGTATTGAAGTAAAGGGACCCTGTCGTATCGTCAGGGCCGATCTCCACCTCCTTTTGAAGGAGTATTGGACCGGTATCGATGCCTTTATCCACCCAAAATATGGTTAAACCGGTACGAGAATCCCCCTGGATGATCGCCCAGTTGATCCCACTGGCACCGCGGTGTCTGGGTAGAAGAGAAGGGTGATAACAGATCGTTCCGATGGATGGAATGTTGAGGAGGGATTCTGGGATAATGTCGGTTACAAAAGCCTCGATGACGAGGTCCGGACGCAAATTGAGATAGGCATCATATACCTCGGGGTTTTTCATGCGCGTCGGACAAAAGAAGGGAATGCCGGACCTCTCGGCCAAATTTTTCAATGGCTCACCTCTTTTGTCCGGGGGGCAGAAGACTCCGACAACCTCCTCTCCCTTCTTTATCATGGCTTCCAATACTTTCTCCCCAAAAGGACCTTGTCCGACAACAACAATTCGCATTGCTCATGCTCCCCACAAAAATCCCCCCAGTCCCCCTTTCATAAAGGGGGCACGGAGGGATTATTCTATCTCCATTATTCAGGCGGACTTTTTTAGGAGTGAGCCGATCCTAACCCTTCTTCCTTTTGGCATCAAAAGCGGATATCTCTTCCATGATGGCAAGGATCGTTCTGGCATTATCATAGACTGGGGTATCCACCATTTTCCCCATATAGGAAACAGAGGCAGAACCTTTGGCAATCCCCTCTTCTTCAAAGACCTTGACCACACCTTTTGCCCATTCTACATCCTCCGGAGGTGGCGTATAGATTCTGTTAGAAGGTTCGATTTGACTCGGGTGAATGAGCATTCTTCCTTCGTAGCCTAACTGGCGCCCGAAGCGGGTGTTCTTCTCAAAAGCTTCTGTATCTTTGAAGGCGACAAAGGGACAATCAATGGCAATGCAACCTGCAGCCCTGGCAGCAACAGCGGCATGAGCCCGTGCATACAATTGCTCATCGCCTTCTATGGTGAGTTTCACTCTCATGTCTTTCGTATAATCCACTGCGCCAAAGATAAGGGAGTTGACTCGCTTGCTGGCGATGGCTGAGGGATAAGCATTGATGACCCCTTTGGCTGTCTCGATGAGAAGCTGAATGGCGATACTACCCACTTTCAGTCCCCTCCTTCGCTCCAACTCTTCTAGTTTCCAATCCAGACGTTGAACATGGTCAGGACCACCACACTTGGCCAAACAAACGCCAGAAAGCCCCTCATACACGATGGCTTCGAGGTCATCATTAGTCAGCAGCGTTTCCCAGTTGTTAATCCTTGCATATACTGGGGATCCGCCAGATCCTGCAAACTTTAGATTCTCTCGAACGACTTCACGCGCTTTTGGTTTTTCTGCAGGAGGAACGGAATCCTCAAGATCTAAAGTAATAATGTCTGCTGGAAACTCTGGAGACTTGGTAACCATCTTTTCATTATTTCCCGGAACATAAAAAACGGATCTCATTACAGTCATTTCTGCACCTCCTATTTGATTCTCCTCACCCTTCCCCTCTCCCCTCAGGGGAGAGGGCGGGGTGAGGGGTGGTATCCTATTGGATGTTTAACAATCGCTTTACTCGGCAGACAGGGTTTTCTTACCCCCTCTTGGCGGGACAGGAATGTCCCTCCTCTCGTGCTCGTAATCCCCCCTTGCCCCCCTTTAGAAAAGGGGGGCAAGGGGGGATTTGATCCTTATTAGGCGCCTAACAATCGTTTAATAGTTGGGGCGATTTCATCGGGTCGGTCAACCACATGGACCCCAGCCTCCTTAAGGGATTTGATCTTGTCCTTTGCCGATCCCTTTCCCCTTTCGATGATACTACTCGCATGGGAGAATCGCATCCCTTCCGGAGCCCATGCCCCGGCGACGTAAACGACAAGGGGCTTCGTAAATTTCTTTGTCCTCACTGCCTCAGCCGCCTCCTCTTCATAAGGACCGCCAATCTCACCGAAAATGGCAACGGCCTTTGTATCCTCATCCTTTTGAAAAAGGGGTAGAATGTCCCCAAAAGACTGCCCCACAACCGGTTCAGTTCCGATATGCAAAACCGTCGTAACACCGAGGCCCGCTTCTTTGATGGCCCATGGGACCGTACCGGATTGCCCTCCACTTCTTGAGATAACACCCACGGGTCCCGGGACAAACACTTTTCTTGCAAATTCTGGGGTACCTCCGAGCCAGCCCGCGGCTGCGATACCAGGGCTGATAATGCCGATCGATCCTGGGCCCAAAAGACGGGCGCCTTTCTGTTTCCCATAGGCCATCATTTCAAGGATGTCGTACAAAGGAACTCGTTCCACGGGCATCACGATGAATTTAATCCCCGCATCCAGAGCTTCAAGAACGGCATCCTTAAGACCCGGGCCGGGAACGAATGTCACGCTTGCATCAATTGGACCCTTCGCCCTCACAGCCTCTTCGACGGTGTTGAAGACAGGAATCCCTGATACTTCTTCTCCGCCCCTTCCAGGCGTCACCCCAGCCACTACCTTGGTGCCGTAACCTTTCATAAATGCAGCACGTGCCGAGCCTTCCCTTCCAGTAATCCCTTGAACCAATATCGTCGTATTCTTCTCAAGTAGAATCGCCATCTCCATTAGCCTCCAAATATTTTTCGAGTTTGATCGTTATTGACTCCCAATCTGCGGATAACCGCCAAGCCGCCAGAAATTCGAAATCCCAAATCACAAATTCCAAACAAATTCCAAAATCCAATGTCCCAATGACCAAAACATTTTCGTTTGAAATTTAGAACTTTGGTAATTGGTAATTATTTGGTGCTTGGTGCTTGTGATTTGGTGCTTCTTGACCATCACTTTAAGATACTCCGTGTTTCCTTTTGTACTCTTCTAACCCTGGGATCGGGGCTTCAATGGTGATGGCTTTGTTTCCCCTGAACCAGCATTCATACTCACAAGCGAGACATTCGGTCCCCACCCGTTTGGCAAACTCCTCATCCCCACCCAGGGCCGGTTTTCCATCCTTGATAACCAGGATTCCTCGATCGAAGAGTTTACATCCTGCAGCACACGCATGGGTCTTGCAATCGACGCATTTGCTTTCATCGATGATGACCTTTATCGTTCTTTCTTCAAAATGCATGTCCTTCCTCCTTTACCCCGCACAATGTTGTCGAATATGGAAAATACCTTTCCAAATCCCCCCAACCCCTCAATGCTGTGAAAAAAATGCTTCGAGTGGAGAGGGCAGGCAGGGATATCGGAAAAGTTTTACAGCGGCACATTTTCCCGTTAACTACCCTCGATGAAAAACTTCAGTATGCATCCCTCATTGCAGAGCCTTATTACCTCTCCCTCAAAACGACCGCATTTGTAAAACTTTGAAGATATTCCTGCCCGCCCGGCAGTCCCGATTTTTTCACACCTTCCCCCTTTCTCTAAGGAGGGCGAGGAGGGATGAGAGGGTTTAGCCGCTTAAGCCTCTTTTCCTTCGATATTCATCAATGAGGGCCCGCATGCGTTTTGCCAGAAACTCCGTTTCGTACACCTTATCGCTTCCATAGATCTCGATCGGGTTCTGACTCTGCAGGTCCGCTGTTCCTTCCTTCAGAATCTCCATCGATTCCTTTTCTTTATTCCCGCAGAGCAAGATCACACAGGGGAAACCGGGTCTCTTGGGGAGTTCCTCCCTGAGGGCCTTCACCACCCCATGGGCATGGTGCCACTGTTCCTGGTTCGCCACAATGAAACCACCGAGCATATACCCTTCAATATCCGGTTGAGAAATAATGACCTTGGCGGCCCGGTAAACTTTTGCAGCGGTTGGATTTCCACTCGTATCAGCATAGTTGGCGATCTTGAGCCCTTGACGGTTCAGGGCATCCACCCCCAGAATGGCACCTCCTCCACCTATCCCGTGGTAGCCTACGTACCCCAGTCCTTTCTTATCCGGAGCCATCTGCGCAATATAACAGGTTCCCCTAAGATCCCCCTCCTCAATCCACCATGCAATCTTGTCAAACTCGGTGGGAGGCGTTGGGGCTTCGCGGGCCACGTCGATGCCCAATTCGGGATGGCGAAATACAGACGAATCGTCAATGGCGATCCGGCAATCCGCAGCCAGTATTTTTCCATCTTTCGTCATTACGAGAGGGTTAATCTCTGCCGTACGACAATTGTATCCTTTGAATGTCTGGTACAAACCCATGATGGCTTGAGCAATGGAGGGAAGAACCCGGGTTGGAACCTTCAGCCTTACAGCAAGGTTGAGGGCATCGTAATAGCGGAAGCCTCGGAGGACATCCACATTCATCTGTGCGATCTTTTCCGAGGGGACCGATTCAATATCCATTCCCCCTTCCGTGCTGAACATCACCACCGGGGCTCTCACTTCCCTTGAGGCATCGATGATCACCCCGACATAGTATTCTTTCTCAATATTTAATTTTTCCTCCACCAGTATCTTTTCAACTCGCAGGTTTTTGATCTCCGATCCCAAGAGCTGATTCGCAACGATCTCTGCATCGAGAGGATGCTCAGCGAACTTAATCCCTCCTGCTTTTCCACGACCTCCGGCCCAAACCTGCGATTTGACGGCCACAGGCTTGCCTATCTTCTCGGCGATCTTTTTTGCCTCTTGGGGAGTCGACGCCACCTCACCCTGAGGGATCGGCACTTTGGCCGCCTTGAGCAACTGCTTCCCTTGGTACTCATATAATCGAGCCATAGCTACCTCCTCAGACGATGACATAAAAACGTCTAAGCTAACGTTCCCCTGTCTTATAACAAATGGGAAAGGACATTGTCAACAAAAAATGTATTAATGTAAAATGGTAAGACCATAGAACAATATTATTAATAGCCGTTCAAACACTTAACATCATAAGTGTTTGTTTTGATATTGACAAGAAGTTGCCTTTGGTTTAAACTGGTAAGACCATTGACCAATTGCGAACGATACGGCCCAGATAAGAAGGGAGAAGCCTGAAATGTTTGAGACCGTTAAGCCTGTTAGAGTGTCCGATGAAATTGTCAACCAGATAAAAAGACTCATTAGCGAAGGGCATTTAAAGCCAGGCGACCGCCTTCCCTCGGAGCGAGAACTCGTCAAAGAATTTGGCGTAAGCCGGCCTTCCCTTCGGGAGGCGTTGAACTCTCTGGTTGCCATGGGTTTTTTGGAAGTGAAGAGGACCAAAAGGACCTTCGTTAAATCGATGACATCTGAGAGGATACAAGACCCTCTTTCCCTCCTTATCAAGACCGATACTCAGAAGATCTTCGACCTGATAGAGGTGAGAAAAGCAATGGAGGCCTGGGGTGTCTATCACGCTGCCCAAAGGGCTACAGAGGCCGATCTTCAACAACTGGAGGGAATCATTGAAGAGATGAGGAAAGCCTTTGACGAAGGCCGATCTTGGGAAAAGCAAGACGCCGATTTTCACCTGGCCATGGCCCAAGCAACTCATAACACGATTCAAACCCACCTCATGTCCACCATTTATGATCTCCTCAGAGAATCTGTGGCAAGGGTGTTCAGGGACAGAGGGAAACTGAAAAAACTGCTCCATCAACATTACCGAATATTCAACGCGATCAAGAGCCACTCCCCTGACAGAGCCAGGGAGAGAATTCTTGACCATTTGAATTACGTCGAATCAGAAGTGAAAGCATTCAGGGATCAGAAGAAGGTTTCATAAGGATGGTGTCGCTTTGAAGAAAAAGGGGCCTAAATCCCTTCTCCTTTTCTAAGATTCAATGGGGGGTTATAATTATTGGGTAATCGATTTCTACCAAATAGGTTGTCTTCCTTCTCCCCATTTGTTATTTAAAACTTTGCAATTGAAGAATTTGCGAAGAGGGATGTCAGATGATGCAAAAATTGGTGGAGATCGTCGGAAAAGAGAACTTCACTGACCAGTTGGAAGAACTGGTCCCATATAGTTACGATGCTTCGATGAATGTCCATCGGCCTAATGCCGCAGTCTGGCCTGAGTCAACAGAGCAGGTGGCAGAGATCGTCAAGTTTGCTAATGAACAGAAGATTCCTGTCATCCCTCGGGGGGCGGGCACCAGCCTCAGCGGGGGAGTGATTGCCGTCCACGGGGGGATCATCATCGATCTCTCCCGGATGAACCGAATTCTTGAGATCAGCATTGAGAACCGCTACGCCCGGGTTCAACCGGGCGTGGTCTGCGATGATCTCAATCGGGCACTTGCACGGCATGGGTTTACCTTTCCTCCTGATCCGGCGAGCAGTTCTGTTTCTACCATCGGAGGGAATGTGGCGACCAATGCTGGCGGGATTAAAGGGGCGAAATATGGCACCACTCGGGACTATGTCCTTGGTCTACAGGTCGTTCTGCCAACCGGAGAGGTAATGCACACGGGCTCCTATACGATGAAATGTGTCTCTGGCTATGATCTGGCTAAGCTCTTCATCGGGGCAGAAGGAACATTGGGAGTCATCACCGAGGTCACATTAAAAATCAATCCCATTCCCCGCCATGCCATGACCGCTGTGGCCACTTTTAACAGGTTGGAAGATGCAGGAAAGGCCATCTTCCAGACCATGACCAGTGGAATCCTTCCAAGCGTCATGGAGATTTTAGATAAGGTGACCCTGAAATCAATCAGAGAGAACACGGATATCGATCTTCCTGAAGCAGAGGCAATGATCTTGACGGAGACAGATGGTTACACCTGGGAAGAGGTGGAGGCTCAGATGGAAGTGATCGTTCGCATACTCAAGCAGAATAACCCCACCGAGATCAAGACAGCGAAGGACGAGAAGGATCGGCTCAATCTCTGGAAAGCCCGTAAATCCGCTTACGCAACCCTTGCCCGGGCAAGCACCAGCTTTGTCTTGGATGATGTCACCGTCCCCATTTCGAGAATTCCGGAGTTATTGGTGGGAATTCAGGAAATCTCTCAGAGACACGGTATCGTAGTCGCCACCTTTGGTCATGCCGGCGATGGAAACCTGCACCCCCAAATCCTTTATGACGAATATGATCCAGAACAAGTCGAGAAGATGGAAAAGACCGAAGAGGAAATTTTCAACTTAGCCATCTCCCTTAAGGGAACCTTGTCCGGGGAACACGGTATCGGTCTATCTAAGGCGAACTATATGACGCTGGAACACGACCCGGTCGAAATGGCCTTGATGAAACAGATCAAGAGAACCTTGGATCCCAATAACATCATGAACCCGGGCAAAAGAGCTCTGGACGACTAAGTACGGGATATTGGAATAATGGAACACTGGAATATTGGGTTAAGAAGAAGAATTGCCTTTTCATTATTCCACCATTCCAATATTCCATTATTCCAACGGCGATTATTGATCAATCCATTGTTTTGAGGAGAATCGATGGCCAATCCGCTTCAATTGGACGAAAAAAGGCGTAAGGCGATCACCCAGTGCTCCCGGTGCGGCTTTTGCCGGGCCGTCTGTCCCATCTTTGACCTGACTAAAAGGCCCATTACCAATGCCCGGGGAAAGATGATTCTCCTGAAGGAGGTCATGGAGGGAAAGCTTCCCGTTACCGATGGGGTTGCTCAGGCTCTCCTGCGCTGCACCACTTGCATGAATTGCACACTCAACTGCCCTTCGGGGGTAGACCCTCCGGAAGTAATCAAGACGATGCGGAAGGATATGGTTGGAATGGGCTATGACAACCTTTTTAAGGCGATGGGCGAGGTCGTCGAAAAATACGGAAATATTTACGGAGAAAAAGAGCGACACGACTGGGGCCACAAAAAAGAACAGGCCCCTTATGTTCTATTCTTGGGATGTGTGGGAACCTATCGGGAGGAGGAAAGCGTGAGGGAAACCATTCGCCTTCTTGATCTCCTTCAGGTCGACTTTACGATGACGGATGAGGTTTGCTGCAGTGGTGTGCTGGAGGATGTAGGGTACAAGATCAACGATGAGTTGGCCCAACACAATGTTCAAGAGCTCCAAAAGACCAGAGCCCAAACGCTAATTACCACTTGTCCTTACTGTTACCGGGTGTTCAAAGAACATATCGCGTACAAGGACCTGAAAATGGAAGTCAAGCACATCACGCAGTTTCTCAAAGACTTTGACTTTCGGGTAAAAACAGAGAAGCGGGTCACTTATCATGACCCCTGCGACCTTGGCCGCCACGCAGGCATTTATGAGGAGCCGAGGGAGATCATTCGGAAGATCGCTCCCAATTTTGTAGAGCCCAGGCGCACCAGAGAGAACGCCATGTGTTGTGGAGCAGGAGGTGGATATAGAGGTGCATTTCCGAAAGAATCTGTAAAAATTTCAAGAAATCGATTAGCTCAAATCATCGAGGACACGGGAGCCGAAATCCTCCTCACGGAATGTCCCTCATGTTTACACAATTTCAGAAATGCGAGGCTTCGAAGACAGAATATCGAGATCTACAACATTACCGAATTCCTGGCC
Source organism: uncultured delta proteobacterium (assembly GCA_963826305.1). Lineage (GTDB taxonomy): Bacteria > Desulfobacterota > BSN033 > BSN033 > UBA1163 > CAWGWZ01. Next base: position 341,482 of record CAWGWZ010000007.1, on the reverse strand, counting down.
AGGCTTTACGAGGAAAAAGCTTCCAACGAAAAGGAGGCAGCATAAGACCGGCATGAAACTCTCAAACCTTTCTCCTAAGCAACTGATCGAAATTGATGCCTGCACCCGCTGTGGTGAATGCTTAAACTATTGCCCTGTGTATGCTCAGAAGGGTGAAGAAGAGATCGATCCTCGTGGAAAAATTCAGACTTTCAAGTCCTTTATTCGCAGCCAATACGGAATATGGGCAAGAATTTTCGGCCCCAAAAAATTGGATGAGGAGAAGCTGAAAAAATTCTCAGAGATGGTCTACCGCTGTACCCTTTGCGGGGAGTGTAGTGTGAGTTGTCCTGTCTCCATCGATTCCAAAAATCTCTGGCTTGCCTTGAGAGAAACCTTGGTAGAGATGGGTTATTATCCGAAGGCAGTGGATCAGGTAAAGTCAAATCTTCTCCAGGTCCACAACATTCTTGGGAACGCAAATGTGGAGAGAACAGAGTGGGTAAAGTCTTTGGGTGAACCCCCAGAGCACCTCTATCAGAAAGAGAAGGCCCAGGTGGCTTTTTTTGTTGGATGTGTGGCTTCCTTTTTTCCTATGGTACAGAAGATCCCTAAAGCTCTTGTTGAAATCCTGAACAAGGGTGAAGTTGACTTCACCCTTTTGGGAGGAGACGAATGGTGCTGCGGGTTTCCCCTTATCGGGGCAGGAATGAAAAAGGAGGCCGAAGCCCTGATCCAACACAATTTGGAAAAGATGAAAGAGAAGGGTGTTAAAAGGGTGGTCTTTGCCTGTCCCTCTTGCTACCATACCTGGATGGAGGACTATAAGACGGATATCGAGATATTTCACTCCACCCAATTCATCAAGAAACTGATCGACGAGGGAAAGATCAACTTCAAAGAGAAGAAGATAAAGGTGACCTATCATGATCCCTGTGACCTGGGAAGGGCCAGCGGGATTTATGAAGCCCCACGGGGAGTCCTTCGCGCGATATCCGGAGTGGAGCTGATCGAGATGGGGAACAACAGGAAGCAGTGTAAGTGTTGTGGTGGAGGAGGTAATCTCGAGATGGTGGATCCGGAACTTTCAGCAGCCCTCGCACAACAAAAAATCAAGGAGATCCAGGCCACAGGGGCTGAAACAGTGATTACCTCCTGCCAGCAGTGCGTCCGTACGATTATGACCACAGCCCGAAGAAAAAAGATCCCCGTCACGGCAATGGACATCACCGAGTTTGTCCTAAAAAATATGAATTGAATGGATCCGGCTCCCTCTTGAAAAATAGCAGGGTGCTGAAAAAGTCACTTTTTCAGGCTGATCAAAAATGCCCAGATGCAAGGCGCCCGAAATCCTGAGGTGTGAGGCGTACTTGAAGTACGCCGCAACGACGAAGGATGAGGGGTGGCGTCGCGACGAATAAGGAGCGACTTTTTGCCACGCCGCCAAGACGGTGAGGCGGCCGGATAACGCCGCAGATGGGCGTTTTTCAGCAGCCTGTTAGACGATGAGCATCATCTTAACCCCATGGAAGGTAACTTTCCAGCAAACCCAGAAAGGAAAGATTAACCATGATAAGGCGAATTCTTATTGCTGTGCTGTTGGTGATTCTAACGGCGGCCACAGGAGTTGCCTCTGAACTTGTGACTTTTAAGGGTAGTGATCAGGAGAATTTAACAGGAAAATTAACAAAGCCAGGGGGCAACGGACCTTTTGCCGGTCTCATCCTGATCCACGGTTTCAATTTTATGGATAAATATTATGACCTCTGGGCAGAGCGCACCGCAGGATGGGGGTATGTTGCTCTGCAGATGGATAGCTTTGGACCGCGAGGCCAATCAGGCCTATCCGATCCTCCCTCACAACGAGCCCAAGATATCTGCTATGCCAAGTCCTATCTTTCCGGGCTCCCTTTCGTCGATCCCAAGCGCATCGGGGTTATCGGATGGTCCCAGAGAGGGTCTTCCACTCTTGCAGCGCTTTGTACAGGATTCTCACTGCGGCAAGGGGAAGATCCTCTACGCGCCGTCGTAACTTTTTACCCCTATTGCTTCAGATCTCTTGGTGGTCTCGACTTCCCTCTCCTAATCCTTATTGGTGAGTTGGACGACTGGTGCCCGGCTGCAATATGCCGGGAAAGGATGCCCCGTAAAAAAACCCACCATGAAGTCATCCTGAAAGTCTATCCTGGTGCCTATCATTGCTTTGATGCAGAAGGGGTGAGCATGAATTACATGGACCACAGGCTACAATATGACCCAGCAGCTGCAGCCGATGCAGTCATTCAAGTGAGAGCATTTCTCGCGAAACATCTGAAATAGAACGAGCGCTCTTCTCCTGTCAGTGAGTTTTAATTCCCCATTTGAAAATTTTTTTTTGGCATGTTAACAAATACAAATTCCCCCTCCCCCCTCTGGAGACTGTGTCGCAATTGGATGGAGGGTAGATTCCGGCGGAACAGGCAGTCAGGCATCTCAGCTTTAGAATGCGGTCGTTTAAGGTTATGGGTAATCGGCCTTCTCAGAAATAGGATTCTTTTCATGGGTTTGGAGCCCCGAAGCTGAGCAATGAGAGGTTTCCGCTCTAAAGCTTCGTCACCCGACCGCCTGTTCCGTGTTGCAACGGAGGTAGTTTCTCGTTGATCGCGAGACAGTCTCCTGGTGGGTGAGGAATAAGGTGCGGGGCGAAAGTGAGGAGAATATGTATTTGTTCGATCTTGAAAAACTTCCCGGCCAACATTCAATGCTCATCTTTCACGCCCTCGCCCAGATGGGGATTGAGGCCCTGGTCATCGTTTCACCAAAAATCCCTCTGGTGAGCATTGGATATTTTCAGGATGCGGAACAGGAAGTAGATCTTCAATATTGTAGAGAATCTAAAATCCCTTTCATGCGGAGGGAGGTTGGTGGAGGAGCAACCTACTTAGATGAGAACCAGATTTTCTATCAATTGATTTGGAGGAAAGATAACCCGAAATTCCCTAAGCCGATCCACGAGATCTATCCCTGGTTCTCACAAGCCCCTGTTGAAACCTATAGAAAATTTGGAATACAGGCAGAATTTCGCGCCGTGAACGACATTATCACAAGTTCAGGAAGGAAGATTGCTGGAGAGGGTGGAGGAAACATCGGAGACTGTATGGCCTTTGTGGGGGGTATCCTCCTCGATTTTGACTGCAAAGCGATGAGTAAAATATTGAAAGTTCCTGATGAAAAATTTAGGGACAAGGTTTATAAAACGATGGAAGAAAACCTGACGACGATGAAGAGAGAATTAGGAATGATTCCATCGCGGCAGGAAGTGGTCTCTGTCCTTAAAGGAAAATTTGAAACAATGGTGGGAAAGTTGACACCGGCTTCATTGAACCCGGAAATTCTTGAGAAGATGAGGCAAATAGAATCACGGATGACCTCGGAAGAATTCCTCTTAAAAAAGACTCCAAGAATTGCAGGGGGGGTTAAAATCAAGGAAGGGGTGGAGGTTCTTTATGGTCTCCACAAGGCCAAGGGAGGTCTGATTCGAACTGCCGAGGAAATCTCTGACGGGAGAATTGAAGACATCACCATCTCTGGAGATTTTACATTTTATCCAAAAGAACGCCTCCACGGATTAGAGGGGTCTTTGGAAAAGGTCCCTTTGGAAGAAGACCAAATCATCGAAAGAGTAGAAGCTTACTATGAAGAGAAAAAGGTTGAATCCCCTGGAGTCGAATCAAAAGATTTTGCCCAAACGATCTTGAGTCCTGTTAAGGATTCTAAAACAGGTTAAAGTCTCATAACGAGCGAAGTTCAGCGCCCCTGCAACGCCTTGATCGGCCTAAGCCTCTGTAGACTGGCTCATCCTCGTGATTGTGCCTTGCGAAGTAGCGCACAAACCCTCCTCGCCCTCGTTCACCACGAAGATGTCGCAACGGCAGACAGCCTGGTTCCTGCTCGAGTAGATGACGGATGCTCTAGCAATCAGAGCGGTTCCAATGGCGGGCTTTAGATAATTGATCTTGTACTCTGACGTGACAACCACTGGGCCAAGAACACTTCCGCCGGCAAACGTGAGAGCATTATCTGCAGCGTAACTGACCACACCCCCATGCACAAATCCATGCTGCTGTTTCAGTTGAGGCCTGATCGGAATGATTAACTCAGCCTGCCCCGGCGAAAAGCTTTTTAGCTCTGTGCCGATAAGGACACTAAAGGGTTGTGCCGCCAGTACCTGCTTTCCTAAGGTCAACAAGTCTTCCATTCTCTGCCTCCGCGCATTGAAGAAACCCTAACCTTGCTTTCATTATTTATTAAGTTCATGAATTGGCAAATACAGCCCTAAGAAGGATAGTATGATCATGGCAACCGCAGTTGCAAATCCTATGATTTGTATCGCCAGGCCCGTCCGGTTTTTCATTATCAATCCCATTACCAACTGAGAAGGTGTGAAATAATAGTCTTAAGTCACCAGATTGGGCGGGGATATGGCAAACCCGATAGTCAGACAATGGCTTGCCCCATCGTTACTTTTCGAGGCACTGGAAGATCATCTCTACCCGCATAATACCTCGTTGCAGTCTCCGAAGGGTCAAGAAACCATACTTTTGAGAATCCGCTTCGATTTAATTCATATTTTAGATCTTCTAAGTCGAAGCGCGCAAGCCACGGTTCGCCATGTGCCGCCGCTCTACCAGAGAGGGTTTGAGATTCATCATTCTGCCCTATGTTTTCCATTGTCTTCATTGCGAATGTAAAAGCCAATCTGGTTAGTTTTGGCAGTTTGGCGATGCATCTGAATATCTTCTGGACAGTTTCAACATGAAGATACGCAAGAACGCCCAAACAGGCCACAAACGCCGGACGTGTTGGATCAAGCGCCGTTCGAGCTAAGCCCAGTTCAAGATTCTCGTTTTCAAAGTCAAGCGACAGGAACTCCACGTTTTCTGGCACTTTTATCCCTTTCTGCTTCAATAGATCTATTTTAGAAGACTGAGTTGCCGGATGATCCACTTCAACTATTTTTAGGGTTTGAGCCCAATTTGGTTGCCTATAGGCGAATGTATCATACCCAGCCCCAAGGCTGACAAATTGGCGCACTCCCGATTGAATGGCCTCAAATAGACCATCCTCGGCATATCGGCTTCTCAATACCACATGCGACCGAAGGGCCTTCGCTGATTGCGATCGATATCTTTCCGGGTTCTGGAGTATCCGTTCTATGAGGGCACTGCCGATAAGCTGGGGGGATATGGAATCTTCAAGAATATGTGGGACATTATCTATCAGCTGATGGGTAGCTCGAATTACCGTAACACTCAACGCGGTACCACTCGATTGATCTTCCCTCATGTCTGTCCCACCTCTTCCCAGCGTTGCCTTGCATAACGATAAAGCTCATCGGGAGCCGGGTTTATCGGCGATCCGGTGGAGCAACTTGTTGGGGTACATATTATCAATAAATCCGATCCCGACCCTTGAGAAATCGCTTGACAAATGACGTCCCAACGTTTATTATTGTGTTATGGCCAAAGAATATGCCAGGTATGCTCCCGGGCGGGTGCGCGATGCAGTCATTCATGTCTTGTCTTTAACGTCGCGGCCTCTTTCTGTCAAGGAAATTGAGGATCGAGTCTCTGAAATGATTGGGCCAACACCAAACTCATCGATTCGTTCGTATCTGCGCTTAAACACCCCGGATTTGTTTGTGCGGGAGACTCGTGGAGTGTATACGGTACAAAGGGCAGCTGGCGGAGGAGTCCAGAAAGACCTTTTTGAGGTGCAGTCTTGGCGTGAACCTGTCCGATTCGGCAAATCTACCATTTTCCATGCTGACTGCTTCGACTGGATAGAACAACAAGAAGATGACACCGTTCATGCAGTCGTCACGGACCCACCGTACGGTTTATATGAGTACTTGCCGGAGCAACAGAATAAGCTCCGAAACGGGAAAGGTGGAGTATGGCGGATTCCCCCGTCCTTCGACGGACACAATAGAAGCCCCCTCCCAAGATTTACGACGCTCACCGTACAGCAGCTCAAGGAACTCAGAATGTTCTTTTTCTATTGGGCGAGACTGCTTTTGCGCAAGATAGTGCCTGGTGCACACGTCGTCGTTGCCTCCAATCCGCTGGTGTCATACATAGTCGCTGGATCGTTATCGGACGCTGGGTTGGAACGAAGAGGGGAGATTATTCGCCTGACCATGACCTTGCGAGGTGGCGACCGTCCGAAGGCTGCTCACGAGGAGTTTCCTGATATCAGTGTAATGCCACGTTCAATGTGGGAGCCGTGGCTTGTCTACCGAAAACCGATTGAAGGAAGAGTGCAGGATAACCTTAGGAAGTGGAACACTGGGGGATTCCGAAGGCCATCCCCTGACAAGCCCTTTGGGGATGTGATCTTGTCCGCACCGACCAGGAAGGCTGAACGCGATTTGGCCCCGCATCCAAGCCTCAAGCCCCAGGCATTTCTGAGGCAGATTGTCCACGCAGTCCTGCCACTGGGGAAAGGGGTGATTCTCGATCCCTTCGCTGGAGCAGGATCTACGCTGGCAGCAGCGGAGGCAGTCGGGTATCAAAGTATCGGGATCGAGAAAGACGCGTATTTCTTTGATATGGCTTGCGATTCCATACCCAAGCTCATCCGCTTCAAGCCAAACGGGCGACACTAAAGATGGTATATCCAGTTCTCCCGCAGTTTCTGAATACCATCTTTGTGAAGTGTGGCAGTTCGAGTGCCGAGTTCACCCCGAGGATTTTTCCTGAAATCTAATATCGCTACGTGTCCGAGATATACCTCCGTGAAGGACATAGGCCGACGATCAATGGCCGGTTCTGTCTCGGAATCTATGTCATAGACAAAAACACACATCCACTGGTCTCTTGCTCCATGGGTATCAACTGCGCCCCCCGCTTTTCTGGTGGTTTTTATCTCAACTCCCTCCACTCCTGCTTTGACCGCATTGCCTGGATAAACGCCTTGTACGATCAGGTCGGGATGGCCGTTGAAATAGCGATTTTCCGTGAGAACCCGTGAATGCTTGGCGAGACTAGCAGTGAGCATATCCGAAAGAACACCTGACATGATGGCAGGCCGTAACATCTCATCTATGCGCTGTAGTCCCTTGCGGGCCAGATGCGAGTTCACATCGTAGAAGAAGTCGTAGACATCCTGCATTGCCATCTGAAAGTCCTGTGGCCTCAATTCAAATGGAAAAACGGCTGCAGGGTTAAACCTGGTCACATCGACAATGTTTGGCGTTATTGCCATGGAGTGAACATCATACTACAAAAGATCGTCGTATGTCACTAATCGGATTCCGATAACTCTTTTCTCTACCCCAACAACTGAAATAAGGCGCGGGGGCAAATAGCCCTTTCAAGAAACCGCAGCGGCTTATTCCCCGTCGTTTTAATTGACTTGTTAGCGGCAGTTTACCAATCAAAGTTTTCAATTACTTGAGATATTCTTTTAATATGATCTTCGATTTCATCGAAAAGAACCTTCATTAATTGTGCTAATTCTTCGGTATCATCCCAATCATTGACTTTCCGAACTTTTGTATAGATTCTGGTATATCTTGATTCTTGCTTTTTAGAATAATCACCAATCTTGAAATTGGCTTTGCTTAGACTTTCTAAAAATGCAATCCTCTTATTTGGATCATCAAATGGTCCAACCTCAACTATTATCTTGAGACTACCATAATAATTTTCAAACCATACAGCAACAGGATGGCCAGCATTCCAATTATGTGCCATCTTTTTTGCTTTAGCAAAATCTATAAGAGTAGTCCACAAAACATTAGGCTTGGTAAAAGTAGAGATCACCCTTGGATGATTTTCAAGAAATTTTTTTGAAGCTTCAACAAAAGCAGTCTCCTTAGTAGCAACAACCTGGTAGATTAAATCAAGCGCATCTTTATGTTGGTCGTAAATTTCTTTACAAAGCTTTTTTGTGGTTTCATCCATATTAATTGCTCCTCTTAGAGATTCAAGGTAAAAAGAAATAAAGTCCCGAATAGGAATTGGCAAATAATCTTTATAGAGATTTACGGTTTGCTCAATGACATTTAATAATGATGGATAATCGAGCGCACAATATCGCTGGTCATGCGATGGCGACTGACCATTTAATGAAAGGTAAATAGGTAAAATTGTATAGGAGGAATATTCATTTTGAATCAATTCAAAATAATCTTTTAATTGGTCACGAGATTCCTTGGCTTTGATTTTGTTTTCAATAAGCAAAACAAAACGGTGATTTTTTGAAACAGCTAATATGTCAATATTTTTATATTCCCGATAAACAATTAAATCACAGTAGGATTTAAGCTGAATTTGACTAATCTCTATTCCCTTGGCAATAGTATCTTCGTTTTCCAAAATAACATGAGATATAAGTTTTTTAAAAACCTTGTCTCCCAAATTGTGTGATTCTTCAGGATTTAATAACCATGCAAGGACATTTGAATGCCGAATCTCATTTGTTTCAATATTTGGCCTAACTACCAGATCGCAACATAAAGAAGAAGGGTAAAATGGGTGACACTCCTGAGAGGGAGAAAGGAGTGTACCCATGGAAGATGTAGAAGAAGTTAAGAAGAAGAGTAAAGGGAAAGAGAGTCGGTATGGTAAGCGGTATGGGTTGGAGTTCAAGCTTCGTTGTGTGAAGTTGAGGTTGGAAGAAGGGATCCCGGTTTCTCTGTTGAGTAAGGAGGTAGGATGCAGTCAAGACGTTATTCGTCGTTGGGCGAGGGCGTATGAGGAACGGGGAGAAGCCGGGTTACGGAGAGGGGTTGTCCCGGCGGAGAGTCGACGGAAGCTTCCCGGACCCGTACATGAGAAGATCGTCGAGATCAAGAAACGAGAGCCCTTCTTTGGTGTCAAGCGGATTTCCCATCTATTAAAGCGTGCGTTCTTCCTCAGCGCGAGCCCGGAGACGGTGCGGCGAACGCTGCGGGCAGAATCGTTGATTGTTCCCTCCAAGAAGAAACACCAACACAACATCACCCGTCCTCGTTTTTTTGAGCGGTCAACGCCGAATCAATTGTGGCAGTCGGACATCTTCACCTTTCGCCTGGGGGGCCGGTATGCCTATCTGATTGGATTTATCGACGATTACTCTCGGCATATGGTGGGCTTGGAGCTATACCGGAGCCAGACAGCGGATCAGGTGTTAGAGGTGTATCGTCGGGCGATTGGGGAGTATGGAGTCCCGAAGGAGATGCTGACGGACCGGGGACGGCAATATACGAACTGGCGAGGAACGACCCGGTTTGAACGGGAGTTAGGGAAGGACCGGGTGAGGCACATTAAATCACAGGCGCACCATCCGATGACGCTGGGGAAGATAGAGCGGTTTTGGAAGACGATCTATGAGGAGTTTCTGGTCCGGGCGCAGTTTGGGAGTTTCGAGGAGGCGAGAGAGAGGATCCGGCAGTGGATGCAGTATTATAACCACAAGCGGCCTCACCAGGGGATTGGGGGATTGTGCCCTGCGGATCGGTACTTTGAGATTCAGGCAGAGTTAAGGAAGACGATGGAGCAAGGAATTGCGGAGAATGTTCTGGAGATGGCACTGAGGGGAAAACCACGAGAGCCATTTTACATGGTAGGACGGATGGAGGGGCAGTCGGTAGTGTTACGGGCGGAGAAGGGAAAGTTGCGCCTGATGGTGGATGATGATGAAGGTGGCGGAAAGCAGGAGATGGTCTATGAAGTCACCGCTCAAGGAGATGAGAGAGATGGACAAGATAGAGAAGCCCAAGGTGGAGAGGCCGGGGATGGAAGAGAAGAAAGGGAAATCGCGCCATACGGCGGAGCAGAAGTGCCGGGCGGTGTTATCGGTATGGACGGAGAGACGCAAAATCGGGGAGGTTTGCCGGGAGTTGGGAGTCCCGTGGAGTTTATTGAACCAGTGGCAGGACCGGGCTATGGAGGGGATGCTCTTGGCGCTGCAGCCTCGGGTCCCGGTGGAGAAAGGGGTAGCGTTGAACCCACGTCTTGCGGTATTGTTGGAGCGCAAGAGCAAGGGAGGAGCGATCAAGGGGTTGGAACGGCGTTTGGCCAAACTTCAAGGGAGTCCGGTGGTCAAGTCAGGGGAGACGCGGGAAGTTGCAGCAGAGAAGAAGGTCTGACGGTCTTCAGGGAGATTCCAAATGGAGGAAAGGCGACAAGAGAAGAACAAAAAGCTTGCACGGGAGCGGGCGCTGGTGATTCTCCAGGTGCGCAGTGGGACCTTGACGGCAAAGGAGGGGGCGAAGCTGCTGGGAGTGTCGCGCAAGACATATTACGAGTGGGAGGAGAAGTCCTTAAAGGCCATGGCCCTGGCGTTGGAGAATCGACCTGCGGGAAGGCCGCTTGCGCCTGTGGACGAAGAGAAGGAGGCGTTACGGGAGCGGATCCAGGAGTTGGAGAAGAAACTGGATATGGCGAAGAACATCATCAAAGTGAATGAGTTCCTGGCGGTGTATGAGGAGTTTCGAGACAGTGGCGCTAAAAAAAACCAATAGATCGGCAAGAAGCTATAAGAAGGATTGTGGAGATTATTGAGAGTATGAAGGAACGGACAGGGATGCCTTATGGGATGATCTGCAATACGCTTCAGCTTCCCTTGGCGAGTTTTAACCGATGGCGCTGCAGGATTCGGGGAAACGTCGTTTTAATCAATCGTCCGGGTCCAAAGAAGGTGCAACCGTTTGATCCCTCGGTTCTTGACACAGAGATTCAATTGTTAGATCATGGGGTGAAGCGGAGCGCAGGAGCAACAGACTTATACCAACGGTACTGTCTCAGTGTGTCACGGCGAGAGCTGGGGCAGATGGTAGAGCGGGTGCGGCAGGATCTGGAGGCGGATCGGCGTGCCCATCTCCGACGGATCGAATGGCTAACGCCAGGGGTAGTGTGGGCCATGGACTTCACGGAATATGACCTGGGCATGGCTCGTAAAATCTATTTGCACAATACTCAAGATCTGTGCTCGCGGTATAAATTTCTGCCAATGGCCGGAGGGTATCCGGCAGGAGAAGAGGTCGCCGGGTATCTGAGCGAGCAGTTTGATCGGTATGGTGCTCCTCTGGTATTAAAGCGGGATAACGAGGGGAACATGAACCACAGTGCCATCAACGATGTGTTAGCTGAATCATTTGTTCTGCCTTTGAACAATCCTGAGTATTACGCACCGTACAATGGAGCGATCGAGGAGTCGCAACGAGAGGTAAAGAGTTGCTTGCGCAAGAAGCTTATGCAGGGCCTACTCGATCCCGGGGGACATATCACTACGTATGCGGAGGCTGTGGTCAACGATCTGAACCATCAGATCCGGCCTTGTCTGAATGGGAAGACATCCTGCCAGGCGTTCTTTGAATCTGACAATAGACCGGCTTTTACGAAGCGGAAACGAAGGGAAATCTATGATTGGGTGATGGAAAGGGTAGAGAGGATCTTATCGGCAATGGGTCAATCCGGACAGGCTGTCAGAGAATCGGCTTGGAGAATTGCAGTGGAATCTTGGCTCCGATCTAAGGGGCATATCAAGGTTCATATCAACCAAAAGTGTCACCCAGTTTTACCCTCTTTTTAGCTCACGAATAGGTAGCGTGCACAGATAGCCCGGTAGTGCATCAACGGTCATTCCATCCACTCCCGGACTCCCTCTGTTGCGCCTCACCTGACGTAGCGCCTTGAGAAGATTGTCCCTCTCCAATACACGCTCAATCAGCGGCTCGCTGCTAACCGGAAGATCCTTCCGCCGTGCCCTAACCCCGGCTTCATCCCTTACCCTCTCGGGCAGCGATCTCCGCTTGACGGATGCATAACCTGGATTCTTCACGTCGAGGACCTTCCCCTCTTTTCATCCCCTCACGGGGTACCGTTCGGGCCTTCGGTCACAATTGGACCTAATATGCCCTCTGCTGACTTCTCCCATGCGGTCAGGGTCGATCGCTCAACCCTCAGCCAGTTTCAGTCGCACGCGACGTCCCAGGGCACATGCGAGATCTCCCGGGGTAAGACACAGAACCTTCTGCGCGTAAACGCCGGATTTATAAAGCACGCCCAATCACGGATCGAGGGCTTCGCGGTCACGTGCCCGCTCGCCCTGAACGTACCACACCTCTTATCCGGTTCCTGTTCGTCGCCCCGCGCTTTTGGATTGGGCTTCCTCCAGACCCCACCTCACGGTGACGCCCCCGATTCTCGGGATCTTCGACTTGCCCTTTTCCTTGCCTTCGGCTCCGCTAATACCTGGCGTAAGGACTTACACCTCACAAGCTCTGTGCCATGCCCGGCACACACGCTGGAAATCAGTCGCCTGCGTAGCAGGTCGGCTGCATTTCTTTGTTCAAGTAAGCCGCTACGCGGCAGATAACTGTTTTTTGTAAGCCTTCCTAAAAATTCTTTTCAGAAGTCTATTCGATAGGCAGCATACCACTCTGTCAAGTATGATACCTCCAAACCCCTCCACAATGGAAGGGGGAATCCCTCGTTACAGAGAAAGGAGAACTATCATGAAGACAGAGTGGTATGATAGAACGATCCAAGCTCTTCAACTCAATGGCAAAGGGGAACGGACTCAGCAGGCCTACGCCCGCTCCGTTCGCATGCTCACTCAGTTCTATGGCAAATCCCCCGACCTGATCACCGAGCAGGAACTCCAGGACTACTTCCTCCACCGAAAAAACGTCGATCACTGGTCTCCCAATACCATGCGCATCTGCTATTGCGGCATACGTTTCTGCTATGAACACGTCCTCCAACGCAATTGGCACATCCTCGGAATCCTCCGAGCCCAAAATGAGCGACGACTCCCGGCCGTTCTCAGCCGTGAGGAGGTCCGAAGCATTCTTGCCCTGGTCAAAACCTTCCAGAACTATGCCTATCTTTCCACCGTCTACTCCTGTGGCCTGAGACTTCACGAAGGTCTCCACCTTGAAGTCTCCGATATCGATTCCACCCGCATGATGATCCATGTCCACCGAGGAAAGGGCGCCAAAGATCGCTACGTCCCTCTCCCACCTTCCACCCTCAGTCTGCTCCGCCGCTATTGGCTCACTCACCGCCACCCCAGCCTCCTCTTCCCGGCCCTGGGCCGAAACGGTAATGGAGCAAAGGACGCTCCGTCTCCCATGGCCAAAAGCAGCGTCCAAGGCGCCTTCCGTCGGGCCAAGGTCGCTGCAGGAATCCAAAAAAAGGGCGTCTCCGTTCACACCCTCCGACACTCCTATGCCACCCATCTTCTCGAAGCCGGGATCAACCTCCGGGTCATCCAACGATACATGGGCCATGCCCAACTCGAAACCACCATGGTCTATCTCCACCTTACTCAAAAAGGTCAGGAGGATGCCTGTCAGTTGATCAATCAGGTGATGGAGGGCCTAGACCATGACCACAATCAATGAGATCTTCCGAACCTTCGCCCCCGAGTACCTCGAACGCTACGCCAACGTCATGCCTCCTATACACCGCAAAGTCATTGATTCCATCATTGGCTGTCGCACCGAGCTCTACGGCATTGCCCTCTACCAGTGTGAAAAGTGTGGCGAGTTCCATCGGGTCTATCGCTCCTGTGGAAATCGCCATTGCCCTTCTTGTCAACACCATAAAACCCGCCAGTGGCTGGAAAAACAGATCAAACGCCAACTCCCCGGTCATCATTTCCTGCTCACCTTTACCGTCCCGGAAAATCTGCGCCGCTTCACTCGCAAAAACCAAAGGGTGGCTTACTCTGCCCTGTTCAAGGCCTCCTCCGAGGCCATCAAAAAACTCGCCCTCGACGAAAACTACATCGGCGGTGATCTCCCGGGATTCTTCGGCGTCCTCCACACCTGGGGACGAACCCTCGAGTATCACCCCCATCTCCATTACATTGTTCCCGGCGGCGCCCTCTCCACCACCGATGACCTCTGGCACCCCTCCAGGATCGACTTCTATCTCCCCGTCCAAGCTCTCTCCATCATCTTCAAAGCCAAGTTCCGCGATGAAATGAACCAAGTCGGTCTCTTCGATCAAATTCCCCAGGAAGTCTGGCAGATCGACTGGAACGTCAACTCCCAAGCCGTCGGTTCCAGCGAAGCAAGTCTCAAATACCTTGCCCCCTACGTCTTCAGAGTCGCCATCTCCAATTCTCGAATCTTAAAAGTCGTGGACCGTACTGTATTCATTCGCTACCGGAAACCTCATTGTCACCGCTTAAGAACCCTTGCTCTGGAGGTCATGGAGTTCATCCGGCGCTTTTTACAGCATGTGCTCCCAACCGGGTTTATGAAAGTCCGTTACTATGGATTCATGAATCCAAATTGTGGGGTTCCTCTTGATCACATCAGCACTTTGATCGAATTGAGCTATGGCTTCAATGTGGTTTTACCCAATACCGATCTCGAACCCTGGCAGCCTATTACTTGTCCATCCTGTGGTGGTACCCTCAGACTCCGTTCTTTACTGCTGCCAGCAAGTGTCCTGGTGTGGTCAGGATAGGAGGTGTTTAGTCCCAATACCTAAGCTCAAATCCTACGCTTTTCCACCTACGCTCTCTCGCTCAGATGGTCTCGCTGAGGTCTGCCCAAGCACCGAAAAACTTGAGCTGCAAGGCCCTTAGCTTCGGGGCTTCTGGTTGGGGATACCGATCAGTTTGAGCAAGAACCGACACTTCAATTGCGGCGCCCCCCACCCGGCATGATACTTTGATCCTCCCTGCTTCTCTCTCTCCAATCAACCCGCAGAAGTAATACCCTTATAGATGATATTCTCAGCCGCTTGCCGCTACGGGCTTCTTGAACAACGGATTGAAACGACTCTTCAAGTCGTCTCAATCCTTATTGGTTAGGCTTATTATTTGTCTGTGGTATGTTATGTTCATAATCATAGTATATGTACATAATTGGACTCATAAATTGAATAAATATACCTATAAATATTATTATGAAAATGAAGATATAACTCTTTTTAAAAAGGATTGATTCAGGCAGAAATAGCAATGTGCATGTTGTTATTATGTATAATATTATGATGAAGTAATACCAGGTATTTGGAATTTCTATTTCTGTGAATTTTGAATATGTGTCTTGATAGAATATTATGCTGTTAACTCCTTGTATCAATGAATATGAGCAGAAAAGCAATAGCGCTATTTTTATAATCGAGTTCTTATTATCTCTTATTTTTGATAATATTATATTCATTCGTATCATGGATTTGTGTTTGTTTGCCTAACATTATTTTTTAAGTTTATTCTATGTATGAAAGGATTATATGTACGTAAAAGAAAACTGTCAAGGTATTTTTGCCTGAAAGCCATTGAATTGAGGGTATTTTTTCGGCATAATACTCCAAATTTTATTATTATACCGAATTCTTATAATTCAGGAGTTTATTATGTTAAGGGCCTATGAAGCGTTCCTGACTAAGAAAGGGGCCGTAAAAACACAATATGTCCCCTTCTATTTGAAGTGGGTTTCAGATTGTTACGCCTTTCTGAACGAGCCACTGTCTAACCGACTTGGAAGTGAACCTCTCGACTCCAGCTGACGATTGATAGCTACCATTGAGTTTTCGCATTCGATAGATGAAACGAAATTTATTTTGAAGTATAATAGGTGTGAAGATGCCGGAGATATGTCGTTTCTATGGTATAATTATAGCGATGTTTTTTGATGATCATAATCCCCCCCATTTTCATGCCCAGTATGGAAAGGAGAAGGTGGCGGTCGAGATAAACTCTCTCCGTGTATTGGAGGGACGAATTTCTCCTCGAGCTTTAGGACTTGTAATGGAATGGGCTTCTCAGCACCAGAGTGAGTTGGTGCGAAATTGGGAGCTGGCCAAAAATAACCAACCCCCAGAGAAAATTGCGCCTTTGGCGTAGATGGAGGTCCATGATGATCCACGATGTTGTTTCTGCGTCTTACAGGGGTGAATACAAGATTGAAGTAACATTCGATGACGGGAAGGGAGGGGTCGTAGATTTCTCAAAATACCTTGACAAGGGAGGCGTCTTTAGCCGTTTCAAGGATATTAATTTCTTTAGGAATTTTGAAATAAACCAAGAGCTTGGGGTTCTTACATGGCAGGACGAGATAGATGTCGCGCCAGAGATACTTTATGCGGAAGCCACCGGGACATCGCTTCCGAATTGGATGGAAAAGAAACGAAAACCTTCAGTGAACAAGGCACTCCAGCGGACGGCTAATAGCCGCCGTTGAGCTTGTTGGTTGCCTGCACCTGTCTGCGGTAGACAGGGCAGGCGCACTCCCCATTCTGCAATCAGGACAATATCTCTCTCAACACTCCCGTCAGGGCATGGATATTATAGAGCCGGCATGTATCGCCCATTAAACCGACCCTCCATATCTTCCCTTTAAGATGTCCCAATCCTCCACCCACTTCGATCCTGTAATTATTCAGGAGCCTCGCTCGTACCGGGGCATCATCAACCCAGTTCGGTAGCGCCACAGAGGTTAACATGCATAAACGGTACCCCTCCTGGGCAAAAGGCTTGAAACCAAGTCCTTCGAGTTCCATCTTTAAGCGATCGCCCAGGGCCTGATGGCGATGGAATCTTGGCTCAAGGCCCTCCTCAAAGATGATCCTCAGCCCCTCTCTCAAAGCATAAAGCATCGAGGCAGGAGCGGTGTGATGATAAATCCTTTCCTCTCCCCAATATTTCTCAAGTTTGAGTAAATCGAGGTAAAAGCTCTGAACCTTTGTCTTCCGGGAGCGGAGAAGATCCATGGCCTTAGGACTCGCAGTAAACGGAGAAAGTCCTGGAGGGACGCTAATTCCTTTCTGCGTGCAACTGTAGCAGACATCGATTCCCCATTCATCGACCTTTATCTCCCCTGCCCCGAGAGAGGTGACGGCATCCACCACGAAGAGGGTATCTGTCTTCTTGCAGTAAGCTCCGATCTCTTCAAGAGGCTGCCTCACTCCTGTGGAGGTCTCGGCATGAACCACACCGCATATTTTTGCATTTGGATTTTCTTTCAGCGCCTCAATGATTCTCTCCGGTTCAACGATTTTCCCCCATTCCTGTTCGATTCGAATCACCTTCGCCCCGCATCGGTCAGCAACGTCGGTCATCCTCTCTGCAAAAAAACCATTTACCCCGATGATGACCGTATCCCCCGGTTCAACAAAATTGACGAAGGAAGCTTCCATCCCGGAGCTTCCCGTCGCAGAGATGGCAAGGGTCATCCGATTTTTCGTTTGGAAAAGGCCTCTCAGCATCTCGCTGATTTCGTCCATACATTTCAAAAGCTGGGGATCGAGATAACCAATCACTGGATTCAACATGGCTTGATAAACCCGGTAATTCACATTGCTCGGACCAGGCCCCATCAGAATCCGGGGGGTCGGTTTCATATCTCCCATTATCCATCTTTCCATCCTCATCCCTCCTCCAAGAAATTTCTGAGAAAGTCCCGAAACCTTTGTAATCAAGAGAACGTGAAGTAGTTTTCCGGGACTCTCTCCAAATCTAATTTCATTCCATCGCTGGCAGCGATTATTTTCGATCCCAACTCTTTCTCTAATTCAGCAGCCACGACCCAGGGTTTTGCCTTGATCATCGTCATCCCAAAATGGGTCAGGATGGCCAATTTCGGTTTTGCCTTCTTAATGATGCTCTTCACATCTTCTATCGAAAGGTGGTCGATTGGATCATCCCCAATGGGTTTAAGCCGAACCACATGAATGACCAAGATCTCTCCCCGATAAAGGTTCGGGAGCTCCGGGAAAAATCTTGTATCCGTGATAAAAGAAATCGTACGGGGCGATGTCTTGAAATTGAGACCGTAGGTCTCTACCCGATGCTGGTGTTTTCGGGCGGTGGAGAACTGAATGTCTCCAATCAGATATTTGGAATCCTCCTTTAACACCTCCACTTTCTCAACATAACCCATCGCATATTTTAAAACAACCGGATCTTCCTCCAGGGCATCCCTTGGAGCGAACAGAACCCCTCTTCTCTTAAACCCTCCTTCCGTCATCGCTTCAATCATGACGTTCACATCACCGGAATGGTCCAAGTGTTTGTGGGTGAGGAGAATGCCGTCCAATGTGGACGGATCTAATTTGGGTTTGCTGTTGAGGCATCGAACCAAGGCGCCTGGCCCGGGATCGATGTAAAGATTCGTTTTGCCGACAGAGAGCCAGACTCCACCGGAGGCTCGGAGTTGCTTCATGACTACAAATCTGGCACCTGCCGTGCCCAAAAATTTGATGAATGCCATATGTATACTGAAAATCCCCCCTCGCCCCCCTTTGTCAAAGGGGGTTGGGGGGGATTCTATTGCTCACTTTCGAGTTCTCTTAACCTCTTGTCGCTCAGTCCGAAATAGTGGCCGACCTCATGGATCACCACTTCTCTAACCTTCTCTTTGATCTCTTCCTCCGTCTTACACATCGATTCAATGGGGATCTGGAAGAGCGTAATTTTATCCGGAAGGACATTCCCATAGTAAAACCCCCTCCGATTTAATGGGATGCCTTGATAAAGTCCCAGTAATTCGAAGGGAGATCGCAGCCCCATCTCTGAAAGGAGATCTCTCGAGGCTCTATCCTCCACGACCACATCCACATTCTTCATCTTCTTTTTAAAGAATTTAGGAAGCCTCTTCAACGCTAAAACCACTAACTCCTCAAACTCTTCTTGAGTCAACTTCATAAATAAAAGTTCGGAACAATTAGTTCGCCCTGCCTTCGCCGAAGCGGCTACGCGCAGGCAGGAGTTCGGAGCATTAGATTTTGGAACTCCTAACTCTGAACTCCGAACTCTGAACTTTAATCACTTTTGGAGCTCCGGGACGATCTTCTCGAAATAATCCAGAACCTGTGGGTTACTCAAGGCATCCCTGTTCAGAACCGGTCTTCCATGGATGATATTGGTGACAGCACTTTCCACCTTTTTCATATTCATCGTATAGGGGGCGTCAGGCATCTCCATGATGATGGCAGGCACATGTCGAGGAGAGGCCTTTTCCCGCAGGGTCTTCTTAATCTTGTCCATCAATTCTTTCGTCAGACTGCCCCCTTGAGCAAGCTTCACAAAGAGGATGATGCGCTGTTCGCCCTCCCAATTTTGTCCGATGGCAAGGCTGTCGGCAACTCCCTCAATCTTCTCTACCACGTTATAAATTTCAGCTGTGCCGATTCGGACTCCGGAGGGTTTCAGAACGGCGTCAGAGCGGCCATAGAAAGTAATGCCCTTGCTGTCACTGTGCATGACGATGTAGTCGCCGTGGCGCCAAATATTGGGATAGTACTCAAAGTAGGCGCTTTTATACTTTTCCCCATTGGGATCGTTCCAGAAATAGAGCGGCATGGGAGGAGCCGGAGCTTCGCATACCAGCTCTCCTTCCTTATCCCATATAGGTTTCCCATTCTCATCGTAAGCCTTCACTTTCATGCCCAAGCCTGCGCTCTGCAGCTCCCCGGCATAGACGGGTTGGATGGGACTGCCGATGGCAAAACAACCGTTAATATCCGTGCCCCCAGCGATGGAATTGAAATGGAGATCCTTCTTGATCTCCTGATAGACCCACTCGAAGCCTTCTGCTGAGAGAACGGAACCGGTTTGAGAGATCTCTCTCAGGGAGGAGAGATCATATTTCTTTCCGGGCTGGATCCCCTCACTTCGGAGATAGTTGATATAGCTTGCGCTCAGGCCAAAAATGCTTATCTTTTCGTCCTGCGTCATTTTCCACATCGCTCCAGCATCGGGATAATTGGGGTTGCCGTCGTATAAGACAACCGTTGCACCGACGCCCAGCGAACTGAGCAGCCAGTTCCACATCATCCAGCTGCAGGTTGTGATGTAAAAGATTTTGTCCTCGCGCTTAACATCCGTCTGGAGGATCAGCTCTTTCAATTGGTTGAGCAAAATGCCGCCTGCACTCTGCACCATGCATTTGGGTTTGCCGGTCGTTCCCGAGGAGAACATGATGAATACGGGATGGTTAGCGGGTAATTGTTCGAACTCAAGAGCGGGCTCTTTCCCCTTAGCCAAAAAATCTTCATAATGGACAGCGTTAGGAATATTCTTGATATCTTGCTTTTCTCCCACATAGGACGCAATGACTACCTTCTTCAGGGAAGGGATGGCCTTGGCAACTTCTGCTGCATTCCCCAAAGTGTTGAAGGGCTTCTCCTTGTAAAAATAGCCGTCCACGGAGAATAAGACTTTGGGTTCTATCTGACCGAGTCGGTCCAGCGCAGCCAGGGCTCCGATGTCCGTAGCGCAAGAAGACCAGACGGCCCCGATACTGGTCGCAGCCAACATGGCAATGGCGGTCTCCATCAAATTTGGCATATAACCTGCTACCCGGTCTCCTGGACGAATCCCTATCTCTCGCAGAGACGCGGCCAGACGTGCTACCGTCGAGTAGAGTTCTGCATAGGTCATCTTAGCCGATTTCTTCGTCTCTCCTCTGAAAATAAAGGCCAATCGATCATCTCTATACCGCAGGAGATTTTCTGCAAAATTCAGCTTCGCCCCGACAAACCAACTCGCCCCTGGGAACTTTTTCAGGTCATCTACCACCTGATCGTACTTCTTTGAGGCTTTGATCTCACAAAAGTCCCAAACGGCTGCCCAGAAATCAGGAATGGAGTCCACAGACCATTGAAATAAATCACCGTATGTTTTAAATTTTTTCCCATACTTTCGGTTAACAAATTCTATGAAGCGCGTCATGTTGGCATTCTTGATTTGATTTTGTGATGGTTTCCATAAAGGCTGCCTCATAAAAATCCTCCCTTCCGAATTTATGTATTTTTTTACTTCCCCGCGTTCACTAAATATCACTCTTGACATTTCCCGTCAAGAAGTTTTTACGATCCAAATCCCGATTCAGAAACCGAAACCCTTTTCCCATCCGGTCATTGCGAGTCCCGCTAAAAGCGGGACAAGGCGCGTGCCTGCACGCCGAAGTGCAATCCTTCCCCGGAGCGAGGCAGGCGTTTCGGCACGCAGGCGTGGCAATCTCATTGAAAAGGGCGAGATTGCTTCGGTTCCCTCGCAATGACAATTTCTAAATCGGAATTTGGGTACGACCTTTTGAAAGGAGAGACGCCAAGCCCTGCACACCCTCCGGCGCAGGGCTCTGACCATAGCGTCAACTACCCGTTCAACCTTTAAACCGAAGGCCAGAGCTTTTTTTTTCCACCCAAGTATGTTATTAACTTTTTATGTTATCCAACAGGAGGGATGCGTGGGACCCTTAACAGGATTAAAAATGCTTGATCTATCAAGGCTTCTGCCAGGCCCCTTTTGTTCCCTGCTGCTGGCAGATTTAGGAATGGAGGTATTGAAGATCGAAGACCTTGAACAGGGGGATTATATGCGGAGAATGGGCCCTGTCCAAAAGAAGGATAGTGCTCATTTCTTAGCTCTAAATCGTAATAAGAAGAGTATGAGACTTAACCTTAAGACGGAGGAAGGCAAGGAGATTTTTTATAAGCTCATCCAGTTGTACGACGTTGTATTGGAGAGTTTCAGGCCAGGGGTGATGGATCGTCTCGGCATCGGCTATCAGGAACTGAAGAAGAGAAACCCCCGTGTCATCCTCTGTTCCCTCTCTGGGTATGGACAGGATGGGCCATATCGAGAAAGATCTGGCCACGATATTAATTATATCGGCCTGGCGGGAGCGCTTGAGATAACCGGACCGAAAAATGGAGCCCCCACCCTTCCGGGAGTTCAAATCGCAGATATCGGTGGAGGGGGAATGATGGCAGCCATCGCCATCCTCGCCGCTGTCGTCCACCGGGAAAAAACAGGGGAAGGGGAACTTCTTGATGTCTCTATGTTGGATGGCGTCCTTTCCTGGCTCTCTATTCATGGAGCAAAATATTTCATGGATCAAGAACTTCCGAAACGGGGGGATATGCTCCTGACGGGAAGATATGCCTGCTACCAGGTCTACCCAACGAAGGACGACAGGTACTTCTCTCTGGGAGCCTTGGAGCCCAAATTCTGGAAGAATTTCTGTGAGGCGATCGGACGGAGAGATCTCATTCAGAAACAGTTCATCGAGGGAGAGGAACAGTCTCGCGTGATCGATGAGATCCGGGAACTTTTTAAGACCAGGGCTCAACAGGAGTGGGTTGACTTTTTCAAAAATGTGGATGCCTGCTGTGAACCTATCTTAACCCTCGAAGAGGTTTTTCGTCATCCTCAGGTTCTCCACCGGCAGATGGTTAAGGAGTTCGAACACCCTGTCGAAGGAAAGATCCGACAGATCGGAAACCCCATTAAATCAGCCCGATTCCCTTTTGAGATCCATACCCCCCCGCCTTCATGGGGGGAGCATACGACGGAGGTTCTGAAGACGATCGGTTATTCGAAACAAGACATTCAACGCTTTAAAGAGATGAAAGCAATTTAAGGGGCTTCGCCCCATTGGAAGATTGGAATAATGGAATGTTGGAATGATGGTTTTAGATAATAATCGACTCTTTTTTTTATTTTACCCAATATTCCAGTATTCCATCATTCCAACGGATTTGGGTGCGGATGAAGGCCAAGATTGAAGTCGACCGAGAGAGATGTAAAGGGTGCGGGCTCTGTACCATCTCCTGTCCGAAAGGATTGATACGGATGGGAGATGAAATCAATCGCCAGGGATATTTTTATGTCCTCTGGGATGGGGATGAAGCTTGCACTGGATGCGCAATCTGCGGAGAGATCTGTCCCGATGTGGCGATCCGGGTGTGGAGGGAGAGTGGAGAATCAAAATCCTGAAAAGATATTGGCAAAAGGAAACGAAGCCGTTGCCATGGCTGCTATTGATTCGGGATGCCTCCTCTATTTCGGATATCCCATTACCCCTCAGAATGACATTCCAGAATATCTTTCCAAACACCTCCCTGCTCTGGGCGGAGAGTTCATTCAGGCAGAGAGTGAAATTGCCTCGATCAACCTGGTCTTAGGGGCTTCTGCCACAGGGGCAAGGGCCATGACCTCTTCCTCCAGTCCGGGCATCTCCCTCATGCAGGAAGGAATTTCCTATATGGCCGGAAGTGAACTTCCCGGCCTCATCGTCAATATCTCGAGAAGCGGACCAGGCCTCGGGGGAATTTCTCCCTCTCAGGGTGATTACTTTCAAGCCACCCGGGGCGGAGGTCATGGAGATTACCGGGTCATCGTACTCGCTCCCTCCACGGTCCAAGAAATGTATGACTTGACCTGCCTTGCTTTTAACCTATCCGATAAATACCGGAACCCTGCCATGATTTTGGGGGATGCCCTGATTGGGCAGATGAAGGAACCCCTTCTCCGCAGAAAATGTGAAAAGATGGACCTTCCAGCCAAGGATTGGGCCTTGACCGGAGCAAAAGGAAGAAATCCCAACCGGCTTAAGTCGCTCTACCTCCAGGACGGTGAACTTTCGGAACATAATTGGAAGCTCCACCAGAAATATGAGCGGATGAAGAAAGAGGAAGTCCGTTTTGAAACCTTTCGGGTCGAGGACGCTCAATTGACCATTGCAGCCTTTGGGAGTATGGCAAGGGTGTCAAAAACCTCCGTTGAGCTGGCAAGGGAAGAAGGGATGAAAGTTGGCCTTTTCCGACCCATTACTGTCTTCCCTTTTCCGGAGAAGGCTCTTTATGAGCTTTCAAAACAGGTCAAGCTGTTTTTGACCGTTGAGTTGAACACTGGGCAGATGGTAGAGGATGTCAAGCTCTCCGTGAGCCGGGATGCCGACGTTTATTTCTATGGGAGACCTCCGGGCTCGCTTCCTACTCCGGAGGAAATATTGGAAGAAATTAGAAAATATTACTGATGGAATGAATGTCAAATGTCAAAGCTCATAACCCAAATTCTGAAATGAAGGTTAAGGCTGAGGTTGAGGTTAAGCTTAAAGAACTAAAATTCTAAACCTTAACCTAAACCTTAACCTGGATTTTGATATTCATTTGGCATTTGCCTGCCTGCGCGGAGTCCCGCCTTGCGGGACGAAGGCAGGAATTTTGATATTTGAACTTAGGAGTTGAAAGATGGAACTTGTCTTCGAACGTCCAGAGTGTCTTATTGATATTCCCTTCCATTTCTGTCCCGGATGCCACCATGGGATCGCCCATCGATTGGTGGCAGAGGCCATTGACTATTTCAAGATCAGAGACAAGACGATTGGAGTCGCCTCGGTGGGTTGTTCTGTCTTCATGTATGACTATTTCAATGTCGACGTGTTGGAGGCACCTCACGGCAGAGCCTCCGCCGTGGCCTCGGGAGTGAAACGGGCCAGGAAGGACCGGATTGTGTTCACCTACCAGGGAGATGGGGATCTGGGGGCCATTGGAATCGCAGAGGTCATCCATACCGCCAACCGTGGTGAAAACATCACCATCATCTTTGCCAACAATACCGTCTATGGGATGACCGGAGGACAGATGGCACCCACCACACTTCTCGGACAAAAGACAACCACGAGCCCATACGGAAGAGATTTTACCCACGATGGCTATCCCATTCGAATGGCAGAGATGCTGGCCACTTTGGAGGGAAGCGCCTTTGTGGCAAGGGTGGCCGTGAACAATTCTGCCAACTTGATGAAGACCAAGAGAGCAATTCGTAAAGCCTTTCAGATGCAGATCGAAGAGATGGGTTTCTCTTTTGTCGAAGTCTTATTGGCCTGTCCCACCAATTGGGGGATGAACGCCTTAGAGGCAAATCGCCGGGTTGAAGAGGAGTTGATTCCTTATTTTCCACTGGGAATCCTTAAGGAAAGAAAGATGGCAGACTACCTATAGGACCCAATCTAAAATGCAAAATGAGCAATGTGAAATGACTTAGCGAGGTGACCTTATTAACTTGAATAGCGGAATTCGAATTTCGAATTGATCAGAATTAATACATTGAATTTGTTGGGTGATGGTTTAAAATGAACGATCGCTTGTATTATGATCTTATCATCGCTGGTTTTGGGGGACAGGGAGTAATGATGATCGGAAACCTTCTGGCCTATGCTGCCATGGAGGAAGGAAGACACGTCACCTATCTCCCCACTTATGGAGTGGAAATGAGAGGAGGAACGGCCAGTTGTACCGTGGTGATCTCCTCCCGGGAGATCGGATCCCCTGTTGTGGGAAGACCCCATGCCGCCATTGTCATGAATCTGCCGTCGTTGGTCAAATACGAACCCCGGATTCTGCCCAGGGGTCTTTTGCTCATCAATTCCTCTCTCATCGATCCTAAGGAGACCTCCCGGCAAGACATCGAACTTCTTCCAACCCCTGTCAACGAGATCGCCATTGAAAATAGAAACCCGAAGCTTGCGAATATGGTGGCTTTAGGCGCCTTCAATGAAAAGTCGAAATGGGTTCGGATGACCTCTCTGTTTGAGTCTTTGGAAAAGGTATTGGATGAACGTTACCACCATCTCATTCCATCCAATATCAAGGCCATCCAAATTGGTGCCGAATTCGTCAAATCTCTTCCCTAACCCCCCTCAGGGGAGAGGGGCAGAGTGAGGGAGAAAGGAATTTAACAAAAACCCATCAAAAGGGGAGTGTTATGGAAGCAGAAAAGGATTTTGAAGAGATCCGTGTAGGAGAAAAGATGAAGGCCCTCAGAGAGAGCAAGGGACTTTCATTGCAAGAGTTGGGCGATTTGACAGGATTTTCTACGGCACTTCTCTCTCAGATGGAAAATCATCTTGTCTCCCCATCCCTGGGAACCATGATCAAGGTGGCGAATGCGTTAGGGGTGAAAGTGGGCGATTTTCTCGGTGAAACCCACGGAGAGCCTTTCACCATTGTGAGGAAGGACGAGCGAAAAAGGGTTTCTCGATTTGCCTCAAAGGAGGGGGTAAAATATGGCTATTCATACGAGTCCTTGGGGTTCGATAAGAAAGACCGCCATATGGAACCTTTCATCGTGACTCTGGAGCCCGCCACAGTCAAAACCTCAAAGACCTCTGTCCACGAAGGTGAAGAATTCATCTTTGTCCTCGAGGGCGAGATGGAGGTGATCTTCGGGAACCATACCGATATCCTCTACCCGGGGGACTCCATCTATTACGATTCAACCATTCCTCATCGAGTCCAATGCCATCAGGAGAAGATAACGAGAATCTTAGCTGTGCTCTATGCTTCCGGTTCAAAAGAATGATCCAGTTAGACTTACCACCCCTCACCCCCTCCCTCTCCCCCTGCCTACCGGCAGGCAGGCGATGGGGAGAGGGGAAGGGTGAGGAGGATCTTTCAAAGGTCAATATAGCCAATACAAACCAGATGAAAAAACGGCTCATCTTCTTTTTCCTTTTCGCTATCTCTCTCCTTTTGCTGTTGCCTGATCTTGGTCTTAGCCAGTCACATCTCAAGGTGGGTGCTCTGATCCCTTTCTCTGGACGATGGGGGGATTCGGGGAGAGAATGTGCCAAAGGCATGTTAGATGCGGCAAAATGGATCAATCAACGAGAGGGAATCTTTGGAAGGAAATTGGAGATCGTCCTGACGGATGACACTTCCGAACCCGCTGAAACCATGGCCGCCTACCGGAAATTGAATGAAGCGGACCGCATCCTCCTCCTCTACGTTTATTCACCAGAAACAGCCATATCCCTCCTTCCTCATTTCCACTTCGATCGAATCCCTACCTTGGTGAGTGCCTTCCCTTCCCATTTAGCCGACCCCATCAAGTACCCGTATCTTTTTTCAATCACTCCGACCTCTCTTGATTTATCGAAAATTGCCATGAAGTTCATTTCAGAGAGATCCGGTATCAAAGGGAGAAGGCCCAAAATTGTCTTTGTTGGATCGCCTGACCATTTCGGCCGACATTTTTTGGATCAAACGAAGGAATATGCAAAAGCCTTGGGACTCGATGCCGGACCTGATATTTGGATCCCCGACCTATCGCAACCCAGAGACGGAGAGGAGAAAAAAATCCCGTCCCTCCTGTCGGCAATGAGCTCGTACAACCCTGACTTCGCCTACCTGAGCCTCACTTCTAAAGAGGCTTACATGATCCTGCAAGAAGCCAAGGAAATGGGGCTAAAAACAAGATGGATCTGCAGCATGAAGACGTTTGATGAAAGTCTTTCACCCTTCGATGGAGTTTTTGGGGTGCAGCCCGTCTCTCCTTTTGGAGAAGATGTTCCCGGGATGGCTGGAATCAAAGAGGCCCATCAGCGATGGCATCCCTATGATGTCCATACGCCCTCTTATGTCGAAGGATGGGCTACCGTCCAAGTGATCTCAGAGGCCCTGGGAAGATCACTTCCAGAACAAGGGCTCTCGCGCGAAAGGGTAAAGTTTGCTTTGGAAGGTTTTAAAGACTTCGTGACAGGGGGTCTCACTCCTCCCATCACGATCACCTCCAAGGATCACCGACCCAGTGTGGAATCCAGGGTCTTTATCATCAAGGACGGAAAGATTTCCCGATACACCGGTTTTATCTCCTTAGAAAGGTAACCCCTGTTGTTGCATTAAATTGGCCCTACAAAATTTTTAAGGAGGGCAGGGGCAACGCTTACCATAATGTGAAAAACCTTTGCCACCACATTTGGGAGTGGTTATTCCTTCCCACCCTATGGTTCCTGAAACCCATTTAATACGTGGTTCCTTTGCACGATGGTCGACGCCAATGGCAAAGAAATTCCATGGATTGACAGGGGGGTGGTAGGATTCTCACAAAAGGTCTATCTTTTGAATGAATACTGAGCCCTCTTCAAGCAACTGCCCAATAATTCTAATAGTCAAATGGCTCCCCACCCCAAATGACAGATTTTATCCAGCCATCGCTGAGAGTGAACATGGTTTTTTTCCATTTCATAATTTTCTTGACAAAAACAGTAGATACTTGTAAAAAAAGAACAATTAGCATTTGAAAAATGCAATTCGCATTTTTCAAAATAACGTTTTATTCCAATCCCCAATGGGTGGGGAAGATTGTTACAAGGAGGTAAGTTCTATGAAAAAGCAGTCTTTATTGGTTGTGGTAGGAGTCCTTCTGGGAGTATTGGGCTTATCGAACATTTCATTTTTTGGATTTGAAGCCAAAGCGGCGGAGAAACCGATTGTCATTGGAGCCCCTCTTTCCACCGCTTTTCTCTATGGCTGGGATGCTGAAAGGGCAATAAAACTGGCTGTGGAGGAAATTAATGCAAAGGGAGGCGTCACGGTCGGGAAAGAAAAAAGACCATTTAAAGTAGAGGCCATGGATACCCGCGATCTTGAACCTGGCGTACCTACCAGTGATGCTCTATTGGTTGTCGAAAAACTCATCCTGGAGAAAAATGCTGATTTTATCGTGGGTGGTCCAGTCCGTTCTGAAGGAGCTCTTGCGGCCATGGACCTGCTCTCCAAGTACAAGAAAGTTTCCATCTTAACGACAGGGGCTTTAACTCCAGCCTATCACAAGCGAGTGGAGGCCGAATATGAGAAATTTAAGTATTGTTTCAGGATCTCTGGCGAAGTCGGCTGGATGGTTACAGGAGAATTTCTTCCTTGCCTTATGGATATCAAAGCAAAATACGGCCTCAATAAACTTTTCATCATGATCCAGGATGTCGCTCATGCACGTGGCGGAGGCGATCTCGTGGCCAAATTGGCTTCAGAGAAAGGTTGGGAGGTTCTGGGGAAGGAAATCTACCCAACTGGAACAACAGACTACTCTGTGGGGCTGCTGAAGGCCAAAAAGGAAAATGCCCAGGTGATCCTCATATGGATGGATATGCCTGAGACTTCCATCCTCCTTAAGCAATGGTATGATATGAAAGTACCTGCACTCCCCTTTGGCACGATCATTTCTGCTGCGGAGGAGCCTGGCTTTTGGAAGGCCACAGAAGGAAAAGGAGAATTCTGCCTGGCCAGTGTGGTCAATGCAGGCAATACTCCATCTAAAGCGACTCCCTGGACAATGAGGTTCGTTGAAGCCTATACAAAGAGATGGAAGGTAGAGCCTGAAGGCTACGGGACTTCGTCGAGTTATATGGCAGTCTATGTTCTGAAAGATGCCATTGAACGCGCAGGCACTTTAGACTCTGACGCAATCGTGGCAGCCCTTGAGAAGACAGACTTAATGGGAGTCTACGGCAGAATAAAGTTCAATCCCAAAAACCACCAGGTCATCCCAAGCGTTGATCCAAACGAAGGGGCAGTCGGAACAATCTTCCAATGGCAGGCTGGGAAAAGGGTAGTGGTTTTCCCGGCCAAAATTGCCATGGGTGAGGTTAAACTTCCTCCCTGGATGAAGAAGTAAAGAAAAAGAATCATTGCAAAATATAAAATTAGCAATACAAAGCGATTAATGAAAAGAAATAAATTGATAATTGCTAATTTTGCAATGGCGATCTAAAATTGGTTCTGGCTATGCCAGGTTAAAGGAAAGGGGTGGGGGAAACCCATCCCCTTTTTTACGTGAGATACTTCTAAAATGGTTATACTTATCTACGGGATCATCAATAGTTTCTCGCTCGCTTTGATGGCGATTGGTTTTACTTTAGTTTACGGAATTTGTCGACTCCCCAACTTTGCCCATGGGGCGTTATATGTCATCACAGGATTTCTTGTCTGGAGTCTTGTACACCTTCTCAAATTGAACTATGCCCTTTCCATTGTCCTGGCCTTGGTGATTATGGGGCTGGTTGGAGCCGCCATTTATCGATTTGTTCTCATTCGAGTGAGAGGGATGGCCACATCTGAAATCATCGCAACTTATGCCCTGGGGCTGGCTATTCTCGAGTTCTTGCGTTGGGGGGGGTTCAAAGGGATGACTTATACTCTCCCTGTTTTCATTGAAGGCAGCGTCAATATAGGAGGTATTCCTGTCGACTTTCAACGGATTGTCGTTATAGGCATAGGAATCATTGTGGTCTCCTTTATGTGGCTCTTTACCCATTTCAACAAAACTGGCTTAGCACTGAGAGGGATGGCCCAGGACGAGCATGCGGCGATGATGTTAGGAATAGATTCCGACTGGATGGCTGTTATTGCCATGGCCATGGGATCTATTTTAGCCGGACTTTCTGCGATCGCCTTACTTCCTTTGGGCAACATTGTTGTGGAGGCGGGTTACAATGTTTTAATTCTCTCAATCGCTGTATGCATTGTCGGAGGTCTGGGCAGTTGGGTGGGAGCAATCCTCGCTGCTTTTATGATTGGATTCCTTCAAATTATTACTGTTACCTACATCCAATCCCATTTCCAGATGGTCGTGGCACTCCTGGCTATTATCGTCACACTTATATTGAGACCTTCTGGACTTTTTGGCAGGCAGAAGGAACTGGAAGAGAGAGTTTAAGAGTAGAAATTCCAAATGTCAAATTTCAAATGCCAATCAATATCAAAATCCCAAATCAAAATGCTATAAACTCTCTCATTTCGGCCATGAAATCCCCCTTCGCCCCCCTTTGCTAAAGGGGGCGAGGGAGGATTTTAGCGATAGCATTATAGGGGAACAAGTTTGAATACCCAGGAACGACGCAAAGAGAGAATAGATCGGGGTATCAAGGTCCGGACAGAAGGGATCTATGCGGTCTCCTCATGGCAAGAGGTCGCCTACCTTGTTCTTCCGAGATTGATTCTAATTGTAGGTCTTCTTCTCCTTCCTCTTCTTATCCCATCCCTCTATTGGAAAAGGGTCGTATCCATTGCAGCTATCTATGCCCTGCTCGCTCTCGGGTTTGATTTCTTAGCCCATTTTGTAGGGTTAGTTTCCCTGGGAGGCGCTTTTTTTATAGGGGTGGGCGGATACACGGCAGCCATCCTCAATAAATCCTTGGGTCTCTCACCTGTGTTTACCATTCCTATGGCCACCATTGGTGGGGCTATTATTTGCACTCTCCTGCTTCTCCCTGCCCTTCCCCTCAGAGGAGTCTATTTTGCGATTGTGACCCTTATGTATCCTCTGGCTCTCATGAGAATCATTGAAGCATTGAATATCTTCGGTGGAACGGATGGTATCCTCGGAGTAGCCGGTTTCCCCAACAGATGGATTGAACAGTATCTCATTATCTTTATCGTGATTTTCGCACTGTTTGGGTTAAGGAGATTGGTGAATGAAGATATAGGACTCGTCTTTCGCGGAGTCAAGGATAATGATCAAGCTGTTAGAGCCTCTGGATTAAGCATCACCCTTTACAAAGCGATTGCGGTTTTCATTGCTTCCGGACTTGGCTCACTGGGAGGCGCTTATCTCGCCCATATCTACATGTGGTCGGGAATATCACAGTTCGCTCTCGATTTTTCTGTCATTCCCATTGCTGCCACGGTCATTGGTGGAGGAGGCACTCTCGTAGGTCCCTTATTGGGTTGTTTCTTTCTGGTCCCCATCTCAGAATGGTTAAGAACCTTTGGAACTTTGAGAATTGTCTTCTATTCCGTGATCCTGATGGCGTTCATTATGTTTCGAAGCGAAGGGATCATGGTCTATGCCCAGCGGAAATACCATCAGTTTGAAAGGTGGGTGAAGGTATGAGTGGAGAGGATATTCTCCAAGTGACAGGTGTCTGTAAAACCTTCGGCGGCGTCCAGGCATTACTGAACGTCAGTTTCAGTGTTCAGCAGGGCGACGTCTTTGGGATCATTGGTCCCAATGGATCGGGGAAGACTACGCTCATCAATTGCATCACCGGTTTTATCAAGATGGACTCCGGTAAGGTCTTCTATCGAGGTGAGGATATTAGTAACCGGGCCCCCAATCAGATTGCGAATCTTGGAATCACGAGAACGTTTCAGATTATGAGACCTTACTACAGCCTGCCTGCTTATAAGAACTTAATCATCCCTCTCTTCTCACCAAGAGCGAGACGTAAGGGCGGATGGCGGGGAGGGGGTAAACTCGGAGATCGGGGAACAGTCAGCATCGATATTTTGGAGGAGATCGGCTTCGAGAGAGATTCCTTTGTTCCTTATAAGCTTGCATCGAGTCTGCCCACAGGGTACCTCAAGCGCCTCGAATTGGCCCGATGTCTCGCCCTCGGGCCCGATGTCATACTCTGTGACGAGGTCTTCTCAGGACTCAGCATGAGCGAAATCGCCAGCATGGTTCCCCTCATTGAGAAATTGCAAATGGATGGAATTACCCTCGTCATGATTGAGCACCGGTTAAGGGAACTATTTCGGGTGGCCAATCGAGTCATGGTCATGAACTTTGGGGAAAAACTGACCGAAGGCATACCGGAAGAAGTCATGCAGGATGAGAGAGTAAAAGAAGCTTACTTAGGCTCGGAGAAGATACTGGATTATACATTTGAAGGTTAATAAAAATGGGGTTCAAGGGGTCACGGATTCAAGGGGACAAGTGAATTTTTTTTTGGGCTAACAGATAATGAATGAGCTTAAGAATAACAATATAGAGGCCGAGTTGACCTTTACCCAATTCGAAAGGATGTGTGAAAAGTATCCTGATCGACCAGCCATTATCTATCTCGGCGAGAAGTTTTCTTACTCGAGGTTGAGGAATCTCATCGATCGATTTGGCACGGCTCTCCATCGATTAGGAGTGGGCAAAGGTGATAAAGTAATGCTCTATATCTCAAACTCCGTCCAATGGGTGATCGCTTTCTTCGGAATCCAAAAGATTGGAGCCATTGTCGTGCCAGTAGCACCCATCTATACCTCTTTCGAAATCGAATATATGATCAATGACTCCGGCGCGGAGACGATCATCTGTCTTGATACTAATTTTGGCTATGTACAAGATATTTTTTCCAAGACCTGCTTGAAAAGAACGATTGTTACAAACCTCGTTGACCTCCTTCCTCTCTGGAAACGTGCCGTTGGCTTTCTCTTCGATAAGATTCCAAATGGCATTATTAAGAAAGGTGAAAATGTTTACTTCTTCAAAGATCTCATCAAACAAACGCCTGAGAAACTGAATGCAGAAATTGATCCCCGCAATGACCTCTCCTATATTCTTTATACCGGTGGAACGACGGGGTTCCCCAAAGGAGTGCCGGGTAATCATGTGGGCATGACCTCCTATGTGAAGGATGTTATGGAGGATGTGGCAGGAGGATATATTGAGGAGGGAAAAGATACCTATATTGCTATTAATCCTCTTTTCCACATTATGGCCCTTGGATTGTTCGTGGCCATCGGTCTAAATTATGGAAATACGACAGTCATCATGCCGGTTCCACAGGTGGATGCCATTCTTCAGGCGGTACAGAAATATAAAATCAGATGGCTTCTGGGAGTCCCTGCCCTCTATCGGATGATGTTAGAAAATGATCGCCTGGATCAGTACAATTTGAGCTCGCTGAAATACTGCTACTGCGGAGGAGACGTGCTTCCCGTTGAAGTCTTTAAGAGATGGAAAGATCTCTTTGGACTTAATATCTATCAAGTCTATGGCTCGACCGAAGCAGGTCATGTCACCTACTCCAGACTAAATAAAGAGCCTGAACTGATGTCCATTGGCATGCCTCTTAGAACCAGACAATGTAAAGTGGTTGACCCGGATAGGTTGGAACCAGTCCCTGTCGGTGAAATTGGAGAGTTAGTCGTCACGTCGGATTACACCGTCAAGAATTACTTGAATAAGCCGGAGGAAACAGCCAGATCCTATGTAGAAATGGATGGAAAGATCTATTACCGCATGGGAGATTACGTAAGGCAGGATGAAAAAGGGGAGATTTACTACGTTGAGAGGTCTGCCGATATCATAAAGTGTAAAGCTTATCGGGTTTCTGCCTCTGAGATTGAAGCCGTTCTGCAAGACCATCCTACTGTCATCGGTGCCTGTGTGGTCGGCGTCCCTGATCCCAAGGTTGGAGAACGAATCAAAGCCATCGTTGTCCTCAAGGAGGATGCGCGAGGTGTGGATGCGTCTGAGCTGACCCGATGGTGCCGTGAAAGGCTTGCTCCTTATAAAATTCCTCAGTATATCGAATTCAGGGACATGCTCCCCAAATCGAAAGTGGGAAAACTCCTGAGGCGCGAAATCAGAGACGAAGAGCGCAGAAGGACATCCAAAGAGAAGAGGTAGGGGGACCTATTCAGAGCCGAAATAGGGGTCTGTTTGTGGGCAAGGTCTTGGCGAAGGCATATGAAAAGGGTGAAATTCGGAAGAATCGAAAAGCATCGCAAAAAGCGTACAAATTGAGGGTCAAATGGTCAACTCTTTAATCTTGATATTTAAAATACCAAAAACAACGGATGATCTTATCTTTATTTGATCGTGCAAGATATCTTGGTACCCCTCAACCTTTCATTGACAAAATCGGCGTTATTTGATAAAGAGTTTAATGAATTGAGACTTTTTTCTGTATTCCTGCTTCTTTGAGGAATCATGTTAATTCATATGGTTATTGCTTGTTAACCTGGAACCCAAAACATTTGGGGAAGGGCATGGGATCAGATTATGAACAAAGACCCCACTTTTCGAAAAGAGACCTGGGGTTTTTCTTTCTTCCATTGTTGCTCATGTTTTTTGTGATCTCCAACCTGTATGCCTCCCAATCCACGATCATCGAGGCGGATGGCATCGCCTGTATGGGATATGACAAATCGAGGAAACAGACCGAAGAAGAAGCCTTGGCGAGTGCAAAGAAAAAGGCGGTGGAGCACACAGCGACCTATATTAAGAGTGAGAGCCGGTTGAATAATTTTGAGCTTGAGAAGGACCTGATCGAGGCCTACTCCAATGCGACAGTGAAGCTGATTCAGGAAATGGACAGAACCTGGTATAAGGACCCGGCATTGGGAGATTGTTGCCGGATCAGGATCAAGGCTGAGGTCATCCCGGACAACGAAGCGATGGAGAGGATTTCCAAAGGGAAAGGCCAGACAGAGGATCCATCCGCCCCGCTCAATGTTCGGCTCTGGACGAATAAAAGGGAATATAAGGAAAAAGATGAGATCAAGATTTATATTCGGGGCAATAAACCCTTCTACGCCAGGATCTTACACAAGGGGGCGAACGGGGAACTTCTGCAACTTCTTCCAAACCCTTTTCGACAGGATAACTATTTCAACGGCGGAGCGATCTATGAGGTTCCTTCAGGCGCAGATCGATTTGAAATGGAAGTGGCTCCACCCTTCGGCGAGGAGAGTATCATGGTTTATGCGAGTACGGCCCCCCTTGGAGAAATAGACCTCGCCCCTGCTGGTGGAGTTTACAGGATAAAGACGGGATCACAAAGAATCGGGGAGATGAGCAGGGCGGTCTCCTTGAAAGAGAAGAATCCGGAACAGAAGGCGAAAACGGCTGAGTTTTCAGAGGTCCGGATCGTGTTCACAACGGGTAGATGAGGGAGGGAGAAGGATCTTTTCTTCAAGGGGCAGGAGGATGAAAAAGAGCTTTGGAAAAAATGACGCGAATCGTTCCGTCGGCATCCTAATGTTGATCATGTTCATCATCATTCTTTATCTGACTGGATGTGCTGTGGCACCCATGGAAACACACAAAAAGGGCCTGGAAAGCCTCACGGAAGAGGAATACTCCATTCCTAAAAAACCTGTTGACCGCCATTTCATCGGGTGCGCATGGTCGAAACAATTTGGTCCCCTTGAGGATCCTGCCGCTTCTGATATTCGCATCAAAGTGGAAAGGTCTTTTAATAGTATGCAGCAGATCTTTGCTTACAATGTAGGTGCCTCACTGGGAGGACAGAGCACATTGGGAGTACCGAGCGCAAAGGGGGAACAGGGCACAAAAGGAGGAGGGGGCACCAAAGGAGCCACTGCAGAATTGGGTATTGAAGCTGGAGCGGGTAGGAAGTCCGAGCTTGAAAATGTGCAAGTGATTAGTCCGGTATCCTTGGCGGATATCCCCTTTGAACCGAACATCCCGTATATTACCGAAGCCTTACGATTGGGAAACTTCAGGCTGAGGTCTGAGTCGGCTGGAAAAGCAGGAATCACTGTCCAAGCCGGCTCAATCAAGGGAGGGATCAAGGGGAGCACGGAGAGTGCTGGAGGGACAACAGGAGAAGGGCTGGTGGTTGCGTATAGGCTTCATATGATCGACCCCAAGACTTATTCAAAACAGGATTCCGGGAGCATCGCCCTTGGGTTGGATCAGACAACAGATTTCCCCCAGGCCCCCTTGCTCGTAAGATCTCAGTTAAGGGTTATCGAGGCAGGAGCCAACAAGCCTCTCCCCAGGGATCTCCTTTGGTCCTGTGATCGGGCAGATGCCAAAAGCAGGGATATGGTGGCCGCCTGGATCATCGAACTAAGATCGAAAGATCCGAAAAGGAAATCTCTCCAGATCGCATTTCCAGCCTTTCCGAAGATAGAAGACTGTCAAAATTTCAGTGGGGTTATCTATTCCAGGATTGATCCATTAACGGACAAAATTATCCGCGAAAAAATAAACATCTCCATCATTCAAGAGGAACTTTCGGATTCTTTAAAACCCATAAAGTGGAAAGCCAGGATGTCCCTTGTTGATGAATCTTTCAATATCAAACTGGTTAAACAGGGTGATCTCGCAAAATAGTCTAAGGGGGTTTGAAATGAACCGAAGAATTCTGTGGCTATTTTTTACGATCCTGTTTATGACAATGCCCTGCTCCAAATCCTTAGAAGCGGCAGAAAAGCCCGATGTGACCCGGCACGAGGCAAACTTTCTTGAAAGTGCTGTGAACCTCCATATCGAGTGGCAATCCCCGAACCCTGTGGTTCTCGTTAAAATTTCTGTGGTGAACATACAGAAGGAGATTAAGGTTGACCCTTATGATAATAAAAGAAATCGGGATGGTTACGCAGGTGAGGTGAACGTTACTTTAGGTCTTGATCGTGACCGGATACCCCATCAACCCTTTACCTATGTGATTCAGTTGGAAGACGAATTGCGGATTAAGAGCCCTTTGGTAACGGGTAAGGTTGACGTGCCACAAACCAAACAGCCCGGCGGCCGTCAGGTGGGTACGATTATCGTTATCATCGGTCCACAAGCGACCGTTGAAAGCGGAGCCATGTGGAGAGTGGAAAATGGGCCCTGGAAGAAAAGCGGGGAATCCATCTCCGATCTTGCTGTTGGAAGCCACACGATTGAATTCCAGGATGTCGGTAACTGGACTAAGCCAGAAAAGAAAAATGTGAAGATTGAGGAGGGAAAGACCGTTACCATCATTGAGACCTACAAGAATCGGTAGCAGGGGTGCCTATTGATGAGATACAAATGTTTGACCCTGTCAGTGATCGTTATTTGTTTTTTGGGGACCCGCGCGGGAACGGTGGATGCTCAGGAAAAGAAACCCGGACAAACCAAT
The DNA here is from genome assembly GCA_963826305.1 of uncultured delta proteobacterium. Taxonomy (GTDB): domain Bacteria; phylum Desulfobacterota; class BSN033; order BSN033; family UBA1163; genus CAWGWZ01. Next base: position 304,365 of record CAWGWZ010000007.1, on the reverse strand, counting down.
TGGGTTGACGGATACATCAGTGCAGTCGGAGGAGGTACAGCCACACCGAGTGGAAACAAGATGAAGGATCAATTAAGGGCAGTAAGAGCGGCTACCATCATGGCACAAAGAGCCCTTCTTGAAACAGTAAAAGGGGTGAGGATTGATTCACAGACAAAAGTCGAAAATAGGATGGCTCAAGAGGACGCAATACACACTCGCATCGAAGGGATAATACAGGGAGCTGAAATCGTCAAACAAGATGTCCGATGGGAGGGGGATACGCCCATCGCTTCGGTGGAATTACGGATTTGCCTGGGCGGACTAGGTGCTTGTAGACCCGAGAAATCAATGATCAATGCCCTCACCCTGGATCAGAAAGACGAACCTCCCCATGTTCCCCCTCAGAGACTAAATGATATCGTCGTAAAGCAAGAGACCCTAATACAAAAGGTTCATGGCGGTGTCATTTACGATTCGAGCAAGCCGGTCACAGGGGTTATATTCAATCTCCAAGGCCTCTTTTTTGAGCGGCAGGTCCTACCCGTTGTGATGACGATCGACGATGGAAACAAACCGTTTACGGTTTATTCCGTAAAGACGGTGGATCCTCAGACGATTCGGACCTACGGGGTGGTGCGGTACGCGGATTCGGTAGAACAGGCGAAGCAAAATTCCTATCTCGGGGATAATGTCATGGTTGTTCCGGTTTCCGGGGTGACAAAGGAGAACATGATCGTGATTGGATTTGATGCCGCTCGTATCATCCGGGAAACAACCGGCCATGGTAACGATTATCTGAAAACCGCCAAGGTGATGATCGCTGCCAAATAGTTATCAACCCATTTACCCCATTAGAAATAATGCCCCGCTGCTCTGCAGCGGGGTTAGATCTTAGAATAATTCCGGCGGGGTTTAACCCGCTGCGCCAGCGCTTGCGCGGCGAGTGCCCCGCTGGAATTTCTAACGGGGTTTACTCCTTTTTATTTTTCGGCCAATGAGCTCTTCCTATCTCTTCAGCACCAATGGGAAGTCGGGGATCGTCTGTGGTTTCGCAGTGGTAGGCGTCTGTTTCCCTCCGGTCAACTCCTTGACTCTCTCCGAGATATAAAGATCAAGCATGTTGATGGTGATTTTGCCCTTCCCTGTATAATCCGCCTTGCCATTAATCCCTTCCACCACGGCTTTTGTAAAAGCTCCATTCCCCCAGTTCGGATCTTCGAATGAATACTGTTTTCCTGTCGATGAGGCGAAGACCACTGCCCCGTTTTCCGCACTGGCCAGCTCGTTGACAACGCCCATGATATCCGTTGCTGCCCCTCTGGCCCCCATGACATTTCCAGAATGGCAGGTGTCGATGAAAAGGATCGTCTTCCCTGCCATAGATGCCACGGTGTTCTTCATCTCCGTAAACGGCACACCTGTTCTCCTAAGTCTATCGATATTGGCGTTCACAGGTAGGAAGTAATAAACTCCCCCTTTTTCATTAACCCCATGCCCTGCCAGAAATACGATGGCCACATCCTTACTCGTGGTTTCTTTCGAAATCCAGTCGAATCCGTCCAAGATTTCGTCTTTGGTGGCTTTTTCGTCAGTGAGGACCTTCACCGCCACATCTCGGTAGAGCCCACCCTTCTCCTTGAGGAGGGACTCTGCAAAATCGCTGGCATCCTTGGCAGCAAACTGAAGCGTCAGGTTTTTGTCTTCATACCTGCTCACACCAATGGCAAGGATGTAGAGTTTGGGCTTGATGATGAATTCATCCTCCTTCACTTTCCCCGACCACTTCAGCTTCACTGTGGCCGGCTCACTGGCGGTATACCTATTCTCTGCAATAATCGATATCTCACTATCTTTTTCTGGAATAGGAACCCTTGTCCCTTGGATGTCCTGATCCTTCTGGACTTCTTTGATTGCCAAACCTCTCCCGATCGGTCTCCCGTCGACTAACACCTTTACTTTTGTCACGGGTTCCTCTGAAGGGTTTCGGATAGAAAATTTCAATTCAATCTCTTTGTCAGAGACCTCGGAGCCGTCCATGGGCGACAGGATGCTGACGATGGGCGGAAGTATCTTAGCAACAGAAACTTCCTCCTTTTTTATACCCGATTCCTTGTTGGCAAGCTTTATTGCTTCAGCCTCATCTAATGTTTCCAGAGTTCTTGCAACCACGTCGGGTCTGTAATAGGTCGACCTAAACCTTGAAACAGGGAAGAAGTCCGCCGCTGCCTCCCTTCCGTTATTCATGTGCCAGCCGATCAACTCTTCTGCCCCTGGAGAGGAGTCATAATAACCCGATGGTGTCCAGAGAACCCATCGCTTCTTATCTCTGTGAGGGAATAAGGCCAAAAGTTCCTTCCCATCTTTCATCCGGTACCATCTCAAGGTGCCATCGCCTATCGCTGCCACTGCGACCCTACCGTTCTCTGAAACGTTCACTGCGTATACAGGACCAGGGCAAGGCCTCTCCCATTTTTTATTACCCTCCCTGTCATAGAGACGGATAAACACGGAAGTCCCGATGAGAAAAGTGTTTTTATCGGGCGAGATGGCGAGACAAAAAGAAAATTCTTCCGGGTAGAGGTTTAACAACTTACCATTTAACTTCGGGTTCCATTTATATTCCCAATCGGTGATGTTTAAACCAGCTGTCTGGGTGGTGGGAGGAGAGAGGGTGATTTCCGCCGGCGGGTTAAGATCGAGGGATCTCTCTAAGATGGAGAAACGAGCAGGTGACTTGCCCAGAATCTCGTAGCCGAACTGAAGCGTGTTGCCATCATGTGAAATGAGGAATCCTTTGTAGCCACCCCTGTATTCCGCAATAGGTGGGCTTTTATAGATAGTTCTCTTGTCATTTGCGTCAAATATCCCGAAGGCGGCGTTGTATGTGCAAAAGACGACGCCTCCGTCCTTGAGGGGCAGAATCTGATGAATATCATAATCTCCTGCGGGAAGATCCTTGAACCCTCCCCTACCTCCGCCTGACCATTTGCGAATGAAAACCGGAGCCCGGACCTTGCCCGCGTAGAGAAACTTGCCGTCCAATGACCAGGAAACAGAAAGAAAACCTCCTTGGGTAATACCACTCAAACCTCCTCGGTTAATGCCACTCAAACCTCTTCGGTTAATGTCACTCAAACCTCCTCGGGTAATGCCACTCGAATCAGGGGAGTATTGATGGGAAAGATCTTTTCCCGAGAGAATATCCAACTTCGATGAGTCTCTAAATCCAACGGCAATGCGTGAACCCTCAGGGGAAAAACTGACAGAAGAGGGTTTATTCCCGCCAGGGGGTTTCTTTTTAACGATTAGCTTGAAATCATTCATATAAAGGCGGATAAAGCCATCAGAGGATGCCGTAACAAGCCTTCCATTCACGTCAAAATCAGCACTCACGCAGTAATCTCCATATTCCTCGTCCACCCCTGCAATGGAATAATCCCGGGTATGGTAAATACGGATGCCCTTGCCTCCTCCCAGTGTCGCGACAAGGAACCTGCTATCCTTCGAGTAGGCAAGGTGCACAACGGAGGCATCCGGAAGATCCTTTATCCTGTGGATCAAGTTTCCGCTCTCCCGGTCAAATAAATAGATGGATTGGGATTTTTCCCAGGCAAATCCCGTCCGTCCTCCACACGCAATCGTTTTTCCATCAGGCGTGATCGCAACAGAGAGTATCCTACCCTCAAACCCTTCCCCGATAGGAGGTCTTAGAATCTTGATGGGCCTGCCTGTCGACAATTCCCACAACCGAACCGTTTTGTCGCTCGATCCTGTGACTAAAAATTGGTTTTGAGCATCAACGGCAAGCCTAAATATCGGTGCGGTATGCATCCCTGTCTCCATGCGGAGGATGGGTTCTTTAGGTACTTCTACCGAATATACCCTTCCATTGAAAATCAAAATCAATATCATTGAAATGTATAAAACGGTCTTTCTCATTGAGGACAAATTTACTAAATAGTGATGAGTAAGTCAATCAATTTTTAATTGATTTTTTTATTCTTTTTAGTAAATTGATCAAAGTAAATTATCTCGTTTTTCTTTGACCAAACCTCCTCAGGCATGAACCAAGAAATACCATTCCCCACACCTTCTTTTCCTAACCGCCACTTTTCTGAGTCAGTCCTATGGCCCTCGTGGAAGAGTTCCTTTAACCACTCCTTCAATGTCCTTTAGAATCGTCGGGTCATCGATGGTCGAAGGAATGCTGTATTTTCTCCCATCTACAATCTTTCTCATTGTTCCTCTTAGAATCTTCCCCGATCGGGTTTTGGGGAGGCGTTTTACCACAACCGCCTGCTTGAAACGGACAAACGTTCCGATCTGATCCCTTACCATCTGTACAATCTCTCCGATGATCATGTTCGGATCCCTTTTCACATCCGATCTCAATACCACAAAGCCAAACGGTAAACCCTCTGCACACCCGATGACCGCGCACTCTGCCACATCCGGATGTCCCGCAACCACCTCTTCCATTCTTCCCGTAGAGAGTCGTTGACCTGCTACATGAATCGCGTCATCCACACGACCCATAATATAGAGATATCTCTCTCTGTCAAAATAGCCTGCATCCCCCGTAAAGTAGTATCCAGGAAATGGATCGAGATATGATTCTTTGAAATTCGAATCATTTTCCCATAATGTCATCAGAGACCCCGGGGGGAGTGGCAATTGGATGGCAACAATCCCCTCGGCCTCGGGGGGCAAGGCCTGACCCTCGTTGTTCAAGATTTCCACGTGGTACCCTGGCACAGGTTTTGTGGGTGAGCCTGCTTTGATAGGGAAGGGTTCAATCCCCATACAGTTTGCTGCAACGGGCCACCCTGTTTCTGTTTGCCACCAATGATCAATGATGGGTTTTTTTAGCAAATCACTCGCCCAAAAATAGGTGTCCGGATCAAGCCTCTCTCCTACCAGGAAAAGATATCTGAAATGGGAGAGGTCATATTTCTTAAGAAATTCTCCTCCATGGTCTTCCCTTTTGATAGCCCTGAATGCGGTGGGGGCAGTGAAAAGTACCTTCACTTTGTGGTCGCAAATGACCCTCCAAAATGCGCCGGGGTCTGGCGTCCCCACAGGCTTTCCCTCAAACATGACACTGGTGCATCCATAGAGCAAGGGTCCGTAGACCATATAGGAATGACCCACCACCCAGCCCACATCGGATGCCGTCCAGAAGACATCACCGGGATCTACTCCATAGACATATTTCATACTCCACTTCAATGCGACGGCATAACCTCCGTTATCCCGAACCACGCCTTTGGGAACTCCCGTCGTGCCTGAAGTATAAAGGATATAAAGAGGATCTGTGGAGGCAACCGGCACGCAATCCTCCATCGATGCCCTCGCCACCGCTTCTTCCCAATCAACGTCTCTCCCTTTCTTCATTGAAGCCTGGACTTGCTTCCGTTGATAAATAATACACCTTTCTGGTTTATGGTTCGCCATTTCGATTGCAGTATCCAATAATGGCTTATATTCGACGATCTTTTCCCCTTCGATACCACATGACGCCGATACGACAAGCTTCGGCTTGGCATCATCGATTCGCTTGGCAAGCTCATCCGGCACAAATCCGCCAAAGACCACTGAATGAATTGCACCAATCCGCGCACAGGCAAGCATCGCGATGGCAGCTTCTGGAATCGTGGGCATATAGAGGATGACCGTCTCACCCTTTTTCACCCCAAAAGAAGACAATACCCCTGCAAATTTTGAAACGAGAAATAATAGCTCCCCATAGGTGATCTTTCTGACCGTATCCGTTACAGGGCTGTCATAAACAATCGCAAACTGATCGCCTCTCCCCTTCAGGACATGGTCATCAATTGCATTAAAACACGTATTCAATTCACCACCTGTAAACCATCGATAAAAAGGTTTACGAGAACCGTCAAGAACTTTCGCATAGGGTTTATGCCAATGGATTTGTTTCGCTGCCTTATCCCAGAATCTTTCAGGATGATGAATCGATTCTTCATATTCCCTTTTGTGCTCTCCGGCCATAAAAGCTCCCTTGGGTATGAGTGAGTTTAGCAACGGCAATGTTAAGCCGAGTAAGTTTAACGTTAGTAAAAAATGACATTTTTATCAAGCCCCTTGAGAGGTTTGCTCTTTTTCATATCAAAATGGACCTCACAGTTTTAATGGGTGCCTTTTAATGGGTGCACAAAAACGGTCGAAAAAGACGGCTGGGTGTGTTGAAAAACCCGTTTGGTAAAGGTTAGGAGGCACATCCAACCGCAATTACTTCCTGAGAGGGTTTTTCTATAGAATTGATGTAATGAAGAGAAAAGCCTTGCCGGTCTCCTGGTGGCCTGCTCGCCTAAAAGCTTTAAGATTTCATCTCCTCTGTATTGCAGGGAGAGTCATTGAACATGGACGAAAGATCTTCCTGAAGGTCGCAAAGCATCATTCCAATTTCGTTCTCTATAAAGAAGCGACGGAGAAGTTATTGATCTTTTCTTCGGCTTGACAAGCGTTTGGCGTCCCAATTTCATTTCATCCAATAGAGTCTGCCACAGTCGAAGGAATAAGTGTTTTTTCGAGTTCTCAGGACCTCATGCCTTAACCTAACCTCAGCCTAACTCCCTATCACTATACAATCCTCACCCCTCTGAAATCTTTCTTATCTGCTTGAGCAATGGTTTTTTCCTCATTACAAAATATTTTGATTACGGATTACGGTCCTGAAGTCAACGCTTGATAGGTATTCCTGAAAGGTGTAGATTTAATCCCCTAATCCTCAGGAAACTGGTCTTCCTCCTTTGTAACTGCCTATGACTCGTGAGTGGCCTCTCTTCCTGCCTTACCGGAGGAAGAAATGGTGAAAGATATACCCTTAAAGCAGGTAGCTAAAAAGACAATCTATCTGGCCGAGAAGAATGCCATCGTACAAACCCTTGCAAGATGCGCAGGGAATAAAAGCAAGGTCTCCAGGATGCTTAAAATCAATTACAAAACGCTCCTCTCAAAGATCAAGGAATATAATATAAGATTTGGTGCCGAGTATATGGAAAACGCTCCATAGATTATGGAGATCCTGCCATAACCCTTCTCACCTCCGGAAGTATCAACTCCCCCCAATTACATAGATTCCCGTGTAAATCCTTATATTAAGAAAATAAAAATATTACCTCTTCTTCATGGCACAATTGTTGCTCAAATTAAGACAAAAATTTAGCTTAATTATTTTCTTGGAAGATTGTAATACTTTTCAAAGTTTATGAAAATATCGTAATTTCAAGTTGTGTCGGGGCAGGTTTATAGGTTCACATTCCGTTTAGTGGGTTTCAACCCAGCCGAGATGCTCGAGAAGGAACCCTCTTTTCGCTCGCCTTGCTCGATGCGGTCAGGAAGCGCGGGTAAGGCTTTTCCCGACATAAATTATTTTAAAGTTGTATTTCAAAAATGCGGAAAAAAACAATAAACAACAACTGGTAGGTTTCCTACTGAGGCTAATCACAGCAACCACAGGAGAAGAAGTAATGCGAGTCTATATCATCTTGGTCTCGTTACTCTTACTTTGTTCCTGCTCACTCGGGACGGTAAAGGGATCCCTAAATGATCCCGCCTTCAAAGCGAGCCTACAACCCACCCGCACACTTAGAATTTTGTGCTTGCACGACAATAGTTGGGCCGAAAACGAAATCAGGGTGCTTGTAAAAGAGACTTCAGATGTCCTTGAGCCTCAGACAGGCATTCGGCTGGAGGTCATTAGTATGGAGGACTTTGATGGATGCCCGTAGGCTAATCTTACTTCTCTTACTACTTTTTCTCTGTGTCTCTTGCGCCACCTCAAAACCCCTCATGGATATGTACCAAAAGACACAAGACAGAGCGAAGAACTTCGACATCGTCGTCTACTTTCATAACTTCCCAGCTTATGAGTACCTTACTATGCTCTTCATCCCGACTTACGTGGGCCTAATCGACGATACTTACCGTCGATACATCATAATCAGAAAAAATGATAAGTTTGTCCTCGCCCACGAAATAATGCATGCCTTCATCTTTAACAACGCCCATGGAGAATGCTTGATGCAGGGTGATTTATATCCAATCGGAAAAGGCTGCGTTTGGCTGGGAAGGGAGAACTGGGAAGAGGCAATGAGAAACAAGTGGAGGAATTTTAACAAACTGCCACAAATCCCTGAGCAGAATCAGCAGGATAAGATAGCGGAATCCAGAAAGGAAGCTCAAGGAAGCGTAAAGACTCTTGTAACTAAGACAAAAAGCGGCAAAAATCAAGGAAGTCATGAAAAGTGAAATTTGATTTAGCGGACAATGGGATAAGGAATTGGGGTCAACAATAAGGAATTGGGGTCAAAGCTATATTATACACTTTGCTTGGCACTTGCTACAAGCGCCTTCACCTTCGTTCAGCAATGAAGAGTCAGGGGGTGGTAGGAGAGGGAGTATCCGGGCAAGAGGTTGTTGGGATGAGGAGAGCCAGGGAGAAGGGAACAAGGGACCGGCGATCCATGGAATGGGACCGTAATAGAAGTTTAGGTTGTCAGGGAGGGTAGGACTGGAGCACCGAGTGGATCAAGAAGAATCAAACCGAATTTGAAATCGTTTTTGAAGCGCCGCCGTGATGTCTGCTTGAGCCATGCGGGCATTTCGCCAAGCTTCCAGCAATCGGAACGCCAGGTTTTTTGCCGAGCCGAACCCACCAGGGAAATCTCTTTTAAGAAGTTTAGCTTTGTAGAGAAGTTGTGCGAGCAGATGAGCGATCTGCAAGAGGAGGTAAAAGACCTTGGCTGAGTTAGGATTATTGGTGTAAGCATGCTCCAGTTCATATCCTCCCTTTTTTTGTACGTTGAATCCCTCGTTTTCAATTTTCCATCGCATCCTCCCTCCGTCATTGGATAAGGTCGTGATATTTTTGCACGAGACATGGCAGTTGGTGACCCACTTGAACTTCGTCGTTTTCTTCTGTCCCTCCTTGTCGGGTTTGGTCTCCAAGCACTCGATCGCGGATAACGTGTGCTCCTTCTTTAGGGAATCGACATAGGCGATATCGTCGACCCAGCGGAAGACCTGTTTGACTTGGGCCTCCTTCCCCGTGCGCCAAGCCAATCGGTTCTCGGGTTGTAATTTGGACAATGCATCGAACTCCTCGTTCACGGAAGGCAAATCGTCGTCCTTGAGAACGATCATGAACTTCCAGCCGTAAGACTGGCATAGATCAAAGGTCGGTCCCCCTGCGAAGAGACCGTCCATCGATAAAAGGATGGGCAGCCGTGGAAACCGGGTCTTGAGTCGCTCCGCCAGTCGGTAGAAGGCCTTGAGTTCACAATCCTGTTTGGTCGCCTTGTCTCCGGGGTTCTCGATAAACTCGGTCATCAGAGAGAAGGCGAAGCCATTGGAAGTCAGGAGTTTGGCTTCCAAGACGGGATGGTAGTAAAGGGTCTTTCCATTGCGGGTACGCGTGAGACAATGGGGACAGTGACGGTGGCTGAAGCTGATCGTGCCCGTTCCATCGATGGCCACGATGAAGTAGATTCCCAATAAACGGTAGCTGTAGAGGACCTTCTTGCGAATGAGGGTTTCGGTCATTCCGGTCACGACCATCTGAATCTGGTCGGTCTCCAGATTTGAAAAGGTCGCTTCCAGGGTATCGCCATGAGGAAAAGACTTCACTCCAAAGAGGGCTTGGAATTTGATGACCGAGGAACCGTTGCGGAGCAACAACCCAATCTGTCGCCTCGCTTTGAGCTGAAACAGGAACATCGTGACACCGGCGAAGGCAAGACTCGCGAGGGGGTAAAGGATCTTCTGAGGATCTCGGGGGTCTGTGAGATGGGCGAATAGAGGGGGAAAAACCACCAAAGAAATGGTGCACGGTGCCCGTCAAAGCACGGATCAACCCTTTTTGCTCTTCCTGCTCTTTTTCTTGCTGCTCAAAAACTCCCTCTGAGCCTGGGACACCTCTGCCACGAGGCGCTTGAGAAGCTTCCCTTCTTGGACCCATCTCTCAACCTCCTGACGAAGTTGTATTGGGATATACAAGGTACGGGTGCGTTTCTCCTCCTTCCACGTAAGAAGAGCCACTTCATGAAGGGGACCTTCTTGAGCACACCGACATCGAGGATTGCCGCACCGTTTTTTTGTAATACTCAGGGAGGCTTGGACAAAGGGCTTTATCTTTCTGAGGCGCTCCAGAGCTATCATTCCCCGTTCATTGGTCATCAGATGACGTGGCATATTTATAAGTATATATACTTTCCAAATAATGTCAACAAAAAAATGCTCATTGCGAAAAAATATTATTTGTTTCACGCATTAGATAGAAAAAAGGCAGGACTGAAGTGGGTTAGAATCGCGAAAAAAATTGACTCTTCATTGCTGACCTTCGTTACCCCTGAGCTAAATTTAATATCTTCTTCCATCCTCTTTTCAACACTCCTGACGGCATTGGTCACCGCCTGAAGGGTTATCCAAAACACGGACCCAATCCCAGCATTCTTCTCACCGCTCAATATCCTCGACAAATACACCGCAATCTTCCTCTGTCCCTCCGTCCTTTTCCTTCGTCTCAACAAATCTACCTCCGGTAAACCATAATACCCTTGCCTTGGGCTCGTACTTTTGGTAGTATTCATTGCATGAACACCATAGGCTGATAAAATATGCCGTTTAGGTTAAGATACATATGCCAACTCTCTTAAGAGCCGGGCCATATCGTTTTTTCTTTTATGCGGGGGATAAGGATGAACCTCTCCATATTCATGTTGAACGTGATGATAAGGTTGCCAAGTTTTGGCTTGACCCAGTCAGGCTGCAAAGTAGCGGAGGATTTGGTAGGACGGAGATTGCCAAAATCCACAAGATCATTGAACAAAACAGGGCTAAATTGATGGAGGCATGGGATGAGTATTTCACCGATTGAAATAGAACTTCCAAGGGCTGAAGACGTAAGAGTAACCAAAGATTCTTTAATTGTCGATTTAAGTGATGGGAGAACAATCTCGGTTCCTTTGGAATGGTTCCCACGCTTATTACATGCAACTCACGAGGAGCGAAGTAATTGGAGGTTGATAGGCAGAGGGCATGGGATTCATTGGGAAGACATTGACGAAGACATAAGCGTTGAAGGATTGCTGGCTGGTAGACCATCGGGAGAAAGTCAGCGTTCTTTCAAAAAATGGATAGATCAACGGCAATCTCGCCTATCAAGGCGCCCAACTGGACACGCAAAAACAGCACGCCGCTTAGCTTAGGCCGTTATGCTCGCTATCAATCGCAAATCTTCAAGTCATATAGAAAGCCCAACTTCACTCTTTGTAGGTGTAATGGCTAAGGAGATTAATCTGGCATTGCGGACAGTGGAGCACAGTTGGGTGTTGAACAAACCGGCACTCCTTTACACCTCATATCTCTCTATTGCTAATCCTTCGATTTTTCCATAATCCCGAATGTCAAAAGTCAAAACCGAAAATCCAAGGGAGATGCATGTTGAGGCGATCATTAGGTCATGGGAACCAACGGAAACTCCCTTCTTTGCCAAATAGGCCCAGACCCTCCCACAGATCCTGGCAGCACCCAGATCAAATGGATAAATTGGGAAGAGCTAAATCACCTATTCAGAGTACCATTTGTCAAATTTTTGACATGTTACAGGTGGGGTAATAGATACAAAAGAGTACTAAAACTTATTCCCTTTAAGAGACCGATCTATATTATCCCTTACCTCTTCTATCCCCTCTGCGAGGGCACCACTTAATCCTTTTGAAAGGCTTAAAAAACTTCTATCCTCCAGTTTTGTTCTTTTTGAGATGCTATTCTGACAGAGTTCTTTGCCATCAGGGGATAATAATTGAACATCAAAGATAAGCTCACCAAAAGAATCATTCCCTGTATCGGATCTTTCAAACTTTTTAAGGTTTATCTCGAGTAAATAAAAACCATCCGGTACGATATTCATTGCCCGAACCTCTTTAAATCGCTGGATGGAAGACAGGGCGTCTTTAAATGCCTCGCGTAACACCTCGTTCGGTGAAACCTCCCATTTTGAATACCTCGATATCTCAAGCTGATAGGGTGATTTCCTATATACGATGTAAGGCTGTGTAAGATAACGCGGGGAATTGATCACGATCACAATGGATGCATCCCCCTTTGGATAGATTGTTGTTCCCCTGCCCGAGGGCAAATAAAGGCTGTATACCCTTGTCTCAGGCATGGCACATGCCGCCATGAGAAAAAGGGGTGCCAAAATCGTCAGCCACTTGCTCATCTCACTCTTCCTTTCCTTTGCCTTCCTTGTAAATGAGAATCCAAGGTTTGGCCTTTATCTCCTGAATCACATCCTGCAGATCCTCGGTCGTTCTGGTCAATAAGTTAAGGAGCTGATTAAGATTCTGCGAGTTTAGGTCAATGGATTTATCAATGGACTTAATAGTCTTATCAGCAGATTTAGAGGTGCCCTCTAACGCTTTGGCTGTTTCCTCAAAGGCCTTGACCATGTCTCCTGACCTCTCTATGGTTCCTCCTGCTTTCTCTATAACTTCTCTAATTTTCTCTACGGTCTCTCCTGTTTTTTCTATGGCTTCTCTTGCCCTCTGTATCACCAGTGTAAATTCACCCTTGTTATCTCTCACCACCTCCGCTATTTCATTGAGGACAAGTTCAAGTTTACCAGTGGTGTTCCTCAGGGCAGATACGATTTGATCAATGCTTGAAGAGGCAGAGATAATCGTCTTATTTGTATTTCCAAAAACTTTTTCAATCTCACTTATATTCTTCTGACTGAAGAGTTTATCGGCATCCCTGATCAAGCCATCGATGGATTTCGATAGGTCTTCAATCCTTGCCATAATTCGAGCAAATTGGACCTGCTCCTCTGAAGGAATCGTTTCTCCCACACGAATCCGCTCGTTCATTGTCTTGTCTACAGAGAGCAATAGATACATATCTCCAACGAGGCCGACCTGTGTGATCAGCGCCTGTGTCCCTTTATAAAGGATCGTCCCCTGTTTTATTCCAACCTCTATGGTAATAGGTTGACCCGGACCGCTGGGTGCACTAATATTCAAAACCCTTCCAACTCTCACACCACCGAGTTTGACCTGTGCACCCATCTCAAGACCCGCTGCATCCATCACCTGAACATAGTATTTATCCAGCTTTTCAAAAAATTGGCTTCCTCCAATCAGGATGATAAAACCACTGAGCAGGATGAGCGAGGTCAATATAATGACACCAGCCTTAATCTCTTCCTTTAATGATGCCAAGGTTCCTCCGGGTTAATCGCCTGCGATAATCCTGAAATAATCTTCAGGCGAATAGGCGCCCTTTTCGGGCCTTCTTTCGAGAAACATCCTTATCCTCGGGTGATCCGATACCTTTAACTCATCGAGGTTACCCGAAAAGATGACTTCACCAAAATCGAGCATAACCACATGATCCGCAATGGTGAAGACACTGGCAAGCTCATGCGTGACGGCAACGATCGTCACCCTGAACACATTCTTAAGCTTCAGAATGAGTTCATCCAGACCCGCGGCTGTCACAGGGTCGAGGCCGGCTGAGGGTTCGTCAAAGAAGAGCATCTCCGGGTCCAATGCCATGGCCCTTGCAAGGGCTGCCCTTTTTTTCATCCCCCCTGAAAGCTGGGATGGGTAAAGATGCTCAAAACCGGAGAGGCCCACTAGGTCAAGCTTCATCCGGACCATAATCTGTATGGTGGATTCCTTCAATCTTGTATGTTCCCGTAGGGGGAGTGCCACGTTATCTGCAACGGTCATGGAGTTGAGCAATGCCGAGCCCTGAAATAAGACACCCATCTTCTTACGGACTTCATTTAATTCCTCTTCATCCATCAGGGTGATATCCTTTCCATTGATGAGAACACTTCCGCGGGTTGGCTTCAAGAGTCGAATGAGGTGCTTCAATAGAGTGCTTTTGCCGCAACCGCTTCCTCCAAGGATGACCGTTGTTTTTCCCCTCGGGATAGAAAGAGAAATGTTCTTCAGGATCTCCCTCTCCCCATAATAGGTCACCAGGTCTCTCACCTCGATTACATTTTCCATAGGATTACGTAAAATAGTAAAAGAGGGTGGTAAAGAAAAGGTCAAAGACGATGACTAAAAAGATGGAGGAAACCACTGAAGCGGTTGTCCGTCTCCCTACCTCTTCTGCACCTCCCTCTACCTTAAATCCCTCATAGGCACCAACAATTGTGATGACGATACTAAATGCCCATGCCTTCATGAGCCCCGTAAGGATATCTTTAATAAGGAGTGCGTTGATCGTCTGTTGAAAATAATTATAGGGATGTATCTCAAGGGCAGCAACGGAAAGTAAAAAACCACCCAAAATGCCAATGCAATCAGAAAAGATGGTTAGGGCTGGAAGCATCACCATCAGTGCGATGAGTTTCGGCACCACAAGAAACCTCACGGGATTGATCCCCATGCTGATCAAGGCATCAATCTCCTCTGCAGCTTTCATGGAGCCTATCTCAGCAGCAAAAGCAGACCCACTTCTTCCCGCAACGATGATTGCGGTGAGGATAGGACCCAACTCCCTTGTGATGGAGACACCTACAAGGTTTGCCACGTAGATCAATGCCCCAAATCTCCTGAGCTGATAGGCTGCCTGGAGTGCAAGGATGACTCCTACAAAGAGGGAGATGATGGCTACGATCGGAACAGAATTATATCCGGTCTTCACCATTTCAGAGATACTTGCCCCGAACCTTATTTTTTTACCCCTAAAGGGAGAAAGCAATGCCCAGTAAAAGGTATCGTTGATCAACTTGGAAGCGTCGTGGATATCGTGCAGGCGTGGAATGGCCTTCCTTCCGATGAGGCCTAAAACGTTTTCAGCTATTGAGGGCATCTTCAAAGGTTCCGTATATCTCAAAGACTTTGTCCAGTTTTGAAAAACTAAATATCTCCCTTACTCCTTCGAGGAGTCCGATGAATTTCAATCTGCCACCATACGACATCATACACTTTAGGCCTTCTACAAAAGTGGCGATTCCCGAACTATCAATATAAGGGACTCCTTTGAAATCAACGAGTAGAGGTGTTACCCTTTTATTGATCAGGCTCATCATCTCCTCTCTCAGGGTTGGCGACGAATACATATCGATTTCCCCCGAAAGGGCCATCACTGTCATGCCTTGATAGTCTTTGACCTCGATCTTCATCCTCTATTTCGTAAACCTGACCAATCTAAGTCTATTACCTTTTCTTTTTCTCTGATCGAATTGGAAGATATCGAATGTCCTTTTGATGAGATGGACACCAAGCCCTCCCGGTCTAATATCATCAAGGTTTCTTCCTTCGATTGATTCCGGTTGTACCTTAACCCCATTATCCTCGATGAGGACCTCAAACCCCTTTTTCGTCATCTTATATCTGACCAGGATACTCTGATGGGTGTCTCCTCCATAGGCATGCTTTATCACATTTGAGCAGGCCTCATCGACAGCCAGTTTGATGTCTTCTGTCGCGGACTCCGACAGTCCATATAATTCACCCATCTTGGCTGTAACACTCCTAATCACGGAGAGATATTGGGGGTCAGATTGAACTTTGATCACTGCTAAATCCTTCATTTCAAGTCGCCGCGTCCCAACTTAATTCCACGATGGTCAGATCATCTGCCCTTGCGAGACCCTTCGAAAAATCGTTCACATAATCAACCACCTTTTGAATAAGATTACCCTCACCCATGTGTTCCTTTATAAAGCCGACAAGCTTCTCAAAACCGATCCTCTTCTCTTCCTTATTCTTTACTTCAAAGACCCCATCCGTCAGGAAAAAAATCCTGTCGCCCTTTTTCAATAATATCTCTGCGTAAGGATACTCCGTAGGCAGAATACCCAGTGGCGGGCCTGATGCGACATTCATTACCCTCGTCTCTCCATCGGTCAGCCAAAGAAATGGCGGATGTCCAGCCACAGAGAGGGGAATATTTCCTGTCGATAGGTCAACAATTCCATAAATCCCTGTGAGAAACATACCCCGTGGAGCCTGAGAGAGCACAGAATTGAGACGATTCAATGCGATTTCAGGTGTGGCCACCTGAGGGGCGATGTACCTGAAATCGCTGATGACCTTTGCCATATAGAGTGCTGCTGAGATTCCTTTTCCCGAGACATCTCCTATGAAAACCCCTACCCTGTTTGGACTGAGTTCGATGAAATCATAGAGGTCACCTCCAACCTGGGTTGCAGAGAGGTTGATAGCGGATAACGTCAAACGATCTTTTTTAAAAATGGGAGATACGGGGAGAAAACTCCTCTGGATGGTTGAAGCGATCTCAAGTTCTTGTCTCAACTTCTCCCTTTCAACAGATTCTTCATGAAAACGAGCATTTTCAATGGCAATAGCAATTTGCCTCGAGAGGGTCTGAAATATCTCTAAGTCATAATCGCTAAAAAAATCCTTATCTTTGGGATTAAGTATCTCTGCTACCCCAATCAGCCCACTTCTGCCGACAAGGGGTACAGCAATGAGACTTCTTGTCGTAAAGCCCGTCAGCCGATCGGCCTCTTGATAGAATCGGCTGTCTGTATTTGCATCCTTTATCAATAGTGGGGTTTGATGCTCTGCCACCCAACCTGCAACACCTTGGCCCATGTCCAGGGTGACCTTACTCTTCAAGATATCTGTGATAGACTCTTCTTTGCATATCGCAAGGTCAAATTCGAGCTTGTTAATCTCCTTATTATAGAGGAGGATCGAACAACCCTCCGCATTCATAAGGCTCTTTGCTTTTTCCATCACTAAAGTCATCAGTTCGTTAAAGTCGAGTGTGGATGAAATAATCGCAGACACCTCTATCAAGGCCCTGAGGTCTCCCACTTTTTTTTCTATTGCCCTGAGGTAAGCTTGATTTACAGTGATGGTAGGCTGATCAACCATTGCCTTCTTAATACCAGATTTTGGAGAATTTTCCAAGTAAAATGATGGCCTCAAATCCTCTTGCTCGGGGGCACGTTTCAGCCAACATGATAACGCCAATTCTTCAACAATCCAAAAAATAAGAGGTTTCCATCTCCCTATATGCCCATTGGCCAATACCAGAAATGGTCAATTCTTCATTCTGGATAATAGTGAAGACTTGTATATGCATTCGTTATCGAGTATTTCCTGAATGAGTGACTTTGTGGTTTTGCCTCACAATGCAATATTCCAGCCGGAAATCAATAAGATAGGTTGTTCTCGATTCGTTTTATTTTAAGTCCACTCAATCTCTTAAATTAAAAAAGATAATTTTCACAATTTCATTTTTTGTATTGACAAGAAACTTCATTTTGGTAGGCTAAATTGTGCAGTGAGGTCTTTTTGTTTTCCAAACATTAACCGACTATCTCCGATTTCGTAAGATTTTCTGGGGATATGCCAAAATGGCCATTTTGGAGTCTTATAGAGAACATACGAAGCCATCCTTCAAGGAATCCAAGCTGGAACCCCTGAAAAGGTTGTTTCGGTCACCTGGCTTTGCTTGAGACACAGTTGATTCCATGAAACGATTATTTGTCGTCATGCTCATCTTTTGTGCTCAGACTCTCTGCGCCCAACCCCTCATCCACATAACCTTCGAGGGCGACGAAGTCGGCAAATTTCCTTCAGGCTGGGTATCGAGGGATCAGAAAAATAGCGTCAAGGTTTACTCGGTGCAGGCCGAGGGAGAAAAGAAATTCCTACGTGCCGACGCATACAACTTGAGCGTACAGGTCAGTTATCAGAAAAAGTGGGACATAAGGGATTATCCGATACTTCGTTGGCATTGGCGTGCCGTCATCTTCCCTACCAGTTCAAACGAACAAATAAAAAGCGCGGCCGACAGCGTTCTCGGTGTGTACGTTGTGTTGAGCGGGTTGCCATTCGTGACGGCGATAAAATATATATGGAGTGACATATTGCCCATTGGCACGGCGTTCGATTCACCCTATTCGAGCGGAACAAAGATTATCGTTGTCCGCAGCGGGCGAACACTCGCGGGCACGTGGGTCGCCGAAGAACGTAACGTGCTTTCCGATTACGAACGCTTCTTTGGAAAAGGAGAGAAACGTCCGGTGGCTCAAGGGATAGCAATTCTAACTGACTCTGACAACACCAATTCCAATGCTGTCGGAGACTACGCTGACATCAGCATCCACCCTTTCAAATGAAAAGGCCTAGACCAAGATCAAAGAGACAGAAGCTGACAAAGAGTGAATGAGGCCTCGAAAAACAAAATTCTGAACCTCTACAATGAGGCTCAGAGTTTCTTGGAGGCTACCGAAGGGTATGAAAGGAAAATCACCTACTTCTCTGAGATAGCCCAGTCGAACGCCGATGAGATCTCACGGGAAAGGCCCCTTCGGTGATGCTGCTGTCTATCCCGCCGCAACATTTCTTGATACCGAAATTATAGGTAGTTGGCTTGATGAATCTTAACCTGATGAAATCATTATATCGATCAAAATTGAAATGGGCAATAATGATCTGTGTTTTGGCAGGAATAGTTGGATTTATCTTTAATCGATACAATACTATGTTATGGGTTGAAGCCGGCAAATTCTATGATCTACTACAGGACCGCCACCGACTGAAAGAAATTATCACCTCGTTTGGACCATATTCTCCATTGATTTATGTCCTTGTCCAAGTATTACAGGTGGTGGCAGCTCCGATCCCCGGAGGGGCGGTTGAATTTCTGGGAGGTTATCTCTTCGGGGTAAAGGCCGGGTTACTTTATTCCATGATCGGCTCCATCGTAGGTTCGTGGTTTGCCTTCGGCGTGGCGAGACTCTTTAAAAGGTGGGCAGTTGAAAAATTTGTTTCATCCAAAACAATGAAAAAATACGATTATTTGATCGGCCATGAGGGCGCCATCCTAATTTTTCTTCTCTTTTTAATTCCCGGTTTTCCAAAAGACGCTTTGTGCTACATCTTAGGTCTGACACCGATGCATTTAGCAATTTTTCTGATTATTTCCAGTATTGGAAGGATACCCGGAACATTGATGGCAACCCTTCAGGGAGCGAAGGCCTTTGAGCACCAGTATAAGCTGTTTTTGATCCTATTGGGGGTTTCCGCGCTGGTAATCTTAGTCTTTTATATCTACCACGAGGAAATTCATGGGTGCACAAGGATGAATTGCCCAAGAAATGAGGCGGCCATGAAAAAGAATTGGATCTGGATTTTTTGTCCCATTCTCATCTTACTGATCCATACCACCACTCAGGTCAGCTTCTCAAAAGATGTAGTGAGGCTTTACTTCTTCTATTCTGAAGAGGGTGGAGGGCTGAAGGTCAGAGAGAAATTCATTAATCCTCTTTCAAAGAAGTACCCCATTGAGATTCGATCTTTTTCCTTAAACAAATTGAATAATTATGACCTTCTTGACAGATTCGAAAAAGAATTGAAGGAAGAGGGTAACGAACTTCCTGTCGTCATTATTGGGAATAAAATCTTAGGTGGAGAGGCGAAGATTCTAAAAGATCTGGAGGGATTGGTCAGGTCCTATGCCGAGAAAGGAGGAACTCCTTGGCCTTCCCTTCAAGTAACGAAGACGGAGCGGTGGATCCCCCATGCCCCTACGGAGGAGGAGAAAAATTCTCAAAAGATTGTGTATGGTGCGTTTTTCTATCTGCAAGGGTGCCTTGAGTGCGAAGGGAAAAGGGCTGAGTTAGAGGAGTGGGCTTCTAATGTTCCTCTTTTGAGAATAGCAATCTTCGACTTGACAAAGGACGAAAATAAAACGACAGATGAGGCTTTTTACCAAATCTATCATGTTCCGGAGTCCAAACGGGGGAATCTTAAACTCTATATCGGCGGAGACTACCTTTCGGGAGATGATTTACGTTATGAGAATTTCCAAAGGTTGGTCTCAAAATACCATGCGAGGGGAGCTCCTCCGCCTTGGGAGAAAGTGACCCAGGAGGCTCTGAAGAATGGGGAACAAAGAATCGTTGAGCGCTTCAAGAGATTTAGCCTCTCGGCCGTGTTGATCGCAGGCTTTATAGATGGGATCAACCCCTGTGCCTTTGCCACGATCATCTTTCTAATATCCTACCTTACTTTTGTAGGCAAAAAAACTCGAGAGATCCTTTTATACGGCATTATCTTCACTTTGGGTGTCTTTATTGCTTACCTCTTAGCTGGAATGGGGCTTATGGCTGGCCTCCGCCAGTTAAGCGGTTTCCCTCTGATCACCAAAGGGATCTATCTCGTCATCGCCATTTTTGCGTTCGCACTTGGGGTAATAAGCTTGTATGATTATGTTCTATTCCGACGAGGTCAGATGGCAAAATGGAAGCTTCAGCTCCCCATGGCCATGAAGAAAAAGGTCCATAAAATTATCAGAGAGGGGGCCCAGTCTAAAAAAGCGGGCTTCATCGGCACATTCGCTCTCGGATTCGTCATCGCTGGTACTGAGGTGATCTGTACCGGGCAGGTTTATCTCCCCACAATCGGATATATAATGACCATCCCAAAATTGAGGGTCCATGCCTTTTTCAACCTCCTTCTCTACAACATCATGTTCATTATACCGTTGGTGGGCGTTTTTGTGGCCGTCTTTTTTGGAGTAACTTCCGAGAAAATGGCCCTTGTAACGAAAGGCCATACAGGGACGGTCAAGCTTTTAACGGCGATCCTGTTCATTGGTTTGGGAGTATTTCTTTTCCTTCTCCGTTAAGACACAATACAAAGGGCTTATGAGGGAGCATTTTTGTTGCAGGCCGCGCGTCTTTGTTGCTTTTCAGCATCGCGATTCCGGTCGGTGCATCTTTCATGGAGAAGGGAAGATATGATTCCACAAATCAAGAAGATTCTTTTTGCTACCGATCTGAGCAAAAACTCTGTTTATGCTTTCTATTACGCTGTCCATATGGCAAGAAAAGATGAGGCAAAGATCGTCATCTTGCATGCGGTGGAACCCCTTCCTCCTATGTTGATAGCCTTTGAGGATTTCGTGTATAAGGTCGCGAAGGACCGCTGGGAGGACACAGTTAAAAAATTTAAGGAGCGAATACAGGATATTTCCGTAAAGGTAGATGCTCGAATGGGCATTTCGTCAGCTGACCTTGTATCCAGAATCATTATTCGGCTGGGTCACCCTGTGGAAGAGATTTTAAAGGCGGTCGATGAAGAGGGTTGTGATGTGATCGTTCTTGGAACCCACGGCAGGGGATTCTTGGAACAGACCTTTCTTGGCAGTGTGTCCAACTCAGTACTACTTCGAACCCGGAAACCAGTTTTTGTTGTACCGTTGCCGTCTGAAAATGCCGCCGTTGATTTGATTTGAACGTAAAGGAGGATTGCCCATGAAAAAGATGTTGATGATGATGATCCTTTTGGTTTTTCTTTTCGGCTGTGCAGGGATCCCTGTCCGACCCGCACTTAAAGAAGATATCAGTATTCCATCTGGTACGATTGAAGGAAATCAATACACTGGGATTCGGTATCCATTCAATGTCTCGGTCCCACCCCATTGGAAGATCACGACAGAATTCCCTGATTTCTTGGAAGAGCTGGGTTATGACAGACCTTTTTCGACGGATAAGGAGCAGACAGAATTGTATGCTTATAATCCCGAAACGAGATCAAATATTAATTTCGATTTCACGCCGACAGGCAGGTATGCCACGTTCAACCAGGAAAAGATTGAACGTCTAACTGCTATGGCCACTACAAGTATGAAAGCTGAATTAGATAAAGAGTTTGGGATAGGTGTTGTGAAACCGGATGTGTATCCCGCAGAACCGATTTCCTTGAAGGGAGTCCCATTCGCTGCAAAAAAATATGCAACCTATACGATAAGAGGCCAGAAACAGGAACAGGGATGGATCTATGGCTTTGTAGAACCCTATCAAATTTTTATTCTTTATACGATATACGAAAAAGAGGGTGCCAGCGACCGTCAGGATCTGAAGAAGATTCTTGATTCTTTTGAGTTTATAAAGAAGAAATGAACTTAGGAATCGGTCGGTTTCTCCATATGAACCAGGCAGCACACGTTCGAACGCTCAAGAAGGGATTAAAGCCTATGAGGGCTTTTGTTCTTAGCTTCCTCGATTGCACTTCAGTCAGCGTCTGATATTTCGATAACCTCTTTTACTTTGGTAGCTTTCTGCGAGAATTACCAAAAATATTGGGTCATGGGGAAGAACAACGATGCGCAGAACAAACAGATTGAATGTCCTACTAAAGAAAATACGAGGAAAAGAAGGAAACATAATTCCGGTGCTCCGAACGGTTCCGCTATTTGAAGGATTAACTTTCAGAGATTTGAAAAAAATAGAGTTGATCGTACATGAAAGGACGTTTATGCCCGATGAACTGGTCTTTCATGAAAGGCAACCAGGCACAGGGATGTACATCATTAAGAAAGGACTGATGGAAATTACCAAAACGATCAACGAGGAAAAGGTGAAAATAGCCGAACTGGGGGAAGGAGAATTTTTTGGAGAAATGTCGTTGCTGGAAGACTATCCACGCTCTGCCCAAGCGAAAGCAGTTGTAAAAACGGAGGTGCTTGGAGTATTTAGACCCGATTTGTTTGATTTGATAGAGCGCAATCCCAGACTCGGCTCCAAGATTCTTATGAAACTTTCGCAAAGGCTTGCAAGCAGGCTTAGGAGAATGACAGAAATGAAATTGAAAGAAGTGGAATAGAATGGAAAAAAATGAATTCCAAAAACTCTGGAGAACCTTTGAAATTGTCGCGATAGGATGTGTTTTGTTTGGTATCTTACTGGTTTTATATCTTATCAGAGGACTGCTCACGCCGTTTATCATCGCCTTTGTCATAACATTTTTTCTAAGTCCAGTAGTTGATTATATGGAAGGAGAGGGAATAAACCGTACCTTTGCCGTAGTTCTGCTGATTATTCTGACCCTTATTTTCCTGTTTATATTATGGAAACTCACCTGGCCGACAATACAGACAGAGATAAGCAGTTTCCAGAAAAATGCACCTTTCTACGCGAGTAAAATTCAGGACAGCCTGGAACGGGCAATGAAATTATTAGAAAAGAACACGGGCTTCATTCCCGAAGGTGTAATGCAAAAGACAATGCAGAAGAAGATAAGCGATCTTACCTCTGGGATGGGAGATATAAGCTTCCTGTTGAAAATCGTCAGGGAATTTGTCACCACTTTAATTCTAACCCAAGTTGTTGTGTTTTTCTTTTTAAAGGATGGCAGAAGAATAAAAAAAGTGCTCATAGCGTATGTGCCTAACAAATATTTTGAAACATTCTTAACCCTATTCCATGAGATTCATCGGCAGATCAGCAATTATATCAGGGGACAGTTCACAGACGCTTTCTTCGTAGGTGTATTGGCAATAATAGGTCTGTATTTGTTCGACATAAAGTACGGTATTTTCATCGGAGCCGTTGCTGGTATCGCTAACATCGTGCCCTATATTGGCCCTTTCCTGGGATTTGCATTCGGTGGTATGCTTGTGCTTATAGACACTGGCTCAATTGCTAACGTACTTAAAGTAGTAGGTGTCCTTGCATTCGTAAAGCTGCTAGATAGTCTCGCAATCACTCCGCTGACTGTGAGTAGGAGTGTTAATGTTCATCCTCTGATGGTAATGATTGTGATATCAATTGGAGGGCTTTTGCATGGTGTTTGGGGGATGCTTCTTTCTGTGCCTTTGTATTGCTCGATGAGGGTATCTTTCCGGATATTGTATCGAGGATTTGTAGAATACGGCAACTGGTAAAGAACAAAAAGAGTATTTCAAGCTTACTCTCGCAATAACAGATCATAGGTCAGATATTGCCAGAGTTACTCATTGTCGCTTTCTTCCGAGACGGTCGAAAAACTCTAAACCAGGTGTTTTGGGACACATCCGTAATTGATTTCACGATATTTGATTTTTTGAAAATCACAACATCTGGACCTTTTCGACAATCTCTCCAGAAAGCATGATTTTTAAACCCCCCCCTTCCACGCAACCTTTCAAGTCGGCAATCGATAATTCTTGTTGAAGTTTCCGCTCAAAAATAGTAGACTTTTATCAAACCATAGGGTATCGAATCAACCTCCCAACCCAACCTCAACCTTTTAGAATTGCATTGAGGGGTCTCTTTCATAGGAACGCCCAAAAATGAAATGTCCAAAGTGCCAATTCGATAACCCTGAAGGCATAAATTTTTGTGGGAAATGTGGGGTCAAATTAGAAAGGATTTGCCCAAGCTGCAATTTCGCAAATCCTCCTGAGTTTAGGTTCTGCGGTAAGTGTGGGCAAAACTTATCTCCCCCAGAGTTAGTTCCCAAGAGACTCTCCTTTGATGAAAAGCTTGCTAAGATTCAAAGATACCTTCCTAAAGACCTAATTCAGAGAATTCTGGCACAAAGAGACAAGATTGAAGGTGAACGCAAGCAGGTCACCGTCATGTTCTGTGACATGGAGGGATTCACCGCACTGACCGAAAAACTCGGCTCAGAAGAAATCTACTCCCTGATGGATGAGGTTTATGAAATCCTCATTCACAAGGTTCATGATTATGCAGGGACAGTCAACGAACTGACGGGTGACGGGATTATGGCCCTTTTTGGAGCGCCCATTGCTCTTGAAGATGCTCCTCAAAGAGCTATTCGATCTGCTTTAGCCATCCATCAAGAAATAAGTAAATTGAGTGACCGGATAAAACAAGAAAAAGGAATTCCAACTCTTAAGATGCGGATTGGAATCCATACGGGTCCTGTAATTGTTGGCACTTTGGGTAATGACCTTCGGGTTGATTTCAAAGCGGTAGGTGACACGGTGAACCTGGCATCCAGGCTGGAAAGTTTAGCAGAGCCTGGAACTACTTATTTGACTGAGGAAACTCTTAAGCTTACAGAGGGACTTTTCAGATTTGAGTCGCTCGGCGAAAAACTAATTAAGGGCAAGGAAGAGCCAGTCAGGGTTTATCGGGTGATTGCCCCCAGTACTCTAAAGACAAAGTTTGATGTCAGTGCTGAGCGAGGATTGACTCCTCTTGTTGGAAGGAAGCGAGAGCTTGAGCTTTTGCTGGACGGTTTTGAGAGAGCCAATGCAGGCAGAGGCCAGGCCATCTCCATTGTTTCCGAAGCAGGAACCGGTAAATCCAGACTCCTCTATGAGTTCCGCAAGGCTGTAACCAATGAAGTAGTAACATTTCTGGAAGGAAGGTGTTTCTCCTACAGCCGACACATTGCTTATCATCCGGTGGTGGATGTTCTTAAAGTCAACTTCGACATCCAGGATAATGATGGGGATCAAGATATCAAGGATAAGGTGACAAAGGGTCTCCAGACCCTTAATGTGGATGAACCCTCTACGCTTCCCTATCTGCTGGATCTTCTTTCTGTAAAGGACAGCGGCATTGATGAAATCGCCATGAGTCCGGAGGCAAGAAAGGACAGAACCTTGAATGCTTTCAAAAGGATTGTCCTGAAAGGTTCGGAATTGAGACCGCTGATCATGGCCATCGAGGATCTCCACTGGATGGACGGGAGCTCTGAGGATGTCATGAAAGAGCTCCTGGAGAGTATTGCCGGATCAAGGGTCTTTCTGATTTACACCTACAGACCTGAGTTTGTCCACACCTGGGGGAGCTGGTCCTACCACAGCCAGATCACCCTGAACCGGTTATCCAACGGGGAATCCCTGGTCATGATGACCCATCTGCTCAATACGAAAAACATCGAGCGGGAGTTGGAAGACCTGATTCTAACGAAGACCGAAGGGATCCCATTCTTCATCGAGGAGTTCATCAAGTCTCTCAAGGATCTGAAGATCATCGAAAAAACAAACGGTAGCTACAAGCTCACTAAGAATTTGGGGAACATCTCCATTCCCTCCACGATCCAGGATGTGATCATGGCCCGCGTTGACTCGCTGCCCGATGCCGCCAAGGCAGTTCTTCAGACTGGAGGAGTTATCGAAAGGGAATTTACCTATGAGTTGATCAAGCGGGTAACAGGCCTTGATGAACAGCAGTTGCTCATCCATCTTTCCATTTTAAAGGACTCTGAGCTTCTTTATGAACGGGGCATCTATCCCAACTCCACTTATATCTTCAAGCATGCCCTGACAAGGGATGTGGTCTATGATTCCATTTTGACGAAAACGAGAAAGCAGGTCCATCAAAAGATCGGAAACGCCATCGAGGAATTATATCAAGATAAGATCGACGAGCATTATGGGGCCCTCATCAACCACTTTATGGCCAGTGAGAATTACAGGAAAGTGGCCGATTATTCTCGGCTTGCCTGCAAAAAGGCAGAAAAATCAATATGCTTGCATGATGCGACTGACTATGCAAGAAAATGGATTATCGCCCTGGAAACACTGCCGCAGACAGAGGAATTGCAGGACGAGATCATCGACGCGAGGACGGCTTTAGGGTTCTATCTGTTTCGGATG
Source organism: uncultured delta proteobacterium (assembly GCA_963826305.1). Lineage (GTDB taxonomy): Bacteria > Desulfobacterota > BSN033 > BSN033 > UBA1163 > CAWGWZ01. The sequence continues at coordinate 278,016 of CAWGWZ010000007.1, read as the reverse complement.
AGTAGTATGGTGGAAGCAAAGGAATCGATCGATCCGATCGTAGACACGGTCTTAAAGAGAGGCCTTAAGAACAGACTTGGTCAGATATACGTCATCCTCGGCAGCTGTAAATACATGGCCGAGGAGGATTTGGCTGAATCCATTCAGTATCTGGAAAAAGCCATAGAGGTTACCGAAGATACAGGTGATTTCATCACGAGCGTATATGCGAAATATATGTTGGCGGCGGACCTCGCCTTCAATTGTGATTTTGAAAAGGCCATTCAATATTTTGAAATGTTACTCAGTCTGAGTATGGCCTTGGAGAGAACCTGGCGGGTCTCGATCATGAAAAGCAATATTAGTGTTTATGCCTATGATTATCACGGCATGGTAGCCCAGGGCTATCAGGCCAGTGAAGAGGCCGTCCGGATAGCTGAAGAAAGCGGAGATATCTATTCAAAGGCCATGGCCTATGTGAGCCATGGAACTTCCTGTTACTATAAGGGGTTTCTTGAAGAGGCAGAGCAATACCTGACTGCGGGGATCAATTTTACCGAAAAGATCAATATGTTCACTCACAACGCTTTGGCCCATCAGTGGCTGGGTCATGTCTACTTTGATCTCGGAAAATATCAGAACGCCCAGGACCACTACTCCAGGGCCATTTATGTCCGTGAACACAGCCGGCAGTTTCCCTCCTCGGCGAATCTGAACCGGATCGCTCTCATGAGGGCAAAGGTGTTGAGTGGTCAGAAGGATATAAACCTTGAATCGATGTATCGCTATGTTCGGGAGAACAGAGTAAGAATATATGAAGGATGTATGGCGAGATACATCGGCGATATCCTATTGCACCTGGATGAATGCCATTTACGGGCAGCAGAGGACTGGATCGGAAGAGCCATCGAAGCGGACAACCGAAACGAAATGAGGTGTGATCTGGGCAGGGATTATGCCCTTTACGGTGAATTCTTCAAAGGGAAAGGGGAATCTTTAGAGGCGAAAGAATCCCTGGAAAAGGCAATCGAAATCTTCAAAGAGTGTGGGGCCGACGGTTGGGTCAGGAAAACGGAGGAGACGTTACTGGAAGTCTGATTCGAATATACTTTTGCGGAGAAAATCGAAGGCCATTCAGGAAGGTTTGAGGAACAATGTATCATTGCACCGTTAAATTGAGGGATTTTCTATATCCCTGCTGCCCCAGGCTTCCGCCGTTATAGGTGTTGATCCGGAACTTTTCGGGAACCTCTGCGGCCTGGAGAAAAATAATTTCATCATGAGACCTGAATTTACAAGTTATGGAAAGGAGGAATGACCATGCCAATAATTTATAATCCCAAGAAAGAAGAATACGAGAAAGCGGGTTACATTCCCTTTGTCTGTATTATAAAGTGGGAACCTGAGGAGAGACCCGCAGCTATAAAGAGGCTTTCCCAAGTATTTGATACACCAGAAGGTAAAGGGATTAAAGGTATACATGGCTGGAACTTAATTGGCAGAAATACTATGATCCTCATCGGATGGACGAATTCACACATCAGCCTTCAAAAATTTTGTACATCTAGCACTTACGGAACGGGAATCAGCATGGATGTCTGTCCGGCCATCGATCACTTCGGTTTAAGGAAGGCCCTGGAAGAGCTACAATCCCACCTACCAAATATCCCTTTCTCTAAGGCAGGGGCACGTAAGAGGAAAAACCCTAAAGCGGAACGATGACGGGTAGCATAACTGGAAAGGATGGGATGGGATGGGTTGGGTGAGGCGCTGCAGCTGCAAACCCAGCCCATCCCGTTTTGAGAAAATCGATTTCTCTGAACCTGACTTTAACCATCGGCAGGCAATCTGCTTATATTGTGTTGCTATCTAAACTTGCGCCCAAAATTCGACACTACAGTAAGCCCAAAATCCTCTTGACACAATGAGCAGTCCTACCACAATTCGGAATGAAGATTATGCCTTGTTCACAAAAACTGTCCAACCAAACCTCTATCCTTCTGGGAAGTGAAATAAGAAGGTGGGGTCTCAACTTTTCTTGCTTTGGGATTTATCAAGCGGCAGAGCCCATTCGGGCATATATGAAGTGGATTGTTTTCATAAAACCAAAAGCATCTAAATCAAGAAACAACTTAACCCTTAATCTTCTGGAGGGAGGTATGAGAAGGAGGTTCGAGAAGATGCCTCTATGAAGCCTCCAAGGGTTTATTGTTCCTTTGGAGGATTTTTCGTTTGTGCCTATAAAAGAATTCTTTTAGAGAAGAAAGGAAGGCACGAGTCAACATCGCCGGAATCGGCGAGGAAAGGGTGAAGGAGCAGGGAGAACGGCTTAGCCTCATCTACGAGGGGAAAGAGATTACGAATGTGGAGATGATCCGGGCATCCCGGAGGCTGGCGTGGACCCTCAAGGACCTGGGCGTGAAGCGGGGGGACCGGGTCATCTTGCAGATGCCCAACTGTCCGGAGGAACTTCAGGGCTTCTGGGCTATCTGGAGGATCGGCGCTGTGGCCGTACCGATCAACTACCTGGTCGGGGAGGAAGAAACGGCCTACATCTACCAGGACTCAGGCGCGAAGACGGTGCTCAGCAACTCGACCTTCCTTCCCAAGATCCGGGCGGGGAAGGCAAAGGCACCCGGCCTGGAAACCGTCATCCTCGTCGACCCGGAGGTCTTCCAGGGGTCCCTTTCCCACTCGCATCTCGTCGAAAAAAAGTGCGAGGAAATGGAAGTTGTCGATATGGATGACGACGAGTTAGCTGCTTTGATCTACACGGCAGGCACTACGGGCCGGCCCAAGGGTGTCATGCACACTCATCTCAGCCTATACTCGAACGCCCGTATGCAATCCGAAACCCTGCCCCTGCCGGACGGGCTAGTGTGGGTCTTCGTCCTTCCCCTCTGCCATTCTTACGGCATCGCCAGCATCAACCAGGGCCTTTTCCGGCGCGGGTGGAGAGCCATTTTGCTCAACTCCTTCAACGTGGAGACCATCTTTACAGCCATCCAGAAGTACCGGGCCAATTCCCTGGCCGGAGTCCCTACCATGTACATGTTCATGCTCCTTTCCCCCGGATCCAAAAAGTATGACCTGAGTACGATGAAATATTGGTTCTCTGGATCCGCGCCGCTAACGCTCGAGACTTTTAGCCGCTTCAAGGAGGTCTTCGGCTTCGAGATTATTGAAGGTTGGGGCTTGGCAGAGGCAGGGGCAAACAATTCGGTCAACCCCCTGGAAGGTGTGAAAAAGATCGGCTCAATCGGCTTGCCTATGAATGGAACGGAGATGAGGGTGGTGGACAACGAGGGGAACCCGCTTCCCGCCCGCAGAGAGGGGGAGATCGTAATCCGGGGTCCTATGCTGATGAAGGGCTACTGGAACAAGCCGGAAGAGACGGCGGAGGTGCTCCGCGGCGGTTGGCTCTACTCAGGAGACGTAGGCTATGTGGACGAGGATGGTTACTTCTGGATCACGGACCGGAAGAAGGACGTGATCATTAAGGCAGGGCAAAATATCTCCCCGCGGGCCATTGAGGAGATTCTCTTCAGACACCCCAACGTATCGGAGGCGGCCGTGATCGGGATTAAGGACGAGCTCTATGGTGAGGACATCAAGGCCTTTGTGGTCCTGCAACCCGGGCAGGAGGCCACGGCCGAAGAGATCATCGAATATTGCCGGCGAAAACTTACGAGCTTTCTGCTACCCAAAGAAGTTGCCTTTCTGAAAGCCCTGCCCAAGAGCCTCGTGGGCAAGGTGCTGAAAAAGGAATTGAGAAAGCTGTAATAAACTGTAAATATCCATTCCGCATGACCGGGGGTATAAATAAATCTGTCTAAATTCCGATTACATTACTATATGCAAAGAAGGTTTGTAAGAAAGGTGCGAAGATACGCCAGGGTCAGAAATAATCCTACCTTTCTTCATCTAAAGCCTTCCTTATGCTTGCCTTCACCCGTAATCATCGACTTTCAAGGTTGGCTCGGAATGAAGAGTAGTAGGTGTAATGGCTAAGGAGATGAATCTGGCATTGCGGACAGTGGAGCACAGTTGGGTGTTGAACAAACCGGCACTCCTTTACACCTCATATCTCTCTATTGTTAATCCTTCGATTTTTCCATAATCCCGAATGTCAGAAGTCAAAACCGAAAATCCAAGGGAGATGCATGTTGAAGCGATCATTAGCAGGGTGCTGAAAAAGTCACTTTTTCAGGCTGATCAAAAATGCCCAGATGCAAGGCGCCCGAAATCCTAAGGAGTGAGGCGTACTTGGAGTACGCCGCAACGACGAAGGATGAGGGGAACGCCGCAGATGGGCGTTTTTCAGCAGCCTGTTAGGTCATGGGAACCAATGGAAACTCCCTTCTTTGCCAAATAGGCCCAGACCCTCCCATAGATCCTGGCAGCACCCAGATCAAATGGATAAATTGGGAAGAGCTCAATCACCTATTCAGAATACCATTTGTCAAATTTTTGAGAAGACAGGAAGGAAAAATCAGTTTCTATGGGGAAGGATGAAAGAAGATGACGGTTCTGTTTATTGTCATCAAGGATTACTCAAGCCGAGTTCTACAATCCAAAGTAAGCCGACTTTACATCCGGGTTGTCCATCAGCTCCTGGGAAGTCCCCTGCAAAACGGCGCCCCCATTTTCGAGAACATAGCCAAAGTGGATAATCGGCAAAATAGGCCGCGCATACTGTTCAGAAATCAGAATGGTAATCCCCGTTTGTTGATTAATATCTCGGATGGATCGGGCAAGCATCGCCTCCATTAAAGGGCTCAGCCCGAGCAAAGGCTCATCCAGCAGAAGCAGTTTCGGCTGTGCCATCAAGGCCCTCCCAATGGCCAACATCTGCTGTTCCCCTCCGCTGAGAAAGCCTCCTTCCCTCCCTTTCAACTTGCTTAACGGCGGGAAGATAGTAAAAACGTACTCGAGGGTTTTCTTGGCCTGGACCTTTGTGGCTAAATAGCCCCCTATTCTTAAGTTTTCCAATGTGCTGCTTTCCGGAAAGATCCTCCGTCTTTCGGGACAAAGGACAATCCCCCTTTTGGCCCTTTCGCTCGGTTTCATGTGAGTGATATCCAATCCACCAAAGAGAATGCTGCCGAGAACCGTGATCCTTTCTCCCCCCTTCATCTCTTCCTTCTTCTTTACGTCCAGAATGATTCCGGAAATCGTATACATCAGGGTGGACTTGCCCGCGCTGTTGGCTCCAAATACCCCCGTCACTTCCCCCTGCTGGCATCTCATATTAATATTATTGATCGCAATCGCATTCTCATAAAATACCATGAGGTTCTTCACTTCTAACATTTCACTATCTCCGTTCCAGAACAAGTTTTTGGGATGTTAAATCGCGTCCCCGCAAGGCTTCCTAAAACGATTCTCTTTTAGACGTTTAACTGAATATCATAAGGACGAACCGAAAGTCAACCCTTCGGCTTGACATTGCCTTAGAGTCATTCTATAGTATCCCAAAATTCAAAGGAAGGAGGTAACGATTTATGAAGAAGGGAATTTTCATGCTATTCATCCTGGTCTTGGCAGTGTTAACAATTTATTCCGATAATGCCAAATCACAGCAAGCTGAGCCTATCGTTATTGGAGCGCCCATCCCCCGGGCTTCCACTTACGGTCAAAATGGTGAAAGATCTATGATTTTAGCCATGGAAGAGATCAATGCTGCGGGCGGGATTAGATTGGGCGGGCAAAAACGCCCCATCAAACTTGAAATCGTGGATACGCGGGATGAAGAGCCTGGCGTCCCTACCAGTGAAGTCCTTCTGGCGATCGAGAAGCTGATTTTAGATAAAAAGGTAAAGATTCTTTCTGGTGGACCTACGATGTCTGAGTGTTGTCTTGCCGCGTTGGACGTATTTCCCAAATACAAGGTTTTAAGTATCGCCAATATCGGCTGCTGGACCCCTGGCTGGCAGGCGAAGACGGGTAAGGACATCGCGAACTATAAATATTCTTTCAGACTGAGCGGAAATACGGCCTACTGGATTCCGACCGTTTACGGCCTGCTGCAAAATCTCAAAGAGAAGTATGGTTACAGTAAGATGTATATTACCATTGCTGAGGCAGCCCATTGCAAGGCTGCGGCGGCAGCGATTGAAAAGATGGCGGTGCCCGACGGCTGGAGCATTGTTGGCCGAGATGTCCATCCCCTTGCCACCACAGACTTCTCCATGATGCTAAGGGATGTCAGGAAATCGGGCGCCCAGGTCATGTTTATATGGGATCATACACCGGAAGCCCTTTCAATGATTAACCAGTGGCAAGACATGAAAGTACCTGCAGCGGCCATTGGCTTTGTCGGCCCCACGGAGGATCCGGTCATGTGGAAGCAGACAGGTGGCAAGGTGGCTTATCTCGTTGAGTTTGCCGGAGAGGGCGGAACCCTACCTGGCCAGGAGATAACATCCCTGACAAAACGTTACTTTGATGCCTTTAAGAAAAGATGGGGTGCGGAGCCCCGGGGGACGGGCGATGTTCCCAGCTATAGCGCTCTTTATTTGTTAAAGGATGCAATCGAGCGCGCCGGGACTCTGGATGTGGATACCCTCGTCACCACGATTGAGCAGACCGATATGGTCACGCCGGGTGGCAGGCTGAGGTTTGACAAGACGAACCACCAAGCGATCTATGGCTTCAACCCCAAGGAGACTTTGTTAGGCCAACTTCTGCAATGGCAGGATGGCAAGCGGGTCTCTGTCTGGCCGCAACTGATAGCCAGCGGGGAATATAAACTTCCACCCTGGATGAAGTCAGCAAAGTAAACCCCGTTAGAAATTCCAGCAGGGCATTATTTCTAACGGGGTAAATCAGGTCCTCATCTATTTCTTGATGATGGGTACGTCATACACAAACAACGAAAATGAATAATCCCCCTATACCCCCCGAAGCTGTGAAAATATTTGGGGCAGTGGACCGGACAGAGGGATATCTCCAAAACTGTAGAATGCGGACTTTGAAAATGTATGGGGTATGAGGCAGTTCAAGTTATCAATCTTACATGGTTTTCAATCCTTATCATTGAGCCTGAAAAAGGCAGCCGCTCTACAGTTTTTCCGACATCCCCCTGTCCGTCCTGTCAATCTTCGAATTTTTTCACACCTTCCCCTTTAGCAAAGGGGGGGTATGAATTTTCCTCCCTTTGAAAAAGGGAGGGTGGGAGGGATTTTACGGGAGGAGAGTTTATGAGTTCCGACGAGTTGATTTACGGCCAGGTAGCTGGGTTTGAAAAAACAATCTATGACGAACCGGTATTTGCGGCCATTGACCGGATGGTTGAGAAATATCCTGACAGGCCTGCGATCATTTACCTCGGGGAGACCTGGACCTATGCTCAGATGAAGGAACTCATCGATCGTTTTGCAAATGCCCTATACAACCTGGGTGTTCAACACAAAGACAGGGTGATGCTCTATATCCCCAATTGTCCTCAGTTCATTGCCGGTTACTTCGGATCGATGAAGATTGGAGCAACACCCGTACCGGTTTCTCCCATCTATACACCTTACGAGATCGAATACCTGATCAACGATGCGGGAACCGAATTCATTCTTTGCCAGGACACCAATTGCGGCTATGTCAAGGAGGTCTTCCCGAAGACCTGTCTGAAGGGAATGATTGTCACCAACTATGCCGATCTGCTTCCCTGGTGGAAAAGGGCAACGGGGAAATTGTTTGACAAGATACCCCATGGCGTCGTCGAAAAGGGAGAAGAGGTCTATTTCTTCAAAGATCTTATGAAGAAGTATCCCCCTCATCCACCCAAGGTGGATATCAATCCGAGAGCTGACCTCAGCCGTCTGCTCTATACAGGCGGGACAACCGGTTTCCCGAAGGGCGTTCCCACCAATCATACGGCAGTCGTCAGTTTCGTCAGTGAGATCCGTCAAATCAGCGAGGGCTATGTGGGAGAAGGGGGAGAGGATAAGTTGATCATGATCAATCCTCTCTTCCACGAAATGGCTCAGGGAATGACCATGGCCTGGGCCCTGACCAAGGGTAATCCTCTCATGATCATGCCGATGCCTGATGTGGATGCAATTTTGGATACCATCCAGAGGCATAGAGTTACCCTCTTTCTCGGCGTTCCAACCCTCTATCGCATGATCCTGGAACATGACAGAGTGGATTTCTATGACTGTTCTTCGCTGAGATATTGTTTATGTGGCGCGGACAAGCTCCCTCCCGAAGTGAATGAACGGTGGAAGAAGAAGTTTGGCAAACCCATTTTCCAGTGCTACGGGGCAACGGAGGTCGGTTTTACCACCACGTCTCCTTTTGATCGGGAGCCCCATGCGGAATCGATAGGTAATCCATTACCTTCGAGAGAGGTCTTGGTATGCGACTCGGAGACTTTAGAGCCGGTGCCCGAAGGTGAGGTGGGCGAGGTCTTAGTGCGCTGCGAATTCACTTTCAAGCATTACTGGAATAAACCCGAAGAGACGGCTCGATCCTTTGTCCCTGTGGGTGGCAGGGTCTTTTATCGCATGAACGATTTTGCAAAGCGGGGCGAAGACGGACAACTCTACTTTGTGGATAGAGGTGTCGATATCATCAAATATAAAGGATACAGGGTCTCCGCCTCTGAGATTGAGGCAGTCCTTCAAGGCCATGAAGCCGTCATCGCCGCCTGCGTCGTGGGCGTACCGGATTCGAAGACAGGAGAACGCATCAAGGCGATCGTGGTCCTGAAAGATGATGCCAGAGGCGTCAGTTCAGCGGACCTGCTCAGCTGGTGTCGAAAGAGGCTCGCTGCTTACAAGGTTCCCAAGTATATCGAATTCAGGGACATGTTGCCCAAATCCAAGGTGGGGAAGTTACTGCGCCGGGAGATCAGAGACGAGGAACGGAGGAAGGTACAGAAGAAAGGTAAGAAGGCTGCCGCATGAAGCGCGGACGCGGCGGTATTAAATTACATTCCGAAGTAGGCTTCTTTCACATCCGGATTTTCCAAAAGTTCGCTGCCCGTTCCCTGGGCAACCAAACCACCATTTTCGAGGACATAACCATAGTCGATAATGGGAAGGAGCGGTCTGGCATACTGTTCGGAGACGACAATGGTGATCCCGGTTTCCTGATTGATCGTTCTGATCGCTCGAGCAAGCCTGATCTCGATACTCGGAGCCAAGCCAAGGAGGGGCTCGTCCAACAGGAGCAACTTGGGCTGTGCCATCAATGCCCTTCCGATGGCCAGCATTTGCTGCTCTCCCCCACTGAGAAATCCCCCTGCCCTCTTCTTCAATTTTTCAAGTTCTGGAAAGAGGTTGAGCACATATTCCAAGGTTTTTTTTGCTTGCCCTCGGGTCGCTAAGTATCCGCCCATCCTCAAATTTTCAAGGGTACTGCTTTCAGGGAAAATGAGGCGCCTCTCCGGGCAGAGGATGATGCCCTTCTTCGCTCTCTCACTCGGTTCGATCTTTAGAATGTTCTCCCCCCTAAATTTGATCTCTCCGGAAAGGGTGATCCTCTCTCCTCCTTTCATCTCCTCCTTTTTCCGCACATCCAAGATGATTCCCGAGATGCAAAGCATGAGGGAGGACTTACCAGCACTGTTCGATCCGAAGACCCCCACGATTCGCCCTTCATCCACCAAGATGTTAACGTTGTTAACAGCGATGGCATTTTCATAGAATAACATCAGATCGATGATCTCGAGAATGACGCTCACAGTCCTATATCCTCCCCGAGGTAGGCCCGCTTCACCCTCTCGTTTTGCATCACCTCTTCGGGTTCGCCTTCGGCGATCTTTTCGCCAAAATCAAGCACTAACAGTTTATCCGCCACTCTGAAGAGTTCTCTCAGCCGATGCTCGACCATGATGATCGTGGTTCCCTTGATGCGAAGGCCCTCGATCAAGGGAACCATGCTCGCTATTTCGCTCATGCTCAAACCAGAAAATACCTCATCGCAGATAATCACCTCAGGCCTCAGAGCAAGGCACCGTGCCAGTTCGAGCCGCTTCAGGTAACCCAGAGGCAGCGCAGAGGCGAGTTTGTAAGGCACGAAGGCATCTCGCTCAAACCCCACCTCCTCAAGCAGATCGATCGCCACAGCGTCCCGATCCCCCCCACGGCTCCCTACAAACCGCCGTGCCCTTGATGACCAGAGGGGAACGATCAGATTCTTAAATGCCCTCAGGCTGAGATAGGGCCTGACGATCTGGAAAGTTCTCGTCACCCCGAGGTCGGCAATTTTCCAGGTCGGCAATCCGGTGAGTTTAATGTCCTTAAAAAAAACCTCACCGGAATCCGGTTTCTGAAAGCCCGTAATCGTGTTGACCAGGGTGGTCTTGCCAGACCCGTTCGGTCCGATCACCCCCATGACTTCCCCTTCGAGTAAATCGAAGCTTACATCGTTTAACGCCTTCACTCCGCCGAAGGTCTTACTCACATTCCTGACTCGGATCAGGGCTTCTTTCTTTTCTTCTCCCATCGCCCCTACACCTTCACCCAGTGCTCAAACTGGTGATATTTGCGGGCTGCCCAGTTCAGCAATCCCTCTGGCTTGAACAAGATAAACCCCACGAGCACCACGCAGTAGAGCACGACTCGCATTTGTCCGAATCCACGGAGCACTTCGGATAAGGGTGCAAGGATAAAAGCCCCCAGGGCAGGCCCTGCCAGTGTCCCCGGCCCCCCCATGATGCACGCAGCGATAGGCATAATCGAAAAGTCGACAGCAAAGAGCGACACTCCGACAAACCCGGAGAAGTGGGCGACGAAAGCCCCGGCAAAACATCCGATGGAACTGGCGATATACAGGGCGTATATCTTCACTCGGGTGACATTGATCCCGGAAGCAAACACGGCTTGATCATTATCTTTCACCCCTGCAAACACAATCCCGATATCTTCTCCGCACAGTCTCCTGAGGCCGAAGATCGAAAGGAGGACCAAGACCATCATCAGGTATGAAGCAATCCATATGTTTGGGAAGCCTGCGATGGGGCTTAATCCCTCTGTCCCTTCAAAAAGATTTCCCGCCACGATGATACTTGTACTCAAGAAAGGAAACATGAATGTCACGACGGCAAAGTAGATACCTCGAAGGGGTAAGCAGGGAAGCCACATCAGTGTGCAGAGAAGGGCACCACCAAAAGTTCCAATAGGGATGGTCAAGGCGACCGGTAGCTTAAGGTAATAGTTCAGTGCCCCGGAGATATAGCCCCCAACACCGATCATAAAAGCACCGCCGATGCAGACCAGACCCACACGCTCAGCCAAAAAGTCAAAGGAAATGGCGAGCAAGGCATAGACTCCTGCCAAGGCCAAGACCCTCTGCCAGTAAAGACCGGGTAAAACTAACGGCAATAGGAGCAGGCCAATGATCAATCCTGCTCTGGGCGCCACCAGATAGCTTACCTTTGCGCCAGGATTGGATGGCATACAACCCATCTGTCCTTGCCTTTATCCCGCGGTCCAGTCTCTCTCTGCGTCGTTCTTGAGTATCCACATTTTATCCTTTGGGAGTTAATACAGGTTTAATTCCCAAATTCCAATCTCCAAGCTCCGAATAAACTGGAAATCCGAATGACCAAAATTCAAAATAGTTCAGAACATTCGGATTTGGAATTTCGTAAAACTTTAGCGCTTTGTAAAGTCGCCTTCATAGGACACCGGATAGGGATGCCGGAAAAGTTTTAGAGCGGAAACCTCTTACTGGATCAATCATACGGCACCAAAAGTATAGCAGCGTCTTGCTCACTTTCCCCATTTCAATACTAAAAATATAAAAGACTGCATTCTAAAACTTTGGAAGCATCTCTGGCCAGAGGACTAATCCCATTTCATTTCAAAGAGCTAAAGTGTTACGGAATTTCCAGATGATCTGAAATTTGACATTTGGCATTTTGGATTTCTTCTTTTTATACTCTTTCCTCCAGTTCCTTTTGTTGACCGAATAGACCCGAAGGCCTTACAATGAGGATAAATATAATGAGCCCAAAGACGAGCACATTATTCCACATGGTCCCACCGATTGCTGACATGATGGTGGTGGCCATGCCAAGGGTGAGAGCGGCGAGTATGGTCCCCATCCAACTTCCCAAGCCACCGATGACACATACCGCAATCGCCTTCGTCAGAACATCATATCCTGACTCGCAGTTGACATTGCCCAAAGGCATGATCGTTAAGGCGGCCAGGCCCGCCAGGGCCGAACCGATGCCTAAAGCGATGTTCGCCATTCGATCGGAATTGATCCCGAGCATCAGAGCAGCCCGTTCATGTTGAGCCATGGCCCTGAGTGCCAACCCCATCTTATGGTAGCGGGTGAAGACCCACATGAACCCCAGAATAATCAACCCCATCGCAATGATGAGAAGGCGCTGGAGGTCTATGGTGACCCAGGGGGTGTCCACCACGCCGTCGATGAATCTTGGCAGAACATAGCCGGGGCCAATGAAGCCTTTAAAACCGCCAATGCCTTGAAGCCGCAACCCTTCTAAGATGGCGAGGGCGATACCGAAGGACACGATAATTTCTGATATCGGCATGCCCCTGACTCGGATCATGATAAATTGGTATATCGCCACTCCGACCAGGGATACAATGATGAGTGAAATAATGGCACTCAGCCAGAAGGGCAATCCCGCGGCGTTAATAAAAGTCCAGGTAATGAATCCAGTGACCACATAGAGTGCACCGTGAGCAAAGTTAGGTAATCGACTGATGCCATAAATAAAGGAAAACCCTACTGCCCATAGAGCAAATGTCATACCGTTTACGATTCCATAGATCACAACATCCACAAATGCATCCTCCTAAGTGAGCAGGGTGGTGATTTCGTTCGTCATCTTATTATCGTGAAGTATCGTTGTCAAGTTTAAAGTTTCTCAAATCCAATTTTTCTTGACACAGCAGTTGCTTTCTCCTATTATTTCGATGTTCAAAATTCCAATCGGGTAAAAAAATGAATATCATCGATTTTCACACTCATTACGTCAGCAGGGAGATGCTCAATCCAACCTGGCTCAATTTTCTGGAATCGATCAATCCAGAGTTTTATGCCAAGATAGACGATTTCAGTGGCCACCCGGAACTATTCATCGCTTATCTGAAGAGTCAAGGAGTGAAGTATGCTGTGGTGCTTGCAGAATGGGCTCCGGCAACGAGTGGTTCCGTTCCAACGGAGAAAGTTGTGGAGTACTGCCGCGGACAGGAAATGCTTTTCCCCTTCACGTCCCTGAACCCAAATGCTCATCCTGATCCAGCGGCAAAACTTGAATTCTATGTCAAGGAGTACGGGGTAAAAGGACTTAAACTGCACCCGTCATACCAGTTCTTTTACCCAAATGAGGCAAGACTCTACCCTCTTTACGCCAAAGCTCAGGAACTGGGAATCCCGGTGATTTATCATATTGGTACCTCCATATTCAAAGGGACGAAGCTAAAATATTGTGACCCTCTTCATCTCGATGATGTGGCGGTCGACTTCCCTGATTTAAAAATCATCATGGCCCACAGTGGAAGAGGCTTCTGGTATGACGAGTGCTTTTCTCTATCGCGCTTACACAAAAATATATACATGGATATCACTGGTCTGCCACCGCAGAATCTCCTCAATTATTTTCCCGAGCTTGAAAAGAATGGGGAGAAAGTCATTTTCGGATCGGATTGGCCAACCATGCCAGGGGGTATAGGAAAGAATGTGGAGGCCATAAAATCTTTGCCCCTCCGTGATAAAACCATAGAGGCGATCCTCTATTCGAACGCTTACAAAATCCTTTTCGAATGACGGAAGGGATCCAGGCTCTCACGGCGGCGTCGCTTTCCACCGGGGAGGTAGGTCAATAGAGCAAATATTTTGACCGAACCTTGCAGAACTGTTCAAGGGGCCTTTGCCATCTCTGCATAATGGTCTTGGGGTCTTCACCATCCTTGATGGCCCGCAATACCTCATGCGACCCAATGAGTCCCAAAGTTTTATGAAGCTGGAACTCTTTGGGATAAAGTCGCTGGAGTGCGCTGACGATTTCCACTCCCAGGGCAGGGGAATCGAGTGCTTGGCGATCGACCAGGACAACCTGAACGCCGTGACACACTTCATTCTTAAATGAACTGCTTGTCGGCGTGAAGCCCACTGGCACAAAGCGGACGCCCTGAATCCTGCGGTCGTTCAAATAGACAGCGAGTCTTTCCCCATCGATCCAGGGAGCACCGAAAAGCTCGAAGGGCGTATCCGTCCCCCGCCCCACACTTACGTTTGAGCCCTCCACCATCGCCACACCCGGATAAAGTACAGCTTCTGTCAGAGTTCGAAGGTTTGGCGAGGGTTGCACCCACGGCAAGCCGGTCTCGTCGTACCAGCCGTTGCGCTGATAGCCGCGCATTTTGATGACCCGCAATTTGGCACCCATCTTTCTCTCAGTATTAAACATTCCGGCCAGTTCACCAACCGTCATCCCATGTCGGACGGGCAGCGGAAAATAACCCGTAAATAATCTCAGGTCTCTCTCCAGGACAGGTCCCTGCACGGATGATGCAGTGATGGGATTCGGCCGGTCGAGGACGTAAAATGGAATTCCTTTTCTCGCCGCAGCTTCCATTGCGTAGCCCATCGTGGTGATGTAAGTGTAAAAACGTACTCCTGCATCCTGGATGTCAAAAACGAGGGCATCCAACCCTTTCAGCATTTTGCCTGTGGGACTTCTAACTTTCCCATACAAACTGTAAACAGGCAGGCCTGTGAAGGGCTCCCTTGACGAAGGAACATTCCCGTCCATGTCGCCAAAAAGGCCATGTTCCGGACTGAAGAGAGCGACCAGCTTCAAGCCCGATGCTTTGTGCATGAGGTCCAGAGTCCGTTCTCCCGTCGAGTCAATGCCTGAAGGGTTGGTGATGAGCCCGACACGCAAGCCGGTGAGCGATGCAAATCTTTCAGCTTTTAGAACATCGATTCCTGTTTGTACATGACTGTTCTGGGCTCCCCCCACCTGATCACTCTTCATGACGTCGCAGTAGGCTGAGAGAGAGGGCTGGCTGGATAGGACCTGCCCGACCGAAACCGGTCCGAGTGAAGCGGCAACGACTGTTTTGACCTGTGACCGTAGTGGTTTCACATCGCCCCTGCCGTCCGGATGAACCTGGTTCGTCAGGATGATGACGTAAGTTTTGGAAACCGGATCAATCCAGATGGAAGTTCCGGTGAAACCCGTGTGACCGTAAGAACCCACCGCAGGCAAATCACTCCGATTGGAAGCAAAGGGTGAATCAATGTCCCAGCCGAGCCCTCTCAACACCGTTTTGGCAGGAGGTGTTTGGGGAGTGGTCATCTTTTCAACCATGAGAGGGCTCAGGATGTGCACACCCCGAGTGCTGCCGCCGCCCAGAAGCATTTGCGCGAAGATGGAAAGGTCATCCGCAGTAGAGAAAAGCCCAGCGTGGCCGGCCACGCCCATCATGTTGTGACAGATGGGATCGTGAACTTCTCCCCAGAGC
Organism: uncultured delta proteobacterium; assembly: GCA_963826305.1. Classification (GTDB taxonomy): domain Bacteria; phylum Desulfobacterota; class BSN033; order BSN033; family UBA1163; genus CAWGWZ01. The sequence continues at coordinate 262,582 of CAWGWZ010000007.1, read as the reverse complement.
ATTTTTCGACTATTCTTGTCCTGATACTGGGTAGGTGCAATGCGTTTGCGCAGTGCAGGGGAAGGATTGAAACATGTGTCTCTCATCCCCAGTGGCTTGAAGACATGTTCGGAACAGTAAACGTCGAGAGGCCGGCCGGAAATACGACGGACAAGCTCGCCCAGGATTTGAAAGTTGATGTCGCTGTAGATGAACCGTGTCCCCGGAGGAAGAACAGGTTTCTCTGCAGCAATCATGTCCATGGCTGTCTCATAGCCCAACCACTTTGGCTTTAGATCCAGTCCGGGTCTGAGCCCGGAATAGTGCGTGAGCAGGTCCTGCACCGTGATCTCCTCCTTGCCGCCGGTTTTGAACTCCGGCCAGTATTTGGAGACAGGGGCCTCGAGGCGCAGCTTACCTTCTTCCATCAGTTGCATCACGGCCGGAGTGGTGGCAATCACTTTCGTGAGGGAAGCGATATCAAAGATCGTATCGACTGCCATGGGAAGCTTACGTGGGACCAACGCTCGATGACCGAACGCTCGGCGGTAAACGACCTTTTCCTCATTCCCGATTAGAATCACAGCTCCCGGAATCTTACCAGCACGAATCGCCCTCTTCATCATCTCCGCGATAGGTGCAAGTTGTTCTTTCTTCAGGCCCGGGGTAAAATCCATGTTATTCTGGGCCATTGGAGGGATCACTGCAATCTGTTCAATCAGAAGGCAAAATATTAACGCGAGGAAAGCCCTGGCGAATTGCTTCACGGTCTTCTTCCCTTTAAAGTTGGCTGTCTCTATCGTCCGAATCTTTATTATTTTCTCGTTAGGTCTTGGAGAGGAGAAGCATATCTTACTCCGATAGGCGCTATCTTTTTCAGCCCATCCTCGAAATAACTGTTCTGCGGGTTCCAGAGCATCCAGCCTTGAGAACCAAATCCTTTGACTGCGTTGATCTGATCCTGTAATGGTCTGCCTTTAAAGTACCTCCTGTCGAAGGCATAATCTCTGAATGCCTGCAGCCATGGTCTGAAGCGAACGGATGGAAGACGTGTGCGCTCTTGGGCTCGCTTAAGGGAAAGATAAACGATTTCGTAAGGGTGTGCAACAGGAATTCTATAACCGGGTATCCCATATTGAAACCCTGAAGGGTAGAGCATGGGGCATAAATAGTCAACATGGGATACAAGGTCTTCAAGTCTTTGTCCAATTTCAGTATCGTTCAGATTCCAGCATACATAACCAAAAATATCTACAGAAAGAAAGACATTGTAAGGCATCAGCCTTTCCTTCGCCTCCTTGAGAAAACCTGAGATCGTTTTTACCCTGTTCTCCTCTGTACTGGGCATGGAAAATCGAAGGGCAGAGGCGTCAGGGAACCGGACGTAGTCGAATTGTATCTCATCAAACCCAATCTGAGCGGCCTCGATGGCGATATTAATATTGTAATCCCACACCTCCTTCTTGAATGGATCCACCCATGCAAGATTTTCCCGATCGTGCCATATCTGTCCGCTCTGAGTCTTCACTGCCAAATCAGGCCTCTTCAGAGCAAGGGGGTTGTCTTTAAAGACAACGATCCTTGCAATGGTATAGATGTTTTTCTCTTTCAACGATCTCATCAAACCACTCATATCTCTTACGGTGATGATTTGTTGAGCTCCGACCTCTGAGGCAAGGGGAATTAAACTTTTATAAGGGATCATCCCTCTGTCCCCCTTCACGTCTACAACCAGGGCGTTGAGCTCCGTCTCTTCTATAAGCCTGAGCGCAGATTCTCGCAAGGCTCTGTCTCCAATCCCATAAAAGGAAAGATAAAGGGCTTTAGGGTTGAACGGCACCAGCTTTACCTCTTGAGGGGAGGTGCTCAGAGGAATGGTCATCACCTGTTTGGTCCTTGCGTATCCATGAGCCCTTATCCCCACCTTGTCTCCAGTGGTCTTGACATAAAATATGCCATCCTCGTTTGTCCGTTCAATATCATTGTTCAACAATACGAGCGCTCCCCCTACGGGTCTTTTGGTAAAAAGGTCTACGACCCTCCCGGTGGTAAATCCCCTCGCATCGCCAGCCATCAACAGAAAGGGAACCACGAATAAAAAGATTGCGTTCTTTAAGAAAGATTTGCTGAATCCTCCCTCGCCTTGAAACCGAGGGGTTCCAATGGTTCGTGGACTTGAAGTCGATATTCGTTTCGGCCCTCGCCCAGTTGTCATTTCCATTTCACCTATTTTCGCTTCGCCTCAACGTGAGGGGTTCCCACCGTTACCGATGGGGACACTAAATAGCCGGAGAGGCGGTCTGCATTGTTTACAAGATAACGGGGGAGGGTCATGATGTTATCGGAAATATTGGTATGACGCCGATCCATAGACAATGCAGCCGTATACCCTGCTCCAATTGCCTTGTTGACAAGCTCCTCATCATAGATCCCAAAGGGCCATGCCAACATATCCACTTTGACATGAAGCTCCCTCTCCAGTTTTTCTTTCGATTTTTTTAACTGCATCTCTACAAAATTTCCGTATTCAGCAGGTTTTAACCTCTTTTTCTCATTCTTGAAGTTGGGATGCCAAAAGGTGTGAGACTGGAAGTCGAGAAGTCCTGTCTCTTTCATTTCTCGGAGTTGATCCCATGTCATCGCATAGGATGCATTCGATATGGCCGAAGGGTATAGAAAGAGCGTTACCGGAATACGGTATTTTTTAAGGAGGGGGAAAAGATCTGTGTAGACCGATTTGTGGCCGTCGTCAACCGTAATCACTAATGAATGGGAGGGCAGTGTCTCCTTCTTGCCGAGGTAGTAATCCACAAGTTGTCTGAATCTGATCACTGCATAGCCATGATCCCTAAGATATTTCAGCTGAGACTCAAAAACGGCAGTGGTTACCGTCATACTATCGGCAGCTACAGGCCCGAAGCGATGATAGAGGAGGATGGGAGTATCTCTTAATTCCCCCTTGGCTGACGGCAGCCAGAATAGCAGAAGGTTGAGCACAGAAAGGATCAGGAACCCCATTTTCATAGAATAAAAATCCCTCTTAGCTGACAACCCAATAAGGTGAAATGATCTATCACGCAGTAAGCTGATGTTTTGATCTTCTCTAAATCATCATTCCGCCCCGTCGTTGTTTCTCTTGAAATCTTCCTGTGCACCAGAGCGGAGAGATCCGCCTATACCGATAAAATGGTCCTTTTCTTCCAGATTGGCAATGACGCGGATCTTCCTGTCGAAAACTTTTAATTTTGAGAGTTGTTTTTCCAAGTCTTCAATTTTGCCCGAAAAGAATCGAATGTGAGACCGATAAACCTGTGTCTCCTGATCCAATCGATTCAGTTCAAAGACTTTCTTCCTAATCTGAATGTAATCGCAAAAAAAGAATGTGATGGATAGAAGAAGAAACGTGAGAAGGTAGAAGGAAATTTTAAAAATCCCTTTTTGTATCCTCAGATGCCGGGCCTCGAAAGTCTTCTGACCAAAGATAAGAATACTCAAATATTCTTTCTCCAATATAACTTCCTTTCTTGTAGTGTCTTAACCATATCGGCCCATACAATATCCGAGGTCCCCTTTGGTACGTAGCAAATTGAATGCCAAATCTCTTCAATATGAGTTGAATGGAAAGGAAATGATAGAAGAACAATTACCTGAAACTTTTCAACTGGTTGTGGAAGGCTGGCAAAAATTAGGACGTTGAGAAGATTAATAGATTTGACTTCAAGGCTTGAAAAATATTTAGACCATGTTCACATTTTGACATTTTGATTTAGAATTGATTTTATTATTACCATTCAATGATCGCACCACAAAAGCCACCCTTTACAGTAACGCTTATGGATACTTTTTGAATGACGCATGGAAATAAATTCTAACGCGCATCTGGCAGAATCGATTTCACAAGTGCCTCAACCTCATCCCATTTGAACGAATCCTTGACAAAAAAGCGGTCAGCCCCATATTGAGCAGCCGCTTGTCGGTATTCTGGCAGATCATAATCTGTCAGAATAGCGATGTTGACACCCCGAAAGTCCTTTTTTATCTTTTTGGTGAGTTCAAGGCCATTGACTCCGGGCAAACGGATATCCATAAAGATAAGATGAGGAGGATTCTTATTAATTTTTTGTAAAGCCTCTTCACTGTTTACTGCCTCCTCAACGACTATGGATGGAAAATGCTCACAAAGTCTCTGTTTGAATGCTTCCCGAAAGATGCGATTGTCCTCAACGATCAATACTCTTAACATTTTCCCCCCCCTTAGTGATGAATTAACAGACATTATCCCCAACCTTGCCCGCGCCCTCGATGGGGAGGCGTGGGAGGGTCTTAAATTCCGCATTCCCCTCCTGCGCTAAAGCTTCGGAGGGCGAGCGCAATCCTTGGCCGCCGAAGCTCTCCGAGCGTAGGCGGCCGCATTCAGATGGGCCACGACGCCCAAATGATCGTTCCTTTTCCTTCGGCGGATTCAATCTCAAATGAGCCACCGGAGAGCTCTGTCCGTTCCCTCATGCTTGTAAGCCCCATTCCCCGAGTGGTGCCATTCGGAGATTGCGCCTTCGATAGGTCAAATCCCTGACCATAATCCCGAATAACCAATTTTATCACATGTTCAGTTTTTCGTAGGAAGAGTAATACCACTTTGGCCCGGCTGTGTTTGGCGACATTATTCAAGCCTTCCTGCAGAACCCTGAAGATGACCGTCTTCAAGGAATCAGGCACTTCATGTTCTTCGATCTTGATACTCTGTTTTATGCGGATGTCCGAATAAGTTGACTCAAATTGACGGCAGAACCATCTGATAGTTGCCAGGATCCCGAGATCGTCCAAGATGGAAGGTCTTAAATTCATCTGGATTCTTCGGGCTTCGTCAATAGCTCCATGAACGATGGGGATAAGACTTTTTAAAGCAGTTGTTGTTTCGGGACTGCTGTCAGCAACTTCTGTGAGTGTAGCTTCCACCTTGAACTTGATGGCGGCCAAGGATGATCCAATGGTGTCGTGGATATCCGCAGCAACCCGTTTTCTTTCTTTCTCCTGCGCGTTGAGGAGCTCCACAGAAAGATGCCGAAGGTCACTTTGCGATTTCCTCAATTCCATCTCCACCCTTCCACACTCATCAATTTGGTTCATCAATTCTTCATTCGCTACCTCCAGTTCCTCGGTTCGTTCCTGTATCTGTTGCTCCAGAGTATCGGTTAGTTGCTGAAGTTCAGAAGTGCGCTGCCGCAGCGCTTCCTCGGTGCGCTTGCGATCGGTGATGTCGTGCACCATCCCGATGGATCGGATGATCCGCCCCGATGCATCTCGGATGTGTTCGCATCTCTCATGGACGATGCGGGTCTCACCCGTTAATTTTCTGACCACCCGATGCTCGATCTCGTAGGTGTCTCTTCCCTCGCGCACCGAGCCTGAATATGCGGCATCTACGGCGGCACGGTCGTCGGGGTGCACGGCCTCGAGGAACGCCTCATAGGTGGCGCCAAACTCCTGCGGTTGAAGCCCGAAGATCCGGTACACCTCATCCGACCACGTCAGCCGGTTGTTGACCAGATCCAGCTCCCAACTACCAAGATGAGCGATCTCCTGCGCGCGGTTCAACCTCGATTCGTTCTCCCGCAGCGCGTCCTCGGCCCGCTTGCGGCTGGTGATATCGCGTCCGTACACATTGGCGTAGCGTTCTTCGGGGAACGGTACGATCCAGACGATGTAGAACCTTTCGCCCAGTTGTACGTCCTGCTGCACTTCTCTTCCTTCCGCCATTCCCCGGCCAACCAGCGGAAGCAGTTCATTTTGCAGAGGCTGGCCCACCTCGCACGTCCACCCGTGGAGCTTTGCGGAGGCCGGGTTGCAGTAGAGAACAGTCCCATCAGCGTACGCTCGGATTATAGGATTGGGATTCTGCTCCGGAAACCGCGCAAGCCAGACCGCCCGCTCGTGGGCCTCGTGCAGCGCCGCCTGTGCGCGCCGCCTCTCGGTGACGTCGTGGAAAACGAGCACCACTCCGATTACGTTACCGGCGCTGTCCTTGATCGGGGCGGCGCTGTCTTCAATTGGCACTTCGCGGCCATCTTTCGTAACCAGCGCGGTGTCGTTGGCCAGAGCGACCACGCGTTTCTCGCTGAGCACTCGTGCTACCAAGTCCTCGGCCGACTCGCGGGTCTTTTCGTTGATAATCCTGAAAACGCTCTGGATCGGTTGGCCCAGGGCCTCTTCGGATTGCCATCCGGCGAGCGTTACGGCGACAGGATTGAGAAAGGTGATCCGGCCGGAGGTATCGCCGGCCATCACCGCGTCGCCGATACTGCTGAGCGTTACGCGTAGCCACTCGCGCTGCTGGCGCAGCTCCTCCTCGGCCCGCTTGCGCTCAACAATCTCCCTCTCCAGGTCCGCTTTGGAGGCAGTAACCACCTTCAGGTTAAAGGTCATCTGATTGAAGGCGCGTGACAAATCGCCGATTTCGTCATTCCTCTTTTCTTCAATGACAAAATCAAGGTTGCCGGAGCCGATGACAGCAGCCCCGGCCTGGAGTGTCACTATCGATTTCAGGATGCGGCGGTAAGTGAGCATATAGCTGGCGAAGAGAAATGCGCCAAACAAACCCACCATGACATACATAAGCATGCTTCTTGTTTCTGTTAGCTGGCCCAACTGCTCATGTAATAGCCGTGATAATCGTGAAGCATCGGAGACCAGCCCCTGGCTTTGAACCGCCATCCGGCTCCATGAAACCTGCAGAAATGCCAGGTCAAGAGTTGTGCTCCGATTCTGAGACTGGTCTCCAATAGCAGATGCCACACTGTCGAATACCTGTTTCAATCGCTGCTCATTTGCCTTTATATTGCGGACAAGAACCTGTTGCTCCGGCTTGTCCACATTGAGGCTGGCCACCTGGTTGGAAAACGAGACAAACCTGGATTGCCATCGGCTGAGTTGCTGGCTTTCGCGGTAAACCAGGTAATCATTGGACAGGTAGCTTAGCTCGCTTGCCCCCTGAGCGATATTAGCAGCTAAATTTTCCTGTTGGTTGATCTTCTCTAACTTTTGATGCGTGATTATCGCAGATGCCGCAAGAACGACCATTATAATGCCGAACAGGAGCATGGTTATGATGAATTGCGTTCTGATTCGCATGCCTTCTCCTTCACCGGATGATATTCACCACTTCGGGCTTCACAGCCTTGAGACCATCAAGATACAAGTAATTCATGAAGTCGGGAACCTGCTTTTCAGTGGTCAGTTTATTCTTTATCATCCATCGCGCTTCGTCTTCCATTGCGAGGATGAGCGACTGATCGAGCGAAAGAGAGAACTGGTAGCGTTGCCAGATAATCTCCAGATATGCATCATCGAAATTCATCCGTTTCCTGACGATAGCTTTTGCTTCACTCTGATGACTGGCGAGATAGCTTTCCGTCTGGACCAACGATTTAATAAGCCGTTTTATCATGTTAGGATGGTTGTTTATCCAGCCGGAGGTACTGACTAGATTCCAATAGGCATACTGGCCGCTTTGTAACGGCATCGTGATCACTTCTTTACCCATGCGTTGATTTATTTGGGCTACCCAGGGCTCCCATGTGGCGACAGCGTCAGCCTCCCTACCGGCAATAGCTTTCTCCGAGTCTGGAGCCCTGGTGTCAATGAGGGTTACTTGCTGAATATTTATGCCATTAAGGTCAAGCGTTCTTCCAAGGTAGAATTCCGAAATCGTTTTGAGAGTAACACCAACCTTCTTCCCCTTGAGATCCTGAATAGTCTTTATTCCGCCGTCGGTACGCCAGATAATGTAAGTGTTCTCATACTTGGCTATAGTCCCAAAACTGGTAATATCTTTTTTATTGAATACCTGTCTTACGATTGGAAACTCAGCAGCTAATGCGATGTCTGCTTTACCATTCAACATCCCCGCGGCCGCAGAGGCCCCGGAATCATAGTCTTCTTTAAGAGTAACCTGAAGGCCGTTGGCGGCGAATAATTTCTGAGCTTCCGCAACGTAGAACAGCGCATTTAATTCAGTCGGTACAATTGCTACAGTCAAGGTTTCCAGCTTCCCGGAATCGCTACCCGAGGAGCAGGCCGACAGACCAAATCCACAGGAAACCACGGCTAGGAAAGCCAGTATTATGACCGGAACCCTCTTCAATGTTTTTCCCTTCACCGAAAAATCTCCACCGCTTCTGGCTTTACGGCTTTCAGACCGTCAACATAGATGTAATTCATGAAATCGGGAATCTGCTTTTCACTCGTAAGGTTATTCTTTACCATCCACCGTGCTTCATCTTCCATAGCGGCGATGAGAGACTGGTCAAGAGAGAGCGAAAACTGGTTTTGAGACCAGACAGTCGCTATATATGTATCGTCTAATTTCAGCCGTTTCTGCAAGATGGCGTTGGCTTCCGCTGGATGGTGGATGATATACTCCTCAGCCTGTGACAGCGATTTCAGAAACTGTCTTACCAGGTCAGGATGCTGGTTTATCCACCTGGGAGTGCTGGCAACGCTCCAAAACGACACCTGACCGCTTTGTGCGGGCCAGATTATTACTCCATTCCCCATCTGCTGTCTTATCTGTGTGACGTGAGGCTCCCAGGTGACAATAGCATCAACGACCCCCCCGGCTATCGTCCCCGCCGGATCCGAGGCTTTGGTATCAACCATGGTCACCTGCTGTATTCTCATTCCGTTGAGCTCGAGCATTCTTCCCAGGTAAAATTCCGTGATCGTCTGCCGAGGAACCCCAATCCTTTTCCCCCTGAGATCCGCAGCGGTCTTTATCCCACGGTCATTGCGCGCGATGATATAAAAAAGCATCGACTTATCGATGGTTGCCAAATCGAGAACGTCTTGTTTCTGGAGCGATTTTCCCACGACGACAAACTCGGTCGTCAGACCAATATCCACTTCACCCTTCAATAACCCGTCGACTGCGGCTACTCCTGTATCATAGTCTTTGAATACAACCCGAACACCATTTTTAGTGAAAAAACTGTTCTCTTCCGCGGCGTAGATCAGCGCATTGAGATGAATGGGCGTAGCTCCAATACTAACGGTTTCCACCTTACCTGAATAGCCTCCCCGGCACGACCATGCACCAAAGACTGTTGCTGCTCCTGCGAGGATAGTGCCTATCAATGCAAAACGTCTTAGTTGTTGAAAACGATTCTGTTGCATGGCTCCTTCACTTTGAAAAAGAAGGGTTCACGACCCTGACATAAATTTGGGCTAATATTAACTTGCTATTATATATAGGACGGTTTGAAAATGAAAGGTTTTTTCATTCGCTTAAGACGAGGAATGTGGCGAAAAATGTCGACCATTCGTTTTGATTCTTGTTGTTACGAACATAAAACGAGAAAGGTCTTCGAAAGGGGAAGCATTCGAAACCAAATCGATACGCCAGGGATGTTTTGTGTTGGGCAGTTGGGGGGACGTAGGGGTAAATGCAAATTACTTATCCCCTTCGTCCAACTCCGTTACCTCCTCCGGTTTCGCCATCCGGTTCACTGATGCCGTCCTCATCTGCAGAAACCGCGCCACCGACGCCACTGTGTATCCCAACTTCCGTGCGGTCCCGCTTGTCTTGGCATGGCCCCAATTTACTCGTTTCCTTACCCCATCTCAAGTTTTATGTCTCTTTTTATTTCTCTTTGCACCAACGTCCCCACCTTTCATTGCCCTTTTTGTATCCTCAGATGTCGGGCCTCGAAAGTCTTCTGACCAAAGATAAGAATACTCAAATATTCTTTCTCCAATATAACTTCCTTTCTTGTAGTGTCTTAACCATATCGGCCCAAACAATATCCGAGGTCCCCTTTGGTAGGTAGCAAATTGAATGCCAAATCTCTTCAATATGAGTTGAATGGAAAGGAAATGACAGGAGAACAATTACTTGAAACTTTTCAAATGGTTGCAGAAACCTGGCAAAAATTAGGACGTTGAGAAGATTAATAGATTTGACTTCAAGGCTTGAAAAATATTTAGACCATGTTCACATTTTGGCATTTGGATTTAGAATCACCTTTCTCCCTTCCATGTCATGCTGAACTTGGTTCAGCATCTCACGAAATAAGACATTTTGAGACCCTGAAATCGTAGATCCTGAAGTAAAGAACCCCGCCCACAGGGCGGGACTTTAAAACCCAAATTCTCTAAACCTCTAAACCCAAAACCGAGATCCCGAAACAAGTTCGGGATGACAAAAGACGAGAGCCAAACCCAGTTGTCATGCTGAACTCGGTTCAGCATCTCACGAAATAAGACATTTTGAGACCCTGAAATCGTAGATCCTGAAATAAATTCAGGACCTGGTTCAGGGTGACAGAAAACGGAAATCCAAAACCTGATTTGGACAAGAATGATTTAAAATTGATTTTATCATTACTCCTAAAAAAATTATGACCACTCAATGATCGCACCATAGAAGTCATTCTTTACAGCAATGCTTACCGGATACTTTTTGAATGACGCATGGAAATAAATTCTAACGCACATCTGGCAGAATCGATTTCACAAGTGCCTCAACCTCATCCCATTTGAACGAATCCTTGACAAAAAAGCGGTCAGCCCCATATTGAGCAGCCGCTTGTCGGTATTCTGGCAGATCATAGTCTGTCAGAATAGCGATGTTGACACCCGGGAAGTCCTTTTTTATCTTTTTGGTGAGTTCAAGGCCATTGACTCCGGGCAAACGGATATCCATAAAGATAAGATAAGGAGGATTCTTATTAATTTTTTCCAAAACCTCCTCGCCATTTACTGCTTCTTCAATAACGATGGATGGAAAATGCTCACAAAGTCTCTGCTTGAATACTTCCCGAAAGATGCGATTGTCCTCAACGATCAACACTCTTGACATATTCCCCCCCCTTTAGTGATGAATTAACAGCCATTATCCCCAACCTTGCCCGCGCCCTCGATGGGGAGGATTGGGAGCGTCTTAAATGCCGCATTCCGCTCCTCCGCTAAAGCTTCGGAGGGCGAGCGCAATCCTTGGCCGCCGAAGCTCCCCGAGCGTAGGCGGCCGCATTCGGGATTTAAAGAAGCATTGGGGTCAAATCTTTATCTTTGACTTTACGTTCAGTTTGTTTCAAGAGGAAGCGCATAGAAGTTCTGATCCAACCAGCTATGTCAAGAATAAAGATTTGACCCCATATGATCCATACAGTGAAGGAAAGCGTTGAATCTATCCTTCGTATAAGTTCCCGCTTTTCTCCCGTATTAATCACGGTGCAAGGAACAGTGACTCCGCCAATGCGATTATCGTAGACATAGACGTTACTCGGTATCCCACGACCCATTGAAAGTCCAGGTTTATCGAAGTCCAGGGGGCAGTCGATAATAAACTGCGGTTGCTCTCTCTGGTATACATAGAAAGTCCAGATAAGGGACGCTATGCCGCAAATAGCACCTATGCAACCTATCCCGACGGCTATCCAAGAGGAAGGCGTCTTCATCCTTTTTCCGTAGGCGCTAACGGGTGCGGTTGAGGAGCAAGCCCCGAAGGGGCGTTGTCTGCTGAAACCGCACCCGATAGGGCGGCGCGAAGCGCCGACCTATCGTTAAGGCTCACCGGTTGCCAGATTTGTTGGCAATCCGGTGGAGCCGTTTGTTAGCAATTTTCATTTTTTGGTTGAATCATAAATTCCCTTGGTTTTAATATCCACTTTAAGTGAGAAATGTGGGGGACGTTGATGAAATCTATGAATCTTGATCCACTGACTCCATCTTTTGAATCGCCTTAATCACCGCTGATCCACATACCCCCACGTGTCTCGCTATCTCTGCCATCGGTATTCCTAATTCATGACTTAAATGCGAAGATATCTTTGCCCTCAATCGCGACACTTCCCTCCTCTGCCCCCCATTCCGAAGTTCCTCCTCTCTTACCCCTTCTCCCTCGCACATCCTCTTGATCACCCGGTCAATCGATCTTCTCCTCTCCCCAAGTTTCAGCTGCCGCCGCAGACTTCTATCCGCCTCCCTCAAAATATCCTGGACGAAATCTCCTCCCCCCAAAATGCGCGCATCGTGCTTGAGATCCCTCTTTGAATCTCGCAATGAAAGTACCTGCGACCAACCCCCGAGACTCCGAATGAGTCCTCCCCCAACCAGATCCAACCGTCTCCCTTGTTGTTTCCCCTCCTCCGTAAACCTCCGGTAACCCCGGATCGCCTTCCCCCTCTCTTCGCTGAACTGCTTGAGAACATATTCCGTCTCTTGCCAATCGTTCTTCCTCCTTCCTGTCAGTACGCCATGACCGCACCAGGGGTACCGGTCCAACTCCTCCATACCCTTCACTATCCCTGCCCTTAAGGGATTCAAATGAATATAACGGACCAGTTCCAGTAGATAGGGGTCCTCCTCACAGACAATCGATTTGTAACGATTCTGAAACAGATGGCCGCTCCTGTGGTATTTCAAATTATATCGGACCGCATGACCCGTCAAAAGACGCCGCATAAATTTAGAAATTCCCTGGGAACCACTGAATATCAAGAGGTGCAGGTGATTATCCATCAGAGTCCAAGCCAGTACTTTCGTTCCAGTCATCTCCACCAGTTCACTGATACGAGAGACAAAATCTTGCCGGTCCTGGTCGTCAAGGAATATCGGGCACCCTTCAATTCCTCGTACCATCACATGGTGAAGTATCCCGGGTGCGTCTAATCTCGCTTGCCGAGGCATAAAAACCTTCTACCACAATTACCAAAGGATGTAAAGTGATTATTTTCATCAACGTCCCCTAGGTTTAATGCCGGCTGTCGGTAATAGTTTAGTCCTTTTGGAACTTTTTTAATCACGCGCCCACAATTTTGTTGACTTGTGGGCTTTTTTGTGATTTAATAATATGAGTATAAATACTCATATAAGGAGGGGATTTAAATGAGCCGAACAGACATCCTGAAGAAGCGCCAGGCCCGGCTGAGGGAGGACATTGCGTCCATGCTGGATAGTTTTCTTATCGGGACGGTCGCAAAGTCCCCTTCCATGACCGGCCATAGCCTGACGACGAAGGTGGAGGGAAAGACCGTAACGCTCTATGTCCGAAAGGACATTGTCCCGAAGGCTTTGGAGATGGGCAGGCGGTACAACAGACTCTGGACATTGATCCAAGCGCTCTCGAAAGTCAACTGGGAGATCCTGAACCTGGAGAACAGCTAGGCGTGCCGCGCTACCCCTATCCGCCTCATGATTTTGAATGCTTATACAGGCACAGCTGCCCCTATCTGGGCGGATTATCCACCCGGTGGGTCCTGGGGGAGTACCGACGGGCCGCCGATGTGTACCAGGAACATCTGCGGATCATCGATGGCTTTGATGGCGACTTAAAAATCAGGGATGAGCGGATACGCGTTCTGGAACGGGAGAATGCGGAACTGAAGGCGAAGCTTCAAGCATTGCATCAACGGCAATTTAGGCCGAATAAGAAGAAACACGCGGAGACTGGGGGAGAGGGGGCCTCATCGCGCAACGAAGGGAAAAAGAAGAAACGCGGGGCGCCGCTGGGACATCCGGGATGGGTGCGGCCCAAGCCGGACCATATTGACCGGACCGTCCACGTGCCCGCTCCCACGATCTGCCCCCATTGCCAATCGGACGAGTTGAGGCCGATGGAGGAAAGGACGGAGCACTTTCAGGAGGATATCCTCATCCGGCCTCGGACCACGGTTACCCGCTATCTGCATGGGCAGGCGTTTTGCACACGGTGCCATCATCCGGTGGTTCAGGCAGGCGAGGACGAGCTTTTGAACACCCCCATCGGGCCAGTCGCAAAATCCGTGGCGCTGTACTTACGCTATCGGATAGGAATCCCCTATAGAAAAACAGCGGAGTTGTTCCGGGAGCTCTTCGGCCTGAACTTTGTTCCTGCCTCAGCCCTTCTGTTCGATCGCAAAGCGGCGGCACGGGGAAGGCCGATCTATGAGGATTTGCGAGACAAGATCAGGGCCTCCGACGTGGTCCATGCCGATGAAACCTCATGGCGCAGTGACGGCGTGGGGCATTTTGTATGGTTCGCAGGCAATGAAAACCTCGCCTTCTTTCATATCGACCGGCATCGCTCTGCAGAGGTGGCAAAAACCATCTTCGGAGAAAACTTTGGCGGTACCCTGGTGCGCGACCGCTATGCGGCCTATAACGGTATCGGAGTGGACTGGCAGATCTGTATCGCCCATATCCTCACAAGGGCCAAGGAAATCAGCGGGGAACATGCGCTCCTGCCCCAGACCCAGAAGGACACTGCTACGGGCCCCTTCTGCGATCGCCTCATGGATCTATGCTCACGACTCTGCGACGCGGGGCAGAAGCTCACATCCGGCGATATCCCCTGGAAAACAGCGCCCAAGATAGAAAAACGCTTCCTCAAGGAACTCAACAAGATCAGCAAACAGAGGCTTCGTTTCAAACCCGCCGAGACCCTCCGGGCCTATCTCGTAGGACCCGAGCAGAAATTTCTCTTTACCTTCCTCCGGCGCCCCGGCGTACCACCCACCAACAATCACGCAGAACAGTCTCTTAGACCTCTGGTGATCTTCCGCAAGATCTGCTTCGGAACGAGATCGGAAAGCGGACTGAAAACCCACAGCATCCTTCCCAGTCTGGTGCAAACCGCCAGAAGACAGGGCGTTCATCCAAGGGAATTCCTGCAGACCCTCTTCACTGCAGATACGGCAACGGCTCAAGCTGCGCTGTATAATAATTCAAGTTGATGTCTCAATGGCCGGCAGGAAAGATAGGGACTAAACTATTACGGCTATCGTCCCCGCCGGATCCGAGGCTTTGGTGTCAACCATGGTCACCTTCTGTATTCCCATTCCGTTGAGCTCGAGCATTCTTCCCAGATAGAATTCCGTGATCGTCTGCCGGGGAACCCCAATCCTCTTCCCCTTTAGATCCGCAGTGGTCTTTATCCCGCTGTCGGCGCGCGCAATGATATAAAAAAGCATCGACTTATCGATGGTTACCAAATCGAGAACGTCTTGTTTCTGGAGCGATTTCGCCACGATGACAAATTCGGTCGTCAGACCCATATCCACTTCACCCTTCAATAACCCGTCGATTGCGGCTACTCCCGTATCATAGTCTTTAAATACAACCCGGACACCATTTTTAGTGAAAAATCTGTTCTCTTCCGCGGCGTAGATCAGGGCATTGAGCTGAATGGGCGTAGCTCCAATACTAACGGCTTCCATCTTGCCCGAATAGCCTCCCCGGCACGACCATGCGCCAAAGACTGTTACTGCTCCTGCGAGGATAGTGCCTATTAATGCAAAACGTCTCAGTTGTTGAAAACGATTCTGTTGCATGGCTTCTTCACTTTGAAAAAGAAGGGCTCACGACCCTGACATAAACCTGGGCTAATATTAACCTGCTATTATATATGGCACGATTTGAAAATGAAAGGTTTTTTCATTCGCTGAAGGCGAGGAATAATGAAGGGGGCGCTCTATTTCTCTATTTCTGATTTGGAGGATTTTACCAACTCATCCGACCTGTGGGCAGTTGGGGGGACGTAAGGGTAAATGCAAATTACTTATCCCCTTCGTCCAACTCCGTTACCTCCTCCGGTTTCGCCATCCGGTTCACCGATGCCGTCGTCATCTGCAGAAACCGCGCCACCGACGCCACTGTGTATCCCAACTTCCGTGTGGTCCCGCTTGTCTTGGCATGGCCCCAATTTACTCGTTTCCTTACCCCATCTCAAGTTTTATGTCTCTTTTTATTTCTCTTTACACCAACGTCCCCGCCTTTCATGGCCGGCAGGAAAGATAGGGACTAAACTATTACTCAGCGTATTGTTTAAGATAGTGTTCTCCGTCT
The DNA here is from genome assembly GCA_963826305.1 of uncultured delta proteobacterium. Taxonomy (GTDB): domain Bacteria; phylum Desulfobacterota; class BSN033; order BSN033; family UBA1163; genus CAWGWZ01. Next base: position 246,787 of record CAWGWZ010000007.1, on the reverse strand, counting down.
ACTGTGTGGTATTCGTCCCAGGCTTCGTTGAAGGCGGAGATGTCTTGTTCGCTAATAAAACGCCGAAACTCGTTGATGGCTCTGAGGTGTTTTTGAAATGCAGCCTCAAGGATTTCGTCATTGTCAGGCCGAGTGCCTTGAGTGCGGGATTGAATGCTGGCGATTTCTTCAGTAAAAGCATCACGAAAGCGTTCCGCGGCGACATTGAAGGCTTTGGTATTTCTATCCTCGATGGTTCGACTTTTAGCAAGGAAATGGTTGGCAATGCCGACTACAAGGCCCCCTGCAACCACTCCGAGGGAGAAACTACCGAGTTCAATTGCCATGATTTCTTCCTTAGTTTTATTGCCGTGGTTTTTATTGGTTATCCAGTTTCATTATTGACTGGATATGTGATTTCATTATTCACACAACGAGAGAAATAAGTCGCCGCCAGGGAAGCGATGCGGATAGCGTAGATTTATTGTAAAAACAAAATCGTTACGAAAAGCGACCGTGCTTCTTACGGTCGGCTGCAGTGCCTGGTTGTGCCATCTTAACTTGAATTTTGAGATACAGATTTTGCAATAACCTTTCACGTTATTCAGCTGAACCTAACCAATAATCTTTGGTTAATTCTTTAAATTCAACTAGCTTTGTATGAGCAGGGGAGGTACCTGCCACTAAAACAATCTTTAAATCTGATGCCTCTTCCTTACTGAAATTTCCTGTAATTTGAATTCTCCCGCCTGAAATTTTTTCCGTAATGATTGGGGCAGAATAAATTCTATCGTTCAGCACAATGGCAAGGCGTCTTTTAATATGGTTTGCCGTAAATTCTTCAAAAAGTTTAGCACCTTGGTCTGTTAGGATAAGGATTACATAATATTGGATTCCTCCATTTTCTTTTTTTGCTTCTACGTATTTTAGATATTCACCTATTTGAAGAATATTCTCTTTTTCTGTGATATATGGAATCTTATTTTTCTGCCCAGTGCGTGAATCTGTTTCAATTTGATACAAAACCTCTCTAGTAGCTTGATTTTTGTTAGGTTCAAATTCTTGTGCTTTTATATTGTCATCAATAAGCCTAAGTTCTAATACAGAAGATTGAGCCACAATCTTAACAAGTAGTTTTGCATTCTCTACGGGAGGTATTTGTATAGCTATTTGGTTATTTTCAATTATTTTTACTATGCTTTTCTTTATTCCGAACTGGTTGAGTCTTTCTTTCATACTATCAGCAATAATTTTAACATTTTTGCTGTCCGTTTCGACATTGCCTTTTGATTCTACTGCAACAACAAAGTATGTTCCTCCTCGATAGTCTTCCCACTGCGGTTTTGAATTACATGAATAAAGCAAAATCGTAATTACTGATATAAGTAAAAAAGAAATTAAATTGTGAGTTTTCATCACTATCTCCTTTTATGTTTTGATCGGCACAACATGGCCATCACCTGGAGCCCGTTTCTTGGGCGATCAGGTGCATGGCGTGGTTATGTTCTTCTTTACCGTAATCATGCGGCTGCCGTTCAAGCATCTCTGCCGTCGTCCTTAGTGGATCGGGTTCCCGCGCCTGCGACTGTTTTCGTTTCCTGCGGCATGGGCCGAGTCACTGAGGGCGTGCCGTATATTTCTCTTACTCTTTGTGATCTGTTCAGATAGATATACCAGGAGACTACGACTGCGGCAGTGAGAATGGATGCTGCAGTATCCCTCGTAAGGGCATCAAACACCGCTCTCGCGGGAATAGACACGTCGGCGCGGGCAAGTACAGCATAGATGATGAGGCTATAAATACCTTTAACCACCAAAACGTTAAACACAAGCAAAGCAACCAAGATAATTTTTGCCTTCCTCACAGCGGCCCTCGAAGTTTTCCAAAGGCAGGCACCGACATAAAAGCTGGCTGCGATCATGACCATGTGCATGAGGGAATCAAGAGTACCAAGGGAGTTCAGACCGGGAACTTTGTCAGAGAGTGGGCTAAGTTTACCCATGCCCATGATAAGCCCAATTGGGGCCACAACGCAGAGGTATGCTATCAATAGTTCTAGCCAGCCCATGCTTTTCAGCTTCCCTGACTTCTTGCCGCGAACTGACCTGTAAATCACGAAGAAAACTACAAAAACAAGCAGTAATGGCAAGAGGGCCACTATAAATGTGCTCATAGACTGTTACCTCCCGCTTATTGTGACCAGCAAGGCATTGAGTCCGGTCGGCGCGTAATCGGTTTGTATCTTATCTTCTCCCTTTCTGAAGTGTTGCCAATAGTTGCAATGTAGCCCGTTCTGCCCGATCTGATTCAAAAATAGTATTTGATATTCCCAGTTGGTGAGCTACATGGTTTATGACTTTACTCGTCTTTTCAATTAACTCCCGGATCTGATTTGCAGAAACCCCGTTGATTTTATAAACCTTGCGTCTTGGTAGGTCTGTTTGATTGTGCGCTACCGATTGATTTCGGATTTTCATGACCTTTTGAACCAATGTGGTGAGATTCGCCATCTCGGACTCTACGTAGTTCTTGAGATCGGCTCTGCCAGCATCTCCGAGGGCAATTTTAAGGCTTCTGATGCCTGATGTTTTTGCATCGGGATCGAAAATTTTGGATAGAGCTATGAAGAAAAGTTTATAATGGCCAGAGTTGGAGGCATGGAAAAAATCCACGTATTCCTTATGGTTCATCGTCTTGTAGTAATCAGGAAGCGCCAGATTGCGAAGTGTCCACCAAACTTGGAAGTGCGCTCTGGCAGCGGCCCCCTCATCGATAAGGTCTCCAATTATCTTGCTCAGCATTCTGGCTCCTTGAAAGAATGGCAACTCATGTACCGCAACCTGCTAAAGAGAGAAATATTCGCTATGGCCTTACCACAAACCTGCATTGGTCATCCACGGTAAGTTCCATGTAATCTTGGACGCTTCCCTCAAACCAAACAAACTCGAGTAAACCATAGAACTCTAGTGCAAGGGCTTCGGCCCTCCTTTTCAGGTCATCTGTGTCTTCAGATTCCATAATAAGGTCAGGGTCGGGAGGAATTGCATTGTCGGAAGTAATCATGAACTTGTAAAGTTTCACATCTTTCCTCCTTGAACATAACGCGGTGATCAGCGGCGGCTGTAAGACGTCCGCTGGATTGCCTTGTGGGGCGATGCCTCATTCTTCGCCTTGTCCCATGTCAAGCGCTGACCCCGTTACTTTCTCGTTCTTCATGCACCACTCCCTTGACTGTCTCCTCACCTTTCGACGAACTATAAACCTACGCACCTCGTCGTTCCTCGAACTAACCCGAAAACGGAATGCCCGACTTCACGATTTCAATGGACGTTTTGACTACGTCCCTAATTTTCTGGCAGTTGAAGTTCTGGATTCGCGAAGGCCCAACGATTATGCGTTTAATCGGCAGAGGCATATAGCCGAACAGCTCGATGTATCGAACTTCGCAACCGCCCTTTTGTCTGTAGCGGATTTCCTTTAGAGGCTTGGGGTCTTTGGGGTTGTAGGAGTAGGAATCCTTTGTGGTTGTTGGCACAACCAAGCGAATCTCGTTCTCTTCATGAAATCCATTGTGTTTGACTCGAATCGATCCAAAGAGGAAGTGATTGTGCATCGCCTCGAAGCAGGACTGCAATGTATTCGTGTCACACGATCCATTTTCTGGGAATACTTCCGCAAGTATCTTGGGAAAGTGTCTAAAGACGTTCTCGAATCTCTGTTTCATTATCAAGTCGTTGCTATCATTATCGTAAATCACCGTGGCCAGAGTCGATATGTTGTTTATCTGAAATCTCGTGTGCTCTTGGACGAGCATCTTCTCGACTTTAGAGGTGTCGAGCACAATTGCGACACCTCCGCGTTCGCCGTACCCGCGCCACTGACTGAGTAATCCGTCCTTTGCCTCATCAGGCTGTGTATGAGCACAGAACGAACAGATGAATGTTTGCTTATACATTTCTTTGCCGAAAGTATGATTGTGAACCCTGCTCAGGATATCCTCTGCCTCTTTATCGACCACCACGTCGATGCCACCCTGGCGGTTGATATCGGTGGCGAAGTCGGCGTCACGTCGCTTTTGTCTGTCGAAGATGTCTCTAATGATCGGGAGTATGAATTGGCGCACTTTGAGCCGGAACCGCGTAAACTCGGTCGTGTCATTCAAGTCTTGGTAATGTGTCGCCCACAGTTTTCGGGTATTGTAAATGTTTTCAAAGGCGGATACGTTTGTGTAATGAAAAAGTTCGGGGAATTCATCGGATACTATTCTTTCATCATCGCCCATCTTGCGGCCCCATGTCTTCTGTGAGTCCCTATTCTCTTTATCCCCAACGATAAGTTAAGTGGGGCGGGGTTTCCCCGCATCCACTGGAACGCCTTGTTGGCAGTCTTTTTTTATATGATTTTCAAGTTTTGCCTCAGCAAGATTGGTGACAGCTTGAAACAGTATTTGGCGTCTTTTGAGAGGAAGTTTTGTACCAGCTTTAGAGCCACAAACAGGACAAACGAAAAAATCATTGTCTCTGCCAGTGGGAAGTAGTTTTATTTGATGATTTTTACAATAGGGAATTGAATCAACGGAAAATTGTCGATTTCCGGGGAGGGTAACTTTCCATGTAAAGGAATCAAAAGGAATAAATAGGAAGTCTTCAAGTTTCATTTTCTTGGGGCGAAGGAGGAAAAATGCAAGTACAATTAACAACATTAATGATATTAGTAAAGGGATTAGGCTTAATTCTATTTGTGGCTTCATTGCTTTTGATAATAGAGATAAGACGAAACCCCTCCACGATTCGCTTAACACCAATGGAAGGATTACGACGATTGAAGAAACAAGAACCTTTATGGTTGCAATGGGCCTTTCTAAAAATTCTTTTTTGGCGTTTTGGTAGAGAGATTTTAGCCGGTGGATTAATTTTTCTTTCATTTTATTGTTTGTTTTTATTCTGCCAACCATATAATTAGATAGTTTTTAGGCATTTTAGCAGAGATGACGGAATTTTGCAATCAATTATTGACAAACCTTAGCCTCTTTTTTATAATTCCCTAACTTGATAACATTACAATTGACATGATTATAAAGATTTAAAGATAACTCCAGATGATTAATATACCTACCGATTTGCTGGCTCGATTTGAATCAATTCTGATAAAAAGGTCAGTTCCTAATGAGTTCAGAAATTATTATAAAAAGTGGCTGAGGTACTACCTCGACTTCTGCCAGAAGTATCACCACCCTATTTCAACGCAGGAAAGCCTTCAGCAGTTCATCCGCCTACGCAGGAGACCACGGCCTTGGCCGTGGAGGAATGCGCAACTCCGGATAGGAACCCTTCGAGCGATAGATCGACCATGCTTCGGCGGATTTCGCTCACCGGCGGATGACCCACCGTAGCCTTGGCGTAGGTGGGTATGGTTATTAAGGACCACGGGCTTGCCCGTGGAGCTCCATAAAGAAATTGCAGGAGAAGAACCAGACTCCGGAGCAGCAGAAGCAGGCCTCAGACGCCATCTCCCTCTATTTTGACCTGTTGCAAACAGAGGCAGCCTCGGCGACTGCAATCAACCCTCCGACACCACGGGCGTTTGGGGTCAAATTGTTATTCTTGACTTATTAAGAAGAGCATAAAATTGTTTGTATTCACCGCAGAGTCGCAGAGGACGCGGAGAAAAGCTATTTTGTTTGTCGGGAGATACCGACAAACAAAAACCTCCAAGCTCCGCTGGAGAGATTTTTCGCCGAAGGCCAGAGGCTTATAGAGAATCGGCATCTCCCGATTCTCTATAAAGAATATCTTGCTCAGTGACCTCTGCGTCTCTAATGAGTCCTGCTCTTGCAGGACGAATGGGCGGTGAAAATTCAATTCTAAAATGTAAACCCCGTTAGAAATTCCAGCGGGGCATTAAACCCCGCCGGAATCATTCTAAGATCTAACCCCGCTGCAGAGTGCCAGGGCATTATTTCTAACGTGGTAAACTATTTCATGCTCCTGGTAATAACTGTGTTTTAAACTATAGGAAGATATCCCGCTTCTCTCAACCATTGCTCGGTCAGTTTCATCCCCTCTTCCAAAGAAATTCGGGGTTGATAACCCAGCTCGCGCCGCGCTTTTTCAATGCTGAACCGGGCTTGGCGAGTTAGAAAGCCGACGGCCTCACGCGTGATTTTCGGAGGCTTGCCGGTAAGCTTGGAAGTCATTTCCATGCCGAGCGCGATGGTCTTTGCAAGCCATTCGGGAACGGATCTGATTTCTGGCTTTCCGGCCATCTCTGCATAGTATCCAAAGAATTCTTTCCAGGTCACTGCAATCCCATCGGTAATCAAATACACCTGCCCCACGGATGGGTCGCGTTTCGTTGCCGCCAGCGTTGCATCAAGGAGATTATCGATATAAACATAGTTGCAGAGGCCAGTCCCTCCGTTGATCAGCATCATCTGGCCTGAATTGATCAGCTTTATGGGGCGGATCGTCCACGCATTGGAATACGGGCCATACACGTTGGTGGGTCGAATCACTACGACCGGAAGCCCTGCCTCCTGATGAGCGATCCACACAGCCTTCTCCGCGGCAATCTTTGTGTCGCAATAAAGATTCCCGCAAGGTCGGTAGGGAGTGGCTTCATCTGCTCCGTCTGGCGGATTCAGTCCATACACGGCAACGCTGCTGAAGTGAATGAATTTCTTGACTCCGATGTCGCTCGAAACCTTGAGAACGTTCTCAGTGCCTTTAACATTGGCCCGAAAGAATTCGTTCCGATCTCCGGTCTCTCGCACCATGGCGGCACAATGAAATACGAGATCACATCCACTGATAGCTTCACGCAATGAGCTCAAGTCAAGGAGATCTGCTTTGACGATCTCCAATTGAAGTTTCCGAAGTCCTTCTCCCCTCATTGGGTTCCGAACCATGGCACGGACGCGCACTCCCTCTTCAGTGGCAAGCCGCTCTGCCAACCGGCCGCCAATGAAACCGGATGCACCTGTCACCAGTGCAGAAAGTCCACGGATCTCCATAACTCCTCTCGAACTGATGTTGATAAGGACTTGCTTGAAGGTGAGCTGAATATATAAAAAGTCGAGTTGAATGTCAAGCTGAGCGGGTCCTCCCCTTTAACAAAGGGGAAGGTGTGAAAAAATCCCCAGATTGACAGAGCGGACAGGGGGATGTCGGAAAGACTGTAGAGCGGCTACCTTTTTCAGGCTTAATGATAAACACTGAAAACCATGTAAGATTGATAGTTTAAATTGACTCATGACCCATACATTTTCAAAGTCCGCATTCTACAGTTTTGGAGATATCCCTCTGGCCGGTCCACTGCCCCTAATTTTTTCATAGCTTCGGGGAGTCAGAAGGGATTTGTCGATGATTTTGACTCAATTGGGGTTTTACTTCTTCCCCCCCCTTTTTTCCCTTGATCGCCCTCAATACCTTCTCCGGAGTGATGGGAAGGTCTGTAATCCTCACACCGATCGCATCATAGACTGCATTGCCGAGGGCTGGAAAGATGGCCACGGATGCCCCTTCACCCACCTCCTTCGCTCCAAACGGACCATCGGGGTCGATGCTCTCCACGAAGACGTGCTTGTTTTGGAGAGGGATATCCATTGATGTGGGCATCTTATAATCCATGAAAGAAGGATTCAGCACGTGTCCGTCCTTCTTATCCCTCTTCAGCTCTTCGAAAAGGAGTTGCCCCTGTGCCTGTATCCAAGCCCCATCCAGCTGACCGGCACAGAGTATCGGGTTTAACGCCTTGCCAATATCATGCGCTCCAACGGCATTCAGGATAGTTATCTTTCCTGTCTCGGGGTCGACCTCGATTTCAGCGACATCCGAAGCAAAGGTATAAGTGGGAGAGATATTCCCTCTTCCCGTTTTAAAATCGATGAAATCGACTCCGGAATCGTAGCTGCCACTTCCAATGATCGACTTGCTCTCTTTTCCCATGCTATGCTGAGCATGCCGAATCAATGCATCAATCTTCCAACCTTTTTCCGGGTTGTTTTTCGGAAAAACCATCCGATCTTTAAATATCATCTCCTCCGGTGATACCCCCGTGACTTTACCTGCCACTTCTGCAAGCTGCCTCCTCGCATCTTCCGCGGCAATCTTTGCCGCATTGCCAGAGTAAAAACTGACCCGAGACCCATAGGTCCCTGGATCGATGGGAGTAAAGTCGGTATCGATTCCAGAATTAATGATGATATCCTCCATGGGGAGGCCTAACACCTCTGCTACGATCTGACAGACGATGGTCGACGAGCCCTGGCCAATGTCCGTTGCACCTGTCATGACCGAGGCGGTCCCATCCTCATTCATCTTTACGACACAAGAGGCAGAGTTATGGCCACTCAACTTCACCCCTGTAATAAAAGAGGAGGTCCCCATGCCGATCCCGTGAAAAGGCGGAAGTTTACCCTTTTTCTCTTTCCATCCTGAAGCCTCTATCGCCTTTTCGACACACTCCGTAAATGCACAACTCGTAATCCGATAACCCCCTGGAGTCTGATCCCCTGGATGAAGAGCATTCTTTATACTCACCTCGGCGATGTCCAGCCCCAGATCGTTACACATCATATCAAGCTGCTGTCCCAATGCCCATCTCAATTGGGCAATGCAGTGGCCTCTCAATGAACCGCAAAATCCCTTATTCGTAAATACACGATAACCATCATATAGGACATTTGGGATGCGATAGGGGATGTCGATGAAGAATGCTGGCAATGCGATGCTGACAGGTCCGATCGTGGAATAGGCCCCTCCATCGGCCACTGCGTGGACTTGTATCGCCTTTAAATAACCATCCTTCGTCATTCCGGTCTTGGTTCTCAGATAGAATGGATGGCGCATCTCCCCCATGACCAGAACGTCTTCCATCGTGTAAACAAATTTTACCGGTTTTCCAGTCTTTTTGGATAACAGGAGCGCACAGAAATCGAGAGCGAATGGGTCCGATCGAGCAGAACCGAAACCGGCCCCCACATAGGTCTGGATGACTCTCACCTTGCTCGGAGGAAGCCCGAGAGCCATGGCTAACTTTCTATAAACGATGTACGGACTCTGTTTATTACCCCACAAGGTTGCTTTTCCCGAGGGGTCCCACAAGCCTACGGACGCGTGGGGCTCCAAAAAACCGTGCTTGATCGCCTGAGTGGTGAATTCATCTTCTCTGACGTGATCCGACTCTCGAAATCCCTTTTCCACATCGCCGAATGCTAAATGCTGCGACGCGCTGATGTTATTTTTAACGTGATCATGGAGCTGCGGGGCTCCTTCCTTCATCGCCTCAAAGGGATCGTAAACTGCTGGAAGCTCCTCATATTCCACTTTGATAAGATCCAAGGCCTCTTCCGCAATGTCTTCATCGATTGCCGCAACAGCTGCCACCTCGTCACCGATATACCGCACTTTATCCTGAGCCAGGGGAGTCTGGTCCCGGGTGATGGCAGTGAATCCATATTTCAAGCCCCATGGAAAATCTTTGCCCGTGATGACAGCCCTCACTCCCGGAAGCTTCAAGGCCTTGCTGGTATTAATATTCAAAATCTTTGCATGAGGGACTCTGCTTCTAAGGATCTTTCCATAAAGCATTCCCGGCAAAGAAAAATCAGCACCGTAGACCGCCTTGCCAGTGGCTTTCAATGTCGCATCAACCTTAGGCATACCTTTCCCAACGACGGTTAATCCTTCTGATTCTTCCTTCATCTATGTCTCCTTCCTCATCTTCTCAGCGGCCTTCATCACCGCATCGATAATCTGAAAATATCCCGTACATCGACACAAATTCCCAGAAATCGCCATCTTTGCCTCTTCTTTTGTGGGATTGGGATTCTTATCCAGAAAGGCTTTTGTAATCATGATCATTCCAGGGGTGCAAAAACCACACTGGATAGCCCCTGTTTCCACAAACGCCTCCTGTACGGGATGGAGGTTTTCTCCCTGGGCCAAGCCTTCAATCGTGATGATCTTTTTCCCCTGAACAGTTGCAGCAAGGGCGAGGCAGGAGTTGACCGCGTTCCCGTCGATGAGGACCGTGCAAGCGCCGCACTGCCCTTCATCGCAGCCCCTATGAGTGCCCAATAACCCGAATTTTTCCCGGAGCACTTCAAGAAGGGTTCTTCGGTGGTCAATCTCCTCCTCATAGATCACTCCATTTACATTAAATTTCATCAGCTGTTTCATTCTTCTCACCCTCCGTGATTGAGCACCCCCACCCTCGCCCTCCCCCCTTAAGAGACTGTGTCGTAATCAACGAGAAACTACTTCCGTTGCAAGACGGAACAGGCGGTCGGGTGACGAAGCTTTAGAGCGGAAACCTTTCATTGCTCAGCTTCGAGGCTCCAAGCCCATGAAAAGAATCTCCTTTTTAAGAAGGCCGATTACCCATAACTTTAAACGACCGCGTTCTAAAGCTGAGGAGCCTGACCGCCTGTTCTGCCGGAATCTACCCTCCTTCATCATTACGACACACCCTCTAAGGGGTAACGGTGGGGGGGATATTTTCATTTGGCGTGTTGGTATCAGTTTATTTATAACTTAGAGGTTCCATCGACTACCTCTTTCATAAATTCCTCTGAGGACATCACCCTGAGCAATGGAGACAAACCACACTGCCTTAAGATTCCGATGCTCCCCTGATGAACCTCTCTGTTACGAGAAGCTGTGCAATCCTCCAGAACGATTGTGTAGAAATCATGACAGATTGAATCCATCGCCGTCGCATAAACACAAACTTGGGTATTGATCCCTGTGATGACAACCGTATCGACTCCGAAAAGACGAAGGGTCTGATCGAGATCGGTCTTAAAAAAAGCGCTGAAACGCCTTTTCAGAAGAATCTCATCTTTACGTATCGGTTGGAATTCATCGATGACCTCAGCCCCTTCGGTTCCTCTCACTGAATAGGAGCGTTTCCCCTTGAAAATGAAATCCTTCTCCAAGAAACTATCACAAGCAAATATAATCGGAATACTCAGCATTCTTGCTTTGCCAAGAAGATCCCTGATCCTCGGCACGATTTTCACGTACTCCTCGATAGAGGAAGGATCTTTCCCCCTAAAGGCATCTTTGAGCATATCCACGATGACGATCGCCGGTTTCACTGGCAAATTCCCCTTCCTTATACTCCTTTTCTCCTCTCCAAACACTGCTGGACCGCTCGCTTCGTTAAGACCTTTACCATCTCCCTCCTATACTCCGCAGAGCTTCTTATATCATCAATCGGTTTTGCCTCCTCCGACGCGATCTTTGCTGCACTCTCGATCAGATCGCCGTCTATCGGTTTTCCCTTTAAGATTTCCTCTCCTTTTTTTGCCCGCATCGGAACAGGGGCAACTGCCCCCATCACAATCTTGACATCCTTACAAACGTTCCTTTTCGAATCGACAGACAAATAGGCGGCCACACCAACCACTGCCAAATCCATCTCCCTCCGGAGGGCATGTTTGAGATAAGTCCCAAACTCCCCGGAACGGGGCGGCGGAATTTGAATTTCGGCTACCAACTCAACCGGACCCAGCACCGTTTTATCAGGACCTTTGAAAAAGTCCTCGACCAAGACTGTCCTTGCTTTTTTAGGACCGACAAGTTTCAATTTTGCCCCCAGCGCAATCAAAGGAGGCGCCGAATCAGCGGAGGGAACGGCATTGCACAGATTCCCTGTGATCGTTCCCATGTTTCGAATCTGCGCGGAGGCCATCTGCGATACCGCCTCCGTCAGGATCGGGTAGCGTTTGCGAACGACAGAGGATTCTAAAATCTCATTCAGTGTCGTCGCCGCCCCAATCCTCAAACCCTTTTCTTTGTCATATTTTATAAAATGAAGGCCTGCGATTCCCTTTAAGTCGATCAGATAGTTCGGGGCGATCTCACGTCGCTTCATCTTGGGTAATAGATCTGTTCCTCCTGCAATTGCCCTGGCTGCCCCGTTGTGCTTTCTTAATAAGGAAAGGGCTTCACTAAGAGTCTTCGGGAATAAGCATTCTATCTCGGGCAATCTTCTCAGCCTTCCTAATGTCTTACCCATTCTCTACCTCCTTTTCACCCACCGCCGAGAGGTGACAGTTTGATTGTGATGATATCCGCCTCTTTCAAAACCACGTTAAGACTTTCCCTTGAACCCTGGTTGGAAAGTCCATTGATCTCTATGATAAAATCCATCGGATCCACGGCATCCGTCATGGGTCGAATGAACCTCACCCGACCTGAGCTTCTTGATGAGAGCTCCTCCAAGACTTTTCGCAAGGTGACCGTGGAATCACTCAGATCAACCTCGTTTTCCCCTTCCAATCCCGGAATGACAAAATTTGATTCTACTCTAATTTTCATTTTGGAGTTGCCACCCCTCACAACGTTCCAATTTCCTCTGGCCTTCTACGCCAAAGTGGCGCATCACCAACTGTCGAGCATACTTGATTTGTTCTTTTTCGCTGAGCATCATTTCCCTATGCTGCGACCGACCTATTCTTCATCCAAGATATGATCATTTGACAAAACCTGGTGAAATAATGGAAGGGGTGATGGTTTCTGATGCAATCCTTCCTAAATCTGATCCTTCACTCAAAAGATGAAAAATTTCATCAATATGGTTTCTTAATCTAAAATAAGTAGAAAAGTCAACATAATAAATGACTTGACAAAATATATCTTTGGTGTATCAAAATATGAAGCTTCCGGACATTCGGTCATCGGGAGGGGACGCGGTTCGGTCCAAGCGGCAGAGGTGAGTTCTCTTTGCCGTCTCAACAAAAAAAACACGGGGGTGTTTTATGTCCATTGATGTGATGCTTTCTCAGGAAGAAATCTCTTTTCGTGAGCAATTCAAGGCTTTTCTGGATGGGTTGGATCTCTCCTTTATTCTCAGGATGGATAAGGAGGATGAGAAGGAGTTTCCCAAAGATTTTGTCAGGCGCCTTGGACAGAATAATTATTTGGGCATCCCCCTGCCAAAGAACGTGGGGGGAAGAGGTCTCAACACCGTTTGCGCCATCCTGGCCGAGGAAGAACTGGGTGCCCTTGCCTTCCCCTTGGGCTGTGCAATGGGGATGTCCACCTATCTCTGCCGTGCCATTTATAAATACGGCAGCCCGGAGCTTTGGACTCGGTATATCATTCCAACAATGAAGGCCGATATGATCTGCGCCGAGGGAATCACTGAGCCTTTAAAAGGTTCGGATATAGCCCGCCTGCAGACCTCAGCCAAAAAACAGGGAAATAGCTATATCATCACAGGAGAGAAGCGCTTCCAGAAAGGAGGTATTGGCGCCGATTGGTTCCTCACCTTTGCCAGAACCAACTCTGACGTCGCCCCCCACAAGGGGATTACCGCCTTCGTCGTCGAACGGAAACATGGTGTCCAGGTGGTGGAGCAGTTTAATCTGATGGGGTGGCGGGGCATGGGTGCTTCCCATCTTCTCTTCAAGGATGTGGCGGTTCCGGAAGAGAACCGGGTAGGAAAAGAAGGACAGGGTTTTGAGATCCTCATGCATCTTCTTCAAACAGAACGCTTGATGGAGGCAGCCACAGCTCTTGGCTCTGCCCGCGAATGCCTGAAGATTGCCGTAAGGTATTCTGATGCCCGTGAACAGTTTGAACAGAAGATAAGGGAGTTTCAGGGGATCAGTTTCAAGATCGCTGAGATGGCAACCACAATCGATGCTGGCCGGCTTCTCTGCCTGCGAGCAGCCAAAATCATCGACCAAGAGGAGAGAAGGCCAAACAAGGAAGTGGCCATGGCCAAATTCTTCTCGACGGAGGCAGCCTGGAATATCATTGATCAGGCCCTCCAGATCTTAGGAGGCATCGGTTATACAGATTACTACCCGATTGAGAGGTTCCTCAGGGACGTTCGAGTTGCCAAAATCTATACGGGCACAAATGAAATCATGAGGGAGCTTACTCAAAGAGGAGTCTATGAGGAACTGCTGAAGGCGAAGCCCTCGGCCGCGTGGAAACTCTGGAAAGGGTCGAAGAACCTGATATGATGAAATTTCAAATTTCAGATCTTAGATTGCAGATTTAAAATTCCGCATGCCGAATTCCGAAATCCAAAATTGCCATGAAACCGACCATCAAAATTCTCGAGCACTGTCAGGCCTGTGGGGCTTGTGTTGAAATCTGCCCCGTCTTCTGTCTTAAATTGGAGAATGGTTCGCTTGAGGTGGCCGATGAAGAAGCCTGTTTTGGCTGTCGCAAATGTGAGGACGTATGCCCTGAAGAAGCCATCTCCATCAAGGGTATTGTGCCTTGACCAAATCAGCCATTCATGTTATTTTTAGACGGGTTCTTAAACTGACAATTTCCGATTCATGATTTTCTTAAATCTCGAAAAAGAAATTTCAAAAATAAGTCATCGGAATGGTTAATAAAATTTATTTTTCCCCCCAGATTACGTAAACTGGCTTATTTTTTCCTTGACAAAAAAATATAGTTCTGCTAATTAGGTTAAAAATTTTTGTGGTTGTATTTCTCTTCTAACTAATTCATTCCTAATTTTTGCCAAAAATTTGAAAGGCTGAGACGGGGTGGGAGTCTTCAGCAACAGACAGGGCCAATTCCAATTGAGCGCCGAGGACTATCATTTCCCCAGCCGTCGTCGGAGGGAATCCCTCAACTGCGCTACTTATCTTTGTAAGTTTCAGCATGGGAAAACATTTCTGGGAAGGGGCTTCCGGGAGAGGAAGCATCATTCTTTGACGTATGGGGATGCTTAAAAGGTGAGACTCTTATGGATTGGCGACTAACGGCGACAACATTATTTTGTGACACGGTGAAAAAGTGGGTGCCCATCATGGTTTACAAAGATGGAAGGACGAACTGTGGTTATTTTTACAGGCATCAGGTCGTCACCAAAGATAGTGGCAGGCCGTTTAAATGCCACGGACCTCAGGGGTGTCGGTTATGTGAGGCTTACAAGGAGGATGTCTTTCAGCGGGTTGGGCAAACGACTCAGGAGGGATGAGGTGAGTCGCTACTGTTTGCAATGGAGCAAACAAAACGAAGGAGGGTCATATGAATAGAAAAGCATTGATCTTGATGGTGGGTATGATGTGTGTGGCTTTAGGGGTGAGCGTTTTTGGATGCGCTGGACAAAAGCCGATGATTGTAACGGCTCCGACTAAAGTTCTCCCTGTTTCGGTAGAAGTCGCCAGCATTGAGAGGCTCAATGCGATCCCAGCGAAGCCTCCTTTCCAGGCAACGGATGTTCTTGTATTCAGGGTTAATTTTAAGCTCTCCAATCCGAACAATGCCCTGGCAAAAGTAGACGATCTCTATTTTGAGGCAAAAGCGGAAGACGGTACTCCAGAAAAGACGATCGTGCAGGCCGCTTCCATGCCGAGTATGGTAATTCCGACAGGTGGGGAGGCCCTTTGGTCCTCCGTAGACATTTTTGTATATGGTGGAGTGCTGGGTGCTTACATTACCCGTGGTCTTGGCCGGGAAGATGGTATGAAAGGGGCACTCCAAAAGCGGGACGAACTTTGGACGGACTTGGGGGCTGACAAAAGGAAGTTTTTCATCGACGGCAACGTCACTTATTCTCTCCCCGATTTCCCCAATCTTGGAACGGTTCGCAATCAATTCAAGTCTGAATTTACGATGCCGAAATTGTAGTTGAACAAGGAGAGAAGAGTGACTAAATCAATCACAGAAGAGACATGGAGCAAGTTCCATCCCTCTCCAGGAGAGGATACCTTCCCTAAATTATTAAAACGCAACTACAACAGATGGGGAGATACGAAAGTCGCCTACCGGTATAAAGATTATGGATACTGGCGAGAACTTACCTGGAAAGACATTTATGAACGAACCAAATGGCTTGCGGGAGGTTTGGCCAGTATCGGTTTTGGACCGGGGGATAAGATTGCGATTTGCGGTGAGAACGCTCCCGAATGGTTCTGGGGGCAGACCGCCGCCCAATGTCTCGGAGGGGCTTCCGTAGGTTTGTATACCGACTCCATTCCTTCCGAGCTTCAATATATTATTGACCATTCTGATGCAAAAATTGTAATGGCTGATGATCAAGAACAGGTGGATAAAATCCTCTCCATCAAAGAACAGATCCCTAAAGTGGAAAAGGTGGTCTACTGGATTGCAAAGGGAATGTGGAATTATGATGACCCCTGGTTAATCGGCTTTGATGATATGATGGAGTTAGGAAAAGCCTATGAGGCAGCTCATCCTAACTTTTTCGAGGAACGGATTGATAAGACAAAAATGGATGATGTGGCGGTCCTGCTTTATACTTCAGGGACAACCGGCCTGCCAAAGGGATCGACCGTCACTTATAGAAACCTACTGAGTCTATTTAATGGTTGGGATGCGGCGTTACCGTGGAACCCGAAAGATGAAAACCTCTCCTTCTTGCCACCGGCTTGGATCGGGGAACAAATCTTTACTGTGGCGCCAAATTTAGGAAAAGGGATCGTTGTCAATTTCATTGAAAAGGCAGAGACCGTTCGCTCTGATCTTCGCGAAATAGCCCCCGGAGTCATCCTCCTTGGGGCAAGACAGTGGGAAATGACATGCTCCGAAATCCAGGCCAAAATGATTGACTCTTCCTTCTGGAAAAAGTTTCTCTACAACCTGTTTCTCCCCGTGGGCTATAAGATTGCTCAAGGTCAAGAAGAACGGAAAAAAGTGAGTTGGCTTTGGCGTTTTCTTTTTTTCTTTGGGTATTGGGCCGTGTTCAGACATTTGCAGGACAAAATCGGTATGACGAGGACCAGAACTCCCATTACGGCTGGAGCGGCTCTGAGTCCGGATAATTTCCGACTTCTCCGGGCAATCGGGGTTCCGATTGCACAAGGATATGGTTCCACCGAAGTCTCTGGCCTCGATGTCCTCCAACTCGAAAAGGATTATTATCGTTCCGAAGGATCAGGACAACCTTTCCCCGGGGTGGAGGTGAGGATCACCGAGGATGGAGAAATACTGCTCGGCGGTGTCGGGGTGGTCCAGGGATATTATAAGCGGCCTGAAGAGACCACTAAAAGTTTTAAAGAAGGCTATTTCATCACCGGCGACGGTGGATATATGGATGAGGAGGGAGAACTTTATATTATCGACAGAGTGAGAGACATGCAGACCACCAAGACCGGTGAAAAGTTTTCCCCCACGTATATTGAGGGCCGATTAAAGTTCAGCCCCTTTATTAAAGATGCGATGGTGGTCGGAAACGATAAACATTTCGTTACGGCGCTCCTCAATATGGATTTTGAGAATACCGGGAGGTGGGCGGAACGAAACCATATCGCCTATACCTCTCATCCGGACCTTTCACAAAAGGAACAAGTCAGGAAGCTTTTATCCGGGATCCTCCACCGGATCAACACGACCCTGCCTGAGACAACTCGTGTAAAAAGGTTTATTGTTCTCCATAAAGATTTTGATCCAGATGAGGCGGAGCTGACCCGAACCCGCAAATTGAGGCGGGACTTTGTGGAGAAGCGTTACGAGAATATTGTGAATGCGATGTATCAAGGAGATAACCAGGTAGATATTGAAACGACGATTACCTACCGAGATGGTAGAAAGTCGGTCATGAGGCTTCCGATCTATATTGAGACGATCCAAGGGTGAGGACACATGGCAGAAATTATCAGAGATATCACAAAAAAACGGGAACAGAGATACAGCTATGGGTTGATGCTGCTTCGGGAATGTATTGAGAAGAAACGGCCTTTGACCAATCCCAATGTTAAAGAAAGAAAAGTTTTGCTTCGGGCCGAGAATATCAGCATCGCCTTTGGCAAGCTTCAAGCCCTCAACAATGTCATGGTGGAAGTCAAGGAAGGTGAGATCTTGGCCATCATCGGACCCAATGGTGCAGGAAAAACTTGCCTTCTCAATGTAATAAGCGGTTTCTACCGTGCCCAGCAGGGTGACGTCTATATGGAAGAAAAAAAAATCACCCATTCCTCCTCCCACAAAATTGCTGAATTCGGTCTATGCCGTACCTTTCAGAATATTGCTTTGTATACCGGCTTATCGGTGACCGACAACATCATTGCTGGAAGGCATCCCCATATCGGATATAACTTCGTTACCGGAATGATCTATTTCCCCTGGGCAAACAAAGAAGAAGCCTACCAGCGTGCCATCGCAGAGGACATTATCGATTTTTTAGAGTTGGAACACGTCAGGGGATCGGTGGTGGGTATGCTGGCCTACGGGTTAAGGAAACGAGTTGAATTGGGCCGAGCCTTGGCCCTGGAGCCAAGGATTCTCCTTCTCGATGAACCGATGGCAGGAATGAATCTGGATGAAAAAGAGGATATGGCTCGGTTTATCATCGATATCAATGAATTTTTAAAGATCCCCATTGTATTGATCGAGCATGATATGGGTGTGGTGATGGACATTGCAGATCGAATCGTCGTCCTCGACTTCGGCAATAAGATTGCGGAAGGCCTCCCTGAAGAGATCAAGGAAAATCCAAAGGTCATTGCCGCTTATTTAGGAGCAGGATAGAATGGAAGAAACCATTAAATCAATCGTCTTAGGCCTCTGCAGCGGAGGGATTTACGCCTTATTGGCTGTCAGTTATGTGGTGATTTATAAATCGACTCGTGTATTTCCTTTCTCTCAAGCAGCTGTTTTGATCATTGGTGCGTATTTCATGTGGTTCTGCTTGATCGTTTGGCATCTACCGATATGGCTTGGGTTTTTGATGACCTGCGCTGTGGGTGCGATTTTGGGAATGGCCGTCGAAAGAGCGTTCATGCGCCCTCTTGTTGGACAGCCCATCCTTGCTCCCATCGTCGTAACCTTATGCCTCATGCTTCTCTTGCGTGGAATAGGAATTCTGATGGGCAAAGGTAATATTGAAGGCTTTGGTGAATCCTTCCTTCCAGTAGGGGCTTGGAAAATCGGTTTTCTCCATCTCCCTAAGATTCAGATTTATGGCTTTGCCCTCTGCATGGTGCTGATTGCGGGACTGATGTTGTTCTATGAGAAAACAAGAGCTGGGTTGGGGATGAGGGTCGTCCATGAAGACCATGTGGTGGCTCAGAATTTAGGCATCAATGTAAAGCGCATCTTTCAGTATAGTTGGGTGATCTCTTGTGTGATTGCTGTTGTGGCCGGTATGCTTCTGGGGAACATCCAGGGGGTTGGCCTTTCTCTGGATCTGAATGGTTTGATTGCTATCGCTGCTGTGCTCTTCGGAGGATTGGAATCCTTTGCAGGTGCGATTATCGCTGGCCTGGCCATCGGCATCCTCCAGATGCTGACGATCGCTTATATCGCCCCCCTTCTTCCCGGGGAAACCACAATGATGGCTCCCTTTGTCTTTTTGCTCTTGATCCTTTTTATTAAACCCTATGGTCTTTTTGGTTTAGTTAGAATAGAGAGGTTATGAACGATGAATATCAATAGGCCCTGTGGCACGTTTGACCGGAATTACTTCCAAGCGAAAGAACTCTACAGGACTCCGCTGCGAAAGACATTATTGGTAATCCTCATCGTCGGCATGTACCTGTTGCCGTTGACAGTGGGCGATTATGGGCTCTCCCTCCTTATCCCAATTTGTGCCTTTACGATCGGCATGCTGGGTCTACAGATTATCACAGGCTATTGCGGCCAAATTTCCCTTGGACATGCAGCTTTTATGGGGGTGGGGATGTATACCGTCGGAATCCTCCAGAGACATTTTGGATTTAGCTTCTGGTTCTGTCTGCCTCTTGCTGGATTGGTTCCCATGTTCATCGGGATGATGTTCGGTCTCCCTGCTTTGAGGATAAAAGGTCTCTATCTTGCTTTCGCCACTTTGGCTGCCCATTTCGTCATTGTCTATGTGATCAGTAACTGGCGTTCTGTAACAAACGGTACGGAAGGGATGTGGATGAAACGACCCGATGCTCTCTTCGGAATTGATTTTAAGAGTGATCGAAACTATTACTTTCTCGTACTGACTGTCACGATCATCATGACTTACCTGGCAACGAACTTAGCCAGAACCAAATTGGGCCGATCTTTCGTTGCCGTGAGAGACAATGACATTGCCGCGGAAGTCATGGGGATTAATATTGCCTATACAAAGGTCATGGCTTTTGGCATCGGTTGCTTTTTCGCAGGAATCGCCGGGGCTCTGGGAGGGGCCTACTACGAGTATGTGAATATCGCTTGGTTCCGCCTCGAAGATTCCATCTGGTATTTGGGATTCCTCGTCGTCGGAGGTTTCGGGAGCATCTTCGGTGCGATTGCAGGGGCAACCGTTTGGAAAGTCATGGATGAGTTCAGCACCCTCGTCACTCCCTTGGCAGAAACTTTTTTGGGCGGTGCGGCTTTCTACGCCTCAGCAGCCTTTGCACTCGTTTTTTATTCCTTGATCATCGTCATCTTTCTGGTGTTTGAACCCAGGGGAATTGCCCATCGTTGGGAAATCGTAAAGAGGTCCTATCGTCTGCATCCTTTTCCTTATTAAGGATAGACCCTGAGGAAATGAAGAGGTGAAAAGAGAGGCCACATTAAACGTCATTTCGAACAAGGAGGGAAGAAAATGAAGCAGAAGAGCAAAGTTCTACATTTATTTGGAGCATTCGCGATGGTCATTTTCCTTTTCGCTCCCACGGAGGGTTTGACTGCTGCGAAGCCATCCGTCACCATCCACAACATTATTGACCTCACTGGAGCCTATGCCCCCATTGCCATCCCGTCTGAGAAGGGAGGCAAGGATTATTTGGCATGGATTGCTGAGCAAGGGGGACTGGATGTTTTTGGCGATGGGAAGAGCAAGGTGGAGGTTAAATATGTTTGGGCTGAATTCGGCAATGTTGATGCCCGGTTCATGTCCGCTTACAAGAGATTTAGGATGGGAACGCCAAAACCCACGATCATTGAGATGTGGTCCTCCCCAAACCAGGAGATGCTGAAACCGATCGTCGAAAGGGACGGTATTGTTATGTATGGGATCGGGTTTAGTGATCCTCAACTCTATCCCCCTGCATGGAATTACATGGACTGCTGGAGCTATGGAGAATCCGCTGCAGGGGCGATTGAATATTATATTGACAATCTCTGGCCAAAGAAAGGCAGGGGCATCAAGGCCAAGGTAGCCCACTTAACTTGGGATTCAGCTTACGGCCGGGCTGCTAATGAGCCGACTAAAAGACATGGAGAGAAAACCGGAAAATATGAGGTCGTGGCAGAACGATTTTGTACCATGATGCCGACCGATCCAGAGATCATGGGATTTCTATCCGATTTTGAAAAGAAGGAGGTTGATATCATCTGGTCAAATACGATTGTTCAAACTCCGGCGGTCATCATGAAAGGCATCCATAAGCTGGGTCTTACAAGTAAGATGGCTCATATTGCCAATCTTTGGGCCCCCGCCGATCAACTCTTGGATGTGGTAGGTCCTGGATCGGCTGAGGGGTATATGTGTCCTCAACCCGTTTTTGTCCCAGCGGCCGAGCCGAATGAAGCGGGTGTCAAATTTGCCAAGATGCTCAATGACAAATACCGGAAAGAACCAGGAATGCCCAATATCCAATATATGCGCGGGATCCGAATGAAAGCCAATATGTTGGAGGCTGTGCGCCGTGCTTTAGTAGGAATTATGAAGCGAGATAATGTTGATTTAGCAAAGGCCTGCGAACGGATCACTGGAAAAGACGTGAAGGAACTCGGCATGCAGACCCTGGCAGGTTATAACGCCTTTGACACGACGGTTAAATTTCAAAGCGCACCATCAGGAAAGGATGATCGACGTCTGGCGAACCATGACCGTTTAATTGGTATTAAGAGTGGCAAGCTGACAGTCCTTTCCCCATGGTATAAGGTGCCCCGACTTATCCCGGATGATATGATCAAACAAGGTCTGTTCAAGGACGAGAAGATTAACATTCATTATGAGGTTGTGAAATAAGGATACCCCCTCTTCTCTACCCTCTCCCCCAGGGGAGAGGGTGAGGGAAAGGAGATGAGCTTTCATGTTGGAATTGAAGAATGTTGAGGTAAAATACCTCAATACCATACTGGTGTTGAAAGGAGTCAACATCCAACTTGAAACAGGTGGGTTTGCCTGCATCCTGGGAGCCAACGGTGCCGGCAAGACGACAACCCTTAAGGCCATATCCGGACTACTCCGAACCGAGGAGGGCGAGGTGACGGATGGAGGGGTCTATTATGAAGGGAAATCCATCCATAAGTTTTATCCTGAAGACATTGCCAGGATGGGAATCCTTCAAGTTATGGAAGGAAGGCGTTTAGCAGAGCACCTCACCGTCGAGGAAAATCTCCGAGCAGGGGGGCTCATCATCCCAAAAAATGGAACACGGTTCAAAAAGGACCTGGAAATGGTTTATGGCTATTTCCCGAGGCTCATCGGAATCAAAGATAACACCGCGGGCTATTGCTCAGGGGGGGAGCAGCAGATGATCGCCATGGGCCGCTGCCTGATGGGACATCCTAAAATCATGCTCCTCGATGAGCCCTCCATGGGGCTGTCTCCTTTGCTGGTCAGGGAGATCGCCGATATCGCAAAGAGGATCCATGTGGAGGGAAGGGTCTCCATTCTTTTAGTCGAGCAGAATGCCCATATCGCCTTAGAATTGGCCGACTATGGTTATGTCATTGAGAATGGCAGGATCGTACTGGATGGCCCTGCAGAAAAGTTGAAAAACAATGAGGACGTCAAAGAATTCTATCTCGGATTTACCGGGATGGGCCAGAAGCGGAGTTATCGAGATGTAAAGCACTATAAAAGAAGAAAGAGATGGCTGGGGTAGAACTCCATTTGACTCCTCTGGATCTATACCGAACAAATTTTTCTTAAGCTTTTTATTCAAGGTGAGCAAGTTTTGGGTGGGGTTTTTTCGTCCGAATTAAATCCATTCCTGACTAACGCAAAACAATTTGAGAACTGAGACCAAGGTGAGAGTTTATCGGATCTCTCAGAACGGGAAAACCCCTTCAACCCTCCGAATTCGTCAGAGAAATGACTGTTTTTGACCGTATTAAAGGAGATTCTAAAGATGGCTGTCACCAATGAGGTTCAACTTGAAGTCAAAAATCTCCATATGGCTTTCGGAGGTGTCCAAGCCCTGCTGGATGTTAGTTTTGGGATCAAAAAGGGGGAAATCTTCTCCATCATTGGACCCAATGGCGCAGGGAAAACGGTTCTCCTCAACTGCATTAACGGTCTTTATCATCCTCAAAGGGGAAATATCTATTTTGAAGGGAAAGAAATCTCCAAGTTAAAACCTCACCAAAGAGCAGAAATGGGAATCTCACGGACATTTCAGAAGATCGAACTCTTTAAAGGTACGAGCGTGCTCGATAACATCCGGCTCGGTCGCCATATTCATCTCAAAACAGGATTGTTGAGTGGCTCTATTTATATCGGGAAGACGGCTCGTGAGGAACTCGAACACCGGGATTTCATTGAAAGGGAAATCATCGATCTCCTTGAGATTGAGCATATAAGGGATAAGGTCGTGGGAATGCTCCCCTATGGGCTTCAAAAGCGAGTCGAACTGGCAAGGGCATTGGCCCTGAATGCTAAGATCATCCTGTTGGATGAGCCTCTTGCGGGTCTGAATTTAGAAGAAGTAGAGGATATGGCTCGATTTATTTTGGATATTAACGAAGAGGACCGCTGGCAGACAACCTGTGTTCTTGTCGAACATGACATGGGTGTGGTGATGGATATCTCACACCGGGTGGTGGCCTTAAACTTTGGCGAAAAGATTGCAGAAGGAACCCCTACTGAAATTCAGAAGAATCCCAATGTGATCAAGGCCTATCTGGGTGAGGTGGAGGATCTCTATGTCACACGCCGGTAGCTGGAAAGAAATTGAGATGACCAAGGATTTGACGATTCCCAAGCTCTTTTTGCAATCCGCAAAAAAATACTGGGACAAAAAGGTTGCCATGCGTGAGAAGGAGTTTGGAATATGGATCCCTATCACCTGGAAGCAATATTATGAAAATGTGAAGCAGATTGCTTTAGGAATGGTTTCCTTAGGGCTTGAACGAGGGGATAAGGTCGCCATGATTGGGGATAATCGCCCCGAGGCTCTCTGGGCAGAGATGGCCGCCATGTGTGTAGGAGGTGTGGGAGTATGGTTATTCCAGGATTCTCTCATCGACGAGGTGAAATATATCATCGACCATGCCGATGCCAAATTGATGTTGGGTGAAGGCCAGGAAGAGGTTGATAAATGCCTCATGATTAAAGACAAATGTCCTAAGCTCAAGAAAATGATCTGGGATGACCCAAAAGGGATGAGAGACTATGATGACCCAATTCTCATCAGCATCAAAGAGGTGATGAAGATCGGAGAAGAAATAGATAAGAAAGAACCTGGTCTCTTTGAGGATTTGATCATGAAAGGAAAGGGAGATGAGGTCTGTCTTCTTTTTTATACCTCGGGAACGACGGCCCTTCCTAAAGGTGCCCTCCTTAGTCATTATAACATGTTAACCATGGGATTAAATCTGATGCGGGTGGACCCTTATTTTGAAACGGACGACTTTGTCTCTTACCTTCCATTTGCCTGGATCGGAGAACAGATGATGTCAATCTCCTGTGGAATTCAGGCTGGCTTTACAGTCAATTTCCCAGAAGAACCTGAGACCGCCCAAGAAAATATTCGTGAAATCGGCCCTCATGTGATGTTTGCTCCCCCTCGCATTTATGAACAGATGGTGCGAAATGTTCAGGTCAAGTATCTGGATGCAACCTGGTCCAAGAGAACAGCCTATGAATTGGCGATGAAGATTGGCTATCATGTAGCCGAATTGAAGTTTATGAAAAAGCCTATCCCCTGGTATTGGAAAGCCCTTGATTATCTTGCCTATTCGGGTGTCCACAAAAAGTTGAAGGACCATCTGGGGCTTTCCAGGATACGGGACACCTATACGGGGGGGGCAGCGATGGGGCCGGACCATTTCCGTTTCTTCCACGCGATTGGAGTCAACCTAAAACAGATCTACGGCCAAACAGAGATTGCTGGAATTTCAGTGCTGCACCGTGATGGGGATATCAAATTCGACACGGTGGGTGTGCCCATCCCTGAGACCGAAGTAAAAATTACTCCCGAGGGAGAAATCATCTCAAAAAGTCCTTCCGTTTTTCTGGGATATTACAAGATGCCGGAGGAGACGACGAAAACGCTCCGCGATGGATGGCTCCACTCCGGAGATACGGGTTTTATCGATGCCGATGGTCATCTGGTCGTATTTGACCGAACCAAAGATGTGATGACGTTGAGTGATGGGA
The DNA here is from genome assembly GCA_963826305.1 of uncultured delta proteobacterium. Taxonomy (GTDB): domain Bacteria; phylum Desulfobacterota; class BSN033; order BSN033; family UBA1163; genus CAWGWZ01. Next base: position 221,580 of record CAWGWZ010000007.1, on the reverse strand, counting down.
CGAAATTCGCTCCCCAGTATTTGGAGACTCGGCTCAAATTCAGCCCCTATATTAGAGATGTTTGGGCGATCGGTGACAACAAACCCTATGTTACCGGTGTGGTGTGCATTGATTATGGCGTAGTGGGTAAATGGGCGGAGGACAGAAATCTTGCTTATACCAGTTATCCAGAACTTTCTCAGATGCCAGAAATTTATGAACTCGTAAAAAAAGAGATTGTAAAAATGAATAAGGATTTGCCCCCTGTGGCGAAAATTAAGAAGTTTGTTAACCTCTATAAAGAATTTGATGCGGATGATGAAGAACTGACCCGAACCCGAAAATTGCGAAGAGCCTTTGTCGAAGAACGATATAAAGATATCGTGAACGGACTTTATTCCGATACCCATAGTGTCCATATGGATACCAATATCACTTATGAAGATGGAAGAGTGGTTCACATCAAGACAGACCTAAAGGTGTTAGAGGTACCAGAATTAACATCAGGTTAAGGCTACGGTTAAGAAGAACCTAAATCTCAATATAGATCTTGACCTCAACCTTAACCTCAACCTGATTTTTTACTAGGAGCTTTTATGGAGCTTTTCTTGATGAGTTTGATCAACGGCATCATGGTCGGTGGTGTCTATGCCCTGGTGGCGCTGGGATGGGTCTTAATCTATAAATGTTCTGGCGTCTTGAACTTAGCCATGGGTGAATTGACCCTGATCGGAGCCTATGTCACACTGACCTTCTATCAGGCAGGCATACCCTTTGTTCTATCGATCGTTTGTACTCTCATCATTGGGATCATCCTCGGTATTCTTGTAGAAAGAATCTTCCTTGACAAGTTGATTGGGGAACCAATCCTTGCTGTGATCATGGTGACCGTGGGACTCTCTTTCTTCTTCAAAGGGATGATCGAATTTGTCTGGGGGACAAACACACGGGTTTATACTCCTCCCATCTTTCCTCTCGAGCCAATTACCCTTGGCTTTATCAAAATTTCAAATGTTTATCTCTGGTCTTTTATATTGGCCATATTGCTTTTTGTTATCTTTGCGGCATTTTTCAAATATTCACACTGGGGTCTGGCCATGCAGGCGACTGCTGATGATGAAACCGCTGCTCTTTCCCTCGGAGTAAGCGCCCGGTTTGTCTATGCAGCGGCCTGGGCTATTGCCTTCATGTCAGCAGGTGTCGGTGGCGCCCTTTTAGGAAATATCAACGGGATCAATATATCCGTCGGTTACCTCGGTTTGCTTGTATTACCGGCGGTTGTTTTAGGAGGTCTTAATTCCATTCCCGGGGCTATTTTAGGAGGGATTACAGTCGGTGTTCTACAAAATTTATCTGGCGCCTATCTCGACCGTTATTTCCCAGGTGGAGTGAAAGAGGTATTCCCCTTTGCCTTTATGGCAGTCTTTTTACTGTTTAAACCTTATGGATTCTGGGGTTGGGAACGGATTGAACGGATGTAAAGAATAATCTTGCAACAAAGGAGGCCTTTTTATGTCTCATGTCTGGCTACCTTGCGGCCTTTACCATCAAGAATATACCGAAGATCATGGTTGGTGGCAGACCCCATTGATCAAGGGGAAAATGATTTTCCTCCTGGCGATTATATTTATCGTATTTCCCTTAACCTTAACCGGATACTGGTTCGGAGTGGCCAATATGGTTGGCTATACCGCCTTGGGGGCCCTTGGAGTACAGATATTGATAGGTTATGCCGGTCTGATCACCCTTGGGCATGCTGCCTTTATTGCCGTAGGTGCTTATACGAGCACTCTCTTGATTCTTCAATTTCCATGGCCGAATTTTTTTATCAACTGGGGTCTTGCCTATCCAATCAGTATTATCATTGCGGGTATTATCGCCGGACTCTGGAGTGTACTCTTTGGTCTTCCATCGGCCAAGGTTAAGGGTTTTTATCTAATCCTAACCACTATGGCAGCCCAGTTCATCACCGTTGATTTCATCCTCACCCAGTATATCAGTCAGATCGGCGGTAGAGGGCAGGCTTTTTCTCTGCCACCCGGAACCATTAAGATTGGGCCCTGGATCATTGATAGTGAAATCAAGACTTATTTTTTGATGGCTATCTTGCTCACCCTCTGTGTCGTTATTGTGGCTAACCTCCTTCGCTCTAAGGTAGGAAGGGCCTGGATCGCCATTCGAGACAATGACATAGCTGCTGAAACACTCGGGATCAATATTATCTGGTATAAATTATTAAATTTCTTTGTGGCTGGATTTATTGCCGGCCTTGCCGGAGCTTTCTGGGTAAGCAATACTGCAGCGCTCAGTCCAGAACACTTCCCTTGGTTTTGGTCTCTCTGGTTAGTAGGCGTTATCCTCATTGGTGGAGTTGGTTCCATCCATGGCGTGATCTTCGGTTCTATATTCATGGTGTTGGTTATGGAATTGATTCAATTGGGTGTAATCTCCCTAAGTGATGTTTTCCCGGAGCTCATGATTAAATTTCTCTATATCAAGGAATCCGTTTTTGGCCTAATTATCTGTGCCTTTTTAATCTTTCAACCAAGAGGGCTCAGTTATCGTTGGTGGCAGATTAAAAACTATTTTAACCTATGGCCATTTTCATATTAACACAGCCCGCACCCGTTCCCCGTCCCCCATCAAGGGGGAGGGAGTGTGGACGGGACGGGGAATCAAGAAGGGGGTGATGTCACGTCATTAGGATGGTGGGAGGAAAGAAATGAAGTGATCGTATTTTCATTGTATTCCTTAACATTTTACAGGAGGTGAACAATGAGAATCAAATTTAAATTTTCTACGGCTATTTTGGCATTGCTCGTCATGGTTTTCCCTGTTCATCAATATTGGCCCAAGAAATTAAAATTGGTGGCCTGACAGATTGCACCGGCGCTACTTCAGATGTCGGGAAGGACTACGCCCTTGGTTTGGCGGAAGCCTTTAATTATGTAAACGATATGGGTGGAATTAACGGCAAAAAAATTAAATATACCTGGTTTGATTACGGTTATCGTATTCCAGAAGCCATCACAAAGTATAACTTTCTAAAACGTATGGGTGTGATAGCCATCGAAGGTTGGGGAACTGGAGATACGGAGGCTCTTTCTCCAACTGTTCTCAAAAGATAAGATCCCTTATGTCTCCGCTTCTTTCTCTGCCCACCTCACAAACCCCGCCAAAGCCCCTTATAATCTATTCTTTGCACCGGACTATTCTGTCCAGGCAAGGGCTGTGCTGACAACCTGGTTTGAGACCCGATGGCCAAAAAATAAGGATTATGGTAAGAGAAAACCGCGGTTTGCCTGTGTATATGCCTTTCCTTCTCCCTACGCGAGTGCTCCGATAAAGGCGATCAAGGACCATGCCTCGATGCTCGGCTTTGAGATAGGCGATGATCAGGATGTCGCTCTAACAACAATGGATACCAAGAGCCAGATCATGGCACTCCAGAAATTTAAGCCTGATGTATGCTGGCATGGAAACACTACGATGTGCGTGTCAGCGACAGTGAGAGATGCCTATGCCCTTGGCCTGGGTGCGGATTGGCTGTCAAACTACTGGGGCACGGATGAGAATTTATGGAAGTTGGCAGGCAAAGCAGCCGATGGAGTGATGTGTGCTGGCCCGGCTTACTTTTTTGCTGATGACCGCGGAAAGATGAAGCTTGTTCACGATTATGCAGCAAAATTTAATCCCGGGATTCCTGCAAAAGACCGCATTAAGTTTACCGTCACAGCCTGGTGCAATGTTCTCCTCTTGACGGAGGCGATGAAAAGAGCTGATAAGGCGGGCGATTTGACTGGACAGGGTATTTTAACCAAGGGTTTTGAGACCCTGAAAGATTATACCATCCTCGATGGTGGTCTTGGTACAAGCCCAATAACCTTCACCTCTACCGACCATCGAACAACCAGTATCGTTCCAGTATATGAACTTAAGGACGGAAAATTTAATTATGTTAAAACAATAGATGTCAAAGCACGCTGGCCTGAAAAATGGGTCAAGGAATGGTTTGGATGGTAAAAAAGGGGAAAACCTGTGGAGAAAACGCAACCTATCCTGAAGTTGAATAATGTTGAGGTCAAATACCATGAGGTGATCCTCGTCCTCAAGGGGGTCTCCTTAGAAGTCCCTGAAGGGGGTATCATAGCACTTCTGGGAGCGAATGGAGCAGGTAAAAGTACTACGCTCAAGGCCATTTCCGGTCTTCTTAAGGTGGAGGTTGGAGAGGTCACAGACGGGGCCATTGAGTTCAAAGGAGAGCGTATTCACCGAAAGACGGCTATGGAGATTTCCAAGATGGGTATTATTCAGGTGATCGAAGGCCGCAAAGTCTTTGAGCATCTGACCGTAGAGGAGAATCTTAAGGTCGGGGCTCATTTGAGAAAGATGGGATCGGCCAAGGAAGGCCTGGAAATGGTCTACCATTACTTCCCCCGGCTGAGAGAAAAACGGAACGAAACTGCCGGTTATGTCAGCGGAGGGGAACAACAGATGACGGTGATCGGTCGGGCTCTGATGGCGCAACCCAAATTGATGCTTCTCGATGAACCCTCCATGGGCCTTGCCCCCCTCCTCATTAAAGAGATCTTCGACATCATCACCAAGCTAAATCATGAAGAGAAGATCCCTATTCTATTGGTGGAACAGAACGTAAAGTTGGCCCTCACGGTAGCGCCTTATGCTTATGTCTTAGAAAACGGAAGGCTCGTGATGCATGACACCTCAGAGAAATTGAAGCAGAACCCGGACATCCGAGACTTCTATTTAGGTCTCTCTGACCTCGGTGAGCGAAAGAGTTTTCGTCATGTAAAGCATTATAAAAGAAGAAAGAGATGGCTTACCTAAATAAACATTGCAAAATGCAAAATGATCAATGATCAATTTTAATTGCTAATTTTGCATTGATCATTTTGCAATGAAACTTGATCTTTACTAAAGGGAAGGAGGTTTGATGATGAATAAAAAAACGATATTATTGATCGCCTGTATTTTGGGTATGGCATTTATTTTGATGTCTTGTGTGGTATGCCGAAAAAGCCCACCGAAGCTAACTTTAAGGCCCCTGTGGTTGCCCTTGAATCAGTCCAAGTCACCCAATATAACGGGTATTGGTACTACGATGGGAAGATTACCCCCCTAAAGGGTAAAGCAGGAGCCAATGGCGCAATGCTCCCTCTGGCTTTCCTCTTTAATATCACTAATCCCAATGATTATCCAGTTAAGTTAGATGGTTTTGGATTTACAGTTGCCTTTGAGGATTTTGAGGTAAATATGGTCAATGCCTTTGAGACACAGTGGATTCCAGCAGGCAAAACCAATCAACTTTCTGTGATGTCAATAGTCGATGTACAGCAGGTGCTTTTGAGTCTTTTGATTCCTAATTATGAACTCGTTAAGGCCAAGAATACAAATGCGTGGGATCTTCTTGAAAAATGGTGGACGGAGATTCCGAATATGACTGTCCCAATCGAAGTTAAAAAAGGAGCAGCTACTTTTATTGCCGATGGCGTACAAAAAGTGGTTCCCTTTACCGCCAAATTTCCTAAATGAACTGACTGCATCCCTATCCCCCAACCCTCCTTTCCACTAATGGAGGGAGAAGATTGATAGAGCACCTTCCACCCCATCTCCTCTCCCCAAGGGGAGACGGAAGGTGAGGGAGCCTTTAAGGAGATTTCATATGCCCGAACAAGAAGTGATTGGACCGAACCACTGGTTTCTTCAAGAAAAATCTTGAAACCATGCCCCATAAGAAAAGGATCGAATACCTTAATCGAAAATTACGAGGAATTGTCCAATATGCTTGTAAAAATTCGATAGCGATTAAAAATAAATTTGATTCTGCTGGATTGAAACCAAGGGATATCCAGACGATTAAGGATCTCGAAAAAATTCCTATCACCAAAAAGACGGAATTAATGGAACTCCAGCAGAAAAATCCTCCTTTTGGTGGATTTGAAGGGGTCCCGATTACTGAAATGAGAAGGATTTTTATCTCGCCGGGGCCCATCTATGAACCTGGCGAGATCGAGTTCGATGAGTTGGGTTGGGCGCAGGGAATGTATGCCGGGGGATTCCGCCCCGGAGACATCGCCATCAATACCTTCAGTTACCATATGGTCCCCTTTGCGCTGCAAATGGTGGACAATTCCCTTCATATGATCGGATGTATCTCTATTCCTATGGGTGTCGGCAATACTGAACAACAGGTCAATATCTCTAAAGAATTTAAAGGCCAATGCATACTGTGGGACCCCCAGTTTTCTTCTCAATATCGCTGAAAAAGCAGAGGAGATGGGATTCGATCTTAAAAAAGACATAAACCTCCGAGTTGGGTTTGTGGCCGCGGAGATGCTCCCAGAATCCTTACGCTCGAAATTAGAAGAGAAATTTGGAATGATCATCCGGCAAACTTATGGGACCGCTGATGTTCGCTGCCTGGGCTATGAATGTATGAAGAAAAATGGGATGCATGTACCCGATGATAAAATCGTAGAGATTGTGGACCCGGATACAGGCAAACAATTAGGCCCGGGGAAGACGGGCGAGATTGTAGCCACCACTTTCAATAAGGTTTACCCTCTCGTTCGATTTGGAACGGGAGACCTCTCCATTCTGACCGAAACTCCCTGCCCTTGTGGTAGGACTTCGCCCAGATTGTTGAAGATTCTGGGAAGAGTTGATCAAGCGACCAAGGTCAGGGGTCTTTTCGTCCATCCCGGCCAGGTAATGAAGTTGCCTCAAAGCATTCACAGATCAGCAACTATCAGACAGTGATTACAAGAAAAGAACATAAAGATGAGATGACTTTCCAGGATTGAACTCAAGGAAGAAGTTTCGGAGCCTGAAAAGTTAAAGGAAGAGATCGAAAGGTCCATTCGAGATGTGATGAAGATAAGGGGGGATGTTCAGTTTGTCCCGAAGGGGACGATCCCGGAGGGGCCCAAGAAGATCGATGACCAACGTACCTGGGAATGAATTCACTTGCCACAAACCGCCCGATGGATTGAAGAACCGTAATCCTGGCTGTGGCAGGCAGTTCGGGGTTTTTGGATACCGATTCTAAATAAACTTTTGACGATCGTATGCGAAATATGCTAAAATGAGTTCAAAAACCGAAAGGAGGATGGATTATGAAAATTGAGTACAAGGGATTCATAAGGGAAAAAATACAAAAAAATCCGGTGACCATCAGTCCAGAGGCATCTTTTTTCGAAGCCCGAAACCTCATCCATGAGAAAGGAGTTCGACATCTTCCGGTGGTCGATAAGAACGGTAAACTGGTTGGAATTGTTACGGACCGCGATATTCGGGAGGCCGCCCCCTCCGATGCAACCCTCCTGAGCGTCCAAGAACTCAATTACCTTTTAGGAAAGCTGAAGGTTTCGGCCTTTATGACACCGAAGGATAAACTGCTCACGATTAGTCCTGACGCACTCATTGAGGAAGCGGTCCAGCTGATGCATGACCACAAGATTGGATGCCTTCCAGTTATAGAGGGAGAAAAACTATACGGAATCTTTACAGAAACGGATGCCTTAAGCCATCTGGTGGACATATTTGGTTTCAAGGAAAAGGGTACCCGCCTGAGCGTCGCCTTAGAAGATAAACCCGGAACGATGCTCGGGGTACTTGAAGTGTTTAAGAAACATAATGTGAATGTTATAAGTATCGTATCCCCTTCTTTTATGGTGGAAGGCAAAAGGATTGCTGCGGTTCGGATCAAAACAGAAGATTACAAAGATGTGGTTCAGGATTTAGAAAAAGCGGGCTATCAAGTTTTGTCCATAGGCAAATGGCCATCCATGTAGTGAACTATTATTTTTTTCATCCGTTTTAACAGTTTACGTTAAGTGGTTTTACCGAGGCGCTTTTATGGAAATCGATGGTTTAAAATACTATCACATCGGTGAGTTGGCCAATCTATTGGAAATGAGCTCTCGGACAATCCGGTACTATGAGGAGATTGGCCTTCTCAATTCTGTCAAGCGAATCGAAGGGGGTAAGAGGATCTATACAGATAGAGATCTTCAGCGCCTTAAATTTATCCAAAGGCTCAAGCACCTTGGTCTCACCCTTTCAGAAATGCATGAGCTGGAAGATATTTATCAGATCCATCGAACGAATAGAAAGGTTTTACCCCGGCTCTTAGAATTGCTTGACAACCACGCCGGGAAGATTGACGAACGGATGCACCAACTGGACAGGTTAAAAGAAGATATTTTGGATTACCAGGAAAAAATCCGTAAGAAGTTAAATTTTGAAGATGACTTTCAGAAAGGAGAAGACATTGATGAGAGAAGTGGTGATCACCAGTGCCGTCCGAACAGCCGTCGGTAACTTTCTCGGGGCGTTAAGTCCTTTTAGCGCCACGGAGTTGGGAGGAAGAGTGATCAAGGAGGCGGTGAAGCGATCAAAAATCAGAAAAGAGGATGTCGATGAAGTCATTATGGGTAATGTCCTCCCCTTCGGACTTGGGCAGAACCCGGCTCGTCAGGCAATGATCAAGGCTGGACTCCCCATGTCCGGAGGAGCCATCACGGTGAACAAGGTCTGCGGTTCTGGATTGAAGGCTGTGATGCTGGCCGCCCAGGTCATCATCGCGGGGGATGCGGAGGTGATCGTAGCAGGCGGAATGGAGAGCATGACCCGAACCCCCTTTTATCTCGAAAACGCAAGAACAGGCTACCGGCTCTGGGATGGCAAACTCGTGGATGGGATGGTTCACGATGGCCTCTGGGATCTGGTCAACGATTACCATATGGGATTCACGGCTGAGATCCAATCGAAAAAGTTTAATATTAGCCGCGAAGAACAGGACCAATTTGCTCATGAATCCAACCTCAAGGCGATGAAGGCGATACGAGAGGGAAAATTCAAAGATGAGATTCTCTCTCTTCCGATCCCCTCCAAGAAAGGAGAACCGACCATTTTTGATACCGACGAAGGGCCTCGCGATACGGACCTCCAGGGTATGGCCAAATTGAAATCTGTCTTTAAGGAGGGCGGCGTTGTCACGGCGGCAAACTCTTCTAAGATCAGTGATGGGGCAAGCGCGCTCGTGGTCATGTCAAAGGAGAAGGCCCAGTCCTTAGGGGTGGAGCCTATGGCAAAGGTTGGAGCCCAGGCAGCTGCGGGTGTGGAATTGGAGGACGTCCTCGTTGCCCCGATTCAATCCATTCCGAAAGTGCTCAAGAAGGCAGGTCTTTCCATCAAGGACATTGACCTCTTCGAAATCAATGAGGCCTTTTCTGCAACGACGGTGGCCATCTTCAAAACCTTGGGAATTGACAAAAACAAGGTTAATGTCCACGGCGGCGCCGTCGCCTTGGGCCATCCGATTGGCGCCAGCGGGGCAAGAGTTCTAACCACCCTGCTTTACGCGATGAAAGCCAGGGGGGCTAAGAGAGGAATGGCTTCTCTCTGCTTGGGCGGTGCAGAGGCTGTCAGTCTCATCGTGGAACGAATCTGAGACATCAATGTAAATTGGGTAATTAGCAATGCAAAATTAGCAAAATACGAAGGTTCTTACATTGCTAACTGAAAATTGCTAATTGATTATTTTGCAATGCTCTTTTAGGGAAGGGGGATGTTATGGAGATGAAGACGATCGGTGTAGTGGGAGCCGGACAGATGGGGAATGGGATTGCCCAGGTGGCAGCCCACGCAGGATTCCGGGTAGTGATGAGTGATATTGCAGATTCTTTTGTCCAAAAAGGACTGGCGACCATTTCGAAAAATTTGGATCGAATGGTGGAAAAGGGGAAAATACCCTCTCAGAAGAAAAACGAAATCATGGGGAGTATAAAAGGAACGATTAAAATTGGAGAGATGGCAGATGCCGATTTTGTCGTCGAGGCAGCCACGGAAAATGAGTCCCTTAAACTAAACATCTTCAAAGAATTGGACCAGGTTTGTCGAAAAGAGATCATCCTCTCGAGCAATACTTCTTCCATCTCCATCACTAAAATTGCCTCGGCGACACAAAGGCCTTCACAAGTTATTGGAATGCACTTCATGAACCCTGTCCCCGTCATGCAACTGGTAGAAATCATCCGTGGGCTTCAAACCTCCCGGGAAACTTTCGATGCGGTGAAGTCTCTCGCCGAGAAGATGGGCAAGACCCCTATTGAAGCAAATGACTTCCCAGGATTCATCGCCAATCGAATCTTAATGCCGATGATCAATGAGGCGATTTATACTCTCTTCGAAGGAGTCGGGACACCGGAGGCCATCGACACCGTCATGAAATTGGGAATGAATCATCCCATGGGACCACTGGCATTGGCTGACCTGATTGGTTTGGACACGTGCCTGGCCATTATGGAAGTGCTTTATAAGGGTTTTGGGGATTCCAAATATCGCCCCTGCCCTCTCCTCAAAAAGTATGTCGATGCAGGCTATCTCGGCAGAAAAACTGGGAGAGGGTTCTATTCCTATGGATAAGTAAGAACGATGATTAAAGTGCGTAAGAGAGCTTCCCTGCCTGCCGCAGGTAGGGAGTGCTAAAGGGGATTTTTTCGGTTAAAATTAAATATATTACGGTTATATAACAAGCTAAAAACCCTTATGGACTTCAAACTGACTGCCGAACAAGAGATGATCAGAGATATGGTAAGGGATTTTACGGAGAAGAACATCAAACCCGTGGCTGGTCTGTTCGACGAAGAGAAAGTATTCCCTTATCAAAACCTGAAGAAAATGGCTGCCCTGGGCCTAATGGGAATGAATATCCCGGTTGAATTCGGGGGGGCTGAAGTCGGGGTGGTCGCCTATAGCCTCGCCATCACTGAGATTGCAAAAGGATGTGCATCGCATGCTGTGACGACCTCTGTGACCAATATGGTCGCAGAGGTGATTTACGAATTTGGGCAAGAGGAGACAAAAAGGAAATACGTCCCCAGGCTCTGTAACGGCGATTATCCAGCTGGTTCTTTTGCTATTACCGAACCTCACACGGGATCGGATGCAGCCAATATTCAAACGACGGCTGTCCATCAGAATGACACGTATGTTCTCAATGGTTCCAAAACGTTAATCACGAGTGGAGAAGCTTCTGGCGCGACCGTCACCTGGGCCGTTACCGACCGAAATGCGAAGAAAGGAAAAGGAATCAGCGCCTTCGTCATTGAGAAGGGGATGCCCGGATTCATGGTGGGCAAGGCAGAGGAAAAAATGGGCCATCGAGCCTCCCAGACCAATGAATTGGTCTTTGATAATTGTACCATTCCGGTTAACTGCCTGTTGGGAAAAGAGGGAGAGGGTTTCAAGATCGCAATGGTGGAGCTCGACGGTGGAAGGATTGGCATCGCCTCTTTGGCACTCGGAGTGGGATTTTCCGCTATTGACTTTGCAATAGAATATGTTAAAGAACGGGAGGCCTTTGGCAAATCCCTTTCCAATTTCGAGGCCATTCAATGGATGATCGCCGATTCTTATACCGAATTGGAAGCCGCTCAACTCTTGGTCTTACGTGCCGCACATTTGAAGGAAAACCATCAACGTTTCACAAAAGAAGCCTCTATGGCAAAACTCTTTGCTACGGAGACGGCAAGGAATGTGGCGATTCGTGGAGTTCAGATGCTGGGCGGGTATGGTTATACCAAAGAGTATCCGGTCGAACGTTACCTGAGGGATATCATTGGAACGACCCTCTACGAAGGGACCTCCGAGGTTCAACGGATCGTGATTTCGAGAGAAATATTGAACCCGTAACATTTTTTTCTTATAGATGAAATTGTTCTCAGAATGAGAAGAGGGGGGAGAAGAAATTTCAAACAGGAGGATTTAGAAAATGGAGTTATCGGAACAGACGTTTGCCCAAAAATTCGATCTCTACGGTTGCTATCAGTGTGGGAAGTGCACGGGAGGATGCCCCGTATCCCTGAAGTCGAAGCTGAATATCCGAAGGCTGATGATCGAAGGTATTTTGGGAAAGAACCTTGACCGGATCAGTGAAAAGGAGGAACTCTGGGATTGCACCACTTGCAAAACATGCACCCTTCGTTGCCCCCGGGGGCTGAAGCCCATGGATCTGGTCATCGGAATGAGGGGGACCTTGGTTGAAGAGGGCCATATCCCCAAGACAATTATCGAAGCCATGGAAAATGCTTACAAACATAGAAACCCTTGGGGAAAACCAAAGAATAAGAGGACAGAGTGGACAAAGACTCTTCCTGAAGAGATCAAGGTCAAAGACTTTTCCCAAGGGGACCGGGCTGAATATCTGTACTTTGTTGGATGCACTGCATCCTCTGATCCACGAATCCAGGAAATCGCAAAGGCATTGGTTTTCGGCCTCCAACAGACAGAGGTCGATTTCGGCATCCTGGGAAACGAGGAGCAATGCTGCGGCAACGAGATTCGAAGGATGGGAGAAGCGGGTCTTTTTGAGGAGCTCGTCGAAGAAAATGTCAAACGATTTGAATCCTATCAGATTGAACACATCGTCACCATGTGCCCGCATGGTTTCAATGTGCTGAAGAATGAGTATCCCCAGGGGAAATTTGATGTTCTCCACACGACCCAACTCTTGGCAAAACGGCTGGAGGAAGGGAAACTCTCTTTCAGCCAAGAGATCAAAAAGGTGGTCACCTACCACGATCCTTGTTTCCTCGGCAAACAGAATTCCGTGTTCGATGAACCCAGAATCTTACTCAATGCCATCCCGGGACTCACCTTCAAGGAACTGGACCGATCCAGGGAAAGGAGCCTGTGCTGTGAAGGGGGAGGTGGAAGGATGTGGGTGGAGTCCTCTTCGGAGACAGGTCAGCGTCTGGCTGAAATCCGAGTGAATGATGCCGTGGAGTTGGGCGCGGAGATTTTGGCAACGGCCTGTCCTTTCTGTGTTCTGACATTGGAGGACGCGGTCAAAACCTCTGGCCATGAGGAAAAAATCCGGGTGATGGATGTGATGGAATTGTTGGCGGAGGCTATCGAATGAGATGACACTCAAAGATGTCCAAAACATTCTCAATGCGGATGTGATTTCAGGTGATCATGATCTGGAGAAAGAGATAAAGTGTGCCTTTGCAGCCGAACTTCTTAGTGATGTTCTCGCCCTATCTCAAGAAGGAGCCCTCTTGATTACAGGATTCACCCATCTCCAGGTTGTTTATGCAGCTGATGCGGCCAATTTGTGCGCGATCCTCTTTGTCAGAGGGAAATGGCCCAATGAGGCAACCCAACAACTGGCAATCCAGAAAAAGATACCCCTTCTCACCACTCCCTATATGATGTTTGAAACCTGTGGTCTCCTATACGAATATGGTTTGAAGACATGTGCCATAAAAGTGGAGAATGGAAGGAACGGAAAATAATATACTCCTCCATAAGATGTTTCATATCGAAGGAGGCGATTTTACAAATGCCGGATCTATTTCAGATCAGGTCAAAAAAATTTTAAAGAAGGCTGGATTCCCGAATAAAATCATTCGCAGGATTTCGATTGCAACCTTTGAAGCAGAAATGAATGTCATCTGTTATGCCAACCGAGGAAATCTTTCGCTCTATATCACGCCCGATTTCCTAAAGGTCGTGGTCGAAGACGAAGGGCATGGTATTCCTGATATCCATCTGGCGATGAGCGAAGGATATTCGACCGCCGATGAAAAGATTCGCGAATTGGGGTTTGGTGCGGGAATGGGTCTCCCGAATATTAGGAAGAGTAGTGATGAGATGGTCCTGACCTCTAAATTCAAACAAGGAACTCATCTTGAGTTTGTCGTCTATTTGGATAGACAAGAAAATATGCTACCTTTCGAATAGACAAGAAAAAAGGTAGCAAGGTTCCCTTGTCCAAAACCAGGGAATGATAAGAAGGGAGGAGTTCCTTTCGTGAAGGTCTCCGATCTCGTCAAATCTTTTGAATTAAAGATAAGAGCAGGAAAGGATCGACTTCATGAAGAGGTAACAGGAGGGTATGCCAGCGATCTCCTCAGCGATGTGATCGCCCACAGCCGCAAAGGGAACATCTGGGTAACGATCCAAACCCATCCCAATATCGTTGCTGTGGCCACCATGAAAGAGCTGGCAGGGATTATTTTAACAGGAGGAAGAGAACCTGATTCAGATACCCTGCAAAAGGCTGAAGTGGAAGGGATTCCTATTTTGGTCTCTCCTCTCTTTACCTTTGAATTGGTAGGCAAACTCTACCAAATGGGGATCTCGGAAATAGGTGAATGCTAAAAACGTTTCGAGCGGACCTCCACATCCATTCATGCCTTTCGCCTTGTGGAGATGAAGAGATGAGGCCTCGTGCCCTTGTGAACCAGGCGGTGGCCAAGGGTTTAGATATGATCGCCATCTGTGACCACAATTCAGCGGAAAATACGGCAGCCTTCATCAGTGCTGGAGATGAAAGGGGCCTTAAAGTGATCCCCGGGATCGAAGTCACCTCAAAGGAGGAAATACATCTCATTGCCCTTTTCGATACTCAAGAGGACTGTACGGCCCTCCAAAATCTGATTTACCAAAATCTTCCGGGAGAAAATGTGGAAAAAGTGTTTGGTCCTCAGACAGTGGTCAACGAAAGGGATGAAACGGTAGGAATCAATCGGAGAATGTTGATTGGAGCAACCCTCCTTCCTTTTGAACAGATCGTCTCCGTTATTCATTCACTTCGGGGAGTGGCCATTGCTTCTCATATCGATCGTCAGGCATTTAGCCTCCTTGGACAATTGGGATTCATCCCGGAGGGGATACCACTGGATGGGTTGGAAATCTCCTCCCGTACCTCTAAAGAAGAGGCTAAGAATCGATTTCATTCTTATCAACACTACTCCTTTGTTTGGTTTTCCGATGCCCATCGCCTTGAGGACATCGGTAAAAGTATGACTCACTTCGTCCTGAAGGAGACCACTTCAAGGGAAGTTAAAATGGCCCTTCACCACGAAGAAGGACGAAGGGTCATGGAGGCATAAAACATCGGTGAGAGGTAGGTTTGGAAGATCTCTCTCTCCATATACTGGATATTGTAGAGAATGCAATTTCGGCGAGGGCAAAAAAAATTGAGATCTTTGTGATTGAAGAACCCAGGGAGGATCGGTTGACGATCGAAATCCAGGATGACGGAATCGGTATGGACGAAGAGGTCAGTCAAAAAGCGGTGGATCCTTTCTTTACAACTCGCTCTTCAAGGAGAGTGGGGTTAGGTCTTTCTCTCATGGCGCAAGCTGCTCAAGAGGCGGGAGGCTCGCTTCGAATTGAATCGAAATTTGGAAAAGGGACGAAAGTGATGGCCACTTTTCAATACCATCATATCGACCGAAAACCCCTGGGAAGTATGGTTGAAACGATGGCGACACTCCTTTTAGGAAATCCTGAATTGGATATCTTCTATACCCATAAGAAGGAGGGGAAGTCATACGTTCTAAACAGTCAGTGGCTGAAGGATCGTTTTAAAGATCGGCCCCTCATTGATCCAGAAGTGATTCAGTGGTTGAAAATACATCTCAGAGAGGGGTTGACTCAGATCGGAGTTCAAGGATGAGATGGGTGGAAGAAATTTCCCGAGAAGAATGGGAAAAGATTGACCAGGTGATCGATAAATATAAAAAAAGGCATGGGGTCCTTATCCCGGTGTTAAAGGAGGTCCAGGATATCTGTGGATTCCTGCCCAAAAAGGTCCAGCATCGCATTGCACAGGGACTTCAGCTTCCTGCTTCCCAGGTCTACGGGGTCGTCTCATTTTATGCATTTTTCACAACGATTCCCAGGGGAAAGTATATCATCAGGGTGTGCCTTGGAACGGCCTGTTATGTGAGGGGCTCGAAACAGATTTTGGACAATCTTCAAAGGAAACTCAATGTTGAAGTCGGAGGGATCACACGAGATCGAAAATATTCTTTGGAAGCTGTGCGATGCCTCGGGGCTTGCGGTTTAGCCCCAGTCATGGTAGTGGGTAATGACACATACGGCATGATCAGTCCGGGAAAAGCAATTGAAATTGTGAGCTCTTATCCATAGGAGATCGATAGCGATGGCCAAGTTAACGATCGAGGACTTGAAACGGATCAAAGAGGAAGTTCGCTCAACCACGGTTCTGAGGGAAGGAGGCTTCCGAGCAAAGGTCAACATCCACATGGGAACCTGTGGAATTGCTGCTGGGGCCAGAAAATTGATGTCTGCTGTCTTGCAGGAGATTGAGGAGAGAAAGATTAAGGATGTAATGGTGACGACCTCCGGATGTGCAGGACTGTGCAGCCGAGAACCAATGGCCACTGTGGAGATCCTTGAAAAACCCCCTGTCAAATATTGTGACCTCAATGAAGAGAAAATGAAAGAGATATTCGTTCATCATATCTTGAATGGGGAGATCGTCGAGGCCTACGCCTTGGCTAGGGGGAGTGAGACGACCTACTAAATGGTTCACTGTTTGAACTAAAAAGATGAAGGCGTATCGAACTCATCTCATGGTATGTGCCGGAACAGGCTGTGTTTCCTGTGGTTCTTTACAATTGAGAGAACGTCTGGAAACAGAATTGAAAAACCGAGGTCTTTCGGATGAAGTGAAGGTGGTCATCACAGGATGTAACGGCTTTTGCGCGGAAGGCCCGATCATGGTTGTTTATCCTGAAGGCATCTTCTATAAAAAATTGACCCAGGAAGATATCCCTTTTCTGGTGGAGGAACATTTCCTGAAAGGACGTCCAGTAGAGAAGTTTTTATATACCGCACCAGTGGTCAAAGAGAAGGTCCCTCTGTTAAAGGACATCCCCTTCTTCGAGCATCAGGTGCTGAGGGCCCTCAGGAATCGAGGTTTGATCGATGCGGAAAGTATCGACGAATATATCGCCAAAGATGGATATGCTGCCCTTTCTAAGGTCCTCTCTTCCATGAAGCCCGAAGAGGTGATTCAAGAAGTAAAAATCTCTGGCTTGAGAGGCCGGGGAGGAGCTGGGTTTCCAACGGGTCAAAAATGGGAAGAAGGCCGGCGCTACGACTCCTTCCCCAAATATGTCATCTGTAATGGAGACGAGGGAGATCCGGGTGCATTCATGGACCGCTCCGTCTTGGAGGCAGATCCCCATTCGGTTCTGGAAGGGATGATCATCTGCGGTTATGCCATTGACGCCCACCAGGGGTATATTTATGTGAGGGCGGAATATCCTTTGGCGATTCATCGGCTCAATATAGCCATTGAGCAAGCGAGAAACTATGGATTGCTGGGAAAAGATATTTTAGGTTCTGGTTTCGATTTTGATATCGGTATCTATCCGGGTGCAGGGGCCTTTGTCTGTGGAGAATCGACCGCACTGATGTATTCCTTGGAAGGGAAGAGGGGAATGCCTCGAATTAAACCCCCGAGGTCCACAGAGGCTGGTCTCTGGAGCCAGCCCACGGTTCTCAACAACGTAGAGACCTTTGCCAATGTCCCTGCCATTCTCCTGAACGGGGGTTCTTGGTTTGCATCAATGGGCACAAAGGGATCAAAAGGAACCAAGGTATTTGCCTTAACAGGGATGGTTCATAACGTTGGTCTCATTGAAGTTCCCATGGGAACAACATTGCGAAAGATTGTCTATGATATTGGAGGAGGAATCCCCGATAAAAGAGAGTTTAAAGCGATACAAATTGGAGGACCTTCTGGAGCCTGTCTTCCAGATTCCCTCTTAGATATTGAGGTCGATTTTGACTCCCTCGATGAGGCTGGAGCCATGATGGGTTCCGGTGGTCTTGTCGCCATGAACGATTCAACCTGTATGGTCGATACGGCCCGATTCTTCACTGACTTTTCTGTCGATGAATCCTGTGGTAAGTGCGTTCCCTGCCGGGTGGGGATGAAGGTAATGCTCAACATTCTGAATCGCATCACGATCGGGCAGGGAACGATGGAGGACATCGACCTTCTGGAACGACTGGGCCAACACATCAAAAATACTTCCCACTGCGGTTTGGGAAAAACAGCCCCGAATCCCGTCCTTTCCACGATCCGATATTTTAGAAATGAATATGTGGCCCACATTCAGGAAAAAAGATGCCCTGCTCTGGTCTGTACGAGTCTCATAAAATTTTGGGTCGATCCGGAAAAGTGTAAGATGTGTGGCCTCTGCAAGAAGGCGTGCCCAATGGAGGCAATTACGTGGGAGAAAAAGACACCCGCTGTGATTGATGTAAAGAAGTGCGTTCGTTGTCGGTCTTGTATCCAGGCCTGTAAGTTTAAAGCGATCGATTAAATAATCAATGTCAAATGTCAAAATCCAAATGCCAAATGTCATAACCCTGATTCCGAATGAACCAAATTGTTTTGAATTTGAACTTTGTCATTTGGCATTGATTTGGAATTTGAGCTTTGACATTTGAAATTGCCTTATGAGAGATCAGGCCCTTAAATTGACGATTGATGGTATGCCGGTGGAGGTTGAGAAAGGAAAGACGATTCTCGAGGCTGCCCAATCCGCTGGCGTCCGAATACCCTCTCTCTGCCACGACCGAAGGTTAATTCCCTTCGGCGCATGTCGTCTCTGTGTTGTCCAGCAGAAGGGAAAAACTGAACTCTTGCCTTCCTGCTTCACCCCTGCGAGAAACGGAATGGAGATCATTACTCAATCTCCAGAGATTTCCGAATCGAGGAGGCTACAACTTCAACTCATCCTACTCAACCATCCGATGATCTGCCCTCGCTGTGAAAAAGAAGGCGAATGTGACCTTCAGAATTTGATCTATGAATACGGAGTAGAAGAGACACTCTATCCATGGGAGCCAATCATATTTCCTGCGGATGATCGATCTCTCCTCCTCCAAAGAGACCCCAATAAATGTATCCTCTGTGGTCGGTGTGCTCGCATCTGTGATGAGGTTCAGGGGGTTGGAGAGCTCTCCTTCACCCGACGGGGGATCAAGACAGCCATCGATACAGACTTCCACCGGCCCATCCAGTGCGAATTCTGTGGCCAGTGCCTCGACACCTGCCCCGTGGGGGCCATCACCAGCGACTGCTTCGACTATACGACCAAGGTCTGGGAGCTTCGGGAGACGACCACCCCCTGCCCTTACTGTGGATGTGGATGCCTGCTGACCATAGGCTCCAAGGAGGGACAGATCAAGAGGGTCTTCTCCGATCCCGGGAAAGGGCCGAGCGATGGAAACCTCTGTGTCAAGGGCCGCTTCGGTTGGGACTTCATCGACCATCCGGAAAGGATTGGAGCTCCCCTTCTGAGGGTCAATGGGGCATTCCAGGAGGTTTCCTGGGAGGAGGCCCTCGGATTTGTGGCGCAGCAGCTCGAAGCGATCAAAGATCAATTCGGTCCAGAGGCCATTGGGTCCATGGTCAGCCGTCGATTGACCAATGAGGAATACCATCTCTTTGGGAGACTCTTTCGGGGGGCCCTGGGGACGAGTCAGATCGTCTATCGTGGTGGTGGGATGGATTTTGGGTTGACCGAGGGTTTGGCCAAGACCTTGGGGGTGGGGGCCTCGACCAACTCGATTCGAGAGATTCGTGGGGCCGACTGTCTTTTGGTGATTGGGGTGGATCCTGCCGAGACCCATCCGATCGTCAAGAATGAGATCCATTTAGCGATTCGGCGCAACCGGGCGCAGCTGATTGTCTTGGGGAGCTATGATATTGGTTTGAGCAGGGCGACTCAGATCTCTCCGCTTTCTCCTTCCGCCATCTCTCTTTTGGGGAGGCCTGGGGAGGAGGTCACCCTCCTCAATGGGATGATCCAGACGATCCTCCGGGAGGGTTTGGAGGATAAGAGGTTTATTGAGGAGAAGACCGAGGGGATCGAGGGGCTGAGGGAGAAGCAGGTTGAGGTTGAGGTTAAGGCTGAGGTGCAGAAGGCGGCCCGAGCCTTTGCTCGTGCCAAGAGGGCGATGATCCTGATCGGGTCTGGTCTTTGGTCCCACCTGGAGCCCCAAGAGGTGGCGATTGCCTCTTCCAACCTTGCCCTGATCAGCGGCCATGTGGGCAAGGAGTCCTCGGGGATTCTTCTTCTTTTGGAGAAGTGCAACAGTCAAGGGGCGATCGATATGGGGGTCTTCTCAGACGGAGAAGGAAGAGACCTCTTTCAGGAGGCGGGGCAAGGGGGGAAGCTCAGGGCCCTTTACCTGGTGGGGGAGGATCCGCTGATGAGTTCTACCGATTTCGATCCACGGAGAAAGGCCTTGGAGAAGTTACCGCTTCTCATCGTTCAGGACCTCTTTATGACGGAGACGGCGAAGGCGGCCCATGTGGTGTTGCCGGTCTGTTCTTTTGTGGAGAAGACAGGGACCTATACGAATCTGGAGAGAAGGGTTCAGAGGTTAAATCCCCTTCGTTTGCCCCGGGGTCGGTCGAAATCCGATTTTGACATCTTTCTTCAACTCTTAAAGCTTCTGGAGTTTCCGGTAGGGGGGGAGACGCCTGAGGCGATCTTTGAGGAGATGGGTCGCTTTGTCCCGTCCTATCGAGGTGTTGAGGATGGGGAACAATGGCCGAAGGGTCTTTCATATCTTTATTCGGAGGGTTTTGGAGGGAGGAAGGCGAAGCTGATCCCTGTGGAGGGGAAGAGGGTTGATCCTATTCCAGAGGGTTATCCTTTCCAGTTGATTCAAAGGCCCTCTCTGTTTCGGTCCGGTCTTCTCAGTTTGAAGAGTGATACGTTGAAAAAGGTCTCTGAAGAGCCCCATCTGGAGATGAACCCTGAGGATGCCCAACACCTTAAGATCGAAGAGGGAGAGATCGTTCAAGTCTCTACCGATAAAGGTCTATCTTTGAGAGTGAAAGTAGAATCTTCCTCAAGGCTGGCTTCACAAGTAATCACGGCTCCCTACCCCTTCCCTCTGATTGAGCAAGGGGGTATAGTTTCGGTCAAAGTGGAAAGGTTGAAAAGAAATTAATAGCCCCCTCCCATCTTCACTACCGGAGGGGGTTATAAGAAGGGAGGAAGTTGAATGAATATTATCGTCTGTATAAAAAGGGTCCCGGAGACGACAGATGCGGATGTCTCCATCGACAAAACTGGAAAAGACATTGACAGGAGCGGACTGGTGTTCGACCTCAATGAATGGGACAGCTACGCGATCGAAGAGGCCATCTTGCTCAAGGAGAAATTGGGCGGAACGGTAACAGTCATCTCCATGGGGGGAGAAGATTCGAACGAATCCCTGCGAAAGTGTTTGGCCATGGGCGCGGATGATGCTGTCCGACTGACCGATCCTGCCTTCAACGGATCGGACGGCTATGCGACGGCCAAAATTTTGGTAGAGGCCATTCGCAAAATCCCTTACGACCTCATCCTCACTGGCACCCAAGCCGAGGACGACGGATATGGGCAAGTGGGTGTCACCGTAGCCAAACTGTTGGGAATCCCTCATGCCTCCTTGGTCAACCGCCTCGAAGTTCAAGACAAGAAGGTAAAGGCCCACAGAGAGCTGGAAGGCGGTTTGGAAGAGGTTGTTGAAATCGATCTCCCTGCACTTCTCACCATCCAGACTGGAATCAATGAACCCCGCTATGTCTCGATCATGGGTATCCGAAAGGTAGCAAAGAAAGAGATCAAAACCTTCGGGACTTCGGATCTCAATTTAAAGCCCGAGGAGGTCGGCCTTGCGGGCTCGCATATTCGGTTGGAAAAGTTATTCCTTCCTTCGGTCGGCGAGGGGGCAGAGATGTTAGAAGGAAAACCAGAAGAAGTGGCACTGAAGGTCTTTGATATTCTGAAGGATAAAGGAGGGCTGACCTAATGAAAGAGATCATCGTCTTAGCAGAACATCGCAGGGGAGAATTGAGAGATGTGACATGGGAGATGCTCTCCAAGGGAAGGCAACTATCACAGAGTCTCGGCGCAGAGATCAATGTCGCCCTCCTGGGCAAGGGAGTAAATCATTTAGCAGAGGCTCTTAAGCCAAAAACGAACAGAGTTCTTCTCATTGAAGATGAGCGCCTCGAAGCCTTTAATTCGGAAACTTATGAGAGAGTCCTTACCCAACTGATCACAGAGAGAAAACCATTTCTCACATTGATTGCCCATACAGCGATGGGTATGGATTTAGCTCCAGGGCTGGCCACCCATTTAAAGATGCCTCTGGCCACAGACTGCATCGGGATTGATCTGGAGGGAGAAACCTTCTCACTCACCCGTCAACTTTACGGAGGAAAGGTCAATGCCGCGGTCTCCTTTTTGAAGACGGGACCATACATCGTGACCGTTCGCTCGGGGGCCTTTCCCGTTATAGAAAAAGACCCTCTTGCGGGGGAGATTGTCCCGCTTCCTTCTCCCTTAACCGACGAAGGTTTGGCCAAACGTTTTCTCCAGTATGTGGAGGCAGCGGCAGGTGAAGTGGATATTACTCAGGCTGATATTTTGGTCTCCGTGGGAAGAGGAATTAAGGAGGCGGAGAACATCCCGATCGTGAAAGAATTGGCTGATGCATTGGGAGGGGCCCTGTCCTGTTCCCGGCCCGTCGTGGATAAGAAGTGGTTGCCGAAGGGCTGCCAGGTTGGAACTTCTGGTAAAACGGTCAAACCGAAGGTTTACATCGCCATTGGTATCAGTGGCGCATTCCAGCATATCGCAGGAATGAAGGGAGCAGGGACGATCATCGCCATTAATAAAGATCCGAAAGCCCCGATCTTCAGTGTCGCCCAGTATGGAATTGTGGCAGACTTATTCAAAATCGTCCCTGTTTTAAAAGAGAAGGTCAAAGCGCTTAGAAAGAGTTAAGAGTTCGGAGCGAAAACCCCAATCGCTGCTTATTCTTCCCAACAAGATTTACTCCGAACTAATTACTCCGAGCTTGGGCGAGGTGAAATATGGATTTCGAATTGACGGAGGAACAGAAAGATATTCAGAAGGCAGCTAAAGAGTTTATTCAGGGAGAATTTGACAAGGAAAAGATCCTGGAGTGGGAACAGACCCATACCTTCCCTAAAGAGATTTGGAAGAAGGCCTGCAAATTAGGTTTTATAGGCATTCACTTTCCGGAGGAGTATGGGGGACAGGGTTATGGTGTCTTCGAAAACATCCTGATCGTCGAGGAATTCTGTCGGAAAGATTCCGGAGTCGGTATTGCTTTAAGTCTATCTGATTTCTCCTCAGAGGTGGTCCTCCGTTTTGGGACGCACGAACAGAAGAAGAAATATCTCATTCCGGTGACCAAGGGGGAATTCATCTCTGCTGGCGCCTATACGGAACCTGACCACGGGAGTGATATTACTGTAATGTCAACGACAGCACTGAAGCAGGCCAACTCCTTTGTGATTAACGGAACCAAGACGTTCATCACCAATGGAAGTCTTGCAGACTTCTTCGTCGTTCTTTGCCAGACCGATCCCAATGCAAAGCCCCCTTACCGCGGCCAATGCACCATCCTCGTTGAAAAGGGAGCAAAGGGTTTAGATGCTACCGAGATCATGCCCAAGATGGGTATCCGAATGACTTCGACAGCCGAGCTTTCCTTCAGCGACGTCAGAGTGCCTTTGGCAAATCTTCTCGGTGAAGAAAATAAAGGATTCTATCAGGTTCTTGAATTCTTCGATGAAAGCAGGATCGAAATCGCTGCCCAAGCCATTGGCATTGCTGAGGGCGCATTCGATCGGGCTTTGGACTATGCCAAACAGAGGGAACAGTTTGGAAGAAAACTGGTCGATTTTCAGATCACCCAACACAAATTGGCCGATATGGCGACAAAGATTGAAACCGCCAGGCTCCTGGTCTACAAGGCCGCCTGGAATTACGACCAGAAGAGGATTGATCCCAAACTGACCTCCATGGCCAAGATGTTTGCAGGAAGAGCAGCGGTGGAGGTCGCGGATGAAGCCATCCAGATACTTGGGGGTTATGGGTATATCACCGAATACGAGGTAGAACGTTTCTATCGGGATGCCAAGATCACAGAAATTTACGAAGGGACAAAGGAGATTCAGAAGAATACGATTGCAGCAGCATTAATAGGAAAATTGAAGTGAACGAATTGGAATAGTGGAAGAATTGAGGATGGAAGAAAAGTTGCAGGATGTGATTCCAGAGGCCCTGGTGATCGGTGCCGGTATTGCAGGAATGCAAGCTGCTCTAGACATCGCTGACAAGGGGTTTAAGGTCCATTTAGTGGAGAAGGACTCTTGCATCGGGGGCCATATGGCCCAATTGGATAAGACCTTTCCCACCCTTGATTGCTCTGCTTGTATCAGCACGCCTAAAATGGTGGATACGGCTAATCATCCTAACATCAACCTTCTCACCTACTCAGAGATCGTTCAGGTTGAAGGAAAGGCTGGACATTTCAAGGTCACGATCAGGAAGAAACCCCGTTTTGTCGATATAACCAAATGTACAGGTTGTGGTGACTGCGCAGCTCAATGCCCCGTCACCCTTCCCAATGAATTTGACATGGGGTTAGGAAAGAGGAAAGCAATCTATATCTCCTTCCCCCAAGCAGTTCCACTTAAATATACGATGGATCGCCGGGGGACTTCCCCCTGTACTGCTACCTGTCCCCTCCACTGCAATGCCCAGGGCTATGTGGCCCTTATCTCCCAAGGCAAGTTTAAAGAGGCCCTTGAACTGGTGAGGGAGAAACTTCCCTTCCCGGGAATTTTAGCCTATGCCTGTGCTCACCCTTGTGAAAGGGAGTGTAAGCGAATTGAAGAGGATCGCCCTATCTCCATCTGTCATCTCAAAAGGTTCCTGGTCGATCATGTTGAGGAACCTGAGTTTAAGTTTACCCCTCCCGAAGAAAAGGGAAAAAAGATAGCCATCGTAGGCGGAGGTCCATCCGGGCTCACAGCCGCATACGATCTGAGAAAAATGGGTTACAGTGTTACTCTTTTTGAATCCAAGAATGAGCTGGGCGGTCTTCTCATTCATGGCTTCCCTTCCTATCGGCTGCCAAGGCAGGTCGTGGAAAAGGATGTCTCTGTTATCGATAAAATGGGAATAGAGGTCAAATGCAACACCCAAGTGGGAAAGAACGTCTCCCCGGAGACGCTAAATCAGTCCTATGATGCGATCTTTATCGCTGGTGGTATAACTGGAGTAGAATCCATCACGCGTGCTTTTAAGGGCTTAAAGAAGACGCGAAGGGGAACGATTCAGGTCGATCCCTTATCCCTTGAAACGGGCCTGAAAGGTGTCTTTGCAGGAGGAGATCTCGTCACGGGTCCCGGAACCATTGTAGAATCCATGGCTCAAGGGAGAAAGGGAGCTGTTTCGATTGATCGATACCTCCGAGGAGAAGATCTGATTCAAGGAAGAGAATTCGAGGGGAAGCAAATCTCACCCTTGAGAAGCCTCCTTCCCGATTCGAAAAGAGATGAACGAGAGGTTCTGCCTAACATGGTCAAGCCTCTCGGAGCAGGCCTCACCATGGAGGAGGCGATGGAGGAGGCAAAGCGTTGTCTCAATTGTGCAGGATGTTCGGATTGTGGAGAGTGTGCGAAAGCCTGTCAGCCCAAAGCCATTAATTATGGGATGAAAGAAGAGATCGTCGAACTTCATGTGGGATCCATCATCCTCGCAACCGGTTTCGATCCCTTTAACCCAAAACTGAAACCCGAATTTGGATATGGGATCTATCCCAACGTCCTGCATGGTCTTGAAATAGAGAGGCTCTGTTCTGCCTCTGGTCCAACAAAAGGTGAAATTATCATCCAAGGAAAGAAGCCTAAAGAGGTGATCTTTATTCATTGCGTTGGGTCGAGGGATAAAGCAGCGGGCAATGAATACTGCTCAAGGGTCTGCTGCATGTATACGGCTAAGCAAGCCCATCTCCTCAGGGATAAGATTCCGGATGCCAATATCACCGTCCTCTATATGGATGTGAGGGCCTTTGGAAAAGGATTTGAAGAATTTTACGAGAGGGTCCAAAAAGAGAGGATTGTCTACAGAAGGGGAAATCCCTCTGAGGTCTATCGAAGAAATGGGAAACTGGTGGTCAGGGGCGAGGATACCCTCTTAGGAGAACCTTTTGAATTAGAAGCAGACCTGGTCGTCCTGGCTTCAGGACTCGTCCCCCGAAAGGAGGATGATCTTCTAAAAGACATTCTCAAGTTGGAGAAATCTTCTGACCGATTTTATGCAGAGGCTCCAGGCCTCGATCCAATTGTAACGGGAGTGGATGGGATCTTCCTTGCCGGGTGCTGCCAAGGACCCAAAGATATTCCGGACACGGTGGCCCAGGCCAGTGGTGCAGCTTCAATGGCCTGCGCTTTTGTAGCAAAAGGAAGAAAAAAAGAAGAAGAGAAGAGTTCATAAAGGATGGAACTATGAAGATCGGCGTTTATATCTGTCATTGTGGTATTAACATTGCTGCAACGGTAGATATCGAGAAGGTCAGTGCATTTGCTCAATCCCTCCCCCATGTCGCGGCCGCCCGAAATTATCAATATATGTGTTCTGATCCTGGCCAGGATTTGATTAAAAACGATATCAAGAATATGGGCATTGATCGGGTGGTGGTGGCTGCTTGCTCTCCTCGAATGCACGAACCTACTTACCGTAAGGCAGTCCAATCTGCAGGGCTGAATCCCTACTTTTTTGAAATGTCCAACATCCGTGAACAGTGCTCTTGGGTTCATGCGAGCAGAGAGGACGCTACGAAAAAGGCTATGGATCTGATTGCCGCCGCCGTTGCTAAAGTCTCCCTTCACGAAGCCTTAGATGAAAAGGAAATGGGAGTCACTCCTTCTGTGTTAGTCATTGGTGGCGGCATTGCTGGAATTCAAGCTAGCCTCGATATTGCCCATTCAGGCTTTGAAGTCTATCTGGTAGAAAAATCTCCCACCATCGGTGGTCATCTTGCCCAACTCGATCGAACTTTCCCTAACTTGGAGGAGACCTCTTCTATCCTGTTACCCAAAATGGAGGAAGTGGCAAATCATCCTCTGATTCACCTCCTCACCAACAGTGAAGTGGAAGAAGTGGAAGGATTTGTGGGCAATTTTAAAGTTAAGATTAAATATGACCCACGATATGTAAATCCACAAAAATGCACGCGCTGCAAAAAATGTGAAGAAGTCTGTCCGGTTAGGGTCCCGAGTGAATTCAATATGGGATTGGTCGAGAGACCAGCCATCTATCTCCCTTCCCATGATGCTATTCCGTTCACCTATACCATCGATTCAGCAAACTGCCTCTTCCTTCAGAAGGGAGAATGTGGAAAGTGCCGGGAGATTTGCCCGGAGGGAGCGGTTGAGTTTGAACAGGTAGGGGTTGAATACCAGTTCGATATAGGGACGATCATCGTAGCCACGGGTTATGACCCCTTCGATCCCAGACTAAAACCTGAGTTTGGATATGGGCTTTATAAAAATGTGATCACCGGACTTGAGTTTGAAAGGCTACTCTCAGGAAGTGGGCCTACTCAAGGGAAAATTCAGGTCAACGGAAAGGAGCCAAAAAACATCGTATTCATCCAGTGCGTAGGGTCGAGAGATAAAACGGTGGGCAATGAATATTGCTCCAGGGTCTGTTGTATGTTTACAGCCAAACATGCCTCTCTCGTTAAGGATCGAATCCCTGATGCCCGGATCACCATTTGCTATATTGATATAAGAGCTTTCGGAAAAGGATACGAACAGTTCTATGATCAAGTACAGAAAAAGGGAGTTTTCTACAGGAAGGGGGTCCCATCCGAGATTTATCAACGATCTGGGAAATTGATCGTCAAGGCAGAGGACGAACTCTTGGGGGAACCCTATGAGGAAGAGGCGGATTTGGTTGTCTTGGCAACAGGTCTCGTACAGCGAAAAGACGCAAATCGCATCCGCAGCCTTCTCAAACTCTCCCAAAGTCCGGATCATTTCTATTTAGAGGCCCATCCCAAGTTAAGGCCTCTCGACACAGCGACTGATGGCATCTTTTTGGCGGGAACCTGCCAAGGGCCAAAAGATATCTCCGATACCCTTTCACAGGCTCATGGGACGGCCTCCAGGGCAACCATTCCCCTCTTCGCAGGAAGGGTCAAGATCGAGCCGATCACATCTGTGGTGGACGTCTCTTTCTGCGCCGGCTGCGGTCTCTGTGAACAGATCTGTGAATTTCGGGCTCTGAAACTCGATCCTTATCGTAAGGTCATGACCGTTAACGAAGTCCTTTGTAAGGGTTGCGGAGCCTGTAATGCGACTTGCCCCTCAGGCGCCATCAGTTTGAGGCATTTTAAGGCCGAGCAGATCATTGCCCAGATCCGTGAGGTGTGTTAGCCACCTCCAGTTCTGAGTTTTGAGTTCGGAGTTAGGAGTTTTGAAAACATTTTAAAATGCTAATTGTTAATTGACCATTTTGGATTGAGTATTTATGGAAAAGGGTCTCATTCAGGTCTATACAGGAAATGGGAAAGGCAAGACCACCGCTGCCTTAGGGCTTGCCCTCAGGGCGGTCGGCCAAGGGTTAAAGGTATTAGTCATCCAATTCATGAAAGGGAGTATTCACTACGGCGAACTGGAGGCTGCCCGGAGACTCTCCCCTAACCTGACGATAAAAAGGACAGGGCGAGAAACCTTTGTTTCAAAATCAGACCCGGATCCTATCGATTTGCAATATGCTCAAGAGGGATTTTCACTGGCAAAAAGAGCGATCGAAGGAAAGGAATATGATATCGTTGTTCTTGATGAGGTCAATCTGGCTATTGATTACGGCTTGATCCCTTTATCGGATCTTCTCAAACTGATCGATTCCAAACCCGAGACCGTGGAACTCATTCTCACCGGGCGAAATGCCAAACCCGAGGTAATGGAGAGAGCTGATTTAGTGACAGAAATGGTGGAGCGAAAACACTATTACGAAAAGGGGATTCCAGCCCGGAAAGGCATAGAAATATAGAGCGGATTTCAAAATGCACATTTAACATTGGAAAATGATCATTCTTTAAATGCTAATCTTGCAATGATCATTTTGAATTGCTAACTGATCCTTTCAGCAGGGGGTGACTGAAATGTTCAAAGAAGAGAAACTCAAAAAGGTTCAGGAGGAAAAGAAAAAGTGGATAGAGGATTTGTCAAAAATTCTCTGCGAAACCCCTGAACGTTTCCGCCGGTTTACCACTGTCTCCGATATCGAGATCAAAGGCCTTTACACCCCGGAAGATACAAAAGACATCGACTACTCCAGAGACACTGGTTTCCCAGGCGTCTATCCTTTCACCCGAGGGGTTCAACCCTCCATGTATCGAGGAAGGCTTTGGACGATGCGAATGTTCTCGGGTTTAGGAGGCCCGGAGGAGACGAACAAGCGTTTCCATTATCTATTGGGTCATGGGGAGACCGGTCTTTCCATCGCCTTTCACTACCCTACGCTCATGGGTTATGACAGCGATTCTCCCATGTCGAGAGGGGAGATTGGGAAATGCGGTGTGGCCATCGATACCTTGAAGGATATGGAAATTCTCTTCGAAGGAATCCCACTGGACAAAGTCACGACCTCCATGACCATCAATCCACCGGCTTCGATCTTGCTTGCGATGTACATTGTCGTAGCGGAGAAGCAGGGGGTCAACAAGAAGGAAATCGGAGGGACGATCCAAAATGATATGCTGAAGGAATTCGTCGCCCAGAAAACCTTCATGCTCCCGCCGAAACCATCGCTCCGGATCATCGTTGATACCATTGAATATTGCACCAAGGAAGTTCCCCGTTGGAATACCATCAGCATCAGTGGTTACCATATTCGTGAGGCGGGGGCGACCGCTGTCCAAGAACTCGCTTTCACCCTGGCCGATGGGATTGCCTATGTCGAGGCTGCGATGGAAAGGGGACTGAATGTAGACGATTTTGCCCCGAGGCTTTCCTTCTTCTTTGATTCGCATATCGATTTCTTCGAGGAGATTGCTAAATTCAGGGCAGCTCGAAGAATGTGGTCCAAGATCATGCGAGAGCGTTTCATGGCAAAAAATCCCCGTTCCTGGATGCTCCGCTTCCACACCCAAACCGCAGGCTGTTCTCTCACGGCGCAACAACCTTATAATAATGTTGTCCGTACCGCCTATGAAGCATTGGGTGCTGTTTTGGGTGGAACCCAGTCCCTCCACACCAACTCTCTCGATGAGACCTATGCGATCCCCACAGAGGAAGCCGCTACAATTGCTTTGCGGACACAACAGATCCTTGCAGAGGAAACGGGTGTAGCCAACACCATCGATCCGTTGGCAGGTTCTTATTTTGTTGAGGCCCTCACCCACCAAATGGAAGAGCAGGCCTGGGAATATATCCGAAAGATTGACGAAATGGGAGGAATGGTTGCGGCCATTGAGCGAGGTTACCCTCAAGCAGAAATTGCTGATTCCGCTTACAAGTACCAAAGACAGATTGACTCCGGTGAAAAGGTGCTAGTCGGTGTCAATAAATATGCGACAGACCGTTCCCCCATTACGATCTGGAGGATGAAACCAGAGATTGAAGAAAGGCAATTGAGGCGGCTCCGAGAGATGAAGCAGACGCGAAACAATCAGAAAGTGAAAGAACTCCTGAATCAAATCAGAACAGCATCTAAAAATGGAGAAAATCTCATGCCTCACCTTGTCAATGCCGCCAGGGAATATGCCACCATCCAGGAAATCTGTGATGTGTGGAGAGATGTTTTTGGCCGGTATGCAGATCCGGGATATTTTTAAAATTGCGGAATATAGAATGCGGAATGGAAATTTAAATCAAATATTATTCGTTCTCGTACAAACACTTTTCCTTATTCCGAAATCCGCAATCCGAAATTGGAAATTGGGTGGGGAGGAATGATGAGTCCGGAACGGAAGATTCGAATTCTTATCGCAAAACCAGGCTTGGATGGACACGATCGGGGAGCAAAAATCATCGCAAGGGGATTCAGGGATGCCGGTTTTGAGGTGATCTATACAGGTCTCCATCAGACGCCCGAGCAAATCGTCGCCGCTGCCATCCAAGAAGATGTCGATGCAGTCGGATTATCCATCCTCTCAGGTGCCCATAACTATATCTTCCCAGAGGTGATCCAACTCCTTAAAGAAAAAGGGGCAGACGATATCATCGTCTTTGGAGGGGGGATTGTTCCTGAAGAGGACCTCACCGCCCTCACCCAATCTGGAGTGAAAGCCATCTTCACTCCTGGAACTTCCATTGAAGAGGCTGTAAACTGGGTTCGTAAAAACGTAAAACCCAGGAAGTAACGGTTAAGAGTTTCATTTCGGAGTTCGGAAAGATCGATTTAGAATCTCCAAACTTTGAATTCCGATCTTAGCACTCAACAGGAAAATGACCACCTTTAGGACAGGCCGAATTTTTATTTTTCCATAACTCTTGACAGTTTACGTTAAGTGGGTTTATTATGCTTAACAATACCGTAACATTATGGAATTGGTCAACTTACTGAAGCCCCCCCCACAGGGCGGGGCATACCGCAGTATTTTCTTAAATATGAATATATGTACCGAAAACTTAATAAGAAGGGGGGTGAAGGATTTTAAAGTTTAAAGTTTAAAGTTTGAGAAAGGGGGGCCTGAGCTGAATCGATCTAATTTGCAAGACTAAACTTTATATTAAGGAGGGACAAGAATGATAACATTTAAAGAAGGGAACTTAAGGATTCCAAAATGGAATCGAAAGGTCTTTATCGTGGCCGGAGGAACAACGGCCTATAAAAAATATTTTCCCGAATATAAACTGGAAGAGCTGGCCATGATGGCCTTCAAGAATATGTTAGAGGATAACGACTTAAAAATGGATCCCTTGGAGGTCAAGGGTCTGATCAACTTTGCCACCTATGGTGAGTTCGCCGACCACTTCCAAGACCAACTGCTCTGTGAGGCTAAGATCCATGACTATCTTGGGTTGGACCCTCTTCATAATTTAGGTATCAAGACCGGAGGCGCTACCGGAGGTTCAGCCATCCTTGCTGCCGCGATGGCTGTGGCTTCGGGTTATGCCAATGTGGCCCTTACTGCAGGTTGGGAGCGTATGGACGAAGTTGATACCCGCACCGGTAACTATTATATCGCCACAGCAGCCTGCAAGGATTTTGAAACCCGCTTGGGCCGGGTTTATTCATCCTACTATGCCCCCATGGCGAACCGTTTTGCCGAGACCTTCAATGTATCCGAGGTTACTCGGGCCAAGATAGCTGTTAAAAACCATCTCTATGCCTGTTCTTCTCCCTATGCCCAACAGCCAGGGAAATATACGGTCGAAGAAGTTTTGGCCAGCCCTATGTCTGCCTATCCGCTGCGATTCCTCGAATGCTGCGCCATGAGCGCTGGGGTAGCTTGTGTTTTAATCTGTGATGAAGAAACGGCTTACAAGTTAACGGACCAACCCTGTGAACTATTTATCTGTGGTGGAACCCATACTTTACGGGTGGCTGACCGCCGACATATGGAAGTTCCTTTACTTCCACACGAAACTCCAGAGATGTACAAAGACCTCTATGGTAAACAGGGAGCTCGTTATCCAGGATTTGAGAGTTTTCTTGCATCCCGTTTTGCAGCCTGGCTGGTCTATCGTATGGCTGACATCAAAAATCCCCTCGAGGATCTGGATCTCGTAGAGCTTCACGATGCCTTTACCATCAGTGATCTACAGACCTATGGAGATATCGGGCTCAGACCCTATGGCCAGGAGCAAGATTATATTGAGTCTGGAGATGCCTATTACATCAATCCCAATACAGGGAAACCTGGGAAATGTCCTTCCAATCTGTCAGGAGGACTGATTGGAACGATGCATGCTGTAGGGGCGACAGGTATCTTCCAGGCGGCTGAGTGTCTATGGCAGTTACAGCAAAAATACGATAAATTCCATGGTGATCCCAAGATCTGGAAGAAATGGGGGAAACAGAAGCCCAAGGATTGGCAGAGCTTGCAGATCCCTGAAACGAGTAAACAGGCCCTGTGGGTCTCCCATGCAGGTGTGGGTTCCCATGTAACCGTTGGCATTCTTAGAAAGAGCTGGTAAACCCTGTACCTTTCCCGAAAGAAAGGGCATCGGGGCAGAATATTCCGACAAAATTGCATTCCATCCCTGTCTTAATAGGCACTCTATAATGGTACAGGGTAAAGGAGGAAAGAATCGATGGTAAAGAAAAAGGAACAGACAAAGAAAAAGGTTCAGACAAAGGGAAAAGAACAGATAAAATTTATAGGTCAGGTTACTAAAATACGTCAGAAAGAACCCGCCACAGTGATTGAATGGCCTCGATCGCTTACCCATGTCCACACTTATGGGTTGCTATCTCCTTTTTTCGAAGGTCTCAGGAAGGGAGAACTGCGAGCCACCCGTTGTCCAAACAAGAGCTGTCCGGAAAACCGCCTCTGGATTCCACCCAGGGCCCATTGTCCAGACTGTCACACTGAAATGACGTGGAAGACTCTGCCCAATCCAGTGATCGGTAAGATCTATACCTTTACTGAGGTCGTCTATGCTGGAATTGGGATTGAGCTATCCACTCCCTACTGGCAAGTCGATGTGGAGCTCCCGGGCTTAGCGACCATCCCGAAAAGTTATTTGTTATATGGAAAACCCTATATCGGGATGAAGGTCAAGGCTGAGTTTAGGACAAAGAACCCCACGAATACGGTACTCGACTATCACTGGGTACCCTATGAAGGATAGGGTTCATGGGTTGATCCAATTGATTCAAAAATTATAGCGCATAGGGCATAGAGTATAGCGTTTTTACTCCATGCGCTATGCGCTTTGCCTACCTGCGCGGAGCCGCTTCGGCGAAGGCAGGCGCTTAGCGAAATGGGAGGTGTATATGCCGCTCGATTTTGATTTGAACGATGAACAGCAGATGCTCAGAAAGATGGTTCGAAACTTCGCTGAGAAGGAGATTGCCCCGATTGCTCAGGAACTGGACGACAAAGAAGAATTCTCATACCCCCTGACAAAGCGGATGGGAGATCTGGGTCTCTTCGGTCCCTTCGTCCCTGAGGAATATGGTGGAAGCAACGTCGGTTATGTCTCTTACATCATCGCTGTGGAAGAGATCGCACGAATCGATGGTTCGCAAGCTGCGACACTCGCTGCTGGAAACTCTTTGGGAATTTCACCCATCTATTATTACGGAAATGAAGAACAGAAACAAAAGTGGCTTCCTGACCTCTGTGCAGGAAAAGCTCTTTCCTCCTTTGGCCTGACCGAACCGAACGCGGGCTCAGACGCTGGAGCTTCTAAAACAAATGGGGTTCTGGAAGGGGACCATTGGGTCATCAATGGTTCGAAAATCTTTATCACCAATTCGACAACCGATATCAGCAAGGTGTGTGTGGTCCAGGCTGTGACAGGAAAAAGAGAAGATGGAAGGACCGAACTCTCCTGCATTCTGGTCCCGAATGGCACCCCAGGTTTTACGACAAAGACTATGCATGGAAAGATGGTCTGGAGGTCTTCCAACACAGGGGAGCTCTACTTCACCGACTGCAAAGTCCCCAACGAGCACCTTCTCGGTCGACGCGGAGATGGATTCCACCAGATGCTCGCCACCCTCGATGGGGGACGACTCAGCATTGCCGCAATGGGTTTAGGAGGTGCTCAGGGTGCTTTTGAATTGGCGCTCAAATATGCCGGTGAACGAGAACAATTTGGAAGACCCATCGGCTCATTCCAGGTCAATGCATTCAAATTGGCTGACATGGCCACAGAGATTGAATTGGCAAGGCTATTACTATATAAAGCCTGCTGGTTGTGTGAACAACACCGGCCTTTCTCTAAAGAATCGGCCATGGCCAAGATGTTCTGCTCCGAAATGTATCACCGGGTGGCGAACCAAGCTGTCCAACTCCACGGTGGATACGGTTTGATGAAGGAATATGCAGTGGAGCGCCATTATCGAAATCAGAAACTCCTGGACATCGGAGAAGGGACTTCAGAAGTCCAACGGATCGTCATCGCCAGGCATATTGGCGTTCCAGGAAGAGCATTGTAAAATGAAAAGTTAAGAGTTATGAATTATAAGTTGCGGGTTATGAATTTTTATCCTAAACTCTTAATCCGTAATTCTAAATTCTTCATTTTTAATTTATGCGTTGCGTCTTCTGTTAAATTTTGATATCTTAACCAAATTATGAATTTGGCCAAACGAATTCTCGAGGGAGATATTCGCGCCGCATCCAGGCTGATGAGGGACATCGATGATCGAATGCCCACCGCCTTGGAAGCGTTGAAAGAACTTTATCCTGAAACAGGAAAGGCCTATATTATTGGGATTACAGGATCCCCTGGTTCTGGCAAATCCACGATCGTGGACAAGATGGTGGACTTTTTTCGTAAGGAAGGGAAGAGCGTAGGGATCGTAGCGGTCGATCCCACAAGTCCTTTCACTGGAGGGGCAATCTTGGGCGATCGGATTCGGATGCAGCGCCACGCTACAGACGAAGGGGTGTTCATCCGTTCTCTGGCGACCCGGGGTTGTCTGGGAGGACTCTCCCGTTCCACTCAAGACATCGTCAATGTGATGGATGCCATGGGAAAGGACATCATTCTTGTCGAAACCGTAGGCGTGGGTCAAGATGAAGTAGAGATTGTCAATACCGCCCATACCTCAATCGTCGTCTTAGTGCCGGGCATGGGAGATGATATCCAGGCCATTAAGGCGGGGATCATCGAAATCGGAGATATCTTCGTCATCAATAAATGTGACCGGGAAGGATCAGATAAGGTGGAACGGGATCTCCGGATGGTCCTTGAAATGGGGAGAAGAAGAGAGGATGGTTGGGAACCTCTCCTCTTTAAAACGGAGGCGATTTTAGGGAAAGGAATTTTTGAACTGGTCTACGGGATTTACCGCCATAAGCAGGCCTTGGAACAGGGTCACGCACTCGAAATCAAGTTGAGAAAAAGGACGAAAACCACTTTCTTGGAGATCCTTGAGACCGAAGTGATGGCTCATTTCATTGAAAAAATGGAGAAAGAGGGACAATGGGAAACGATCATCGATGACCTGATGAACCGCCGTATAGATCCTTACTCCGTAGCAGAAAAAATAATGGCAGAGGAATTGAAAACTCATTGAAAATTGCAAATTGAAAAATGGAAAGTTAGCAATGGCAAGAAATAGATACATTGAAAATTTTGCGATGCTAATTTTGCAATTTGCATTAAATCACTAAGGCAAGGAGGGGAATCGTTCATGAAGTCTATTGAAGCGATCCGTAAGGAATTGGAGAAGAGAAGGGAGGAGACTTTATTAGGGGGAGGTCAGGAAAGAATTGATAAACAGCACAAGGATGGAAAACTGACCGCCCGTGAACGCATCGATCTTCTCTTTGACCCCGGGACTTTTGTTGAGATGGATCGTTTTGTCACCCATCGCTGCACCGATTTCGGAATGGAAAAGAAGAAGTTTTTTGGGGATGGTGTGGTGACAGGTTATGGAAAAGTTGAGGGTCGTCTGGTCTATGTGTTTTCTCAGGATTTCACCATTTTTGGTGGAGCCCTGGGCATGGCCTTCGCTGAAAAGATCTGTAAGGTAATGGACCTCGCCATGAAGACAGGGGCTCCAGTGATCGGCCTGAACGATTCTGGGGGCGCGAGAATTCAAGAGGGCGTGGAGAGTCTGGCAGGCTATGCTTATATTTTTCTGAAAAATGTCCTCGCCTCTGGTGTCATCCCACAAATCTCAGCCATTATGGGACCCTGCGCAGGAGGAGCGGTCTATTCCCCTGCCATGACCGATTTCATTTTAATGACCAAAAAGACAAGCTATTTGCATATCACGGGTCCCGATGTCATCCGGGCAGCTATAGGTAAGACAGAGACTCCAGATGGAAAGCCGATCACCTCTGAACTCTTAGGTGGAGCAAAGGTCCATATGGAGAAAAGTGGAGTGGCTCATTTTGCTGGAGAGAATGATGAGGATACGATTCGTCTCATCAAGGAGTTGCTCCGATTTTTCCCACAGAATAATCGGGAGAAGCCGCCGAGCATCGAATGCACAGATGATCCCAATCGAATGGATGAATCATTAAAGACGGCTGTGCCAGAAGATTCCAAAAAGACATACGACATGAGAAAAGTGATCTTGCCGACTGTGGATAATGGCTATTTCCTTGAAGTGCAAAAGGATTGGGCCAAGAACATCATCGTCGGCTTTGCCCGTTACAACGGGATGCCCGTAGGGATTGTTGCCAATCAACCTAATTGGCTGGCGGGATCCCTTGACCCAGATTCTTCGGTGAAGGCCGGCCGATTCGTTCGTTTCTGTGACTGTTTCAATCTTCCTATTATCACCTTCGTGGATGTCCCGGGTTTCCTTCCTGGAATGGATATGGAGGAAAGAGGAATCATTCGACACGGATCTAAACTCCTCTACGCATTTTGTGAAGCGACTGTCCCGAAGATTACAATCATCACCCGTAAAGGTTATGGGGGAGCCTATGATGTGATGTCGAGTAAGCATATTCGGGGAGATATCAATTACTGTTATCCCACAGCCGAAATTGCGGTCATGGGTGCTGATGGTGCGGTGAACATCATCTTCCGAAACGAAATCAAAGAGGCGAAAGATCCCAAGGAGACGCGCCAGCAACTGGTCGCCGAATATCATGAGAAATTTGCCAGCCCTTATAAGGCAGCGGAATTAGGATATGTGGATGAGATCATCGAGCCAGAGGAAACCCGACCCAAGATCATCCAGGCTCTGGATATTTTGAAGACCAAAGTCGATACCAATCCCTGGCGGAAGCACGGAAATATACCATTGTAAATGGTTCCGGAATGCAGAATGCGGAATGTGGAATTTTCGAACATAAATTACAGAAGAGAGTCTAATTTGGATTAAAATAATTCCGAATTCCGAAATCCGAATTACAAGGTGAGGTGATCATGGCTAAAAACATTCGAGAAGAATTCGAGCGGTGGGAAAAAACCACCCTGAACAAAGTCATCTCAAAAGCACCTGAACGAGAACCTTCTTTCAAGACAACTTCCCACATTGAATTGAAACGTCTCTATACCCCGTTGGACATCGCCGATTTGGATTACTGCGGTGAATCGGGATTTCCCGGAGAGTTTCCGTTCACCCGAGGGGTGCAGCCCACCATGTATCGGGGACGTCTCTGGACCATGCGCCAGTATGCAGGATTTGCCACGCCTGAAGAGACGAATAAACGATACAAATATCTCTTGGAACACGGACAAACCGGCTTAAGCGTTGCCTTCGACCTTCCAACGCAGATTGGTTACGATTCTGATCATCCTCTGTCTGATGGCGAGGTCGGAAAGGTCGGTGTGGCGATCGATACCCTGAAGGATGTAGAGATCCTTTTTGATGGGATACCTCTCGATAAGGTCTCCACTTCCATGACGATCAATTCCACAGCCGCCATCCTTCTGACGATGTATATCGCTGTGGCACAAAAACAGGGGGTGAAAAGCGAAGTCCTCCAGGGGACGATACAGAACGATGTCCTGAAAGAATACGCGGCAAGGGGGACCTACATTTATCCACCTCTCGAATCGATGCGCATCGTCACCGATATTTTTGCATTTTGTAAAAACCACGTCCCCCGATGGAATACCATCAGCATCAGCGGTTATCACATGCGTGAGGCAGGTTGCACGGTTGTCCAGGAAGTGGCCTTTACACTGGCCGATGGCATTGCTTATGTGGAGGCAGCCATTCGGGCAGGTCTTGATGTGGATTCCTTTGCGTCCAGGCTCGCTTTCTTCTTCTGCTGTCATAATACCTTCATCGAAGAGATTGCAAAATTCAGGGCCGCTCGAAGGCTGTGGGCCAAAATCATGAAGGAACGATTTAAAGCAAAAAGGGACGAGTCGTGCATGCTGCGGTTCCATACTCAGACGGCAGGGTGCTCGCTTACCGCTCAGCAACCCGACAACAATGTGGTGAGAGTTGCCTTTCAGGCTCTAGCTGCTGTGTTAGGAGGAACTCAATCGCTTCATACCAATTCCAGAGACGAAGCCTATGCCCTGCCTACAGAGGATTCTGTCAGGCTCGCATTGAGAACCCAACAACTCATTGCCTATGAAAGCGGTGTCGCCGATATGATTGATCCCTTTGGAGGGTCCTATGCCGTGGAGGCCCTTACGGATGAAATAGAAAGAAAGTCGATGGAATATATCGAAAAGATCGAAGCCATGGGGGGAGCCATCAAAGCCATCGAATCGGGTTATGTCCAAGGAGAAATTGGCGAAAGTGCTTATCAATATCAGAAGGAAATCGAAGCCAAAAAACGGATCATTGTTGGATTGAACCAGTTTCAGATGGAAGAGGAACCTCTCAGGGATATCCTTCGCATCAAACCAGAGGTGGAACAATACCAGAAGGAAAAACTGGCAAGGGTCAAAAAGGAAAGAGACAACTCGAAAGTGAAGGAGACCCTGGCTGTTCTAAAGAAGGCTGCCCAGGGGACGGACAACGTGGTGACTCCCATTTTAGAGGCGGTCAAGGTTTATGCCACCCTGGGTGAAATTTCAGATACCCTAAGAGAGGTTTTTGGAGAATATAGAGAACGATAAAATGAATTACCAAATTCCAACCACCAAATTCAAAATAATTCCAAAATTCAAAATTCAAAACGTTTTAATATTTGAAAATTGGAGCTTGGGATTTGTTTGGGATTTGTAATTTGGAATTTGGGATTTGGAGGTCATTATGGTTCGGAAGATTCGAGTGCTGATCGCAAAACCGGGATTGGATGGTCATGACAGGGGCGCGAAGGTGATTGCTCGAGCCCTGAGAGATGCTGGAATGGAGGTGATCTACACGGGTATACGCCAGACCCCTGAACAGATTGCAAATGCTGCCATCCAGGAAGGGGTGGATATTGTAGGTCTCTCCAGCCTCTCCGGTGCCCACAACAATCTCTTCCCAAAGGTCGTTCAAATCCTCAAAGAGAAAGGGGCCGAAGATATCCTGGTTTTCGGAGGGGGGATTGTCCCCGTTGATGATATCCCCGAGCTGAAAAAAGCTGGCATCCGGGAGATCTTTCAACCCGGTGCCTCCACAGAAGACATTATTAAATACATCCAAGAGAACATAAGAATGTGATTTTTAGATTCACAAATTTAGCAATTTAGGAATTTTCGAATTCCTAATTCCTCAATGCCTTCATCTTCTAATTCGATAGGGGAGAATGCCATGCTCAAAAAAATTAATCATATCGCCATTGCTGTGAATAACATCGAAGAGGCCGCCAAGTTCTACCAGACCATCTTAGGTCTCAACCTCTCAGGCGTAGAGGTGGTCACCGCGCAAAAAACGAAGGCAGGTTTTTTTAAGATTGGCGAATCGAATATCGAACTCGTTCAACCTTCGGAACCGGATTCTCCTTTGGTTAAGTTTCTCGAAACCAAAGGCCAGGGCATCCACCACATCTGTTTTGAGGTCGACGATGTCGAGGCAGAGGTAAAGGCCTTTCTTGAAAAAGGAGCGACGATGGTCGATCAAAAACCCAGGCCTGGGGCTCATAATACAAAAGTCGCCTTCGTCCATCCCAAATCATCGAGCGGCGTCCTCATCGAACTTTGTGAACTTCCCAAAGGCCATTGAACTTTTTCCATGAATGGGAACCCCCATGCCTACCTCATTATCGGATGTGGCCATTTTGGGAGCCGAGCCGCAGAGAAACTACTCCAAAAAGATGCTTATGCCAAAATCATCGCTGTGGACCAGAACAGGAGGGCCTTTCAGAAGGTTTCC
Organism: uncultured delta proteobacterium; assembly: GCA_963826305.1. Taxonomy (GTDB): domain Bacteria; phylum Desulfobacterota; class BSN033; order BSN033; family UBA1163; genus CAWGWZ01. The sequence continues at coordinate 181,054 of CAWGWZ010000007.1, read as the reverse complement.
TCCCTCACAGTGGAAGCCGTGGTCAGTGAGGGTCGGTCATATCTTGAGCAATTCTTCTTGGAAGGTCGAAAAGCTGATTATGTCATCCCGGCAATTCCCTTCCATCTTGCCTTTGAATTTATTCTCTCACAATTAAAATCGTTAGGCGGAAAAAGAAGAAAGATCCCTCCCCTTTCCGGACTGCCCAACCCCATGATAGGCAAAACAGGTGACCTCTATACCAGTCTGGCTGATTTCCTCTGCTCTGAAGATTGCCCGGAACCTGCACAATATTGCACCACCACAAAGAAGAGGCGTCCAAAACCCCTTTATCGAATTCTGACAGACTTAAAAGGAGATTTTGAATCAAGAGTGATCCGCAGTCAGCAACTTGGACCTGGAATAGGAGGATTTCGACCAAAGGCCCTATTGGGCTTGTTGGAGGATATTAAAAAAGAGACGAATTCAGGCAACCTCATCTTGATTAGCACCGCCAGCCGTTGCCACGGGGTCACCTCCGCCTTCTCGTTCTGATGGAATGGACTTTGGTAATCCGCACCACACTCCATCATAGAACCATTCAGCCGTTTATAGGAGGGCAAGATTTTTTCTGTTGGCAAATTGAATTCGGGCTGGTATGAACTCCAAAAAAGAAAAATTGAGGAATTCTCACATCAACCGCGAGGAGAATAAAGGTATGGGGGAATGGCAAAAGGGGAATGATAAAAAAATGGGATTTTTGCCGAAACTTGAAAAGGGATTACTGATTCGCTGGATTGTCGATGCTCTTCAGCGTACCCTTGTTCATTACGGTTACTGGCTTAAAGAGGTGGAATACCAGTTTGGAATGGATGTCGCCCTTGAGATGGAAAAAGAGGTTGGCGAAACAAGTTTGGTGATCCAAATGAGACGAATTGCTAAACTACTCGATATTGAATTGGAAAATGGAATACCAGCGGCTCTGTATCGGATGGATGAAAAACAGCTGGAAGAACTGCTCGATGCCCTTAGCCTCAATTGGTTGGCCAACGACGGCGTATGGTTCCAAGCAGTTGAAAAAAAGTTTGGAATCTTCGATGCAAAACGATGCAATGATACCTGCTGGATCCGATTTTCCCCGTATGAAGCCTACCATATCAAAACGCTATTAGGCCTGCCAGAACAAGGTGGATTGGAGGCTCTCAAAACGGCGCTTCAATTTCGTTTATATGCCCGTATTAACAAGCAGGAGATTGTTGAGGATGAAATCGACTCCTTTGTCTTTCGCATGATCGACTGCCGAGTTCAGGCTTCTCGCAGGCTTAAAGGATTAGAAGATTATCCCTGCAAATCCATTGGCATCATTGAATATCGCACATTTGCCGAAACCATTGATCCACGTGTACGGACAGAATGTATCGGATGTCCTCCCGACCCCCCACAGATGGGTTGGTACTGCGCCTGGCGATTTTCCCTTGGTTAGGAGTGCGTCACGAAACAAGATGCATCACGGAATCAATGCATAAACCTGTGCCTTCTTTGTCCATTCGCTATTGGGATAATCTCTTTGAAGAACTTCTAATCCAAGCTTTAACTCCTTTGGATCATGACTCGCTTTATATTTGGCAACCCCGAGGAAGTACTGAGCTTCCGGAGCAGCATCTGTCTTCGGATAGCGAACGAGAATCTCCTGGAAACATTGGATACCCTGCTCAAAATGGTCCAGATTGAACTCAGCCTTTCCTCTGCCCAACATGATCTGACCAATAAAATCTTCCGGTGAGAAAAAACCGATGAAGCGATGGTGCTCTCCTCTTTCAGAATCCAATATGATTATCGTCGGGGTCCATTTCACACTGAATCGGTTAACCATCGCCTTATTCTTGCTAAAATCGACCTGAAGGGGAATGAAATTCTTCTCCACATAAGAACAGACATCGGGATTGGGATAAGTAACAGCTGCCAGCTGTTGGCACCCAATTCAGAGGTTATTATAAAAATCCATTAAAATCAATTTCTTCTCCTTCTTTGCCCTCGCTTTTGCCGTCGTTAAGGATGTTTCCCATCGGATTGCTGCTGCCATAATGAGTCCTCCTTTCTATGAATTTTATGAAAAAGTTCCCTCAGCCCTATCTCTCTCCCTCATGAGACTGTGTTAGAATGCGAAGTGGAACCCATTTAAGGTCGCCACCCACGGAACAGACAGGCGGGTGAGAAGCTTTAGAGCGGCACCTTTGAACGGTCATGCACAGAGGTCCCCCTATCAAGAAAAGATCGCTGTTTCACTGACAAGGACTATTGCCCATAAAAATAAAACGACCGCGTTCTAAAGCTCTCGAACCCGTTTGTCTGTTCCGACCACCAGCCCTTCCACTCATTACGACACAGTCCCCATGGGGAGAGGAGAAGGATGAGGATTTTATCGCTCATTATTGATCGGCGGGCTTCAAACAATCATCTCGAAAGCAACACTGATCCTGATCACAATAGCCCTTGGCCGTTCCGAAACAATCAAAATTTCCTTCGGCCTTCTGAATCCTTCGAATCAGTTCCGCCTTTGATAATCCGAAGGTATTTTTCAGGCCCAAGACCTTTGCCTTCTCTCTTACTTCTTGAATTTTCATTTCGAACCCCACTTTCATGATGAAAATTGTTCTTAGGCTAAGGTTAGGAAGCCTGTTTGGCTTTGGGCATCTTTGCCTTAGCCCTTAAACCAAAGACCTTTATACTCTATGTACCATTTTTTTACGATTCCAGTTGTTTGTCAAGCCCATTTTGATTCATCCAAACGATAAAATCTAAAAGAGGTCAACCCTAACCCTTTAGGTTGCCTCATCGTCTCACCCCTACCGCGCCGTCACCAGAGCGGCTATGGCGCGTCGGCGACCTATCCCTCCCCCATCAGGGGGGAGGGGTTAAGTGGATGAATTACCTCAAAAAGATCCCCTCTCCCCTTGCGGGAGAGGGATAGGGTGAGGGGATTATGAATAAAGCCTTTTGAGATTGATTCTGTTATAATTGGCGTGAAATGGTCCTCGATAGAAAGATCGCTTTTATTCATCTGAACGATAATTCGGTTGAAGTCACCCCTATCTCCTCGGATCTTCGGAGAAAATTCCTGGGTGGAAGGGGAATCAATATGTATCTCCTCTCCAGATCCTATTCCCCCAGATTGGACCCTTTTTCCCCGGAGAACCCACTTATCTTTGGAGCTGGCCTCCTTACAGGGACTCTCGGTTTTGGCTCCCGAATGAACATCAGTGCTAAGTCACCGGAATCAGGCCATGTTGGAGATTCGAATAAAGTTCAGGAAAAAAGGAAATTTATCTGGGATAGAAGGAGGGCAGAAAGCTGTCCCTTCAATGCCCTGTCGGTATTTGAAGAGAATGCTTTTCACTGTGATCTATGCGGAGAAAATCCCCAATGCATCAAAGTCTGCACCCCCAAAGCGATTCGCATTTGAAGCCCCCTGTCCGCAGGACGGAGCTTCCAGAAAGTGAAATATCAGTTATATTACGCCCCTTTACCCCACCTGTAAGGTGTAGCTTCCGGAGCACGGGCCGGCCAAAATGACCCCGATCATCATTCCAAGGTCTGAGCACCCCATCTCAAGAAAGATGATCGATGAAGAGGCACTCAAGGTTCTCTACCGCCTTCATCGGCATGGATTCTTAGCTTATCTTGTTGGAGGAAGTGTTCGGGATCTTCTCCTCGGAAAGGTCCCTAAAGACTTCGATGCCGCCACCAATGCCCACCCCCATGAGATCAGTGCCCTCTTTAAAAACAGCCGAATCATCGGTCGCCGATTTCGGCTCGTCCATGTCTTTTTTAAAGGGGGAAAGGTCATAGAGCTCTCCACTTTTAGGAGCCATTCGGAATTTGAAGAGATACAGACGGAAGAGGGCGATGTCGTCCGAAAAGAAAGCTTTGGAACGCCGGCAGAGGATGCCCAACGCCGGGACATCACGATTAATGGTCTCTTTTACAATATTGCGGATTTTTCCATTATCGATTACGTCGGCGGGATGGCCGACCTCAAGCGACAGGTCATCCAGACCATCGGTGATCCGAATGAAAGATTTCAGCAAGACCCTGTCCGAATGATTCGGGTTATCCGCCATGCCGCCCGAACCGGTTTTTCCATTGAAGACTCAACCTACCAAGCCATTATGCGGCATCGGGATGAGATACGAAAATGTTCTCCTTCTCGTGTTCGAGACGAATTCATCCGAGATCTGAAGGAAGGCGTCGCTCAATCCTCCCTCAACCTGATGCTGCAAACGGACCTTCTCTTCTCCCTCTTCCCTGATTTCCTCAGAGTCTTTGGAGATCGGAATCCTTTGAAAAATAAGCATCAACAATTTTTTCTGTGTCTCTTCGGTCTTGTAGATCAACTTGTCAAGATAGGCCGATCAATACCCGAATCGATTCTCTATGCTATTTTTCTGACCCCTCTCCTTCGAGCAGTAACGCCTGAACATCCCTTTCTGGGAGAAAGGGAGCGGTATATCTATCTGGTCCAGACCATTCGGCTGGTCATTCACCAGATCCTCGTTCCTTTCTCCACCCCTAAAGGAACAAAGGAGATGGCTTCCCAGATCTTAATTGCTCAGTCGAATTTAAAGAAATTGATCCAAAAGGGAGTGATTCCAAAGAGGTTGAGGCTTAAAAAATATTTCTTAGAGGCTGTTCTATTTTTTGGAATCGAGGCTCAGGCAAAAAATGAAAAGGTACCACGCCTGCTTCGCAACGCAGTACCTCCTGATCTATTGCCTTGGTGGCCAAAAGAGTTTAAAAGAAGGCGCCATGCGCCACGAAGGGGTCCATGGCAGCCCTGAACCTCACATGGTTCAGGGCGCAATCTACACTCAGGAACAACCTTCCTACTTCAACGGCATTAATAGATTGGGGAGCCAAAGGGCAATCTGCGGAAAGAAGAACAACAACGCTGCGGCAACCACAAGACTGATTAAGAACGGATAGACCCCCTTATAAATCACACCAAAGGGCACCTTCGTGATATTTTTTACCACAAAAACATTGATCGCCACAGGCGGGATAACCACCCCGATCATTACCGTAATCGCAATGATCATGCCGAACCAAATGGGGTCAAATCCCAGTTTGATGATAACCGGATAGAAAATCGGAGTCGCAAGGATCATGAAAGCCAGGTCATCAATAAAAGATCCCCCTGTTTGGTAGATGAAGCTGATAAGGATCATAATAACGTATTTATTCCAAGCCAGCCCTGTAACCCAATCAGCCGCAATCATGGGGAGTTTTGTCACGGCGAGAAAATGGCCCAGGATCGTAGAACCTGCAATGAGCATCAGAACCATACAAGCCGTTCGCAGAGATTCTGCCACCGATTTGATGAACCCTTTGAAATTGATGTCCCTTCTTAAAATGGACATGAGGAGAACTAAACCGGTCCCAACGCTCCCTGCCTCTGTAGGTGTAAAGAGTCCCTTCATCAATCCCCATATCATCAGCAAGAAAATAACGACGACCAATACAAATTCTGGGAGAGAAGCGATCCTTTCCTTCCAGGTCGATTTTTCGCCCTTAGGACCTAACTTGGGGTTGATTTTACACCACCCGTAGATGATAACCATAAAAAAGAAGGCAATAATCAATCCTGGAATGAGCCCGGCCAGAAATAACCTACCGATAGAAAGTTCGGTGATAATGCCAAATACAATCAGGGTGACACTCGGTGGAATGAGGATGCCTAAGGTCCCTACGGTTGCAACGATCCCAGTGGATAGCTTCTTGTCATAACCATATCGATCCATTTCAGGAACAGCCACGCTGGCAAAAGTGGCTGCCGTGGCCGGTGACGATCCACAAATCGCCTTGAAGGCCGTTGCACCTGCTACCGTGGCCATGGCCATTCCTCCCGGGACATGACCGATGAACCGATAGGCGGTGTTGAATAGCCTCTTTGCAATACCGGCATTGAATGCAATCTGACCCATCAGGACAAAGAGCGGTATGACGGTAAACCCATACGATGCAAAGACATCGAAAAAATCCTTGGCTAATAAATTCAATGCAGCCTTTGTGGATACAAGAACCGCGAATCCCAGGAAACCGACCAATGCCATCGCAAATCCTAACTCAATCCCTGTAAGGAATAATAGTAACACCACTGCCAGAGCAATCAGCCCTACCGTGACCTCATACATCCTCGTATTCCCCCTTATATATTTTTATGATATCACACACGAACACTAAGCACAGGATAAAGCAGCAAACCCCCACCCCGTAAGCAACAGGATAGAAGGGCATCTGTAAAGTGAGGGAAACCTCGCCTGATTTCTGCAGATCCCTGGCATACTTGAGCATGTTCCAACCGATCAGCAGGAATAGAGCCATCACGAGGCCTCTTGTAGTGATGTTGAAGATATTTCTCACCTTCTGGGAAAACTTTAAAATAAAAAAATCAACAAAGATATGCTGCCTCACAAAGGATGTGAGAGGCATTGAAAATCCGATCACCACTGCCCCTGCAAAAGCCACCAACTCATAGGTGCCCACGACAGGCTTTTTAAACATCCTTAAAATAACATCGGCTATTGTCAGCAACATGAGAAAGGTGAGGCTGATCCCTGCAATGACATTGAGAAATTTACCGATCTTCTCCACACCGCTTAAAAATCCTTTCATTGAGCACTCCTTTTCCTTTTTCTCATTTCACGCGTATTTAATGAGAGGAGAAGGGATAGGTCGACGTTCCTTCTCCTCCCATCTCTTACTGAAGTTTCTTCAATGTATCCAAACAGAACTTCAGTGCTTCATCTCCGGGCAGATTTTTCGCCTTCATATTATTGACATATTCGTCCAGCAAGGGTCTGACAGCCTTTACCCATTTCTCATTTTCTTCCTTTGAAAGAGGGAAGATTTGATTGCCTAATTTCACTGTAAAATCTCTTCCCTCTTTATCGATCTCATCCCATGTTTTCCCTTGCTTTTCAATCCACTCTCCGTTTATCTTTTCTATAATCTTCTGGATATCCGGAGGCAACGCATTCCATTTATCTTTATTCATAACCACAAACATGCCTGAGCTGTAAGCAGCCCCCCAGTCTTCGGTGGTAAACCTTACAACTTCTCCCCATTTCCAACCTTGTAGCGCTTCATATGGAGCCATCGAACCATCGACCACCCCTCTGCTTAACGCATCATAGGTTTCACCCATTGGCATGGCTACAGGAGTTGCTCCAAGGGCTGCTGCTATTTTTGAAGCCATACCCGTGCAGCGAATCTTCATCCCTTTGAGGTCCTCAAGTGTTTTGACTGCTTGCAGCCTTTTGGTATGGATAATTCCAGGACCATGGCCGTGAAGGTACATGACTTTTGTACCGTCAAATTCCTTAGGTTTGAATTTATTATAATATTCATTAATCAACTTCGTTGCAGCGAGACCGCTCTTGATACCTATGGGTAGGTCGATCACTTCAGTCAAAGGGAATTTCCCTCTGGTATATGCAAGAACTGAATAACCGATATCAGAAATCCCTTTCTCAACACCGTCATAACACTTGTCAGCAGGGGTCAGTGTGCCACTATAAAACATTGTGATCTTGACCCTTCCATTGGTCTGTTTCTCAATCTCCTTTGCCCATTCAGCAGCTGACTTGGCGTTTTTATGAGTTTCAGCAAAAAAGATAGAGTAATTAAGCTCGATCGGTTTTGCCTGTCCGAATGCTGATGAGGTGAAAAAAGAAAATCCAATAACAGATAAACATAAAACCAAAGATATCAACTTCAAATGTTTCATTTCCCAAACCTCCTTTTCCAACTAAATAGTTATAATTAAAAGTTCTATTCCATTAAATCCTCCTAACCACCCCCTTTCTAAGCTTTTTCACGCAACGACTTAGAGTTAAATTCAAAACCGTTAATCAAAATTTTTCGAAATAACCTAAGGAAACAATCCCAGGTTTTTCCCTTTTGTTTTGAGAATTTTTTAACAAGTATATTTAAAAAAAAACATTTGTCAAGTATATTAGGAACAAAGTTTTTGTCAAGCAAAATTATGAGTGTTGTCAGAAATGATTCAAGCACCTCGGTGAAACAAAAAGAGTTGATCATCCAGGTGGACTATGGGATTTTGGTCACAGGAAATCTTACGGTCCAGTGATATCGGGGGGCCACACAAACAGAATCAATCGTTGGCCAAGATGGAGGATCGGTTCTCGAAAATGATGCAGAACTCCGAATCGAAATTTAAAAAACCCTCTATACCGTACAAAAACCAATAATTTTGAGGAGTTTCAGCCCTGTTTCCAAACCGGATAAAAACTTAAAAACCGCAAAAGAGTATTTATATTGACAGGCTCTTTCCCCTTATATATGATACTCCTCAAGGCAAGAATGGTCTGAAAAGGGGGTGAGAATGAGAAGAAGGAAAGAAAGAGGATTGGTCTTTTCAGTGTGGAAAACGCTCGTCTTAGAAAATGGGAAAAGGAGGAGTATGAGATGAAAAGAATCTTTATCGTTACGATGGCAGGGATGTTTTTAGCATTCAGTCTGACTCCGTGGGGTCTTGCTGCCCCCGCGAAAGAGGCCCCCAGGACCATTAAGGTCGGTTCATCGTGTTCCCTTACTGGACCATTTGGTTCAGGAGGAGCCATGTGCAAGGCCGGATATGAGATCGCTATAGAGCATATTAATGCAAAAGGGGGTGTCTTTGTTAATGAATTCAATAAAAAAATTCCTTTGGAACTTATTCTCCTGGATGATGAATCGAATTTTACTCTGACCGTGAGCAGAATGGAGGCCCTCTATACGACCCACGATGTGGTGGCTTACCTGGGAGGATTTTCAAGCCCTATGCACGCGGCTCAGGCTCCCATTGCTGAGAAGAATAAGGTGCCGCTCTTTATGGTTGCCACTTATCTTTATAGCATCCACCAGAAGGGATATAAATACAACTTTTCTCCATTCCCTAAATCACCCGACTGTGCTAAGGGAGTCTTCGATATCTTGGATTCCATCCCCGCCGCACAGAGACCTAAAAAGGTAGCCATCTTCATGGAAAAGGCACCTGTGGGAATGGAATTGGGTGATATGTGGAAGGAGCAAGCCGTCAAACGTGGTTATGGAGAAACCCTTTATAGAGACCAACCTCGAGAGATGAAGGACTTTTCACCCCTTATCATGCCAGCCAAGGCAGCAGGTTCTGAGATTCTACTCACCGGTCCTACGACCCCTGAAGGGATTACGATGACCAAGCAGTTGAAGGAACTCGATTACAATCCCAAATTCTATTTTGCTTACCGTGCACCTGATCCCATGGCGTGGGGAAATGCATTGGGGAAAGATGGTGATTATGTTGTTTTAGGGCCAGGGTGGAACAATGGGCTCATATTACCAGGAGTCAATGAACTCAATGAGAGCCACATGAAGAAGTTCAATCGGCCAGCAGATGTGATAACAGGTCCAGCCTATGCCTGTGTTCAAGCGTTAGCCAATGCCATTGAAAGGGCCGGAACACTGGATAGGGCGAAGATCAGAGATGCGATTGCCTCTACAGATATGAAGACTGTTATCGGTCCTCTCAAGTTCCGGCCAGACGGAACAGGAGTAGTCATATACTTTGGCGTCCAGTGGCAAAAGGGGAAACAAGAAATTATCTGGCCTAAAGAGTACGCTACAGCTCCGTTAGTCTACCCTATGCCAAAATGGTCGGAAAGGTAAATATCCTCAGAAACTGGAAAGCTGATCTACTTTCATTCAAGGCTCTTCCCAAGAAATCAGATGCCTTAGAGGGAAGGGCCTTGAATCATAATGAAAACGACTTTCTCCGAGTCACCCATCTCCAATCTAAGGGAAAGCAGTCTGAGATGCCTCTTTTACAGGTAGAGAAATTAATTAAATCCTTTGGGGGATTGATGGCCCTCTGTGCGGTGAATTTCGAGATTTTTGAGGGGGAGATATTTGGTGTCATCGGTCCCAATGGGTCAGGCAAAACCACTCTCTTTAATGTCATCACGGGTTTCCTGAAAGCCAACTCAGGGAAAGTGACTTTTATGGGGAAGGATATCACGGGCCTTCCTCCCCATCAAATTTGCAGACAAGGGATCGCTCGTATATTTCAACTCGTTAAGCCTTTTCATCAATTAACAACCTTTCAAAATGTCATGGTGGGCCGTGCCTACGGAAAAGATCCTGCGTCCAATATCAGAAAAGCGAAAGAAGAAGTGGTTGAAATTCTCAACTCCGTTGGCTTGGGTAATAAGAGTGAGGTCCTTGCCTCTCAACTTACGATGGCTGAGCGTAAGAGATTGGAATTGGCAAGGGCTTTAGCTGCACATCCTCAATTGCTCCTGCTGGATGAGTTGATGGCTGGTCTGAATGCAGCTGAAACAGAAGTTTCGATGAATTTGGTGAAAAAGATAAGGGACTCGGGAATAACAGTGGTCATGGTTGAACACATCATGAAAGCGGTTTTAGGAGTCTGTAACCGAGTCATGGTCCTCAATGCGGGAATGAAGATCGCTGAAGGTCCTCCAAAAGAAGTCGTAAATAATCAGCTCGTCATCGAGGCATACTTAGGAAAGTAATCCTATGTTGGAAATAGAAAGGATCAATGTATCCTATGGAGACCTTCAGGCCCTTTGGGATGTCTCGTTTAAGATCGAAGAGAGGGAGATCGTCGCCCTCATCGGTCCTAATGGTGCAGGAAAAACGACCACTCTCAAGACCATCACTGGATTGCTAAAACCTTTTGCGGGGGAGATCAAGTTTGAAGGTGTCGCAATGGGTAGGATGCCAATCCACAAGAGGGTGGAAATAGGAATCAGCCTGGTCCCGGAGGGAAGGGGGCTCTTTCCTGGAATGAGCACCTTGGAAAATTTGGAATTAGGAGCCTTTACCGCCAAGGGGCGTAGTTTTAAAGAAGAAACACTCGAACAGGTTTATGAGCTATTCCCCATTTTAAAAGCGAGAAAGAAACAAGCGGCAGGAACTTTGAGCGGGGGCGAACAGCAGATGTTGGCGATTGGGAGAGGATTGATGTCCAAACCAAAACTCCTCCTCTTTGACGAGCCTTCTTGGGGACTCTCCCCTCTTCTGTCGAAGGTCATTTATGAGGTGATCAACCAGATCAACCATTCTGGGATGACCATTCTTCTGATTGAGCAAAATGTCCGTATGGCCTTGGAATTGGCCAATCGGGCTTATGTCGTTGAAAACGGGCGTATTGTGAAACAGGGTGATAGCCGGAATATGCTCAATGATCAGCATATCCGAGAGGCTTATCTGGGTACGGAATCGGTTTGAGGGATTATAAAGCATGAGTTTGCAAGTGCTCATCCAGAGTTTAATTTTTGGCATCTTCGTCGGGGGGCTTTATGGGTTAGCTGCAGTAGGGTTATCCCTCGTCTTCGGAGTGATGAAGATGTTAAATGTCGCCCACGGCGAGTTGCTCATGCTGGGAGGATATGCGACCTTCTTTTTCTTCTCCCTCTATCATATCGATCCCTTCCTCTCCTTGCTTCCATCAGCCTTCGTTCTCTTCTTGATAGGGATGGGCCTTTACAAGGGCCTCTTCTCTCCTCTGGCGAAACTTCATGAAGAGATGAAGATAAAAAACTCGCTCCTTATCGGTTTCGGGCTTTCTTTGATTTTTCACAACCTCGCCATTCGACTCTGGACAGCCGATGAAAGGAGTGTGAGCGTCTTCTATTCAGGATGGGGGTTCAGTCTGTTTGGACTTCGTTTCCCCTTTATCCGTTTGGCGGGTTTAGTCTTAGCCACCATTGTGATTCTTGCTCTCCAGCAATTTCTCACCAAGACCTATTTTGGTAAGGCCATCCGGGCGACGACGGAGAACTGGGAGTCTGCCGCTTTGATGGGGATCAATATCGAAAGGACCTCCATGATATCTTTTGCCTTAGGGGCCACATTGGCTGCGATGGCTGGCACCATCGTGAGCGTTGGCTATGCCATTCATCCGGCCATGGGTTTGGAGTGGACCCTGAAGGCCCTCATCGTTGTGGTGTTAGCAGGATTGGGGAACATCGGAGGGGCCTTTGTAGCCGGAGTGCTATTAGGAGCGGCTGAGTCGGTGAGCACCTTATTTGTGGGTCCTTATATGGAGGTCGTCGGCCTGGTGATCTTTCTCCTGGTGTTAGAGCTAAAGCCTCAAGGGTTGTTCGGAAAAAAGATTGGCTGAGGAGGATAATTTGCCCACCTTTCGAAAGAATCTTTTCTTGAGTATAGGGATTGCCGTCTTTCTCGCCCTTGTCCCATTGTTGACGAAAAGGAATGATCTCATCAATTTGATGATTCTCATCTTCTTATATATTTCCTTAGCCCAGAGTTGGAACATCCTCGCCGGGTATGCCGGACAAGTCAGTCTGGGGCATGCAGCCTTCTTTGGACTGGGAGCTATTGCCACGCGCCTTTTATGGACATGGGGATATCCATTTTTATTGGCCTTTCTAACTGGAGGAGTCGTGGCCGTGGTCTTCGCTATGATCATCGGTCATCCTGCCCTCCGCTTAAAAGGCATTTACTTCGCTATTGGCACCCTTGGTTTCTCGCAAATATTAAAGATCACAATCGGCAATATCTTGCCAACGGTAGCCGATCTGCCCGGCGATTACATCGCCACATACAGCCTGATTCCTCGCTATTACCTATTTTTGATCCTGGCCATTATCATGGTCGTTGTTGTCCATCTGATCAGCCATTCTAAGTTGGGGTTAGGAATGGTGGCGGTACGAGAGGACGAGGAAGCAGCAAAGGCTTCAGGGGTGAACGCCTTCAGACAGAAGATCATTGCCTTGGCCATTAGCACCTTCTTTGCAGGTTTGGCAGGAGGCGCTTTTGCCTTTTACCATGTCAGTTATTATCATGATCTCCCTTTCAGTCCCACCTGGACCTTTGATGCCCTCCTGATCACCTTTGTGGGAGGAGTAGGCACCATTGTTGGTCCGATTATCGGATCGTTCTTTTATGCGATCTTCAAGGAATTATTCGTCCGAACCTTCCCGGAGCTCCATGTCTTCATCTTCGGCATCCTCTTCATTCTGGTGGTTTTGCTTCTGCCCGGGGGGCTGGTCGAGGTGGCAGCGAGGGTCCGCAGACTTCTTACAGCCAAGGCTGAAAGCAACAGGTAGAGACAAAATAGGAAACTTACTGGAAGACCGAAGAAAACATGACGTCTATACCCAAGCGATTCATTGCCTCTCGGTGAGTCTCAAAGAAAGATTCCAGTTCAGCCTTCCATTTCAAAGAGAACATCTTGTTTTTTGGTAATTCTTCTTCAACATGAGCCAGGGTGTCACGCAGGCATTCTCCAATGCCATCGATAAGATCCTTCCTCGGGGCTTCCCCAGTCAATTGAATCGATCCATCCCCATAGTTGAATTCCCCACTGAATGGATCAAGGAAAGGATAGACATCTGCCTTTTCTAAGAGGGACTTCTTGAATGCGCTCAGAAATTTCCCTTTTCCAGAAACTCCATCCACCAACTGCTCCGTTTTAGAGAGAATTTCTTGGAGAACAAGAATGAGTTCTTTTTCGTCTCCCCCTCCTTCGGCTGTGGTCTTCTCTTCCTGAACTTTTTTACCCTGGCTCTTGTAGACATTAAAAATCGCCCCATCCTTAATCGCATTCTCTACAAATGTTGAAATTGATTTTCGGCCAAAAACCGAGGGGCCGGATGCCGGGGTGATGAACATCTCTGCCGGTTCTCCTTCCTGCAGGAAAAGCACACCAACGGCTTGATTTTCTTTCGTGAAGATCTCTATGAATCCATCGTGTTTTTCTTCTTTCAGTTTCAAAAGGAGTCGGTCCAACCGAGTGAAATCGGTAGAGAGTTCTCTGAAGAGGATTTCGTGTTGGAGACTGCTGGCCACAATGGCTACTTGTTCTGGTAGCAAGCGATAGATATTGAGGACTCCCTCCTTTTGTTTTGAGAGGGACAGAAGATATTGAATTGCCTCCGGACCGATCGTTCTTTTTGAGCGATCTCCCGTCCTTGCCTCTCCATTGATGATCCTCCCGGAATCGATGAAAAGGAGCCCTTTGTCTTCGGGGAAATCAATTTCGATGATCCCGCTAAAACCCTCCAATTCTAAGGTCGACAAAAGGGCATGGAAATCCGTATAGGTTGTCAACAAGTTTTGATGTCTTGCCTCTCCTCTTGGGATGATCATCGTTTTCCTTTTTTCCCCTTACTGGTAAACTCAGGTTCTGCCTCCTGCTTAGGAAAAAATCTTCATTTTGCCTCTTTTCTTTTCTGCAATCGTTCAATCGCGGCTTTTACACTCGTCTGCATCCTCTCAATGGATTCGGCAAGAGCACCCACCTCCCCTTTCGCCTTGATTTGGACAGGAATATCCAGTTCTCCCATGCTGATCTTATCAGCAACTTGAGAGAGATAACGGATCGGACGAACTACCGAGCTGGAATAGAAGTAGATCACCATCAGCAGAACCACAAGGGTGACCAAAACGACGAGATAAAATATCCGAATTCGAATATCATAAGCGTCTAAGTATCTTCCCTCGACCCACCTCATCCTCCCTTCAATGGCTCTGGCGGGCTTCGAAAATTCTTCAATGTAAGTGGTGGAGGCGACGATGAGGTCTGTATCTTTAACAGGTGCTAAATACATATATTTAGGACGGATCTTTCCGTCGGCATCTTTCCAGTCATAATATCCGGATGCCGGGCCTTTTAGACCGGCCTCCAGGATCTTCCAAAAAGCAGGAAGCCTTGTGGAAAGGTCGTGTAAGTCCGTCTCCACAATTTGCGGGTTTACATGAAAGTGATTAATGCCCTGATTGTCATGGACAGCAGTATAACCCGTCTCCCCAACCTTTTGAACAGCTATCGATTTGAGCCACGGGTCTTTGAGAAGGTCCTCTCTTTTCATTTTGGGATGCGATTTGATAAAAACTTCTATCTGCGCCGCCACATCGATCGCCTTCTCCTTGATCATCTTCTCGCCCAGTCGGTTCAAAGAAGACTTCGACTCCTTCAATGTAATCTGGCCTAACTCTCTTAGAATTTCCGCCCCGATGTCTTTGATGCTCGTAAACCGAGTCCCCTTGAAATCCCAACTGTAGAAGACCAAAGACCAGAGGATCAAGAAGGCCAAAAGGATTGGAATGAAAATCCCTAATAATAGTTTCGGTAATAGACCAAAGCCGACACTCTTTTTCTCTGCCATGGGCACCCCTCCTTCTTAAAATTTAAGATCTTTTTCCAAGAGGAAGATCAAACTTTTCCTTCCATCCCCACCTTCTTCTCTCCATGCCTTCCTATCCATTTTCACCCTTTGCTTCTGGTGGAGAGGATTTCCATCAACCCCCTTTTAAACTCTTCCCTCTTCTGGTCGTTGGGGATCTCCTCCCCCAGTGCTTCAACAAATGACAAGGCTTGATCCTGGGAAAGAGAATCCTTCGTCTCTCCAAACTCACTAAGTGTATCATCAATAACAAATGGGGCCACCGGACCCATCACCTTCTTTAATTCATACTCCGCCAACTGGAAAAAGTTTTCCCCGATAGCTTTCTTATTCGGGAGCTTCTTTTCTTCTCCCTTCTCCAGTAGGCCTGCTTGGATCAATCGGTAAGTCGCCTTCGATGTCTTAAATTCATCCCATCCAAGTGCTTTGGCAATTTCTGAAATCGTCCTGCTTCCGTTGGTCAACGCTAACACATTCCATTGATCCCCCTTCACATTCTTATCCTTCACATCGTTCTGGAGGGAGATGCGGAAGATGTCGTTGAGAGAGTGGACCACTTTTCTGATCCTTTCCCACTCCTGTTTTCTGTAGGACCAGTTGAGAAGCAAGTTTTCAGTGGCAATAGGAACGGTCCTTTCCCGGGGAGGAACATCCGGCTCAAATGTGGTTCTGCCCGCCGCCCACCCCATAATGGTCAAAAAGGCTTCTTCTCCAAAAGAATGGGCGGTTTTGGCGTGAACGATATTTCCTGCTTCTAAAAAGATCTCTCCATCCTCCTTTCCTTTAACCGTTAATACCCCGGTCTTTTTCCCGCTCAATAGAGGTTTTAAAAGATCAAAGAATTTAACCTCGGAAAGTTCTCCCAGAAATATCTCAGGCATGATAATACCTTAGAAGTTTTTGTTGTAAGTTGTCTATTAGCAAAATGAATGCCAAATTTTGACACAGAATATAATTCGGTTGGTTTAATTTCAAGCTTGCGGAAATTAATGTGTTTCTAATTTCTTGGATTGCTGTAGAGAATCTCTTAAGATTTGAAGGGATAATAACTGGCTAATTTTTTTCCACCTTATTAACATTTCTCGTCCAAAAGCCAGAGGGATCATGCCTTCTTATGATCCGAATTTCGGACGGAGTAGGAGGTTCGGTTTTTTCGATTCTTGATGGCAATCTCAAATTCCATTCGGTGCTTTCAAAGACCTCATCCGGAGTGACTCCAGGGTGAACGGGACCGAGAACCATCTCTTTCTTTTCAGAATCGAATCGCATAATCCCTTTGGTCGTAATCACGACAGAAGGACCTCGTCTTAACCCGCTTCTCTTCCTCCAATCTTCTCCGCTCCCAAAACCAGGCGAGGTGATATAGGTCACCCTCTCGAGAAAGCGGCGTTTCTCATGGTTCATGAGGATGAACAGCCGTTGAGAAAGCGAGGCAATATCGCTCCCCCCACCACTCCCAGGGAGTCGAACCTGCACATTTTCTCTGTCGCCAATGTAGGTCGTATTGAGATTCCCGAAGCGATCCACTTCAGGCCCTCCAATGAATCCCAAACTCACCCCTCCGTTCTGTAATAGGGACATGATATCCATCATTGAGGTGGTCCAGATCACCCCCTCAGTGTTGGCGGGATCGCCCATGGTGTAGAGGGAAGAGCCAGCCGGTTTATCTCTTAAGATTCCATTTTCAAAGATTCCAATGGCGTGGGGAGCACGGGTAGACTTTGCCAATTGAAAAGCCAAAAGCGGAAGTCTCATTCCTACAAAGACGACGTCATCGTCGCGGACCTCCCGGGAACCGGCCACCACCATCAATTCCTGCATGGTATAATCAGCTGTCAAATCTGTCTCCTACCGCAACAAATCCCCCTTAATCCCCCTTTGCTAAAGGGGGAAATACTTTCTCCTCCCTTCGGCAAAGGGAGGATTATCAGGGGCTTTTGATGTGGATGGAATTCATCATTTCAGTGAAAGTCTTTTGGAAGGTCTCATAGGCTTTCTTTTCATTTCCTGAGATCGACCCCCTATTCCATTTATCTCCTTCCTCAGAAGTTTTAAACCCGAATAAATTGGCATCTTTTGAATATCGGATAAGAACAGCGTTTTCTCCCTGGTAGACAAAGAGGAATTGGCCCTGGAGGGCCCAGAGGGACGGGATGATGATCCCTTTTTTCACGATGGGTTGAAGGGAAGCTGCATCGGGGTTCCATGCCATTAATTGAATCAGATAATCGATGACCAATTCTCCCTTCTTTATTCTATCTCTCAGATACATTCTCTTCTCCATATAAGGCTTGAGGGGTGGCACGGCGATGGGCCCTGCCTGAGGATTGGTCTTATCAGAAATCTGAACGATGAACATCTCCTCTACCTGTTTACCCTTTGTTCTTACGAAAAAGTTGACTCGCGTGGTAGAACTCTCTCCAGGGTTTTCATGGGAGAAAGAATGGACGGAATGAAATTCTGAAGGCAACATCATGGTGAATGGCGGCGTCTGGGAAATCAATTTCCTTCCCTGAATTTCCAAGTCCTTCCCGTCAGCGAGGGCAATGGTCCATGCGATAAAAATTACGCCGATTAAAAGGAGAATGATTTTTTTCATGGGTCCTTTCTCTCCAACAAACCAATAAATCTCAACGGCCAACGGAAACGCAACACGGACACGGTCACGTTATTTTCCTAAAAGTCCCCCTTCTTTTTGATTCAATTCCAGTAAAGGTCCGTTGGAAAAACTGATCTGGGCATTGATTGCGTCTCTTTGGAGGATGACCAGGCTTTTATCCTCCCATGACCAATGATCCACATCCTTTTGGGAATAAGTAGCCTTTTTGAACTTTTGAATCAAATCAATCTTCGCCTCCTCATAACCTTTGAAATCGCTAAACGTCACATCAACTCGATAAAGTTTTTTTGACTTTGGAGTGAAGAAGTAACTGAAGATGGCGGGATGATCCAAATAGGCCCCAAAGGCATAGAGCGCATGGGAGGGCTCTTCAGTACGATCCTGAAACCACTTGTTCCCGTCTGTTTCAACGGCCCACTTGCATTCCTCAACAGAAGCACCCCATTTTGCACTCATAAATCCTTCCAATCTGCCAGGCGGTTCGATGGTCACTCGGACTGGAACTGCACACCCTATGAGCAGGGTGAATGCCAAAAAAGACAAAGATGTCATTTTTATGAAAAGTTTCCAATCCATTTCAACCTCCTTTATCCATACCATTAGGAAATTCTTAAATAATTAAAGTCAGTATATCAAAAAATGAGAGACTTTAGAAGTGAAATGCCTTAAGGATAGAAAAAAATGTGAGGAAGAGAGAGGAACGTTTCGTCTCGTTTCTTTTCTTTATTCTCCTTGGTCAGGTTCTTGGGCGAATCAGAGAATGGGAGCTATCCCTGATTCGCCCGACTCAATTACTTCTTTTGTGTGAGCAACTCTTTCAACTTAGGTCCTGTGGCAGGACATTTTTCCAGCACATCTTTCCAGCCTTCATCGTACGCCACTTTGAGGTACTTCTCGCTTTCGGCCGGAGGCAGGGTAATAACCTGGAGACCTTCCTTGAGGAGTATGGGCCGTTCCTGTTTTGCAAGGTCTTCAAAATTAGTAACGACCTTTCTTTCCGCTTCTGCGGCTGCTTCCGTCAAAAGATCCTGAAGCCTCTTGGGAAGCTTATTCCGTGTGCTGAGGTTCATAAGGAGAGGGTTTGGCACTTGGTAAAAACCTGGATCTACAATATATTTTGTCGCCTTATCCCAGCCCCAATCACGAATTCCAACCGATGGCCAGCAATAACCGTCCACAACATTTCTTTCCAGAGCGGAATATACTTCCGTCGGTGGTATCACAATAGGGTTCCCACCAAGTCCTTTCACCATTTGCAGGTACATGGGAGACACACGAATGTTAAGCCCCTTGAGGTCAGCAGTCTTTATGGGTTTTCCAAGGTAGAGGTGGAATTGTGTGCCCAGCCCAAGCCTTGCCAAATAATAGAGCCCGATCTTTTCGTGGAGTTGATTTACGTAAGCCCAGGCACCTTTCGCTCTTTCTTCGGCAGGTGTAAAGACAGACAGCTTGAGGGCATCCACGTCAGGTAATACCGATAGGTAGTAGGCATTGGTGGTAAAAACCATATCAACCATCCCACGCTGGCAGGCCTGAACCTGATCCGGTGTTTTGACTGCCTCCGGTCCTCCAATGAACTGTATCTTCAGTTCCCCGGGATATTTCTTTGCAACCATCTGCTCCACCAGGTCTGTAAAGATTGCAAACGCCTTGTACTCACTGGCTGTTTTTGGCCATCCGGTCACTGCTTTCAGGGTGACTGTTTCCGCCTTAGCCGGCCCGCTTGCCAAACTTAAAACCGCGAACGTAAATAGAGCTGCAAAAAATAGAACTTTTAATCTCTTTCTCATGGCAAACCTCCTTCTTTTATTTTTTTGCATTCAGCGGATTGTGCATAGCGTTCAGCGGATAGCATTTCTTCGATTTTCGATTTTCAATTTGCGATTTTAAATCGGCAATCCTAAATCGGCAATAAATGTCTCTACGCTTCATACTAAACACTCTACGCTGTTCATGCCCTGCACTCCAAACCACTCTACCCTCTCCGGTTCTACTTCACCATTCCCATAAGATTCGGTACAACAGTTGCTATGCTTGGCATTGCCATCACAAAGGCAATACATAGGATGTCTACGATCACATAGGGAGTGACTGCCCTCCAGATATCACTCATCGTTACTTCAGGAGGAGCTACGCCCTTCATCACAAAGAGGGTAACGCCAAAGGGAGGGGTGATCAAGCCTGTCTCAAGGGCAATCAGCATCATCACGCCGAACCAGATTTTGTCGAACCCGAAGGCATTGACGACGGGCATGTAGATCGGTATGGTGATCATCATAATCGCAACGGTTTCCATGAAACAACCCATAATCAGGACGACGAACAGCATGCCGATGAGTATCACGATCGGCGGGACCGTGAGGTTGATAATAAAATTCGTCATGCCTGCGGCAGCACCGGTAAAGGCTAAAATTTCACCGTAAGTGGTCGAGACAATCACAATCATGAATATCATGACTGTGACTTTGACGGTACTCATGACCGACTTCTTGATAATTTCCCAATTTAAACGCCTGTAGAGAAGGGCTAAGATGAATGCCGCCAATGTCCCTGTCGCAGCTGCTTCCGTAGGAGTTGCTACACCCAGAAATATAAGACCCAATACCATAAAGATGATGAAGCCAAGGGGTAAGAGGTATGTTACTGTAATTCGCACCTTTTCTTTCAAAGGGACTTTGGGCGCAACATACATAGGCGCTTCTTCAGGTTTGATGCGCAACCATAATACGACGTAGATGAAATAGAGAGCAGACATCATCAGGCCCGCCGGTATGCCGGCCATAAGAAGTTGCCCTACATCGATATTTGCAAGGCTTGCAAGTACCACGGTCAGTGCATTGGGAGGAATAAGCGCATCAACCGTACCCACTCCCATGAGTGGACCGAGACTCATGCTTTTGCTATAGCCTTTTTCCAGCATTTGAGGAAGCAGGATGGTGCCAAGGAGGGCGCATGTTGCGATCGTTGAACCGCTCAAAGCGCCGATGATAACACCCATAATAATAGCCAGAAGAGAGAGTCTGCCCCGGAGGTTGCCAAGCCATTTGTCAAGCACATTCACAGCATTGAGCCCAAGGCCCGAATGGAATATCAATTCTCCCATAAGGATGAAAAAAGGCACGGGGAGCAGGGTAAAGGTTGTAATGGACGTGAAAGTTCCAGTTGCTACCCCGACAAGCCCCGGTACCCCCCCCAGGAAAATATAAGCTCCAATCATATTGACAACGAGAAAGGAAAAGGCAATGGGGAGGTTGGTGAGCAATACGAACACCATACCGCCAAAAAGCAACGCAATAATCAGCCACCATTCCATGGGTTACCCCCCCGTCCTAATATCGATAAGCTTGCCCCACGCCATCCTGAAGAACTGGATGGTAAGGAGGATGCTGCCTATGGGGATGACGATGAAAATAGCCGATTTCGGAACAGTAACTCCCCTTACGTCGGTGACCCCATGTATGATACAGTCGCACATATGGACAACTCCAAAATAGAACAACATAGCACAGGCAAGCCCGCCGATGACAGACATGATAAAATCGAGATAGTGCTTGGTGTTCTCATTGAGATGGACGTATATGACATCCGTAGTGATATGCCCTCCCTCTCTCAAAAGCCAGGTTGTTCCAAGGAAAACGATCCACAACAGGGCATACTCGCTCATCGGTGTGATCCATATCGTTGTCTGTCTAAATAAAAATCGCATGCCGATGGTGTAGCACATAGCGGCCGTTATAAAGACCAGTATTCCCCCAGCCAAGGCTGCCATGACATCTGAAAGCTTATCAAAGAATCTCCAGAACCCTTTCATGATAGCAACCTCCTCTTACACCCGTTGACACGGGCTCAGAAATCGACCATCATAAATCGCCCCGAACTTGAACGATCTTAACCGGAGATGGAACGATCCGCCCTTTCCTTCAATCTGTTCCACTCGTCGTCTGCGTCTTTCTGGATACGTTTGATTTCGGCTTCTTTGACATGTCTGAATCTTCCTTGTTTGGATAGATATTCTTCTACGGGAAGCCGTCGTGGTTCATGGTTAATCGTATACCTTACCCCATCTTCAATTTCGTATAGAGAGAAGATATTCGTTTCAACAGCGAGGATGGAAACTTCAGGGGAAATATCGGAGGCCATCCGCCACCCTGTCGGGCAAGGAGAGAGCAGATGAATAAACTTCGTCCCTCGAATCCCTTTGGCCTTAGTGATCTTTTGTTGAAGATCGCGGGGAAAACCGATCGTGGCGGTTGCAGAATATGGATTATAATGGGCTGCCATGATCTCCATGATATTTTTCTTCCGCCCGGGATTTCCTTGAGGAGTCGTCCCCGTCCAGGCAAAAGAGGGAGTCGATGAACTCACCTGAATCCCAGTGTTCATATAGCCTTCATTATCCAGGCAGACATAAATGATATCATCGTTATTTTTCGCTACGCCGGAAAGAGACTGCAGTCCGATATCAAAGGTTCCTCCATCCCCTGCGAAAGCCAGCACCTGAACATCATCCTTCCCTTGAATTTTAAGGGCATTGGCGATCCCCGCTGCGGTCGGTGCCGCAATTTCGAAAGCAGAATGAATCGCCGGTACAGCAAGTGGGGTATTGGGATATACACCTGAGATCGCCCCTTCACAAGACGGAACAATGACGACGATCGTTCGAGGCCCCATGGCCTGCATCACCAGTTTCATGCCAACCACAAGTCCACAGCCGGCACACGCCCCATGACCAGACCTCAGATAATTTGGCCCCAGCTCTGGAAGATACATAGAAGCCCTCCTTTAATCCCCACAGTATGAGAAAATCAAATAGGCCCTATCATTCCAAATTTCAATCCCGCCATGACGGAACCAAATATCAAATGAATGTCAAAGGTCAAAGAGAAAACTTTTGGTATTCGAGCTTTGGATTTGGTTTGAAATTTGAGCTTTGACATTTGAGATGATGGTTCTATCATTCCATGATCCAGATCGGTGTATCCGTGGGTTCTGTTCTTTTCATCACATCAAGGGCAATCTTCTCGATCACCTCAGGATCTACATCCGTCCCCCCGATCCCGGCAATATAGCTGAAAGTAAGAGGATGATCCGGAGAATGGACCAGGGCCGCCCTCAATTCCTGACAAAATATCCCTCCGCCTCCAAGAGATATATTTCGGTCGATGACGGCAATTTTTTTCTTTCCTGTAAGTGCTTGTTGAATTGCCTCCACTGGGAAAGGCCTGAAGAGGCGTATTTTAAGTAATCCAACTCTGTAGCCCTGTTCGTGGAGGGCCTTCATCGCAACCCTGGCCGTACTGGTGATCGATCCAGCTGTTACGATCACGATCTCAGCACCATCCAACATAAACGGATCAATAATCCCATACCCTCTTCCAAACTCTTCTCTAAATTCATGATCAACTCGGGCAGCAATTTCTTTAACTGAATTCATGGAAGTCTGGGCCATATGCTTATACTTCCGATATAGCTCAGGGGGGACCACGGGAACCAGGTAACCGGGTTTATCGATATCGAATCGGTGAGGAAGGTTAATCGGGGGTAAGAAACGATCCACCTGTTCCTGGTCCGGAATATCCACAGGCTCCATGAAGTGGGAGACGAAGAAAGCCTCCAGGGAGAGCATTGCTGGAAGGTAAACCTGTTCTGCTGTTTTATAAGCCTGGATCACCGTATCGAGAGCTTCTTGGCCATTTTCACAATAAAATTGAATCCACCCCGTATCTCTTTGGGAAAGGCTATCCAACTGGTCGGCCCAGAACCCCCATGGGGCGGCTAATAATCGATTCACGTTGGCCATGACGACTGGAGCCCGACATCCCGCAGCAAAATGAAGCATCTCATGCATGAGGGCAATGCCCTGGGACGATGTCGCGGTAAACGTCCTGACACCCGTTAGGGAAGCGGCAATGCAGGCCGCCATGGCTGAGTGCTCGGACTCTGTCCGCATCATGATCCCTTTTACCTCACCCGATGCCTCCCATTCAGAGAGTTTTTCGTAGATCGGTGTTTGAGGCGTAATAGGATAGGCTGCAATTAAAGGAGCTCGACAGAGTTTAACGGCATGGGCGACTGCGTGGTTGCCCGTCATAAATTCTTTCATGACAATTCCTTCATGAGTACCGCATATCTCGGACAGACCTTTGCACAGGTTCCGCACCCTTTGCAGTGATCGAGGTCAACGGCTTTCGTCCGTTGAAGGGGATTGAGGGAAATTACCCCTTCAGGGCAAAAGAAATAACAATTGTAACAATAATTGCATGTTCCACAAGAGAAGCACCTCGATGAAGAACTTCTGGCTTCATCAGAAGTTAAACCGAGATTAACCTCTGAAAAACTCTTCAATGCTTTATGACGATCCAGTTTTCGCATTTCGATTCTTTTGCTGTGTTCAAAATAGAGGGTGTTGATCTGTGGAGAGGAGATCACCCCTTTGGGTTCTGGCCAATTCCCCCCGTCCCTGCTCGAAACATAGGCTTCCATTGAGAGAGCACTTTTATTCCCAACTCGAATCTTAGAAAAAACGTCGTCGCCAGAACATCCCCTCAGATACAGGTCGATGGAGATGGCGGCCTTTTTCCCTGAGGCGATGGCGGTGACAATGGTTCGAGGCTGATCAATGGCATCCCCACCTGCAAAGATCTTAGGATAAGGGGCGGCGAGGGAGGAACTCCCATCGATCAGGCTATTTTTGCTCAGAGTTTCAGGTATCCATGAAAGATCTACACCCTCACCCACAGCTTCGATGAGTCCATCTGCTTCCAGTGTGAAGGTGTCTCCTTTAATAGGGATGGCTTTGGGCCGATTGCTCTGATCCCGTCCCCTTAGCCTCATCCGTTGAAATTTTACTCTGATCTTTTTGCTTTGAAGAAGGTTTATCTTTACGGGCTGGATCAGGAATTCAAATCGCACGCCTTCTTCCTCTGCCTCATGGATCTCATCCTGAATGGCGGGCATCTCTGCTCGGCTTCTGCGATAAGCAACGGTCACCCTGGAGCCGAGACGCAATGCTGAGCGGGCAACATCCATCGCCGTATTGCCCCCACCGATCACAATGATCTCTTTTCCTATTCTGATCTTATCCTTAGAACTAATTCGATCTAAAAAATCTCCTCCCCTCCAAACCTTTTTCAAATCCTCCCCTTCGATACCAAGGGACAAACTCAACCCAGCCCCAGGAGACAGAAAAGCGGCATCAAACCGGTCTAATTCCTCAAAAGAGATTTCCTTTCCCACTCTCACCCCTGTCTTAACGTCAATGGAGAGTTGAAGTATCCTCTGGATCTCCTTTTTCAAAATGGATTTAGGAAGCCGATATTCAGGGATCCCCCAGCGCATGACCCCGCCCAATTCCTCCCTTGCCTCAAAAAGGGTCACCCGGTGTCCCAGAAGCCTGAGAAAATAGGCCGTTGATAGTCCTGCCGGACCTGATCCCACGACAGCGACTCGTTTTGAATCGAGATTGGATAGGGGTTGAATATCGGGGCGGCGGTCCGAGGTCTGATCAAACACGTATCGTTCCATCGCATGGATGGATACGGGTTCATCGTACTGACTTCGATGACAATCACTTTCACACGGGTGAAAACAGACTCTTCCACAAACACCGGGGAAAGGATTCTCCTTCAATATGGCCTCCAGGGCCTCTTCATATCTTCCTTCGCTTGCCAAATAGAGGAATTGCGGAATGGCGTTTCCAGCAGGACAGGCTTCCTGGCAGGGAGCTGTCATGAACACCGTTTCAGGTTTTTGAAAGCCCCATTTTCCTGTCTCAATGACCTCGGAGCTCCCATAAGAAATAGGGATTACAAGCTCAGATGAAGAATCATATTTAATTTCCATGTTCGACTTATCCCTCTA
Organism: uncultured delta proteobacterium; assembly: GCA_963826305.1. Taxonomy (GTDB): domain Bacteria; phylum Desulfobacterota; class BSN033; order BSN033; family UBA1163; genus CAWGWZ01. Next base: position 155,401 of record CAWGWZ010000007.1, on the reverse strand, counting down.
TTTCAAACACCTTGGCCTGTTCGTAAGCCTTTTTGGCAGCTTCAATATTTAGCCCTATCTTTGCAGGCACCATTCTCCTCACCGCTTCGATTAAGGTCTCCATCTCGACCAGACGGGTCAAACGTATATAGGCGCCTAGCATAGCCATATTAAAGGTCCCTCCCAGACCCACATTTCTGGCAATGGAACCAGCATCAATCAGACCAATTTTAAATCTTCTCAAGTTCTTAAAAAAATCGATTTCCTTACTCGAGTTGATCAGGATCAATCCATTTGGCTTGAGTTCCTGAGATATTTCTTTTTCATCTGTCAAAGACAGGTCAAAAATAATCATCTGATCGGGGTGCTTTATCTGACATTTCAAAAGAATGGGATCATTATCGACCCGCAAAAATCCGACAACGGGAGCGCCACGGCGTTCTCCCCCAAAGAGTGAAAAGCATTGGGGGTATTTCCCCTCGAGAAAAAAAGCCCTTCCCAAAATCTCCGAAGCGATGACCGCTCCCTGTCCACCGCGACCTTTAAATATGATTTCGATCATTCATTGTCCTTGATTTTGAATCAATCAAAGGAGGATGCTGAATCCTAAGATGACTCCCCGGTTTTTGTTATCTCTTTAAAGGCGTATCTCAATATATCTTTCTTTGATTGCTCAAGGTGGTACTTTATTGCCCTTTTCACTTCTTCTGAATCACCCTTTTCAATCGCTTCGAGTATGCCTTTGTGGCCCTGGATCGCCCTTAAAACGTTGTCTAACGAATAAATGCTCTGAACTCTGTACCTCAACATATGTCGCCTTAATGTCTGTGCCAATTCCTGGAGACGCTTGCTTCCGCTCTGTGCTGCGATGATCTCATGAAATTGGGCATCCAAATCGATAAAGGTCTTTGGATCTCCACGGACCGCTTTTTCTTCTGAATCTGAAATGTTTTTTCTCAATCTCTCAATCAGTTTTTGAGGAGCCTTTTCCATTGCCCAGTGGGCCGCCATCCCCTCTATCGCTCCCCTGATCTCACATATCTCCTCTACTTCGGTTTCGCTAATGGGCTTAACCACATAACCCACCCTTGGAATCGACTCGATAAGGCCCTCCAATTCCAGGCTATGGAGGGCCTCTCTCACCGGCGTTCTCGACGTTCCAACGTCCTGTGCAATCTTAGTTTCAATCAAGTGTTGATGGGGCTCTATCTCTCCGCTTAAAAGCTGCTCCCGAAGGTGGTCGTAAATCTTTCTGCGAATGGTTTTACTGCTCTTGATGACCAATCGCCTCATTGAAAAACTGTACCTCAGCTGATGTTATTTTGTCAATATGATTTTGGCAAAGGCTAAGATTTTACATGGCAAATCATTAATTTACTGGAATACTGTACCCCAATAAAACCCCCACCCTCTTTTTTTCAACTTTTTCCCCTGCACCTCATAGGAATACCCAAATTCCAACAGAGTGGGCAAAGGAGATTGAAATGAGAACCAAAAGAGAACAGATGGAACAGGAAATCTTTTTCAGGTGATTTGGAGAAAAACCAGCACAAATATCTTATAATAAAATCTATAATCCCTCGTCAAGAATACGGAGATTTCCACGAATCACTATATTAACTATGAAAGAAAAAAGATAAATTTCTCCCTCCCGAAGGGATGGAATTTAATTTCCGCCGAGGATAAACCTCCCGTTCCAGGAGTCGTCGACCCTGTACAAGAGATCAGACGTGCTCTGGACCATCCTATTGGATCACCTAAGATTGAAGAGCTGGCGCGTCCTGGGATGGAGGTGGCTCTGTTATTCGATGATCTTCAGCGTCCAACACCAGTTCATCTGGCATTGCCCGAGATCCTGAATCGGCTTAATCGCGCCGGCATTCCGGACGATCGGATCAGTGGAATTTGTTCCTTAGGCACACATCCCATTCCCACGTTGGATCAATTAAAAATGAAAGTAGGGGAAGAAGTCTTTTCTCGCTTGCAGGGCCACATATTTCCCCATGATCCTCACGCTTCTGATAATGTGACCATCGGCAAGACCCATCGGGGAACATTGGTGGAGATTAATCCACGCGTTGCATTCTCTGATTTGATCATCGGGGTTGGAGAATGTATGCCTCATCCTTGTGCCGGATTCGGAGGGGGATATAAAATTATCATGCCAGGGGTATGCTCTTATCGCTCTGTGGCGAGTCACCATTTCACGTGGATGCGGCACCGAAACAGCAGAGTGAATCTTCTCGACGGAAATTCCTTTTTTGAGGAAATTGTGGATGCAGGACGTCTTTCAAGACTGGCATTTAAACTCGATTTTATTATTAATGATAGGAAAGAGGTCATTCGCGCCTTTGCAGGGAATCCTGATGCAGAACACAGAGAAGCTTCCCATTATTCAACGACTCTCTACACGATTCCCATGTCTAAACTGGCTGATGTCACAATCACTTCAGCCTTTCCATTAGAGATAGGAGTGCAGGCCACAAAGGCTTTGACCATGGCTGGCTTCTGTACGCGCTCTGGAGGAGCGATCATCTGGGTTGCCCCGCAGAAGGAGGCAGGCTCGATCCTGCCTCTGGCCAAGGAAATGGGGAGCCCGGAAAGTGCGAGTGATTTCCATCGCCGGTTAATTCAGGGAGACATCCCTGACCATCTCAAATCCTTTGGAATTTCTTACATCATGCAAGTCGTTTACTTCAAAGAACTGGCCGAGAAATTTACCGTGGCTCACGTCACCGAAGGGCTTTCACCGGAACAGGTGAAGATGATGAAATTTTCATATTCCCCCGATATTCAGGAGGCGATCGACCAGGTCTCCGAAAAGATGCCACAGGCCGACGTGGCGATCTTTCCATCAGGAGGCAATATCATTCCCGCTGTTCACTAAGAAGCGCTGGGATAATTGAAAAGGGATCATATATTCGGATATCAGAAATGATTGCTTTGGACTATCCTTCATAAGGATCCATCGAGTTCATCGGCCACCGGTTTCTTACATGCCCTGCAGGTTTGCGCACCTCTGAAAAGTGGCTTACCGCACGAAGAACAATGATAACGCTCGCATTCCGACCGAGCCCATTCGTTACTGCCCTTCTCATCACCATACTCAGCCACTTTAGCTCGCCATAGTGGAATCGCTCTCTTCATCACCCTTATACCCGTGGCGAACCCAAACTTTTCTATCCTACTGCATGGCCACTGCTCACATTGATGACAGGAATAATAGCCGTGCGATCTTACGCAATTTCTTATCCGGCATCCTTTGCAAAAACCATAGAGCTTCTTGGGCGGATCAGGCTGCATACAGCCAAGACATTCTGTTTCTTCAGGTTTTGTTCCGTAGAGGTTGCTCATCACAGCCCTGAACTTTTCATTCTTATCCCTTGTGGCAATGTAAACTCCGCAGGCACCACAATATAACCCGCATGGCGCCATCAAATCCTTATTTCCAAATTCTTCTTCGGTCCATCCTTCCATACCCCATCCCTCCTCCACGAGTTCTTTGCGAACGATCAGCTTGAGGGGCGTGTATGGAGCGGCAGCGTAACACACGTCCCTCTCAAAGCTTAGGTTCGGCAGTTTTTGTCCTTGCTACCTTGCTCTTGCGTATACACGGTATGATAACAGGGAACTTGCCCATCTTTCCCATATGGGAGAGCACAGCAGCATTTGCCATAGACTCGAGTGCCTTGTTACTAAGGCGATGACCAGCGCCATAGATCATAAGCAGGATTAGCCAGTACACCAGTACAATGTAATCTCGGCAGGTCAATAGTCCATCTGCAAAACCCGAGAACCAAAAGAACCACACCAAAAGACCGAGCGCTGTCCCCAAGAATGTAGCTCCATGGGCATGTGTAAAATCAGCCAAACGGTCCGTAATTTTGTTTAATCCTATGAGTTCTTTCGATTCTTCAAGATTTGCGTACCAGTAATATGTTAAAATGGTCCACGCGTCTCGCTTCTTCAGTTTGTCCTCTGGTATAGGATTTCCGTCGGAGTCAGTTACCACCAGCTTGTCAAGTGAAATGAGCTTTCTTACAATAGTCAGGTGGTCAATTGAGACCAACGAAAAAATTGTCCAGTACAAGGGAATGTAAGCACTTGCCAAGATGTAGCCAATGGCACCAGAAGTTATGAAAACCGCAACTACCCCACCGATTATGCCAGCTTGACTGTCGAGTTTCTTAAGCAATAATTCAATTGCTGCGCTCCTAGTGAAGTAAACTGCGAGGAAAAACTGGCCGAGGCTCGCCATACCAGGAAGTGTGAACCGAAGGAACCGTCTGACTTCGTCCATAAGTTATCCTTTGTTGCCGAACGACTGAACTAAGCCGCCGTCTACCGTGAATAAATTTGGTAGAGCTATCCACGGTCGGCTTCAGTAAATTGTTATGTCATTTTTCACTTTTAGGCGGTCTTATATGAAGATGAATATCTCCCCCCTCAGATTTGGTTTTATCAAGTGCCTTTTGAAGTGCAGAAAGCCTTTGCTTGTACTTCTGATTTTCTATCTTACTAATAAGTCCATAATAGAGAAGACATATTATTGAGCAGCATAGAGAGTTGATGGTTTACGAAATAAGCTGCGAATTTTATCGGGACGATGAGCTAAATGACGCAGAGCACTCAAAGCCTTGGATTTCATGTCGGCGAAAGTAAAAACACCAGCTCGCCCCAGGCGGTGAGATTTAACCTCTCGCCAAACGCCTTCGCCCGGGTTCAGCTCCGGACTGTAGCCAGGCAACAGGTACACACGCAGCTTTCCCTTATAGCTCCGAACTTTCTCGGTGACCTCCCTGGACTTGTGGATAGGATGACCATCCCAAATCAGAAAAACGGGCTTCGAACTCCCAACCATCAAACGATCCAAGAATCGGCACATCACTTCCCCATTCACTGCGCCTTTTTCAATCATAAATCGCATTCGCCCTCGCCGATTCACCACGCTGAGCATGTTCAGATGATGCCGCGCGCCCGTACTACGCACCACGGGGGTCTTCCCCTTAAGTCCCCAAGTTGTCCCCGCGTGATAATCACTCCGCAACCCCGATTCATCTGCAAACCAGATCTCCGCTCCCAATCGCTTGGCTTCTTTCGCAATCGTAGGATATTCCTCCTCAACCCACTGCCGTACCTGCTCAGGATCTTGCTGGTAGGCCCGCCACAGGGGCTTCTGAGGAGTAATTCCCAACTGTGCCAACAGACGCCCCACCGAATTGACGCTCAAACGGATATCATACCGTTGATAAATCAACGTCGCGATGGCCTTTCGTGTCCACAAGGCAAACGGAAACTTGTACTGCCGCGGATCTTTGCCTACGACCACTTGATAGACCCATCGGATGATGCGTCCATTCAACTTGCGCGGTCGGCCTCCTCGTTTGCGCGCGTCAAGGCCATCCCATCCACCGGCACGATACATCGCCAACCAGTTGTAGATGCAGGCGCGGCTAAACCCCATGGTGCTGATGACGACCTCAGGGCTTTCTCCGGCATGCACTCGCGCCACCGCTCTTTTGCGAAGTTCCGTCAACACTTCATGCTTCAACTTCCGGCCATCTATCATTTTCTTGTCCATGACCGGTATTATATCTCATCTGCTAGAGAATGTCTATACTATTATGGACTGATTAGTAAGTTCCCAAATATTTATTTTTAATGTCGCTTTCTCCCTGATAGATTTAGCGTGTTTAATCTTCAATTGATTATTTTCTTCTATCAAATCTCTAATGTATTCTTGGATTACCGGCTCCGCCGTCTTGAGCCCCGTTTTAGGAAGGTTTTTGGTAGTCATACTGTTGACTCCTTTTTGCTACATAACGTAGAGAGCAGCTGCCGAGTTCGCCAGGTCGGCTGGATTGGCTCATTATGACCTATATCGTTTACCGATTCTCCGTGCTTGTTAGGCTTCCGACTCTCCGTTCAAAACTTCCTCCGAATCAAGATGGGTGATTTGAGTCCGGATCTATTCCGACCTGAGTTAGCCATTCCCTGGGGTATGACTCTGGAATTGCAGCAAAACTACTGGCCAAACCAAAGGTTCCAAAATCGGCCTTATCTTTGGGGATAAAGTCAGCTAAGGCCTGAACAGTATTGCAGGCTGTGTTATAGGCCCACCGTATGCCTTCTGAGGATGATAGCTTGTGTGCCCAGGCGAAATCACCACCAGTGGGCGCCTGCGGAGCAACCAGGGAAATCCGCCGATCATCCAGGGCTCGGAGAAATTTTGCTGGAGTGCTTGTCATCTTATAGTGAACGAATATATTTCTCACACGGATGAGTAACATCATGTCTTGATACGGCTGGCGGTCCCGAGCGAATGATTTTCCGAAGAGGTAGTAAGGAACCAGGACCAGTTTAACGGGGAGCTCCAGTTTTTCTACCCAATCGGTTTGCAGTTCCCACAGCGGGGAATCCTTGAACACGGTGCGAGATAAATTACTTAGGAATGACTCGTTGACGTAGGCCTCTACCGCTGCGACCGCCAGGATGTAGGCAGGAAGAGCATGGTCGGTGTAGCCGTTAATCCCGTACCTTACTCCGCGTTTTGAGGCCAGGTATTTGAGCGAAGTTTCATATAGTTGCTTTACGTGGTGTATTAAGTTGGTCGATACGGATACGCTAGTCACCTGTCTCCAAACCCCTTATGTCTCGGGCTTACAGTTTGCTTTTCTTGTGGTACATAACGAGCCTGTAGAAAAAGTCACTTTTTTAAAAACTGCTTCTTCTGCAGGAGCAAAAATGGAAAATTATTTTCTGCCATCGATAGTTTTTATAATCCTTGACGCAATGTCCCTGTTTTTATGATATTTTCGTCGCCACAGTACCATATCACCCAATCCGGTTCCGTTCACGCCAACTCCGGACCATATCGATGCACTTTAAATAGATTGTGCACCGCACAGTAGAGTAGCCAGTGGGTATTTACTTTTCGTTTCCATCAAAGGATGAATCTATCCAGCCACAAAATCGAATTTTGAAGGTTTGACCCCCATGGACCTCCCTTGCATTTTCAACTCCTATTTTGATAATGACTCGGCCGCAGAAATGGCTGCGACTAGGCGGTTGAAAATACTGTCAACGAACGCCTGATCTGATGCGGAACAATGCGAACGAATTTGTGCCCAGGAGCCGGCATGGGTGGAGAACTCGGATTTAGAAAACTGCTTCGGTGATTTATTGAGAATCCATTCGAGGTTATAAAACACTTCAGCCATTCGATAACAAAAATTCCGTCGGAACTGTTGAACTGAGTCTGATCCAGCGAATATTCTGACATCGTCTGAGCCAAAGCCCAAAATATACTCTCCCATGCGGCGGCTCGAGATATTCTGGTGGATCAAGGAGCATTCACAAGCCATAATGGGAAATATCCTTTCGGAATCACTGTCAATGCTCTTCGCATTAACCTCGGCTAAGAGTGGAAACATTAGGTTGTAGTGTTTCTGAGGCTCATCAACGATTTCGTAGTAGGTTTTGTCCTGAATGTGTGATGTAAATTTGATTAGGAGTTTGTTGGGGACCCCCTTCATTGTAAAAAGCAAATGGAGCGGTCTCCCCGAAAATATTTTCAGGTTCAGCCCCTGGCGATCAACAACCCCAATAAAGAAAGGCAACTCTAACTGTTCTAAGAATCCGGCCTTGCTCGACAGATCAAGATCGTCTTCTGAGCTTTTGATTTGAATAACAAACGAGTTCTTGGGGATGAGATGATGGTCTCCGCCGCTCCTCTCCTTCTTGAAGAGCGTGCAATAGAAGTCACTCCCTACATCGTCGGCAACAGTAGATGGCTGTGCGATAAATGCGAATTCAGACAGAAGAAACCGGGCTAAGTTTTCGCTCTGCCACCCTTGTCTGAATTTATACAGGTGTCCCATTTGGATTCTCTGGACTCTGGTGCGATCGACGGAAATCAGGCGCCAGGCTCGTAATAAGTTTCAGGTTATCGTATCCGGTCAAAGCTTATTTCTAAGAGAAGCGATTTCAGGTCCAAAATGCCGTTCTAAGGCCAAAATAAGGCCGTTTTCTTAAGCGTTCATTCGAAATATCAAGTGGTTGCCTTGGTCCAACCCCAAACCCTCAAACCCCGTTAGCAGTGCTCGAAATCTCAGTCGCCGTATTCGGCATCATGGTCAGCATTCTCTAGTTCGTATTGCCGCGATTCAGCCATCTCCTGATAAGTCGCCTGCAGCTGTTCATGAGCACCATAAGCAGCGCCATCGAGCACCGGGAAGATAGCGTCTAGCGCCTCGCAGAAGTCAAAAATATTGAATCGGAAATATCCGTTGAGAGAAGGACTACCTTTGGTATCTATTGGATAGCGGAAAACATACGAACCGGCGTCAACCGATTCAAATTCGTCGATGACCTTTCTAAAATCGGCAAGTGAACGAAAACTCGGAATATTAAAATCCCAGTCCCAGTCAAATGCAGCGAAAACTCGCTCAAGATCATGGCGGAGAGCTTTCAAGCTATGAGTCCTTAACAAGCTTTCGCGGTCAATTGGTTGCTCTCCGCGGACATGTAGCATGGGAGCACCAGCAAGAATTACACCCTTCATGTACAACTCTAGGGCATGCCGGTAAAGGAATACGACCGGGTAGGCAAGGAATTCATCCAAGAGGTAGCCGTCTAAACCAAATTTTTTCTTTTTCCGCAAACGATCGACAGCCTGTTTCGCCGTTCGGTAAAAGGCTTCCGCGAAGAACTTGAACTCCTTCTCGGGATGGCCGTGCCAATTCAAAACGACTGTGCCATGGTGTTTTCCACCGTCCACAAACAGACGATTCTTCTTTGTACGCTTGTCTTTTCGCGACATACTAGGAGTTCTCATGTATGGTGATGCTCCCTGGAGCCACTGGAGCCACATGCCCAAATCGGCGACTCTTCAGAGCCGTCCGCTGGAAACAAGTGTTGGGCTGTTTATTTACGTTTCCTCGAAATGGTCCTTAATATACTCCACAGCCTCCCTTGGTGTGAGTTCCTTTGAAGATGGACCTGAGCGAACGAAGAAATGCTCCGGCAAGTTCTTGTCTGGTTTCAGCCATATCTCCTTGTTGCTTGGCTTGCAGGTCACTTGGCAGAGGGTTTTGTCTTCCAGGAATATCAGCTTATACTCAACCAGATGGGCAACGTTTGGGACGATTCGATCCTGCAACAGATTGCCTAGGTGAAGTTGAAATTTGTCCGAATTTGGGAAACGATCGTGTTCTAAACCGACGATGGTCCCATCGTCTGCAACTCCGATGATAAGGTCACCGCCTTTGGTGTTGCAGAATGCAGCGATGGTTTTCAGTGATGCGTTTTCGATCTCTTTGCCAAACTCCTTCTTGTGCATATTCCAGCGTAAGCTTGATTTGAACTCTAACGTTGCGGTCTCTCCGTGCTTAATCCTGCTCGCAAGGTCGTTGGTCTGGATTTGCGATTCTATAGTCCGTACCCGGTCCTGGTAGAACCTTTCCATCTCCTCATGCTGAGCTTTGAGCAGGGCGATCTCTGCATCCTTGAACTCGAGTTCCTTCTTCAGTTTGATGAGTTCGCTTTTGGAAGATCCTCCGATTCGGGCATCGCCGAGCCGGCTGAGTTCAGCAACGGGAAGGATAGGAATCTGAATAGCTCCCAAGTCAGCGACCGAGAGCCTGGGGATGAATGCACCTCCGGTTGCCTTCGTCGCTTTGTCCAAGAAGTCTCGCGCCCCTTTCATTGTGCGAAGATACGAGACAATGTAGTCGCCGCTCTGGCCAGACCTAATAATCGCACAACTGCTGTTCACGACGGCGGGCGGATCGTCCTGTGCGTAGACGTAGAGTTTTCGCCTGTCAAACAGCGTGGAAACAATTATGTCCCCTGGACGCGCAACTGCGCGTCGGAAACTGTCCCTATCGATGGCGTCGGCATACGAGTCTACGTCTGTCTTGACGAGTTTACCGTCTTTGATATTGCGCCCGCCAAGGAGCAGGTACCGACCATGTCGCTTGCGCTCGTTCGGCTTTGGTGAGAACCCGGGTGTGACCGTAGCAAGTTCAGCTATGCTTTTGAGTGGTGCATTCACATTTCTATCCAGCCTAACATTAACTTTTAATTATTCTATGGATGAAGGGATTATATGTACAGAAAAGAAAACTGTCAAGATATTTTTTGCTGAAAGCTATTGAATTGACGGGGTTTTTCCGATGTCATACTTCAAATTTAATTATTATACCGTGGAAGTAAACCTTTCGACTCCCGGCCTGGAGGCTGTGGCATGCGTTGATTCAAGTAATGTCATCTCTCATTTCAGGATTAGGATTTGCGATTTCAGGAACAAAGTCTTCGATTTCCTTTCTTTATCATAAAGATCATTTTATTATTGATTCATGTGGACCGGGAAAAAAACAAAGAGCATGGGGCATAGCGTTCCCCTCACCTCTTCCCTCTCCCCTGGGGGGAGAGGGGGTGACTGGGCTCTGCGCTATGCAAATTTGTGGTGACGTATGTGGACAAGAAGAAACTTTTTGAGAAAATCATTTTGGGTTCCCTTAGGAGCCTTTTCCCTGCCCTCCTCTTTATGGAACTTCGTCTCAATCTGCTGGGCCGACGCAAAAAAGATTCTTCCTAAAGGTTTATCAAAGGCAGAGCTCAAAGATATGAATCCGGCAGAGATCGACACTCAAAATCTTGAAGCCGATCCTCTCGATCAATTCGGAACGATGGGGCCGACTGATGTGGCCATTGACACCAAGGCCTATCGGCTGAAGCTCACAGGAAAAGTGGGACGTCCTCTTTCATTAAGCTACGATCAAATTCTCAAGTATCCCTCATCGACTGAGACGGTCCTCCTCATTTGTCCTGGTTTCTTCTCCAATAATGGTCGCTGGACAGGGGTGAATTTGAAGAGTTTACTCCAGGAAGCGCAGATTAAAAAAGAGGCTCAATATATCGATATCAACGGAGCCCATGGGAAAGGGGTCAGAATTCCTTTGAAGGACTTTGACCAGAAGAGGATCTTTTTGGCCCACCGCGTGAATGGAGAACCTCTTCCTCAGAAACACGGCTTTCCTTTGAGACTGGTATATGAAGATGCCTACGGATCTGATTGGGTCAAGTATGTCGATGAGATTATTGTGTCATGAACTGAAGGATGCCTTTCACGTTCTTCAAAAATTGGGATGTGTCCCTATTTTCCTTCCGATTCTAAATCATAACACCAGCAGAGCAATCCACCATCAATATTCTTCACGTTTTCGAAACCGGCATGTTGGAGTCTCAGACAAGCTTTGTATGAACGGAGTCCTGACTCACAATGGACGGCGATCTCCTTCTTTGGGTCGAGTTCGCCGACGCGTTTTTTAAGTTCCCCAAGGGGAATCCAGATCGACTCAGGAATCCTTTTCTGCTTCACCTCATCTTCTTCCCTCACATCCAAAATTTGAAGAGTCTCTTTTGAAGTCTCTAATTTCTCTCTCACCTCGGAGGCCTGAATACCCTTCACCTTTCCCTCCCACTTGTTCAACAACACATTGGCTGCCACAATTACGGGGGAAAGGACAGGACTGAACGGAGGTGCATAGGCAAGATCTACGGATGCCAGTTCTCGACAGGTCATTCTGGCATGAAGGGCCATGGCGACGATATCGATAAATTTATCCGAAGGCCCTTCTCCAATAGCCTGCGCCCCAAGAATACGACCCGTCTCTTTTTCGGCAATCAACTTCAAGGTCGATTCTTTCCGGCCCGGATAGTAGTGGGCTCGATCAAATCCTCTGACAATGGCTTGGATGGGATGGAGTCCTTCCTTCTCTGCCTCTTTCATATTTAATCCTGTTTTGGCCACATTGAAATCAAACGCCTTAAAGACCGTTGTTCCCATGACCCCTGGAAAAGTAGCATTCCCACCGCAGACATTCACTCCCACCACTCTTCCTTGTTTGTTTGCGGTCGAACCCAGAGGAATCCACACCTTTTTCCCCGTCACGAGATGAGTGGTCTCTGCACAATCACCTGCCGCATAGATTCCTTCGACGCTCGTCTCCATCCTTTCGTTTACCCAGATTGCTCCTGTCTCGCCGATCCTCAGCCCTGTCTGTCTTGCCAATTCAACCTGAGGACGAATTCCGAGACTCATCAGAACCGCATCCGCTTCGATCTCGCGCGACACCGTTTGGACGTGGGTCACCTTCCCGTCTCCTTTCAGTGCCTTAATGCCTTCTGACGTGAAGATCTGAACCCCCTTTTTCTCAAGATATTGACGGAGAATGTTGGCGAAATCCTCATCAAAGAGTGTCAAGATCTGGGGAGCCAACTCAACAATCGTCACGTTCTTGCCTAACCGGACAAGGGATTCAGCCATCTCCAGACCGATATAACCTCCTCCTGCGATCACCACATTTCGGATGCTCTCGAGGCGGATTGCTTGAAAGATAGCGTCGGCATCGAAGATGGAACGAAGGTAGAAGACATTGCCCAGATTAATGCCTTCGATTTTTGGCCGTATGGCCTGGGCCCCTGTGGCAAGAACCAATCGATCGAAATGGTCCGTAAACATCTCACCGGATTCAAGATCCCGTCCAGAGACATTATGTTTTTCAATATCAATTTTCTCGATCCGACGGTGCTTCTGGACACGAATCCCATCCTGGGCGAACTGGCCGGCTGTGCGGGAAATCAATTTCTCCCTTTCTTTGATGAGACCGCTGATATAGTACGGTAATCCGCACCCTGCATAAGAGATATCATCCTCCTCTTGATAGATGACGATTTCCATTTCAGGATCACACCTTCTCGCCTTAGCCGCTGCCTTGGGCCCCGCAGCCACTCCGCCGATTACCAATAGCCTCTTCTTCTTTTCCAAGATAACCTCCTATACAATTTCGTATGCTTTCAGATGAGGTACCCACAATGAATCGGATTCTCTCGTGGGGCTTATTTTTCCAATTTTCCTGACGGATCATCTCTCATAATGTGATTTGAGCAGGTTTGGCTAAGATCCGGTTCATCTGGCAACTCTGACCGATACCGGCTTTAGAACCCTAACTAAGTCCACAGGGGACATTTCGCATAACAGACCTCTTCTCCCTGCATTGATAAACATTCGAGGTAGGCTGAGAATCGACTCCTCAACATAAACCGGAAGAGGCTTTTTTGTTCCAAATGGAGAGATTCCACCCACCATATAACCCGTATGCTTTAAAGCAGCTTGAGGGGCGCAGGGATTGACCGACTTGACTCCAATCAACCTGGCCAATTCCTTGGTCGATACCTGCCTGTCTCCATGCATCAGTACGATAAGGGGCCTCTTCTGATCATCCTCCATGACAAGCGTCTTGATCACCAGGTGTTCATCTACCTCGAGCGCCCTGGCTGCTATCTCTGTGCCCCCTTCTTCCTCGTATTGATAAGGACGCTCTATGAAATCTGCCTGATTTTCCCTCAAAAAACGGATTGCTGATGTAACAGGGAACTTGTCTTTCGTCAAATGAACCTCCCCTTTCCCGAATCTCTTAACTCCAGTTTCCAATTCTTCTTAACCATTTCGAGACAAATGGCCCCCTTGTTTCCCTTGGAGGTGCCGGTACACAAAATAGATAAGGGCAGATCCATAAGTCCAATTCTCTCCATGACCTCTGCCACGGGTTCACCTAAGCCTTTGGTTACAATTGTGTGGCGAGCTATCAGGGCTGGAGAGAGTGATTGGATGATTTGGTTTCCAAACAAGACGTTGATGAAAAATGCTTCCCATCTCAATGCAAATGTGGTAAATTGTTTTTGTCTTCTCAATGGGACCGATGAAGAAACATCATTGTTGCTTATCTCTGCTCATTTTTTTGTTCTTTCTGGGAATCGAAGGGGGCTTATCCCAACCTTTATTCCAAGAAGAGAAGGAACCCCAGATCACGCTGAGAAATGTGACTTTTCAAATCAGGGAGATTGAAGCCACGCCTTTTCCTCTTAGAATGTTAGAGGCCCATATCGAAATCCTTAACCGGAGCCAGCGGCTTGTGGCCCCTCCGAATTCCATAAAGGTGGTCGTGGTCCCAAAAGAGACGAAATACAAAGGAACAAACGGTGCGGCCGAATTGGCCTTATTCCCAGGGGAAGCTACTCTCGACGCTCCACTCCCCCCCCGAACAGGGCGTGTGCTCGTCATTGGTTTTTCAATGCCTGAAGAAAAACCGGAATCGATCACCTTCGAAATCCAGATCAATCCCCCGGAGGGGGAGAAAAAAATGGTTACCTGGGAAGAGCGTTGAAGCACAAATTGAAATCACTCATTCGTTGCGTCTTTTGGCGTCTTTTCTTTCTTCTCTTCCTTCTCAATGTCTGAAAAGCGAACATATTTTCCCGTTTTGTCAATAAGAATCCACCGTTCGCCAATTTTTACCTCAGCTAACCCTGCAGAGAAATTCCGAGCGTCGTCAAACTCGGGATGGATAACTACTTTTCCTGTCTTGTCAATGTAACCCCATTTCTTACCCATCTTCACCGCTGCCAACTCTTCATGAAAATCCGTTGCATAATCGAACCGAGGACCGATGACATACTTCCCTGTCTTGTCGATATAGCCCCACTTGCCCCCGCGCACAAGTTCATATTTGCGATCTGATGTACCGCCAACATTTACCGTAGCCAGTCCTTCAAAAAACCGAAACGAACCATCAAACTGAGGTTTGACAACAATCTCACCCTTTTCATTGATGAACCCCCATTGGGGTCCCACTCTGACCTCGGCCAACCCTTCAGAAAATTTTCTGATATCATCGAACTGAGGACGAATAACGATTCTCCCCATGTTGTCAATGTAGCCCCACTTATTCCCGACCTTTACCTCTGCCAACCCCTCCCAAAAAGCTCTTGCCGCATCAAACTGGAGATGGATAGCTATACCCCCTGTGCCATCAATGTAACCCCACTTATTGCCGACCTTTACCTCTGCCAACCCCTCAGAAAAAGTCCCAACAGCATCAAACTGAGGTTGGATGACAATTTGACCTTCTTCGTTAAGAAACCCCCACTTGCGTCCAATTTCAACCGCTCTCAATGTCTGTGATTCTTGTCCATGCGTATATCCATAAAAAAACACCATCCAAATGCCGATAAAGATAACTCCGAACCTATACAGCCATCGCTTCATCCACATCAACTCCTTTTCCTTTCCATCTCTTGATCCATGAGGGTCTGCCCACTCTATTTCAGGCAACAAAGATTGACCTATTCTTAATACCTTTTTACCTGAATTAATTGGTTTTGGCAATATTTTTTTGATACCCCTTCAACATATTGGAGAAACGAAATTATACTTCTTAAATTTGGCCCTTGAAATTACAAATAAATCGACTCGGGAGCGCGTCCTCCCCCTTTACAAAGGAGCATGGCACAATTAAAATACCAGAATATGACCAAGGCAAAAATATTAAACCGCGATTTTATCCTCTGTTTCTTCGCCCAGTTTGCTTTTTCGCTTGTATTCTGCCTTCTTATCCCAACCATCCCTATTTACCTTTCAAGATTTGAAGCCAAGGAAGCGGAGATCGGTCTTCTTATTGGAATTTTCAGCGTCTCCTCATTGATCCTCCGTCCCGTCGTGGGAAGGGCCCTTTTAAGTATCCCCGAAAGAAACTTCATGATCCCCGGAACCATTCTCTATATCCTCTCATCCATTGCCTATCTCTTAGCACCTCCTTTTTGGCCTCTTTTCATCGTGAGAATCATCCACGGCATTGGGCTCGCCCTCTTTTCGACCGCCACTTTCACGTTGGTTGCCAATATAACTCCTGAAACCCATCGAGGTCAGCTTATCAGTTACTTTTATCTATCTTTTAATATGGCCTTCGCCTTGGGGCCATACTTCGGAATGCTTATTGTCAACCAGTTTAACTTCGTCGTCCTTTTCTGGATCTGCACGGGCCTATCCTTGTGCTCTCTATTGATCACCCTGAAATTGGGGACGAGGAAAGTCATTCCATCAAAACCTCAGTCCTTTAATCTCCAAACAATTCTTAATCGTGAAGCACTTCCGCCTTCCGTGATAGCCTTCATGCTCAACATTATCTGGGGAACTTTGACCGCTTTTTTACCTCTCCACGCCTTGAAGCACGGAGTCTCGAATCCTGGAGTCTTCTTCATCTTTTTAGCGATCACCCTCGTCCTAGGTCGTATTATAGGTGGAAAGATATTAGATACCTATGACAGAAACAAAGTGATCATGCCTTGCCTGATCGCCATATTCATTGCAATGGCCATTCTTACCTTCTCCACCACTCTGGCAATGTTTATTCTTGTCGCGGTGATTTTGGGAACCGGATGGGCTTTTCTCTATCCTTCCTTGATGATTTATGTCATTGAAAAAGCGGGTTCTGTCCAGGGTCCGGCCATGGGTACGTTTACAGCACTTGGCGACTTGGGGGCGGGTATAGGTCCAATGATCATGGGTATCATTCTCCAAGGGACCAGCTATCCCATTATGTTTTCATGCTTAGCTCTTACCGGGGCTATAAATTTTCTTTACTTTTATTATTTCATTGAGAGAAGGAGAAGAATGCCGGTTCGATCTGCGTGACCGTGTGACCTTATGAAAACCAATGTCAAACAAAAAGTTTAAATTTTGATTGTTGAGAAATGGAATTCATTGGGTCTCGCCTTGGGGGGATGGGTGTTTGGTGTTTGGTGGCGATCAAATGATTTGAGGCCTTTGTGTTCATATCGGATTCTTGAGGACATCACCCAGGATGGATGAGGAGACGATCGTAGAACAGCTTGAGGAATTGGCTGCGAGGTTTGGCATCCAAATCCGCTACGAGGCCATAAAACAAGATGAGGAATTAGTAAATATTGTGGGGGGTCTGTGCTTGTTAAAAGGAGAATATGTCCTTATCATCAATTCCAAGGCGACGGTGAAAGATAAAATGAGAACGATAGCAGAGGCACTAAAACAGTTCGACCTCGACCAGGTCTATATACGACCAGCCCTGAGAGAATTATTGGATGGGACCATTGGTTAAAGATCATCCCAAATGGCTTGATAAAATTATCTCCGGAGGTCAAACAGGAGTTGACCGAGCGGCTTTAGATGTGGCTTTGGAACTCGGCATAACCTGTGGAGGGTGGTGTCCAAAGGGCCGAAGAGCAGAGGATGGCCAGATTCCTGAACGTTATCCGCTTAAGGAAACTGCTGCCAAAAACTACTTCACAAGAACTGAAAGGAATGTGAGAGAATCGGACGGGACGCTCGTTGTAGCATGGGGACAGCCCAAAGCGGGAACTGCCTTAACAGTCAGATATGCCCAAAAATACAAAAAGCCCTATTGGGTCATTGATCTGTCAATGAGAGGAGATCCAAGCACTGTTAAAGACTGGGGAAAAACGAATAAGGTCAGGGTTCTCAATGTGGCAGGTCCACGAGAAAGTGAAGCTCCTGGTATTCATGATCGAGCCGTCAAGTTTCTTCGGGAAGTCTTAGACGGTTCGTGAGATGAATCTATACCTTACAGTTGCATTAAGCAGACCCGCCGGGAACACTTCCAGACCCTTGTAATGCGGATTTTATTGGAATGGAATGGGTCATAGAGGATTTCACCAAAAGTGAACCCCGTTAGAAATTCCAGCGGGGCACTCGCCGCGCGGGCGCTGGCGCAGCGGGTTAAACCCCACCGGAATTATTCTAAAAACTAACCCCGCTGCAGAGGAGCGGGGCATCATTTCTAACGGGGTAAACTCCAGCAAAGTTGGTGGACAGTAGTGCTTGATATTCAAAAGGTTCCGCTACAAGGCTCTTACAGTGTCCCCGCCGAGTCTGTTTTGGTGTTTTATTGCAACGTTAAGGTATAATGATTTTGTATCATAATGCAACAAGACTCTTCCGTAGGCGATGCGGTTGTATGAAGGCTGCCCAGAACCATACCCCGAAATCCCGGCTGGCCGATTTTTCGTGGAAGCCGCTGATCATGCTGGCTGCGGTTTCGGCCGCTTTTGCCCTGGTGTATTTCACGCCGGCGCGCAAGCCGCTCAGCGACATCCAAAGCGTCAAATACTCGCTGCTGTCGCTGGGGTGGGTGGGGCCGGCGGTATGGATGGGGATTGTTTGCGTGCTGGTGGCCGCGGGCATGCCGCGTCTGCTGTTCTGTCCCATCGGCGGCCTGGCGTTCGGATTCTGGCGCGGCCTGCTGTGGACGCAAGTGGCGACACTGGCCGGTTATTATGCCCTGTTTCTGTTTGTGCGTTGGGGCGGCCGGGATTTCGTCTTGCGCCACTGGCCGCGGGTCGGGCGGCTCAAGGAGCATTTTCACGGACATTCCGCGGCGCTTCTGGTCTTTGCCGTGCGTCAGCTCCCTATCAGCGGACTGATCATCAATCTTTTGTTGGGGCTATCGCCCATCCGACACCGCCACTTTCTGCTGGGGACGGCCTTCGGGATTCTCCCCGAGGCCATCCCGTTCACTCTGGTAGCCAGCGGCATGTTCAAACTGACCGGTCGAAACACACCGCTCTACATCGCTTCTGCGGTGGGGATTCTCCTGCTGGTGTGCATTGCCCTGTGGTATTTCTCCCGCCATTCAAAACTGCTGGCCGAGTTGCGCGACGAAACCGAGGCCGGGGGCGCGGAAGTCCGACTTCATGATGATAAACTCCTTGATTAGAGATAAGAGATTTGTTAAGAAGATTATGGATCGATCCCCACGGATAAGCCCATGCCTGCATGCAGAAGTGTGTGACGCACGCTTGCGCGCCGGAGCGCTACAGCACGCAGGCGTGATCTCCTGCGTAGGCGGATGAAGGAGGAGGGATCATAGAGATGGTATCGCTGGAAGAAAGGATTCGAGCTGCCTCAGGCGAAGAGAAGGCTGATCTCCTGATCAAAAACGGGAGGGTGATAGATGTCTTCTCAGGTCAGATAGAAAGGAAGGACGTGGCCATCTTTGGAGGCGTGATCGTAGGGTTTGGGGAGTATCAAGCCAGACAGATCATCGATGTAAAGGGCGATTTTCTCTCCCCTGGGTTCATCGACAGTCACGTCCACATTGAATCGAGCATGGTGACCATTCCTGAATTCGCTCGAGCCGTACTTCCCAACGGAACCACCACGGTTGTGATCGATCCTCATGAAATTGCCAACGTACTCGGTCAGGAGGGCATCCGCTTCATGGCGGAATCAGCGAGAGGAATCCCCTTAAATGTTTTTATCATGCTTCCCTCCTGTGTCCCAGCCACAAATATGGAAACTTCCGGAGCTACTCTCAGGGCAGCCGATTTAAAACCTCTTTTCAAAGAACCATGGGCCATCGGATTGGCAGAGATGATGAACTTCCCCGGAGTGATCTTTAGGGACCCCGAGGTCCTTAAGAAGATAGAGATGGCAAAGGGAAAGCGGGTCGATGGTCATGCCCCTTCTCTTTCCGGAAAAGGACTGCATGCTTATCTCTCAGCTGGAATTCGATCCGATCATGAATGTACGACTCTCAAAGAGGCAAAAGAGAAATTGAAGGATGGAATGTGGATCATGGTCCGGGAAGGGACAACGGCAAGAAACCTCAAGGATCTGCTTCCTCTCGTCACTCCAAAAAATTCCAGGCGGTTTCTCTTCGTCACCGATGATCGCCATCCGAAAGAGCTCCTCGAAGAAGGCCACATCAATTCAATGGTGAGACAGGCGATTCATTGGGGGATCGATCCCATCCTGGCCATCCGGATGGCCACGCTCAACGCCGCAGAATACTTTAGGTTTGATGACCTTGGTGCCATCGCCCCGGGGTACAGGGCCGACATTTTGGTCTTTGATCACCTTTCACGCTTTGGCATCAAGAAGGTCTTTAAAGATGGGAGATTGGTGGCAGAAGACGGAAAGATGGTTCCCCGTTCGATCAGAACATCCTATAAATCTTTACTAAAAAAGAAGAAGAGACTTCAACCAGGGGGATCGGTTCGAATCAAGACCATTCAAGGGGATGCCTTCCTTCTTCGAAGTGACCAGCCGTCCGTCAAGGTCATCCAACTCATCCCGGGTCAAATCGTCACAAGAAAGGTGGTGAAGGAAATCCTGTTAAAGGATGGGGTGGCATTTCCCAATGTCAAGGACGACATCCTCAAGATCGCGGTAGTGGAACGCCATCACGCCACCGGTAATATCGGAATCGGTTTTGTCGAAGGTTTTGGGCTAAAGAGGGGAGCGATCGGCTCCTCTGTCGCTCACGATTCCCATAACCTCGTCATTGTGGGAACCAACGATCAGGATATGTTAAAAGCAGTGATGACCATTAAGACGATGGGAGGAGGATTGGTTGCTGTTTCAGATGGAAAGGTATTAGCCTCCCTTCCCCTGCCCATCGCTGGTCTGATGGCAGAGAATCCGGTGATGGGAGTCAAGGATCAGTTGGAAGTCCTGCAATCGGCTACAAGAGCCCTTGGATGTAAGCTTCCAGACCCATTTATGACACTCTCTTTTCTCTCCTTGCCCGTTATCCCGGAACTCAAGATCACTGATAAAGGGCTGGTCGATGTGAACCAATTTAGGATTGTGCCTTTGTTTGGAGAAGACTAATCTGATTGCGGATTGCGGAATGCGGAACCGAATAAACCAAAAAAAGAAAACGCTATGCGCTTGAAGGAGTCAACATGAATTGGGACAAACTCTTAGAGGAAGCGACCCACCACATCCAGCAATATCTCCGAATTGATACCGTTAACCCTCCCGGAAACGAAGTGGAAGGGGCGAGGTTTTTTAAGAAAATATTTGATACCGAGTCCATTCCCTCTCAGCTCTTTGAATCCTCCCCGGGTCGAGGTAATATCCTTGCGACCCTGAAAGGAAACGGGAAAAGAAGACCTATCCTCTTACTCAGTCATATGGATGTGGTGCCGGTTGAGAAAGAGGCGTGGGAGGTTGATCCCTTTGCAGGGATCATTAAAGACGGATATCTCTATGGCCGCGGAACCCTCGATAACAAATCGATGGGGATTGTTGAGATGATGGCCCTTTTGATCCTGAAACGGGAGAAGGTGAGTCTAAAAAGGGATATTCTTTTTTTGGCGACGGCGGATGAGGAAACCGGAGGGAGATGGGGGGTTGAGTGGGCCATTGAAAATGTCCCGTCCTTGAAAGAATCAGAATACGCCCTCAACGAAGGAGGATATGTCATTCTCAACGAGGCCGGCGCGCCGGACCGATATGAAATCTCCAACGGGCAGAAGGTCATCTTTCAACTCAGATTAAAGGCCAAGGGAACCTCGGGCCATGCCTCCATGCCTCATCCCGATAATCCGAACGTGAAACTTATCCATGCCCTGGAAGGAGTGATAAGATGGGAAACTCCCTACAAGGTTCTTCCCATGGTTAAAGAATCTTTCTTGAAGATGGCTCCGAAACAGCCACCCGATAAGAGAAAGTTTTTTGAGGACATTGAAAAAGGTCTCAGCGACCCTTCCTTCTCAAGCTGGCTGACATCCAATCCCATCTACAATGCCATGGTGAGAAACACCATCTCCCTCACCATCCTTCAGGGCGGGAGCAAGGCCAATGTCATTCCTTCGGAATCAGCTGCAACCCTTGACTGCCGTCTTATCCCAGGTTCTTCCAAGGAGGATTTTCTAAAAGAGATCCAGGAAAGATTGGGGGACAAAATTGAGATCGAGGGGAGCACGGAGAGCCAATCCGTTCTGCCCTCCTCTTTGGATACAGATCTCTTTCGGGCCATCCAAAAATACGCCGCCGAGAACGATCCGGATTGTCCGGTAGTTCCTCTCCTCCTCCCTGGAGCCACAGACAGCCGTTTTCTCAGGGAGAAAGGAATTACCACTTATGACTTCTGCCCCTTCCGTTTGTCAGAAAAGGAAATATTAAGGGTTCACGGAAATGATGAACGGATCGCCTTAAAAAATCTCAGGTTCGGAATGAAGATGATGATCAGCATCCTCAAAGAGATCGTCACATAATCCCCCTATTTCCTTTTGGATCCCAATTCTGTTATTCCCGTGAATTATCAGTTCACTCGGGATTAAGTGTCAATAAGCAAGTCCTTGTCCCTATTCATCACATTCATGTATTGGCATGTCGGTTGCCCAGAAAGTGTCATGCTTTACCTTCCGTGAAGATTGAATATTGAAGGTACGACCCCACCTGTTCGAAGTTTATAGAATGATAAAGAATTTAAATAATAGATTAAGTTTTCTCTTTTCCAAAAATTATGACGACTGGTTTACTCAAACTACCGACTAAAAGTAGCCTCTTTGAGCAATGGATACTTAGGAAAAGGTTAACCAAATCAAAAAGGCAATAGAGAGTTTCTGCAAAATCCAATTCGGGGGTCCCCGTCTTAACCCAGTCATTACCGAGAAGTGTTTGTGTCTCAATCAAATCGATAACGAACCCATGTCCTTTGTACTCATAGACGAGTTTCCTTGCGATTTGAGATGGGTTAGTAGAAAGAGCAGGTTTTGTTGAAGTCTGAGAATTCGTCACTCTAACACTTTTTAATATCTGAGGTAAGAAACTTCCTTCCTCACCGCGGGAGGGGTGGAGGGACAGATCTGGGAAATTTTAAATATTTTCAGTTAGTACCACAGAATCAAGGCTTCTAATTTGCAGGATACATCATTTCATTGAGGTGGGCTTGAACATAACGGGGAAATCTCTTGGAACATTCTTTTAATTTCTTTGGAGATAGTTTTTTCATATCCAATTCATCAAGGTCGAGGACCGCTTTGCCTCTCGCTGCAAAATAGACCTCATCCAAAAAGGCCTTTTCGGGCGAAGCAATATAAATCCCATTTTTCATCTCAAATCCGAAGAAAAACCTTCGATCAATCTGTCTAAATTCAATCTCCTGTTCTCGAAGGGTACATTTTTTTGTCTTCCTTGTTGTGGCAAAGGACAAGGTGTAGGGGATCAAGTTCAGAATGCCATACCGTGATAAGGCGGACTCAAAAGAAAGGTAATTGGGGATATAGAGTTGAGCCGCTACATTCTCAATGGGAATGACGCTTCCCATGGGAAGATAAATACCCTGTGCCACCCTTTCAATAATACCAGCGGCCACCCATCTCTTCAATGCCACATAAAGGCTGTTTCGAGGGAGAGAAGTGATCTTTTCGAGATCGGCAAGGGTATAGAAAGGCTTATTCATTCTCTGAAGTTTTTTGAGGAGCTCGATCCCTTTCATTTTATAAGACCCTCGATGGCCGGCCAAAAATCCTTTGGTAGATATTTACGCAGATCCCGCACGAATTCTTGCTTCTTTAAAGATGCCCTCTTAGGTTTATATGGAATTCCAAGCCTTTGAGATACATACCAGAGATCAAAAATGTCCTTAGGCTTGGCTCTGCTTTTTAGACAGCTCAATTTGTCCTTATAAATCTGTTCAAGAGCAGCCACCTGTCCAATCACTTGAATGACCGTCGCAGGGGAGCTGAGGAGCTTCAGTTCCCATTGGTAATTTTTAACCTCTCTCTTTGAGATCTCAATTTTTATTCGAAAAGGAAGGGATAAATAATTTTCGATGACTCTAATTTCAGCTAAGTAAGTATAATACTTTTCCTCCAGATCGGTCACTGTCAATTCAGGGAAGGGGGTAATGATCTTTTTAACAATTGCCGAGAGTTTACCCTTGAATAGATCCCTTTTTAATGAAAAATCGAGGTCTTCAGAGAACCTTGGAGAATTGTAGGTGAGTCGGAGGGCTGTCCCTCCTTTAAAAATCAAATACTGACTAAAAGATGATTCATACAGCCCTTTTAAAATGATAAGTTCCCAGTATTCCCGAACGACCTGGGTTTTATCAATCTTGAGCTCTCGGGCCACTTTTTCAGCAAGTGATTGTTCCATGATTCTTAACAAAAAGAATAAGAAATATGGAATGATTTGTCAAGGGGTTTTTCAGGCTGGATGGCCAGGGAAACACCGGATCACTTCCTAAACAATGTGAACAACAATGTCAGGATGATGCTGATGAGGATGCAGGTAGTGATCGGAAAATAGAAGGTGAATCTTTCTTTTTTGACAATGATATCTCCGGGAAGTTTGCCCACCCACGGAATCTTCTCCCCAACCAATAGAAGAAGCCCGATGATGATGACCAAGACGCCCAAAAGGATGAGCATCTTTCCCAAAGCACCCATCTCTAACTCCCAAATTTCAAATGACAAAGTTCAAATGACAAATGAATGACAAATGGATAATGCCAAAACCAACGTAAAATGTCAAAATCCAAAGTTCAAAGGAATGTCAAACGATTAAACTTCAAAATCCTTCTTCTTTGACAAGAAGATCGAAGAAAAAATAAGTGCCAGTTCATGAGCTTCTTGCCACAGTTTCTGGTATTCCACTGCCTTGTGAGGATTTGCCTTTCGAATCATCCTCAGCCAGTGCTTCGTTTCTTTTGCTTCCTTTTTGCAGATAGCGATCTTATGCCGAAAGTCCTTCCTGGACTCCGCCCCATCCGCCTCCATGTAGTTGGCGCCGATACTTGTACTTGCCTCTACTAACTGACCAATAAGGGGGCGGTTGATCTCATTCCTCTCAAGAGTTTTCACAAATTCAATGATCGTTTCCCCAAACCTGCCAGTCCTTTCTTCTAAATCATATATTTTCCCATTTGAACTTTGGATTTCATTTGAACTGGGAACTTTGACATTTGGGTTTTGGATTTCCTTTGAACTTTGAACTTTGACATTTGACATTTTGTTTGATTTTAGAAACCTTTCTTTTTCGCTATAGATACAGCCGCAATATTGCTGACGGTACAATCCCATTGCCTCGGAGACCTCTACCCCTTTTCTCCATCCCGGTCGAAAGTCCTCGTAATAGAAGGGGACCCCCACCTCCCTGGCTACCCGCTCCCCGGTCTCCCTGATCAGGGAATGGTTTTGGTGTGCACTCTGAAGTAGAGTGGTGGAAAATTGATCGAAAAGGTTCTGCTTTGCCTCTCGAGCCGTGGCTTCGAGCCGAACCGAATAGCAATATTGACACCTCTCCTCAACGCGATGCGATACATTTCTCAAAAATTCTTCAAGGAGATACTCATCTCGATAGATCACTTTCAATCCAACCTTCTCCGAATATTGTCTCAGTGAATCTAATCTCTTTTGATATTCCTGATAAGGATGAATATTGGGATTGAAAAAAAATCCAACCACTTCATCCCCTCTCTCCTCTAGCCGTTCAAGGGGATAAATGGCACAGTTGGCACAGCAGATATGGAAGAAGATTTTCATTTGTGCAAATCTGAAGCTCAGAACACAATTGTGGTCATTAAGTTATTCAGTCAATGGGTCATTCAATGACTTAATGACTGATGACTCAATGACCCTAATCAACAGACAAAACAATTTGAACTTTGGAATTTGAAATCCGGTATCCCAAACTCAACTTGCGGCCAATAACTCCTTCGCAGACTCTTTTCTTCGGGGTATCCCCAACTCTTTCTCCACCTGTAATATCCTATCGGTGGTCTTGATCACCGTATCCGGATTAAGGGAGATGCTGTCGATGCCACATCGGACCAAAAATTCGGCAAATTCTGGATAGTCACTCGGAGCCTGACCGCAGATGCCGATCTTCCTTCCATTCTTCTTGGCGCTTTCAATCACTAATTGAACCATTTTTTTCACAGCCGGGTCCCGTTCGTCGAAGATATGGGAGACCTTTTCTGAATCGCGATCCAGGCCCAGCACCAATTGGGTGAGATCATTGGAGCCGATGGAAAAGCCGTCAAAAATCTCACTGAATTCATCCGCCATGATCGCGTTGCTCGGGACCTCGCACATCACATAGATTTCGAGTCCATTCTGCCCCTGGATCAGGCCGTGCTTTCTCATCTCCGCTATAACCAACCCCCCCTCCTTCACCGTTCTGCAGAAAGGAACCATCAATTTCACATTATTCAGTCCCATCTCATCTCGCACCTTTCTCATAGCAAGACACTCGAGACCGAATCCTTCTTGGTAATCCTCATCATAATACCGACAGGCCCCCCGGAAGCCAATCATGGGGTTATCCTCCACAGGTTCGAATTGACTCCCTCCGATGAGATTGGCATACTCGTTACTTTTAAAGTCACTCAGCCTGACGATCACTTCTTTGGGATAGAAGGCTGCGGCAATCTTCGCCACCCCCTGGGCAAGCCGATCAATGAAGAAGACTTTTTTATCCTCATACCCGATGGTTAATTGTTCGATCGCTTTTTTGTCATGATCGTCCTTCAATAGATCGAAATGGACAAGAGCCATCGGATGGATCTTAATGAAGTTATTGATGATAAATTCGACCCTGGCAAGACCTACCCCATCGTTTGGGATAAAAGAGAGGTGGAAGGCATTGTCCGGATTCCCCACGTTCATCATAATTCTTGTGTGGGGTTTCTCCAGGTGTTCCATATCGAACCGCTTCACCTCATAATCGAGGATCCCCTCGTAAACCAATCCCGTTTCTCCCTGCGCACAGCAGACCGTCGCACTCCGGTAGTCTCCGAGAATTTCACTTCCGGTCCCTGTTCCCACGACACATGGAACGCCCAATTCCCGGCTAATGATGGCAGCATGGCAGGTCCGGCCACCCCGGTCGGTCACAATGCCAGCAGCAATCTTCATGATGGGCTCCCAGTCCGGGTCTGTCATCTGGGTCACCAATACCTCACCTTTCTTAAACCTCTCTATCTCTTTCGCACTGGAGATGATATTGATCGGTCCGGCGCCGATCTTCTCACCAACACTCTTCCCTATAACCAAAACCTCACCCTTCTCCTTTAACATATAGGTCTCTAAAACGTTCTTCTCTCCCTGGGATTTCACCGTTTCAGGTCTCGCCTGGAGGACAAAGAGCTGTTGAGTGATGCCATCCTTCGCCCACTCAATATCCATAGGCATGTGATAGCCTGCTTTTTTCGAATAGTGTTCTTCGATGCTCACCCCCCATTGGGCAAGGAGGATAATCTCTTCGTCGCTCAGGATGAAATTGGATTTCTCCAGTGCCGACACCGGAACGTTCTTTGTCGAACCCTCTCCCTCTACCATATAGATCATTTTGATCTCTTTGCTTCCAAGGGTTTTTTGAATAATAGGTTTAAAGTCTTTCTGTATGCAGGGCTTGAACACATAAAATTCGTCGGGATTGATGACCCCCTGGACGATATTCTCGCCCAATCCGTAAGAGCCGGTAATATAGACGACGTGCGGGAAACCCGATTCCGTATCAATGGTAAACATCACCCCGGAACAGGCCTTATCGGATCGAACCATCTTCTGAATCCCGATGGAGAGGGCCACCTGAAAGTGGTCAAAACCCCTATGGGCCCTGTAGGAGATCGCCCGGTTTGTAAAAAGTGAGGCAAAGCATCGCTTGCAGGCCTGAACCAGGGCATATTCCCCACGGATGTTGAGATAGGTCTCTTGCTGGCCAGCGAAACTCGCACTAGGAAGATCTTCAGCGGTGGCGCTGCTGCGGACTGCAACATCCGTATCCTCCCCATACTCCTTACACAAGGCCCGATAGGCCTTGACGATCTCTCCGACGATCTCCTTTGGAAATTCGAGGCCATAAAGGAGTCTCCGAACTCGACTTCCCCTTTCCGATAAGTTCTCTACATCTTCGACATCGAGAGTAGAAAGTATTTCCCGAATGCTCTCTCTCACGTTGGGTTGGCCCATCTCATGCCATTCTGGAACAATCCCTTCATCTAAGAAGGAATGGTAAGCATTTACTGTCACAGCAAAACCGTTGGGGACGCTAACGCCCTGTTTCGTCAGTTCCCTTCGCATCTCTCCCAGGGAGGCATTCTTTCCGCCCACTAATGGAAGATCATCGAGCCCAACCTCATCAAACCAAAGAATATATGGTCTATTCCCCATAACCCCCTCCTTGGGAGACTTTATTACTTTATTGTTATTGATTAGTATGAATATTCCGATATATCATAATGTAAATCTATCCGAACCCAACTCCCTTGTCAAGGATGGTTCTCATCGGTTTGATTCGCAGATGAGGATTGATTTTTCAATAAATTATAATTATTATAATATGTTATCTCAAATAAGGAAGTGAATCCATGAAGAGCCAAGAATATGTCTATTTCTTTGAAGAAGCGGATGGTACCAATAAGAAACTCTTCGGAGGGAAAGGTGTGGGACTAGCTGAAATGACTCACATGGGCCTTCCCGTTCCATCAGGATTCATCGTCACAACCGAGGCCTGCCTTCAATACTATGAAAACAAAAAAAGACTTCCCAAAGGCCTCATGGAAGAGGTGGAAGTAAGCCTTAAGAGGATTGAAGAAAAGACAGGAAAAGTTTTTGGGAGTTCCCAAAACCCCCTCTTCTTCTCCGTCCGGTCCGGTGCGGCCCTCTCCATGCCCGGAATGATGGATACCATCCTCAATTTGGGTCTCAATGATGAGACCATTGAGGGACTGATCCAGATTACTTCGGATGGAAGGTTTGCCTACGATGCCTATCGGCGATTCATTCAACTCTTCGGGAAAATTGCCTTGGGGGTTGATGAAAAGGAATTCGATCAAATCCTCAACAAAACGAAAGAGAAGGTTGGGGCAGTTGATGATACCGATCTCGATGCAGACAGCCTAAAAGACATGTGTCAACAATATCTGGGATTAATTAAGAAGAGGACTGGAAATCCCTTCCCAGAAGATCCAATGATTCAATTGAAGCTTGCCATCGAAGCCGTCTTCAGATCCTGGATGGGAAAGAGGGCAGTGGACTACCGCAAGGAATTCAAGATCACCCCTCAGATGGCGAACGGGACAGCCGTTAACGTATGTACGATGGTCTTCGGGAACATGGGCTTTGATTCCGCTACCGGTGTGGCATTCACACGAGATCCCGGAACTGGAGAAAACGTTTTCTATGGGGAATATCTGGTCAATGCTCAGGGTGAGGATGTTGTGGCTGGGATCAGGACACCCAAACCGATTCAGGAGATGAAGAAGGAGATGCCAAAAATCTATCGAGAGTTGGAGCGGGTCAGAAGAACCCTTGAAGAGCATTTCCATGAGGTTCAGGACTTCGAATTCACCGTGGAGAAAGGAAACCTCTACATCCTCCAAACCCGAAATGGAAAGATGAACGCCCAGGCAATCGTTCGGACCTCCAAGGAGATGGCCGCTGAGAAGCTCTTCGACAAGGAATGGGCTGTTCAGAGGCTGAAACCTCAAGAGCTGGAACAACTCCTCCACAAGAGGATCGATCCAAATTTCAAGGGAAAGCCGATCGCCGTCGGCCTACCTGCCTCACCCGGTGCAGCCTCGGGAAAGGCGATCTTCGATGCCGATGAGGCCGAAAGGGTTGGGAAGCTGGGCCATCAGGTCATTCTGGTACGAGAAGAAACGAAACCCGAAGACATTCATGGCTTCTTTGCTTCCCAAGGAATTTTGACAAGCCGTGGAGGAAAAACCTCCCATGCGGCGGTCGTGGCAAGGGGAATGGGTAAAGCCTGCGTCTCAGGATGCGAACAGCTGCAGATCGATCCAAAGGCGAGAGAAGCAACCATCGGGAACCTCCGTATCAAGGAAGGAGATTTTATCACCATCGATGGCTCCAGAGGTGAAGTCTACCTGGGAGAAGTCTCTACCGTCGACCCGGAAATCAGCGAAAACCTCCTCGCGCTCTTGCGTTGGGCTGATGAGATAAGAACGATGGGGGTTCGAGCCAACGCCGATACTCCCGAATCTGCAGTCAAGGCAAGGCAGTTGGGGGCAGAGGGGATTGGTCTCTGTCGAACGGAGAGAATGTTCAATGCCGTGGACCGGCTCCCTATTGTTCGGGAGATGATCTTGGCGGGGTCAAAAGAAAAGAGAGCGGAGGCGATTGAAAAACTCCTTCCCATGCAGAAAAACGACTTTAAGGCCATATTGAGGGCGATGGCCGGACTGCCGGTGACGATCCGTCTCCTCGATCCGCCGCTCCACGAATTTCTCCCCTCAGCCGAAGAATTGGCCTCTGAGCTCAGAAAATTGGAGGAGATGGAGCGGGCCTTCTCCTCGATGGAAGATATTTCCGAGGCGATGAAGTTTGTGGACCCCTCTTTCCGGGAATCTCTGAAAGCCCTCGACCACATGGCGGCCGATATCGCCGAGATCAAACAGAAGAAACTCGACAAGAAACTGATCCGGAAACAGCAGGAGACACTTCGTAAAGTCAAAGAGATGATGGAGGTCAATCCCATGCTCGGCCACCGAGGCGTGAGGTTGGGAATCACCTATCCAGAGATCTACAAGATGCAAATCCAGGCGATCCTCGAGGCGGCAGCCGAGCTGATCAAAGAGGGTGTTGATATCCAACCGGAGATCATGGTTCCTCAAGTCTGCACTGCTGAGGAGTTGAAGTGGGTCTATCAACTGGTCAAAAAGGTGCAAAAAGAAGTGGAACAAAATTACGGGATTCAGATTCACTTCAAATTTGGGACGATGATCGAAGTGGTCAGGGCCTGTATGAGGGCAGGGAGATTGGCGGAGGTGGCAGATTTCTTCTCCTTCGGGACCAACGACCTCACCCAGGCCACCTTCTCCTTTTCGAGAGAGGATGCGGAGAACAAATTTCTTCCCCTTTACAACCAGCGAAAGATCCTTCAGGACAATCCCTTTGAAGTATTGGATGTAAAAGGAGTGGGGAGGTTAATGATGATCACGATCGAATGGGGAAGAAGGACGAAGCCCGATCTGAAGATCGGCATCTGCGGTGAACATGGGGGTCATCCGGAATCGGTAGAATTCTGTCACTCCATCGGCCTCTCCTACGTCAGCTGTTCTGTTCCACGGCTCCCCATTGCGCGACTGGCAGCTGCCCATGCCAAATTGAAGGAGAAAGAAAGAAAACCTCCCGAAAAATACGACCCCGACTCCACGTTCAACATATTCTTTTAAAGGTTGATATATAGATTTAAAGCAAATCTTTCTTTTTAAGAATTCCGTTGTAGTCATCACCCGTCATGGGGCATTTTAATAAATCAACAACCTGGCTCAATGCGTCTAATCTCAATTGTTTTTTTATCAGCCTCAGGAGATTATCCCCATAAGTTTTATAATCACTCCCATGAGAGGTATGAGTGGAAATCCCTGTCCGCTTTCCCTTTACTTCATGATAAAAATAACGGTGGTGGGAATCTTCTTTTACAAACCCCTTGGCAACCAATCAACCTTATTCCCCTAATAATAGACCTTCATAAAGTTTCTTTAACCTTAACGCATCTCCTGTAATCTGGGACCAATCCAGGTTTTTATAGTATTGATAGAAATGAATTATGTGTAGGCCAAGATCTGTAATGGCCTCATCCGGCGACGTTCCCGTCCCATATAAGAGCAAGGCTTCGTTCTCGGCAAAAAAGAGGCCATCATCAAAATAAACACGGACAGAGATTGGCTTAAGCCGTCCATCAAACACGACTTCTACAAGAGATGCGTAAGGATGAATATCCCTATATCCAACCATTTTCAAGTTTCCCAAATCTTTTGTAATAATTTTTTAATTTTTTGAATAATTTCATCTCATTTTCCCTAAAAGAGCCCATGAGTCATTCTATGTATTCCAGAATCAGCAACCCCATTTTGAAAACCAGAAAAGCTTTTTAATAGTGCAGGTAATGACGCCTCCCCTGCTTCTACTATTCTTAGTGCTCTATTTTATTTCTTATTCCATTATTCCTATATACGAAACAAGCTCCAGATTCGGCTGTTCTTCAATAGCCTCCACTTCTTGTGTTGGTTGTACAGTTTTGACCGAGTTAATTTTTAATCCCCCCAACCCCCCTTTAGTAAAGGGGGGCGACGGGGGATTTTCCAAAAGTTCGGCTTTCATCGCCCTTGTCTTAGAGTTATCTCCAAGAGCAGGATGAGGCTCATAAAGCCCGTATATAAAATCGATGTATTGCCTTTGCCCTTCTTCTTCAAACAATACGAGAAAAAAGGGGAATACAATGTTGAAAAGGATTTCAAGGGCCCTCTGTTTCCCAATGCCATTTATTGAGCTAACGAAGAGTGCCTCATGACGTTTCGCAATTTTAAGGAGATTTGACATTCTTTTTTTTCTGGCTAAACATTTTTCACCCCAATTATTGAGAATGTCGGCATTGGAAACCACAGGTTTACCTTGGCTGTAATACTAAATCTTCAATAGATACCTTTTTAAATACATCCTTGCTTCCAAAACGTTTGACTGCATCAAGTATCTCAACACCGGCAATATGACCTTCAGCGTCATAATCTACAGCAATTCCTTCAGCAACATGCTTTGTTGTCACGGTAGCCTCAATAAAGCGAATATACAGGGCGTCGACTTCTGAATCATAGGTTATTCTCACCTTTAGACCTCCTTTTAAAAGAAATAGGTGTAAATGGTTATCACAACAAGTTCTTTTTCTTCATCGACAAAAATAGGTCTCACCTGCTTTATATTATAAAATATTCCGTTCCATTCTCTTCTATAAGGAAAATCCTTTTTACACTCCAAACGCCCCAATTCTGCAGGTCGCCATTGAGAGGTCGAGATTGTCTCAATGACTTCTTCTTAAGTAGTCCCCCTAAAGAAAAGCTGTTCTCTGGCATGCAATGACAATCTAATGGGTTTCATTAAATACTCTTTGCCTTCTCAACTCTTCTAATGATAAATTTATCTGTTTCAATTCTTTTTTCGTTAATTCCCAAATCTCGACTGCAACTGGTCAACCTCTGTTTCAATTGTTTTAACATCCTCACTTTTTAGCATTTGCTTATAGGCCTCCTTACAGCATTTCTTATTTAGTTTCTCCTCTTTTAGCATTTCCTTACCGAGATGGCTTAGAAAAGGTTCCATCATTTTTTGTACCAGGGCATGGGCCGACACGGCATTATCATATTCCGAAAGCACAACCTTTACCATTTTTCTAACGAGCTCCTTTTTGTTCATAAACCTGAGCAATCTGCCATCTAAATAATTTGTGAATAAATAAGGATTATTCTTCAATCGAGTCAGTATAGACTTAATCTTCTTATTTTCATGCATTAAGTTCCCACATGTTCCTTTGTGCATCATTGTGCGTAAAAGTTCATCCAAATCCTCTTCAATTTTCCTGATAATTGTCTGATGATGTTCTTCATCAATGAAAAATGATAATTGGGTAACGGTATTTTCCATTTCTTTTAACTTTCTCTCTACTTTGAATTTCATGCCACGGTCACTGGACGCTCTCCGACATAGGCTACTTAACCAACGTCCTAAGATACTTGCCTGCTCCAAGAAACGTTCATATTCTGGTGATTGTTCGAATCCATCTCGACGTGCATTTGGCTTGATGTTGTGGTTCCAAATTTGTATTTCTCCAATATTCCATGTTGCAAATCGTCCTTCCGTGAAGAAAGGAGATAAAAAATGTTCATTCCCCACTTCGATATTCCCGTGTCTAACACGAATTCCACGCATTGCAACATTGGAAGGGAATGAAGATTTAAAACCAGTCTTAGCGTACCAGCCAAGCGCCATAGGATACCCGTCAGTTCCCGGAAATTCAAAACATTCTATATTTGCAACAACGTCGTCAAGATTTTTCGAAATTTCAATTTTGTCCGAATATGGCCTCAGGATCTTATCTCCATTAAGGGTTATTTCGTAGCTTCTATAACCAGAGATTTTCCCAAAGTATTCATTTAGTTTTTCTGCAAAGGAGAAATTCCTTTTATCGTAGGGCACCGGAGCCACTTGTGACAAATACTGTTTAATCGTTCTTATGTTCATTAATTTATCTGAATGAAACCTGCGGACACCTTCCATCTTCACGCGGAAGAAATGATCAGTATCCCGCTCAGTAGGCTTTCTTTTGACGGTTCTTGTTATACTTTTGACCACCTCAACCAAACTCGTATTTCGCTTTATTGTTCTTGTTAAATCTTCAAGGCGCTTTCTATCCCATTCTATAATGGAAACGTCTTCCATGCTGGAAGAACGCGTCTCGAATCTCAGCAGTTCGCAATAAGCAAGCCCTCCAAGAACGTCCGATACCCCTGAAGCCTCTTTGGTTAGTCCTTTCCTTTGGGCTGGAACCAAGGTTCAACAGTACTTGGCTGGCAAGAGTCTCAGGTAATCCAGCGCCGTTATCTTCAATGCATACCGATCTATCATCTCCTAAGATAAAAATTGATATACGCCCCTTATCACAAGACAATTTCCCTTCACGAACCGCAATATCGATCGAATCAACAGAATTCTGAATATACTCTCGATAAACCATAAGGGGGTCGTCATACATTCCTGACGTGATCACGTCCAGCATCTGGTAACCAATGAATGGGATTTGATGATGGATCCCACTCACTTTCTCATGTAGAGCTTTAACCATTCTTTAACCTCTTTATTTGTGCATTTGTTATAGTATTCTCGGATTGAACTGGTTGTATTAGCACTCACAGCATTATGAAATCTCGCAGCTTCCTCTGGTTGTTCCTTAAAAAGACGCAGAATAAAAGTCCGGAATCCCTCAACCTTGCCTGTCCCGGGCGGACGTTTCGGCTCGTACTCATATACTCTTCTTTCATGTTTGTTTCTGTTTCTTAAAAGTTCTTCCGGCATGTAAAGGTTGACGATGAATTCTTCGAACGTTTCTCCAATTGTTCTCCAAGCCAGCGTTGGCGTAGGAGAGATTGCCCCGAATGCCGCTCCTCTCATGATTTCCACGTTCCTCGTAAAACGCTTTGTCCAAACAGCAGAATTTACAAAATCAAGCTTTTTCTCTGGAACGGTACGAACATAATCCCGGTTTCGATTGGATTCGTCTGGATATCTACTTTTGATTGGTGCATAGCGCATGGGGTAGCTATAGATCGCGCCGGAGGATTTATCTGTCCCCTTGCCCCATTTTTCATTGAGCCTAATGTTAATTACCAATCTCTCATATAAATCCTTCGGGGTATCTTTCCAGTTGTATAGCATATAATTGGAAAATTCTTTTATACCGTATTTTCGTGCAATCTTGAGAGCCCGAACATATGTCTTCTTATCTTTTACATGGTCGAAAGCCACCCTCATGGGCTTTATGTTTAGGTTCGACAGGAAAACCATCGTTTTCTCGTCCATATATCGAGCATCTAAGCCCCTTTTTGCAAACCTGCCTCCGGAGACTCTCTTTAAGCCCGAGTGGAGGCTTGCTATAATGGGTTGATATCTATTCCGAGTATAACGATGGGAATATCGAAAATAGACTTTAAATAACTAAATTCTCTGTAGGCTTTTTCGAAATGCATCATTCCAGAGTAAGTTTTCCGACCCCTTTGTAAAGCTTTATGTTTTCCGATCTCGCATAATATATTTGCAAATCCTAAAGTCGGGGTAATAAGAACCCCTAAATGGATCTGCTCTGAAAAATAAGACAGCATAAACTTTATGTAGTCCTGATAATATGCCCTTGCATTGCCAAATTCAACTTCAACCTGAACGGTCTTTTTCCTATAATCACATTTAAGATCAAGCTCAGGAATTGCTTTCACTTCTCTCTGCCAATCATGTTCTGAGAATGCTTTTTCAATTTCCCGGTTGTAGAAGGTTTGGCCTTCATCTACCTTGAAACTGATGTCGTTAATTATTTTTTCAATTTCAAAAAAAGAATCTTCTTTCTTTAGATAATCTCGATCTGCTTTGTGACACATAGAATCCGCAACATACAACTTTGCATTGTGTGACATATCAATTGTGATAGGATTTAACCTGAAAACGTCAGGGGCTATTTTCTGAAATTCCAGGAATTCGCCGATTGACCCCTTTTTTGTTTCAACGAAAACCGTATTCAGCCAATCAAGGAAACGAGTATGTGCTTTGTTAGCGTATTTAATCTGGACGTGCTTGCGAACATTGTCTAATCTTCTCAGTACAACGTTTACTGACTCCTCATTGCCGTACAAAAGTGTAATTTCTTTTTTCTGTCCTGAATTAGGACTGTCGAAGAAACTCTCGAAATTCTTATGGATGGTGATACCTTCTTTTAGTGTTGACTTACCGATAAGGTGCTTGAAGGTCATGATATGCGAACCACCTTTGCTGGTTGTAATCCTCTTTAAATTCGCCCAATTCTCCAAAGGAAAAACTTTCAGGGACGCCCTGTGCCCACCATCTTTGTCTTTAGATTAATTACAATATTGGTAGGCAATATTCCTCCAAGATTTATATATTCTGCAATTTGCTGCAATTCAGACAGTAGGGAATTCCAACCAGGCGCATTCCTCCGGCCCCACGTGACCCCGCTATAAATCGCTATTCGGGGGGCTAGGAGATTTGCCTCCGTTTCCCCTGAAAGAAATTTTTGGGGAGCTTCACTTTTTTCTTGACTTTTGTTTTAAAATCTGTATGTTATTAATATATGGGCATACAGAGTAAAATAGACCGAGAGAAGTTGAGTCGACTTCGACAGTCCCTTCTTCACCTGACCGACGCGATCAAGGGACTTGTCGAACCTTTTTTTTCTGACCGGCCAGTGATCAAAGGGACGGTCTATGAACTGAAGCGCCGATGTGGAAAGTCGGGGTGTAAATGCGCTCGTGGGGAGCTTCATGCGCGCATGGTGGTCAGTGCCAGCGAGGGAGGGAAGACGAGATTACAGGTGATCCCCCATGGATTTCTTGTTGAGGTTCAAGTGAAGGTAGGACGTTATCAGGAGCTTCGGCGGGTTCGGGCCCGACTGGGAGAGATTTATCGGAAGATGCTGCAGGTGATGGATCAGATGGAGGGGATGCGTCGGGAGGAATGGTCTTCATCGAGCAACAAGCGTCCGGGAAGGGTGAAGCGGGATGGACCTCGTGATTTTTGAGGAGAACAAGCCCTTCGTTTTGGAGGCGCTGGGGAATGGAGAGTTTGACTATATGGAAGCGGCCAGCGAAGTGTTCGAGGCCGATTTTTTCCGTTTCATCAAAGCCCGAGCGATACTCGATCAACTGGCAGAGAGTTATCCTACGCCGCGGAAGAAAGAGGATGTGCCCTTCTGGTTTTATGTAGCCAGCAATCTGTCCATGCGGCTTCACGGGGTGCACGCTTTTGATGCGTTTCCCCTGGTGGTTCGTTCTGGAGGGATGCTTCAGGCCTTTGGGCCCAAGGCGGGCCGCAAGGTGGTTCATCCTAAGACAGGGGAGACGACGATCTTCTGTGAGGGGTTTAACCAGAAGAATCACTACGACCGGGAGACCCCCTGTGATCCGGATTATTTGCGCAAGGTCGCCAAGGACACCGAAGGCCAAGCCTTGATGAGATGGTTTGGGCAGGATGGGGTTCGGGTGTTTCAGCGCCAACGTGCCTTTGATCCAGGAGGCCTTTTCATCGGGGATGCCTCCTACTTGTTTGTTCCGGACAACCCCCGCTATGAAGGCTCCGTGAAGCTTCTGTTTGACGAACACGATCATCCCGTTTCCGAGGGGCAATACCACAAGATGACCGATGGACAGAAGATCCGCTGCCAGTGGCGGCGGTGCTATAAGATGGTGACGTTGCTGCACACGAACCGGGCGTTGGACTTCTTCCTCTTTGTGGCGGTGAAGGTGGTTTCGGGCAAGGACCACGAATCTCCTGTGCTTTATGCTTTGGTGAAACGGTTTGTGGAGACGGTGGGTAAAGGGGTCATGAAGAGACTCATCCTGGATCGGGGTTTCTTGGATGGGAAGGCGATCTCCGTCTGCAAGAAGAAATACGACATTGATATTCTCATCCCGATTCGTCAAAACATGGATCTCTATGTCGATGCGATGGCTCTGTTCCAAGAGCCGGACGTTGCGTGGGTGGAGTGCAAACCGCCGAGAGAGGAGGTCAAGGAATCGATTCACCTCAGGCCCAAGGCCATCCGCAAACGAGAAAAAAAGCGGCAGGAGAAACTCCGTCAGTTAAAACAACAACAGCCGCCCCCACCGCCCGAAGAGGTCTTGATCAAAAAAGAGGCGGCTGCCATTGGCGAGTTTCGGAGTTGGTCCTCCTGCACCGTACCTCTCACCGTGGTGGCCAACCGGGAACACTATGCCGATGGTCATCAGGAGATCTGGTTCTTAATCGACACCAAAGAGGTGCGGGATCCAAGCCAGACCCAGCAGGAGTACCATCTGCGTCCCTCGACGGAAGAGCGGTATCGTCAGCTCAAGTGTTTTAGCGACTTGACCCATTTCACCTCTCGTGCCTTCTCCGTGGTCATCAATCAAGTCGTCTTTATTATGCTGGCCTATAATCTTCTTCAACTTTACCTGCTGAAGCGAGGACGCAAGGAGCTGAACCAAAAGACGCTCCCTCGTATCCGTCAACAGCTTCTGCCTTCCGATAACCACATCATTGTCTACTACCAGACCTACTACGGTCTATTCAGACCGTTCGAACTTATCGGATTTGTGGTGATGCTTCATGAGGAAGCACGCAAAAAGATCGCAGACAAATGCCGACGTATCGGTCGTGAGTTGAACGGACTGATGCAGAATCCTCGACCCCCATAGAGGTTTTACCTCTACCGCCAACAGTGATCACCGCTCAACGTTTACCTCGTAAAAGATAGAGGGAATAATCGCTCTGCCATCGTCGATTCTTCTCGTTGCCTCCATTAAAACTGTCTGCCGACTTTGAAACGCCCTTCCTAAAATCCCCAGCGTCGTGCCTTTGACTTGTTGACCCACCATTGAGAACCTTCTAACCCCAAACCGGCCTCCTTACACGAATGCGGACCTCTATAGTGTCTGAATTGCATTGCAATTTGATTTAGCCTAGATTTTTTAAGCATTCTCTGATAAGTTTGGAGGGCCTCCGCATCGCGGCTTGCTTTATGGCTTATATAAGAGATTTTTAGAAGGTCGGAAGGTCTTATTAAGAAGTTATAAAAATATGTTTTACCAATCTTACCCCTAGTGGCAGGAACTGAAATTTTTAGACCGTGAATTTCTTCTCCTTCGAATATGTGTGCTAGAAATTGATACCTCGCAGCGAATTTAAAAAGATTGATCAGGCTCTTGTAGTAATCGATCTCTTTATCTTGGAGGACATAAATCTTTGCTTCTTCTGCTTTTTTTAGATCGGGATCAGACCAAATTATATTTCTAGAAGCAATTATCCATCGCAATTTAAGCTTTGGGTTCTTCCCATATTGCTTATTAATAGAATCTCGAATATTATTCTGAATACTGATGATCTTTTGAATTAAATTATCCATACTTTTCTTTTTAGGAGTCTCCACACGAGTACATTCTATTAAGACTGCTGTCTCACTATCTTTGGCAAAAACATCAATCTGTCTTGGTTCCTGGTTATCACTAACGTGAATCTTAAAATTTCTCCCATCACTTAACTCGTGAAAAGCCATCTGTGCAACAATACACCAAAGTTCATCTTCGAGTTGTTCAT
The DNA here is from genome assembly GCA_963826305.1 of uncultured delta proteobacterium. Classification (GTDB taxonomy): domain Bacteria; phylum Desulfobacterota; class BSN033; order BSN033; family UBA1163; genus CAWGWZ01. The sequence continues at coordinate 116,134 of CAWGWZ010000007.1, read as the reverse complement.
CTAAAGATTTTTCTTTTTCCATCCGGATGGACCTTTTATTTTTTCTCGACCTCTTCCAGCCGTCTTTCTCTTCAAGTTCTACTTTTTTCTCTATGTTTTCAGGTTTCGGGCTGGAAATAGTCTTGTAAATATATTTACTACTTCGCTTAGTTAGAACTTTTTTTATTTCATCACCTGTTACTATTGGGCCAAGGTATTCTTCCATTAAAACTCCTCCATTCTTGGTAAGCGTTTTTGTGTAATGATAGACAAAGCTTACAAATGTTCTTCCATCCGATGCGGCGCCATTTTTTATATGTTGTCTTCAGTTCTTCGATATCGGTGGCTGCCAGTAAATCCTTATGAACCGTTCTTAATTCTTCAAGAGATGCAATCGCTGGGATATTTTACTCCTTTCGCTTCCTTTTGGAAACAAAAAAGCCCATTCTTTTTGAGAATAGGCTCTGACTTCAATGAAATGTTCATAGAAAATTGGAATCACCCCCTCACGTCCGCCTTCTCCCAAAAAACGGAGAAAGGAAGAGGAAGTCGAGTATGATCTAACCTATCAAAAATACGATAAAATATCAATGGCTTCAGCAATGAAGAGTCAGGGGGTGGTAGGAGAGGGAGTATCCGGGCAAGAGGTTGTTGGGATGAGGAGAGCCAGGGAGAAGGGAACAAGGGACCGGCGATCCATGGAATGGGACCGTAATAGAAGTTTAGGTTGTCAGGGAGGGTAGGACTGGAGCACCGAGTGGATCAAGAAGAATCAAACCGAATTTGAAATCGTTTTTGAAGCGCCGCCGTGATGTCTGCTTGAGCCATGCGGGCATTTCGCCAAGCTTCCAGCAATCGGAACGCCAGGTTTTTTGCCGAGCCGAACCCACCAGGGAAATCTCTTTTAAGAAGTTTAGCTTTGTAGAGAAGTTGTGCGAGCAGATGAGCGATCTGCAAGAGGAGGTAAAAGACCTTGGCTGAGTTAGGATTATTGGTGTAAGCATGCTCCAGTTCATATCCTCCCTTTTTTTGTACGTTGAATCCCTCGTTTTCAATTTTCCATCGCATCCTCCCTCCGTCATTGGATAAGGTCGTGATATTTTTGCACGAGACATGGCAGTTGGTGACCCACTTGAACTTCGTCGTTTTCTTCTGTCCCTCCTTGTCGGGTTTGGTCTCCAAGCACTCGATCGCGGATAACGTGTGCTCCTTCTTTAGGGAATCGACATAGGCGATATCGTCGACCCAGCGGAAGACCTGTTTGACTTGGGCCTCCTTCCCCGTGCGCCAAGCCAATCGGTTCTCGGGTTGTAATTTGGACAATGCATCGAACTCCTCGTTCACGGAAGGCAAATCGTCGTCCTTGAGAACGATCATGAACTTCCAGCCGTAAGACTGGCATAGATCAAAGGTCGGTCCCCCTGCGAAGAGACCGTCCATCGATAAAAGGATGGGCAGCCGTGGAAACCGGGTCTTGAGTCGCTCCGCCAGTCGGTAGAAGGCCTTGAGTTCACAATCCTGTTTGGTCGCCTTGTCTCCGGGGTTCTCGATAAACTCGGTCATCAGAGAGAAGGCGAAGCCATTGGAAGTCAGGAGTTTGGCTTCCAAGACGGGATGGTAGTAAAGGGTCTTTCCATTGCGGGTACGCGTGAGACAATGGGGACAGTGACGGTGGCTGAAGCTGATCGTGCCCGTTCCATCGATGGCCACGATGAAGTAGATTCCCAATAAACGGTAGCTGTAGAGGACCTTCTTGCGAATGAGGGTTTCGGTCATTCCGGTCACGACCATCTGAATCTGGTCGGTCTCCAGATTTGAAAAGGTCGCTTCCAGGGTATCGCCATGAGGAAAAGACTTCACTCCAAAGAGGGCTTGGAATTTGATGACCGAGGAACCGTTGCGGAGCAACAACCCAATCTGTCGCCTCGCTTTGAGCTGAAACAGGAACATCGTGACACCGGCGAAGGCAAGACTCGCGAGGGGGTAAAGGATCTTCTGAGGATCTCGGGGGTCTGTGAGATGGGCGAATAGAGGGGGAAAAACCACCAAAGAAATGGTGCACGGTGCCCGTCAAAGCACGGATCAACCCTTTTTGCTCTTCCTGCTCTTTTTCTTGCTGCTCAAAAACTCCCTCTGAGCCTGGGACACCTCTGCCACGAGGCGCTTGAGAAGCTTCCCTTCTTGGACCCATCTCTCAACCTCCTGACGAAGTTGTATTGGGATATACAAGGTACGGGTGCGTTTCTCCTCCTTCCACGTAAGAAGAGCCACTTCATGAAGGGGACCTTCTTGAGCACACCGACATCGAGGATTGCCGCACCGTTTTTTTGTAATACTCAGGGAGGCTTGGACAAAGGGCTTTATCTTTCTGAGGCGCTCCAGAGCTATCATTCCCCGTTCATTGGTCATCAGATGACGTGGCATATTTATAAGTATATATACTTTCCAAATAATGTCAACAAAAAAATGCTCATTGCGAAAAAATATTATTTGTTTCACGCATTAGATAGAAAAAAGGCAGGACTGAAGTGGGTTAGAATCGCGAAAAAAATTGACTCTTCATTGCTGCAATGGCTTTATAAATTTAGGATTTCGCCTGTCTACTGGGGCAATGAATACGGAGGTTAGAGATTATGACAGTGTTATGTTATCTTGGGGAGGTGGGAGGCCGTATGGGGCCGCACCCTGTTAGACCTCAACCGAAAGGATCGCCCTGTCTCTTAACCTGACGTAGCCATGGTGGGTAATTCTGAGGTGGGGAATGGCAGGGGTTCCAAGCGTATCGATGGTGAGGATAGGTTTTTCCCACCTCACTCCATTTCTCTTCAGGGCCTCTTCGAGGTGTTTTATCTCTCCCCTCAATATCTCCATCGGTTTTAGCGAATACATACCGCAAAGGGGAGCTGGAAATTCTGACACAATCTCATCTCCTATCGCATAGACTCCTCCCCCTCCGATCTCTTTCAGTCTCCCGATCACCGTTTCCATTGAATGGATATCACATCCCACAACAAAGAGGTCAATGGTATCCCAGGACATGGTCGTCCCGTAGGCTCCTTTTTGGAGGCCGAATCCTTTGAGAAGCCCCATAAAATGCCCTCCCCGTCCCACTCTATCTGAGGCAAGAAGCATCAAGACATCGCTCGATTCCTCAGGATCTTCAAGATCGACGATCCTCTCCTTGGTCACAAGATTTGTGACAAGTTCCATTACTCTCGCCTTTCCTTTACGGGGCGGGGGAGAAAAAGTGCGATCCGCTGAATTCACCGTCTTAAACATATAAGTTGGGAAAGTGGCCTTCCGAGGTTCTGCAGTGGCTTTGCCGTCTTTAAAGATGACCTTTCCGTCACGCATCACTAACTGAGGCGAGAACTCTCCAACAGAAGGAATGATCAAAATATCTGCCATCTTTCCGGGTGAGAGTGAGCCAAGGAGATGGTCGAGATGGAAATGCTCTGCCACATTGATAGTGACCATCTGATAAGCTATCTCAGGCGGAACTCCGAGCTTTATCGCTGTTCTCAACGAGGCTTCGAGATAGCCTTCTTCGATGAATCCCTCAGGGTCCATGCTATCTGTTACCAAAATCAATCTTCGAAAATCGATCTTCTTATTAAAGACCTCCTTTACCCTAGGCAGTTCCTTTCTTACCGCCCCTTCTCTGATCATGACCCAGTACCCGAGTCTCAGCCTCTCCATGACTTCATCTTCGGTGATCGGTTCGTGATCAGAAGAGACACCAAAACAGGTATAGGCCTGAAGCTTCCTTCCTGTTGCTCCTGCAGTATGTCCCTCGACCCTCTTATCGAGATCGAGTGTCAGAGAGGCAAGTTCCTTCACCCTCTCCCCTTGTCTCCCATCCAAGAAAATATTCCCCCAGAAAATCTCACCGATGCCGAGACAGTTGGGGTCTCTCAGCAGAGGCAGGAATTCTTCTTCCTTCAGAGTTTTTATCTCCTCGGATGGCGTGAGACTGCACAGAGGAGCCACGGTGTAATAGAATCGGATAGGCTGTCCTTCAAGCCCTCGTACTAAATATTCGATCCCCTCTTTCCCAAAAATCAGACCAAATTCAATCGTTTCCATGACCACGGTGGTCACTCCCCCAGGGATCACATGCCTGACGAATTCCTCTATCCCTGACCTGGTGAGGTGCGTATGCCCTTCGATCAATCCGGGGAGAAGAACCATACCCTCTGCATCAATCACCTGGGTTTTGGCATCTTTTAGAGGATCATGATCAGGTCCGACATAAGCGATCATTCCGTCCTTGATCCAGATCGACTGCTGGCTGATAAACTCTCTGGTAAAGACATTGAAGAGCGTACCATTGGTAATGATCGTATCGGGAGGAATATTCCCCAAAGCCACTTCACTAAGGATTCTTCTCGTTTTCATCTCGTTCATGTAGGGATTCTTAACAAAACAAGAGATATCCTGTCAAATGGACGGGTTCTAAAAAGAATTTTACACAGGGAATCCTGAGTTTAAGATCGTGGAGAAAGATATTAAGGTTGTCCGGCCTTGACGGCATAGCGTGCCGACGCGCCACGCGGAAATGGCAGCAACGCTCACTTCAATCGACCAACCATGCCAAAATCCTAGCGCGCGGCATGTTCGGCAGCCGTGTGTCAGGCGCAATCATTCTTTGTCAGCGCTTTGCAAAAGCTACTCTGTAAAACTCGTAGCCTACCGCGATGTCAGTCCGTTCGGGCATATACTTGTTTCGGTAATCCGTCGCATTCAAGTCTTCGAGAAGTGTCAATTCGAATTGCTTTAGATAGTTCGATAATTCACTGGGCATAAAACCGAATATCCATTGCTCGTCATTGTCTTGCAGGTTTTTAAATAGCTTCCCTGTACCGATGAAATTTTCAGGGTGGTCAAGAACCTGTTTGTCAATATAGGTAAAAATGAGGTGGATGTTGTGAGTAAATCTTTTCGTGAATTGGAATGTTGCGTCAATGGCAGCGGGGGTCAGATAATTAGTAACACCTTCCCAAATGATTGTTGTGGGCAAGTCGAAGTTAATATTGCAAACAACGGCTATTTCGTCCAATGACTGTTTATTGAAGTCTACCTGATAGTAAAAGACGTTCTGAGGTGGTGTCCTTATTGATGATTTTAGTTTTTCGAGTTTAAATTTTGCTGTGTCGGGATGGTCAATTTCAATCACAGCAGTGCTCTTCAGAAAATAAAGTCGTAGAGCTCTGGTGTCAAAACCTGCGCCTAATATGATGACTTGTTTCACTCCTTCAGAAACCGTCCTTCGCAATAAGTCATCAATATATTTTGTTCTGGCGATTCCCGATGAGATTGCACCCGGCCCTTTTTCATGGATTAGTTTAGGGATAAGGTGTCCAATTATCGGCAGGGATGAAAGTTTGGTCACCAGTTTTAGACCAGCGTCAAGAAATTGAATGGCAAAAGGGTCGTTAAAAAGTCTTTTGTCCCTTGGTCTTTCTGTTTCGATGGCTCGAAACAAAGCCATATATTGAGCAGTCCTACTTGCAGTATCAGGCTTCATCGCCGTGTCGTTACTAAAATAGGAGGGAGAAGTCAATATTAAAAACTGAATCCTCCCTTCGGCCTCTCCCGCAAGGCGGGAGGGAGAGAAATAGCTTGACGGGAAAAGATGGGCGGCGGCTGATTTATGTGAGCTTTGAGAAGTCGGCAATCTTTAAGAAGAGTTGACCGATTGCATCCAACAACGCAAGGCGATTATTCCGGATTGCCTCATCTTCGACCATCACCATGACCCCATCGAAAAACTCGTCAATCGGTCGCTTCATCTGGGTCATCTCGAGGAGTGCAGATTCGTAATCTCTTCTGTTTAAATGAAGTTCAATCTTCTCTTTTGCCTTCAGAAACGATTGATAGAGGTTTTTCTCAACCGATTCGGAAAAGAGCGAGGCATTCATCTCTTTTCTGGAAGGAGCCCCTTTCAAAATATTCATCGCTCTCTTGGACGCAATCACGATCGACTCGAAATCCTTCCATTCTCTTGCTGCCCTCAGGGCATTGATACGGTCCTGGACATCCACCAATTGATCAAACGATAAAGAGAGAACCGCCTCGATCGTATCAAAAGGATATCCTTTATCCAGGAGAAAGTTTTGATAACGGACTCGAAAGAAATCGAGAACATCCTTCTTCACCTCATCAAAGGAACGCTCCATCTTCTCCTTCAACTGGCGTTCGCTCTCTTCAATCAGCTCGGCCAATGAAAGGGGATATTTTTTCTCCAGGATAATTCTGATAATTCCCAAGGCCTGGCGTCTCAATCCAAAAGGATCGGCTGTTCCGGTTGGCATGAGGCCAACTCCAAAACAGCCCACAATGGTATCCACTTTGTCGGCGATGCTGACGATATCTCCAATAGGACTGGAAGGCAATCGATCTCCGGCAAAACCGGGTAAGTAGTGCTCGTATATCGCTTCGGCGACTTCAGGCTTCTCTCCAGACAAACGAGCATACTCCCTTCCCACTACCCCTTGAAGTTTCGGAAACTCACCGACCATTCCGGTCACTAAATCCGTCTTACATAAGAGTGACGCCCTTTCAACCACTTCTCCGATTTTTGGGTCGATTCGTGCACAAATGAATAAAGCCAGTTGCTTAAAACGGATCACCTTTTCATAGGAGGTACCCAGTTTGGCTTGAAAGACCACCTTCTTCAATTGTTCCACTCTTTTCTCCAGCGAGATCTTCATATCATCATGAAAGAAAAAGGCTGCGTCAGAAAGCCTCGCTTTGAGTACCCTTTCATTTCCCTTCACCACCACCTTCTGATCCCTTGGCACGATATTGCTAATGCAGACAAAATGGGGAAGCAATTTCCCATCTTCATCGATGACCGGGAAATACCTTTGATGCTCCTTCATCGAGTGGATGAGAATTTCTCTTGGGAGCGAGAGGAATTCTCGGTCAAAGGTTCCGCAGAGGGCGACAGGATACTCCACTAGAAAGGTGACCTCATTGATGAGCTCTTCATCTCTAAGGACCCTTCCGGAAACAGAGGCCGCTTCTCGATCCATCCCGTCTTCAATCCCCTTCTTTCGTTCTTCGGGATCAACAATGACAAAGGCTTCTCTCAACTTCTGAAGATAGGAATGGAAATCTTTTACCTGCATCGAACCGGGGTGCATGAATCGATGGCCATACGTCACATCTCCGCTTCGGATATCCCCCACTTCGAAAGGGATCACGTCTCCTCCGAAGAGTGCTAAAACCCAATGAATGGGCCTCGCAAATCGAATGGACGCCTCTGCCCATCTCATCGACTTCTGAAAAGGGATAGAAAGGATCATTTTGGGAAGAACGGAGGAAAGAACCTCAATGGTTGGCCTCCCGGGCTCCTTTTTCACGGCGCAGACATACTCCCCTTTCTCCGTTTGGATCAGTTTCAAGGATTCGACAGAGACCGATTGGCCCTTAGCAAAACCAGTCGCCGCCTTGGTGGGTTTCCCTGCCGCATCGAAGGCGGCCTGCTTCGAAGGGCCCACCTTTCTGATCTCCTCATCCCTCTGTTTCTCTGAAATGGATTCGATGACGAGCAGGAGCCGTCTTGGTGTCCCAAGAGTCTTCACCCCATCGAAATCGATCCGGTTTCCTTCCAACTCTTTACGGATGAGGCTCTCCAAATCGATTAAAGCTTGTGGAATGAAACCAGCCGGAATCTCCTCCGTCCCAATCTCTAAAAGAAGTTCTTTCGTATTCATATATCGTGACCCGTGTCCGTTCTCCGTGTCCGGTTTACAAAATCAAGAAACACTATATTCGCCAGATTCTCCATCGGCTTGCTGATCACTTGTTACTGAGAACTTCCTGCTGCTTACCGCCTACTGCCTTCTGCCCGCTGTCTTTTAATAGCGGGAATCCCATCTCTTCTCTCTGCTTGAGGTAACCCTCTGCGCATAACCTCGCCAAGGTTCTCACCCTCAATATGTAACCGACCCTCTCGGTCACGCTGATCGCACCCCGGGCATCGAGAAGATTAAACGTGTGAGAAGTCTTTAAACAATAGTCATAGGCGGGCAGTATCAATCCTTTTTCGACCATTCCCTTCGCCTCTTTCTCATACATCTCAAATAGGCGAAAGAGCATTTCGACATCGGCCTCGTCGAAGTTATATCTCGAAAATTCCACCTCCCCCCGGTGATGGACTTCTCCGTATTTTACCCCTCTCACCCACTCGAGATCATAAACGTTGTCGACACCCTGTAGATACATGGCGATCCTCTCGATGCCATAGGTAATCTCCACAGGGATAGGATTAAGTTCGATCCCACCGGCCTGCTGAAAATAGGTGAATTGGGTGATCTCCATTCCGTCGAGCCAGACTTCCCAACCCAAACCCCATGCACCGAGAGTGGGGGATTCCCAATCGTCTTCGACGAACCGGATGTCGTGGTCAAGGGGATCGATGCCGAAGGACTTCAAGCTGCTGAGGTAGATCTCCTGGATGTCAATGGGAGAGGGTTTCATGATGACCTGATACTGATAATAGTGCTGAAGCCGATTGGGATTCTCACCATATCGACCATCGGTTGGGCGCCGAGAAGGTTCTACATATGCCACCTTCCACGGTTCAGGACCTAAAGCCCTGAGGAAGGTGGCAGGATGGAAAGTTCCGGCACCCACTTCCGTATCATAGGGCTGTTGAATCACGCATCCCTGGTCCGCCCAGAACCGTTCCAGTGAAAAAATCAATTCTTGAAAATTCATCGTCTCTCCTTTACCCTCGTAAATTTCCCGTAGCCCCGAACCACGAAAATTGATAATCCCCCCCTCGCCCCCCTTTAGCAAAGGGGGGTTAGGATAATTTGACATCCTAACGGAGTAGGGTTTAGCACCTTTAACTTTCCTCTGTCAACCCCTATTGAAAACTAAATCCGAATTTCGAATATCGAAACTCGAAACAAATCCTAAATCATCAAAAAGCCTACCAGAGATGTCATCCTGAACTTGGTTCAGGATCTCATGAGATGCTGAAATGAATTCAGCATGACAACCAATCCAAACATACCAACCACGGGATCGGATTTCGTATTTCGTATTTGGATATTATTTCCCATCTCCCTCTCCTGAAAGGGCGCTGTGGGGGATTTCCCTTAAAACCCTGAGAGACTTCAACTCCTTGCCCAATTGATAGGTAATAAATCTGGGAAGAAGCTCTCGACTCTCTGACAAGGCCTGAGAGGTGAATCGAAAGCGGTGAATCTTCTCCAGCTCCATCTGGGAAATCTTCTCAATGAGCCGGGCGGTCCCTAAAGAGAGGGGAATGAGATGGTTCAATCCCCTCGAGCACCCTCCGCATACCAGGGTCCCTTTCTCGGGTGAGAAAGAGACGAACGGGCTCTCCTTCAAATCCTCCCAATCTCTCTTGCATGAACCACACCTTTTTAAATTGGGTCGATAGCCAAACAGAGAAAGCATCCGGATTTCGAACATCCTCAACTGTTCCTCTTGCGGCTCGGTTGCATCAAGAGTCAACAAAAAGGAAAGAAGAAGATCGAAAGCATCTATATTCAGCTCTCGTTCCCCAGCCATTTCGTTGATCAATTCCAAATAATAGTTTCCATAAAAGATCTTTTTAAGGTCTTCCCTGATTTTGGGAAAAGGATGAAGGATATCGCAACCTTCAACCCTCATCAAGCCCATCCCCTCTCGGTCGAAAAAGATAAGTCGTAGATGGGAAAAAAGGCCAAGGGCATTCTGAAATCGCTTTTTACTTCTCCTCGCCCCCTTTGCAATCCCCTTGATCCTCCCGAAATCTTCGGTGAAGAATGTGACGATCTTGTCTGACTCCCCGTAATGGAGAGAACGGATCACAATAGCATCTGTTTTGAAGAGAGGCATAAGTTAACCGCTACTACCGTTGAGATCGTAAAGTCTGATGTTACCGTTTGAATCGTTATGATCGTTAATACGCAGGATAAGGTAACGGACCTAACGTTCTCAACGGGCATAACAGAATTAACGTTTCTGACCCGAAGGGGAACCGGGCTGCTCCTGAACCCTCAACACCTCCGCCCCCGGTGGGATGGCAAAATGGAAGAGCGAGTTGGGGAGGTTTACATTGGTTTTGATATCCATAAAGCGGGTTCTTGTAACATTTCCCAACCCATCGAAAACATCGGCCTGAACAACATAATAGGTCTTTTTATCAACCGTCAACGTCAATTTCGACAAAGCTTCATAAGGTTCCTTCGGGACCAGCTCCAAAACAAAGTTATCCTCTTTTTGGGAGATCGATTCATTCAGATGGAGGAGCCTGAAATCTCTGGTGAGGTCCCCCTCTCCAGCCAAAAAAGCCAAAGGAGTCTTTTCTTTGAGGACTTTCGAAACATCGGAGACGAGCACCTGATTTTCATCGGCCTGATAATACCAAAGGGTGAGACCATTCGAAATGAGTTTTTGGTTTGGAGTCCGGTAATCCCACCGCATCATGCCTTTCTTCTTAAAGTAGACCTTCCCTTCCCCCTTTTGAGGTCTCTGCATCACCTTCCCAACATACTCCTGCACAAAACTGGCTTCGAAGTCCTGCGTACTTTCATATCGGGTCTGAATCTCTGCCAACACCGCTTGCCCGGTTGTTCCAAGTGCCTCCGTGATAAAGGCCAGAACCGACAAAACAAAGACAGGAAAGATGAATAAAGATATTTTTCTCATCCTCGTCAACCTTTCATTTTTCAATTCTTGGAATTAAGAATCTAGGGATTTAGGAATTATTAATTCCTTAATTCCTCAATTCCAAAATTCTATTATTCAATCTTCTTAATCAACACCTCTCTCGGCTTGACCCCATCGGAGGCACCGACCACCCCTTCCTGCTCCATCTTTTCGATAATCCGGGCTGCCCGATTATAGCCGATCCGAAATCGTCTTTGAATGAGGGAGATCGAAGCCTGTCCGTTCTCGGCCACAAAGGCGACCGCCTCATCGTATTTCTCGTCATACTCGTCCTCTCCGGCGGCTTCTTTCTCCTTTTTCACCTCCTGGATAATGGAGGCATCATAAGAAGGCTTCCCCTGTTTCTTCAAAAATTCGACAATCCGCTTAATCTCCGGGCTGGAGACAAAGGCACCGTGAATCCGCGTCAGTTTTGAGCTGCCGGGCGGGAGGAAGAGCATATCCCCGGCTCCCAGAAGATGTTCTGCGCCGATCGTGTCCAGGATGGTTCGAGAATCCACTTTTGAAGTGACCTGAAAGGAGATTCGGGCGGGAAAGTTTGCTTTGATGATCCCGGTGAGTACATCAACAGAAGGCCGTTGCGTCGCCAATAAAAGATGAATGCCCACGGCTCTTGCCATCTGGGCGAGCCGCGTGATCGATTCCTCCACCTCTCTCGATGAGATCATCATGAGGTCGGCCAACTCATCGATCACCACAACGATATAAGGGACCTTTTCCATACTCTCGGGGGTATCTTCTTCCCCTCCCTCTAAGATATCGCCCTTCCTTTTATAGACCTTCCCTTTTTCCTTCAGTTCCTTCTCCATCCTCTGATGGTAATGCTCAATATTTCTCACCCCTTTTTCCGCTAAAACAGTGTACCTCCGCTCCATTTCATCCACCAACCATTTGAGGGCAGCCGCTGCCTTCTTTGGATGGGTGACGACAGGGAGAAGCAGATGAGGGATACCTTCGTAGTCGGAGAGCTCCAGCATCTTCGGGTCGATCATGAGGAATCGGACCTCCTCCGGACCTGCTTTGAAGAGGATGCTGCAGATCATTGAATTGATCGAAACGCTTTTCCCGGATCCCGTCGATCCAGCGACAAGAAGGTGGGGCATTCTGGCAAGATCAACGACAAAGGGTCCCCCTGAGATATCCTTCCCCAAACCAAACGAAAGTTTAGACTTAGAGACTCGAAAGGTATCCGAATCGACGATCTCTTTGAGAAAGACCGTCTCCCTGTTGGCATTAGGGACTTCGATCCCCACCACGGCCTTGCCAGGGATCGGAGCGACAATGCGAATCGAGAGGGCACTGAGCGCCAGCGCCAGATCATCCGCCAGGTTCACGATTCGGCTGACCTTCACCCCAGGAGCCGGTTCAAACTCATAGACCGTAATCACTGGACCGGGCCTGACCTCGACCACCTTTCCCTCTACTCCATAGTCCAAAAGTTTTTTCTCGAGAATACGGGAGTTCATGATCAGGCTATCCCGATCGATCTTCTGTCTCTTCTCGACGTCCGCCTCGAGCAAAGAAATGGGAGGTAGTTGGAAGGCCTGCTTGGCCTCTAAGAATCCAAAGGCCTCCTGCTCAAGGATCTCCTCCCGTTTCTGGGGAGGGGCTGTCTTCTCGACGACCATCGGAGGTGTGGTCTCCTTTGCCTCTCCTCTCTCCTGCTTCTGCTTCACCAACTTCTTTGCCCTCTCGGCACGTTCCTTCTTAACCATCTTGACCGTACCGATCTTTTCCACCCAATGCCTCACTCCACCTCCCAAACGCCTGATGACCGAAATGAAAGAAATTCCTGTCCCCAGAACAAAAGAGAGGATGAATACCACCAGCAGAAGGATGGTTGAACCTGGAAGGTTGAAATAGCGGATAAGATTTCTCGAAAAAATCTCTCCGAGGAACCCTCCAAATAGGAGATCACGATTGTAGAAACCGATGGGCTTCGCCCATAGGCCAAAGAGGGAGGAAGTGGTCAAGAGGATCAGCGCCCAGCCCGCCAGCTTGACAGAGAGATATTTTAACTCCCAGCGAAAGATGAAGCGGAAGGCGAAGACAATGAGGAGAAAAGGGATCAAAAAAGAAGGAAATCCAAATCCCTGAAAGAGGAGGCTCGAAACATAGGAACCGACAATACCCATCCAATTATGAATTTCTTTGACTTTCGGGAAGGTATAAGAAAAGAAAGAAGGATCGATCGGGGAATAGGAGAGCAAGCTTAGAAAAACGAAAATTCCTGCAGAGACCAACAAGATCCCTACGATCTCATACATCAACTTCTCTTTAACGGAGTCTTCTCTCATCGTTTTCTCGCGCCACTATCCCCCTCTCCCTTGACGGGCCCGTCCGCCGAAGGCTTCGGCCCGCAGGCGGGAGAGGGATGGGGTGAGGGTGATGAAATCAACTTAAAATTCTTTGAGACAGTTTTACTAACGATCTCCATCAACGACTTCCTATCCTTCAAAGAATAATTTTTGGTCTCGATGGGATTCCCTATCCGTATCCGAATTTCTCCCGAGGCCGCGCTCAACTTATCCTTGGGCATGATATCGCGGCTTCCGGTGATCGCAATGGGCACGACGGGAACTCCTGACTTGATCGCCAGGGTGAATCCCCCTTTTTTGAAAGGCTGAATCGAACCGTCCGGGCTCCTCGACCCTTCAGGGAAAACGACCACTGACATCCCATCCCGAATCCTCTCGGCAGCCTCGTTCAAGGCCTTCACCGTCTCCCGGGTCCCTTCCCGATCAATACTGATATACCCGGCTGCGGCCATCGTCCAGCCAAAAAAAGGAATGGAGAAAAGTTCCTTCTTAGCCAGCCACTTGAACTGAAAAGGGAGATGGCCCAGCAAAGCAAAGATATCATAACTCCCTTGGTGATTTGACATGAAGATATAGGGCCCTTTTTCATTTAACTGTTCCAATCCCTCCGTCCTCACCTTCACGTGATTCGCCACAAGGGCTGCCTTGCCCCAGAGCCTCGCATAACGATGGACCACCCTTCCCTTTCGGTCAAAGGGGTAGGTGATGAAAGCTAAAAAACCAAGCGCCAACGTGGCGAGCACAATACAGGACCAAACAAAGATCGTCCGGATCATAAAATGAACTCAGCTTCGCTTCACAACAGGTTGAGGTTTAGGCTGAGGTTGAGAATTTCTTAACCTTAACCTTAGCCTTAACCTTTTACTTCTCCATTATTCCCTTTGATTAGATTCTTTTCTCCAACTCGGCGAGGATTCCCTTCACCTCTCCCGTGATTTTTTCATCAATATCATAAGGAGATCTTCCCTCCCGGTCTGCTTGAAGAACCATCGGGTTAAAACTCATATAGCCTAATACGGGGAAATCGGAAAGGCTCTCCTCAATGATCTTTCTATCTTCGGCCGAAGCGGCTTTGTTTCCAACGACCATCATATTTTTAATCTTCAAATCTTCCCCCAATTTCTTGATCTGTCTGGCGGTATTGATGGCCCTCTGCCCCGGTTCCACGACGATGATCAGGGCATCCACATACCCCGTGCTTCCCCTCCCTAAGTGTTCCAAACCTGCTTCCATATCGATGATCAGGACTTCGTCTCGCTTGACGAGAAGGTGGCGGACCAGGTTCTTCAGGAGAATATTTTCAGGACAGAAGCACCCTCCACCGCCCTGGGGGATACAGCCTAACAGAAGGAGTTTTACACCGCGATAGCTCACTCCCAACTCATCGGGGAGGTCATCCACTTTGGGGTTGAGTTTGAACATAGAACCAAAGCTTCCTTTTTTTGCACCGGTCCTCTCCTCAATCATTGAAGTCATGGAAGCGATGGGCGCGAGTTTGGCCAGGGCTTCTTTCGGAAGGCCGATCGCGGAAGCAAGGTTTGAATCCGGGTCGGCATCGATGGCAAGAACCCTTCTGCCCTCATCGGCCAAAATCCGGGCCATCACCCCTGCAAGCGTCGTCTTTCCTACTCCACCCTTCCCGGAAATAGCAATTTTCATAATGATTTTTCCTCCATAAAATTACTAAAAAGGATCCGAGGATTCAAGGGTTCTTCTGAATGCAGATTTTGGATTGGAGATTTCGGAGTTTTCATTCTGCATTCCGCAATTGGAAAACCACTCGACCCCTCGAACCCTTTTCTTTATCAATCATATCCAAAAAATGATGAAATGTCTATTGGGAGACATCCCGACAAAAATGGGGAGGGAGGGAGTAGAGAAACTTATACGACTAAGCAAGGGCAGGAATCTATGGAAGGATTAACCCAGCCATCTAAGCTTGAAGAAAAGTCCTGCTTTAGTTTGAAGCTCTGCCTGATTCAAACTTCTCGAGCATCTGGCCAACATGATTGGTCAAGGGTCTGCTGACAAATGACTTAGACACCTCTGGCATCCCTACCTGTTCCAGTGCTCCAGTGGTCCCGATGTACCCATCTGCTCTTGCATTCCCATTTGCCCTGACATTTCCATCGGTTCTGATGGCGCCACCTGTTCGTACCAACGAGTCCCCCCCTTTAGAGGCAGCCTTTCCTCAGAATTTGGTATAAATCCCTCCGCGCCAGAACCAAAAGTACTCTGCCCTTGGGGACCTCCGCCACTTGGGGGGTTATATAGAAATAACCCCTGAGGTATAGCGACATTAAAAGGATTTTGACTCTGAGCCCAAACAATGGAAGGTGCAGAAACCGATAAAAGAGCCAACAAAGGCACCAAAATAGTACTTTGAGTCACCCTTTTTATACACTTATTCTTGCTGTCCATTGTATCTACTCCTTTCTTGATAAAAAAATGTTAATAGATTTGATCTTTGTCAAGGAAGGGTTCTTCGCAGCAATAACGGGATTTCTTAAAAAGAGCGAGAAGGAGCAAAAAATAAAAAGTTGGGGGTGAAAAGGTAGATATTTCTTTAAACCGGAACTTTCAAAATATGAGTGTGAAAGATTTGGTCAGCATGGAATGAACTCCGCACAAAGGGGCCGGAGGCTACAAATTTGAAGCCCATTCCTTCCCCTACCTTTCTATATTCTTCAAACTCTTCTGGGGGAATATACCCAACGACTGGCAATCGATCCGGACGAGGCTGGAGATATTGTCCAATCGTCAAAAAATCACATCCCACCTCTCTCAGATCATGAAGGAGATCGACCACCTCCTGCTTCGTCTCACCCAGCCCTACCATGAAACCTGATTTCGTCAGGATATGAGGATGACTTTTTTTGGAACCTTCCAATAAATCGAGAGACCTATTGTAGGACGCTTGAGGTCGAACCTTTGGATAAAGCCGAGGAACAGTCTCGACGTTGTGATTCAGGACATCTGGGCTCTCACTTAAAACTACTCTTAAGCAGGAAAGGTCCCCTTTAAAATCAGGAATCAATACCTCCACCTTTATGTCTTGATCCAATGCCCGAATGGCTCGAATCGTTTTGGCAAAGCAGGAGGCTCCCCCATCGATGAGATCATCTCTTGTTACGGAGGTGATCACAACATATTTGAGACCCATCTCGTTGACCGCCTGGGCAACCTTTATTGATTCTGTTTCATCAGGGGGAAGGGGGACCCCGCGTTCAACAGCGCAAAAGCCGCAACCCCGTGTGCAGATCTTTCCCAGGATGAGAATCGTTGCCGTCCCTCCTGAAAAACAGTCCCCAAGGTTTGGGCAACGAGCCTCTTCGCAGACCGTATGAAGCGCAGTCTCCTTCAGGATCGACTTGACCTTTAGAACATCCTCCACCGGAGGGATTCGCTTCTTCAGCCAAGGCGGTTTTCGCAGATCCTTCATCTTTTTTGTCCCCGCAGGGGTCTTGGGAGATGGATGGCTATCCCATCCACATCGAGAAAAGCCTCCTTCAGGGCCTCTGGAACCGTAGGATGAGCCTGAATCAATCGGGAAAATTCCTTGACCTTGACCCCCTGTCCCATGAGGGAAGAAACGATTGAAATGAGATCACAAGCCTCAAGGCCGATCATGTGAACTCCCAAAATTTCATCGGTCTCTCGGGACGCAATCACTTTGATGAGCCCTTCTGTCTCCCCACAGATGACAGCCTTCGGGTTAGAACGGAATGGAAAACGACCTACCTTAATCTCCCCTTTTTCTCGGGCTTCCTTTTCAGTGAGACCAATCGATGCAATCTCTGGATAGGTGAAGATGCAGAGGGGAATGAGGTGTCGATCCATTTGCCGATCAAACCCCATCGCATTCTCTGCAGCCACCATTCCTTCTTCCATTGCCACATGGGCCAATAGAATGCCGCCCATTGCATCCCCAACGGCATAAATATGGGGTGCACTCGTCTCCATCCGGCGATTGGCTCGAATGCCATGAGGGGTGGCCTCCACTCCTGCCTTTGAAAAGTCGAGATTGAGATTGGGAACCCTTCCAACAGCGATGAGCAATTTTTTGGTGGAAACCGTTTGAAGTCCCTGTGGGGTCTCCACAGTCAGTTCTAATCCCTCTCCCTGGCGGTCGATCTCTTTCACCGTGGATTGAGTCAAAATCTTTATCCCATCCCTCTCCAAGAACCTTCGGAGATTTCGGGTCAGTTCTCCTTCAAGGCCGGGAAGAAGATTTTCCAGAATCTCAATCATCACCACCTTTGAACCCAATGTATTGAAGAGCGAAGCAAACTCGACACCGATATATCCTCCCCCAAGGATGACGATCTCATTTGGGATCTTCCTAATTTCCAATACCTCATCACTCGTGATGATCTTCTCACCATCAGGAATAATATTGGGAAGCGTTTTCGACATTGACCCAGGGGCCAAGATGATCGCATCGGCTTCAATGATCTCCTTCCTCTCTGCTCCGTTTAAAAGGACGACCTGATGGGTTCCAAAAAGATCGGCTTGGTTATATATCACTGTCACCCGTTGGGATTCGAGAAGCATCTCCACACCCTTTACCAACTCTTGGACCACCCTATTTTTCCGCTCTATCATCGATTCGAGGGGATCGAACTCCTTGGTGAGAAGAGATTGAAAGACCCGAGAATGTCTTAATGAGCGGAGGAGTTTTGCGTCGGAGAGAAGTGCTTTGGTGGGAATACAGCCTCGATTAAGGCAAGTCCCTCCGATTTTATCCTTCTCGATCAGGGTCACTTGAGCTCCCAGTTGAGAAGCCCGAATGGCTGCGACATATCCACCTGGCCCTCCTCCAATGATGACCACCCTTTTTCGATTCATGTGATTTTCTTTAAATGGATTTCTTTTTATATATCTGGAGCTTCTTCGTAAACATCCTGTCTTCTTAAACGTATTTATAAACCGATCAGAACATTTGTCAATTAGGTTTATTCCGAATAATTATATAACAATTTCAAAATATCACGAAATTTATTCACAAAATTTGATGACAGGAGAGACCCCCCACAGGGCGGGGCTTTAAACCCCAAATCCCCCAGACACAAACTCGAGATCCCGAAACAAGTTCGGGATGACAGAAAGTGAAAACAAAACCCTGTTGTCATGCTGAACTCGTTTCAGCATCTGGTTTAGGTCTTTTCTGTCTTTCGCAGACAACCCTTTCATCCCCGTCCACAGGACGGGGTTTTCAGGTGTGATCTTAATAAGTACATCTTCATTTTTGACGGTGGATCTACCTTGAAGAAGCTTCCCTTGATCATCTCCTTGCCTCTCATGCCAATGTCCGAATGAAGGGGTGCCTTTAAGAGGGCGGGCAAATGGGGATACGATTTGACAAATCCAATTTCCATCGTTGATAATGGTAAGTCTTAAAAGGAAAAACAATGAAGCTGAATAAGAAGGCATTGGCCATTCTGAGCGGTGGCCATTTCGCCACAGATATCAATCAAGGGGCCTTGCCGGCCCTCCTGCCTTTTTTTAAAGAAGCTTTGAACCTTTCCTACACGATGTCGGGTGTCATTATTCTGTCCTCTAATCTAAGCTCTTCCATTATCCAACCGGCATTTGGACACCTCTCTGACAGAAGACCTATGGGATGGTTTCTCCCCTTGGCCCCTTTCATCGCCTGTTTGGGATTATCGATCACCGGATTGATCTCCAGTTACTCTCTCCTTCTCCTATCCGTAGTTCTGACCGGCATCGGGATTGCAAGTTTCCATCCGGAAGGATTCAAGACAGCCTATTTTTTCACGGGTGATAAAAAGGCAACAGGCATGTCAATTTTTGCCGTGGGCGGAAACCTGGGGATTGCCGTCGGCCCAATGGTCGCCCTTACACTCGTTACCTCTTTTGGCCTCAAGGGGACGTTGGGGTTGATCGTACCAGGAATTCTAATGGCGATCATCTTGTTTTCCAACATGTCCATGCTTTCCACTCCAGTTGAGTCTGCCCACAAAGAGGCAAAGAAGGAGATGAAGAGGCCTCTTACAAGAGACCAAAAGATTTCCTTCTTCCTTCTCGTCGGCATCGCCACCTTAAGAGCATGGACCCAATTCGGAATGGCCACCTACATCCCTTTCTATTACATCGATTATTTGAAAGGGAATCCTTTGTATGCAGGGAAACTTGTTTCAACTTTCTTAATGTCAGGGGCTTTAGGAACGCTCATCGGTGCTCCGTTATCGGATCGGTGGGGGCATAAGAAATTCCTGGTCATCACCTTGGCATTGTCCTGTCCTCTTCTTCTTCTCTTCTACGATAGCAGTGGCTTCATGACATTCGTCTTTTTGGGAATTTCAGGAATGGTATTAATTTCCACATTTGCCCTCACGACGGTTATGGGCCAGGCACTCCTCCCTCAACATCTGGGAATGGCATCAGGGATGATGGTTGGATTTACCATGAGTGCAGGGGGCGTTGGGGTAATCCTGCTGGGAGTGATTGCAGATGCTTGGGGAGTACCCATGGCAGTGAAGTCGATCTTCGCGTTACCTTTCATTGCATTTATTCTTAGTTTGTTGGTAAAGTATCCTCTTGAAAAAACAACGTGACGGGTAAGCGATGAGCACAATTCTTATTACGGGTGGAGCAGGATTTATTGGTTCTCATCTTTGCGGACGCCTTCTAAGAGATGGTTACCGTGTGATTTGTCTCGATAACTTTGACAGCTTTTATGACCCCAATATAAAAATCAAGAATGTGGAGGGATTGGTAAGGAAATTTCCGCAGGGGTTCGAACTCGTCACCGGTGACATCAGAAACCATGATCACCTTGCAGAGGTCTTTAAGAAAAATCGGATTGACTTCGTCGTCCACCTGGCGGCGAGGGCCGGCGTAAGGCCTTCCATCGAAACGCCTCTGCTCTACCAGGACGTGAACATCAGGGGGACGATCGTCCTCTTGGAAGCCTGCAAGGAATACGGGATCAAAGATTTTATTTTCGCCTCCTCCTCCTCGGTCTATGGAGAAAACCAAAGAGTTCCATTCTCAGAAGAGGACCTTGATATCCAACCCATCTCGCCTTACGGAGCAACCAAACGGGCGGGGGAACTCCTCTGCTATTCTTATCATCATCTTTATGGAATCAATATCGCCTGCCTCCGGATCTTCACAGCGTACGGTCCCAGACAAAGGCCGGAGATGGCAATCCACAAATTCACTCGGCTGGTTGACCGGGGTGAAAACATTCCGATATACGGAGATGGCTCTTCCCGGAGGGATTATACCTATATCGATGACCTGATTGAAGGAATCATAGCTGTGATCCAGCGCCACAAGGGATTTGAGATCTACAATCTTGGAGAATCCCAAACGACAACGCTCAAGGGATTAATCCATTTGATTGAGGATGCCTTGGGAAAGAAGGCGAATCTTGAATTGTTGGAATCCCAGCCAGGAGACGTCTCCGTCACCTATGCCGACATCTCCAAAGCGAAGCGGCTGCTGGGTTATCAACCCGAGGTCAACATGGAGGATGGAATTAAACGATTTGTGGAATGGTACAAGAGGGAGAAAGATTGAGGTTATTGCAGGAGTCCAAAATGCGGCATATCAAAACTCGGCTCGAAAGACGTTTTGAGGTTAACCTCTGATGGGCGGCTTCAGCGACTTATCTTCACATATTCCAAAACAAAATGATTAACAATTGCTGGATCGAGTTTTTTCTGATTCGATTGATTCTTCTTCATGTCTAACTTCTTAAGGATTCCCAATGAGGTTGTCTAAAAAGATAGACTTGTGGTTGACTGGCATTTGCCTGGCCCGGACGGGCACAGGCCTGGTGCTCATTACCTATGCCGCGGCCATGCCAGTGCTCCAGAGAGAATGGGGCATGTCCGCCGCGACAAGCGGCTCCATTTCCAGTGCTAACCAAATGGCCTACGCCATATCCCTGGTAGTTTTTTCCAGTCTCGCCGATGTGTGGGGAGCGAAAAGAGTCTTTCTGGGGTCCATGACCGCAGGGGCGCTTTCGGCGTTGGCCTTTGCTCTCTTTGCCCGGGATTATTATTCGGGCCTCATTCTCTACGCCTTGGTAGGATTGTCTCTGGGTGGCTCTTACACCACTGGGCTAATGCTCCTCTCCGAGCTCTACACCACTGCCAAGCGAGGCATGGCCATGGGTTTTTTTATTGCGAGCACCTCGGCCGGCTACGCCATGTCGCTTTTAATAAGCGGACTGGCCTTACCCCTGGGAGGTTATAAACTCTCCTTTTTTCTCACTTGCCTGGGGACATCAATCGGAGCAGCCATAGCTTGGATCACCCTTTGGCGGACCAAGAACACCGTAGTCAAACGACAAGCGAACCAGAGATTTGTTGGGAACGTCCTTGGGAATAAACCGGCCATGCTGCTTATCGCCGGATACAGCTTCCATAGCTGGGAACTCCTGGGTATGTGGACTTGGACGCCGGCTTTTCTGACCGCCTGTTTCGCCCTTGGTGGAGCGGAAGCTTTAAGAGCCGCCGGCCTGGGTTCCTACGTTACGGCATTTTTCCATTTTTTCGGGATTTTGGCCTCTTTTTCCATGGGCTTCTTGTCTGACCGTTGGGGTCGTGCGGCGGTGATCCTGGCTTTGTCGGGAGTTAGCTCAACTTGCTCATTTCTTTTCGGCTGGACTTTCGGCTGGCCGCTCATCATTACAATTAGCTTAGGGGTTGTGTACGCATTTTCCTCCTTGGGGGACTCACCTGTCCTCTCCGCCGCCTTGTCCGAAGCGGCAGATCCAGCTTACCTGGGTGTGGCCTTTGGCATAAGATCGCTTTTGGGGTTTGGCGCAGGTGCAGCCGCACCGCTGGTTTTTGGGCTGGTTCTCGATTGGACCAACCCTGGCACCATCGGCCGACTCTACGTCCATTGGGGTTGGGCGTTCTCTTCCCTGGGGCTGATGGGTGTGGGCGCGATAGCCGCTGCTTTTATCTATCAGCGCCGGGCTAAGGCGGTCCATCGAGAGATTTTCGGCCCCGAGAAATAATTGTGAGGAAAAACCTCAGGCTTCTTTGCACCAGGATTCCGACTACACAAAAACATTGAAAGAACTCTTCCTTGCAGAGGGGACTCTTCTCTATCTCACGGACTTCTCCATTCGCAAATTTGAGGAGAGAAATGCCTTTACTATCAATCCCATGGTCGCCACTCAATACTCGCGTTATAGAGGGATCGGTTGAAAATTTTCGCTTGACTGTCCCGGTGGTACGGTTATAAGATCGATTTTTGTGAGGTTGATGACGGGTTTTTTATTCTAACAGTGGAGGTGGAAAAGATGAAAATGGGGAGATTCAACTTATTTTTTGTGCTTTTGGGACTTTTCCTTTTCTTCGACCAATCGATTGCTCATTCAGCGGACCTCAAGTTTGGCTTTACCCCTGTCCTCAGTGAGGCCGAGATGAAGGAAGAATTTCAGCCCCTTATGGATTACATGACTAAATCTACTGGAATCGAAGTGACCCTCTACATTGCAAAGAGTTACGGAGACCTGAGAGACCAGATGGAGGCAGGAAAGGTGGACATTGGGAGCTTTTCTCCTTTTGCTTATGTCGATGCTGTAACAGGAGGCAAGATAAAGATTATTGCTCAGTCTATTCTCGACCATTCGGCCTTCTATAAAGGGCTGATCATCACCAGGAAGGATAGTGGGATAACTGGGCTTGCGGATCTGAAAGGGAAGCGGTTTGCCTTTGTCGACCCGAAATCGGCCTCTGGCTATGTCTATCCCAGGGCCATGCTAATTGAAAAAGGCTTTGATCCGGACAAATTCTTTAAGGAGACCGTCTTTTCTGGCGGGCATGACAAGGTCATTCTTGCGGTTCTGGATGGGAAGGTCGAGGCCGGGGCTATTTACGATGGAGCCCTGGCCATAGCAAAGGGAAAAGGTCTTAAGACCGAAGATCTAACTACCATCGCAAGCACTGACCCTATCCCCCATGATGCCGTCGTAGTCAGGTCAGACCTGGATGATGTAACCACCCAGAAGATCCAGAAGGCCCTCATCGATTTAGAAAAGATGGAAGAAGGTAAAAAGGTGATTGCTCAGAGCAAGAAGAAGCTAACCGGTCATATCTTAGCCGATGACAAGACCTTTGACGTTGTCCGCCGGACAGCCAAAATTGCCGGAATGAAATAGAATAGCACATTTTAGAGAATGGAGGGATTGCCATGAGAATCAAAAGGATGCTGATTTTTATTGCACTAAGTCTGTTGGCTATTGTCAGCCTAACTTCTGTGGTCTTTTCCGCTGAGGCTTTGAACGCCTACTCTATCTGGCCGGAGAACTGGGCACGTCCCATGTTCGAAGAGTTTGAGAAGGCCACGGGTGTACATGTCAACTTCCTTCGATTTTCTTCAGGAGAGGCATTGGCCCGGATCATCGTTGAGAAGAACAACCCCCGCGTCGATATCCTCTTCGGCGGTCCTGTTGAAACCCATATCGCCGGAATCAAAGAGGGGATATTCGAACCTTACAAGCCTCCATCCTTTGGTGTTTTAGCTCCCAGGTTCAAAGATCCTGAGGGATATTGGATCGGGATTGCTGATGATCCTCTCGTCTTTATGAGCAACAATAAATTCCTGAAAGAGAAAAACCTAAACCCCCCGACATCCTGGAACGACCTTCTCAACTCCGCTTACAAAGGCATGATCCAAATGGCTGATGCCAGAACCTCGGGAACGGCTGTCACTCGAATCTTCTCCATCATTGAGGTTTTCGGACGTGACGAAAATAAGGCTTTTGATTATATGAAAAAGCTTCGTCAAAATGTTCAGGTCTATACAAAGAGCGGAGGAGGGGGAACCATTCCCGTTGGCCTCGGCCAAGCGGGTGCGGGAATTTTCTTCATCGTAGATGCTCTGAAGACCAAACAGGAAGGTTACGATGTGGTGATCTCCTTCCCGAAGGAAGGGATCGGCACCTCTGTTGAAGCCATTGCCTTGCTGAAAGGGGCGAAGAATCCAGCACTCGGAAAGAAATTGATCGACTGGTCGGTCACTCCTGCGATGCAAAACCTTTATGCAAAGTATAAGATCAATTTTCTTCCTGCTCATCCGGAGGTAAAGACCGAACCAAGCCTTGCGGAGGTTTTGAAAGGAGCTAAAATATTCCCCATTGATGAGGCGTGGGCTGGTCAGAATCGCAAAAGGGTTGTAGAGCGCTGGATAAACGAGGTTCTGCCTTAGGCAATGTATCTTTTCTGGGATTAGGGATCGGGGCTTGGGGGTTGGTGAAAACTCTAAATCCCAAACCTTACCCCTAATCCCCAACCTGCGTATAAAATCATCACATATTTCCCATCTTTCATTGGAATTATTGAAGATGCCCACTTTTACAGTCGAACTCAAACTTAGTGATCGTTTTCATAAATTGCTGAGAGACCCTCTCCTTCTAATCAGTCTTATCATCCTATGGGGCCTTCTCATCCTTTTCATCCTCCTCCCCCTTATTGGACTTTTCATGAGGACTTTTGAAGAAGGCGGTCGGTTCACACTATCGAATATCATCAGTATCCTCGGCGACCCGAATCAACGTCAAGCCCTCTGGAACAGCCTTCTTCTGGGCTGCCTCGTCGGTCTCTGCGGCACAGCCCTCGGTTTTCTCTTTGCCTATACAGCAGTCCGCACCAATCTCTCAAAAGCTTGGAACTTCTTTCTCGATGCATCGATCATCCTGCCTCTCATCTCTCCACCTTTCACCACAGCCATCGCCATGATTTTTTCCTTTGGCCCCAGAGGTTTGATCACCTATGATCTCTTAGGGATTAAAAATTTCACTGTGTACGGCCTACACAGTACCCTCTTCTCTGAGACGATCACCTATTTCCCCATCGCTTACCTTACGCTCAAGGCGATCATCGCAGGCATCGATCCCAATATTGAGGATATGGCCTTCAGCCTCGGGAGTTCACGCTGGCGGGTCTTTCGAACGGTGACGCTTCCCCTCACTGTCCCCGGACTGGCCAATTCCTTTCTTTTACTCTTCGCTGCTTCCTTGGCAGATTTTGCCACCCCCCTCATCCTTGCTGGAAACAGTTTTCCCGTCTTGCCCACTCAGGCCTATCTCCAGATCACCGGTCTTTTTGATATCAAGGGGGGTGCAGTCCTCTCCTTTGTTCTCCTCGTCCCTGCCTTTTTAGTCTTTCTCCTTCAACGCTTCTGGGTCAGCCGTAAATATTATGTCACCATCTCGGGAAAGGTCGGTGCCAAGACCCAAATCAAAAGTGTCCCCTCCTGGACGAGGTATTTTCTTCTTGGTCTGTGCCTTTTCATCTCGGCCTTCATCTTATACTTTTACGTCCTCCTCTTTTATGCCTCCATCGTTCAGGCCTTTGGCGCAAACTTCCAATTGACATGGAAACATTATCGGGTTGTCTTTACGGAAGGTCTTAAGGCCATCCGAGATACACTCATCATCGCTGGTGCGGGAATGCCCCTCGGAGGGATTTATGGCGTCATTCTGGGTTATCTTGTCTGCAAGAAGGTCTTTCTCTCCCGTCAAGCCATGGAAATCGTCTCGATGATCAATTATGCCCTGCCAGGGACGATCGTCGGCATTGCCTATCTCCTATTTTTTAATGATCCGCCTATTATGCTCACCGGCACAGCCATCATCATCATTGCCTGTTATGTTTTTAGATATGGACCTACGGGTATTCGTACGACTGTGGCCATCCTCCAGCAGATCGATCCAAGCATCGAAGAAGCCTCGTTCAGCCTCGGCGCAGGCTCTGCAACGACCTTCTCCCGAATCACCCTCCCCCTCATCCTTCCAGCCTTCTTTGTCGGTCTCGGAGTGGTCTTCATACGGTCGATGACCGCTATCAGCGCTACGATTTTTCTAATTTCGATCAACTGGACACTCATCACTGTTCGCATCCTTGAGAAGATGACCGAGCTGGAATTGGGAGTGGCAGCTGCTTTCTCCATTCTGGTTGTCTTCATCGTATTCATCGTGATTACGGCCATCAGCCTCTTTCTCCGTCTATTCCGACAGCCTGGAGCTCCTGAGATGGCCAGTATCCTCGGAGGATGATGTGGAAGCCGTTCGTATCCGCCTTGAAAATATCTCCAAAACATTTATACATCGCCTAAAAGGAGAGGTCTCTGCAGTCGATCAGGTCAGTCTTCATGTTCAGCCTGGGGAGTTTCTGACATTGCTTGGCCCCTCTGGTTGTGGCAAAACCACGACCCTCCGCATGGTTGCCGGTTTTGAAAGACCAGACCGGGGCCGCATCTACATTGGAGAAGAGGATGTGACAGACCTGATGGCCAACCGAAGAAACATCGGGTTTGTCTTCCAGAACTATGCCCTCTTCCCTCACCTCCCCGTTTTTGAAAATGTGGCCTATGGTCTGAGAGTCAAAGGAATGCTCAAAGCAGAGATAGAAAAGTCTGTTGGCGAAGTCCTCACTCTTGTTGGACTGAAGGGTTATGAGCGCCAGTTCCCTCATCAACTATCAGGAGGAGAACAACAGCGTGTGGCTCTCGCCCGGGCCGTG
Organism: uncultured delta proteobacterium; assembly: GCA_963826305.1. Lineage (GTDB taxonomy): Bacteria > Desulfobacterota > BSN033 > BSN033 > UBA1163 > CAWGWZ01. The sequence continues at coordinate 89,631 of CAWGWZ010000007.1, read as the reverse complement.
GTCATCCAGCCACGGGTTCTTCTCTTCGACGAGCCTCTTTCCAACTTAGACGCCAAGCTCCGTGTCTATATGCGGAGTGAAATCCGACGATTGCAGAAGGCCCTTTCCATCACTGCCGTCTATGTCACCCATGACCAGGAAGAGGCCATGGCCATCTCCGACCACATTGCCGTGATGAACGAGGGGAAAATCATTCAAATCGGGACGGCTGAAGAACTTTACCTCCGACCGGAGTCACCTTTTGTGGCCCAATTCATCGGGAAGATCAATCTCCTCCCTGCTGAGGTAAAAGGGGTGACAGAGGAAAAGGTGATGCTCAGGATCTTCAAACAGAACTATCAGGTTTCAAAAGGCTCCCAATCGTTTCGAGCCTGGAGAAAGGGTGAACGTTTTTGTGAGACCGGAAACAATAGAGTTGGTGAAAACGATCGATGAGGATTCATTGAAGGCATCGGTCATGGAAAGATCATTTTTGGGTGAGAAGGTGGATTACCTCCTTGACCTGGACGGCCATACGATTTATGCCACCTCCTATGATCCTCTTCGACACGGAACCTTTTCACTCCATCAGGAGGTGGGGGTTCGTTTCAATCCTGACGCTATCACCATTTTGAAGGAAGTAGAAAAATAGAGACAACAAATGAAACAATCTATCTTCATCTTGGTTGTGCTCTGGATGGTTTTATTCGCATCGGAAATTTCGCCCGTGTTTGGGCAAAACGAATTTCATGGAGCAGATTCTGCTTTTGAGAGGGAGGGAATTACGATTCTATGGGCGATTCTTAAAGGACCGACCGAGGAAAGCTCATGGGTCTATATCAAAATCATCAATTCTGAAAAGAGCCCCTTCCAGATCTTCAGCGTGGAGGCAGTGGATCCGTTCTCCAAGGAAAAGGAATGGGTGGTTAAAGGAGAAAGATTGGGAGAGGAAAACGTGACCAAGGGTGTTCGGTCTTCATTTAAAGATAAGACGGCGAGAAGAATCCTTTTTTATCGAAGCACGGAAGCTTTTGAAAAAGAAAACCCAGACATGGCCGTTTATTATTTAGGTGTTCCTGATACATCTCCTGAGATTCTTTCAGAAAAAGAGATGGAAGATTATTTCGAAAAGGCTCAAGAGAGGTTAAAGAAATAATTCGAAATTTTCTACCGAGTACTTCCTGTAATGTTGTTTTTTGTACATTCGTTTGGAATACAACATTTCGAACGAAAATCAGCAATATGGGATAAATTATGGATGGGAATTTTCCCCTTGACTTCCCGTGCATATAGGAGTATTCTTTCACTATAGTATTCCCCGCTTGGTCTAATTAACCTCACAACTTAACCTCTGACTTATTTGAGTGCCGTATGAGAAGGAGTTTCCAAAAGATGCCCGTATGATAGGCTCCAGGGGGGGGTTAATATCCCTTTGGAGCCTTTTTATTTTAACTCTCAATGAAATAGTAATCCATAGGCAACTCTGAATGAAATAGAAGTTTGGAGATCAACAAAAAGTGGTGCGGCCCTATTAATAAAAGGTGTTAAGCCAAAATCCATGAATAAGGAGGTGTGAAATGCCAACTCTTTTTGCCGTATATAGTCTGAAAAAAGGGAAAACCCCGGAAGAATATGAGAACTTTCTGACCAAAACCAAAATTCCAGCAATGCGGGGAGAATCTTGGATCATTAAAGATTTCAAAACCTGGAAGATAGACAAGGTTCTCGCCTCTGCGGTTTCTGAACCTGAGGGGAGGTTACCTGCGGAACCTCCCTACCAATACGTTGCTAAAATTGAGGTTTCGGACTTGAATGCCATGATGAATTTTCTTGGAACAGAGGGAGGGAAAAAAATTATAAAGTCTTGGAGCGAGTATATGGATCCCGCAACAATCTTTACCCTGGGGCGTGAAATGTAACAACCTATGTAGGAGTTTATGCTGATGAGGAAGGGCCGCACCGATTTTAAGTATTGTTGCTCAGGCAATTTGCCTTGAAGGTAAATAGTTCTGCCATGAAGATTCTGTTTCCGACACCCCGAAAAGCGCGGATTTGATCCCATATACGGGATACTTGATTTCTACCGAGACTGTCGAAAAACCCTGGAAATAGCCATTTTGTGGTCCTTTGCGGTTTGTAAGTTCTTGATTTTTAACGATTCGTAAATTGGCAAAATTGCCATTTTTACTTTTTCGACAGTCTCACCAGTAAACTTCGGAGCAAGATGGCATCGTTGAGCAACGACTCGTAGGTGACATTTTCAGTGGATACTGGGCTCATTGCAGACTGGCTCCATGATGAGCCCTTTTACCCAACCTCTTTGATCCCTTTTTGAAAACGGGGACCTACGATAAACCGTCCTTGTGCTTAATGCACTCTTATGAGGAATCCGATGGACCGATTCACGGACGGAAGAATACCGCCATTTTGGGTGGTGATGCTGCTGATTACGGTCCGAAGTCAAGATGCTGATCCTAACAGAACCTCTTGAGCAGTGGACAGGGCTGGAGGATGATCTCATCAATTATCGTTTGAACTCTTCGATCGTTATCGCACAGTCGGTCAGTTTTTGGATCGGCAAACCCTCTTTCTCGTAGGCATCAGAGGGTGTCTGTCCGAGGATTGCTTCCTGTAATCGCCGAGATGGAATTTCCTGTCCTTATCGAAGATTTGAATGGGTAATCTTCAAAAGATAATTTTCACAATCTCACTTCAGGTATTGACAAAATGATCACTTTTGGTATCATTTGCTCAACAATCATAATAAAACTTTCTCTATCCAAAGAGGGTGGTTGATGATAAATACCTTTGACATTTTCTCTGTCATTCAGAATTCTTCTCTGCAAATTTACTCCTGCTCTGATTTGAGATCTCACCTGATCCAAAAGTCACTTGAAAGACCGTTGGAGAAGGTGATCGCTGCACAAGGAGCACAAAGGAGGGTTGATCCATGAGTAAAAAGAGTTTTCTGTTTTTATCTTTCATTATGGCTTCGTCTCTAATGTTATGTGCTATCGCAGAGGGGGCCCAACAATATACCCTAACCGTTGCAAAGCAAGGATCAGGCAGTGGCACAGTGACAAGTTCCCCTGCGGGGATCAACTGCGGTTCCAATTGTTCAGTCCCATATAACCAAGGGACGAAAATTACTCTCAAAGCAAAAACAGATCCCGGCTCGACCTTTACGGGTTGGAGTGGCGGATGCACAGGGACAAGCGCGAGTTGCAAATTAACCATGACCTCCGATCAGACAGTCACTGCGACCTTTGCCTTGCCTGACCTTCGCGGTGAATTGTCCAATATTTCTCTGAAGCTGAGTAAATCAACCTACCAGATTTCGGGGAAGCTGACAGTATACTCAGACGGAGGGAAAACAACAGGTGTGAAGGCAAACGTGTATGTGTCCTATGAAGAAACCTTGGGTAACGACGCTCTTCTCCTGGGCTCAATCACCATGGGGAACATCAATGCTGGAAGTTCGGTCTCTAAAACCTTTAAATTCAACGGACAGACAGATCCCTCGGGGAGGTATGTGATAGCGGTGATTAATCCTGACGATGTCATCAAGGAATCCAACTATGCTAACAATATTGCAGTCAGTTATTATCAAGGAGGAGCTCCCCAATTAGAGGTGACACTCGATCAGGCGAGCAGTGTCAGTGGGGTCATCGACCATGGGGAAGGTATTACCCTGGAGACCACCTCTGGTGGTTCTAACCTTTCATTGACCTTGTTGGAGCATTCTCTTATGAGTTTCCCACAGATATCATTGACAGGGGTGAGCGGGATCAAAGGGTTGCCGCAGAGCATGACTATGCTGGCTGGTGCGCAGTTGGGCCCCGAGGGGTTGAGCTTACTGGAACCGGCCGCCTTGACCATCGGGCTTCCTCCCGGTGCTCCCACCGAAGGGTTAATCGGGTTTCTTTCCCAGGATAACGGTAGAAGGTTTCAGTTCTACCCGATAGATGTCAATGGAACGACCGCAACCTTTCAGATGCCGCACTTTACACCGGTGGGTGTAGCGGGAATAACATGCAGCGACATTTCGGCCCTGGCAAATCCCACTTGGTTGGAGGGCGAGGCCCTTGCGGAGTACCGGATTGCCATTGCGAACGCAAAGTTCAAACTCAACTGCAACCATTTAGACGAAGATGCCCTTATGAATGCTTATGAGGACGAAATCGCGGGTATCCTCGAGGACTGGTATTTTGGCAAAGGCGGGATCCTGGACCAGCTGATGGTCGTCGAGGATCCGGAAGACCTTATGCCAATCATTAGCGAATTCATCCTCTGGATAAAAAGAACGGAAATAGCTGGCCTTCAAGAGCGGGCGTTAACCAAGCCCCAGGCATGCGGGTACTCGAACGGACAAGTGTGTAGCACCTTTTTCGATGTAGAGGGGGGAGGGTGGGCCGATATTGGTAGTGTTATAGAATACGGGGTCAATGCTGCAAACACAGCATGTCTAAATGGAGATTCAACAAAAGACTCAGTAGCCTTAAAATGGCTTCTGATAGCCGAGAGCTTGGCGGAAGTCTCAGGATCCGCAATGGACCTGCAGACCATAAGTAACCTATGGAATTTAAAAACCTGCGGGGTCTATTCCCTGGAAGTCATTCCGTGTTCAGCCTCGATTAATGTGGTAGAGACAACCACACTCCAGGCCGTAGTTAAAGACAAAGCTGGGAAGGTTGTCTCTGGGCACTCGGTGGTTTGGTGGAGTGACGACAAGGGGATAGCCACGGTAGCCGCGGTCGACAATAATGGGATTAATGCGCAGGTGAGCGGGGTAAGTGTTGGAAGTACGTTCGTTGTTGCCGCACTCCGGGAGGAATATTTCTTGCATTCTTATGCGTATATCACGGTCTCATCATTTGCCACATCGTTGCATTATTATATGACCACCCAGCCATCGTGCCATGCTGAGCGAATGGATAAGCGCGTGGCCGATCCGATCCTACTCACAGTCATAGGACGCGACCCGCGCGGGAGCGAAAGCACTGCTGGTTTCTCCGTTGCATGGTCGGTCTGGGACGCTCACGGCGGAGGCAATACTATTTGGCCGGCGGGTTTCCTGTCTTCCTCACAAGGTCAGGCAGTTTTTTTCACATTAGGCCCTCCCTGCAGCGATGTTAGCGGAGAAACGGGTCTTCAGGCCAGCGTTTATGATGACGCCTCTGGTACTTTATTAGTTAGATGTCCGTATATCATTATATTTTGCGAAAATTACCCGGGCAACTATGGCGGTTGGTGCGGAGGTCCAGTGTGTTGCGCCTGTAATTACACCGGACCGCTGCAATTTACCGACAACCCGGTATTCGATGAGCTCCCATGTCATCTTGACGAATGGACCCCGGCTAGACCCCCAGGACCAAGTGGTAGGTGTTTCGATTAGGTGTCGGGGGCACTGCAACAGCACTATAAAACGCGCGATTCAGCAACGCGCGTGCGGAGGGAGTCATTAGTTCATTTACATTGGATGCATGCGCCGCGAGGTTGTCAATATCAATTTCTCGGCCACCTACGCACTACGACCGGTTACGGATCTGAATGATGCGACTGCGGTGGATCCATAACGATGTGTTAGTTGTATTTTTCTTCTCGCAGCCAGATTTTTATTTTTTACGCCTGCATTTACCCAACTCACCCACCGCCGCACATACAATCCAAGCTGGGGGGAGCCGAAAGACTCCCCCGGCTCTTGCTCATAAAGCTGGAAAGCACGTGCGATTAACCGTTCAATAGTCTTTGTGGCCATTTCCAGTTCCTCTGGACAAAAGTCATCGACGATTTCTATCCATAATCACCAACTCTCAGAGTAGGACCTACCTGTAGATAAGTAGGTGTACTCCTCAATTTAGACTCTCTCCAAACATCTTCACCTCTCCCATCCAATTAAGCTCCCCCCTCCACTCAATTCTCATTGACACCCTGTTTAAAAAGGAATACAATCCAACCGAAATATAGGCCATTTGTCATTAACCTCTAACCATTGGGTGGATATATGGCTTGGAGACATGTTTAGCCCCCATTTCTAAAAACGGAATGGGGTTTTTTTCTTTGAAAAAGGATGTAATGTGGGCAGGCCAAATTCAAGATAGAACGGGAAACATGTGCACCGGACAGCCAGGGAGCAGAGGACTATTTGGCTTTGCATAAGGAAATTGTAGAAGGGGGGGTGGGATTGTGAAAAAAGTAAATGGCATTGTTCTTATCTTATGTTGGATTCTGGCACTTGGAATCCTGATTACTTGTTCGAAGTCAAAAATGGTGGTTAAGGGAGGGACTATTTACACCACAGGACAAACAATATCCGAAAAGAGGGGTTTTAAGATCACCCTTAAGGTATATAACGACCGAGAGGTTACCTATGCATCGTTTAAGAAGTTTAGGTTGGAATTTAAAGCCTCTGACAGGTTTAACCCATTGCTTGATAAGCATTTGAGGGGATTAATCAAGGAAGGTTTGCTTGCAAAGGGATTTGTAGAAGATAATGGAGATCCGGATTTTATTGTAATGGGAGCCCATCAAAACATATTTGTGCCTGACAGAGACCCGGGGATAAAAAGCGAATCTGGTTCATTTTCAGGGTATGCGGGAGGACAACATTTTAGCGGAACATACCATTCTGGGGATGGGTTAGTTACTGCAATAGTAAAGGCTAAGATGGCTCAAAGATATTGGGTTCATGAGTTTGGCCTCGTCTTTTTCGATCCTCGAACAAATCAGGCCATTTGGATTGGAAATGCCAATGCTTACGTTAGAGTTGATGATGTTAGGGAAACAGCGCCAGATATAATCAAGGCTTTATTATTCAATTATCCAGAATCAAAACCAGGAGAGAAACCAAAAGATTAACCTCAAACATTTGGGGGGTAGGCTTCCGGCGAGGATAAGCCGGTCACTCCTGCCCGTTTCCCCTTTGCACTTGCAGGGGGTGACAGGGCGCCGTTGGCTTCTTTTCTTACAAAGAACTGGCAAGAACACGCTCCACATTCGGAGGTCTATGCTGGTAGAGGGAGGTAGAAGACAAAAACTGGATATAATTTACTTTAGTTGCTGGAGGGTATAGTCATCACTCTTATAGGTTTAGTCGAAAATGATAAAAGAGTATATCATGGAAGGAGAAGAATGACTGATGGCACGAAAATCAATATCCAAAGAAGAGCCTGAAATTCCAAGATCGCTCGACCCTAAAATGAGTGTACAACTTTTGCAAAAACAGATAAAAAAGGCTGAGGAATTGTTGGCTAAAGGGCCAATCGTAAGTTCACGCCATGCTGCTTGGAATAATACTACAAGAGATTATCTTATTAGAGCATTCGGCTCCGAGTCACCAAATGTGCACGCTGTTATATATGCTTCAAGCGATGTTGGATTGCATGTCAATATGAGCAATGCAGAATCTGAAAGGTATATGGCGTCGCTTATCGACAACCAGATAAAGATGTTGCGTAGTTGTATCGAACAACTTGAAACTGAAATTGAATTGCCTGTGGGTGAAGAAAGTAAAGAAAAAGATAATTTTATTAGTATAGTGTCGAAAATATGTGACCGTTTTAATTTAGTCGCAAGGGAGTTAAGAAACAGACATGGAAATCGGCCAACATTGGAAATTGAAGATGAATATGATGTCCAAGATTTAATACGTGCAATACTTAGATTTTTCTTTGAGAACATAAGGTGGGAAGAGTGGACTCCCAGTTATGCAGGTGGTTCAGCACGGATGGATTTCTTATTAAGAAGCGAGCAGATTGTGATAGAAATCAAGAATATCAGGTGGGGGGTCAGACTTAATTATTGAGTTTCGAATGAAAAATGACAATCCTAAAAAATCACTACAGCGAACGGTATGTGTCGCCTAACCTAATTTGCGTCCTTCGATTGATTTACAGAGAACGATGAAGTAAAATTGGATGATGGGTATGCTTGAGGAAATCCGGAGTAAGATGCTGCGGCGGCAATATGAGTTCTCCAAACATACTGTCGACCAAAGCCTTATTCGGAACATCAGTGTTGATGAGGTGGAGGAGGCGATATCGGGCAGGTGCGAAATTATAGAAGATTATCCTGATGACAAGTATGGTCCAAGCTGTTTGATTCTTGGATTTACCAAGGCTGGACGTCCATTACATTTACAGTGTAGTTATCCCAGCCGTCCGCTGATCAAAATTATCACGCTTTATGAACCAGACCCGAATCTGTGGGCAGACTTCAGGATCAGGAAGGAAAGTAAGTGAGGTGAGCGAATATGAAGGAATCGATGATCGAAACGGAGGTCACGTACACCTTGGAACTTGGCGGGAAATTCTATATTATTGAACATGTGCCAGCCCGAGTGTGTCAAGAAACTGGGGAACAGTTCTTTTCTCCCGAGACCGTGGAGCGCCTCCAGGCCTTGATCAAGGGAGGAAAGAAGCCTGTGAGAGTGATCGAAACCCCTGTTTTCGAATACGCATGACCGTTGTCTAACAAGCGAATGTACCGTGATAGTTTAGAATACTCTTTTCATCAGGTGTCATGGACCTTCAATGGTCACTCTTCCAATCGGTAATCTTCGACCACATGCCCTATGTTGAAGCAAACATTCGCAGGCATAACAGGTAATCTTATCGTATTTGCCAGGTCAAGGCTCATCTTTCAAAAATAGGAGATATAAATGAAAATTACCAAGCAACAGTTGGCGAATATGATTGATCATTCACTGCTCAGGCCTAACGCAACCCTTGAAGAGTTACGAAAGGTGTGTCAGGAGGCGGTTGAGTACAAATTTAAGGCCGTCTGCATCAACCCGATTTTTGTGGCTGATGCTGTCTCACTATTAAAGGGAAAAGATGTTCTGGTATGTTCTGTTGTCGGTTTTCCCTTTGGTACCAATTCTTCAGAAATCAAAGCTAAAGAAGCGACTGAGGTGATCGAACGGGGAGCCCGTGAAGCAGATATGGTCATTCGGGTTGGAGCCTTGAAGGACAAAAAAGACCAGGATGTAGTCAAGGATATTCGGGTTGTTGTTGATGCCGCCCGAGGGTGTCCGGTAAAAGTCATTCTTGAAACTTGTTATCTGACAGAAGAAGAAAAAGTTAGGGGGTGCCGGTTGGTCATGGAAGCTGGGGCCGCCTTTGTCAAGACTTCCACCGGATTTGCAAGTGGTGGAGCCACTATTGAGGATGCGAGGCTGATGAGAAATACGGTTGGAAAAGATTTTGGTGTAAAGGCTGCCGGAGGGATTCGAACGCTTGAAGATGCATTGAAGATGATCGAGGCAGGGGCGAATCGGTTGGGTACCAGCGGCAGTGTCGCCATCATCAGACAGCTTGATGAAAGGAGGAATGCAAACGGGTAACAGAATTTTAAGGTGTGCAGTTCTATTTTTTTACCTGTTGTGATGGCGGCGTTTCATTAGACGGGTCTCGCCAAGGAGGTTGTCCTCCACTCCTCGTAAGTTTATAGAAGTGCCCTGTCTTATCCACTTTCCAATAGAGTTCTCCCAAATCAGTCAATTCTTAATGCTGTTGCTGTTAAGATTTTTTTACAGTTTCTCATCCTTTGTATTTGTATAAAGCCGAACGGCCATCCAAAAAAGAATGCATGCCAACACAAGTATGGGAATGCAGATAAGAAAAGAGACTCTGTAGCTTCCCGTCAAATCGTAAAGATAGCCTCCAAGCCAAGGGCCCAAAGCTCCTCCTACTCCGTTACCAACATTGATGAACCCGTAGATGCTCCCAAAATTCTTCCCCTTATACATATCGGCCAGCATGGCCGTAATGATCGGTCCTCTTGCCCCAAAGCCTATTCCAAACAGGACTGCGTAAAAGTAAAGCCAGAAAACTGTTTTTAATGAAGGCAAGAGAAGCAGAATAATAATCCCCCCGATAGAAAAAATAAAACTGATGGTCACGGCCTTCACTCTTCCCATTTGATCAGAAAGTGTCCCAAAAAAAAGCCTTCCCGAACCACTTAGTAAGCCTACCGCCCCGAAGACAGAAGCCGCCAACATTTTGCTATACCCGTGGTCAATGATATAAGCAACCTGATGGATCACGATAGGAAAGATTCCTATAGGAATGAGGAAAAAAGAAAAAAAGATGGACCAAAAAGGTAGGGTCATCATAGAACGTCCCAATGTCCAATCTATTGTTTCATCCCTCTCCCTATTGAATTCCTTATTTTGAACGGAACCCCCTCCTTTTTGACCCAAATAAATCCATTTTGACTCGGACTGTTCTCCATTTGGCCGATCCCTGACAAAATAGTTGAGAGGTAACAGGAGGACCAATACCAATAATCCCAAAACCTTATAGGCAGTTCGCCATCCGAAGGAAGAGATGAGGTATTGGGCTGCAGGTCCGATAGCGAGAATTCCAATTCCCATCCCCGAAAACGCAATCCCCACCATTGTCCCGCGCCTTTCAACAAACCAATTTGAAATAAGGACAGAGTGAGGAACCCACCCAAGATTGCATAGGCCGATCGCCCCAAAAATTCCAACAAAAAGGTAGAGATGCCAGACTTCTTCAATCCATCCGCTCGCAATCGTAGCAAAAGAGAGAATGATCGATCCCGCCATTAACATCTTTCGCGGCCCAAATCGATCGGCCAGTCCTCCCGTCGGCCAAGAACCGATCCCTAATATCAGACAAGACAAAGAAAACGCACCTGCAACGCTGGCCCTGCTCCAATTGAACTCTTCCGAAATGGCTACTAAAAAAACGGAAAAAGAAAAATTCAAACCAAAAGCCACGGCAATATTCACGAACGAAATGCCCACGACTATCCAGCTTCGTAAAGATTGAACCATAAATCTACCTTGCTGACAAAGACAGGGGTTTATTGACCTCCAAAAACTCGGAGAGGAGCTGACTACAAAACTTCATCAGATTCCTCGGATAGCAGTTTCCATTTTTTATAATTCATGAGATTAAAATTGTCGACAATTTATTTTAGCAAAAGATCGGGCAACACGAAAGTTTTTACAAAGTTCTTTTTTTAGAAAAGCTGTTTGTCTTTTAGGTCGAAGGATATGCGCATCCAAAAGGCTAAATAGTCATGTCTCAGTTAATTCATTCCCGCAGCGCTTATTGTAGCAGTTCCGTCGCAAAAACTGCGGTTTTTTTGAAAAAACGAGTAGGAATGGGGATACCTTTTGGTGGTATTGCTCCTTTATACTCATATGAGGGTAGAGAGGGTCAGGTCTTTAATATTGATATTCGACGCGGAATGGTTATGAAAGCGTTCCATGGCGAGACCGTTGAGGATTGAATATATTGACGCTGTCTATCATGTCACCCCCCAGGGCAATGGGAGGAGATCTATTTCCAGACGATAAGGATTCCTGAACTTGCCTCTTTCACTTGACTGATCCATACGGTTTTGATAGAAGATTATCAACAGTGGTTCACTCCGAAAAATGAAATTCTCCGTAAGACGGACCGGAAAGCGACCAGCCTAACCGAAGAAGGCCGAGTTGCCAAGCAAAAGCTCCGCTGGCTCCGTCTTTGCTTCTTTTTCAAATGGCAATGGTTGGCCAAAAGGAAGGAAATGGTTATTTCATTTATCCCTTGAGTAGCAGACATACGTGCTCTTGAAAGGAGGCCTCACATGAAAAAGCGGAAGATCTCATCTCTTATACTGGTTCGAGCTGGCTTGCTCGCAACCGCGTTTCTCCTCTGCACCTATGCCGCCGCGGCTGATATGACCTGGAAGAGCTGCGATTGGCAAGATTCAAGCGGCAAAGCCCACCATGTCCAGTGCGGTCAAGCATGGGTTAAGGTCACGGACACGAACCGCGACTGCACCATCAACCCCGGGTTTGATTGTATCGCCGGTTCCACCCAGACCTACAGGCTCAACACCTTTGTCTATCTCCCCTGTGATGATCATACCGGGGGATGTGCGGGAAAACGGTTCCCTGCAATTCAACAGAGAACGCCTTACGGCATCGGATCCACAGCCATGGACACCAGTCGCCTGGATCCTGCGAAAGGTTCGATCGCCCGGTCGAGTACCATTCTGCGGGGTTGGCGGGACATCACGGACCATGGCTACGCGTCCGTATTCCAGGACACCCGTGGTCGCTACGCCTCTGAAGGCGCAGACCACGTCTACGGGGACGATGATATGGACGGAGCCGCTTTGGTCGACTGGATCGCCGGGCAGCCCTGGTCCGACGGAAACGTAGGGGCCTCCGGGTCCTCGGCTGGATCCATCACGGCCTATGCGGCGGCTTCGCGGAGCCACACGGGGGCGCTCAAGGCAATCTTTGCCCAGGCGGGCGGCGCCAGCGTCCCCAACGGCGTCGTCTATGAAGGACAATCCATCGAGCTCGAGCGGCTGATGCTGTGGGTCTCAAATAACATCGTGGGCCCTCCTCCGGCAGGGGTTGTGGGCCTTTCGGATTTCTCGTTTCTGGGGGTTCCAGGCAAGGGCCACGTTCAGCTGCTGGAGCAGTTCCGGCCTCCCCTCCGCCGGGATGATCTCAAGTACATCCAGGCCCTCGGCGCAGTTCTGAAACAAGCCGAATCCCCAACATCATCTTCCTCGTTCGTAGCGTCCCCGGAATGGATGACCCTTCCGCTGCTCAACTACCCATTTAGCTGCGGACTTCCCGGTGGGGCAGTCTGCAACACTTCTCCGCCTCCCGGATACACGCCCTTGCCAGTGCCACAGCCGGGGCTCCGTCCGTACTTCACGGATTGGCAGCCCTACCTTAACGAACTCCTGTCTCACACCAGCAAGGATGCGTTCCGAGACCGCCGCGACTTCTATGCGACAGTCGAGATCCCCGTCCTCCATTCCGGCTGCTGGTACGACATCTTCGCCAACAGTACCATTAGGGCCTATATGGATTTGCAGAATTCCAATAGAGGCCTGGCTAAGGGGAACCAGAAGCTCTTCGTGGGCCCCGGCGAACATTACTCCGTATACTGGAATTCCAAGCGGGAACGGTTCTACCCCACGGACCAGGGGTTTCAGCCGAGCGTCGAGAGCGACCCCTATTTCGAGTGGTTCGACTACTGGCTGAAGGGCAAAGACACTGCGTTATCTGAGATCATGGAGAGGCCGTCGGTCTATTATTCACCCATCGACTTTCATCCCCAATATGACTACAACGCGGCCAAATGTTATCCCGAGGACCCCAACGGCGCGCGCGACTGCTACTGGGCCAATTGCAAGACCCACAATGCTTCCGATCCCAACATCCTTTGCAAACCCGAGTGGAACTGGCGGTACGCAGACCAGTGGCCGCTTCCGGACAGGAAGGACCAGATCTATTATCTCGGAAGCGATAAGAAGCTCGGGGGAAACTCGCCTCGGAACGATGTCGAATTCAAGAGCTACACATATGATCCACTCCATCCCGTGCCGACCTTTGGCGGCAGGAACCTCTCGATCGGGAAAGGCTCTGCGAACCAGACGCCGGCACGGACCAATCGTGCCGACGTCCTCACCTACTCGGGCGATGCGCTGACAGAGGAGTTGACAATCGCTGGCAATGTGAAGGTGGTCCTCTATGCCTCCTCGAGCCGCGACGACACCGATTTCGTGGCGAAGCTGGTCGATTTCGATGCGAACCCGAACAGCCCGACATACGGGAGGGCCAGTCTGGTTCAGGACGGTGTGATCCGGGCGGTATACCGGAACTCTCCTACGACACCGGAACCGCTCGTCCCCGGGGAGTTATATCAGTTCACGATCGACCTCGGTGAGCTGCTGCATACCTTTCCGGCGGGACATATGATCCAGCTGGACGTCACAAGCAGCAACTTCCCGAGGAGGGCGCGCAACCCGAACAACTATGCCGCCCTCTTGCCGAAGGGTGGGAGCGTGGCGGCCGCAAGCTTCGAGGATGTTCGGACTGCCGAAAACAGGATATACCACGACCGTCTTCACCCTTCCCATATTGTGCTCCCCGTCTACAACCCCTGGACCACTGCCTTTACCGGTGACCTGAAGGTGACCAAGCCGGGGGAGATTTCCTTCAACGGCAAGGCGACGCTGTACACCTTCCCCACTGGCATCTACCTGCGCTTCGGCCCGGCTACAGATGGCAAGTGGCACTGGAGGAAATGGACCACAACCGAATACGAGGAGAGCGGGACAGTCCGGCAGTACCGAGGGACTGGGAAACTCGGACCGATTCACGCAACTGTCAAACTAAGCCAGGGGCAGTATGAGGCCCAAGCGAACGGGGAGGGAATTGAGTTCCGGAACGGCACCAAGCTCTACTAACCCAGTCCAGCAGTTGATGCTGTAACCCCCACCCCTACCGTCGTTTCGGCTAAACGGGGAGTCGCGGGGCAAAGGGAATCCAGTGGGGCGAACTTGTTGACGTCCCCAGAATAGATAGATTGCACTCAGTCCGGAGCAAAATATTTCTCGCATAAAGGATACTTCAACCTGAAAGATTCATCGCTTGCTGGAAAAAATGGATTTTATCCTATAATTTAGATGGACCGTGATTGCTGAAAATCCGGGACCAAATAACACAAAGGAGGAAAATATGGACGTTTTTGAAGCATTCGAATCCCGCATGAGTCGGAGAGCTTTCCTTGAGAAGCAGGTTGATCGAGCCACACTGGAGAAAATCTTGAATATCGCCAATAGAAGTCCGTCGTATATGAACACTCAGCCCTGGGAACTCTATGCCGTAGCTGGCGAAGAAAAAAATAAATTAGCCAGAAAACTATTCTCCGATATATCAAACGGAGTGCCTCTGACGCCGGACATTCCCTTTCCTGCGACGTGGCCAGCGCCCCATGACGAACGAGCAAAACGTCACCGCGCTCGGCGATTTAAGGCGCTCGCGATTGATCCTGACAGGGAGCAGGATAAGGTCCTTGCGAGCTACAGGAATAACTTCAAGTTCTTCGACGCGCCCTGCGTCATTTTTGTGGCCATGGACAAAACGTTAACTTCCTGGTCGATCTTCGATTGCGGTGCTTTCGTGCACGGATTCCTTCTTGCCGCACACGCCGAGGGCTTGGGGGGCTGTCCTCAGGCCATGCCCACGGGTTATTCCGGTGCGATCCGGTCGCAGTTGGGTATCCCCGATCACATGATGATCGTGCTCTGTATCTCACTGGGTTATCCGGACCTGGCGTCGCCGGTTAATCAATATCGGTCTCATCGGCGCGAAATGGGTGAATTTGTGCGCTGGTACGGATTCCCCGGAAAATAATCCAAGGGACGAGCAATCCCTGACAACAAAGTTCATTTCAATTAATCAGTATACAGGAAAAGAGCTTCGGGGGTAATCTTCTCGATTACGGTCTGGAATCAATACCGGATCCGAATGAAGCCCCTTGGTGAATCGCCAGTCTGTTCAATCTGTATGCATCGGAGGGATCGCTATTGCAACCCTCCTTTCTGAATTTGTCTGTAACTTCCTCTAATCCTCATCAAGATGCTTATCCTTGATCATGAGGTTTCGAATTGCTTATCATTGTTAGACCTCATTATTGCGCGAGTTGATGTCTTAAACCAGCCCAATTGTTTCATTGACAAATGCGATAGTTCTTGATAAGGAAGTTGCTGAATCAACTGTTTCGAAGGCCCATAAGGGAAATCTTGGGAAAGGAGGATGATTTATGAAGGACGATTCAAAAAGGCAAACAAAGGGGAAATTGAGTCGGCGCGAGTTGATTAAGGCTGGAGTGGCAGGCCTGGGTGTGGCTGCTGTGGGTGGGCTTCCCCGTCAGGTGTTCGGCCAGGGTCCTGCTGTGATCAAGGGAACGAAGCTCTCCATTCTTCAAGGTACCTACTTCATTGCACCCGCACAGGAGCTGTACAAGAAGCAGGCTCAGGATTGGGGACAGGCCAACGGGGTGACCGTAGCCACTGACTTCCTCAATTGGCCAGACCTCCAGCCCAAGATCGCTGCCGCTGTTCAGGCTGGCGGTGTGGACATCGTTGAGCTTTGGCCAGCATGGAACTACCTGTACAGGGAAAGTCTCGTCGACCTGACGAAAGAGGCCGAGGAGGCCGGCCGCCGTGGCGGCGGGTTCGAGGCCTATGTTTTGAACTCAGCCAGGGTAGATGGAAGGTTTCTGGGAATCCCTTCCGGTCAGAACAATGACTCTATAAACTACCGAATTAGCTGGTTCAAGGAAGCCGGAGTCACGAATGCGGAAGATGGCAGCAAACTGGACATGACCTGGGATGAGTACCATGCCGTGGCCAAGAAGTGCAAGGCGAGTGGCCATCCCTTTGGCCAGGCCCTGGGGCACAGTACGAGCGACCCCCCGTGTTTCTGCTATTCCTACATGTGGTCTTACGGAGCAATGGAAGTCAGCAAAGACGGCAAGAACATCCTTTTCAACAAACCGGAGTTCGTTGAGGGGATGCGGAAATTCATTCAGGCATGGAAGGATGGTTATGATGAAACAGGCACCTCCTGGGACGACAGCAGCAACAACCGTGCTTTCCTGTCGGAACAGATATCAAGCACCTTGAACGCTTCGAGCATCTACTTCGCCGCCAAGAAGGACAAGCCGCAGATTGCCCAGGATATGAACCACATGCTCATGCCCAAGGGGCCAGCCGGACGTTTCTACTTGCTGGGGACCCGGACTTTCGGCATTCTGAAGAGCTCCAAGAATATTCCGGCCGCCAGGGAGTTCCTGAGGTGGTGGTTCGACGATAAGCAATACGGCGAGTGGTTTCGCCTTCAGGAAGGCTACCAGCTTCAGAATACCAAGAAATACGCCAAGGATCCCATGTGGGACAAAGATCCCAAGATGTCCCCCTTCAGGGACCAGCCGAAATACGGCCGAGATTTGGGTTACGCCGGGCCGGCGAACGAGAAAGCGGGACTTGCCTCGTCCAAGTACATCGTCGTGGATACCCTTGCACGCGCAGTTCAAAGTGGTGACGCGAAGGCGGCGATTGAGTGGGGTGCCGAGCAGCTTAAGCGGACATACGGTGTGTAAGGCGAATGGGTAAATGAACAGTGCTTTGGACGGCATGGACTGCAAGAGCCCGTGTTATCCGGGTGTCTTTTCCGTTTTCTGTGAATACGAAGAGGGCAGTTGCGAATGGAGCGGCTGCCCTCCTTCTGGAGAGCGAAATGCTTGGGCCTGAAACTGTTTCCGCCAGTGGAGGAACGGTTAGGCGGCATAGTGGGTGGTCTCCGAGGCTGCTTCTCGAACGTGAGTCCAGCCTGGGTATCATCCTCATGCTTCCTGGCGCTTTCCTGCTGATGCTCTTCATGGCCTATCCCTTCTTCCTCGGCATCTGGTTATCCCTCACCGACAGTATGATCGGCCGTTTGGGCCACTTCATTGGATTCCGTAACTTCATTGACCTGCTTCACGATTCCATCTTCCACCAGACCGTTCGTAATACCTTCGTCTATGCGATGGTGACCGTGCCTTTCAAGGCGACGCTGGGACTGGGGCTCGCGTTGATTCTCAACAACCGCATGCGCTTCAGCAACCCGATCCGGGCAGGTGTAATGATGCCCTGGATTGTCCCCACGGCCCTATCATCCCTCGGTTGGTACATGATCTTTGACCCGGTGTTCAGCCCCATTTCGTGGCTCCTGAAGTCCCTGGGGTTGATCACAAAGAACGTCAACTTCCTGGGCGATCCCAATCTGGCCATCGCGTCGGTTTGTCTGGCCAATATCTGGCGCGGCATTCCTTTTTTTGGCATTACGATCTTGGCGGGGCTTCAGGGTGTTCCCCATGAGTTACACGAGGCAGCCGCCATCGACGGCGCGAACGCATGGCACCGATTCCTCCATATCACCATCCCCGCGATCCGCGGGGTGGTCCTGATCGCTGCCCTTCTTTCGATTATCTGGACCTTCGCCGATTTCCAGCTCATTTATATCCTGACGAAAGGCGGTCCGGCCAACATGACGCACATTTTCGGTACCTACGCCTACCAGATCGGCCTTGCTGCCACCGATATCGGCCAGGGGGCCGCCATTGCCCTTTACATGTTTCCCATTCTTTCAGTCTTTGCCATATTGCTTCTCAAGTATCTGAGGAGGGAGTAGAGTGGTCGGGAGTAGAACAGTTGGACGTCAAATCTTGAATATCTACCTGCCTCTGGCGTTTTTTCTGGTCTTTCTACTCTTCCCGTTCTACTGGATGAGTATCGTTTCTTTTAAGCCTACGAATGATCTCTTCGAAATGAAGTTCAACCCCTTCTGGATTCAGCGTTTCACGCTGGAGAACTACCTTTATCTCTTCCAAAACACGGCCTTCCCCGAATGGGTGAAGAACACCCTCATCGTGTCAGTGATCTCAACGGCCATCTCCTTGGTATGCAGTATCTTGATCGGCTACGCGCTGGCTCGGCTCCGGTTTCCTGGAAGCAACTTTCTGGGCGTGGGGATTTTTCTGGCTTACCTCGTACCGCCCACACTCCTCTTTCTGCCGCTGGCCCAAATCATTGCCAAGCTGCACCTGTATAACACGTATTGGGCCCTTATCCTGACCTATCCAACGCAGCTTATCCCCTTCGCCTCGTGGCTCCTCATGGGCTATTTCCGGACGATCCCAAAAGAAATCGAAGAGTGTGCCATGGCCGACGGCTGCACGCGGATGGAAGCCCTGGTGAAAATCATTCTGCCCCTGTCTGCGCCCGGTCTGATCTCGGCGGGCATCTTCTGCTTCACCCTTTGCTGGAACGAATTCCTCTATGCCCTGATCTTCATGTCCTCGGGACCGATGAAGACCATTCCCGTGGGAACCGTGAGCGACTTGATCAAAGCGGACACCCTGTTCTGGGGATCCCTCATGGCTTCGGCTGTGCTGGGATCCTTTCCCATCGCTTTCCTCTATTCTTTCTTCGTGAAGTACTATGTTTCGGGCCTCACGGCCGGAGCGGTCAAAGGATAAACAAGAATTAGAAGATCTCCTGGAATAAAGTTTTACCTATTGAATTGGCCCAAAGACGATAACGTTATTTGTCTCATCAAGCTCCGTTACTGAATGGTCTCTATCAATCACTGCAATGATATATTTACCTGTGACAGTTTGGCCCAGTGGAAAACTCATACTCAATTTAATAGCCTTAATCTGCTTTGCCTTGATCTTCCCTGTTGAAACCGATTTAAACCATTCGCCCTCTTCAAACGAATTATTCTCTGATAGGTAAAAATCGACATGAGTAGATGAGGCATCCTTATTGCCGGTATTTTTGATGTTGAATGTACCTGTAATCGTACATTTTGTCCCCCTTTTACTATTTTTGCAGCTCTTATTTAAAGCAATCCACTCCCCCGTTAGATCCGGAAGGGGAGTGGCTGTGTCGGGCAGAAGAATTATCTCGTGGTCTCCTACAGCGACAAAGGCTCCGTTGCCATAAGCTATCCCATAAAGCCCTGTCTCCGTATTTGATTTTCTCTCTCTCCAGGTGACTCCGTCCTTTGATGACAATAACTTTCCATTATCGCCTGCAGCAGTAAAGGTGCCATTGCCATAGGCGATTGCATAAAGCTCGTAGCATGGATTAACGCTTCGGTCCATCCACACTGCGCTGTCTGATGATGTTAGAATCATACCGTATTCCCCAACAGCAACAAAAATACCACTTCCATAAGTGACTCCATAAAGCGCACTGTTCGTGCTGAAGCTCCTATCTGTCCAAATATCTCCCTCCGGGGAACTCAATATCGTTCCCCTATCCCCCACGGCAATAAACAAACCATCCCCATAAGTGATTCCATAGAGTGTTATATTCGTGCTGAAGCTCCTGTCTGTCCAGATATTTCCATCCCGGGAACTCAATATCGTTCCTCTATCCCCCACGGCAATAAACAAACCATCCCCATAAGTGATTCCATAGAGATGATTTTCAGTATTCGATGTCGCCTTTGTCCACAGGATACCCTCTGCCGAGTAAAGGATTGTGCCATAGTCGCCGACACTCACGTATGTATTATTTCCGTAAGCAACCCCGTAGAGTTCATTGTCCGTGGAGAAACCCCTGTCTGCCCATGATTTGCCATCTTGGGAAGTGGCCAAAGCCCCATAATCCCCTGCGGCGGCAAAGACGTTAGTGGAATAAGCGATTCCATTCAAGGCACTTTCATAGCCTGTTATCAAGGAAGGGCCTTCCTCGGGCTCGCTAACTGACCCAATGGGTATCATTTCCACATTGACGGTTTGCTTACCGGGTATAATTGAGAGGTTCTGACTAAATAACTGATATCCAAGGGCATTTACAGTGAGTGTCCAGTTTCCCTGTTCCTCGATGAGGGTATAAATGCCCTGTGCATTACTCAAAGATGAACCCATGTAGTTTGTTTTGACCTCAGCATTTCTTATCGGTGCCTTGGTGACGCTGTCAGAAATAACCCCTGTAACGATACCGATGAAGGAGGGCGCCGTAGGCTTCCAGACCTTAAGGCCATAATCCGTGCCTGTGCCAGAAATGTCAGGGTTATAATTGAACACCTTCACATAATAGATGTCATCCTTTGAAGGGATATAGTCGAGGGCTTCCGGCTCCCCGGCAGGGTAGTCATCCTTTTTCCCTAACAGTGTTATGCCGTCCCCATCATATAATTCAATCACAGCGTCGCACTTGCTGCCAGGGTTGATAACCTCGATTCGATACGATGTGTTGGCAAGTCCATAGAACTTTACCCAGTCAACATCCCCCGTTTTGTGGAAGTTATGTTGCTGTGGCTCGGCGTCATCAACCACAATGACCTGTGCGCTCTTGTATCCATGTCTGTTGTCATTTTCATAGATATCTGGAGAATATTCCCCAGAGGATGCCCAAAGGTTATTAGATGAGAAATCTTCGTTTAACGCATAAACTGTTGTAAGGTTCACAGTGAACATAAGAGCTGTGTATAGCAGGACGTTTCCTGCGATGAAAATTATCGAATGGGCCTTATAACTCATGTCGTCTCCCATCCTTGCATCATAGATGCACTATGATCGATGAGTAAATTGTGTGGCTGTGGACATCCTGTGAGAAATCCATACCCCTGACGATTGCGCTGTTGACGTTTTTCCCGAACCGGTACTGGTAGGCGATGTCGAAGATAAATCTGCCTATCCCGATTCCCGTGCCCAGGCTGAATCCGTAGTAATTATCGGGATTTTTCTTAGCAGGAGCCGGGTCGTAAAAGATGCCACCTCGGACAGGGAAGATATACGCATCTCTAATGAAGAGATATTCTGCACCAAGTCTCACCTGGTGAGTCGGTTTGACGGATGACTCCTGGATAGGTCCGCCTGTCACCGGAGATATTTCTCTGCCGTCAGCAGTTTTTATCTTGAAATCTCCCCACTCGGTCCTGTATATATCCGCTGCAACAGTCAATCGGTCTGAAAACCTATATGCCAGACCAATGCCATAGGACATCGGCAGGTAAAGTGTTTCATCGGTCTTGCTCGAGGTAATATTCTTTGTGTTCATCTCAGGAGCCGAAGGAAATGAGAGGGAATACCCTGCCTCATGCCAGTGTTTGAGGTCTGCCTCCAATGCTGTTTTATAGACGCCTCCAAGGGTGAGTTTGTCCGTTATATTCCATAGAAATCCGATGTTGGCATTTGTTCCTCCTTCAACAGAATACCGGTCATAGATGAAAGATTTAAAGAAAAATTTATCACCCCCAGCGTCTATATCGCTGCCTCCTATGATCGTTTTTTGCTTCCATCCATTACCGGTAATACAGTCATCCCATCTGTTGACCGTAACGCCGAGGGACAGGTGAGGAATTATCTGAATTGCGTAGGCAAGACCAACCGCTGATAGGCTGCCGGTTTGCTTGTAGTCCACCTGCCATGAGTTGTTGAATAAGGGGAAATTCCACTTTCGGTTGAAATCGTAGAGATTCTGGTAATTAAGCGAGATAATCATATTTCGCTTAAACAGAACAAAGGGATAAGCGGCGCTTAGGTAGTTGAGATCCATTTTGGATATTCGTTGTAGCCCTGATGCCTCTGGGTGATCCCCGAAGTGATTATCCTCGCTGCGGTAAAAGAATGCTCCGACAACAGACAATTCAGGTCTTTCGAGCTGGATAAGGCCTCCAGGATTCCATGACGCTGCAGTGGCATCATCAGCCACAGCAATGAAAGCCCCCATACCCAGAGCCCGTGCCCCTGAGCCGACGGGATTGGGAGATGAGGCGATTTCAATTGTTTCGACTGGCTGGGCAAAGGCAGTTGCAAAAATAAATGGAGACGTTACAACGGATAGAGGCAGAAAATAGATCACAATCTTCGCAAGAGAAATCTTCTTCATCACTCGCTCGTCAGAGTAAAATTCATAGGTTCTGTCTTTGAATACCTGTTCAATCCATCCCACGACTCCACATACCAAGAGATCGTCGAACCCGTCGCATCATTTACCAAATTCCGAATCCCCTTCCATTGAGCCGATGTCAATCCCTTACTAAACAACCCTCCATTGTCAGAAGGATTCTTAACACTGAAAGAAAAAGAAACCTTCTTCGTAAAAATCTCATCACTCCCAAACCAGGTCTTAAACTTCACCCCACAGTTATTCTCCCAGGATAAAGTAGGCGAGGGGCTCGAACTCTTACTCGTCGGTGATATCTCCGGATTCCCTACCGCCTTGGCTACCTCCACACCAAACGAGCGAACCTCGCTGAAAACCGTATTCCCATCCGCTCCTCTCCCCATTACCCTCCAATAGGCTGTCCCCCCAGAGGTTCCTGGTATCATCAACACCTTCTTCCACGTCGTTGAAGAAAGCACAGCCTGCGTCCCCGAAGCCTTCACTTTGACCGGGACTGAGCTAAAACCCTGATCCACTGAAAACTGAACCTCGTACCCCTTAAAACCCTCCCCAGACCAGCTAAAGGTAGGAGGACTCAATAGGGAACTTGCATCAAACGACGCACCATCCAAAGGCAATTGAAGCAGGATCGATGCTTGAGGCAGAATCTGCTCTACCGTTGTTGTCTTTGGCAGGGAGATAATCATATTCTCATTCATCGCATACACCGTAATCGTGTATATCCCTACGACCGTAAAGCCATTGTACGTCCCCTCATACCTCCTATTTTCTTCATTCCAGGTAAGATCAAAGGTTGGAAGGTCTGTGATCGGATTGTCCGTTGGATTTGTAAAGTCAGGGGTGTGTAACACTGCCCACACCCTCGTTATTTTCCCTGTTGACACGACTTCCACTGTTATTGTAGCTGAGGTCTGACCATTCAATACCTGATCCGGACTTATGGTACTGATGAGAGGAATATCTCCAGCTGTGGCGAACCCTTCGCCGATATAGGTGCCCCTGGCCAGATCCCCATCTGTCTTCTCATTGCCGATCCCATTGCCATTGTCATCTATCTCCGGGCTCTGGCTCTTCCCTGCTCCCACCGCTACCCCCACCACATCCTTTGCCATAACATACGCATCATAGATCTTTGCACCCCCAAAAATCTGGCTCCAAAATGGGTAGGAAAAGGACAGCGCCCCTTGGCTCAAAAAATAGGCAGGCTCTCCAGGGGATGTGCTCGTGATGATGATCCTCTGCCTCCCTGACGGCGGCGGCGCAAGCTTTGAGACAAAGCTCCCTGATTCACAGGCATCATAGATCACCATCACAAGTCCCTCCATCGTCCCCTGTAATTCATTCAACCATGAAGCAAGGTCTTCGGCTTTGAGGATCTCTGTCTCTGACATCCTGAAAGTCCCATCACCTCCGTGGCCTGTCAAATAGATCACAAGGCTCTCTGCATCCTTCGCCCACTGGGTGATTGCATTCTGAAGATTGGTGTCCGTCGCATCTCCATCCACATCAGGGATGCCGTCACCGTTGAGGTCAAGGTTCCTGTCTGAAGAGAGATAATAAATCGTGTCATTGGTGTATCCCTGATAGGTCAGTACACGATAGGCATAGTTTGCATTCATCTCGGTGGCATCCCATAGGTTGTTCCCCTTATAAGGACCACTGCCAGCTACCACAATGGCTTTTATAACTTTGTTGCTCGGAACATAGGAGGCTGGCTTAAATACCTGGATGCGGTTATTACTGGTATCAGACACATAAACCTTGCTGTCTGAACTTACCGCGATTCCCTTTGGATAAGAAAATTCACCTGGGTTACTGCCAAGGCTTCCCCATTTGGTGACAAAATGGCCGTCTGCTGTAAACTTCTGGATACGGTTATTACCTCTTTCCAAAACATAGAAATAACCACTCCTATCTATGGCTATGTCAATTGGCTCAGTAAACTGACCGTCTCCGCTGCCATAACTTCCCCACTTGGTAATAAACTGTCCGTCTGAGGTAAACTTCTGGATGCGGTCATTGTATCTGTCAGCGACATAGACATTGCCGCTACTGTCTACGGCTATCCCTTCTGGATAATTAAACTCCCCATCTCCTTCACCTTCACTTCCCCACTTGGTGACAAACTGACCATCTGACGTAAACTTCTGGACGCGGTGACTCCCTTGATACTCTGCTTCAACGACATAGACATTGCCGCTCACGTCTACAGCTATGCCTCTTGGGGAATTAAATTGTCCATCTCCGGTGCCATGACTTCCCCATTTAGCAATGAACAGGCCATTTGAGGTAAGCTTCTGGATGCGGTTATTGTAATATTCAGAAACATAGATATTTCCCCCGCTCTCTATAGCTATGCCACATGGCCCAGAAAACTGGCCGTCTCCTTCGCCCCCACTTCCCCATTTTGTGACAAACTGGCCATCTGAGGTAAACTTCTGGATCCGATCATTACCCATTTCAGTGACATAGACGTATCCACTGCTATCAACTATAATGCCTTCTGGCCCAACAAACTGACCGGCTCCCGTCCCTTCACTTCCCCACTTGGTAACAAACTGGCCATTTGAAGTAAGCTTCTGGATGCGGGCATTCCCTGAGTCAGCGATATAGATAGTACCGCTACTATCAATGGCTATGCCACATGGATAAATAAACTCACCGTTTTCGCTCCCCCAACCTCTTCCCCATTTAACAATGAACTGCCCATCTGAGGTAAACTTCTTGACCCAGACATAATCTGTTACATAGATATCTCCGCTCCTGTCTATGGCTATGCCATAAGGGGAATTAAACTGACTGTCTCCATTGCCCTCGCTTCCCCATTTGGCAATGAACTGGCCATCTGACGTAAACTTCTGGATGCGGCAATTTCCTCCGTCAACGATATACACGTTACCGCTACTGTCCACAGCTATGCCTGCAGCCCCATAAGGCGAAGCAAACTGCCCGTCTCCACTGCCAGGACTTCCCCATTTAGTAACAAACTGCCCATCTGAGGTAAACTTCTGGATGCGGGCATTCTCTGTATCTGCAACATAGACATAGCTATTCTTGTCTACGGCTATGCCATAAGGTCCCTTAAACTGACCGTCTCCACTGCCCCAACCTCCCCATTTGGTGACAAATTGGCCATTGCAGGTAAACTTCTGGATGCGGGCATTACCTCTTTCTAAAGCATATAAATAGCCACTCCTATCTATGGCTATGTCAATTGGCTCATTAAACTGGCCGTTTTCGTTGCCCCAACTTCCCCATTTGGTGACAAACTGGCCATTGCAGGTAAACTTCTGGATGCGGTGATTATCTTTGTCAGCAACATAAACATAGCCACTACTGTCTATGGCGATGCCATGAGGATCATTGAAATACCACGGCTGTTCTAATACAGGCCACATCCGCTCATATTCATAAATCTCCTCTGAAAAAGAAATAGATGGGAAAGAGAGGATAAGTATCAAAATGAAGAAAATGTTTAGTAGCCTTTTTGACATCACAACAATCCCAAAAATTATTTATTCAAAACCCACACCTAAAAACCCCCTCCTGTGCCTGCCTGCGGTAGGCAGGGATGGGGATGGAAGGTGCTTCTCCTAAAGGAATAAAAGAACTTTTGAGATGCTGAAACAAGTTCAGCATGACATTTTCTTTGTTTTTTGAGTTTTTACAAGACCATCGCTTATATCATCCACCAGTTTCTTGATTGAAGATCACTAAACTGAAATAAGTAACTTAAAAACAATTTTTCATATTTGGTCATTCTTTGCTTAATGACCCTACTGACCTGTCCCGCTCAATGGTATGTCAATGATTGGTCTAACGGGATCATTAGAAGAGGTTATTTCCAAATTAGCACTCTTTGACCCTTTAGATGTCGGTTTGAAGGCTACCTTAATGGTCAAG
Organism: uncultured delta proteobacterium; assembly: GCA_963826305.1. Lineage (GTDB taxonomy): Bacteria > Desulfobacterota > BSN033 > BSN033 > UBA1163 > CAWGWZ01. The sequence continues at coordinate 63,513 of CAWGWZ010000007.1, read as the reverse complement.
CTCTTGCCAGGTTTAATTGTTTTACTCCCACTTCCACTTGTGATTTTAAACATCGGCGCATCTGTACCCGTAATTGCTGAGGTTATTGAGAGATTGGTCTTGCCACCATTTTTAACTGCAAAGGAAGCTGTCTTGCTTTTTTTCACATTCACACCAAAAAAGTTATAAGCAGGTGGAGTCACCGATGTTGAAGTGAAGTTTGCCGCTGCCGTCTTATTGCTATCGATAGTCAGGGTGATAGGATTGCTTGTCCCGCTTGCATCTCCACTCCAGTTATAGAAGGCATACCCGGGGGAAGGCATTGCCGTCAGAATAACCTGCTCTCCATAAACATAGGTCAATTTGTCGGGATTCTTCGTAACCGATCCCGAAGCCGAAGGATTGATGTTAACCGTGAGGGTGTATTGTTGTGGATTGAATGTCGCGGTAACGGTCTCGTCAGCATTCATTGCCACAGAACATTGGCCTGTGCCTGAACATCCTCCCCCTGACCAACCCCCAAAGGCTGAATCTGCATCTGGCTTCGCCGTTAATATCACAATGGTCTTCTGATTGTATGACTCGCTGCAGTCAGAACCACAATCGATGCCAGACGGACTGCTCGTCACCGTACCACTCCCTGGTCCTTCCTTAGATACGGTGAGAGTATACAGAGTATACAGAGTATACAGGGCCTGCTTTACCTTTGTTGTCTTTGGGAGGGAAATGATCATTGCCTCATTCATCGCATACACCGTCACCGTATAAGCCCCCGTGACCGTAAAGCCATCATACGTCCCCTCGTACCTCCTTGCTTGGTCATTCCATGTGAGATCAAAAGACGGAAGGTCTGTGATCGGGTTACCCGGTGTGTTAACTAAGTTAGGACTATAGACGACCCCCCATACCTTCGTTATTCTCCCTGTTGACACGATCTCTACGGTTATGGTCGCTGAGGTCTGACCATTCAATACCTGATCCGGACTTATGGTACTGATGAGCGGAATATCTCCAGCCGTGGCGAACCCTTTGCCGATATAGGTGCCCCTGGCCAGATCCCCATCTTCCTTCTGATTACCAATCCCATTGCCATTGTCATCTATCTCCGCAGCAATGAAGAGTCAGGGGGTGGTAGGAGAGGGAGTATCCGGGCAAGAGGTTGTTGGGATGAGGAGAGCCAGGGAGAAGGGAACAAGGGACCGGCGATCCATGGAATGGGACCGTAATAGAAGTTTAGGTTGTCAGGGAGGGTAGGACTGGAGCACCGAGTGGATCAAGAAGAATCAAACCGAATTTGAAATCGTTTTTGAAGCGCCGCCGTGATGTCTGCTTGAGCCATGCGGGCATTTCGCCAAGCTTCCAGCAATCGGAACGCCAGGTTTTTTGCCGAGCCGAACCCACCAGGGAAATCTCTTTTAAGAAGTTTAGCTTTGTAGAGAAGTTGTGCGAGCAGATGAGCGATCTGCAAGAGGAGGTAAAAGACCTTGGCTGAGTTAGGATTATTGGTGTAAGCATGCTCCAGTTCATATCCTCCCTTTTTTTGTACGTTGAATCCCTCGTTTTCAATTTTCCATCGCATCCTCCCTCCGTCATTGGATAAGGTCGTGATATTTTTGCACGAGACATGGCAGTTGGTGACCCACTTGAACTTCGTCGTTTTCTTCTGTCCCTCCTTGTCGGGTTTGGTCTCCAAGCACTCGATCGCGGATAACGTGTGCTCCTTCTTTAGGGAATCGACATAGGCGATATCGTCGACCCAGCGGAAGACCTGTTTGACTTGGGCCTCCTTCCCCGTGCGCCAAGCCAATCGGTTCTCGGGTTGTAATTTGGACAATGCATCGAACTCCTCGTTCACGGAAGGCAAATCGTCGTCCTTGAGAACGATCATGAACTTCCAGCCGTAAGACTGGCATAGATCAAAGGTCGGTCCCCCTGCGAAGAGACCGTCCATCGATAAAAGGATGGGCAGCCGTGGAAACCGGGTCTTGAGTCGCTCCGCCAGTCGGTAGAAGGCCTTGAGTTCACAATCCTGTTTGGTCGCCTTGTCTCCGGGGTTCTCGATAAACTCGGTCATCAGAGAGAAGGCGAAGCCATTGGAAGTCAGGAGTTTGGCTTCCAAGACGGGATGGTAGTAAAGGGTCTTTCCATTGCGGGTACGCGTGAGACAATGGGGACAGTGACGGTGGCTGAAGCTGATCGTGCCCGTTCCATCGATGGCCACGATGAAGTAGATTCCCAATAAACGGTAGCTGTAGAGGACCTTCTTGCGAATGAGGGTTTCGGTCATTCCGGTCACGACCATCTGAATCTGGTCGGTCTCCAGATTTGAAAAGGTCGCTTCCAGGGTATCGCCATGAGGAAAAGACTTCACTCCAAAGAGGGCTTGGAATTTGATGACCGAGGAACCGTTGCGGAGCAACAACCCAATCTGTCGCCTCGCTTTGAGCTGAAACAGGAACATCGTGACACCGGCGAAGGCAAGACTCGCGAGGGGGTAAAGGATCTTCTGAGGATCTCGGGGGTCTGTGAGATGGGCGAATAGAGGGGGAAAAACCACCAAAGAAATGGTGCACGGTGCCCGTCAAAGCACGGATCAACCCTTTTTGCTCTTCCTGCTCTTTTTCTTGCTGCTCAAAAACTCCCTCTGAGCCTGGGACACCTCTGCCACGAGGCGCTTGAGAAGCTTCCCTTCTTGGACCCATCTCTCAACCTCCTGACGAAGTTGTATTGGGATATACAAGGTACGGGTGCGTTTCTCCTCCTTCCACGTAAGAAGAGCCACTTCATGAAGGGGACCTTCTTGAGCACACCGACATCGAGGATTGCCGCACCGTTTTTTTGTAATACTCAAGGAGGCTTGGACAAAGGGCTTTATCTTTCTGAGGCGCTCCAGAGCTATCATTCCCCGTTCATTGGTCATCAGATGACGTGGCATATTTATAAGTATATATACTTTCCAAATAATGTCAACAAAAAAATGCTCATTGCGAAAAAATATTATTTGTTTCACGCATTAGATAGAAAAAAGGCAGGACTGAAGTGGGTTAGAATCGCGAAAAAAATTGACTCTTCATTGCTGTATCTCCGGGTTCTGGCTCTTCCCTGCTCCCACCGCTACCCCCACCACATCCTTTGCCATAACATACGCATCATAGACCTTTGCACCCCCAAAAATCTGGCTCCAAAATGGGTAGGAAAAGGACAGCGCCCCTTGGCTCAAAAAATAGGCAGGCTCCCCAGGGGATGTGCTCGTGATGATGATCCTCTGCCTCCCTGACGGCGGCGGCGCAAGCTTTGAGACAAAGCTTCCTGATTCACAGGCATCGTAGATGATAGTGACCAGTCCTTGAATCGTCTGCTGCAGTTCATTCAGCCATGAGGCAAGATCTTCGGCTTTGAGGATCTCTGTCTCTGACATCCTGAAAGCCCCATCTCCTCCATGGCCGGTCAAATAGACCACAAGGCTCTCTGCATCCTCTCCCCACTGGGTAATCGCAAACTGGAGATTGCTGTTTGTTGCATCTCCATCCACATCAGGGATACCGTCACCGTTGAGGTCAAGATTCCTGTCCGAAGAGAGATAATAAATCGTATCGCTGGTGTATCCCTGAAAGGCCAGTACACGATAGGCATAGTTTGCGTTCATCTCGGTTGCGTCCCAGAGATTGTTTCCCGTATACGGACCACTCCCCGCTACGATGATAGCTTTTATAACTTTGTTGCTCGGAACATAGGAAGCCGGCTTAAAGACCTGAATGCGGTTATTAACAGTATCAGAAACATAAACCTGACCATCTGAACTTACTGCAATTCCCGCTTCATTAGAGAATTCACCCGCATTATTACCAAGGTTTCCCCATTTGGTGACAAAGTCTCCGTTGGACGTAAACTTCTGGATGCGGTTATTCAATGTATCAGCCACATAGACGTAGCCGCTGCTGTCCACCGCTAAGTCCCCAGGTTCAATAAACTGCCCGTCTTCGCTCCCCGCACCTCCCCATTGGGTTATGAACCCTCCATCGGGCGCAAATTTCTGGACGCGAGCATTATATGAGTCAGCGACATAGACGTTGCCGCTGCTGTCTACGGCTATACCTCGCGGTACAGAAAATTGGCCATTGTCACTGCCCTCGCTTCCCCATTTGGCGATGAAATCTCCATTGGATGTAAACTTCTGAACGCGATTATTATCTGATTCAGTGACATAGACATTGCCTCCCCTGTCTATTGCTATGCCCCAAGGTCTTCTAAACTGACGATCTTCGGTACCCTCACTTCCCCATGTAGCAATGAACTGGCCATTGGAGTTAAACTTCTGGATGCGGTAATTGTATATGTCAACGACAAAGACGTAGCCACTACCATCCACGGCTATTCCTTGCGGTGCATTAAATTGAATATTTCCCTCGCCCACGCTTCCCCATTTGGTGACAAACTGACCAGTGGATGTAAACTTCTGGATGCGATTGTTGTTCGTGTCAGCCACATAGACATTTCCACCGCTGTCTATTGCTATGCCTCCTGGCAAAAAAAACTGCCCATTTCCATTACCTTCGCTTTTCCATCTTGTGACAAACTGCCCATTTGACGTAAACTTCTGGATACGGTGATCGCATATGTCAGTGACATAGACATTGTCACTGCTGTCTACCGTTATCCCCAAAAGGCACACAAACTGACCATCCCCGTTGCCCGAGCTTCCCCAATTGGTGACAAATTCCCCGTTGGTTGTAAACTTCTGAATGCGGTCATTCCCCGAGTCAGCGACATAAACATAGCCGCTATTACCTACCGCTATTCCACAAGGGGAGCTAAGCTGATCGTTCCCGTTGCCCGAACTCCCCCATTGGGTGGTGAAATCTCCATTGGATGTAAACTTCTGGATGCGGTCATTCCCCGTGTCAGCGACATAAACATTACCGCTGCTGTCCACGGCGACGCTATTAGGCCAACTAAACTGTCCATCTTCACTGCCCAAACTTCCCCATTTGGTGACAAACTGGCCGTCTGAAGTAAGCTTCTGGACACGGTGATTGTATGTGTCAGCGACATAGATGTTACCGCTACTATCTATGGCTATCCCATTGGGGGAATCAAATTCCCCGTCTCCAGTACCATAAATTCCCCATTTGGCGATGAAATCTCCATTGGATGTAAACTTCTGGATGCGATCATCACCTCCTTCTACAATATAGAGGTTTCCGTTATTGTCTACGGCTATGGCAGTTGGGGAATCAAACTGCCCGTCTCCAGTGCCATAACTTCCCCATTTGGTGACAAACTGGCCGTCTGAGGTAAGCTTCTCGATGCGGTGATTGTATGTGTCAGCGACATAGACGTAACCTCCACTGTCTACGGCTGAGCCATTGGGACGATTAAAATACCACGGCTGTCCCAATACAGGCCACATCCTTTCATACTCATAAATCTCATCTGAAAAAGAAACAAATGGGAAAGGCAGGACAAGAATCAAAATTAGGAAAGTATTAAAGAGTAATTTTAACATAGGTGCATACCCTAACGACGAAGGGGGGAGGATGGATAGGCATAATCACCCTCACCCCATCCCTCTCCCATCAAGGGAGAGGGGATATATTTTTAAAGAGATGGATTACTTTGTAATCACCATGTCCTTTATCTTAACATCGCTCTCTTTGAGTTTGTCTGATAATCTAACCTTTGAAAATCCCTCTTGTATTTCCTCAATAAAACCTTCGCCAAGCTTTATAATATCCTGCCCCAGTGACTTACCTGTCACCGGGTGTTTTATTTCATCGCCTTTTCTGCAAAGGATAACCGCTGTGTGCCTTCGCGTTTTTGTGGATGTGCCGATGTCAGTGTAGACCTCCTCCTTTGAGCCTTTTTTGATAACCATTCCCTCGGTCAGAGGAAAACTATTCGCTATCTTTGATGCCAGCCCGGTCATCAGCTCTTTGATGGCAGCCGTGCTTTTATCCTCCGAATAGACATCTTTGACCTCTACAACCTCTGATGTCATGGTATTGATGATCCGTGAAGTGACCTCAAGGGATTTTGTATCTTCTTGAAGTGATGTGGCGACCATGCCATCCGCAGACATCATCCTCCCCACCTTGATAGAATGTTTCAGGTCGGTGAGCTTCTCTTTGGCAAGTTTCTGTTCAAGGAGAATCTGCTCGAGCTTTGCCCTTTCAATGACATTGAAGCGCTTCTGCTCAACAAACGAGTCAATCAGCAGGTCATAGGCCCGATTTCCCAGAGAGGCATTCCCCTTCGTGATGTCAAAGGGCAGAAGCGTAAAACTCATCCGTGAACCAATCTGAAGTGGGGCAGGAATCTCTCTTTTTACCGTAAACTCTGTGGTTGCCCTGTTACCAGAGGTATCGTAGGCTTCGACGACAATCCTGTTTATCCCTTCGTGGAGAGGGGTGATCTTACTGAAAAATATCTTTTTCCCTTTCTTCGTTGGAATTTCTTTATTGTTAATGGCGATCCTTTCAACCGCCCTGTTGTCACTCGCCTCTCCCTCGACATAATATTTATCCACAAACACCGGAGGCAAATCTCCCGCCTCCCGTAAGGTGATGGCCGGAGGGTCTTTATCGGAGGAGAAGAGCCCGCTGCCATTGAACGCGAGCAACACTGGTTTCTCCCCATTCTTTAAGGCAGTAATCTCCCGCTCAATGTCAATCTCTGCAGTTGTGGCATTCCCCAGTATATCGAAAGCCATCATCATCAATTTTGCCTTCTTTGCCTCCTCCGGCAAGGTCAGGTCAAGAGGATAGGTCTTGACATCACCCGCCTCTATCTGTTTATCCTGTATCAATACGGTTCGTATTCCTGTGTCATCAGTAACTTCTCCTTTCACCCGCACGATTTTTTGTCCCTCTCTCTCCTCAATGAAAATTTCAGCTATCGCGATTGCCGGCCCCTCACGGTCACCTGTCAAAAATAACTCTTTTTCAGAGATATTGCCAAGCAGGTCCTCGGCAGTAATGACGACTCTGTTTACCCCTTCGGCGATGGGAACCTCCTGTGCAAAGTCGATTGACTCGTCTGCCCGGTCAAATCTATAAGGAGTCCCACTGATGATCACTTTCGAAATAAGTCCTTTTCCCCTGACATTTCCCTTTACGATGACCGATGCATCTCTTAAGACAGCTCCCGGTGAAGGTGAGTGCAAGGTTATTGAAGGAGGAAGTATGGATATATCTTTCTGGTTCATTAGCCTGATGCTTCGAGCCCTGTTCAAGTAGTAGACTGCCTTTGCCGATTCTTCCGCCCGGAGGGATTCCTCAAGCTCACGTATGGCCTCATCCATTTCTCCCCTGTTCAAGTGAACGATCCCGAGTTCCCGGTGGGGGAAATAATCGATAAAGTGCATCCCATAGGTCCGTGCCATCCTCTGGTCTTTGGGCCGAAGGGAAATGGCCTTTTTCAGGTCGTTGAGGGCATCCTGCCAATTCGCCTTTTCAGCCCTTGAAAGGCCTCTTTCATAATAGCTCCACCACCGTGCCCGGAAGGTGCCGCTATCATCGGAAATGCTCTTTTCAGGAATGAATGAGATAAATGTGAGGATCGTAATCAGGGGAATGAATCGTTTGATTCTGTTCATCCTTCGCTTATACCTTCTTCTCCCTCACCCTGTTTCCTTTAAGTATCTTGCCTTCTTTATTCACAATCGTTGCGCTTGAGCTATCCTTGCCGACCTGCTCAATCTTGAGCTCAGCGCTTACGCGTCTATCTGCAAGACCCTTTCCCTGATCCGGAAGGACCTCAAATCTGTCTCCTTCCTTCAGTCCATGGATTTCTCCGAGGTTGACGATGCAAGTATCGCCTGACAGCGATAAAATTCTACCCTGCAAGGGAAAATCGATTCTTACCCATTCAGAAATCTGAGTACAAATATGATGGATGCTATTAGGATCGATATTCTTCCCTTTATTGATGACATTGATCACTTTTCTGACCTGGGTTGTCTCTGTATCAATGCATTTGAGGACGATGGTTTGCTCCGAATCATCGGGCATGATACTCCCGAAAATGATGACCTGGGCAGACAGAAGCCTTCCCAATTTCAGCGAAGCAGCAGGGTCGGCAAGGACGGATGTGCCCAATTTCAGCTCTTCAAGGAGCTTCGTGAGGAACTGACGTTCCACCAACCTGATTCGTGTGTCCTTGGGAAGTGATTGTGTGAGAAGACCGGAAAGTATATCTTCCATTTTCTGATTTCCCGAATGGTCTTTGATCTCCATAAAGACCATGGTGAGGGGGCGTGAACTCCATACATCCCTTCTTGTTTCAGGCTTTTCAATCTTCCCTTCCCTGTATTTCTGGGCAAGGTCCGCGATGAGTCCGGCGATCTTCGGTGTTTCTGTCTCCTTCACCTCCACTGCTATTTTACTGGTAGTCGGGCCATTGGTTTTTCCTCTTTCGTCCGTGAATTTCTCCCTTATAAAAAATAAGGCCAGAACGATGAGGACGATTCCTGCAATGCCAATGAGAGCTGGGGTGATGTATTTATTCTTCCGGTGGGGAGGTTTCAGGGCTTCTGCATCCGTACTTAACCTTGAATAAGATGGGCCCCTCTCATCAACCTTTGCGGTAGGTTCTACTGGTAATACCTTTTCTTCCATTTCCACATATCGGGTTGAAGGATTACCATAAAGCATATAGCTCGCCCAGACAATATTTCCCTCGCCATACTTTTCGATCAGCGCCTGCCTTGCCCTCCTCAGGGCGTTTCCGATGGCTAATCCATTCACCAGACTCTTGTAGAAGTGTATGGCAAAATGACATCCTGCCTCATCAGGGATTTGCCAGAACGTGCCGATATAGTGCTGCACACCTTTTAGCAGGAATGCATTGGCTAATCCGAATACCTTGTTGGCATAATCTTCATCGATTTTCCATTCCTCCGTCTGACCTGACTGGCACGCGTTTGAAAAAATAAGAGAGGGCATCGGCGCTGGGCCCTGTGAATTCATGATCTCTTCCGCGGTCAGTCTGCCGTCCTTCAGGACCAGGCCGCTTTGCCCCGGATCCGAGGTGTTGTGCTCCGCATGACCGGCGTAATGCACCACATCAAATTTTCGCATTTTTGTCATGACATAGTCTTTTCGAATATCGGATGCCTTCAATGATAAATCGATCCTGTCATCCAGCTCACCGATGGCGTTCTTAATCGCCATACCCTCTTCATAGGAAGCCGGCAGGTCACCACATGGATCGGCGAGGATTTGCATCTTCAGGGGCGGCCCCATTGCTCGTGTCCCAGCTGCTAACGGCTGACTGGTATTCACCCTCCGGCCCATACTGAATCTCTTGCACAGGAATTCCTTCCCGTCGTAAAGCAGCTCCCAGGGGATATGGACAAGCGTTTCATCAATGCTCACCATGAGATTCCTCTGCTGGGTGGAGACGAGATTCTCCTTGACATCCGAAGGGATTAATTCATCATAAAGTTTCTTTCCATATTCCTTAAGGCCCTTTGAAAGATCATCACCTGTCCCTCGCTCCCTGCTCGCCCTGCTGAGGAGTTCCATGATTCCCTTTGTACATTCCCTAACGGATTTGTCATTGTATTTTTTTTCTTTAAAGTGGATGAGGGTTACCTCTTCGGACCTATCTTTTTCATACCCGCTCACTTTTAATGTTTGACCCAACTGACTTGCTTCAAGATGGAAAAAACCTTCTTTGAGATGCGGTGTCTCTGCGCCCCTCAATTTTCTCGTAAAGAGTTCTTTCTCATGCCATATGAGCCTGTATGTCTTGATGGGTTCCTGTTTCCCCTTAATGGTTACTGTTCCAACATACCTGAAGATCAACTCGTCATTGCCTCTCACTCTCCGGTAAAAAACTTCTGGGATGATGATTTCGCCAGCGTCCGCAATGGATTCGAGTCTGCTTGCAACATTGACCACATCGCCATAAATGTCATCGACCTCGACAATGCCGGTCCCATAGTTAAGTCCAATTCTCACATGGATCTGGTCGCTTTCTGTCTTATCGAGGTTGTAGTCATAAAGTCCCTGCTGTATGGCAATTGCGGAGTGAAGGGCGTCGAAAGGGTTTTCAAAAAGTGACAGGGTAGCGTCGCCGATTGTTTTGACAAGGGTGCCATGATGGCTGGTGATCTTAGGAACCACTATCTCGTTGTGCTGGTGAACCATAGCCCTGCCTTCTATATCACCCCTCAGCTCGTAAAATTTGGTGGACCCTTTTATGTCTGTGAACATAACCGCCACCGTCTTACTGAATTGCGATTTGAGGATCCGTTCAATCTCGGCTTTTTCCGCAAGGAGTTTATCGATGTCAAACTTTCTCTCTTCCATCTGTCCTGTTGTTCGCTATGAACTCTCCTTTCGATACCATGAGGATACCAGAAAGGCCTTCTATTCTAAATTTTTTTACTCCATAAAAAACGAAGCCTGGCTTCACCATTTTGAGTGCCAGGCCTTTTATCATTCCCTCCCATTTTTAACCCTGAAAATTGGTTAAATTCAAACCAGAGAAAAGGAAAAAACTCTGCAATATGTTTATGTTCTCCAAGTCATCGATGATCCAAAGAGTTGGTTTCTTTAAACACCAAAAGTAAATACCTTTTCACTGATCTTGTCAAGAAAAAAAATTCAGGTTGTGTTGGCAAAATTTCATTCTGTTTGGCCATCTCATCCACATCCGGGTTAGCGCTTTGCGAAAACTGCAGAAAGGTCGGGGAAGCGTTTGTCTGAAAGGATCTCCTCAAGGGTCAGGGGTGTTTTCTGCATCCAGTTTGGATAAGAACCGACAGTCGCCGGCATATTCTGCTGATTCAGGGCACCCAGGATATCATCAAGGCTTACGAGCACGAGTTTACATGGAGTCTTGGCGAGATACCGGTATATGGCAAGGCATAATTCCGGGGTCATTTCGGGTATCTTCTTCGGGTCTGTCGGGTAACCATCGGGAAGTAGCCCATGGGATTTAAGAGCCGAGAGAATAAGTTCTTTATCCCTCTCCCTCTCATTAACATGTCGCTCCCACAGATTGTTATCCGAATACATACCCAGTTCTTTTTTCGTCTTTAAATCCTGGTCAATCCAGTAGCCGTAAATCGTTGGCAGGTCATGGGTTGTGATAGCACAGAGGGCCATATCCGGATACCCCTCGGGCGCTAAAAAGGAAGGATCAGGATAATCCCTCTCGAAGTAAAAAAGTCGATAAGAGAACATATAGAATTTCTTCAGCTCCTCTCTCACATTCTCTCCAATGGTCCCGAGATCTTCAGCAATGACGACCGTTTTGTTCCGAACGCTCTCCAGCGCAATAATGCGAAGAAGGTCTTCTGAAGGATAACGGACATAAGCTCCATCTTTCGGCGCCATACCTTTCGGTATCCAGAAAAGTCTGAAGAGCCCCAGGGCATGATCAATTCTCAGGGCACCTCCGTATTTCATATTTCTCCTGATCGTCTGGACAAAAAATTCATACCCCCTTTCCTTCAACCTCTCGGGGATCAGAGGAGGAAATCCCCAGTTCTGGCCATTGATGCTGTAGTCGTCAGGAGGGGCGCCGGTATCGACGTCCCCTGCAATCATATCCTGATAGCACCAGACATCGCTTCCACCACCGACAGAACCGATGGCCAGGTCGTGGTAAAGACCGACCGCCATTCCAAGGTCTCCGATGAGTTCCGCTATTTCTTCGTGTTGTTTTTCAACGAGCCATTGAACATATTGATAGAAAAGTATCTCTTTGGCATGGGTCTTTCTAAACTCCTGAACCGATGGGTGCGATGGATGATGATATGACTCCGGCCACTTCTGCCACGCCTCTGCATGATGCACCTTCTTCATGTGTCCCTGAAGGGCCATGAAAAGAGCAAAGGACTCAAGGGCAAATCCTTCTTCTGATAGATATTTCCTGAAATCCTTGCCTCGAGGGGTATCCTTGCCGTAGTGCATCTCATAAAAGGCAGCAAAGGCCCGGCGCAGTATCTCTTCCTTCAACGAGGCGATCCTTTCATAGTCAATGAGCTTGTCTCTTTTAAGACTGCTCAGTTCTATTTGGAAAGAATCGGATCGTATGATCGCCTGTATCTCCTCCGATTCTGAAACTTCAGGAATCTTTTCAATCGATAAATAAATAAAGTTCTTATATAACTTGGTGATCGGAGAATAGGGGCTTGTACCGAATGTTCTCGTGTTGGAAATAAGGTGCAACGGATTAATTCCGACAAAGCCACCTTTCAAATCAGCGACCCACTTGACAATTTCTGCAAGGTCATCAAAATCGCCGATCCCCCAGTTACCGCGGGATGCGATGGAATAGAGATTGATAGAAAGCCCCCAGGTCCTTCCTGCCTGCAGTGGAGTGGGTAGATAGCAGGCATCCGGAGTAATGATCACCTTGACCCTTTTCTGCAGACGGTTCTTTCCTCCCTGAAAGATGGGGGCCGGATGCGCACATTGCACGTCTGCCTCGTAATAGCCGATATTCAGCCTTGTCTCTTCCCGAAGATTGATCTTCGCGTAACGTATGCCATCGATATAATGGTCCTCCGCCGCAGATACGGCATCCCCGGAAAGCGCCGATTCAACCCTCCCTCCCCTTTCATCCTCCAATGACCATGCCAGTCTCAGCCTTCGTTCTTCACCCTCTTCAACGGGAACATAAACAGGGATGGTCAGTGGCTGCTCATCCTCTGAAACGACCCTTACAGGCTCGACGAAGCTTTTCCAATGTCTCTCCTTCCGTTCCTCAATCTCCCGTCTTATCTCTTCAGGAGAATCGAGCTTTATGCCCATTGCTCTGAGGATGGCCTTTTGGGTTTCCGAGGAAGTGACCTTCTTGTGGCCAAAGATATCGTAATACTCGCGAACAATGCCACAGATTTCTGATAACTCATCAATCATCTCGTCGTAAGACGGCGTATCCATGATCTTTACCCTTTTAGTCTACCTTAATGGTGCATTAAATCGGCAGATGAGTGTGCTTCCAAAACTTTATGAAGCGGTTCTTTTTTATATTTTATGGGGAACATGCGATTTCACCTGAGGTGGCCTTTGCAAAATGTCTGGAAACGGAGCAGTGAAACGGTCAAAGGTGCCGCTATAAAGTTTTGGCGATAAATCGCCCGGCGCTGTAACTGTTTATTTTATTTTTAGCCGGCCCAGCACACCCACCTGCCTTTGGCAGTGTTTTTTATGTAACTTTGAGGTCTATACTGGTTCTCTGAGGCGACAGACCTTATCCTCTGAAAATTCCATCTTACCACGTCCCATTTCATTCTTTGTTCCACGTTGCTTTAAATAGTTTATGTTATCAGATTTGGATCAAAGCGGTCAAATCGTCTTGCAGATGAAATCTTTTGAAATACTCTAACTGGTATGATAAGATTTTTAGATGTCCTGATGACTCCCGGCGGAACAAAGGAGAAAAACATCGATGAGAGTGCATCCCCAGGCTGGAAAGACAGCGGTCCCCTCGATGCTTGTCAACATTCCCCGGCTCGTAACAGCTTACTACACCGAACGGCCCGATCCGTCCGTTCCTGGCCAGCGTGTGACCTTCGGCACTTCCGGGCACCGCGGTTCCGCCTTTAAGCAAGCCTTTAATGAGGCGCACATTCTCGCCATCAGCCAAGCCATCTGCCTGCACCGGAAACAGCAGCACATTGACGGACCGCTCTTTCTGGGGATGGACACCCACGCGCTTTCTGAACCAGCCTTCGTGAGCGCCCTAGAGGTATTGACGGCAAACGGTGTTGAGGTGATGGTGGATCGTGATGGCGGGTACACGCCGACCCCTGTCATCTCCCATGCGATCTTGAAGTACAACCGAGGTCGGCGGTCAGGCCTTGCCGACGGCATCGTGATCACTCCCTCTCATAACCCGCCGGAGGACGGCGGCTTCAAGTACAACCCTCCCCACGGAGGCCCGGCAGACACCCGTATCACCCGTTGGATCGAGGAACAGGCCAATACCCTGCTTGCAGACGGGCTCTGCGGCGTGGCACGTGTCCCCTATGGCCAGGTTAAGACTGCAGCCGCGATTCACCCCCACGACTACATCGGATCCTTCGTCGGTGACCTCGGCGCCGTGTTGGACGTGGACGCGATTCGCGGCGCCAAGCTCTGCATTGGGGTCGATCCCCTGGGCGGCGCTGGCATCGCCTACTGGGGACCCATCGCCGAACGCTACGGCCTCGATGTGACGGTCATCAACGGCACCGTCGATCCGACCTTTCGATTTATGACGGTGGACTGGGATGGGAAAATCCGGATGGATTGCTCTTCGCCGTACGCCATGGCCGGTTTGATCGCCATGAAGGAACGATTCGAACGTCGCCCTTGCCAACGACACGGATAGTGATCGACACGGTATCATCACCCGGACCGCCGGTCTCCTCAATCCCAACCATTACCTGGCAGCCGCCATCTCGTATCTCTTCAGCCACCGTGACGGTTGGCCGCGGACTGCCGCCGTCGGAAAAACCGTGGTGAGTAGCAGCATGATTGACCGGGTGGCCAACCGGTTTGGCCGCCGGCTTATTGAGGTTCCGGTAGGCTTCAAATGGTTCGTGGAGGGACTCCTCGACGGATCCCTCGGCTTTGGCGGAGAAGAGAGTGCAGGGGCTTCGTTCCTCCGTAGAGACGGAACGGTCTGGAGTACGGACAAAGACGGCATCCTCCTCGGGCTGCTCTCGGCAGAGATGATGGCGAAGACCGGACGTGACCCTGGCGAGCTCTACCGTGACCTTGCGGCCCAGTTCGGTGACCCCGTCTATGAACGGATGGACCTCCCGGCAACGCCAGCGCAGAAGAAAGTTCTGCAAGAACTCACCCCAGCGCAGATCAAGGTCTCGGACCTAGCAGGGGAAAAGATTGACGCAATCCTCACGGTCGCCCCAGGGAATGGCGGTGCCATCGGAGGGTTGAAAGTGATCACGTCGAACGGGTGGTTTGCCGCGAGGCCTTCCGGTACTGAGGAGATCTACAAGATTTACGCGGAGAGCTTTCTCGGTAAAGACCATTTGCAGCAGATTCAGGAGGAGGCACAGACCCTCATCGGTAGAGCTTTCGCCGCGGCGGAGCCGCACGGTTAAACCGAGACGGTTCGCAGCCAGTCCTGCGGCGCGAAGAGAGAAAGAGGCGCTTATGCTCGATAAGATCAATCCCATCAAAACAACGGCATGGAAAAAGCTCGAGGAACATTACCGGGTGATGAAAGACAGGCATATGATCGACCTGTTTCGTGAAGATCCTAACAGGTTTTCCAGGTTCTCTCTCGGATTCGAAGAGATGACCGTCGATTATTCAAAGAACATGATCACCGAAGAGACCTTGCGCTTGCTCCTGAAACTTGCCGAAGAATGCCATGTACAAGATGCAATCGAAAGGATGTTCAGGGGGGACAAAATCAACGAAACAGAAAACCGTGCGGTCCTCCATGTGGCATTGAGAAACCGTTCGAATATCCCCATCGATGTGGATGGCCGTGATGTGATGCCCGAAGTGAATGGCGTGCTGAAACAGATGGAAAGATTTTCTGACAGTGTGATCTCCGGAAAGTGGAAAGGATATACAGGAAAAGCGATCACCGATATTATCAACATCGGTATCGGAGGTTCTGATCTCGGGCCGGCCATGGTGACGGAGGCGCTCAAGCCCTTTGGCAAGCCCCATTTGAAGGTTCATTTTGTCTCAAATGTAGACGGGACTCACATTGCGGAAACACTCAAGAAAATATCGCCAGAAACCACCCTTTTCCTGATCGCCTCCAAGACGTTTACAACCCAGGAAACCATGACGAACGCGCACACCGCAAGGAAGTGGTTTCTCAACGCGGCGAGGGATGAAGGGTTTGTGAAGGATCATTTTGTTGCGATTTCGACGAATGAAAGGGAGGTCGAAAAATTCGGGATCGCCCTCGAAAATATGTTCAGGTTCTGGGACTGGGTCGGCGGCAGATATTCCCTCTGGTCAGCCGTAGGGCTTTCGATTGCATGTGCTATTGGATTTGACAATTTTATTGTGTTGCTGGAGGGAGCCCATGCCATGGATCAACATTTCAAGGAAACACCCTTTGAGAAGAATATACCTGTGATCCTCGCCTCCATAGGGATCTGGTATAACAACTTTTTCGGTGCGGAAACCGAAGCGATATTGCCTTACGATCAGTATCTGCACAGGTTTCCGGCTTACTTCCAACAGGGCAATATGGAAAGCAACGGGAAACATATTGACCGGTCAGGTCAAGAGGTCACCTACCAGACCGGTCCGATTATATGGGGCGAACCGGGGACAAATGGACAGCATGCCTTTTATCAGCTTATCCATCAGGGAACGAAACTGATTCCATGCGATTTCCTCGCACCGGCAATCAGCCACAACCCGCTCGGAGATCACCATATGATACTGCTCTCCCATTTTTTTGCACAGACAGAAGCACTCATGAAAGGAAGGACTGAAAAGGAAGTTGTTGAAGACCTTATCTCTTCTGGTGTGAGTGACGAGGAAATAAAAAGGCTTGTTCCTTTCAAAGTCATCCAAGGTAACAGGCCAACCAACTCTATCTTGTTTAAGAAACTGACGCCAAGGACACTCGGAAGTCTCATCGCCATGTATGAGCATAAGATCTTTGTCCAGGGCGTGATCTGGAACATCTTCAGCTTCGACCAGTGGGGTGTTGAGCTCGGGAAACACCTCGCCGAAAAGATACTTCCCGAACTCAGTGGCGACGGGCCAGTAACATCCCATGACTCATCGACGAATGGTCTGATCAACAGGTTTAAGGAATTGAGGAAATCGCCTTCACCTGAGAAGAAAGGATGAAGCTGGTTTCAGCAGAGAACGATTTGTGAAACTTCCACCCAATAAAACCAAAATCGTTTGTACCATTGGACCGGCCTCCGATTCCCCTCAAGTGATGGAACAAATGATACAGGCCGGCATGAACGTGGCACGACTCAATTTTTCGTACGGCGATTTTTCAAAACATAAAGAAATGATCGGGAATCTTCGTGCTGCAGCGCGTGCGGTCGGAAGGCGCGTGGCCATCATGGCTGATCTGCCCGGCCCGAAAATCCGGATCGGGCAATTGGCGCGGGAGCCCATCGAGTTAAAATCCGACGCTTCCTTCACCTTGACGACCCAAGACATCGTCGGTGACAGCGGCCGCGTCTCGGTGACCTTCCCCCTCTTGCCGAAAGCTGTTAAGCCAGGGGATACGTTGTTTCTCAATGACGGTCTGATTCAGCTGGAAGTGGTCAAAACAGAGGGTGGCGATGTGCAGTGCCGGGTATTGGTCGGAGGTGAACTGTGGTCTCACAAAGGCCTCAACTTACCAGGCATTCACCTCGGAATCAGCGCATTTACCCATCGCGACAACGAATGCATGAAATTTGCTCTCGACCAAGGGGTGGATGCAGTCAGCCAATCCTTTGTGGAGACAGGACAAGATATTACCGCTCTCCGTGACGCCGCTTCCGGCCTCGGTTACAACCCGTTTGTTATCGCCAAGATTGAGCGAGCGGGAGCACTCCGTCACATCGATGACATCCTGAAAACGGCGGATGGCATTATGATTGCGCGCGGTGACCTGGGAGTGGAAATACCGATCGAGCAGATCGCCCTTGTTCAGAAACGTCTGATGCGGCAGGCCAACTTGCTTGGCAAACCGGTGATCACAGCGACGGAGATGCTCGAGTCCATGACCCATAACCGGCGCCCCACCCGCGCTGAAGCGACGGATGTGGCGAACGCCATCCTTGACGGCACGGACTGCGTCATGCTCTCCGGTGAATCAGCCATGGGAAAATATCCGTCGGAGGCGGTGACGATGCTGGCAAAGATTGCTGCTGCGATCGAACCGCACCGTCCCGGTTACGATGCGAGAGAAACATTGAAGGCCTCCGGCCGTGGCAGCCCTGTCCGCCTCACGGATTTGATCGCCTTGAGTGTCGAGACCACGCTGGAACACATCTCTCCCGCAGCAGTGATCGTTCCCACCCGAAGCGGTGCCTCTGCAAGGAGCATCACCAGGTTTAGACTCCCGGTGTGGATCGTGGCTGTCAGCTCAGAGGAGACGACCTGCCAACGTCTCCAATTCTCTTACGGCATCTACCCGGTTCGTGAGCCAGATTATCCCGAAGACTGGCGGCTCTATGCCCGTAACTGGCTTCAATCACACGGCGTGAGTGGGAACCTCGTCGTTCTGACCGAGGGGCCGTCCTCCAAGCACCCCGAGGCAAATCACCGTATGGAAATCATCGACCTGGACCGACCGTAAATGAAGTCTCGAAGAGGGGCTCGGCCAGTCAATGAAGGAAATCCCCTAAATCCAACGTGATCGAAAGAGGGTAAAATTGGGGGTGGACAAGTTACCATTTCTTCTTGACTTGTAAGAAAAACTTCATTAAATTGTAAATGTGAATCACATTATTCAAAATGAATCTCTCGATGAGAAGACAGGATAAAGATCTTTTCAAGACCATCCAATCCTATTCCGCCCATTTCTCTAAGAGCCACCGCAAAGTGGCTGAATACATCCTTAACCATTATCAACGAGCGGTTTTTATGACGACCTCACAATTGGCAGGGACTCTGGGTTTAAGCGAACCCACGGTCGTCCGCTTTGCCCAATCACTTGGTTACAGTGGCTACGCAGGGTTCCTAAGGGACCTCGAGAAGATTGTCCACGGCGAACTGACGGCAACGGATCGGTTCGAAGTCTCGGTCCATACCGGCCGGAAGAGACTACTGGGACCCCAGGAGGTGATCTCGAAAGAGATTGAAAACCTAAGAAATCTCTGGGAATCGTTTCCCACCGATGACTTTGTCAAGGCGGTGAAAGAGATTCGAACTTCCCAACCGGTCTGCATCATCGGATTGAGGGGATCGGCTCATCTGGCTCAGTATTTCGGCTACTTTCTGAGAAAGGTAAAAAGACCCGTCTGGACGCTGACGGCTGGAGCGGCCACCGATTTTGATGAACTGATGGATATCAACTCCCAGGCCCTGGTCATCTCCATTGCTTTTCCCAGGTATCCCAGGATGACGGTGGATCTTACACGATACGCGAAGCAGAGAGGTGCAAAGATCGTTGCCATTACAGACAACGTTCTTTCTCCCATTGCAAGATTGTCCAACATCTCCCTTCTTGCTCCGGTCGGTTTGATTACCATCTTTGATTCCTACTCTGCCCCCCTCTGCCTCATCAACGCTCTGATCACTGAGGTTGGCAGACGGAACACGGGTCGAACGAGACAATTATTAGACCAGTTTGAGCAACTGGTGAAGGAACAATCCATCTTCCATTCGGAATGAGGTCCTGATGGTTTCAGATGTAAACCGCCTCAAGGAGGCAATCGATCCGGGAAGGATCAAACATCGGATCGAAGAGTTTTCAGAGATTGGCAAGGATCCAATACGAGGGATGACTCGACCAGGACTGAGCGAAGAGGAGACGATCGCCAAAAGAAAAGCCATTTCCTTGATGAAAGAGATAGGTCTCCACGTGTCCGTCGATCCCTTTGGAAACGTCATCGGCAGGAGAGACGGCGGTGACCCTCGCACTCTCCCCATCATGACGGGGTCCCATCTCGATACGGTTCAGAATGGTGGAAGATTTGATGGGACCGTTGGGGTCGTGGCAGCATTGGAGGTCATTCACGCTCTGAATACCTTGAAGGTGATCACCCGCCATCCTATTGAGGTCATTGTATTCACCTCGGAGGAGCCGAATCGCTTCGGCATCTCTGCATTCGGAAGCAAGGGCCTTTCGGCGAAATGGAATTTTGGAGAGTTATCCAAGTTGAAGGATGAAAAAGGAACGGCCTTCCCCGTGGCTCTTCGTTCAGCAGGGATAGACTCGGAATCTCTCCCAAAAATCCCCCAGCCTTCTCGCCTTCATGCCTTTATCGAAATCCATGTTGAACAGGGTCAACGGCTTTATCAAAAGGGAATCCCGATCGGGGTGGTGTTGGGGGTCACGGGGATAGTCCGGCAACAGGTGACCGTACGAGGCGAATCAAACCATACTGGAACAACGCCCATGACCCTCCGGAAAGATGCCCTCACGACGGCATCGGAGATTATCCTGGCTGCGGAAAAGTGTGTTCAAACGGAGGGAGACGAAGATGCGACAGCAACAGTAGGCCGCATCCAGGTCAGGCCCAATCAAGTGAACATCGTTCCGGGTGAGGTTCTCCTCACGGTGGAATTCCGTTCCTTTCTGCCCGAGAGGCTCAGTAAGATGAAAGAGCGTCTTGCAGAAAACCTTTCAGAGATCAGAGAAAGGCGTAAAACGGAGATCCTCGCAGAAGAGATCCTTGATCAACCGCCTTTGAGATTTTCCGAAAAGGTGATCCATTCTATTCTAAAGGGAACCCATGCCCTGGGCTTTCCATCACTGAGTCTCTTTAGCATGGCAGGCCACGATGCGAACCATCTCGCCTCCATCACCGATGCCGGGATGATCTTCGTTCCGAGTAAAGAGGGGTTTAGTCATTGTCCGCAGGAGTGGACGGATGCCGAAGACGTTGCGAAAGGATGCATGGTGCTCCTTCATTCCATCCTTCACATTGACGGAGAGAACCGATGAAAACAAGATCGAATCAACGAGAAACCCTGAAGACGTTAGATCAAGAAGGAATTCAATTCATCAGCCTTCAATTCACTGACACGATAGGAGGGATCCGGAGCGTCGTCATCCCGAGAAGGGATTTCGAAGACACCCTCGAACGGGGCTGCACCTTTGATGGATCTTCAGCAGGCTTTGTCGGAGTCCATGAAAGTGACCTGACCCTTCTCCCTGATATGGATACCTTGCAGATTCTACCCTGGGGAACAAAGGAGAATAAGACCGCTCGAGTCATCTGTAATGTCTACCGCGAAGATGGGAAGACCCCTTTTGAAGGAGATCCCAGATCTGTACTTCGCCAGATGATCAAGAAAATGAAGGAACAGCTGGGAGACGGCGCAGAGCTTCTCCTTGCCCCTGAAATGGAGTTTTATCTCCTTGTGAAAAAGGAAGATGGCGTTTTCTTCCCTCATGACCAGGCAAGCTACTTCTTTATACCTCCCTATGACAGGGGGGCCGAAATCCGGAAGGAACTGAGTCATGCCCTTGATGCGATGGGGATTGTCTGCGAAAAAAACCACCATGAAGTTCCCAGAGGGAAGCATGAGATAAATTTCAGACATAGCGATGCCCTCTCCATTGCCGATGCCACGATGACCTATAAGCAAGTGGTTAAATATATATCCAATGAGAAAGGATTGGTCGCTTCCTTCATGCCCAAACCCTTCTTCGGAACCTATGGAACAGGAATGCACGTCCATGTCAACCTTTTTGATAGGAAGAAGGGAAGGAATCTCTTTTCTAAAGACAGAACGGTGGAGCTTTCCCCCATCGGGCTCTCCTTTATTGCAGGTCTCCTCGACCACGCAAGAGGCCTGTCAGGAATTACAAACCCCTCTGTCAATTCCTATAAGCGTCTTGTCCCGGGTTGGGAAGCCCCTGTCTATATTGCCTGGGCGAGATATAATCGATCGAGTCTTTTGAGGATTCCCGCTTCTTCACCAAAGGGCCTCCGCGTCGAATCCCGTTCACCCGATGCCTCCTGTAATCCCTATCTGGCCTATGCAGTCATCTTAGCTGCGGGACTCGATGGTATTAAGAGAAAGCTCGTTCCCCCCCCACCTGTTGAAAAAGACATTTATCATATGTCACCGGAGGAGAGGAAAGCTCAAGGCATCGGATCTCTTCCTGGGACTTTAAAGGAGGCTCTTGACGAAGCGGAAAGGGATCCTATCATTGAAGCGACCCTTGGGGCCCGTCTCTTTGAAAAATTTCTTTCCCTCAAGAGGAAAGAATGGGAAACCTATTCCACCCGCGTCCATCCGTGGGAGATTGAAACCTATGTCAATGTGTGAGGAAAAGATGTCAAAGGAAACCCGCATTGCGAGGATCGAGGCGTTTCTCATCTCTATCCCATTAAAAAAGACCTGGGAAATTTCCCTTTATCGGACGGAGACGAGAAACCATGCTGTCGTAGAAGTGGAAACGGGATCTGGGGTGATCGGATATGGTGAGGTGTCTCCGGCGCCAGCCTTCATGGGAGAAGATGGAAGATTGATCATCGACCTCATCAACGAACTCCTCGCCCCTCCGCTCATTGGATCGGATGCATTCGATCTTGAAGCTTTACACCAGAAGATGGACCGGACCCTCTATGGAAATGGAGCGGCAAAAGCGGCGATCGATATCGCTTTCCACGACCTCTTGGGAAAGGTCTTGAATCTCCCTGTCTTTCAAATACTCGGTGGAAGGGTGCGAACGGAGGTTCCTCTTAGCTGGGTCGTTGGCATGCAGGCTCCGGAGATGGCGATTGAGGAGGCTCAACATTACCTGAACAAAGGAATCAAGACCATCAAAGTGAAAATCGGCGGCGATCCGGAAAAGGATATTCAAAAAATTCGTCTCATACGAGAACGACTGGGAGATCAATTCAAACTCCGGGTGGATGCGAATCAGGGATACCGTTCTGATCAAGCCATCAAAATTCTTCGCCGGATGGAAACCTTCGATCTCGAATCGATCGAACAGCCCGTTCCAGCCTATGATATAGACGGAATGCGGCAGATCGCTGAAGCCCTGGATACGCCTATCATGGCCGATGAATCTGTGTTTAGCCTCCAGGATGCCTTTCGGGTCATTTCGCGCCGGGCGGCTGATGTGATCAATATCAAAGTTGGAAAAGTCGGAGGACTCCTCCCCGCGAAAAAGATTGCTGCATTGGCGGAGTCGGCCAACCTTCCCTGCACCATCGGGAGCAATTTAGAGCTCGGAATAGGGACGAGTGCCAGCCTCCATTTCGGGCTCTCGACTCCAAATATCCTCTATCCGTGCGACCTTGCCATCGGTCCTTTTCTCCATGAAGAGGAGATCATCGACCCCATTTTTGAACTGACTGAAGGGAGGATCGAACCGATGAGAGGCCCGGGATTGGGAGTCTCGTTGAGGAAGGGTTTAAAAAAGTAGATCTCTATGTCAAATGTTTTGTCGAACGGGAACAGAATGATTCTTGCCTTGGTCGTCTTGGGACTTCTCTTCTTCCTTTCCGGCCCAAGGCTTCCCATCCAGTTGTCATTCACCTTCTATCTGATGCTTTGGATCACCATGGCCATCTCTTTCAATATCATTTATGGATATACGGGTTATCTTCCTTTCGGCTACGTCGCTTTCTATGGAGTTGGATCTTACCTCACTGCCGTGCTCTGGAGCCGTCTTGGGATCCCTATCATTTTATCCATCCTGATGGGTGGAGGGGGCGGAATCCTCCTCTCCCTGCTCTTCGCGGGCACCCTTCGGCTCCGGGGAATCTATTTTGCCATTGTCAATTTTTCCTGTGCCATGGCCCTGCGTATTCTCATCGCTAACCTTCCTGAGGAGATTGCTGGAGGGAGCTTTGGCATCCACCTGTCCTCCATTTACAACCCTCTGGCCAGTTATTATGTCATGCTGGGGGTGATGATTCTTTCGATCATCACTCTATGGAGAGTCTCTATATCTCGATTGGGTATTGCTTTGAGATGTATCCGTGACGATGGACAAGCCGCAGAGGTCATGGGGATCAACATTGCCAAAACGAGACTCAAGGCGTGGACTCTCGCTGCCTTCTTTCCTTCCCTGGCCGGGGGAATCGATGCATGGTTTTCTGGGATCATTGATCCAGCTTCGTCGTTCAATCTTCTGATCACGACCAAGACAATCGTTTATGCGATGTTTGGGGGGTTGGGGACCATCACAGGACCCATTGTAGGAGCAATTGGCCTCTATACATTGGACTACATTATTTGGGGAAGATATCCTTTGCTGAATCTTCTGATCCTGGGTATCATGATCAGCCTTCTTGTCCTTTTTTTCCCGAGAGGGATGGTTGGTACGTTGACCCGAAAATATCCATCTCTTAGAAAGGTGATCAGATAGCCGTGGGAAACCTCCTTCTTCAAGCCATTCTTTCAGGAATTCTTCTTGGAATGATCTATGGTCTGATCGGGGCGGGCTTAAACATCATTTACGGTGTGATGCGAGTCGTTAACTTTGCCCATGGAGAATTTCTGATGATCGCCGCCTATATGGTTTACTGGTTCAGCGTGCTCTACAAGATCGACCCTTTGTCGAGTCTCCTGGTCATCATCCCGCTCTTTTTCCTTGCCGGAATGATCATCTACCATCTGGTTGTCCCGCGCCTTTTAAAATCCGAAGACCCTGAGATGGCCTCCTTTCTTACTTTTTACGGAATCTCCATGATCATCACTGCCCTGGTATTGATTGCATGGGGCGCTGACCCCCGAGGACTCCGATTTCCGTATGGGTCCCCCTCGTCGCGGGTGGGACCATTCTTTTTAAGCACGGGAAGGGTCATCCATTTTGCTTTTTCTTCCATCACCGCATTAGCCCTTGCTCTCTTCCTCTATCGAACCTATCTTGGAAAGGCGATCCGGGCCATTATCCAGAACCGGGATGCAGTGAAGATTGTCGGAATCGACCCAAACAAAATTTCCTCCGTTGCCTTTGGAATTGGATTGATGCTCGTAGGAATGACAGGGGCGTTGATTCCCCTCACCTTCCCGGGGATCACACCGGGGATGGGAGCCTCTTACACCCTGGTCGCCTTTGTGGTCATTGTCCTTGGCGGATTGGGCAATCCCATGGGTTCCATCATCGGGGGCTTGATCTTTGGGCTGACCGAAAATATCAGCACCCTGTTTCTCCCCCTTGCTCTAAGCCCTGTCATATCCTTTTTTATTCTCATCCTTATTATCATGATCAGACCTCAGGGTTTCTTGGGAGGGACGGGGACTTAAGATGATTCTCACGGTTTCAAACCTGACAAAACGTTTTGGTGGCGTGCTAGCCGTCGATCACCTCTCTTTTGAACTGAGAGAAAATGGGATTCTTGGAATCATCGGTCCGAACGGATCCGGAAAGACTACCACTTTGAACTGCATTAACGGAATCTATCGGGGGGATGAAGGAACGATCTCTTTTGAAGAGAGACCGATTCAGGGCATGCTCTCCCATGAAATCGCCCACCTCGGAATCGGGAGGACATTCCAGGTGCCGAAGATATTTAGAAAAATGACGATTGTCGAGAACCTCCTTGCACCTGTCCTCGACTCTCCCGAATCCGATACGGCTTTGCGGCAGAAGGCAACCCAGCTGCTCCAGGAAGTTGATCTCGAACCGCTGAAGGACAATTTAGGGGAAGAACTTTCCGGAGGACAGCAGAAAATCTTGGAATTAGCCCGGATCCTCATGTTCGATCCGAAAATGATTCTTCTTGACGAACCCTTTGCTGGGATTCATCCTCTCCTGAGGACGAAATTTCACGAAATGATCCTTACCCTTCACAAAAGAGGGACGACCTTTCTCTTAGTCAGCCACGATCTTCCTTCCCTTTATCTCCTCTCTTCGAGAATCATCGTTCTCGATAATGGACGGAAGATCGCGGAAGGGTCAGCAAAAGAGATCCAGAAGAACGAAGCGGTCATCGAGGCCTATCTGGGGAGATAAAATGCTGGTCCTTGAAGCCAAAGAGATTGAGGTGAGTTACTACGGAGATATCAGCATCCTCCAAGGGGTGAGCCTTTCTGCAGAATCTTCGAAGATCACGGCGATCATCGGCCCGAATGGTGCAGGGAAATCAACCCTTCTTAAGACAGTCTGTGGATTCCTGAAACCCAAGAAGGGCAACGTCTTCTTCCGCGGTCGGGAGATTACAGGGCTTCAGCCCCATACGTTGATGGGGATGGGACTCGCTTACATCCCCCAATACAACAGCCTCTTCCCAGACCTTTCGGTAAAAGAAAATTTGGAATTGGGCGCGTGGACGTTCCGAAAGGATCGGAAGCGCATCCGGGACGGGATAGAAAAGGTTTTCCAGAGATATCCTTTTTTGAAAGAGAAAGCCTCCCTCAAGACGATCAAACTGAGCGGAGGCCAACAACGCATTCTTGAGCTGGGAAGGACGCTCATGGGGTCCCCACAGGTGCTTCTCCTTGATGAGATCACTGCAATGATCGCTCCAAAGGTTGCAAAAGAGATATACCAGGATATCGAAAAGCTTTCAAATGAGGGAATGACAGTTGTCATGGTTGATCAAAACGTTCGGCAGGTCATTGAGATTTCGGACTATATTTTCATCCTGGAACTCGGGAAGAACAAGGTGAATGGGTCCAAGGAGGCATTCAGCGGACGGTTGAAAAATATCATCCAGGATTGGTTGGAATACGACAGTATTTAGGCGAAAGGAGGTGAAGGCCTGAAGGCTTTTTTATCCATTTCATCTCAACGAATCTTCATTTAAAGAAAGGGGGAAATGAAAGATGGTCCAAAAAAGGGTCTTTTTCTGGGGATTGGTTCTTCTTGTGTTGATGATCACTCTTCCGGCGGTTTCTCATTCCAAAGACAATATTCTGGTCGGGACGACCATCTCCACAACGGGGAGTTTTACCTTTGCCTCTTCTCAAGGGTTCAAAGGTCTCCAGGTCTGGGTGGATGAGGTGAACAAACGGGGTGGAATCTTTGTCAAGGAGCTGAACAAAAAGCTTCCTGTTAAACTCGTCTATTACGACGATCGAAGTGACAAGGAGACGGTTGTCAAACTTTATGAAAAATTGGTGACCGAAGACAAGGTAGATATCTGCTTTGCTCCCTTTGGCTCCACGCTTACCGGAGCGGCTGCTGCCATCACGGAGAAACATGGCAACATGCTGATCATCTGGTCTGCTGCGGCGGATGCCATCTATGACCAGGGTTACAAATATATCGTCTCCGCAACTGAGGTGCCGAACTCTTTTATGCCCAAACCGGAGGTCGAGCACATGGCCTCCTTGGGTGTGAAAAAGATGGCGGTCATCTATTCGGATGAACCTTTTACAGCCGGCATGGCTCGGTTCGCTAAAAGCATCGGAGAGAAGTTAGGGATGACTGTCCCCATTTTTGAAAAGTACTCACCCGGGACGAAGGACTTTACCATTCTGCTTCAGAAGGTTCAGGCAACGAAGCCGGATGCATTCTATGCCTCGGCTTACATGGATGACCTGAAGAACATACTCCGCCAGATGAGGGAATTGAACATCATGTTTAACTATGTATACATGGTTTATTCTGGAATGCCCCAATGGCTGGATTCGGGGGACGAAGGTCTTTACATTTTTGGGCACACTCTCTTTCATGATGACTTGAAATGGAAGGTGAATGCGGGTATGGATCTGTCACAATTCGCAGCCCGCTTCAATACCCTTTTTCCCAAATCGGAATATCCGCCCGATTTTCAGACTTCTTTGGCCTATGGAGCCGGGGTGGTCTTAGAGGAAATGATCAAGAAGGCTGGTACGCTGAAGGTCAATGACCTGAAGCAGGCGGCGATCGATCTTTCTGGAAAGTTGACCGTCATGACCGGCCCTTATGAAATCGAACCAACAGGAAAACAGCTCCAGATGCCTTTTACAGTAACGCAGGTGCAGAAAGACAAAAACACGGGAAAGCTGAAATTCGTTCTCTTGTGGCCTAAAGCAGTTGCAACAGGCGATGTGGTCTATCCCATTCCACCATGGGATAAGAGAAAATAGCGAAATGCGGATAGGCTGGCCAAAAGAGCTGGTCTATCCGCCCCTCCATTCATCCGACATCTTTCTGGAAAAGGGAGAAAAGAAATAACCTTATTTCTTGAAGAAGGAGGAATGGGAGTTATGGATTCTCATCAATCCAACAAGACAAAACTCATTACGTCTGTCTTGGCGTCTCTTTTCAATTTATCGAAAGATTCAACATACCAATAGATGGCGGAATTGTTGACATCTTCTACAAGCTTCCTGATCGCTTCCCATTGAGCAGAAGTAAGTACCTTTTTAAATATTCCGTTGTTCTCGTTAGGATTCTTAATATTGAAGGTATAGCCTATCTTTTTGGTAAAGCCGCTGTCACCCGCAAACCAAGTGACAAATTTGGTATTGCAGTTATTCTCCCAAGATAGAGCAGGGAAAAGGCTTTTCCGGGTATTCAAGATGTTTGGGCTCCCCACCTCCTGCGGGGGTTCGACGACAATGGAACGCACCTCGCTTGTAAATGGCGATTTATTTGCTCGCGTTCCGACGAACCTCCAGTAGAGCTTTCCACCGGACGCCCCGGGGATCAGGATTATTCTTTTCCACGTCGTTGAGCTCATGGTCTTCTGTGTCGTTGTCCCCGGCACTTTCACCTTCACAGCGGGTGGAGAACCAAAACTCTTATCCGAAGAAAACTGAATTTCGTAACCTTTAAACACCTCCCCTATCGTCCAAGAAAAAGTGGGAAGAGAATATAGGGAGCAAACGTCAAAGACCGCTTCACTCGAAGGTGATTGAAGGCTGATTGGAGCCGTGATATTAACCCCTAACCCTGGAGACCAGCCTGATATCACGGCCATATCATGAGCACATCGAGCTTGGGCCTTTACCACATAAGTCCCGGCAGAAGACCACGACTTTGTCGTACTCGTCGCAGACGACCAACTCGAATAGTTCCCATCGCCCCAATCAAAGCGATACTCTATTGCATGACCTACGTTCGATACAGATCCTCCGGTAGAATAGTTGTAACTCACCCCAACTGCACCGTTTGTCGTTCCACTCGGTACTGAAGGCGCAGAAACGGCCTCAGCAGAGATCGTAACATTCAATGGCCCAGACCAATTCGACACAACAGAAAGATCTGTGGCACATCGAGCTTGGGCCTTTACCACATAAGTCCCTGGAGAAGACCATGACTTTGTCGCACCTATTGCAGATGACCAATTCGAATAATTTCCACCACCCCAATCAAAGCGATACTCTATTGCATGACCTGCGTTCGATACAGATCCTCCGGTAGAATAGCTGTAACTTACACCAACAACCCCGTTCGTGGTACCGTTTGGAAGTGAGGGCGCAGAAACGGCCTCAGCAGAGATCGTAACATTCAATGGCCCAGACCAATTCGACACAACAGAAAGATCTGTGGCGCAACGGGCCTGAGCCTTTACCACATAAGTCCCAGCAGAAGACCACGACTTTGTCCCACTCGCTGAAGACGACCAATTCGAATAATTTCCACCACCCCAATCAAAGCGATACTCTATTGCATGACCTGCGTTCGATACAGATCCTCCGGTAGAATAGCTGTAACTTACACCAACAACCCCGTTCGTGGTACCGTTTGGAAGTGAGGGCGCAGAAACGGCCTCAGCAGAGATCGTAACATTCAATGGCCCAGACCAATTCGACACAACAGAAAGATCTGTGGCGCAACGGGCCTGAGCCTTTACCACATAAGTCCCAGCAGAAGACCACGACTTTGTCGCACCTATTGCAGATGACCAATTCGAATAATTTCCACCACCCCAATCAAAGCGATACTCTATTGCATGACCTGCGTTCGATACAGATCCTCCGGTAGAATAGCTGTAACTTACACCAACAACCCCGTTCGCGGTACCGTTTGGAAGTGAGGGCGCAGAAACGGCCTCAGCAGAGATCGTAACATTCAATGGCCCAGACCAATTCGACACAACAGAAAGATCTGTGGCGCAACGGGCCTGAGCCTTTACCACATAAGTCCCAGCAGAAGACCACGACTTTGTCCCACTCGCTGAAGACGACCAATTCGAATAGCTTCCGTCGCCCCAATCAAAGCGATACTCTATTGCATGACCTGCGTTCGATACAGATCCTCCGGTAGAATAGCTGTAACTTACACCAACAACCCCGTTCGTGGTACCGTTTGGAAGTGAGGGCGCAGAAACGGCCTCAGCAGAGATCGTAACATTCAATGGCCCAGACCAATTCGACACAACAGAAAGATCTGTGGCGCAACGGGCCTGAGCCTTTACCACATAAGTCCCAGCAGAAGACCACGACTTTGTCCCACTCGCTGAAGACGACCAATTCGAATAGCTTCCGTCGCCCCAATCAAAATGATATTCAACGAAATGACCAAGGTTCGATGAAGAACTCCCTGTGGAATATGTATAGTTTGTCCCTATGTTACCAATGGTCGGGCCAGTGGGGTTGGATGGGATGGAAATAGTTTCCGATCCCTGGACCGTAATGACCTTCGTATACTCATTGTCACCTTCATTGCTCTCATTGATGATCCCTGTGGAGTCGACCGCAATTTTGATCGTGTGGGCTCCAGCACTCAGCGAACCAAGTGAATAATCATTGATGGCCCCCACAGCGTGTGCGTTAAAGGAATCCCAGTACCACGTTGTTTTCAAAACTCCATCCGCATAGAGCGCCACGTAAAAACGGGATGTGATGGGAACATCACTATCGTTGATCACTGCCCAATCCACATAAAGCGTATCTGTTGTGTAGAGAGGGCTAATGTCCGTTTGAGTTCCGGTTGAGGTGGAGACGACGATCTTGTCGGACCAACCTGGAGGTTTGTAAGGGGTCAGGTTTGGCTTCGGTTCGACAGATGGATTAAAAGTGACACCCAGAGTCCAAAATTCTCTACTATACCAGTCAGAATGGGATTCGTGTATCTTACAATCATAGTTCATGTACATGGGCACGCGAAAAAGTCCGTTCGGTCGATTTCCACCCGCTGTACCCCAACTGTTCAAGATAACCCAGTAGTGATTGGCAGGGTTGCTATCCTCGTCATTATATCCAACCATCAAAACCCCATGACCACCCCCCTGACCTTCCACCCAGGTATGGCCACAGTAGTCGTCAGGGTTCCACAACGTTGATTCTCCTTGATTTCCCCAAAAATTATAGAATGCATTCCAGTCGGTCAGGTCGGCCAGATAAAAGCCAAAATAAATACCTCTATTCTGATTCAGAATGTTCTTAATATTGGCAATCGCTGTGGACTGTCCCACACCCGTCGTTTGTATCACCTGCGCTTGGATAGAAGTGATCGGATAGTTCGGAGCGGTCCCAATACTGCCACAGGGTACAGCGCTCGCTTGATTCGAACATCGTGTGGAGCTATCCTGGTAAGACGCATTGGTGTTAGACCAGGGAATTGAAAAGCCCAATCCACCATACCAACTTGCGAATGTACTCGGGTTTCCGCCGCAGCATGCAAATTCGTCGGTTTTGCATGAGTTGAGAAACTGTATGGAGAGCTGATCCTTGATCCCGCTCTGGACATTCAGGGCGATTTCCATGATTCCGTTGTCGGCCCATACCCAGCAGTTACCACAAGATCCTTGGCTCCGTTGGCTCGGATTATATTGAAGATAATTCAGCAGACTGAGTGAAGTCCCAGCCACTTGGGCTTGAGCTTCGGTGAGTCTTAACTCGATCTCTTTATCGGTGATGGCCGCAGGGGCCCTTTCATAATCATCGATCCACTGGAGGCGAATCTCCCTATCCGGACGCATGATCGAAGTATCGAGGTCAGCGAATTCAGGAAGCAAAATGGCCTGCGACCACACATTCCCACCGATGGCCAACGAAAACAATAGAACAAAAATTGTCCAAAAAGATTTTCTCATCCTACATCTCCCCAGGAAGAGCCCAAAGAATGTGACGACCCGATGCCTCAAATTTACAAGAGTGAAAGTTAAGCTTCCTCATATGTTAGTTCACAGAATAATCGTCAAGCTTTATAGATGGAAACTCAAAGAGTACGGGTGTACAGGTTCCCTTAGTGATCACCTTAAGGTGGCAATCAAAGACCTTGCCCACTTCGATTCCGTACTTCTCTAAGAATCTCTGCCCTGGATAGGAGGAATTGCTAAGCATCAACAAGAATTCCCTTCCTTCTGTTCGGGCAAACGTCTCTTCAATTCTCTTATAAGGTACAAATTTAAATTTTACTTCATCCCTTTCGTGCGGATCGTGAATAGAGCGGGCTATCTTAGTCATTGAGATAATCTCGGCAGTCCCTTCATATTGCTTATACTCACACTGACCTCCTACTAAAGGCTTCTCACCGAGCTTGTCCTCTGCATAGGCGGAAGGCACCCATATAAGAGATAATATTATTGGAATAATTAAATAAGACACGAATTCTAAGCCGTTTTGGATATTACAATTGTCAAAGCAATTTCAATGCCAATCACACTTATCATTAATTATTATGTAACTGCCCAAAACTATAAGCTTTTATCAAATCCTGATCTCTTAATAGATAGAGAAAATAGAAAATATTTATCCACAAGTTTAAAATTTTTGTCAACGCTCTGCAAGTTGTCTAAAAAATATCTCAATCTTTTCCCCCGTGTTAAAAAGAATAAACCCAACTCCCTGTCCAGAATTGAGGTTCAAATTCATCTCCTGTTCTTGACGAAAGACGTCTGCCCATTTCCAACCGGATCATTAGAAAACGAGATTCGTTTCATTGACAGATCGGTTTTTTCTAAGGTATGTATGTTATATTTGGATTAAAAATTGTTGAGGAAGGAGTTTCCAATTAACCTATGCAACTTCATTCTCTTTTGAAGAAGGGAGATTTTTATGTCATCTCAGTGATCGGGGAGGATCAGGTTGGGATCGTCTCGAAGGTGACCCAGTTTCTCTTTAGGAAAGGGATGAACATTGTCGACATTGAACAGACGGTCGTTCATTCCCAATTCACGATGGTCCTCCTCATTCAACCACTTCCTTCTCGTTTCCAATCGAGCCAAGTCAGAGCCGGTCTCAGCCGTCTGTCCAAGAGACTGGATGTAACGATAACGATGACACCGCTTCGGGAATATAAAGGGTTAAGATTGGCCGAGACCAAAATGCCCTATGTCCTCACCATCCTGGGACCGGATCGCCCCGGGATTGTAGCAGCCTTCTCCTCCACTCTTTCCAAACACCATTGCAATATCGAACGGATCAAGATGATCGCCAGAGGAGAGTTGCTGGCAATGGAAATGTGGATTGATCTTCGGGAGGCATCTTTCTCCATTCTGCGTGCGGACCTCATCGCAGTGGCCAAGAGGGTTGGGATGGATGTCATTGCTCAACCGGAGCAAGTATTCAAAAAAAGGAAAAAAGTGATTGTATTTGATATGGATTCAACGATTGTCGATGGGGAGATTATCGATGAAATGGCAAAGAGAGCAGGGGTAGAAAAAGAGGTGAAGGCGCTGACAGAGAAGGGGATGAGAGGGGAGATCAATTTTGCACAATCCCTCCGCACCAGGGTCTCCTTTCTGAAGGGTTTGAAAGTCAAAGGTTTGGAATCCCTTGCTAAAACCTTTAAGCTCACAAAAGGAAGCGAAGAACTGATCGCTGCTCTAAAGGAGATGGGATTTAAGGTTGCTCTCATCAGTGGGGGATTTACCTATTTCACAGATGTTTTGAAAAATAGGTTGGGATTTGATTATGCCTTCGGAAATGAACTGGAGATCAAAAAGGCAAGGCTGACCGGAAGAATCAAAGGGAGGATCATCGACGCCCACAGGAAGTCTGAAATCATGGATGAGATCTGTAGAAAAGAGGGGATTACCCGTGATGAGGTGGTGGCGGTCGGGGATGGATCAAATGATCGAATCATGGTGGCGAATGCAGGTTTGGGAATCGCATTTAATGCCAAGGAGATCCTTAAGAAGGTGGCTGATGGAGCCGTTACGAGAAATCATTTGAAAGGGGTCCTCTACTGTCTCGGGATTTCAGACCTTGATCTGAAAAGGAGATGAGTTAATTCTCCTGCCTCGTTGCAAGAGTCAACATCATAATAAATTTTTAGATATTTCTACAGCCATTTCTGCAGGAAAGTAATTAGACGATGGAAGCCTCCCGACTCAGTAGAATGAAGGCGATGATCTTCGACTTTGATGGAACTCTTGCAGTTCTTAACATCGATTTCAGCGCCATGAGGGAAAGGGTATTTGAATTGGTAAGGCGTTTTGGTGTGGAGGAGGAATCGATCAGAGAGAGGTACTTATTGGAAATTATCGATGAGGTCTACCCCATCTTGCGGGAGAAGAGTCCCTTCGGTGCGGAAGAATTTTATCAAGAAGCTCACCGCATTCTTTATGAGATCGAACTCAGGGCAGCTGAGGAGGGAAGACTAATTCCAGAAGCAGAGGGGACGCTGAAAATCTTAAGGAAGAAGGGGATCAAGGTGGGCATCGTTACGCGAAATTGCGAGGATGCCGTTCGGAAGATCTTCCCAAAGATTGATGAGTGTTGCGACATTTTCATCTCAAGAAATTCGATCAAAAAGGTCAAACCCCATCCAGATCATCTCAACTCCGCAATGAAGGCGTTGGATGTTTCAGCAAAAGATGCAGTGATGATCGGAGATCACACCCTTGATATTCAGGCAGGGAAGCGTGTGGGAATGAAGACGATCGGGGTGTTGACAGGAAGAACCAAGAGGGAAGAGTTTGAGAAGGCAGGGGCAGACTACATTTTGAAAGAGGTCTCGGAGATTTGCAGGCGATTAGACACTCAATAAGATCGTAACGTTTAGCACATCGGCTCCATGACAAATTCCAGAATCTATAGTGAACGTTATAAATAAGTTGGCATGCATAGGGTGTCATTGCGAATCCCGCCCTGCGGGATGAAGCAATCTCATGAGATTGCCAGGTCGCTTCGCTCCTCGCAAAGACAACTTTCTTTTGGCGTTCGCTGTAAATGTCAACTAAAATCGAGGAGGGACTCAAAAGTGAAGAAAAAGGTGATTCAGACGGAAAAGGCGCCCAAGGCGATCGGACCATACTCTCAGGCCATTCAGGCGGGGAATTTGCTATTTCTTTCTGGACAGATACCGATCGACCCAAAGACAGGGGAATTGATAACAGGCGATATTCGCCGGCAAATTAAGCAGGTATTGGAAAATATAAAAGCGATATTGGAATCTCAGGGGTTAGGGATGGAGGATGTGGTCAAGACGACCATTTTTTTGAAAGATATGGGGAACTTCAGTCAGGTGAACGAGGTCTACGCAACTTACTTCACCTCTTCTCCACCCGCAAGATCAACGGTCGAAGTGGCCAGACTTCCCAGAGATGTGGGTATAGAGATTGAAGCCATTGCGCTAACCCACAACGGAGATAAATAATTGTCATAAGTTCGACTTCACCCGTTAAACTGGTCAGCAACTCGTCATTCCAGAAAGTCTCTCCCTTGGGTTGATTAAGGGAAAGACTTAACTAAGACATTGCCAGAAGTGACTTCTTCTAACTTCTCCCTGCAAATGTCACCTCTTTAATTTATAGAAATGGTGTATATTACAAGTGTAAATTGAGAATGGAGATGTACGGAGCTAAGCCAGACAATTCTTTTGTAAATTATGTCGCCGCAGTATAATATTGTTCAAAACAATCTTTTCTGGAAAGAGTACACCTTGTTGGGCTATTTTAGACGAAAGGAACGCCGTTAGAGAGGCATGTAGGCTTGCTTTCTTAGACAACACAACAACAACATAAAAAATAATGTTATGACCGTGAAGAAACATATTAAGGGCATGTATAGGGTAATCGTCCTTCCATGGATGATGGTCATATCGGCTGTGAGTATCTCTTACGCAGCGGCAGTTATTTCCGATACCGACTGCCGTGAATACGACCGAGTGTATTATGAAAAACCGGACGGCTATGCGCTCTCAAGGATTCATCTTAAAAATATGGATACCGATAGTAAGTTGCCTTTTTCGCTGTCTAGCTCACTAAAAGAATTCTCACCACAAGGGACTAAGCATTATATGATTCAGTCACCGGATTTCAAGGAGAAAGGGCCGTGGAATACTGACATCTACGTATTGGGTAACCGTGCTAATCCTATGAAACTGAAGATAACCTTTTTTGATCATGGTAGTGGAGGAGTGCGCGCCATGTGGCTCAATGAAAAGTTGCTTTTCGTTCAGGTTTGGTGGGGAAGAATAGTATCAACAGATCTTATTTTGGATATTGATACCTCAAAATGGATTTACGCGCAGAATGCAAATTATAGCAATATAATAATGCCTTGTGATCAAAAGATGAAGAGCAGATAATCGAGGCGGCATAACGAGTCAATCCACGGGACGGACAAAAGGCTCGCCCGGGATTTCAGACGTTAGCCCGCGCTATTAACCCAACCCACACTTAAGGGAGATGGATGGAGATCGGTTTCTTGCTCAGAGGAGCTGTCATTGGTTTTTCTATTGCCGCGCCTGTGGGGCCCATTGGTGTGCTGTGCATTCGTCGCACTCTGACTGAGGGGCGCGGATCTGGCCTCGTCTCCGGTTTGGGCGCTGCCACGGCCGACGCACTCTATGGCTGCATTGCTGGATTCGGACTGACATTCATTTCGAACATCTTGATCACTCAACAACGATGGCTTCACCTGGTCGGCGGCATCTTTCTCTGCTACCTGGGCATCAAGACTTTTCTATCGAGACCAGCTAAACAGGCAGCGTTGGTCAGAGGCAATGGGCTTCTTGGTGCCTACGCCTCAACGTTTTTCCTCACGCTGACAAATCCGATGACCATCCTTTCCTTCGCGGCGATATTTGCTGGATTGGGGATAGTTAGCGCGAGCGGGAACTATCTCTCTGCGGGTGTGTTAGTTTCAGGTGTATTTGCTGGTTCAGCTTTATGGTGGCTCATCCTGAGTGGTGGTGTCGGCGTGTTTCGAGGGAACTTCAACCCTCACGGATTGCGATGGGTGAATAGAATCTCGGGCATCATCATCACTGGGTTTGGTCTATTTGCCTTCCTCAGTTTAAGTAGATAAGAGTCTAACTTAATTGAGCAATCTTCCTCCGCACAAAGTCGATGTGTTCTCTCAAGGTATAAATTTCATCATAGAAGGCAAGCGGTACATTCACTTTGTTGACGGAGCCCTCAATCCGATCGAGTCTTGCCTGGTAATCCGAGAGCCGTTCTGGCCGAGGATCTTCTGAGACCTCAAATTCAAGATATTTCAGCTCGCCATACCAACGGTAGAATTTCGAACGATTTCGCCGGGCATAGAGCCATGGCACGATCCTGAGGAGGGGAACCAAAACAATTCCCACCGGAACAATGATCCGAATCATACGTTCGACAAATGCCGCTACCCAGAAGGGCAGGTAATTCATCAAAAATGGCCGGCCGGATTTATAAAATCGCTCTGCCTCTTCGCTCAAAGGAAAATCTTGTGCCTTCAGATTGGGGAACTCCCCTGCCCTATGCACCCAACCGGAGTTTCCATGGATCTCGACGGCGGCATCTAAGAGTAAATAGACCGAGGCCGGATGCAAGTTATCACGAATAATGAGATTGGTGGTGGGGGACAATAGATGCACGTCCGAGGGCGGAATCTTTTTCGCAAGGTCTAAGATGCCCTTCGGTAATATCACATGAGACAATGCCGGAAAGAGACGAGTATAGGCTTCAGCCTGGCTAAAATTCATGAGCTTTACGTTAGGGGTGTAAAGAAGTTTCTGCACCAAGGCATTGTCCGCCGTGC
This sequence comes from uncultured delta proteobacterium, assembly GCA_963826305.1. GTDB lineage: Bacteria > Desulfobacterota > BSN033 > BSN033 > UBA1163 > CAWGWZ01. The sequence goes on along the minus strand of CAWGWZ010000007.1, from coordinate 26,152 downwards.
CGAATGTCATCAACACATCTACTTTTCCCTCCATCAGTGCCTTAGCGGCAGCCGTCATTGTGAGGTCCAGCAGGAGTGTGGGAGGGTCTGCGGCATGGCTTACCTTCAACAGATCCAGGGCAAATTTGCGAACACCGCTGCCTTCCGGCCCGATGGTCATCCTCTTTCCCTTTAGCTGTGAAAGGTCGTCATAGGTCTCATCGCCCCGATAGAAAACCCATAAGGGCGAATAGCATATCCCTCCGAGAGAGACCAGATTCTTTGCCTCGGCACTGGAACTCGTTCCACCCTGTACGAAACCAACATCCACGGCAAGGGACTTATCCATAAGGCGTTTCAGATTTTCTACAGATCCCGATGAAGGCCGAAGTTCAAGACGGACCTGGTCGCGCGCCAAAACCTCCCGATACCGCTCGCCAAAAGCGGTATAGCTACCGCCTTCCATTCCGGTCGTCATGACCAGAGTGCGGGGAGGCGCCGGTAAGACAAAATGATAGGTAATCCCAAAGACAAGAAGGGCAATGAATAGGGTGGGGACCCCGATCACGAGAAGTTCACGAGTGGGAATCTCACTAATTTTTTTGTGGCTCATCTTGTTAAATCCTCCTCATGTCCCTGCCATGAAAAACAGGTGGAGTGCGTTTGGCTTTTAAGTATCTCTTCGGAAACTCCAGAAAATCAGACAGCTCGCCAAGTAGCAAAAGTTATTGGTTCAAGTAGCCACTTCTTTAAGTAAAGTTTATCAAAATGGCAGGAAAAATCAACAGGGATTGAGTTGACAGGACCCCTCGCAGGAAGAGATCATGGGTATCCAACATGGTTCGTGAAGGCACTCTATTAAGTGAGAAATCCCCCCTTCTTCATGAAAGCTCGACTTCCCTTATTTTTAAAAATAGTGTACATTACAAACGTAAATTGAGAAAGTAGATGTGGATTTGGGGCCAGACTTAAATATTGATATTTGAGGACAGAACGGAAGACTGTCTTGCTCTTGGATGGATTCAAAAACCCTCAATAATTCAGTGTCCGAAAGGCGCACCGGCCACGCCGTCTGCGGTCGCCGCTCAATTCCGGTCGTTAGAAGTGTATAAAAGGAGGGTAACATGGAAAAGAAGAAAACCTGGCGAGAGAAGCTATTAGATAGCAAGGATCTTCCGAAGGTTGTCTCACGGAAAGGGAATGCTCAAAAGCACTGGAAAGGCAATACCATGGCAATCCCTTCCCCAACGGAGGTTGATGACATCATGGCTAAAGTTCCAAAAGGGAAATTGATTACAGTTGAAGAAATGCACAGAGTTGTTGCAAAGAAGCACAAGGCAGATATTGGGTGTCCCCTGACTTGCGGCATCTTTTCATGGATTGCAGCACATGCTGCTGAGGAAGAAGCGGCAGCTGGAAAGAAAACAATAACGCCCTATTGGCGAACAATGAAAACAGGCGGTGAGTTAAACCCTAAGTACCCAGGTGGGGTGGAAGGCCAAAAAAGACATCTCGAATCAGAGGGATATAAAGTAATTCAGAAAGGAAAAAAACATAGAGTCGAGGATTACGAAAAATATTTATTGAAATAAGGTTGGAATAGTCAACGTCGAGCGTTGAAAATAGAAAGGGGAAGCCATCTTAAGCGGCTGGACAGTACTTATTGCATCATAATGAGACGCATTAACTGCATCGTGTGACAGAGCATCCTACCCCAGAAGGGCGAAGAGGTCTTGCGTCCGTCCGGGTGGACGAAGCAGAAGTGCTTGCACTTGATTTTCTGCAGCCTCTTTGCGAAATCACCTTCCGGGTTCTCCGAGTCGAGGGGCTCGGTGAAGTAGTCCGGGATGTAATACCCCAGTTCGGTGTAAGTTCCAGCCGTGCTCCGGCAGTGCGCTTTTAAGAAGTCGGCAAAGGTCTTTCGAGATGTCACAACCCCGTATTTATCTGGATCTATTTGCCATGGAGCTCCAGGTTCCATCTCGATGGAAAGAGCACGGAGACAGTTGCGTCTTCCATACTTGTTCACGATCTCCCTTCGCATCCGGTAGGTGTCTTCAATCAGTTCCTAATTCTCACCTGGAATACCATAAGTGAAGAAGACCTCAACATTCACTTTCTTTGAGGTAATATATTCAAGCATCTCAAGATATTCGGCGTTCGAGCAGAAGTATCCTTTGTTGCGACGTCTTACTCCTTCATTCCCTGTCTCGGGTGATAGGGCAATCACCCTGAAGTTTTCCGAAAAAGTCTCGGCGAATTCGTCAATAAACTCTTTCGAGGTCACCCCGGTCGCCTCATGCATCCAACCAAGCTTCTTGGCCAGCCCCTCATCGCGTATGCGTCTGAATAGCCCCACGAAGTAATCCTGGTTGTCAGGCGTTGGATCAAAAACAGTGTACATCGCCTCGTATCCGTAGGAGAGTGCCTGCTTGATGTCCTTGATGACGGCATCGTAAGGGCGCCAGACCACCTTCTTTCTACACGACATATACTCTTTTTGCGGTGTGAACGAGCCGCCACACCATGTGCAGTTGAACGCGCAGCCCCTTCCTACACAAAGCGGAAAAAGCTTGCAGCGTGCGGTGAACATTTTGAAATTCAACTTCTTCGGGATACCCTTTACCACAATGAACGGCAGTGATACATAATCAACATAAGTCCTATAGTTGTCGAGAAGATCCATGTTGGCGAAGCGAAGTTCATTCAGCATCTTCTCATCTGCGCAGTAGGTCGTTTCGTTGGAGATGACCTTACCTTTGCTATCCTTCCACGTGATGTTTGGCACGCCGCTGAGGTTCCTGTCGCCCGCTTTAACCTTCTTGACAACTTCGAGAAGCGGGACCTCGCCATCTCCTCGAATCACGCCATCGACACAATTGAAATCCCGCACGATCTCGTTGTGGAAGAAGCTTGCTGTAGGTCCGCCCAGAACGACATAAGTGTCAGGATGCCTCTCACGTATCTTCTTGCACGACTCGATGACGTCGTACGCCTGGTAGTGCCAGTGCAACGAAAGTGCGATCACCGGCGTCGACACAGAATTCAGGGTATCTTCAAGCTGCCATGACTTGCGATTCATCTTTTCCACACCCTGATGAAGGACGCGGCATTCCATTCCATTCTTGTTGAGGTAATCGGCGATGCCGAGCAATCCAAGGGGCATATAGTTGACCCACATAAACTGCCCTACCGGCTTGTAATAATTGTTGAACTTCGGGGTATGCACGATGAGGCAATCCAGTTCTTGCATCTCGCTCCTCCTGCGGCACGTCTGCTACTGAAAAAAATCCCATTCCTCTTATAATATAGGGACACATCCCTTTTTTAAAATCGTCTCGATTCATGGAAAAAGAAGATTATCATTTTAAATCTTTTATTCCCATCCGATCGCTGCTCTGGGGCACTCCTCGATACAGATGCCGCAACCCTTGCAGTGATCGTAGTCGATCTCCCTCTGCATCTTACGGTCGTCAAGATGGATGGCAAGGTCCGGGCAGAATTCATAGCAGTTCGAGCAGAAGGAGCAGATGCCACAGTTGAAGCATCGCTTCGCGGATCGAATCGCTTGAGGATGGCTGAGACCTTTCTCAACCTCGTGAAAGGACTTTGTGGCTTTTTTCGGGGGTAAGGTTGGAAGATGAGATCTTGGCGATTTCTTGAAGTAATCGAGATTAAGGGATTCGTAAGGAACAACCTCCTTCATCAGCCGATTCACCGGCACAGTCTGGATATGTTCATAAGCATGCATGGAAAGAGCTCCCTTGACTCCGACGGCCACGCCTTCCATGGAGTCCACCGATCTTTTTTTGAGAAAGGAATCTATGGATAGAGCAGCCCTCTTTCCCGACGCAATGGCATGAACCACTGTCCTTGGCTGGGATACGGCATCCCCTCCTGCAAAGACGCCTTTCCTCGTCGTTTCCAGTGAAGGGCCAACCGCGATCAACCCTCCTTTTATCCGTACGATCCGAGGAAGAAAAGAGAGGTCCGTTTTTTGTCCAACTGCCAGAATAATATGGTCTGCTTTTATCTCGAAGGAAGAATCTTCCAAGGGGTAGAAAGACTTCCGCCCTGTTTCATCGAGCTCTCCAAGTCGCATCTTGATACAGGAAATTGTTTTTCCCTTTTCGGATTGCTCTATCACTCCAGTCACTCCGGTCAAGTAATGAAAGCCGATTCCTTCCCTCTCCGCCTGGACGATCTCCTCCTCCGAAGCAGGCATTTCTTCTTTCGACCTTCTATAGAGGATGACAGGCTCTCCACCCAACCTCAAGGCAACACGGGCTGCATCGACTGCCGTATTTCCTCCACCTACGATTACGACTTGTCCTGAAATGGCAGGAGGTCTTCCCTCTTTGGCTTGACGGAGGAAGTTGAGAGCTTCATCAACGCCATTGCCCGTTCTGTCCATTCCTGGTACTCCAGCACCGACAGAAGCGCCGGTGGCGAGAAAGAGAGCATCAAATTTCTTGAGATCATCGATAGAGAGATCATAACCAACATGGGTGTTCAGGCGGAGAGTCACTCCCATAGAAAGGATCTGTTCAACTTCCCAGTCGAGGATATTTCTTGGAAGTCGATATTCAGGAATGACCCACCTCAGCATTCCTCCAGCACTTTCCTCTTTCTCAAAAAGAGTGACCCTATATCCAAGACGAACCAGAAAGTAAGCACAGGAGAGTCCTGCTGGCCCGCTTCCAACAATAGCGACTTTTTTGCCTCCTCGACGAAGAGGAGGTTCTGGTGCGAAGTCTTTCTCTATTGCATAGTCGCTGGCAAAACGTTCCAATGCCCTGATCGATACCGCCTCATCGAAAAGGCGCCGGTTACAGGCTTTTTCACACGGATGAAGGCATATCCTTCCGCAAATTCCTGGAAATGGATTCTCCTCTTTGATTTTTTGATAGGCTTCAATGAATCTCCCTTGACTATTGAGAAGCATCACCTTATCAATGTCTTCTCCTGCAGGGCAAGCCTCGTCGCATGGGGCGATCCGTTCCAAAAAGACAGGTTTTGCATAACGCCACGTCCCTGTCTTGTTCACGGAGGTCGATTGAGAGGGTATGGCTAAGGGCGGCCCAATCGACTTCTTCTTCCCTTTATTCATTATGAAACGTGTTTCCCTTCTTTCCGATTCTCTCCAGAAAGGAGAGACAACTATTCATATTCTCCAATGTCAGAGAACGATCGCCTTTACCAAGTTGTAAGCTTCTCTGGCTGCCATTTCATTCTTCTCTCTTTGGGCAGGCACCGTCTCTCGAATGCTTTCTACGACGGATTCGATGGTGATCAGATTTGAAGCACCGGCGAAAGCTCCTGCCATGGCTGTATTGACAATCGGAGATGTTGCGCTTCCTAAGCCTAAGCCATGAGCAATGGCAATGGCATCGACGACAAAAAAATGGACTCCCTGAGGTATCTTCATTCCTTTTGGTCTCTCCTTCCCGTTCATGAGGAGAGATCCTTTCTCTCTTATTCCTGAGAGAGCAACTGAGCTCTCGAACAAATAGGGATCGAAAAGGATGATCCAGGCCGGATGGTAGATCCCGCATCGAAGCGTCATCTCTTCCCGGTTCGCTCTGACAAAGGCCGAGACCGGAGCTCCCCGCCGTTCCGCTCCAAAAGATGGAAAGGCCTGCACCCACCTTCCGCACTTAAAAAAGGCCATGGCCAGAATTTGTGAAGCGAGGACCACTCCCTGTCCTCCCCGTCCAGAAATCTTGATCTCGATCATGATTTTCTTTTCTTTGGTTTGGCTTTGGCGGCGAGATCCTCCCAGGCTTGATCAACGCTATTCTGGAGCGTGGCCATTCCTTCTTCCGTAAAATTTCTGAAGCGACCCTGGCTCTGAATATACTCCCTCACCGGCACCTTCTCCTCCATCGGACTCAAGTGGTACTCTTTTCCATTTTCCACCTCATAAAGAGGAAAGATGCGTGATATCACGGCAAGACGGGCAAGCCGGATCGTCTTCTCTGGTGGGAAAATCCATCCTGGCGGGCAAGGTGAGAGAATGTGGATGAATCGAAATCCTTCAATTTTTTTTGCTCTTTTGACCTTATCCTCAAGATCTTCAGGATAGGCGACTGTTGCTGTGGCAATATAGGGAATTTCATGAGCCGCTAGAATGGCAATAAGATTCTTCTTGGGACGATCTTCAAGGGCACCTTTGGGCGTGGTGGTCGTCCATGCTCCTTTTGGCGTTGCCGAACTTCGCTGAACGCCCGTGTTCATATAGGCTTCATTGTCGTAGCAAACATAGAGGATGTTCTCATCCCGCTCGGCAGCTCCGGAAAGGGATTGGAAACCGATATCGAATGTTCCTCCGTCTCCTGCCCAGGCGAGAACATGAGTCCTCCGATCCCCCTGCATCTCCAGGCCAGCCTTAACACCCGCAGCGGTCGTTGCAGCCGTGCCAAAGGAACAGTGAAAGAAGGGAACCCTTGATGCGGTCGTGGGATAGTATCCGTCAACGACGGATCCGCAACCCGCTGTGGTGACCACCACCGTATTCCTTCCCAAAGCATGGAGGACATGTCGAAAGGCGATGCTTTCACCGCAACCCGGACAGGCAAAGTGGCCAGGTGCAACCATCTCTTCTGAAAGGCGAGGGTATTCTCTCAATTATGGCTCCATCCAAATCGTATCTGGGGTTTTTCCCCTTTGGTAAATCAGAAGGCCTACCAGCTGATGAATATGTTCTGGAGTGATATCGACCCCTCCCAGTCCTCCCACAACACTCAAAACCGTTGGGGCCTTTTCTATACCAAGGAGCGAGGCCTTGATTTCCTGTGCAAAGATGCCCCCTGACCCAGGAGAGAGATTTCGGTCAAGAATGACGACCCTTTTTAGACCCTTTAGGGATTTCCTGATCTCCGCAGTGGGAAAGGGCCTGAACATTCGAACCTTCACAAGCCCCACCTTTGGCCCCTCGCGATTCTCTTTCAAAAAAGCCTTCACTGTGCCTGTCAGCGTTCCCGATGTGACCAGCGTCAGGTCACTGCCCTCTGTCTGAATCGCCTCGACTGCACTGTACCTGCGATCAAAGGACTTTCGAAATTGATGACATAATCGATTATAAAATCTCTTTACTCCTTCCATATCCGCCTGCATTCGTTTACGAAGGCCGTAGAGAACTTCGGAGCTTACTCCTCCCCCAAAGGTGGAAGGGTTTTTGGGGTTCAGGCGATACTTTGCCTTTCTTCTGGGCAGGAATCGATCCACCTCTTTCTGAGAAGGAACATCGACCGGTTCAAAGTAATGGGAGAGGAAAAAACCGTCCATTGCCACCATCACCGGCAAAAGCATCCTTTCAGCCAGCTTGAAAGCAATGAGGATGGAGTCGAGCACTTCCTGCCCTGTTTCACAGTAGAGCTGAACCCACCCGGTGTCGCGTTGGGAAAGGCTGTCGTTCTGATCCACCCCCAACGACCAAGGAGCGGCCATGGATCGATTGACGTTGACCAAGACAATAGGGAGCCTCGCCCCTGAGGCCCAATGGAGGAGCTCATGCATCAGTGCCAAACCCTGAGAGCTGGTGGCCGTAAATGCCCTCGCTCCGGACATAGAAGCCCCGATGCAGGCAGCCATCGCCGCGGTTTCGGATTCCACGTTCATGTATCGAGCCTTCAACTCTCCTTTGGCCACATCCTCTGCAAGCTTTTCTGCAATGCTCGTTTGAGGCGTGATGGGGTATGCCGCAATCACCTGAGCTCGGCTGAGCTTGACGGCCATGGCCGCTGATTCATTTCCTGTGAGCAGACGTTTCATCTCAACCTTTTATTACTCAGAGCACATAATTGGTTGCATCCCCCCCCTTTAGAAAAAGGGGCTAGGGGGGATTTCAAACTTGGGAAAATCCCCCTCAATCTCCCTGAAGCTGTGAAAAAATTAGGGGCAGTGAACCGGCCAGAGGGATATCTCCAAAACGATAGAATGCGGACTTTGAAAATGTATGGGTCATGAGCCACTTTAAGTTATCGATCTAACATGGTTTTCAATCCTTCTCATTAAGCCTGAAAAAGGTGGCCGCTCTCAAAGTTTTTCCGACATCCCCCTGTCCGCTCTGTGAATCTTGGGATTTTTTCACACCTTCCCTTTGCAAAGGGGGATTTTTAAACCAGCCAAGAACCGACGTTGAGAAAAAACCATTGAACAAATGTAGATTATCTAATGCTCCGGGTAATAATAAAATCTCTGTCTCTCAGCCCCTGTCTCTGAAAGTCAATGCGGGGACGAGACAGCAGGCTGTCATCCTCCAATCAATCGAAATTCCTCTGACACGATGGGGAATACATAGCCTCCTGCAGGAATGAGGTTAACGGTCGCCTGCTTCCTTCGTTTTTTCTCCTCTTCAATGGCAGACGATAGGTCGGGCGCATATTCAAATCCCATTTGTTGGACTGCCTCCTGAAGGATAGGGTCCGCAACCAGAACGACACGATATTTGATGGAGGCAAAAAAGATGAGAAGGAGGGCCATATTAAAATCCATCGGCCCCTCCACAATCGGTTCGACACATTCCAGCCTCTTTCTAATGTGAAACTCGGCACCCTTCTCACTGCATCCCCTTATCTTCGAGAAGCTATCGAGAAAGAATCCTGGAAGAGGAGCACTGATCTCAGCCAGAAGTATGATCGTCCCCCCTGGCTTTGTCACCATGGCTGCAGGAAGAATGGGTTTTACAATCTGAGGTCCTTCATCGTAAGGATAAGAAGAGACGAAGGTGACGTCCGCCCTCTCTGGGACGGAGACTCCAAGGGCCTCCTTCGTTTTCTCAATACCGACTTGATGGACAGTAAAAAGATCCCCGGCCGTGACATCGAAGATCTGCCCTAAACTGTCATAGTGGCAGGCCAGCGTGAAATCAACTTTGGCGAGTTTTGCAATTTCACAACACTCTTTGTAAAAAGGGTTTTTAAAAACATTCCCAAGAATGGATCTTGGATCGATGACATTCTTGAGATGATGCTTTCGAATGGTATCGAAGTCACAGATGCCCGGCATGATGTTCTTGGGGCCTCCGCCAAATCCATTGTGAGGATGGGGAAGGATTGAACCCATGGTGATCTTTACATCGGCCTTCGCGACCGTTGCATTGATGAACACAGGTCCGGCTCCCGGCAGATCGCCGACTTTGATAAGATCCGGGGCACGGGCATCATGGTTCTGGATTTGATAGGTTTTTGCGATTCCTTCCCCGCATCGGACACGGATCTCATCCTTTGTCAATGGACGGTGCGTACCCACGCCCACGATGATATCAATCCGTTCCGCTGAAATACCACAACGATGGATTTTGTCCAGGAGGACAGGAAGAATTTCATGAATCGGAGTTGGACGAGTGAGGTCATCGACCACAACGGCTACACGATCTCCGGGCTTCAACAGCTCCTCAAGCCGTCTGGAGCCCACAGGATTTTCGAGGCTCTCCTTAGCAAGATCTTGCACTGACCTTTTTACTTTCACCTCTTCCTTAAAGATGGTTTGTACCATCTTCCAATCTTTGGGCAGATTGAATTCAACGTTTCCAGATTTTCTATACAAGCTGACCATGGGGATCTCTTCTCCTCCCTGGCGAAGGGTGGACAGAGAAAAATCTACAGCCCGGCTTCCACTGCCTTCGGGTTGACCGCTTTCAGATACTTGGTATCCAATGCCTTTGTCCAGTCAGGAAGCTTTTTGATCTTTCCTGTGCTGAGAACCCAGGAGGCCACATCATCAAGATTCTTCATATCCTCTTTCAAAAACCGAACATGGTGGTTTAAGTCAGCTGACATTTTTGCGATGGTCTCGGGTGTAAGGGTTGGGATCTTCTTTGCGACAAGCTTATACGCCTCCTGGGGATTTTGGTGAATGTAGTCCCCTGCTTCGGTCATGGCTTTCAGGAATCCTTTGATCGTCTCGGGATTCCTTGCTGCATAGGTTTTTGGCACGGCGATCACAAGCTTGGATGTATAAACCCCAAGTTGGGCGGACGATCCAATGATGTGGACCTTATTTCCGCTGACTTCGAGCGCTTTTGAAGGCCATGGTTCCCAGAAGAAGAATGCGCTGATGTCTCCCTTATCCAAGAGGGGAACCGATTCTGGAGCAGCGACATTGACATAAGTGACCTTCGATTTATCGATGCCGTTTTTTGCAAAGTACTTGTCAAAACAGTAATCCGTGACGGAACCAAGAGCAGACCCTATCTTCTTCCCAATAAAGTCCTCCGGCTTATTAATCTCCGCACGAGCGGTCAGTTTCATTGTATGAGGGGCAACACACGAGATACCGACGATCAGGACTTCTGGATTCTTGTCGATGGCAAGGATGTTTGGATATTCTGCATTGGAGGTGGCGTGTATCTCTCCGGCCATGAGGCCATCAAGGGCTTCTCCCCCCCGTGAAAAGAGCTTCAGCTCAGCGTCCACACCGTACTTCTTGTAGAGGCCCAGTGCCTCAGCCACATAATAGTTGCTGTAGACCGGATCGATTCCTGTACCGATCCGGAACTTCTGCTGAGCGGAAACGAATCCAATGAAGGCCCACAAAAAAATAATCCCAAAAACGAAAATGCCTCCTACCCACTTTTTCATAAACGTATCCTCCTTTCTCTATTTTTCTTTGAAAAAGAAAAGGTATGGTCTGGCAAACTTCTGCATCACGAAGCGAAATAAGCCATCCACGACAAAACCCAAAATACCGAGGGTGACGATGCCCACAAAGATCCTTTCCGTCTGCATGAAGAGCCTCGATGTGAAGATGAGAAATCCCAGCCCCTTCTCCGCTGCAATCATCTCCGCAGAGACAATCGTCATGAAGGAATTTCCCATGGCCAATCTCATGCCGGTAAGAAGGAACGGTATGGTGGAAGGAAAGATCACCCGGGTAAAGATCTTTACGCGATTGGCTCCCAGGCATCGCGCCCCCTGCTCATGAATGGGGTTGACACTCATCACGCCCGCAATGGTATTAACGGTTACAAGAAAGACGGTTGTGTAGATGATAAGAATAATCTTAGAGGTTTCGCCCATGCCGAACCAGATCAGGGACAGGGTCACGAATGAGATGGGAGGAATGAATCGAAAGAACTGGATGTAGGGATTGAGCATATTTTTGAAAAAACGGATATCCCCCATCAAAAGACCCAAAGGGATGCCTAAGCCACTTCCGATCGCCCATCCTGTCAGAATCCGGAAGAGGCTGATTTGAATGTGCCCCCAAAGACTTCCATCCTTGATCATCTCCTGAAAGGCCCGAAGGACAAGAAAGGGAGAGGGGAAGAAGAGAGGGATGGTCCGAGAGGCGAGAAAGAACCATCCTCCAAAGAAGAGGAGAAGAGAAAAGACATAAACCAGATATGGGTTATCGTAAAAAACTTTCGATTTGTTCATCCGTTCGTCTTGAGCTCCGCTCCACAAGATTGATCCTGCGTCATTCCTTTGATAAGATTGAGGATCGTCCGCTTCGTGTCCATGTACTCCGGCGAGGTGGTGATCTCATAATCCCTGGGGCGATTCAGTTTGACTTCAATTTCCTTGATAACCATCCCAGGGTGGCAGGACATGACCAGGATACGGTCACCGAGAAAGATCGCTTCGTCAATATCGTGGGTGATGAAGAGGATCGTGGGCCTCACTTTCTCCCACACGTCAAGGAGGAGAACCTGCATAGTCGCCCGAGTCTGGGCATCCAGTTTTCCGAAAGGTTCGTCCATGAGCAGGATATCCGGCCGGTTGACCAGCACCCTTGCAATGGCAACCCTCTGCTGCATCCCTCCAGAAAGCTCATGGGGGTAGTGATTCTGAAAGCCCCGGAGGCCGATGAGGTCGATGTATTGGTCGGCCAAGGAGAAGGTCTCCGATCCTTTTTTGCCCATCATTTCCGGTCCAAAAAGGATGTTCTGGAGAGCGGTCCTCCAAGGGAAGAGGCCATGCTCTTGGAAAATAACCCCCCTGTCCGGCCCAGGTCTCTCCACTCTCTTCCCATTGACCAGCACTTCGCCCTGCGTCGGCTTCTGGAATCCTGCAATGATATTAAGAACGGTCGTCTTCCCGCACCCGCTCGGTCCCAAAAGACAGAGGATCTCCCCGTCCTGAATCACAAAATTGATATCCTTCAGGACCTCGGTGATCCCGGAAGTCTTCTTCTGACTCGATACGAAGGTCTTACAGAGCCCACAGATCTCAATTTTGGCCTTTGTCATCCTTCTCCCTGTTCATCCTGCTCCCCTTCTTCTCAATCGTCCCGTAAAAAGAGGCCAACATATTTGATCTTTTGATTGATGGAGATTGAATGAGGAAAATGAGCGTCATAAAAGATCGCATCCCCTGCCTTGAATGGGTACTTATTCCCTTTGACCTCCACCGTGGCTCTGCCCTGGATCAAGAAGGCCCATTCAAACCCGTTGTTGGTATGAGTCTCGATGACGGTGTTCTTATCCAGTTCCGAAAAGGTCAGGGTGATCCGGTCTGAGATCAAACCCCTCGGTGCAACAATACGAGATTTTCTCATCTGATCAAAAAGAGTCTCCTGCTGATTCTTCTGAAGATGGACGACCCTCGCATCGCCTTCCTGGAAGAGGGATTCAATGGGCTTTTTAAGATGGAAGGCAATCTCGGCGAGGAGGACGATGGATGAAGCGGTCGTCCCCATTTCCACCCGCTGAAGCGTCATCTTGCTCACGCCGACCATTTTTGCAAGGGCTTCGAGGGAGAGTCCCAACCTCTTCCTTTCTTCCCGGATCTTCAGGCCAATATCCCTAAGCTTTTTTTGATGTTGGACTTGCCTGAGGGGTTTCTTTTTCATGAGACCTTCCCGAATACTTCGGTTATCCCGCTTTACGATTCTCCCCTTCAATCGGACACAACAATCGAATCAGGCCATCCATATTTTCTTCCTTTTCCAGTTGGGAGCATCTTTCCAGAAAAATCTCGGCCCGATCTCTTCCGATGATGGGACTCGTGAGAGATATAAATTTCTTGAACACGGCCTCTTCACCGAAACGGTTGAGTTGGCTCCCCCAGGCATCTTTCACCTCATGGGAGAGGGTTTTCCCGTCCCTGAGTTGAACGATGACGCGCGTGGGATTGTAGTTCGGTCTTAACTCTTCATACTTTGGAAGCAGGACCATCTCCACTTTCTCTGCCAGAGCCTTCAATTGGGGATCGTCGATCGATACAAGAGGATTCGCCACTTTCGTCTTTTTCCGAGAGTTGAACCGGCAGCTTGGAGACTTCGTCCGATGTGCTCCCGGCCGTGATCACCCCAACGGTGTCAACGAAGACAAGACGCGCATGGGATATAATAGAGGGGTCAACCTCCCCGAGTTCTAACTGGGAAGTAAACTGACACAGATTTTCGAGTGAGCTGGAAGCCATCCTGGAATAAGAACGAGCACCGGTCAACTATTTGATACTTGAATATCATTAATTGATACAGTTGTCAAGACCTCATGGGGCTTCTGTCGGACAAACGTCGCCTGTGAATTCAATAATCCTCGTCACACCATTCTGCTTGGATTGGGTCTGGTTCCTCTATGTCGTCATCACGTTCGTCATTATCTTTCTTATGAAGCCCCACTTGAGAATTGATGAGAAGTTGGTCATCCTCAGCGAAAAAAAAGTGGGAGAAGAGAGCGAAACGAGGAATGTAGAAATCCTCCATCCTTAAAACGTAAATAATTTTAACTATCCAACAGCGCTTTTAATCTTTAGATGAGTTAAATCATTCACCACTTCTGCCCACACCTGTTGCCCGTGTAGATAAAGGATATTGAGGGCTGCGACATCCTGCTGCACCTCCCGAAATCTATCGAGAGGAAAGCCCATTGCATGGCATAATATGGAACGGTTTACAAAATTGTGACTACAGAGCAGCAATGAGCCTCCGGATGGATAAAGTTTAGCTATGCGCTCCAGCGTATCAATGGCTCTCATCTTAACCTCCTGGAGACTTTCCCCACCTGGCATTCTGAGACATGCTGGGGTACTCCGCCAGGTTTTTAAAAAATCTTGGTAATGGGCGGCCCAGTACCCAGCTTCCATTCCGTCAAACTCTCCCAAATCCATCTCGGTTAAACCTCCTTCCTCAAAAAGGGGCGTTGATGGATGGAATTCTTTTATTAGGCGTGCCGTTTCGATGGCTCTAAGCAAAGGGCTGGAATATATGGCTATAAGGGGTTCATCCTTCAATGTCAAAGCCAAAGCATCAGCCTGCTTTTTACCCTCATCATTTAATGGCATGTCTACCCTGCCTTGGAATCGGTGCGTCTGATTCCAATCGGTTTCACCATGACGGACGAGGAAGATACGAGTCCCTAAAATTTGAGTGTCTTTCTTTACTCCCTTTTCCATAGAGCCTCATCTTTCATCAATTTTTGCTTCCCTCTCCGAAAATAAACTTCTCAATGTTGACCGTGCTCCTGCCAGTTCCTTTTATAAAGTGTATGAAACTATAGACAGGGTGTCAATAAGGATTGTGGAAGGGAACACGACTGGGTTCGAGAGACGAAGGAATTTAGAAACTCCCTGATTTGAAGAGTTCACCTACTCTTCACTCCGAGATAATCCTGAATGTTGACGATTACGGATAGAAAGCAGGCACAGAGAAGGGTTTACTTAAAGAAAAGCAGGGCTGTTATTGACCTTGCCTTTCCTTCCGCTTAAAGCTGATGATTTGGTAGGTTTAAACCCATCGGTATGCTCTGCGCTCGGGCAAAGAATGCACACGCTCTTTTTACTGGGACATCGCCTTCTGATCTTGTGAAGCTCGCAATTATTTCCTGCGGGGAAGCAAAGGCTCGCTCACGCCATCTACACCCACCACACCAAGGATCGTTAGAAAAATTCGCTGCGGTCCTAAATAAGCGTCGGTCGGATCGAACCACTCATTCGGTGAGTGGTTATTATCATCCTTCCCGCCACCTCCAACTGTGATCGCTGGAACTCGAAGACTAATGGGGAGATTTGAATCTGTGCTACTCGGCTCATCCAGTACCGGTTTCTGGCCAATCGCTTGCGTTGACGCCCAAGCTGCCTGGACCATTGGGGAATCATTCGGCTGGACCCCGGCTGGGCGGTCCCCTACCAGCTTAATTTGCACCGTGATCTTGTCCCCTCCCCAGCGAGCAGTTTCCTCATCCGCTGCCCTCTTGACAATATCCATCAATTTGGCCTCCAGATCCAGAAGTTCCTTCATATTATTGGAACGCATATCCACTTGCATCCTCCCTTCGGCCGCAATCGAGTTCACGGAAGTACCCCCGCTAACGATCCCTACTGTAAAGGTGGTCTTTGGTTCTTTCGGAGTCGTCAGGTCGGCAATCTTGCCAATAGCGCGGCCCATCGCATGGATGGCACTTGGCCGGCCGAAGGCTAAGAAACTATGGCCACCGGGGCCTTTATAAATGATTTCATAGCGGTGACTACCAGTGGCCAGATAAGTGATTTTTTCGGCTCCGGCACTATCTATGGAAATAAAACCATCAATATCTTTAATGTCCCGGAAAAGAGCCTTGACCCCCCGGAGATCCCCCAGCCCTTCTTCTCCCACATTGCCGCAAAAGACGATATCGCCGGTTGTCTTGATTTCGCTCTTATTAAAAGCCCGGATAATCGCAAGAAGCGCCGCCAAGCCTCGGGAGTCATCCGCAATTCCAGGGGCGTAGAGTTTGCCATCTTTCTCTTTTACGGAGACGTCCGTTCCTTCCGGGAAGACCGTGTCCAGGTGGGCGGCCACCAGAAGTTTCGGCCCCTTTCCCGCACCTGGCCGAAAACCGAAGACATTACCTTCCTTATCCATTTGCACATCACTCAATCCAAGGGCGGCCAGACGTTTTTGAAAGTCCTCGGCCCGGGCCCCCTCTTTGAAAGGAGGAGCGGGAATCGCGCAGATCTGTTTCTGTTCAGCCACCGTATTTTCATGATCTCCCTTGATGAAATCGAGTCCTTTCCGGACAGATTCCTGGGAAGCAAGACGGCCGTAAACCTCCTTTACGGCAGGAGTGACGTCATAGGACGTCTGGGCCTGAGCTAAGTTACATGCCAACGGCAGACAGATAAGACCGTATGAAACTAAAAACAATTTTTTCATTCGTATGCCTTCCTCCTGGTATGAAATACTTCTCCCTTTTTATCTGGCAAATAGAAATGATAGCAGGGAGAAGGATTGGTTACTTCCAGAGATCGACTGTGTTAAAAAAAATCCCATAAAATCAATTATGAACAAAACAATAAGTCCCGAAGCTACAGCAGTGTTAGTCCCCCCGACGCCAATAAGAATAGTTACACTGCTGTAACCAGTGGCTTAACTATCTTCGAGTTAATTCAATACGCAAAGTAGGGACCGCTGCCCAAGCTGGACACAGTCCCTTCGAACCCATAATAGATATCTCGTCCAAAGAAGAACGGAAGTCCCCAGTCGAATCCCCCCACCCCCCCATTCCCGCCGATATCGGCGAACACGTTGTTGGAGGAATTGATAAGGCTGATGAAGTTGCCTATTTGGAATGAAACAATGCCGCTCGGTGAGCCGGAGGCTCCTGCATTGGTGGCGGAGAAGCTCGTTGTGGACGAGGGGCAGAACCAGGCCGAATCGGGAGACGGGCAGTTTGGAATCAGGCCTGAGGATGGGAAAAACAGCCCGTTTGAGCCGCTGTCAATGAAACTGCTGTAGATCTTGCCATTAAAAAACGTAATGATTTCTCCGATCTGATTGGCGGCATACGTCGTCACTCCGGAAGGCACGTTGTTGGACTGGGTACCGATACCGAACACAAGGGAGCCGTCCACTGAGGGCATCCCGCCCGTGGGAACGCTCGGAATCTGAACGATTACACCGTTGTTATCCTGAGGGAGAAGCGCTACCGGGTTCTGGACCTGACTGGAGAGGGGGACTGAAGTTCCGCCACATATCGATTGGCTGCAGGAGTAGTACATTCCGTTTCTGGCACTGTTTGCGCATGCCGAGCCGCAGTCCTGGATGAAGAGGCCGACCCCAAGAATCCCGTTGAATCCGGCGGCGGCCGGAGTTCGGTCCGCGTTTCGGCAAAGCGCGGGCAGGGTGCCGAAGGTGGAGTCTATGACTTGGATCGGGACCTGGACAGCGGGCTCATTCCCCAATATGACGCTCGCCGTCTGAACAGGCCCCCAGTCTGACGAGCCGTCCCCGAATTGGACGCACTCGGCGATCGAACCTGAACCACCGGTTACCTGGGAGAGAGAAACATTAAGGACCTGTTTAAAAATCCGCAGTCCCCAGCTTCCGGTGTCCAAGAGGATGTCATCAATCGCCTGACATGTCGAGGTGCCCGGGGTGCAGACCGTAACACTTACGCATGGCTTGTTGAGGTAGGAGTTGGCCGAGCAAAGAGAGCCGTTCACAGTAACGGAAAGCACGTTGTCCGTTCCACTGCCACCACCCGTCACCGTCAGGGTAGTCGAACCAGAGATGTTCCCTGACGCGGCCGTGATCGTTGTCGTACCGGCAGCTACGGAGGTGGCCTTTCCATTTGATCCTGCTGTATTGGTAATGGTGGCGACAGATCCGGCCGAGGAACTCCAGGTCACTAATGTCGTCAGGTTCTGCGTGCTGTTGTCCGAATAAGTCCCAGTGGCTGTGAATTGCTCGGTCGTCCCGAGGACGACAGAAGGATTGGTCGGTGTTACAGCGATAGAAACAAGCGTTGCAGGAGTGACCGTCAGGGTAGTGGAACCCGAGATGCTCCCTGACGCGGCCGTAATCGTTGTCGTACCGACACCGACTGAAGTGGCCTTCCCATTTGATCCTGCGGCATTGCTTATGGTGGCGACAGATCCGGCCGAGGTACTCCAGGTCACCGATGTCGTCAGATTCCGCGTGCTGTTGTCCGAATAAGTCCCGATGGCAGTGAATTGCTCGGTCGTCCCGAGGACAATACTCGGGCTGGTCGGGGAGACTGCGATGGACACGAGCGCTGCGACCGTCAGAACTGTCGAACCTGAGATCTTCCCTGATTTGGCCGTGATCGTTGCTGTGCCGGCAGCTTTTGAGGTGGCTTTTCCTTTTAATCCTGCTACATTGCTAATGGTGGCGACAGATTTGGCCGAGGAGTTCCAGGTCACCGATTTCGTGATGTCCTTCGTGCTATTGTCCGAATAAGTCCCGATGGCAGTGAACTGCTGGGTCGTCGCGAGGACAATAGAAGGATTGGTCGGCGTTACAGCAATAGAAACAAGCTTCTTGGGCGCTGCATCGCTACTGCTGACTCCTCCGCAAACGGTCGCCAAGACAAATATCAGCAAAAAAACCAGTTTGTTACTCGATTTCATCGACACTCACTTCGGGAGGGATTAAAGCGGGTACGTACGCCCTCCCCTGTAGGTTCCGCATATGCCCCCATTTCTCGACAACGACCCGATTCGTTTTCACCACGAGGCGCCTGCGGTCCCATTCACGAGGGGTCTGCTGCAGAGCTCGCTCGTATTCACCTGCATAGGAGCCCAGAAGCTTTGTGAGATCGGGATGAACCAGTCCATTCCAGGCGATAGCGAATACGATACCAGATGGCGAAACGTACTCCCGAACGAGGGTCGAATCGGATTCGATCTCCTGAACCGTGTACCCGTTACGGACCATGATGGCACCCGGCACAGCCGAAAGGCCCTCTCTATCCGACGCGATCGAATCGGCGGATTCACCAAGCGTGGCCTGAACCCGATGGGCGGTCGCAAAAATTGCCACTGAAAGTACGAGGCCGAAAAATAGGGGATGTATTCTTGTTTTCATATTTCTCCACGCACCATGCCTGTTGAAGATTCTCTTACCACTTCTCGGGACCACTGTAGATCGAAAATCCCAACTCCAGCTCTTCAAAAAAATTTTGTTATGATTAACTCAAGATTATTGAATATAGAGACGGAAATAAATAGGGCGAACACTGTATTTGTGAGTCAAAAATACTGTATTTTGAGGCCAACGATGTAACCCAGTGAAATCATAGAATCGTTATGGAGCCGGCGGGGGGATTTGAACCCTCGACCTACTGATTACGAATTATAACCACAACCCTCCTTTATTTTCAACCTTATTGGCTATTCTTTGATCTTATTTGGAAAATCCCTCCTGTAACAGCAAACCATTTCCGCGGTGTTTTGTATTGTCCTGTGTTGTTAGGTGCACAATAAGTGCACATGTCAAACGGACAGTCGGAGAAAGTAGGTCGCCGTGGAAAGGGGTGAGGTCCAGAGTTCTTTCTGGAAAAAGCTTGTAGTGAAAATACCGGAGGCCGCTTAAATAAGAAACCCTGCGGCAGCGGGGGGCGCTGTCCAGGGCGTGGCCGGTATGAGGTATGCTATGGGAACACCGGATACCGACAAAAGCAAGTTACCAGACGTTAGAGAGTTTGTCAATCCCGTTGGTAGTAAGTATATGCAATTCAGACACTATAGAGGTCCGCATTCGTGTAAGGAGGCCGGTTTGGGGTTAGAAGGTTCTCAATGGTGGGTCAACAAGTCAAAGGCACGACGCTGGGGATTTTAGGAAGGGCGTTTCAAAGTCGGCAGACAGTTTTAATGGAGGCAACGAGAAGAATCGACGATGGCAGAGCGATTATTCCCTCTATCTTTTACGAGGTAAACGTTGAGCGGTGATCACTGTTGGCGGTAGAGGTAAAACCTCTATGGGGGTCGAGGATTCTGCATCAGTCCGTTCAACTCACGACCGATACGTCGGCATTTGTCTGCGATCTTTTTGCGTGCTTCCTCATGAAGCATCACCACAAATCCGATAAGTTCGAACGGTCTGAATAGACCGTAGTAGGTCTGGTAGTAGACAATGATGTGGTTATCGGAAGGCAGAAGCTGTTGACGGATACGAGGGAGCGTCTTTTGGTTCAGCTCCTTGCGTCCTCGCTTCAGCAGGTAAAGTTGAAGAAGATTATAGGCCAGCATAATAAAGACGACTTGATTGATGACCACGGAGAAGGCACGAGAGGTGAAATGGGTCAAGTCGCTAAAACACTTGAGCTGACGATACCGCTCTTCCGTCGAGGGACGCAGATGGTACTCCTGCTGGGTCTGGCTTGGATCCCGCACCTCTTTGGTGTCGATTAAGAACCAGATCTCCTGATGACCATCGGCATAGTGTTCCCGGTTGGCCACCACGGTGAGAGGTACGGTGCAGGAGGACCAACTCCGAAACTCGCCAATGGCAGCCGCCTCTTTTTTGATCAAGACCTCTTCGGGCGGTGGGGGCGGCTGTTGTTTTAACTGACGGAGTTTCTCCTGCCGCTTTTTTTCTCGTTTGCGGATGGCCTTGGGCCTGAGGTGAATCGATTCCTTGACCTCCTCTCTCGGCGGTTTGCACTCCACCCACGCGACGTCCGGCTCTTGGAACAGAGCCATCGCATCGACATAGAGATCCATGTTTTGACGAATCGGGATGAGAATATCAATGTCGTATTTCTTCTTGCAGACGGAGACCGCCTTCCCATCCAAGAAACCCCGATCCAGGATGAGTCTCTTCATGACCCCTTTACCCACCGTCTCCACAAACCGTTTCACCAAAGCATAAAGCACAGGAGATTCGTGGTCCTTGCCCGAAACCACCTTCACCGCCACAAAGAGGAAGAAGTCCAACGCCCGGTTCGTGTGCAGCAACGTCACCATCTTATAGCACCGCCGCCACTGGCAGCGGATCTTCTGTCCATCGGTCATCTTGTGGTATTGCCCCTCGGAAACGGGATGATCGTGTTCGTCAAACAGAAGCTTCACGGAGCCTTCATAGCGGGGGTTGTCCGGAACAAACAAGTAGGAGGCATCCCCGATGAAAAGGCCTCCTGGATCAAAGGCACGTTGGCGCTGAAACACCCGAACCCCATCCTGCCCAAACCATCTCATCAAGGCTTGGCCTTCGGTGTCCTTGGCGACCTTGCGCAAATAATCCGGATCACAGGGGGTCTCCCGGTCGTAGTGATTCTTCTGGTTAAACCCCTCACAGAAGATCGTCGTCTCCCCTGTCTTAGGATGAACCACCTTGCGGCCCGCCTTGGGCCCAAAGGCCTGAAGCATCCCTCCAGAACGAACCACCAGGGGAAACGCATCAAAAGCGTGCACCCCGTGAAGCCGCATGGACAGATTGCTGGCTACATAAAACCAGAAGGGCACATCCTCTTTCTTCCGCGGCGTAGGATAACTCTCTGCCAGTTGATCGAGTATCGCTCGGGCTTTGATGAAACGGAAAAAATCGGCCTCGAACACTTCGCTGGCCGCTTCCATATAGTCAAACTCTCCATTCCCCAGCGCCTCCAAAACGAAGGGCTTGTTCTCCTCAAAAATCACGAGGTCCATCCCGCTTCACCCTTCCCGGACGCTTGTTGCTCGATGAAGACCATTCCTCCCGACGCATCCCCTCCATCTGATCCATCACCTGCAGCATCTTCCGATAAATCTCTCCCAGTCGGGCCCGAACCCGCCGAAGCTCCTGATAACGTCCTACCTTCACTTGAACCTCAACAAGAAATCCATGGGGGATCACCTGTAATCTCGTCTTCCCTCCCTTGCTGGCACTGACCACCATGCGCGCATGAAGCTCCCCACGAGCGCATTTACACCCCGACTTTCCACATCGGCGCTTCAGTTCATAGACCGTCCCTTTGATCACTGGCCGGTCAGAAAAAAAAGGTTCGACAAGTCCCTTGATCGCGTCGGTCAGGTGAAGAAGGGACTGTCGAAGTCGACTCAACTTCTCTCGGTCTATTTTACTCTGTATGCCCATATATTAATAACATACAGATTTTAAAACAAAAGTCAAGAAAAAAGTGAAGCTCCCCAAAAATTTCTTTCAAGGGAAACGGAGGCAAATCTCCTAGCCCCCCCAAATAGCGATTTATAGCGGGGTCACGTGGGGCCGGAGGAATCCGCCTGGTTGGAATTCCCTACTGTCTGAATTGCAGGTAGTAAGTATGAACGGATCATAGCGGATTCGTTTGTATCGTATTTGGATAGGAAATCATCGAAGGCAGTGTTGTTCCACAATGGGGAGAAGAAGAAAGCTCGTATTCTAAATAGGCTTGACTTGACTCGTTACAGTAAGAGGGGACGGGCGCGGATGCGTCGGAAGATCCTTAAGACGCTGGGTAAATATTTCTTTAGCCGGTCGGTCATGCTGTCATTGTCATTTGCTCAAAAAGAGATATCGAGGGTTAAAGCGTGGGAGATAGTTGGGGGAGAGTGCAGGCGGCTTGAAAATGCGATTAATCAGCATAGGAGGAGAAAGGGGATAAAGAAGGCGGTAGCTTATTTCAGGGTGTTGGAAAGTGGTGAGGCGGGATATCCTCATGCTCATGTTGTTTATCCAGGGCTGAAGTATTTAGCAGATTGGAGAGTGATTAAAAGCCTGTGGGGGCATGGGAGTATTGACATCAGTTATGGAAAAACGATTAAGCCGGCAAGTTATGCTTGTAAGTATATAACTAAAATGGGTGGGAATGATTTACAGATGGCGTTCATGAAATGGTTTAAGGTCCGGTTGTATAATTTTTCACGGGGATTTAAATATTTGAAGATTGATAAGGAGAAAGGCTGGTGCGTGTATTTTGGTGAATTAGAGGGTGTACGGAGCTTTATCGGACTTTACTGTGAGGACTATGAGGTTGAAGAAGGGAAGGTCTATAACGCTTACGGGTAGCTGGGTTAATGAGGGAAAAACTTAACGGTTTGTGGAAGTGTTAGTTAAATAAGAGTGAAATTATCGCCAGGATGCGTTTTAAGAGGCTAAAAGAGGTTGTGTGTGTATATGGGGGGGATGTATGGATCCATTGGGGGAGGAGAGAGAAGCCTTGGATGGGTGTCTGGCTCCCCAAAGCTGACGAAGCTGGGGACTGGGAATTATCCTTCACTCTTTAGGAACGTGCCTTTGGAATCATGGTTTGGTGGACAAGCCTCCACTCCAACATAATATGTGGGAGTGATGATTATTGGTTAAACAACACAATCAGCCGCCAAAGTACGAGGTGGGCTGGATTGCCTTGGGCAATCATTTTTGTTCTTTTACCTGTAGTCCGTCAACGCCCGATCCCTCCACATCATTCGCAGCCTCCATCGGGATTCCCAAAGTGGTCGCAATGTCCACGATCAGAGCGTGGACTTGGTCGCCGTCATCGGCTGGCTTCCCAAGTTCCCCTCGGAGGCGTTCAAGGAAATCATCCGCGGCGTCCCTGTCTGCGGAGCTGTCCAAAAGATCGGGGATGTTTCCAAATATGCTTTTGAGCCAGCGCAGACCGGAGACATTGCGTTCGCGCAGTAAAGGAGAAAAAAGCTTGGCCACTATGTCTTTCTCCTCGTAAAACGAGGTGGGGTCTCCTGACAGCTCGTCGCCATAGATTTGAAAGAAGGCGTCTGCACATTTACCCTCTTGGCTCATCGCCTCCGAAAGCAAACGCCGCCGGGTGCGATACTCATTGTCTTTGTTCCTCCTTCAGACCATTTGGCGGAAGTAAAGAATTGCCACTTCGCCCTATTGATTCCGGGTTGAAATGTTAGATCGAGCGAAAAGATTCAAGAATACTCTATCAGAGAGATTAAGAAAAATCAACAAGTAGTCACGGCAGCAATGAAGAGTCAGGGGGTGGTAGGAGAGGGAGTATCCGGGCAAGAGGTTGTTGGGATGAGGAGAGCCAGGGAGAAGGGAACAAGGGACCGGCGATCCATGGAATGGGACCGTAATAGAAGTTTAGGTTGTCAGGGAGGGTAGGACTGGAGCACCGAGTGGATCAAGAAGAATCAAACCGAATTTGAAATCGTTTTTGAAGCGCCGCCGTGATGTCTGCTTGAGCCATGCGGGCATTTCGCCAAGCTTCCAGCAATCGGAACGCCAGGTTTTTTGCCGAGCCGAACCCACCAGGGAAATCTCTTTTAAGAAGTTTAGCTTTGTAGAGAAGTTGTGCGAGCAGATGAGCGATCTGCAAGAGGAGGTAAAAGACCTTGGCTGAGTTAGGATTATTGGTGTAAGCATGCTCCAGTTCATATCCTCCCTTTTTTTGTACGTTGAATCCCTCGTTTTCAATTTTCCATCGCATCCTCCCTCCGTCATTGGATAAGGTCGTGATATTTTTGCACGAGACATGGCAGTTGGTGACCCACTTGAACTTCGTCGTTTTCTTCTGTCCCTCCTTGTCGGGTTTGGTCTCCAAGCACTCGATCGCGGATAACGTGTGCTCCTTCTTTAGGGAATCGACATAGGCGATATCGTCGACCCAGCGGAAGACCTGTTTGACTTGGGCCTCCTTCCCCGTGCGCCAAGCCAATCGGTTCTCGGGTTGTAATTTGGACAATGCATCGAACTCCTCGTTCACGGAAGGCAAATCGTCGTCCTTGAGAACGATCATGAACTTCCAGCCGTAAGACTGGCATAGATCAAAGGTCGGTCCCCCTGCGAAGAGACCGTCCATCGATAAAAGGATGGGCAGCCGTGGAAACCGGGTCTTGAGTCGCTCCGCCAGTCGGTAGAAGGCCTTGAGTTCACAATCCTGTTTGGTCGCCTTGTCTCCGGGGTTCTCGATAAACTCGGTCATCAGAGAGAAGGCGAAGCCATTGGAAGTCAGGAGTTTGGCTTCCAAGACGGGATGGTAGTAAAGGGTCTTTCCATTGCGGGTACGCGTGAGACAATGGGGACAGTGACGGTGGCTGAAGCTGATCGTGCCCGTTCCATCGATGGCCACGATGAAGTAGATTCCCAATAAACGGTAGCTGTAGAGGACCTTCTTGCGAATGAGGGTTTCGGTCATTCCGGTCACGACCATCTGAATCTGGTCGGTCTCCAGATTTGAAAAGGTCGCTTCCAGGGTATCGCCATGAGGAAAAGACTTCACTCCAAAGAGGGCTTGGAATTTGATGACCGAGGAACCGTTGCGGAGCAACAACCCAATCTGTCGCCTCGCTTTGAGCTGAAACAGGAACATCGTGACACCGGCGAAGGCAAGACTCGCGAGGGGGTAAAGGATCTTCTGAGGATCTCGGGGGTCTGTGAGATGGGCGAATAGAGGGGGAAAAACCACCAAAGAAATGGTGCACGGTGCCCGTCAAAGCACGGATCAACCCTTTTTGCTCTTCCTGCTCTTTTTCTTGCTGCTCAAAAACTCCCTCTGAGCCTGGGACACCTCTGCCACGAGGCGCTTGAGAAGCTTCCCTTCTTGGACCCATCTCTCAACCTCCTGACGAAGTTGTATTGGGATATACAAGGTACGGGTGCGTTTCTCCTCCTTCCACGTAAGAAGAGCCACTTCATGAAGGGGACCTTCTTGAGCACACCGACATCGAGGATTGCCGCACCGTTTTTTTGTAATACTCAGGGAGGCTTGGACAAAGGGCTTTATCTTTCTGAGGCGCTCCAGAGCTATCATTCCCCGTTCATTGGTCATCAGATGACGTGGCATATTTATAAGTATATATACTTTCCAAATAATGTCAACAAAAAAATGCTCATTGCGAAAAAATATTATTTGTTTCACGCATTAGATAGAAAAAAGGCAGGACTGAAGTGGGTTAGAATCGCGAAAAAAATTGACTCTTCATTGCTGTAGTCACGGGGTACACCTGCATTGTTAAAGGCATCGGATTGAGGCCCCGGATTGCGGCAGGTGCGCTCTATGTCCCATGGAGGAATAAATCTTTCAACCCTTTCACTTTTTTTCTTGATTTTTTAATAATAACCTAATATAATAGAAACTATAGATTAAGGTTCGGTAAATTTAGTTGAAGGATCTTTTATCTATTCCCACCCGGAATCCGCAACTATCTATAACATGATCATGTTATAAATGGTTTATTCCTCCTGACCAGCAATTGAATTGACGAACACTGTCAAGATAACCCTTCTTACAACTTACACCTACTTATCTGCAATGGCGAGATAACCAGGAACTCAATGATTTGCGATTGAAATCGAGTATAACGAGGCTATAGAAAAACCCCCTCACTACTATTATTGGGTGGAGTTGGGGGGCTCTTCATCCCCCCAGTATGAGATCGTCGTATACACAGCATCCTGCCCGAGAGATTTCATTTCTTCCAGCCCGCAGGATTCGCGCAAAATTGACTTTTTCTACAGTCTCAACGATCAAGATCAGTGGTAGTTCTAAGGCATCCGCTGATCGCGACTATGCGAGCCTTTCCTAAGCATCATGGGATGTAGTGCTACGCTTACCTCT
>CAWGWZ010000006.1:0-112589 GCA_963826305.1 uncultured delta proteobacterium | reverse complement strand
GTGTCTTTCACTTCTGCATAGACAAAATCAAAATCAATTTTCTCTTGTATCTTTCTTCAGAAAAGGTGGTCTTTGGGGACTCTTTGCTCGAGGTTAATCTGATGATAAAAAAGCTTTGACTGGAAACCCGGTTGATAGCCCATCATGGCAAGACTCCTTAATTGTTGTCTTTACCATCCTTATATACCAAACGTAATCACTTTTGCAAGCATTATTTGGGCAACAGCCCGTTAAGATCCGACGATAGACTGAGAGCACTCTCAAAGCAACCTTGGCTTTCTCATCGTCCTGCTGTTTCCCATCACAATAAGCTCTAAGATACTTCTCCGCTGTAACAACCAATGGTTTAAATAACTCCGAATCCTTTTTCACCATTTCCTCTACCCTTCCCTTTCTTTCATAACTAATACCATGAGTAATTTTATTAACAAATATAATTGGACGCAAGTGACAATGTTATTGACTTTTTTAATTAGACCTAATTTGAGCGATTCTTTTGACCAAAATGAAGAAAAACATTGAGCTAAAATCCTTTTAAATCACATCAGGTATCCACCTAATGAGTGAGATAGAACCATGTCATTCCTGTGAAAACCAAATGCAGGTTCTTGGCTTTATTTCTGGATTCCCGCTTCTGCGGGAATGACAATCTTCAATGCTTCAAACATAGAATCGCTCAATTTAGGTTAGAGTTATTAAGCTTTTACCAAAACATAGCGTTTAAAAAGACCAATCCTCCCAACCTAACCTCAACCTTTTGGAGTTTGAAATGAAATTTGGGGTCCAAAAGGTGCCGATATGAAGCCTCCGAGGTATTTATACTCACGTGGAGGCTCAACAAATCCTGAATTAGAGTTTATAAATCAATTACCTCTGGCCTTCCCCTCTAACCTTTTAAGGGGAAGATTCCATGACCACACAAGAAATTAAACGCAAACTTACTGCCATTCTCAGTGCGGATGTCAAAGGTTACAGCCGTCTCATGGGAGAAGATGAAAAGGGACAGTCCGCACCCTGAATGTGTACAAAGAGGTGATGACTGGCCTGATTCAGCATCACCATGGTCGGGTGGTGGATGCTACAGGGGATAATCTAATGGCTGAGTTTGCCAGTGTGGTAGACGCAGTTGAGTCCTCTGTGGAGATTCAGAAAGAACTTAAAACCAGAAATGCAGAGTTGCCGAGAATCGCAGAATGGAAATCGGATCGGTTCCTCGCCTTTAAGGGGCCGAAATCACCCCCCCAACATACTGGCCTGATCCCTTATTGACTTCTTCCTGAAAGTCATCATTTTTAGATTTCGCCTTACAATACAACATTTCAAATGTTAATCGTTTAATTCTTGTTGACATTTTCATCCAAAACGAGTAGTTTTTTATCTAAAAAGGGTAAGCAAGCCTCCTAAATAACCTTATTTCTTCTCTCCTTTTATGGAGTTTTTGGGGGAGACTCCATGACCACACAAGAAGTTAAACGCAAGCTCACTGCCATCCTCAGTGCCGATGTGAAGGGGTACAGCCGCCTCATGGGGGAAGATGAGAAGGGGACAGTCCGCACCCTGAATGCGCACAAAGAGGTGATAACTGGGCTAATCCAGCATCACCATGGCCGGGTGGTGGATTCTACAGGGGATAATTTAATGGCAGAGTTTGCCAGTGTGGTGGATGCAGTTGAGTGCTCTGTCGAGATTCAGAAAGAACTTAAAACCAGAAATGCTGGGCTTCCAGAGAACCGCAGAATGGAGTTTCGGATCGGTATTAACCTTGGGGATGTGATCGAGGAGGAAGGGCGAATCTACGGTGATGGGGTTAACATTGCAGCGCGGATAGAGAGCTTGTCAGAGGCAGGAGGTGTGTGCATCTCCGGGTCAGCTTATGACTTTGTGGGAAAGAAGTTGCCGTTGGGCTATGAGTATTTGGGTGTGCACACGGTCAAGAATATTGAGAAACCGGTGAGTGTTTATCGAGTGCTGATGGAGCCTGAGGCAGCCGGTAAGGTGATCGGCGAGAAAAAGGTTAAACCCAGACAATGGCAGAGGGCTACTATGGGTTTGGTGGTCGCTGTGATTGTGGTAGTTGCTGCTGTTATGATCTGGAAATTTTATATCTCTCCTGCTCCTCAACCAGAAGTAGCTTCTAAGGAGAAAATTACAGTCGCCCCATCTGAGAAGCCCTCAGTAACTGTCCCTACTTCTCCCGCCCCGTCAGTAGAGCCAGCACTCAAAGAAAAGGTAACACCTCCGTTATCAGAAAAAGTCTCAAAAACAGTGACTCCTCCACCTCCCAAAGAGGAGCTCGCCTCCAAAGAAAAGATGGCTTTCCCTCTACCTGATAAGCCCTCTATCGCCGTCCTTCCTTTTGTCAACATGGGTGGCGATCCCAAAGAGGAATATCTCAGTGATGGATTGACTGAGCAAATCATCACCGGCCTTTCCATGGTCGAAAAACTGTTTGTTATCGCCCGAAACTCAACGTTCGTTTACAAAGGAAAGGCCGTGAAGATTCAGAAAGTAGCTGAGGATTTAGGTGTGCGGTATGTGATGGAGGGTAGTGTCCAGAAGTCTGGTGATAGGGTGCGGATCACGGCACAGCTTATCGATGCATTAACTGGGCATCACATTTGGAGCGAGCACTACGACCGGGAGCTTAAAGACATATTCGCTCTCCAGGATGAGATAACCATGAGGATTATGCAGGCCACGAGAATAGAGCTGACAGAAGGGGAGCAGGCCCGGGTACGGATAAGAAAGGGGCAGACGGAGAACCTGAAAGCCCTTGAAAAACTTTACCAAGGAAATGCTTTCTTAAGGCGCGGCACGAAACAAGATAATGATACAGCTCGCCACCTATATGAGGAAGCCATTGCCCTTGACCCCAATTTTATATGGCCGTATGTGAATGTGGGTTCGACCCATTGGATGGATGCAAGATTTGGATGGAGCGAATCGCCTGCTGAATCCCTTCAGAGGGCGTATGATTTTGCGCAAAAGGCTCTTGCCATGGACGACTCGATTGATGGCACCCATTCATTATTGGCCTCCATCTACGCTGTGAAACGTCAGTATGATAAAGCCCTTTCCGAGGCGGAACGGGCTGTTGCTCTCAATCCCAATGGAGCGGATGCGCATTATGTTTTGGCCGGGATTGTAGGCTGTTTGGGCAGGTGGGAGGAAAGTGTTTTGTATGCCAAGAAATCGATACGACTCAGCCCGTTCCCTCCTGTCCATTTTTACTGGGTGTTAGGCCGCGCCTATTTCATGACGGGGCATTATGATGAAGCCGTAGTCGAATTTAAGAAGGCGCAGCAGATCAACCCGGATTATCTACTTGCTTACGCTTATCTTGCGGCTTGTTACAGTTCATTAGGTCGTGATGCGGAGGCTACTACTTCAGCAAAGGAAGTTCTCCGTATAAACCCCAAGTTCAATATCGAGTCGTATGCAAAAACACTTCCATACAAGGATAAAGCCGATGTAGAGCGGGAGGTGGCTGCGCTCCGCAAGGCAGGCCTGAAGTGAAGGCAAATAACTTGCAACGAAGTTCTACTTCATTAAACGAAGCACATTTCAACTGTTAGCATTCTGGAGGGTATCATGAGAAGGAATTTCCGGAAGGTACCAATAGCAGGCCTCCGAGGGAGATTGTACGATCCCCCTCGGAGGTCCTCCGCTAACTTGGTCCTTGGGAATAATTGAAATTTGAAATTCAAACTTCTGGCTCAATACTAATCAATCTCAAAGCAGGCTCCTATGAAAAAACACTGGTTGGTTCCCTTTACGACTTTGGTATTCGGGGTAGCCATCGGGCTTGGACTTCATGTTGCAATCGGGCAGCAAACTGCACCAACACAACCAAAAGGGATGAAGGTAATCAAGACCGCGGCACTTGATCTTGGCCCCCAGATCGAGGAGATGCGGGGTTGGCGATTGGGGGTGCGCGTGGTCCAGATGGAACCTGGTGGCCATTTTGTGATGCATAGCCACAAGGATCGCCCCGGCATGGGCTACGTAGTCCAAGGGGTGCTGACAGAACAGCGAGTCGGAAAGACGACTGAGCATCATGTGGGAGACATCATGGTGGAAGACAAGGACACGACGCATTGGATCGAAAACAACGGAACAGAACCAGTGTTGCTTCTGGCAATCGACATCACGAAAGCCCCTTAAGTGCAGAGTCGTTCTTAAGAATTGGCGGGATGTTCATAGCAGCTTTGGCTGATGAGTAGGAGCGAGATCCTTCGTATTCTTCAAAACGGAGAGATGTTTTTCTGCTGTTTCATCTAGGACTGGCCTCGCGGTGCATCGGATACGGAAAAATTGAACGACGGTGACTGCGAGGCCGCTTTACTCATAGACTTTCTATTCGTAATCGTCAAACTCCAAAGGTTAGCTTGGAGCGAAGATAGGTAGGTGTTAGCAATGAGCGGAAGATGAGGCAGAAATCCCTTTTTAGGAGGGCTCAGTATCTGCTATCTATCATCTGTTTCCGATACTTCAAAAAAGCCACGATCTGATTTTCATATATTCACCTGGGATACGTGATTTCTACCAGTAATCCTCAGCCCAAGATGTTATCTTTGAGCGATGATTTGTAGGTGAAAGCGACAGCGACGTGAAGGTCCCAAGTTCAGGGTCTAAAGTGTTGGGTCCTGAGTTTCTGTTTGTATCTCCTAACTCCGAACTATCTTTTTGCTCTTAAGAGAGGTGGCAGGCTACAAAATGGCCCTCTCCGATCTCAGTTAATGGAGGGATCGTCGTTTCACACTCGCTCTTTTTCCGTGGGCAGCGGGTGTGGAAATGACAACCGCCAGGGGGACGCATAGGGCTCGGGACATCCCCTTCCAAGATGATTCTCTTTTTGGTGATGTTGGGATCTGGGACAGGAATCGCGGAAAGAAGAGCAATGGTGTAGGGATGGATGGGTGAGGTGTAGAGCTCTTTGTCTCTGGCTGACTCTACAATCCTTCCCAGATACATGACGGCGATCCGATCACAAACATGTTCTACCACAGCCAAGTCGTGGGCAATGATGAGATAAGAGAGTTTGAATTCTTTTTGAATATCCTCCAACAGGTTGATGACCTGAGCCTGAATCGAGACATCGAGAGCAGAGACCGGTTCATCACCGATAATGAGCTTCGGGTTGAGGGCAAGGGCCCTGGCAATTCCAATCCTCTGTCTCTGGCCACCGCTGAACTCATGGGGGTAACGCCTGGCATGGTCGGGGCTGAGACCAACTTTCTGGAGGAGATAGGCGATCCGCTCTCTTCTCTCCTTTTTTGTAGAAATGTGGAAGACGTCCAAAGGCTCTCCGATGATCTGCTCCACTGTCCTCCGGGGATCGAGTGAACCATAAGGGTCCTGGAAGACGATCTGCATATCCCTTCGGATCGAACGCATCTCCCGGTGATCAAGTCTGCAGATGTCCTTCCCGTCGAAGAGAATTTCTCCCTCTGTGGGTTCAATCAACCTCAAAATGGCCCGGGCAGTGGTCGACTTTCCACATCCACTTTCACCCACTAACCCCAGACTCTCTCCCTCGTGGAGGTAAAAGCTCACCCCATCGACTGCATAAACATAGCCAATGGCTTTCGAGAAGAATCCTCCTTTAACAGGGAAATATTTCTTAAGATTTTTTACTTCGAGTAAAGGTTGAGCCATATCCACTTTCAAGTTTCAGGTTTCGAGTTCCAAGTTTTAAGTTCAAAGTTCATCGTTCATCGTTTAAAGTTCAAGGTTTTAATTTTAATTCGTGAGCCAGCAGGAGCTAAAATGGCCCTTTTCAATCTCTTTGAGCTCGGGCTCTTTTTCCTTACAGATGTCCATCACGGACGGACATCGTGTTGAAAACTTACAGCCTGCTGGAAGTTCATAGAGGCTCGGGACCACCCCCGGAATCTCATTCAAACGAACCTTCCCACGGCGGATCTTATCCCCTAAAATTGGGATGGATTTCAGCAGACCCATGGTGTAGGGGTGTTGGGGATTTCCGAAAAGGGTTTTGGTCTCTGCCTCTTCCACAATCTTACCCGCATACATGACGATGACCCGTTTTGCTGTCTCTGCGACCACCCCCAAGTTGTGGGTGATGAGGATGATGGCCATCCCCAGTTCCTCCTTCAGCTTATTCATCAAGTCAAGGATCTGGGCCTGAATGGTTACATCCAAGGCTGTCGTGGGCTCATCAGCGATCAGGATTTCTGGGTTACAGGCAAGGGCCATGGCGATCATCACCCTCTGCCTCATCCCACCGCTCAACTCATGGGGGTATCGCTCCACTGCCTTTTCAGGGGAAGGAATATTCACGAGTCTCAGCATTTCGACGGTCTTTTCACGGGCTTCCTTTTTGGACAGGCCTTGATGCAATTGGAAGGTCTCTTGAACCTGATTCCCTACCGTAAAAACGGGGTTGAGGGAAGTCATCGGTTCTTGGAAGATCATCGAAATCCGGTTCCCTCGAATCTTTCTCATCTCATCCTCCGGAAGATCCAGGAGATTCTCCCCCTTGAACAAAATCTCTCCACCCATGATCTTACCGGGAGGAACCGGAATAAGACGAAGAATGGATAGAGCGGTGACGCTCTTTCCACAACCGGATTCACCCACTACCCCCAAAGGCTCGCCTTTGGCCAGTTGATAACTGACACCGTCCACAGCCTTTGCAACACCTTCATAGGTGAAGAAGTAAGTTTTCAGATTCTTGATCTCGAGTATCTTTTGATCGTCCATGCAGGAGATTATCTCTCAAAAAAGATGATCGAAAAATTCGAAATCCGAATATCCAAATTCATAACGATTTTTCGTGAGTGAATCAAATTCTTAATATCCTGGACACGATTTCATCTTGGGGAGACTACAACCTGATCTTTCTTAACCAGCCATCGGGATCTTCAAATAAGGTCATCTTCTTCCCGACGCCCATCTGTTTAGCATTTTGAAAGACACGAAAAGCCTCCGAAAGATCATGGATACCCAAACCGATAGGGTTGAAAAATGTCCTCTGCTTTTTATCAGTCCTCCCCTTCTTTTTGCCTGCGACAATTTCTCCAAGATTCCCAGTGATACGGCTTTCTTTGATAATGCCATCGCGGACGGCCCGCCAGCTCACATCCACGCCATGGTGCCTCACCTGATCCCAGTCATCGACGACGATCAGATCCATAACACGAAGTGCCTCAGGGGGTGTGTCCCAGAAGGAGCTTTCAGCGTGAAAAACCCCCTCCTTGTACCATTCAGACTTCACATAGGGCGAACTTGCAATGGTTGCCGTGCTG
Source organism: uncultured delta proteobacterium (assembly GCA_963826305.1). Classification (GTDB taxonomy): domain Bacteria; phylum Desulfobacterota; class BSN033; order BSN033; family UBA1163; genus CAWGWZ01. The sequence goes on along the minus strand of CAWGWZ010000006.1, from coordinate 105,318 downwards.
ACGATATCTACATCCCGGAAGGCTTCCTCCGCACTATTGACGACGTCAATCTTCATTTTTGAACCATCGGCCATATCCCGGGCAAATTTTTCAGCGGTCTTCCTATTGATATCATAAACTTTACATTTTTCCAAGGACGGAATGCTCTTTTTCATTGCCATAATCTGTGTATGCCCCTGAACACTCGCACCGACAAGACCGTAAATTTTAGAATCTGGATTGGCCAGGTACTTTGCAGCAATGCCGGACGCTGCACCGGTCCGCATCGCACTGACGATTGCCGCATCCATGACGCAGGCGGGGATAAGCGTTTCAGGATCAACAATGATAATCAGTCCGCCTCCCCTGGGCAAACCGTATCGTTGAGGATTCCAGGGGCGGCTGGACATCAACTTGATGCCGGCCGTATTCACAGGCCCTAAAAGATCTCTCTTCTCTAACTCCCCCCTGTGTTGCTCGCCCCCTAACCACGAAGGCATGGACATAATTCGGCCAATCGTCTCTTCCGTCTCTGGACCCCCCCAACGGATGACCGGCTTCCCAGGCTGGATAAAATCACCCTTTCCATGGAGAAAGAAAGACCGCTCAACAGCTTTCATGGCACCGTCCATATCGGTTCCCCCGGCGGCCACGCAGTCTTCTTGGCTTAAACATAACAATTCCCATTTCTTGCTCATTCGTTCTTAACCTCCTTCACTTTGCTTCGCTTCATTCATTTCAACCACAAAAACATTTTAACCTATTGCAAATTCTCCATGCAATGTAACGGATCATTTCCAATCCACAAAAAATGTGCTATGAAAGGTTTATCATTTCGGGAGGCCTTAAAAATGGAACATTTCTTTGATCCTTACCGACAAAAAACCCCTCTTTCAGAAAACCTTTTTGAAAGAGCGAGAGAGGTGATGCCAGGAGGGATTTCCCATAACATTCATTACTTCCCACCCTACCCTTTCTTCATCAAGAAGGCTCTCGGTTCCAAAATCTGGGACGTGGACGGGAATGAATACGTGGACCTCTGGATGGGCCACTACACCCATATTCTCGGCCATCGATCGGAGATCGTGGTGGAAGCGATCGAACAACAATTGAAAGAAGGGATCCACTGGGGCATCGTTTTTGAGAAACAGGTGGAATGGGCGGAACTCATCCGAGAATTGATCCCCTGCGCGGAAATGGTCCGATTCTGTTGCTCCGGAACAGAGGCAACGATGTATGCGGTTCGCCTCGCCCGTGCCTTCACGGGGAAAAAGACCATCTTAAAGATAGCTGGTGGCTGGCATGGTGCGAATTCTGATCTCTCATTAGGAATCAAAATGCCCTATGAAAGGGAAGAGAGCCTCGGACTGTTACCTGAACTGAAACGGTACACGAAGGTAATCCTTTTTAACGACCTTTCGAACTTGCTTGAGGTGATCGACCAAAATAAAGAAGATCTCGCAGGTATTATCGTTGAGCCTGTAGTCGGTGAGGGTGGATTCATTCCTGCCAGCGCCGAATATCTAAAAATCCTTCGTGCTGAAACGGGCCGCCTGGGGGCCCTCCTTATTTTTGATGAGGTGATTTCAGGATTTCGAGTCAGTCTGGGCGGAGCTCAGGAAAGGTTTAATATCATCCCAGATCTCACCACCCTGGGGAAGATTTTGGGCGGAGGGTTACCTGTGGGGGCCCTTGTTGGAAGAAGAGAGATCCTCGAAAAGACCTCACCTGAAAAGAAGGGCGACAAATGGGAGAAGATCCTGATCGGCGGCGGAACCTTCTCCGCCCATCCACTGACCGTGGCAGCAGGATCGGCAATGCTACGCTATTTGAAGGATCATTCGGATGGGGTCTATCCTGTGTTAGAAGCGAAAGGGCAGAAGATCCGTAAAGGTGTTCAGGAATCCTGCCGTCGGGAAGGACTAAATGTCATGGTCACAGGGATCGGTTCACTTTTTCAGACCCATTTCCCTCTCCAAAAAGGGGTGATCTTGAATTCTCCTCATTCGATCCAGAAGTTCGCCGATATAGAGAAAAGGGAAGTCGAATTTCGAATCAGAATGTTGACAAAAGGGATTCATATGATGCACGGAGGTGGCAGCCTATCAATGGCCCATTCTGATCAGGACATTGAAAAAATCATTGAGGCAGCGAGGCGGGTTGCCAAGGAGATGGCCCAGTCTTGATTGCGGATTTCGCCTGCCCGCCGAACAAGTTCTTTGGCAGGCGGGGAATGCGGATTGCGGATTAAAAAACCTTCGGCTTTGGACTTTCACATTTGACATTGAAGTTGCAAAATTCAGGAGGGGGCACGAAACGTAAACAACTTCCTATCCCGTCCCATTTCGACCCCGACAAAGTCGGTGAAGTCTGGAAGGTTCCCTATCAGGAGCGAGCTGGGGAGGCTGAAAAGTGGGCAAAGCAAAATAATATAAAACCTGCTGCCAGCGATCAATTCCGAATCTGTTTGCTACCCGTAGACGTTCAAAATACGTTTTGTATTCCAGGTTTTGAGCTGTACGTGGGCGGGCGTTCGGGAACCGGGGCAGTCGATGACAATCGCAGGCTGAGTGAGTTCATCTACCGCAATCTTGGGATCATTACTGAAATATGCCCGACGATGGACACACACCAGGCCATGCAGATTTTCCACAGCATTTTTTTGGTCAACGACAAAGGAGAGCATCCCACACCCTTCACCCTTATATCGGAAGAAGATATAAAAAAAGGGACTTGGAAATTCAACCCTGCGGTGAGTTATAGCTTGGGGAAGACCCCTGATTTCGGACGGCGATACGTATTGCATTATACCCAGGCACTGAAAGAAGGGGGCAGATATAATCTCACCATATGGCCCTATCATGCCATGCTGGGAGGCATTGGGTATGCCCTTGTCTCGTCGATTGAAGAAGCCATTTTCTTCCACAGCATCGCTCGCTATAGTCAGGCACGTTTCCAAATCAAGGGGAACAATCCTCTGACTGAAAACTATTCTGTCCTCGGTCCAGAGGTGCTACAAGATCCGGAACGGAGACAGATCGCACAGAGAAATAGAGGCCTAATCCAAAAGCTTTTGCAATTTGACGCCGTCCTTATTGCCGGCCAGGCTAAGAGCCATTGTGTTGCATGGACAATCGACGATTTGTTAAAGGATATTCTTACTCGGGACAAAAAATTGGCCGAAAGAGTCTACCTGTTAGAAGACTGCACTTCGCCGGTTTTTGTACCGGGAGTCATCGATTATACGGATCAGGCGGACGCAGCATTCCGGAGATTTGTTGAGGCGGGGATGCATATCGTCCGCTCAACTGATCCAATCGAAAGCTGGCCAGGCATCTGACGCGAAGGGTTGCAACCATCAATTGATCGATGTTTGATTGGGTTACCAGTCATCTGAGAAATTCAGATTTCAAGAAAGTATCTTAATTGCCCTAAGTTCTTCCTTAAGCAATAAGCAATCGGAAAATTTTTGCAAATTTGACCGTTTTCTGTCACTTCTGCGCAGAAGTAACGGATCCAGATATGCTAAAAACATCATAATATCAGCGTGTTATATAAATAGACCCTATGGCACAGAAAATGCGTAATCTAACTTGTCAATTTTTTGAGGTTGGAGATGAGCCATATTACCCGGTGGAGCAGGAGCGTGAAATTTCATGACAAAACTGTGAAAGATAGGTATCTCCGTCACGAGAACGTTATGATCGCATCGGTAAGAACGTGGGAATTGAGATGAGAAGTAAGACTTTTCTGGTATTTTTAGTTCTTTTTCTTTTGGCAATAGGTAAAAACAGTTGGGGAGATGAATTTTATAAATGGGTCGACGAAAAGGGAACAGTCCATTTTTCCGATAATCCTACCTCTGTTATTATAAAAAACCAAGATAAAAATAAAGATAAAAACCAGGATAAAAACCAAGTAAAAAAACAAGATAAGAATCAAGATGGAAACTTAGATAAGCAAACGACCAAAGAAGACGCTTTGGCAATATTGAAGCGGTTGGAAATAGGGAATCGTACTATACCAGAGGACATGCGAAAATATGGGCCCGCAGGTCCGGTAGGGTACGAAAGACCGCAGGAGACAGCAGGACAACCGACAAGCTCCTCGAGTACAAGAAGAAGCGTATCCTGACGCTCAAGGAGGTAAGTGTCAGGGTCTGACACATCAATCACACCTTAAGGGTCCCCCTTAGTTGTCCATCCATTGAGTCTCTTCTCACTTCCTTTAATTTCTGCTCTGCTTACAAGAAGGCTAAAACTGGCCGATGGCAATTACCAAATGATATTGAGATCGAGGATTTAATTCTCTCTCATGGAACAAAACGAAAAGCGATGGAATGTTGACCGAAGTTGCCTGCCAAATCGGCGGCGACGATCTGAAGTTTTACCTCATCGAAACCTGAAGGCACTGTCGTACTGCCTTCGAATAAGCTTGGCTTTCCCGCATAAGTCAAGGTAAATTTTTCTGAAACCTGATTTCCAAAAAGCCATTGTCCCCATATTTCCAATTTGTTCGAATCCCAGAGACCCCCAGGAGTGAAAGAACACCCGCAAAGCATTCGTGTTTCTGCCCTCACTAAAACCTCTTCTCCTTTCTTTAAACTTTCTTTTGGGGATGGATTCAGGATGTTGACGATCAATCCGTTTAATTCAATGATCACCCCCTCACCCAAGATGTGCTTCCCTGGAATAAGAGTGAGAGTTTTTGAGCCTTTTTGAATGGACTGGGGATAAGCAAGGGGACCTTCAGCATATATCTCAACCTGAGTCGGCAGATCCAAGGGAATCTTGGCCTCAAACAGAGCTGCACCAAAGGTTCCATAGATGGTTTCTCCACGGCGGTGGGGTTGTACCATAATCCGCTCTGTGCTGCCAGTCCCTCCTTCCTGATTACCTTCTGCGAGGATTTCTCCTGTTTTCAGGTTCTTAATTCGAACAAGTGCACCTCCGACGCCCGACCCAATCACCTGGGCATCCTTTGCAACCACCCGAACAACCACCTTTGTTGTAACCTTCTCACCAGAAATAGATACAAATGCAAAAGAAAGAATAGTACTGACCAAAACGAAAAAGAACGTCAATAACCTTAACATTGGCCTGGTTCGATTACTCATAATCTCTCGAAAATAGGGAAACATCCCATTTTTTCCATCAAATGGGATGTGTCCCTATTTTTAATACCGTTTTTCAGCGGCCTGCTAGTAGTAACGCTCCTCCTCAGCCTGGTCCTCACTGAGGTCGATGCCCCATTCACCGAGGACTTTCGAGACAGCCCGCTCGCCGCTCTCGATACAATTCGGGACGCCTACGCCCGTGTAACTGCCGCCGGCGATGGCGAGGCCTGGAATCTGGGCACAGCGTTCATCGATTCGCGCAATCTGCTCAAGGTGCCCGAGCGTGTACTGGGGCATGCCGAGATGCCACCGGAAGACACGCGAGAATAGCGGCTTCGCAAAGGGGTTGAGGCCGAGGATGTCACGGAACTCGGCGAGTACTGTCTGCACGAGCTCCTCGTCCGAGCGTTTCAGAATCTCTTGGTTGTGCGGACCGCCGACGAAACCACGCAGTAGCACCTTACCCGCCGGTGCTCGGCCCGGCCACTTGGTGGAGGAGTAAGTAGCCGCCATAAGCGCACGGCCCTCTATGAGGGGACACAGAACTCCGAATGCATTCAGATCGAAGCCGACCTCGCTCTCCTTGAAGGCGATCGATACCGTCGCCGAGGAAGAGGTCGGTATGCTGGCAAGCGCGTCTGCCATGGCTTGATCGTGCGGGCGGATGAGCGGCTCGGCAGCCCATGACTCAGTGGCAATGATCACCGCGTCCTCGGCGATGGTGGAACCGTTGGAGAGTTGGGCGCTCCATGCACCGTGGCCGCTACAGTGAAGCGAGGTGACAGCTACGCCGGTGTGGATGTTCGGGCGACCTGCGGCGTCAGCCATCCGGTCCGTGAGTTGCTGCATGCCATTCACAAACGACGTGAAGAACGTACGAGGCTTTTGGCCCGGCTTCGGCGGGTACTTGCGCCGCATCTCTTCGACCTTTCGACGGGCTGCGATGAAACCTTTCATGAGAGACCCATATTTTTGCTCCATCTCGAGGAGGCGCGGAAAGGTTGCGGCAAGTGACATCTTCGCCGGATCGGATGCGTGAACGCCGCCTACGAGCGGCTCCGCCAGGCGATCGAGGCACTCGCGGCCCATGCGGCGGACCACGAAGCTCTCGAGCGTCTCGTCGTTGAATTCGCCCGGTGCAACCTTCTTCGGCGGAACGAAAAGATCCATGGCCATCCGGACCTTACCAGGCCATGAAAACAGACCGGTTGTGGCGAAAGGCAAAAATTTCGTGGGAGCGAACATAAAGATGCCATCGGGCAGTTGGTGAAGCTTGCCGCGTGATAGGATCCAGGTGCGTTTGCGGGACTCGTCGGTCGGCAGTTCGTCATCGAAAATCCCCGTCAGTTTTGCGATGCGGTGACAGGCCGGTTTTTCGGTCAGGAAACAATCCGGACCGCCGTCCACGATGAACCTCCCCTCCTCCAAGGGATCTGGCACAATCTCCGTCTGGATCTTGCCGCCGAGACGCCGGTCCTTTTCGAGCAGGGTGAATTCGACCTCGTGGCCCTCGGATGCAGCGCGAGCCACTTTATAGGCTGCACCAAGCCCGGCAACCCCGCCCCCAACAATGATGATCCGCTTCATAGATCTCCTTGAAACCAAATAGTTCGAAGTACTTGGTTCGGTGTTCAGAGCATTTACTTTAAAGCCTCCGAACTCCTGCCTGCGCATCGTCCCTCCTTGCGGGACGAAGGCAGGCCGTACTCCGAATACATAACCTATTCTTTCCCTTTTATATGTTCTTCCACAATTGTAGCAAGTGCCTCAATAAACCGTTCACAATAATTAAGTGAAGCGGTCCTTTTCAACTCCATCCCCAAAGATTCGGCCTTCTTCCTATAAACAATGTCGATATCGTAAAGGATCTCGATATGGTCCGATACAAATCCGATTGGGACCAGAAGCACCTCTTTCGCGTTTTGTGATGCAAGCTCCTCCATTACCGATTCCACATCAGGTCCGACCCACTCCTCCGGCCCGCCTCCTTTGCTTTGAAAGGCAATGTGCCACGGTAGAGGCTCCATCCCTTCGAGAACCGCTCTGACGCTCTCCTCCATCTCCTTCGCATAGGGATCGCTTTCAACAATCGATTTTGGCAGACTGTGGGCAGTAAAAATGAGATGAACCTCTTTTCTCCTCTCCTGAGAGAATTCCATCAACCCTTCTTGAACCTTCTCCCGAACTGCCTCAAGGAAAAGGGGATGTAAATACCACCCCTCAATGAAAGAGATCTCAAACCCCTCTCCCAGATCTTTGTGCACTTGACTCACCTCTTCTATGTAAGCCCCTGTGCTTGCACGGGACCGGAACGGTGCCATAGGAATGGCGAACACCCTCCTGATGCCATCTCGAAGAATCCCCCTCATCGTCTCCTCGATCAACGGGTGCCCATACCGCATCCCCACGTAAGATTTGAATTGATGGCTTTTGGCATTGAGTCTCTCTTCTAAAGTTTTGGCTTGTCCCCATGTCATTTCAGGAAGAGGTGAAGATCCTCCGATCAACCGGTAACGCTCCTTGACCTTTTCCAGTTGTTCTGGAGAAGGTTTTCTGCCTCTGAAGAGACGGGTTAAAAAAGGGTCCACCTCATCCAAAGAGCGAGGTCCTCCAAAGGCTAAAAGGAGAAGAGCTTTCACGGTCTTATTTTCGATTTGCGATTTGCGATTTGCGATTTTCAATTCTTCACGTCCTTCAATCGTAAATTGGAAATTGGCAATCGAAAATTCTTATAGGGGGAATTTTCAACGAGTAGCAACTCACCTCAAACTAAACCTATGGACCGCCTCCACCAAGGCGACCACATGATCGACAGGCGTGTTGGGAAGAATGCCATGGCCGAGGTTAAAGATGTGACCGGGCCGATCCTCTGCTCCCTCAAGAATCCGTTTGGCTTCCCGCTCGATCAGATTAACGGGGCCAAGGAGTATAACCGGATCGAGGTTTCCCTGGATGGCTACATCATATCCGAGACGGGCCCAGGCTTCTCTTAAATCAACCCGCCAATCCACCCCGATTACATCTCCGCCTGCCCGCTTCATCCGTTCCAAAAGTGTTGAGGAAGAGGTAGCGAAGTGGATCAGAGGGACACTTTTCTCCACCCCCTCGATGACCTTTTTCGAATAGGGAAGAACATACTCCTCGTAATCGATTGGGCTCAAGCATCCCACCCAGGAATCAAAGAGTTGTAAAGCCTGAGCACCAGCGTGGATCTGAGCATTGAGATACCGGATCAGTACCTCTGAAATCTTCTCCATCAAGCTGTTCCAAGCCACACGGTCTTGATACATCAACCCCTTTGTAAGGATATAATTCTTTGAATGGCCCCCCTCGATGATATAACTCGCGAGGGTGAAAGGAGCCCCTGAAAATCCGATTAAAGGAATCTTATTTCCCAACTCGCGGCGGACGATACGAATCGCATCCATGAGAAAGGAAAGATCCTCTTCTGGTTCGATGATTCGCAGGGCCTCGATCTGTTTCATCTCCCGAATGGGATGGCGAAAGACAGGGCCTTCATTTTTTGCAAACTCGAATTCAATCCCCATCGGCTCTAAAGGAAGCAAAATATCCGCAAAGATGATGGCGGCGTCGACCTTGAGTTGCTCCACGGGCATGAGTGTCACTTTCGCCGCCAGTTCAGGGTTCTTGCACATCTCCAGGAAGGAGAATCTCCTTCGGAGTGCCCGGTACTCCTTCATATACCGCCCCGCCTGGCGCATAAGCCAGATGGGCGTATATTTCGTGGACTGCCGATGGCAAGCCATAAGGAAAGGATATTGTTTCTCCGTCTCGTTCATCACATCCATTCCCACTCTCTCCAATGGGAAATCAACAGCTTTTTCGGTTTAAATTCCAAACCACAAATCCCAAATACCAAATAAGCTCCAAATATCAATACCCAATATCAAAACTAATTTTTGAGATTTAGGTCATTGGAACTTATTTGTGATTTGGTGCTTGGAATTTGGTGCTTATTTTTTATTTCCAATCCCTAAGAAGCTGGACCACCAACCTGGCTCCAGCACCCGTCCCTCCACTGGGAATATACGGTCTCTCTTTATCAATCGATGCGGGTCCAGCAATATCAAGATGAACCCATGGAATCTTCTCGACAAATTTGCTCAAAAAGATCCCTCCGATGATGGCACCTGCTGCCCGAGTTCCCACGTTCCTGAAATCCGCCACATCACTTTTCAGATATTCGAAATATTCATCCCAGAGGGGTAATCTCCAGACCTTCTCCCCTGTCTTCCCTGAAGCATCTTCCATCCGTTTCAAGAGGGAATCATCGTTACCAAAAAGGCCGATCACATAATCTCCCAAAGCAATCACGCAAGCTCCGGTCAGAGTGGCCAGATCGATGATTGCCTTTGGCTGATACCTCAGACTATACGTTAGGGCATCCGAAAGGATGAGCCTTCCCTCCGCATCGGTGCTGATCACTTCTACCGTCTGACCCGAAAGGGTCTTCAAAATATCTCCGGGTTTATAGGCTTTTCCGCTCGGCAGATTCTCCGTTGTAGGAATGATGCCTACGAGATGAAGAGGCAGTTGGAGCTCCGAGGCTATTTGGACTGCAGCCAAAACAGCAGCAGCCCCCGACATATCATCTTTCATCCGCTCCATTTTCTCCGAGGGTTTTATCGAGATCCCGCCACTATCGAAAGTGATCCCCTTCCCTACCAAGGCGATCGTCTCCAATCCTTTGCCCTTATTATATTCCAGGGTGATGAATTTCCCGGGCTCCTGGCTTCCCTTCGCAACGGCAACAAATGCCCCCATGCCCATGGCCTCTGCCTGGCTCACCTCCAATACTTGAACCTCCATCTCATGGTCTCTTGCAATTTGCCGGGCCTTCTCGGCCAGTACGGTTGGAGTGATCTGGTTGCTTGGCCCGTTGACCAAATCCCTCGCCATGCAGACCGCTTCCGAAATGACTCTGCCCGTCCTTAGGCCGTCATCAAACGATTTTACTTCTTTGGCCGTCTCTCCGAGGAGGATGACCTCTTCAATCTCCTTAATTTTATCCCGTTCGAGCGTCTTAAATTCATTGAACTGGTAGGTTCCGAGCAAAACTCCTGTCACAAAAGATTCGGCCAGTTCTTCTCCGGAAAGACCGTCGAATTTCTTAATCGGGAAGACAAATTGCTTGACCCCTGAATCCCGGATCAACTGTCCGGCCTTTGAAGCAGCCCCTCTCCATTTCTCTAAATCAAACTCGCTTTTTTTGCCCAGTCCTGTCAGCAGCACCCTTTTAGCCGGAAGGGCACCATGCGTATAGAGAAGGCGGCACTGGAAAAGCTCTCCTTTGAAATCACCTTGCTTCATGAGATCGGATATGAATCCCTTCCACTCCAAATCCACGCTCTGGATGGGACCTTCCAATCTTTCAGGAAATTCAAAAGAAAAGAGGAGAAGAAGTTCACAGGGGTATTTCTCAGCTTTGCCCTTTTCAACCCGGATGTCCATAATTTTCACCTCTGCATCATTTCTTCCTCATGAATTTAAATCCGAAGCATGAAATCCCTGCCTGCGGCATAGTTTGGTTGTCATGCTGAACTGGTTTCAGCATCTCTTTAGATCGTGAATCAAGTTCAGGATGACATCTTTACTGGGTCTTTCAATTACTCAGATTTGTTCCGAGTTTCGATATTCGGATTTCGAATTTCCTCATTATATAGATTATTCTCTTTCTTTCAATTTCGATATCGTGATGGAGCGGCTCTCCTCGGTGGTTGAAAATTCTTTCACCTTATTCGCCAAAGAGGGCGGCCACGCCCCTCGGCCGATCACTCTGGCCAACATCCATGGGTTTAGATCAGAGACCTCCATCCACTTCCCCGCCTTCTTGATCATTTCATCGAGCGCCTTTCGTCTGGGGTCTCCCTTCAAGGGATATTTTTCTTTCGCTTCAATCTTGACCTTGGCCACATGGTCACTTCCAAAGACCGCCTCCAACTGTCCCCTCTCGGCATAAGCGTACAAGGCCTCCTCGACCTTGGTAATCTCCGCGTCGATCTCCTCATTCAAGAGCTTCTTCCTCTCCAAGAATGCAACATATTGGTTCACCAAGGTCACCCCTTCTTCCTTCAGATATTCGTTAGGCGGCAGATTCTCCACGGTGATCAGATGCTTCCGTTTTGGGCAGAGCCCTTGATAATCGCACCAACTGCAAAGAGGTCCTTCTTTGGGAATGAACTGCCTGTCCGCTTCAATCTTCTGGATGAGCTCTAAGGCCTCCTGCCGAACCTGGTCAAGCTTTTCCGGTGTCCTCGAAGACTGTATTTCGGTATCGAAAGAAAGGTAGTGCCAGACCAGTTTCACCTCTTCAATATCCTTCCATTTTCCTTCCACTCCCATCTGATAAAAGGTGAGCTGCCGGTCAGAGTCGACTTCCTCCTGGCCGGGAAGTCTGTTCGATGTCTTGTAATCGTGGATTTCGAGGATCGATTGATCGAGAAGGGTCAAACGATCGATAAAACCCCGAACCCAGTAACCCTTTTCCTCTTCCAGAGGGAAGTAGATATTCTCTTCGAGGCCTAATGTTCTTCCCTGATCGAATGGATAGTAACGTTTATAATAATCCGTGATGCATTTTTCCCCCTGCCGGCGGTAATCTTCGACACTGTACTCTTTCCGGATAATCTGAACTGTCTCTTTCCAGTTCTTCTCCCAACTCTGACGGTAAAAATCGAGAGTCTCCTCCAGGGAATTGAGTTTATTGACCTTCATCAGGTCACGGTAGAGTTTCTCTAGTGCATCGTGAACCCTCGAGCCCATGAACGCCTCAATGCCTTCGGTCTCGGCTTTGATTTTTTCAATGTAGGCAACCTTGTATTGGTGGGGACAGGTCTCGTAGGTGGAAAGTTGGGAGTGGGAATACGTCGGCATCATTCATCTCCTTTCCCGGTCCTGGTGGGATTCGATCGATGACTGGCTCTAAAGAGACAATTAATTATTTTTAACAAGAAAAAGGGGCTCTGTCAAAATCCAAATTCCCCTCACCCTTCCCCTCTCCCCTTGAGACTGTGTCGTAATGATGAGGGAGGGTAGATTCCGGCGGAACAGGCAATCAGGCTCCTCAGGGGAGAGGGTGGCATGAGGGCTGAAAAAGTGAACCCCGTTAGAAATTCCAGCAGGGCATTATTTCTAACGGGGTGAACGAGAGATTTTCATCACGGGACGCTTGAAAAATATAAAAAGAAATGTTTAGATGGATTTTGTATCCTACCTCACGGAATGTTTAGGATGAACACAGAAGTAGAATTAAGAAAACTCCAGAGCGTTGTGGTCCGATGCCGGAAATGTCCGAGGCTGGTTGCCTATCTTCGGGAGGTTTCTCAGCATAAGCCAAAAAGATACCGGGATTGGGATTACTGGTCAAAACCCCTTCCGAGTTTCGGAGACCCAGAGGCCCGGCTTTTGGTCGTCGGGCTCGCTCCTGCAGCCAACGGTGGAAACCGGACAGGCCGGATGTTCACAGGAGATCGAAGCGGAGAATGGCTATTTGGCGCCCTTCATCAGTTTGGTTTTGCCAATCAGCCGAACTCCATCCGGAGCGATGACGGCTTTGCTTTGAATGATTGCTACATTACTGCAACGATACGATGCGCTCCTCCAAAGAACAAACCTCTGCCCGAGGAAATTGAGAATTGTCGGCCATACTTCTTAAAGGAGCTCGATCTTTTGCAGAAGATCGAAGTCATCTTACCCCTGGGACAGATCGCTTTTAACCAAACCTTAAAATCTCTGAGATCGAAAGGAACCGAAATTCCTGCATTGGCCTTTGGACACGGAAAGGTCTATCCCCTTCCAAACGAGAAGACCATGATTACGACATACCACCCGAGTCAGCAAAACACTCAAACCGGTAAACTGACCAGGACTATGTTTCACCAGATCTTCCAGATGGTCCTGAAAAAGATAAAGGAGAAAGTTTAAAGGTTAAGGGTAGAACCTTCAAACATGGCCAAGAGAGATTGAAATTATGGTTTTGTCGTTTTGGTTTCTAACTTTAAACTTTCAACTTTGAACTTTAAACTTGAGTTATGGTTGTTCGCATTCCCATTGAGGATTGGATTGACCTTCACACCTTTTCACCCAAGGAGATCCCCTCACTCTTAGAAGAGTACCTCTTAGAATGTCAGAAGAAAGGTTTCAGAGAGGTCCGAATCATTCATGGCAAGGGAAAAGGGGTCCAGATGAATATTGTCCATTCCTTCCTCAAAAAAAGTCCTCTTGTTGAATCGTTCAAATTAGCCCCACCCGAGGCCGGCTCCTGGGGCGCCACCATCGTGATCCTCAAAAAAACTGAATAAAGACTATCTAAGATTTTTGCGGAAGGAACTGCAATTATTGAATCACGAATATTGAATCACGAGTAGTTTTCAATGACTTCTTCCGAAACTCCCTCAACCAAGTTTTATACAATGGTCATAACGTCTGTTATGTCATGGGTTCCCCAAACGGCTTAACACTTACTGTTTTTCTTAGTCTTTCTATTAAATCACGAGACCTCATGTCGGCGGTTCCGGGAACGAATTCTTCTTGGGCTGGAACCAAAACTTTGAATCTATCGACATCAAGCAGGCGCGCTTCGCGAACCAGTGAAAGGAAATGATACAGGGCATTTGAAAATCCTTCCTCCTCGGACTTCATGAAAGGGAAATGGCGACTTAGAGAATATATACCATCCTCCAGATGCCCAATTTGTTTTCTCGTCAAAATTTTACGTCTTTTCGACAGCTCAACTACGGCTGCAAACCGCACAAGCGCCTGGGTCATAGGGTGTCTCAGATTCATTCCTTCTTTCCCATAGGCAAAAAGTTGTTCAAATGGCTTGGAAAACTCGATTGCCTTGGGAAGCCGCTTGAGCATTTCCTCATCTAGTAATATTGCTTTTTCAACGGGATTGAGTTGAGTCGGATCTTCGACTGCTTTTTCTAAAATGGCTTCGTTATCCGGAGGGTTTTCAGGTATGTCGTCGGAACCCAGATTTCTTGAAGCAAAGGTGGATCGTCTTCCCAAGGCGGATTAAGAAAGCGGACAGCGGCAGGCCGGTGCTTTTCCTCAATAGGAAGCTTCCAAAGGCCCTGAGCCGATCCGACAGCCATGCTTTCATGTGAGTAGATAGTGGACCTCTCAGGGAAGGCACAAAGGCATCGTCCTCCTACCCAATTAGTAAGGATACCATCGTACCCCTTCTGTCCCAGCCATCGACTGCCGTGAATCCTCCCTAATTCAATTTCCAAAAGTTCTGGGGATAAATAGATAGGTTCAGTTGCCAATTCCTGCCATTCCAAGAAATTTAGGTGTCCTCCAGGTTCTAAGAAGGAAAGTGGCCAGCGGCTGTGTGGGAATACCTGCCACAAATCTTCAACCTGAATGCCGTAGAACGCTATGAATCGCCCAAGCTGATACATCCGCTCAGCAGGGTCCATTGCCTCCAGGTCCTTCAGCAAATTCTTCGAAAGATAGTGAACACATGCCTGGTAAATCGGTAAATCCCAGCGTCCCTCCTCACCCAGAATTTGTCTTCGAGCCAAGTCAACTCTCCGTGCCTTCAATTTGGACAGGTTCGCAATCAAGTGCTGCGGAGGCAAAAAATCACTTTCCCTGAATGATCTGGGGTGCGATGCTGTCGCCAAAAAGATGCCGTCTCTATATACAGCGTAAGCCCATGATTGCCTGTAACTGCTTCGACTTAAGCGAATAGGTGGAATTTCCTCGTCTATGATGAATAGGCCTGACGCGCTGCCAGACTCACTTAGCCGTACTTTTTGCACCAAATCTTGTTTTTTACCACGCATTATTACCCGTGTTACCTCCGCCCCTGCCTCAAAATCAAATCTCATATCAATCCCGTTATTAGGGATAAGGAGAGTCAGGATTCCGTTACAGCCCTCCAGACCTAAATCTGAGGCAATGTCCAAGCGATGTTCCCGAAAAAACTCACGTGCGGTCGGTATATCTTGCGGCAAAATTGCCCGGTCCCAGGGATAGCTCAGATCAAGTTGGTGGGTTTGGAATTCTTTTCCAAAACGTTGGTGGACAGTGTGTGGGTCTTGGTTTGGGTGAAGTACGATCGTCTTACGATCTCCATCTTTAATAACAATCGGAAACTCCACAAATCCAGCGACAATAGAGAGATAGCCAGTCACATCGAGTTGCTCGACAGGTTTGCCTTGTTCATCGGCAGGGATTTTCTTGCTCTCCACGAATACGCGCACAGTGGTTCCCACCTGGACACTTTCTTGGGGGAGCGTCTCAATGCGGAATTGCCGACGCACGGCAGGGATGGTTATTCGAATCGGGTCTCCCCTTGGCGGTAAGTAAGGATCCTTGAAGGTTTCAATTTGAATCCGGTCAGCAACCATGTAACAACTGAGAATCCCGACCCCAAAGCGGGAAATCGGATCCATCTTTAGCCCCTCGCGCTCAAAGTCCGAACTCGTGTAATAGCTTTTCCCGGCCACTGCGAGGTAATTTCGGACGACGTATTCGTCCATACCAATGCCGTCATCTTGCCAAGTTACAATCGCATCCCCACACGTCCCATGCTCAACAGTGACTCGAATCACGCCAAGGTTCCCTGGATTAATGCCCTTCCGCTGGAGTACTTCCCGCCTCATACGAATGGCATCGATACTATTTTGAAGTAGCTCCCGGAGAAAGACATAAGGATCACCCTGATAGATTTCGTCACTTAGGATTTCAAACATCCTTTCACGATCAAACTCAAATTGAACTGAAACCGGATTGAATCCGCGCGCTGCCACACGCCAGTCAATGTGATAAAGATCAAGCTTGTGGCGGGGATCGTTCATCCTTGCCAGAAGATCGTTACAGCCCCGGAGCTGATACCCACACCAGATTCGGAGATCTTCAAGGGCGGCATAAACCTCGTGATCATCAGTGCTCCCGTCTACCCGAATAATGCGGCCCGCCTGATAGGGTGGGCAGGTCA
Organism: uncultured delta proteobacterium; assembly: GCA_963826305.1. GTDB lineage: Bacteria > Desulfobacterota > BSN033 > BSN033 > UBA1163 > CAWGWZ01. The sequence goes on along the minus strand of CAWGWZ010000006.1, from coordinate 89,254 downwards.
CGGGTCTGAGGGCACGGTGCTTTGCCCATTCCATTTTGGAGCGGGGGTCTCTGGGAGCGACAAACTTCCAGATAACATAGGGAGCGCGGTCATCAGCCAGATCAAGGAGGTCGATAAGCCGCAGATAGACGGTAAGTGCCCGAAGATTAACGGTCTCACGAAGCAAAGAGAAATCCGCCGGATATGACCGGTAATCTTCCAGATCCTCAAAATCCAGCCACTGCCCTATGCAAATCCTTGACGACGCGTCAGCAATTCCTGGATCAATCGGGTCAAAAAATCTTCTTACCCTTTCTCCACTACGAAAAGCGTGGGTTTGACGAACATACTCGCGCCACATCTCAATAGGAATGTCTTTAAGATGACCGCCTGCATCCAGTTCCAGGTGCTGCTCATGTGCGAACTTGGCAATGCGATGCTGCTCATCGGACAAAATCCACAAATCTTGTGTACTCACTCCTTCTGGTGGTTTACCTGATACAATAAACTCTTTTTCCGGTTCACTAACCGCCATGCCCCAATCATGTCCATAGAGTGCTACAGCAAGCACGAATAGTTCTGCAGAATTCATCGCTTCTATCCGGTCCTTGCCGAGGACTGTGTCAGCGACGTGGAAGAGCCGTTTGAGATGGTATTGCTCATCGTGAGGGGTGTATTCCGGAAAGAGCACATTGATCTGACGAACTTCACCGCTTACCCGCTGGCGGAGCTCGTTCAACCTTCCAAAAAAATTGAAATCAATATCCTTCCTTTGCTCGGCCTTTTCCGCCAAAACAGAAAACAGGTCACATTCAGGCAGCTCCTTTGGAATCTTGATTCTAACCATTCCACGCCTCCGTAAATCATAACACCCGGTCTTCTTCGGAGAGCAAGCTGTTTATCCTACCGATCCACCTGGATATGGTGACCGGACACCTTTGGACCTAGCACAAAAATTTTAAAAAGAAACTCATGCGTCCGGCAATTTCCAAATATCCTTTAATGCCCCTTAAGCCACTCTGTTACAACATAAGTGAAATCCACGAATGTAAGTTCTTTGATTTGAATATTTAATTCCTTACATATATCTGGAAGATCCTTCTCAAAAAGAGTGTATCGTTCATAGATTTTACCGCCCCCGGGGATACTTGTTCGTTTCGAAGCAGTCCTAAGCCAATTTCGGACTTTATCGATAGCTTTTTTGGGGTCGTTATCATGGCTAAATATGTCCTGGCCCGCTATGTCAGAGATGAAACTTTTGATACCGATATGGTTCTCTATCCAGGATCAGACAGACCTTCATGCGGTGCTTCGCATTACCGAATTTCCTGCATCCGAGGAAAATTCCAAGTTCAAGTGGCATGTTAAATCGAGGAAGGAGATTTTCAGGAGCCAATTCAGTTCGTGAGATGTCGTGAATACCATACTTACATTTGGAAATAATCTCCACGATCTTTTCATATCGGTTTTGAGCTGCGTTACTGATTTCCAAAGCACATCTTGCAATGAACCCAGCATCATGGACAACAAAGATTATCGCTTCCAATATAGGTTTGTATTCTTCATCAAATGGGCAATTTATAAAAACATTATTTTCATAATCTGCAGGCATAATTGGACCTATTTTTTATGCTGCTCTCCTTGATAATACCCGCCTCACTGCCCGCTTGATTCGCGCTTTTCCAATGATGCTCCGTCTCGAAAGTGCTTTAACTACTCTCTTGGATTTTACACGTCTCTTTTGTTCCATGTACGTCCTCCTTCATTTTTATCAAGCTTGTTTATAAATACGTTTTTCTTTATCTTCGAGATGTATAGTAATGATATTATCCAATCATGAAACCTCAGCGTAACCCTATCCATAGAGCAACACATGGAAATATATAAACATCCCCGATTAAAAAATCACTGCGTAACCTTCAGGAACGGGTGGGCCTGTAAAGGTGATATAGACATCGGTCAACCGCCGTTGCAGGAGTTCTTTATCAAATGTTCGCCGGTCTTTGTTGTGGAGGATTACCTTGCCTTCTGGATTATCACTCTCCTCAATTGGGCGAAAAGCAATCCACTCCCGCTGATACAATGTTTTTGCTTCTTCAAGCCTCATGGGAGTCACCTTTTTTTTAATTATACCATATATTTCGCAACGTTAATAAAATATTTAAGCATGGAAAGTTATCCAAGGAATGGTTTGGGGGAATATCAACGGAACCAGACCCGTACGATTGGCGTTTTCTTTGGTTCCATCTCTATTTTTTTCCCCATATGTTCTCACAACCTCTCAATCTTGAAGAACACGGGTCGGGCTCCGTCGCTGCAGCAGGAGTAAATCATCCCCTCTTTCTTCATCCAGGGGTAGTTTGCGCCAAATCTGAGGCCCGTCACGGCTGGATAGATGTCATGCCATGCCCAGGTGCAAAAGCCTGAAGGCATCGCTCCAGACTCTTCCACAATAAATTCTTTGCCCACTTCCAGCCGATCACAATAAGGGGTCATATCCTCCCCTACTTCCGGGAGAGGCTGACCATAAACCTCCTTTGAACTCAACTTTTTTAAAACTGTAATCTTCACTGGATACCGTTTCGTCATCTTTTTCTCCTTTCACAGAATTGTAAATGATGGGCTAAAAGATAATGGAATAAGAGCCTTAGGATGACATGAAAAGTGTACTAAAATCTAAAGAATGAAGTCAATTAAATTTTGGGGACTTGGATTTGCGATTTTGGATTTTTTAGATTTGTTGACAAAGAAACCAAGGCTTTGATAGATTAAGAAGGATAAAGGATAAAGGATAAAGGAAAAATTAAAGAAGAAAGGAGGGGTTTCTATGAAATCTTTGTCTGGTATTACCATTTTAATGCTGGTCACATCTCTTCTCTTCATTCCAACTCAAGGTCTGGCTCAAGTTTCAGGAGGGACCGTTATCTATGCTGCAGGAGCAGATCCGGACAATCTTGATCCAGCCAACGCAGAGAGCAACCCGTCTGAAGCGGTGAACCGGATGATGTATGAGAACCTCGCCAAATTTGATCCAAAATTGAATATCGTCCCTGGTCTGGCGACCAAATGGGAACAGTCAAAGGATGGATTGACATGGACCTTTTATCTCAGGAAGGGGATTAAGTTTCATGACGGAACCCCTTTTAATGCAGAGGCAGTCAAAAGTTTTATTGAGAGGATGATTGGACCGGAGAAGCCTTCCCGGTCGGGGCTGTATACTCCCTTTGTCAATTCGGTGGAGGTAGTGGATGATTACACAGTAAAGATTATCTTAAAAGCACCTTTTGCCTTTTTCCTGAATAATCTTGCTCACAGTGCATCAGGAATTATCAGTCCAACCGCACTGAAGACCTACGGAAAGGACATCTCTCGCCGGGCAGTTGGGACCGGTCCTTTCAAGTTCGTAGAATGGACCCATGGCGACCACCTGACGATGGCCAGAAATGATGAGTATTGGGGAGGGAAACCTAAACTTGACAAGATTATCGTGAAAACAGTCAAGGAGGATAGCGCCCGAGTGATGATGCTCCAATCGGGTGATGCACAACTGATCGTCCGGATCCCTTCAGAGGATATCCCGAGGCTCGAGAAAGACCCAAACATTAAACTCGACTCCACAGAAACCTTACGTGTTCTATTCATTGGAATTAACGTCACCAAAAAGCCATTCACGGATGTTCGGGTGCGACAGGCGTTAAATTACGCCGTCGATAAGGAAGCCATTGTCAAAAACCTCTATCAAGGAAGGGCCTTGGTAAGTGCTGGAATGGTTGGTCCTTTGACCACTGGATATGTTCGTGTCGAGGGTTATTCCTATAATCCAGAAAAGGCAAAACAACTGCTTACTGAGGCAGGTTATCCAAATGGATTCAAGGCAAAACTATGGAGCCCCCAGGGTCGCTATCCCAAAGATTTTGAAATGGCCCAAGCGATCCAACAGCAATTGAAAAAGGTGGGGATTGATTGCTCCCTCGATACAATGGAGTGGGCTGCCTATCTCGCCGCCACCCGTAAACCGCCCGAGCAAAATGAATCAGAACTCTTCATTCTTGGATGGGCGCCTTCCTCAGCAGAGGCGCGTTGGATTCTTGCCCCCCTCTTTACAACAGAACAGTGGGTTCCAAGTGGAAATAACCGAACCTTCTTCTCCAATAAAGAGTTCGATGAATTGGTGAACAAATTTACCATAGCTACCAGCAAAACAGAAATGAATAAATACTTGAAGGCGGCTCAGGACCTTCTTTCTAAGGAGGCGCCTTCTATCCCCATTTTGGTAACCAAGGAGACGATTGGCTACAGCAAAAAGCTCAAAGGGGTGATCAATTCGCCTCTGGAGCTCACCTATTTCGATAACAAGACCTATCTGGAGAAATAATGGAGGATCTCGTTTAACATAAGCGAATAAGGGGGCGACCGAAACTGAGTCGCCCTTTTGTTTAAGCAGAAATTCGAAATCCGAAGCAAATTCGAATGACCGAAATACAAAATTCAAAACGATAGCCCCCTCACCTCTGTCCTCTCCCCAGTGGGGAGAGGGAAGGCTGAGGGGCTTGGAAAATCGATGGGACGTTACATCTTAAAAAGAATTCTGATGCTCCTGCCTGTTCTCATCGGAGTTTCACTGGTCTCCTTTTTTCTACTTCACATGGTTCCAGGAGATCCTGCGGTGCTTCTGGCCGGAGAGCAGGCCGATGAAGAATTTATTCAGGCCGTCAGAAAAGAGTACGGTCTGGACAAACCCGTTTATGTCCAGTATTTCCATTTCATCTCCCATGTCGTTCAAGGAGATTTTGGGGTATCGATTAGAAATCGGGAGCCTGTGATAAAACTCCTTAAGGAACGCTTTCTCTTCACTGTTCAACTCTCATTTCTCTCCATCTTAATTGCCGGGTTCATCGGACTGATCGCCGGGGTCATTTCTTCAACCAAGCAATATTCCATCTTTGATAATCTGAGCATGGTCGGCGCTCTCTTTGGAATCTCCATGCCCATCTTTTGGTTGGGTCTGTTGCTCATGCTCGTCTTCTCCGTCCAGTTGAAATGGTTTCCCTCGGGAGGCAAGGGAACGTTCATGCACCTCATCCTTCCTGCCGTCGCACTGGGAGCTGCCTCGTCGGCGGTTATTGCCCGGATGACCAGGGCTTCAATGCTCGAGGTGATCCGCCAGGACTATATCCGGACCGCCCGGGCCAATGGCCTTCGCGAGTTCATCGTCATCTATAAACATGCCCTAAAGAACGCGATGATCCCAGTGATCACCGTCTTCGGCCTCGAATTTGGATATATGCTCGGAGGCGCGGTCCTGACGGAGACCGTCTTTTCTCTCCCCGGAGTGGGAAGGCTGATGGTAGAAGGAATCTTTCAAAGGGATTATCCTGTGGTTCAGGGATCAATGCTTCTGGTGGCAACGACGTTCGTTCTCGTCAACCTTTTAACCGATATCGCTTACGCCTTTTTTGATCCGAAAATACGGTATGGATGAGGCAAGAAATATGAAAACAAGCCAGACCCGAGAGGTCTGGCGAAGGCTTAAACGAAACCGCGCAGCCATCGTGGGAGGGATGATCGTTCTCCTGTTTGTCATCATTGCCATCCTCGCCCCTTTGATCTCCCCCTACCCTCCTAATGAGGGGGATCTGGCAAAACGATTGAAGCCTCCCAACCGAGAACATCTCCTGGGAACCGATGCGCTCGGAAGAGATCTCTTAAGCCGGGTGATCCATGGGGCCCGTATTTCTCTGCAGATCCAGGTGGTCTCGGTAATGATCGCACTGGTGATCGGGACGCTCCTCGGAATGGTCGGTGGTTACTATGGAGGAAAATTCGACCACCTGATCATGCGACTGATGGATATCTTCTTGGCCTTCCCCGGGATCTTCCTTGCCATTTCGATCATCGCTGTTCTGGGGCCCGGACTGGTCAACCTGATGCTGGCTGCCGGGATCTATTCGATCCCCCAGTTTGCAAGAATTGTTCGCGGTTCTGTCCTCACCCTGAAGGAAAAGGAGTTTATCGAGGCAGCCCGGGCCGTTGGGGAAAACGATTTCAATATTCTCTTTCGCTATTTATTGCCAAACTCTATGGCTCCCATCATTATCCAGACCACCCTTCGGATGGCAACTGTTCTGCTCACCGCCTCCGGATTGAGTTTTCTTGGACTGGGAGTCCAGCCCCCCACTGCCGAATGGGGCGCCATGCTCTCCAATGCGAGAGCTTACCTGATCACCGCTCCGCATGTGGCGACCGTCCCGGGGCTTGCGATCATGCTGGTGGTAATGGGTTTCAACCTCTTCGGTGACGGGCTGAGGGATTCGCTCGATCCAAGGCTGAGGGACTAATTCGAATTCGGATTGCGGAATGCAGAATTCGGAATGAAAAGATGGTTAAAAGATTTAACGCTATGCACTATGCTCTATGCGAATTTCATGAGGCCAGAATTAAATTCAGATGGGCACACTCCTGAGCGTTAAGAATTTGAAAACCCATTTTTACTCCGCAGGCAGAACCATACGGGCCCTCGACGGAGTGAGCTTCGATATCGAGGAAGGCGGAGCCTTTGGCCTGGTGGGAGAGACAGGATGCGGAAAATCGGTTACTGCCCTTTCGATTCTGCGGCTCATCCCTCATCCACCTGGCAAAATCGTCGGAGGAGAAATCCACTTCAGAGGAAGAAATCTTCTCGACCTTTCGGAAGATGAAATGCGATCCGTTCGCGGGAGGGAAATCTCCATGATCTTTCAAGAACCAATGACCTCCTTAAATCCTGTTTTCCGCATCGGAGATCAAATGACGGAGGTGATCGTCCTCCATCAGAAGCTGGATAGAACCAGGGCCTTCGAGAAGGCGATCGAAATGCTCGAACGGGTCCATATTCCCGATGCCCGACGGGTTGTGAAACAGTACCCTCATCAATTGAGCGGCGGGATGAGGCAGAGGGTGATGATCGCCATGGAACTCTCCTGCCATCCCTTCCTGTTGATCGCAGATGAACCGACGACAGCGCTGGATGTTACCATTCAAGCTCAGATCCTGAGGCTGATCAAAGAAATGAAGAAGGAACTTCATACATCCGTCCTCTTAATCACTCATGATTTGGGAGTGGTGGCTGAGATGTGCGACCGGGTGGCAGTGATGTATGCAGGCTCCATCGTTGAGGAGGCGACCGTAGAAGAAATCTTCGAAGACCCGAAACATCCTTATACACAGGGCCTCTGGGGAGCCATCCCTCTTATCGATAAGGAAAAGGAGACTCTCTCCGTCATCCCCGGGATCGTCCCGGATCTAAGTCAACCTCCAGAAGGCTGCAAATTCCATCCCCGATGCTCCTATCGATTCGATCCCTGTGATCGAATGATCCCTCCTCTTCTTGGAACTTCACCGGGGCATCTTGTTTCCTGCTATCTTTACGGGGGAGCAAACCCCGTCAGAAATTCCAGCGAGGCATTAAACCCCGCCGGAAGTATTCTAAAATCTAACCCCACGGCAGAGCAGCCGGGCATTATTTCTAACGGGGCAAAAAACCATGAGTGAACCCTTAGTAGAGGTGAGAGGCCTCAAGAAATATTTTCCTGTCTTAAGGGCATGGAAGAAAGAGAAAACCTATGTACGTGCCGTGGATGGTGTCGATCTTTCGATCACTCGTGGAGAGACCTTGGGTCTGGTTGGGGAATCAGGATGTGGGAAGACCACGGTGGGAAGGCTCATCCTCAAATTGATCGAACCGACAGAAGGGGAGATTCTGCTTGAAGGGAAGAACCTTACCCTTATGGATAACAAAGAAGTCCACCCGATGAGGCGTGCTTTTCAGATCATCTTTCAGGACCCTTTCGCCTCTCTCAACCCACGTATGACGGTAAACGAGATTGTGGGACGCCCGATGGAAATACACGGCCTGGTGGACCGTTCCCACAGAGAGGAGAGGGTCTCTCAACTGCTCGAGTCGGTAGGGCTCAGGAAAGAACATCTTGGCCGATATCCTCACGAATTTTCTGGAGGGCAACGTCAACGGATCGGGATCGCCAGGGCTTTGGCCACTCAGCCCAAGCTGATCGTTGCGGATGAACCCACCTCCGCCCTCGATGTATCGGTTCAGGCCCAAATTCTTAATCTGATGAAAGAGCTTCAGAAGGAATTCGGGTTGACTTATCTCTTTATCTCTCACAACATCGGAGTCATCCGTCATATCAGCGACCGGATCGCCGTGATGTATCTTGGAAAGGTCGTGGAGATGGCAGAGAAAAGGGCTCTCTTCCAATCCCCTGTTCACCCCTATACAAAAGCCCTTTTAGCTGCGGTTCCATCGATGGATCCAAGGAGAAGGAGGGACGAGGTGATACTCGAGGGAGATGTCCCAAGTCCGATCAGCCCTCCTTCTGGATGCCGGTTTCATACGCGATGTCAATATGCACTTCCGAAATGTTATGAAGAAGAACCTCTCTTCCACCAAGTGGAAGATGGCCGATGGGTGAGCTGCCACCTCCGTTCGTGATAGAAGGATTATCGATTTCGGAGTGCGGATTGCGGAATGAATGAACCCATAACGGTGGTCGCACGCTTCAGCGTGAGATTCTTTAATGGTAGGGTGCGGCTATCCTTTGTTTACTCATCAATTCTTACGCTATGCTCTATGCTCTCTGCGCTATGCTGTTTTGAAGGAGGATCTCATGTTTACACTGATTAAAGGAGCATTTCTTTATGGTCCCGAAAAAAAAGGAATAAGAGACATCCTGATCGTCGGGAAAACAATCGCGAAGATTTCGGATCAGATCGATCTGCCTGACTATTTTAACGCCCGGGTGATTTCCGCCTCCGGGAAGATAGTGTCGCCGGGTTTGATTGATCTCCATGTCCATCTTTTAGGCGGGGGAGGGGAAGGCGGCCCGCGGACAAGGACTCCAGAGATCACCTTGTCAAAGATCACCCGTGCCGGGGTGACGACGGTTGTAGGATGCCTTGGCACGGACGATGTTTCTCGCAGACTTGAAACCCTTCTCGCCAAGGCGATGCAACTCGATGAGGAAGGAATCTCCGCCTACATTTACTGTGGTTCCTACCAGTTCCCTCCTCCGACGATCACGGGAAGCGTCAGGAAGGACATCGCCCTTATTCCCAAAGTGATTGGAGTGGGAGAGATTGCTATTTCAGATCATCGGTCCTCCCAACCGAGCTTCGAGGAACTCTGCCGGGTGGCTGCTGAGGCAAGGGTTGGAGGAATGATCGGAGGAAAGGCTGGATTGGTTCATCTTCACATGGGGAGCGGCCAGAGAATGCTCGACCCCATTATTCGGATTGTCAGAGAGACGGAGATCCCCATTGGCCAGTTTCTTCCGACTCACCTGACCCGGACACAGTCGCTTTTGGAGCAATCGATCGGGTTTGCGGAGATGGGAGGAAACATCGATTTCACTGCAAAGGGTCAAGAATTGGATTTTCCCCTGACCACGGGAAAGGCTCTGCAAATGGCTTTTGATAGAGGTGTCTCGATAGAACAGATTACCCTGAGTTCAGATTCAAATGGCTCGATGCCACTATTTGATGAGAAAGGAAAAATCATAAAGCTGGCTGTCGCAGATATTCAAGATCTTTACTTAGAATGGAAGGGGCTGGTGAAGGAAGGTTTTCTCTTGGAGGACGTTCTGAAAATGGTAACCTCAAATCCTGCGAGGAGAGCCGGAATCGATCAAAGTAAAGGGAGCATCGAAGAGGGAAAGGATGCTGATCTGTTGATTCTAAGCAACGATTTAAAAATCGAGTCGGTTATGGCGAAAGGCCAAATGATGATTCATCAGGGTGAACTCCTGGTAAAAGGAACTTTTGAAGAATAATAAGCAGTGTCGTCCTCTTCTCTGGAAGTCTTTATCTATTGGCAATCACAGGCATAAAATGGCTTGGAGCCATTACTCCCATTGGCGGGTTGCATTTCTTTTTGGTTGGATCTGGTTTTCACTTTCAATCATCAAAGCCAACATTTGATCTTATTTTTGACTCGTTCGAAAAAATCTTGTAAGCTTAAAGTGATTAAGAAAGGAGAAGTGATGATGGGACTGAAAGGATCGAAAACCGAAAAAAATCTCTTGATGGCATTTGCTGGGGAATCTCAAGCCAGGAACCGGTATACCTATTTCGCCAGCGAGGCGAGGAAGGGAGGCTATATCCAGATTGCGGACATTTTCGAGGAGACGGCAAATCAAGAAAGAGAACACGCCAAGCGATTCTTTAAATTCCTCGAGGGAGGTGACACAGAGATTCAGACCGCGTTTCCGGCTGGAGTCATCGGAACAACACCTTTGAACCTCAAGGCCGCTGCTGCTGGAGAAAACTACGAGTGGACGAATCTTTATCCATCTTTTGCGAAAGTCGCACAGGAGGAAGACTTTGAAAATGTCGCAAAAACCTTCTCAGCCATCTCCATCGCTGAAAAGCAACACGAGAAGCGATACCTCGGACTTCTGACAAATATCGAGGCGGGAAAAGTATTCAAAAAAGACAAACCCATCGTCTGGCGTTGCCGCAACTGTGGCTATTTGCATGAAGGCAGAGAGGCGCCTTTGGCCTGCCCTGCTTGCGCTCATCCACAGACCTATTTCGAAGTGCTGGCTGAGAACTGGTAATGAATGCAGAGGTAAAAAAATTCGTAAAGGGCCTTGTGCCCGCCCATTTACGCTGAATAGAGAGGAGATCTCCATGGAAGAAAAAAAAGGAATCGTAACGATGAGAGGGAATCCGTTGACCCTGATTGGAGAGGAGGTTAAAGTTGGAGATCCGGCCCCAGACTTCACCGTTCTCGACAACAATCTCTCCCCAGTCAAGTTTTCATCATACCGCGGCAAAACCTGTATCATTTCTTCTGTTCCTTCCCTCGATACGCCAGTCTGTGACATCGAGACAAGGAAATTCAATGAAGAGGCCGGCCGTCTGGGTGAAGACGTTGTGATCCTGACCATCAGCATGGACTTGCCGTTCGCGCAGAAACGCTGGTGCGCCGCGGCCGGTGTAAAGAGGGTCCAAACACTGTCCGACCACCGCGATGCCTCCTTCGGCACCTCCTATGGCGTCCTGATTAAAGAGTTGAGATTGCTTGCGAGGGCCGTGTTTCTCGTAGATCGGAAAGGCATCCTTCGATATATCGAACTGGTTAGAGAGATCTCGAAAGAGCCGGACTATGGAGAAGTATTGGGCGCCCTGAAGAAATTGTTGTGAGAGGAGACGAAAGAATGAGGAAACTTTTGATTTCATTAATGGCGATCCCCTTCTTGCTTCTTGCTTCTGCTTCCTCTCCCTTTGCAGCCAACAAGGTGGCGGAAAAGGGAGGGGTCTTGCCGACAATCAACCTTCCCATTCCCAAAAATCCTGACGAAAAAGGCTACCTGGGACTATCCGGCGATGGGTCTTTCAGAATACCGAAGATCAAGGCCAAGGTGGTGATCGTTGAACTTTTTAGCATGTACTGCCCTTTCTGCCAGAAGGATGCGCCGAAGATCAATGAGATGTATCAAATGATACAAGACAATCCCGACCTGAAGAACAAAATTAAATTGATCGGTATTGGCGCAGGTAATTCTCCCTATGAAGTCTCGGTATTCAAGAAAACATATTCTGTCCCTTTCCCACTCTTCCCGGACAAGGATTTCATCATCCATAAGGCTTACGGAGAGGTCAGAACCCCGTACTTTATCGGTGTCAAAATCAACGAAGATGGAACCCACCAGATTATCCATACCCAATTAGGTGATTTTCAAGGAGCCGAACCATTTTTGGAGGTAATACTCAAAGCTGCCGGATTAAAGTAGGAGGTTGAGTAAAAATATACATCTGTCCTGCGTTTCGCGGGATGACCCCCATTTTGATTTTGGATTTCGGAATTCGGATTCCAGAATTTTCAATCTGCAATCCGCAATTTGCAATCTAAAATTACGGAGTAGGAGGGCTCGCCATGCAGAAAAAAAGATTAGCCCATCTCTTCTTGATCCTTGGAGTTCTTTCAGTTTTTTTCCTGAACCCCATGGCTTATGGTCTTTCAGATGCCTTTAAGGAAAATATTTATCAGTTGGGGACACTCAAGCCGATTGACAGCGTTCTTAAAGTGAAGGTTGGGGACAGGGCTCCTGACTTCACCCTTTCTGCCGTTTCGGGGGAAAAGGTTTCTCTAAGCCAGTACCGGGGAAAAAAGAATGTTGTTCTCTCCTTCGTTCCCGCAGCTTGGACGCCCGTCTGTTCAGATCAGTGGCCGGGCTATAACATTGCAAAAGATATTTTTGACGAAAATGATGCCATACTCCTCGGGATTACCGTCGACAACCTCCCTACCCTTTTTGCATGGACCAACCAAATGGGCAAGCTATGGTTTCCTGTGCTCTCTGACTTCTGGCCCCACGGTGCCGTAGCAAAAAAGTATGGCGTGTTGCGTTCGAACGGCGTTTCCGAAAGAGCCCTCTTCGTCATTGATAAGAAGGGCATTATTCGTTATATCGACGTCCACGATATCAATAAGAGGCCCCTTTTGGAAAACCTTGCAAACGAACTGGAGAAACCTAAATAGAACGATGAACTTTAAACGATGAACTATGAACAACAAATAAGGACAATGTACAATAAACAATGAACAATGAACAAAAGAAGACGAACCGAAAGGAATCACTGTTCCGATTTAGGAATTGGCCAGTTTATGAAGCTGCTAAATCATTCAGAAAGAAAATCAGAAAACTTGCGAAGAAGCTACCGGACAACGAAAGATATCTTTTAGGGGATCAGATTTCCCGCGCAGCGGATTCGATCTGTCTGAACATCGCAGAAGGGTCTAACAAACTGTCAGATATCGATTTTAGTCGATATTTGAATAACTCTGAAACCTCATTGGAAGAAGTCGTATGTTGCTTGGACCTAATTTTGGATGATGGATATATTAAGGTTGATGAATTCAATGAGTATCTCAAGGAGGCTGAAACATTAGGAGCACAACTGATCGCATTTGGGAAGAAAGTGCGGAAAGATGGGATTCGGCTTTGACTTTTAGTTTAAGGTTCATCGTTCATTGTCCATCGTTCATGGTTTACTGTCTTTCGTTCATTGTCCATCGTTTATCGTTCATTGTTCATTGTTTTCTTTGTGTTCATAGTTCCTTGTTTATCGTTCATCGTATAAGAGGAGGTTAGAAATGAGCACCCCGCTGCATTGTCCCGGTTTTCAACAACTCAAGAATCTAAAATCCTTTCTCTGCAAATGCCCGAGCTGTGGAAAAGAAGTCGAGATCTTCTCTGATGAATTTGACAAAAGGCATATTTGCAAGGGGTGCCAGAAGGAGATCGATTTTACAAAATGCACTCTGACCGGCAGGGCATCTGACACTTCACCACGATAAAGAATTGGGGCTGTGCAGGCGCGGTGGAACCACCGTCAGCGATTGTTGATGTTGTGTCCCGTCAAGGAGATGCGTAGCAAAGCTGGGATTCAGAGTATGAACAGAAAACCTGAGGGCCTCTTCTGCCTGCCGTACTTGCCAGTCTGAAATATTCTTCTTTGATCTCAAAGAATGTAGAAATTCTGCAACAAGGGCATCTTGATCTAATTGGCTGTTTTTATTTCAAAAGGCGAGAAACTTCCTGACCCAGTGCGCATAGAAAGGAACCTTCTTTTCAGGCACAATTTTGCGTGAAAGCAGAAAGTCCTGCAATTCGGGTAGAACACCATTTCGTGTCATATCTGCGAACTACTCGATGGTATACGAAGTTCGTTTTTACTCGTCGTTATAGAGCAAGGCGAAAAATAAGGCAACAAAATACCTGAATTCCTCAGATTTTTTCTGTTGTTTTTTTAAAATACTTGTGATATCCTCATAAAAAAGTAAATCCGTATACTCATTGTTAGCCAAATATCAGGGCTGGTGCTTTTAGAGAGGGCAAAGTGAACGACCAAAACACCCTTCTGCAGACAGCGCTTAAGCGGACAAAGGAGCGTTTTAGCAATATCTCGCCTGAGCTGCCGTCTTCTCTCTCACCATTACGCCGCTCTGGAAGGTGGCGGTCTTGGGGCCTTCCTGGCATTGTAGGAGTGTTCTATCAAACAAAAGAAGGTGAGCGTTTATCAAAGAAATTTGAGAAAAAAGGGCTTGGACCCTATCCTGGTCTGCTCAGCACCAATCCTGAAGCTCCCGTTGCCATCGATATCTCAGGTGCTCTCAATTTCTTTGCGTCAAACCGCATTGAAGGACGGGGATTTCGTGTACAACCTACGGCTTCTTTTACACTCTGGCAGCATGCTCAGGTATTCCGTGAGCGCCTCGGGAGACACTTCGTCTACAGTGTTCCTCTTGCGTTTATTCTCGGCACAAAGCCAAACGAAACGGAATTGGAGTTGCAGGGACGGCTTGATCAGTTAATTGACCATACCTTCCAGGTTTGGCGTGATCTCGACGTGGGGACTCGAGATGAAATCAAACCCACTTGAGGACCTTAAAGCCCTAGTTGAAACAACTGGAACACACAATGAGGTTGCGTGTGGAGAATTGTTGGCCGAGCACTTTGCTGCTGTTCTTCTGCCACATGACGAGATCATAGTCTTAGTAGATAAGCAGTACACAACTGAGTCGGGCCGAACGGACATCGTTGTTATTGGTGACCGCATACGTCTGGACGGTTCAGAGGAGCGAGTTGCATATGTGTGGGAATTGAAGGCTCCTCAGGTGTGGATGTTCGAGAAGGAGACAGAGAGTCGCGTTCGTCCATCCGATGAACTCTATGCTGCCGAGAATCAGCTACTCCACTACCATTCATCTCTTGCCGGGAGTGAAACTTTCCGAAGTCGCTGGACAATTACGCGGCGCGAAAACGTCAAACTCGGTGGAATAATAATCGGAACCCAAGCGAACTTCATCCATTGTTCGTCCACCGAACATGGTCGGATTGTCAGCCTTGCAGGTATGGCACTTTCCGTGCGAGAAGAAGCCTTCTATAAAGGCTGCGGCCTGCGCCTATGGACTTGGGGGATAAGGTGCTGCACGCGGCACCCCGCTTATCGCAGAGTCATCAACGAATTTCTGTTTGGGAGTAGAACACAATCCTTGGCTAACGAGCGCATGCAGTCGGACGAGGAACCACACGGGGCGAATGCAGTGGCTTTATCCTGTTGATTATTGGCCGTGTGGTTGCTCGCCGCTGATGCACGGTGTTAAGTGTCGAATCACGATAAGAAACAATGATAATTGATAATGAATTACTAAATTCCCTTCTTTATGGTGAAGAAGGTATTGATCTAGATTTTAAACGTGATCAATACAAATTTACCAATGCTTCAGATGGTGAGAAAAGTGAGCTGCTAAAAGATATCCTTGCCTTTGCGAACTCATGGCGGAGGAGTGATGCTTTTATTCTTATTGGTGTAAAGGAGGTAAAAGGCGGGAGAAGCGAGGTGGTTGGCATCACAGAAAAATTAGATGATGCTCAAATCCAACAGTTCATAAACAGTAAAACCCAAAAACCAATTACATTTTCATACCGAAACTTAGATTTTGAAAATAAGCATGTTGGGGTAATTCATATTCCAATCCAAACCCGTCCTTTCTATCTCAAGAAGGATTATGGGAAATTGAAAAGTGAAACGGTTTACATTAAACGTGGAAGTTCGACAGATATAGCAAAATTAGATGAAGTTGCCCAAATGGGTACCACTACTTTTGTGGCGGAAGATAGTTACCCTGTTCTAGAAATATTTTTTGCAGACAAAGAGAACAGAATAATATTGCCAGATACTTTGTCGGCCACTTCCCTGGTTTTAAATACTCCACGCCAGAAAGATATACCTGATTATAACGGTAGCCAAAGAAGACCTGTTTGGCCCTATGGCTTTGAGATTGAAGGGCCGAATTATGGTTATTATCGGAAACTCACTAAATTTACCAAACTAAATCGGCTTCATAATCCAATCCATTTTGCCATAAAAAACACTGGTTCCACAGTGGCAAAAGATGTCAGGGTTGAGATGAAAATTGAAAACCCCCAAAATATTATAAGTGCGTTGGATGAGTACAATATGCCAAACGTACCAAAGTCTAGTTACTCCACTTTTGACATAAATTTTCGAACTCAAGAAATTGCCATTAGGCATGATCTATCAGTGAAACGCGTATCAAATTATTGGTTGATTAAAACCGGAGTAGAAAAAGTACAGCCTCAAAGTACCGCATGGATAGACAGTTGTCTCTTCATTGGAGCTAGTGTAGTGTTACAATAATATCTTTACAATATGCCAAATGTGTGCTACAGTTGGTTTCATGTGGAAGCCAGCCGAAAGATTGCAGATGACGAACGAGCAGCGCGTGACGTTGGAAGCCTGGGCTCGGGCAAAGACCAGCCCCCAAAGGACTGTGCTGCGTGCGCGCATTTGCCTGTTGGCAGCCCAGGGTCTGCCCAATAGGGTCATTGCCAATACACTGAAGACCAGTCGTCCGACGGTTGTGCAGTGGCGACAGCGGTTCGAGGAACGAGGTTCCGATGGACTGGCGGAAGATGCGCCCCACGGGCTCAGTTCGCGCGCCCTTCCCGCCGAAAAGGTCAAGGCGATCGTTGAGGCGACCCTGCACACGATGCCCAAGGATGCGACTCACTGGTCCACGCGGACAATGGCCAAGGCCACGGGAGTCAGCAACGCCACAATATCCCGGATTTGGGACGCGCACGGATTGCAGCCGCACCGCTTGGAGGGATTCAAGCTCTCGAAGGACAAGCGCTTTGTCGAGAAGTTGACGGACGTGGTGGGGGTGTACCTGAATCCGCCGGACAAGGCAGTGGTGCTGTGCGTGGACGAGAAGTCGCAGGTGCAAGCGCTGGATAGGACGCAGCCTGGGTTGCCGATGAAAAAAGGACGATGCGGGACGATGACCCACGACTACAAGCGCAACGGAACCACCTGTCTGTTCGCGGCGTTGAACGTGCTGGAAGGCAAGGTCATCGGCACCTGTTTTCCGAGACACCGGAACGTAGAGTTCCGGCATTTCCTTCGGCAGATCGACCGAGAAACCCCCAAGGGGCTGGCTATCCATATGATTCTCGACAACTACGGAACGCACAAACATCCCAAGGTCAAAGCTTGGTTGGAAAAGCATCCCCGCTTCCATCTTCACTTTACGCCGACAAGTTCGTCTTGGCTGAACTTGGTGGAGAGATGGTTCGGAGAGATCACACGCAAGCGTATCCGTCGAGGCGTTTTCCGCAGCGTGCCGGACTTGGTGGCCGCCATCGAGGAGTATATTCGGCTGAACAACGAAAATCCAAAGCCTTTTGTCTGGACCAAAAACGTCGATTCGATCTTGGAGAAGGTGTCTCATTGTAAAGCCGTTATTGTAACATTACACTAGTGAATCAGTAGATTTCTGTATTAATGCCTCAATTTATTCTGACAATCTTCCTGAGCCCACAAACAAAACACTTTTTATAAACATTGAGTCTGAGAATAAGGACGCTCCCCTTGAGGTCATTAAGGAATTAGAGCGTGATCGTTTCAGAAATTCAGGAGAATATAAAAAACTTCTTGAGATGCATTCAGGGAAACATGAATAACACTGAGCACTTAACAGTTGCATTCACCAGACGGCGAGAAGCGGGGCGGGGCTGTCGCGGCAGGTTTGGGTGGCGGCGCTGGTGATGCAGGTCGTTAGGGGGTTTGGGGTCAAATCTTTATTCTTGACATAACTGGTTCGAGGAGAGGTTCTATGTGGTTCCTCTTGAAACAAACTGAAAGTAAAGTCAAAGATAAAGATTTGACCCCAATTTTTCATAGAGCAATATCGCCTCCTTCCAGTGAATGCGGGCAGTTGCTCTGTTTGCGAGGAATGTATTCCCCGCTGCCCCTACGGAGTTAATATTCCGCAACGAATCCGAGAAGCCCACCGAATCTTAGGGGTTTCTTAGTGGTAACGAGTAAACCCCGTTAGAAGTCTTCAACCTTCCAACGGGAGCGCTCACACGGAGGTTTAAACCCCGTGTTCGGCCTAAAAAAATTTATCTTCACCCCGCTGCAAGCAGTGGGACTTTCTAACGGGGTAAAGAAACGTCTCAAGATCTCCGAGCATACCCATTTCTCTGTTCATCATCGTTCTTTAATAATGGATTTGAGGTTTTAATCATACGCAATATAACATTAATTTTCCAATAAATTCCTCATTCCCCAACGAGTGTTTATCCAGGTGTTAAGACCGTAAGCTACAGACAATACTGATAAATATAGTTTGTGAATAATTAAGAATTATAAGGATCACTTAAATTTTAATTGACAAACCATATTCATGAGCGTAGCATTTTGTCAACATATAACTTGCAGTTCAATAATTGTTCGGCGGGAACAAAAAGAAAAAACCGTTCCCGCCGAACGCTCGGCGCTGAGCTTCGCTAAGCGCCGAGCGTTCGGACATAGATGAAAAAGGAGAATCATGTCCCTGCTTGGTGAAGAAGTCGTGGAGGAGTGGCTAAATCGAAACGGCTACTTCACCATTCGGGGGATCAAAGTCGGTGTCGATGAAATCGACATCCTTGCGATTAGACCACTCGCTGACGGGGGGCACGAGTGTCGCCATATCGAGGTGCAAGTTTCCATCAATCCGATTTCCTACATCACCAAGGTGCCTGCCGCGATCCGGAAGCAGACAGGCATCGCCGCCCACAATGCAAAGAAGCGAGATGTCCCACAACTCACGCAAGGAGTTCGGGAGTGGATCGAGGCCAAGTTCAACCACCCACGTAAAGCGAAGTTGAGGGAATCGCTTTGCTCAGGCTCTTGGACTAAGGAACTTGTTGTCGGGGTGGTCAAACACGAGGAAGAACTTGATCTTCTGAGGCAAGCCGGCATCAGAATTCATCGCCTGAAGGACATACTTTCCGAAATGGTCGAGCGCGAGACGCTCGTCAGGTCGGCGGCCGGTGCGGACTTGGTTGATCTCATGTTGATCAGGAAATAGGAGGTCCGAACCAGCAAATCCACGGTACGGCGTACCGCCGCCTGTGATTTGTAGCGTTCGGTTCAATCAACTCATTGCAGGAGTATGATCTATGGGCACGATAATTGATCTGATTTCCAAGCCGTGGCTTGGCACGATTCTCGGAGTTCTCGGGTTGGCTGCTGCTGTATTATTCTATCTGCGTTCAAGAAAGGTCTCACGACTCGCCTTTCAACACGATGTTATTACACTTGTGGGTGCTTCTGGCGCTGCATTCCCCGATGAAGTGGAGATTCGTTTCTCCGGCGATATAGTTCCACGCGTTACCGCCGACAGGATAGTCCTATGGAACGATGGTAATACCACGCTTGGAGCCTCTCAGATAGTCGAATCGGACCCATTGCGTGCTGAACTAAAAGAAGACTCCTCTCTTTTGAAGGTCAGTGCCCTTAAATGCAGTCGTGAGGTTAATGGTTGTTCAGTCGGACGTTGTAAAGACAGTCAAAGAATTGCCGATATACATTTTGATTTTCTTGATCCCGGTGACGGAATTGCATTTGAAATATTGCATTCAGGCAGCCCTAGAGACCTCGACATCCTTGGAACACTTCGAGGTATGCCGTCGGGCATTAAGAATTATGGGCGGGCAAGGTGGTTTACGGATCGGAGAACGAAACGCCTGCCGTTCCCTTTCAGTTGGCTGGGTTTCCGCTTCCCATTCTTCTTGGTGATAGTTGTTGGTTTCTTAATGGCAGCATATGGGCTATTTAAACCACAAGTGATTTCAGTCTTTCCGAGCCTTGCTAAATCTTCTCAACCCAGTGACCCGACAAAGCCAAATTGGACTCTTGTATTATCTGGCATCCTATACGCCGCAATGCCTCTGGTTCTTCTTTGGTTCCGGAGAAGACGGTATCCAGCGCCACTAGAAGTTGAGCTGCCCGAACAGGATAGCGAAGCTTATAAGAAAACCGAACAAACGGGTCGAGGCGAGCATGAATAGCCCTGCCTCATTTTTAGGGTGAGTGGCCGCCGCCTCACCCTTGTCGTTATAGACTTAGAAATCATGAAATTACGAATTCAGAAAATTAGCGATGAAGGGTCACATGTCCCTTTTGTGGCAAGAATATGGATAGGGCTTTGTAACCTCCGAGATGATTTCCTACAATCTGCCAACATTGCCTTAGACACGGGTCGAAAAATCTTTGATGATAGTTACAAACCTGTCTTGGATTCACTCGTCACCATGAGATCAGCAACTCATACTATTAATAAGCTTTTTTTTGACCATCGCAGGAAAGCCGAAGCAGGGGAATTAGTATCGCTACAGCACAATGCAATCGAGATAAAGGAAAGTATTGACATTCCTTTAATGCAGAATTTATCAATTTTTATTAATTCTGGGGCACGTGCACTGAAGAGTATGCAATTCCTCCTGACAAATTATGGGATTGATATCGGGTTCCTTTTCCAGAAAGAAACCAAATATCAACAAGGCCTGTGTGAGCTTCAAGTCAAGGACGCTGTTCTTTCTGAATACATATCTTCGGTCCGTAGATCATGGTCGGAAATGTTTATGGAGAGGAGAAATTTGCTCGAACATCATGGCTGGTGCTTATCACGGATCAATTATCGGATTTCTCCAGACAATATAGAGGTCTTCGAACCAGATATCGATGGATTGGTTGTCACGCAGTATACAGACAAGATGTCAAACCGCATCAATGCCTTTGTCGAAGAACTCATTGCATATGCTTTCTCTAAACTGCTGCCAGCATCGCATGTTCTAACTGAGGTACCTGATAACAACCGGCACCCATCAAATCCAACTCGTTTTGAAATTACTTTAGCTGGCTCCGGTAATGTGCCTTGGGTACTAAAGTATGACGACACGGGGTTTCACTGAAAATTCTTTGATACGACTGTATAACCAGTCAATCAAGGCGACGGCGAATAAACCTCTGCGGTTTTTTACAAGGGCTGGTTGCCCCGCGCCTTATTTCTATCGTTACACAGACAAGAATTATGACAAGGAGATAAACCAATGATCGAACTCTCAGCACTTATTACTTCCTCCAAGGCTGCCTATGACATCGCAAAGGGACTTACATCTGCCTACGTCGACGATAAGATCAAAGAACGCACGTCCGAACTTCTCAGCATACTCCTGTCCGTACAAACGAATGCTTTGGCTGTGCAAGCGAAGCATAGTGAATTGTTGAAGGAAAAAGACGATATCGCAAAGAAAGTAATGGAGCTTGAAGATTGGGCGCAAACCAAAAGTAATTACGAACTCAAGGAAATGGGACCTGGTGTTTCTGCGTATCTCAGAAAGAAGACGGATGGTGCCGGAGATTTTTCTCTGTGGATATGCCCATACTGCTATAACAACAAAAAGGATTCTCCCCTCCAAAAAGAATACCATTCTGACGTAGCGGGCTATTACTTCTGCCCTGAATGCCAGATAATCTTTACTTGGGGCAAAATAGGACGCGGATTTACGCCACATGATCGCAACCTACGAAAGAGATAAAGCCCTGCGTAACAAGTCGGTCGAGCCGATGC
Organism: uncultured delta proteobacterium; assembly: GCA_963826305.1. Classification (GTDB taxonomy): domain Bacteria; phylum Desulfobacterota; class BSN033; order BSN033; family UBA1163; genus CAWGWZ01. The sequence goes on along the minus strand of CAWGWZ010000006.1, from coordinate 67,788 downwards.
GAAGTAGCCCTGGTAGGTTCATTTTCGATTCCGTAATTGATGATGATGGTGGTAGGGTTTGGGGTCAAATCTTTATTCTTGACATAACTGGTTGGAGGAGAGGTTCTATGTGGTTCCTCTTGAAACAAACTGAAAGTAAAGTCAAGGATAAAGATTTGACCCCAATTTTTTCCTCCACCGTCACCTATTGCCATGAAAAAGAGGGTACTCGGAAGAGGAGGCTGGGGAATCTCCGTCATTGGGTTCGGAGCAATTAAATTGCCAAACCTGAGCCAGAAAGAATGTGATTTGCTCCTCAATCGGGCCATCGATCTCGGGATCAATTTTGTGGACACAGCCGATTGCTATGGTGATAGTGAAGAGAAGATTGGAAGGGCATTAAACAGGAGGCGGAAGGAATTTTATCTGTCGACCAAAATCGATGAACGAGATGGTCCAGGGGTTCTGAAAAAATTGGAGCGCTGCCTCCAACGGCTGAAAACCGATTGGATTGACCTCGTCCTCTTTCATGATGTGCGTGGCTCTGATTACGAGAGAATATTTGAGAAAGGTGGCCTCGAAGCACTTGAGAAGGCGAAGGAACAAGGTAAAGTCTCCCAGATTGGAATCAGTATCCATCAATCCGTCTCAATGATGAAAAAGGCGATTGAGTCTGGAGTATTTTCTGCTTTGATGGTCGCATACAGCGCCATCGACGAAGATCGCCTGACCGCAGACCTCATTCCATCTGCCCATCAAAAGGGAATAGGCGTGATCGCCATGAAGCCTCTCGCCGGTGGAAAGCTAAGCGAATCTCTGAGAGGATGGGATCGAAAATATTTCAAAGGCGAATCTCCGGCTTAGATCTCCCTTCGGTATATCCTGACCAATCCCCATGTCACCTGTGCCATTCCCGGGATGACCAATGTAAAAGAGCTGGAGGAAAACCTGAAGGTTGGAGAAGACCTCAGAAATTTAACCTCGGAAGAGACTGGCGTATTTATGAATTGGGTGGGAGAGGTGGGAAAAGGGTTCTGTAGAAATTGTGACTATTGTCTTCCTTGCCCAGAAGGGATTCCCATCCCCGACATCTTCCGATTTGAGGGTTACTATGAGCGCTATGGTATGAAGCAATGGGCCATAGAACAATATCGCTTCCTTCCCGTGAATGCAGGGGGTTGCTCTGTTTGCGAGGAATGTGTCCCCCGCTGCCCCTACGGTGTTAATATTCCACAACGAATTAGAGAGGCCCACCAAATCCTGGGAGTTTCTTAGTCGCAACGAGTAAAGAAACATCTCAAAATCTCTGAGCACACCCAATTCTCTGTTCATCATCGTTCCTTAATAATGGATTTGAGGTTTTAATCATACGCAATATAACATTAATTTTCCAATAAACTCTTCATTCCCCAACGAGTGTTTATCCACGTGTTAAGACCGTAAGTTACAGAAAATACTGATAAATATAGTTTGTGAATAATTAAGAATTATAAGGATTACTTAAATTTTAATTGACAAACCATATTCATGAGCGTAGCATTTTGTCAAAATATAACTTGCAGTTCAATAATTGTTCGGCGGGAACAAAAAGAAAAAACCGTTCCCGCCGAACGCTCGGCGCTGAGCTTCGCTAAGCGCGCCTGGCCCGGCGCCTGACGGTCGTGATCAATAATAATAAACAAACGGCATTTGGCGCCGAACCAGGCGCTGGAGCGAGCGGTCACTACGGCTTCCCACCTTCGGTGGAGCCTCCGTGCCCGTCGCTCAGCGCCGAGCGTTCGGCAGTTCGTAATGTACAAATAAATCTATTCATTGCTTAGGAGGAGTATTTCAAATGCCTGGACGCCGTTTAGGTAGCTATCGCAAAGGAGACTGGAACGAGGAACTTGGCATTTTACTGCTCAAATCGCTTGCAGCCGTAGCCCCTATTCCTCGACAGGAAGATTTTGGTTTAGATGCCATAGGCACTTTATTACGTCCTGTCCAGAACAATTTTGTTTACGCAGAGGACTCTTTTTATATCCAGTTAAAATCTGAATCAAGAGAGCCCCTTTCATATCGGGATCATGAATTGGACTGGCTGAAAAATCTTCAATTGCCTTTATTTATAGGGCAGGTCCGTCGCCGAGATTCGTCGTTACGTCTCTTCCCTGCTCATGTATTGAATGAATTCTTCGTACTGAGGGATTTCAGAAACTTCAAGGAGTTGGTCGTCAAACTTCATGATGATGGTGGTGCCAAACGCTTAGTAAAGGGGGAGAGCTACGAACTATCCCTTGGGGAACCATTGCTGAGCATAAATATAAAGCAGGCTTCTGATTCCGCATTCACAGAACGTGCATATCAGATTCTTAGAGATTACTTGCGGTTGGAGCATCAAAACGTAAACTCTCGTCGTCTAAGATTTTACCGCCATATTAAATGGACCACAAATGAGAAAGTATCTTCTGAGGGACAACTCGTGGCGCTGCGTAGGAATTACTTGAAAAACGATCTCTACGATGCTTGTGAATCAATTGTGCCTGGCATAGAGGTGATCCAACTTTACGCAGAATCAGAGGATAAAGATCTTGCTAAGAAACTTAGCTCGCTAGTGAAACATTTGCGTGATTTTTTTACTACACGTGAACCAATTGGTGAATCGGCTTACATACAATGGCACGATCCATTTTCAATTACTTAGTAAAAAAGCCGAACAAATCAATACAGCCGATCGCTGACGCTCCGGCTGATCTCTACGTTGGGTTGCTTCTAATAAACCATGAGTACCGTTTACGTTATCAACGTCGGAGCCAACGGTGCGCACAGCTCGGCCGCGCGAAGTCCGCGCTTCGCCGACGGATCGTTTGTCTTCGTACCGTTTCCTTGGAATGGCGACCGCATTCGACAATATCCTAACGAATGTAAACCGTTCATTCGCACGGCATCTCTGACGCATGATGATCCGGATTGGCCGAATCTGACGTATGGCGACGATTGTGCGAACAGTCGTGCTGGAAATCTTCAACTTGTCTCGGAAGGCGACATCCTACTCTTCTGGGGTCTCCTTTGGGACAACAACCAAACAGACTGGTCGGGCTTTACAGGCCAAAAAGGCTGGTATTTGTTTGGCGCTCTCCGCGTGTGCCAAATTCTGATCGGGGGCCAGCGCTGGAGACAGGCGCGACCTGAAAACGTCGCGCGGGCGCGACGAAATGTCCATTTCAACGACGGACCACTTCCGATAGGTCATCGCGTATTCATCGGGGAGCCTCGATATTCAGCACTCTTTTCCCGCGCAGTTGACCTACAGGGAGACCGGCGGGATGGCCTCGTTTATCGAAGCATGCGCAACAAACACGGCAATCCCTTGGTGCTGAATGACCGCGCACCATTTTACAGTTATCTTCGCACATGCCGGCCAATGTGGAATTTGCGTGTTACCCAAGATCGGCGACTGGCCTGTATTGTTAGGAACAGAATCTTGCAAACCAACGAATATGATCTTTTTGCGGGCATTCGCTTTTAGTTTGGCGCAACCCAACAAATCGTTGGACGCGAGCGGCGGTAGCGTGTTTCTCAACTTGATTCATCCGGCGATGCTTGATTGAATTCGCGCCGCCGCGTCAACTTAACCGTTCGGCGGGAACAAAAAGAAGAAACCGTTCCCGCCGAACGCTCGGCGCTGAGCTTCGCTAAGTGCGCCTGGCCCGGCGCCTGACGGTCGTGATCAATCATGGAAGGTCATGGGGTCAGACTTAAATATTGACATTTATATTGGGGTGGGAACTATATCCTGAGGATAAAGATATTGCATCAAGAAGTCCAAAAAGTTTCAGCGAGAGCAAATGATAATTCCTTATTTTTGATTCAGCACAAAGAGTGCTTTTTAAAGAACTGACTTTTCTACAAACTCGTTAGGTGTTTTATTTTTTAACGAAAGGAGACAATGTATGAGTTATGAACAAATTAAGGCGTCGTTGGCCCCCTGCGGACTAAGCTGTGAAAAATGCTTTGCCCATGTGGACGGAGATATCCGCCGGTACAGTCTGAAACTCAAAGAAAAACTAGGGAATTTCGACATCTATGCCAAACGATATGGAACCCTGCTGGGTGATCCGGTTTTTAAAAAATACCCTGATTTCAAGGAAATGCTGGATTACTTTGCTTCGGAAAACTGCAAGGGATGCCGTAACGAGCAGTGTAAGATGTTTAAAAACTGTGGGGTACGCGGCTGTCACCAGGAAAAACAGATTGATTATTGCTACCAGTGTGACGAGTTCCCCTGTAACAGAACCAACTTTGACGAAAACCTGGATAAAGCCTGGGTGCGGATCAACGAGATAATAAAAAATGAAGGTATAGAGAAATATTATGAAAAAACTTTAAAACGCCCCAGATATATTTAAAAAAACCATAAAAAGGTGGGCAGATTCCGGGAGACGATTTTGCCGGCGCCTACGGTCGCCCCCTTAGGATGAGTAGGATGAAGGACGTCCTTAAGAAAGTCGACAGGGGCAGGCAATCGTAATAAAGGATTGATATCGTCTCCATTTTTGTCATGGGCTTCGGTATCGCGCCGGATGTCGTAAAAACTTTCGGTGACAGAAATTAGCTTTCTATTTTTGATCCAGCAGAAAGAGCGCTTTTTAATAAATTGACTTTTTCTACAGACTCGTTAGGCGAAAGGAGTATACTATGCGGAAAACGAAAATGATGTTTCTTACCATTTTATGCATGTTCTTGTTGTCCCCTTTGCCGGCGGACTCCTGCACGGTATTCCGGCTCAAAGCCGATGACGGCACGATCATTGTCGGGCGCTCAATGGAGTTCGCTGTTGATCTGGAATACGATGCCATCGTAGTTCCGAGAAATAAAGCCTATGTAAGTCCCACCCCTGACGGAGAAGAGGGTTTATCATGGAAAACGCGGTATGGCTACGTTGGGATTGCATCTTTCGGAATGGATTATGGTCTATCTGACGGAATGAACGAAAAAGGACTCGCAATCGGGCTGCTTTGGTTTGAATCCGACATGAAATGGCAGGACGTTGCCCCCGGTGAGACGAAACGCGCCCTTGCCCAGGCCATGGTCGGAGATTGGATTCTGGGCAACTTTGCAAGTGTGGAGGATGTGAAGCGAGAAATCCAGAAATTGAAAGTGTTCAAATATACGGACCCCAAGACAAAAATATCCCCGACCGTGCATTTCATCGTTTATGACGCAAACGGCGGTTGCATCGTTATTGAATATGAAGACGGTATGTGTAACATCTATGACAATCCCCTCGGCATTATGACGAATGCTCCCAGATTTCCCTGGCAGTTAACGAACTTGCGTCAGTATGTCGGTATGACGAGTGAAAAGCCGGAACCCTATCAGATATCCGGTTTCACATTTTCAGCAACAGGCCACGGGTCAGGAATGTTCGGTCTTCCCGGCGACCTCACTCCGCCGAGCAGATTCGTCCGCCTCGCTGTTTTAACCAGGTTCTCCGATATGCAACCAAACGCGGAGCGAACTCTTAACCTTGCCCAGCATATCCTCAACACCTTTGATATCCCCTTCGGCTTAGTGACCGACACATTGCCGGATAAAAAGACAGTTCTTAAAGAATCCACTCAGTGGGTCTCTTTTCGAGATCTCACAAAACGTATTGTCTACTTCAGAACATACGACAACCAAAATCTCCGAAAAATCGATTTGAATAAGCTTGATTTCTCAGGAACGGCGGTGAAGCGGATTCCCATGTTCGGAACATCTGAGATGATCGTGGACGTTACTGATCAAGCGCGTTGAATAGAATCAAATGGAAAACTGCCTGTCAAGTCACTCCAGCGGACGGCTCACAGTCACCGCTGACCTAAATCGTTGAGGCTGTAGGAAAAGTCATTTTTCATAAATTTGCTCTCAATAAAATCAATTACTTAAGAGTTGAAAAGTAGCCAAAATCGGACTTTTTCTACAGCCTCGTTAGGCTTAATGAAATATTCTTGACCCCTCGAACTTTTATACGTATAATATACGTGTAGAGCCACTTGGAGAAACCACCATGCAAAAAAAACTGACTATTACGATCAATGAAGAAATCTATTGGGGCCTTCACAGGGTTATTGGCCCGAGGAAAATCAGCAGATTTATTGAAGATTTGGGGTAGGGTTTGGGGTCAAATCTTTATTCTTGACATAACTGGTTGGAGGAGAGGTTCTATGTGGTTCCTCTTGAAACAAACTGAAAGTAAAGTCAAGGATAAAGATTTGACCCCAATTTTTTCCTCCAAAGAACTTAAAGCAGCGGGATATCAAATAAAGATATGATAAGTCTCATAACGACCGCGTTAACCCGACTGGCATTAGTCGGGTCACGTTTTCACTCTTTGGTGGTAGCGCCAGCGAGTTACGTAATAGTTTAGTCCCTATCTTTCCTGCCGGCCATTGAGACATCAACTTGAATTATTATACAGCGCAGCTTGAGCCGTTGCCGTATCTGCAGTGAAGAGGGTCTGCAGGAATTCCCTTGGATGAACGCCCTGTCTTCTGGCGGTTTGCACCAGACTGGGAAGGATGCTGTGGGTTTTCAGTCCGCTTTCCGATCTCGTTCCGAAGCAGATCTTGCGGAAGATCACCAGAGGTCTAAGAGACTGTTCTGCGTGATTGTTGGTGGGTGGTACGCCGGGGCGCCGGAGGAAGGTAAAGAGAAATTTCTGCTCGGGTCCTACGAGATAGGCCCGGAGGGTCTCGGCGGGTTTGAAACGAAGCCTCTGTTTGCTGATCTTGTTGAGTTCCTTGAGGAAGCGTTTTTCTATCTTGGGCGCTGTTTTCCAGGGGATATCGCCGGATGTGAGCTTCTGCCCCGCGTCGCAGAGTCGTGAGCATAGATCCATGAGGCGATCGCAGAAGGGGCCCGTAGCAGTGTCCTTCTGGGTCTGGGGCAGGAGCGCATGTTCCCCGCTGATTTCCTTGGCCCTTGTGAGGATATGGGCGATACAGATCTGCCAGTCCACTCCGATACCGTTATAGGCCGCATAGCGGTCGCGCACCAGGGTACCGCCAAAGTTTTCTCCGAAGATGGTTTTTGCCACCTCTGCAGAGCGATGCCGGTCGATATGAAAGAAGGCGAGGTTTTCATTGCCTGCGAACCATACAAAATGCCCCACGCCGTCACTGCGCCATGAGGTTTCATCGGCATGGACCACGTCGGAGGCCCTGATCTTGTCTCGCAAATCCTCATAGATCGGCCTTCCCCGTGCCGCCGCTTTGCGATCGAACAGAAGGGCTGAGGCAGGAACAAAGTTCAGGCCGAAGAGCTCCCGGAACAACTCCGCTGTTTTTCTATAGGGGATTCCTATCCGATAGCGTAAGTACAGCGCCACGGATTTTGCGACTGGCCCGATGGGGGTGTTCAAAAGCTCGTCCTCGCCTGCCTGAACCACCGGATGATGGCACCGTGTGCAAAACGCCTGCCCATGCAGATAGCGGGTAACCGTGGTCCGAGGCCGGATGAGGATATCCTCCTGAAAGTGCTCCGTCCTTTCCTCCATCGGCCTCAACTCGTCCGATTGGCAATGGGGGCAGATCGTGGGAGCGGGCACGTGGACGGTCCGGTCAATATGGTCCGGCTTGGGCCGCACCCATCCCGGATGTCCCAGCGGCGCCCCGCGTTTCTTCTTTTTCCCTTCGTTGCGCGATGAGGCCCCCTCTCCCCCAGTCTCCGCGTGTTTCTTCTTATTCGGCCTAAATTGCCGTTGATGCAATGCTTGAAGCTTCGCCTTCAGTTCCGCATTCTCCCGTTCCAGAACGCGTATCCGCTCATCCCTGATTTTTAAGTCGCCATCAAAGCCATCGATGATCCGCAGATGTTCCTGGTACACATCGGCGGCCCGTCGGTACTCCCCCAGGACCCACCGGGTGGATAATCCGCCCAGATAGGGGCAGCTGTGCCTGTATAAGCATTCAAAATCATGAGGCGGATAGGGGTAGCGCGGCACGCCTAGCTGTTCTCCAGGTTCAGGATCTCCCAGTTGACTTTCGAGAGCGCTTGGATCAATGTCCAGAGTCTGTTGTACCGCCTGCCCATCTCCAAAGCCTTCGGGACAATGTCCTTTCGGACATAGAGCGTTACGGTCTTTCCCTCCACCTTCGTCGTCAGGCTATGGCCGGTCATGGAAGGGGACTTTGCGACCGTCCCGATAAGAAAACTATCCAGCATGGACGCAATGTCCTCCCTCAGCCGGGCCTGGCGCTTCTTCAGGATGTCTGTTCGGCTCATTTAAATCCCCTCCTTATATGAGTATTTATACTCATATTATTAAATCACAAAAAAGCCCACAAGTCAACAAAATTGTGGGCGCGTGATTAAAAAAGTTCCAAAAGGACTAAACTATTACCGAGTTACGTGAAGACGGGCAGGGGACGTTGCTGAAAATCGTGATTTTATATCTTTGAGTCATGAAATGGAAATACCGATGGCAGAAATAGCAAGACACGTGGGGGTATGTGGATCAGCTGTCGTTAAGGCAATTCGAAAAGTGAAGTCAGCAGATTAGATTCATAGATTTCATCAACGTCCCCATTTTCTGATTTCGAGCAGACCGTGCCTGGATACCACTGGGTATATGAGATAATCCTATTACTAAACAAGAAGCGGTCAGGTTTGGAAGCCCGTGTCCCTGATATTGCCGAAAGAACCCGGAAAGAAGTGCTTAGCGTCATCTTGCAAAAATACTCCGAGAAAGCACCAGAAGATTTCCTTAATAAAGCTCGGGAAGAGCTAAAAAGATAAACAAGAATAGGGGACGGGGCAATTTTTGCTTTGCAACGCAGAGGGTTCCTAATTCTTATCACTTTCCTGTCGCCTTTTGTGCAAAAAGGCGACATTTCTTCCTTGTTTTGGCTTGACTGGTTTGATCCAAGGGTATAAAGTACTTTCTGAACCCCATGAATCACCAAAATTCAAAAAGGTATATTACAGAGATCTAATATGGAAAGCTATCGTCAGCGTCTTAATGATATTTGGGGTTCTGATTTCAAAGACACGAGCCTTGCATTGCGCTGGATTAATCAGACCGTTGAGTGCAATATGGAAGAGGATCTCTATATTGAATTCAAACAAAAAAGCAAGAGTCGGAACCCTGATCTCAGTGACGATGACAAAGCAAATCTCGCCAGAGCGATTTCAGGTTTTGCAAATACAGATGGGGGACTTGTCATTTGGGGTGTAGAAGCAAGGGCCGGTAAGAAGGAAGAGCCTGACGTGGCCGCCAAGCTTCTCCCTATCAACAACCTCAAAAAGTTTCAGACGCGGCTCAATGATCTTTGTGGCCAGCTTGTAAATCCTCCTGTTGCAGGAGTAGAAAACAGAGCTGTGCCAAAAGCATCAAACAAGGACACTGGGTTTGTGATCACAGTAGTACCGAAAAGGCGTGATACCTTGACAGAGGCCAACTCCAAGACCTGCAAAGGCTTCTACATTCGGTCAGGTTCTGGGTTTTACCGGCTTTCACAGCCGTTTATCGCTGAGTTCTATAGGCGAAAGCCATCGCCCATATTGCGTTTGTGTTTGGAACTGGCGGAACCCGACACCACTGAAGTTGTGGAGGAACTTACCACCGCACAGCACTATAAGCATGTACGCCCCCGCTGCGAGGAACCTTGGGGTTTGTGCACATTTAGGCAGCACCTAGCCCTTAAATGGGATGCAAATCTGAAAAACGATGGGCTCGGAAGCGCCCATCAAGTCGCCCTTGACCTGAGAATCTCGCCCCTGGGAGAGTGGAGTATTATCACTTCCGTGGTGGAACCGAGGTATTATTACTTGCAAGGTCAGCAATTACCGATATATCCACCCACGCCAACTGTAAAATTTCAAGTTGTCGAGTCTAACCAGGCAGTAGGTAAAGTCATAGAGCCCATCCATCCGGGGCAAAAACTCAAGGTCGCTTCTGGTGTGTTAAAGATACCGGTTGAGTCCCTTGAAAAGGGCGGTTTTAATTTCAAAGTTTCTGGCGTCTTGTATGCAGAGGACTCTTCCTATTTTTCGGTTGGAGACTGCGTTAAAGGAACAGAACTTCAATCCCGGTATTTGCAAGCATTCCGCGAAAAGGCCAAGCCAGCTACGCGAAAAATCCCGGAGCCACCTGGGTGGATTGGAAAGGGTAGGCAAAAAAATCAAATATAAATATTCTACCCCATAACTACAAAGCCACAAAAAGCACGCATTGGCATAAAGTCGACAGGGTCTGGCAATCGTAATAAAGGATTGATATTGTCTCCATTTTTCCCAAGGGCTTCGGTGTCGCGCTGGGGGTCGGAAAAACTTTCGATGACAGAAAATAACTTCCTATTTTTGATTCAGCACAAAGAGTGCTTTTTAAAAAACTGACTTTTTCTACAAACTCGTTAGGTATTTTATTTTTTAACGAAAGGAGACAATGTATGACTTATGAACAAATTAAGGCGTCGTTGGCCCCCTGCGGACTAAGCTGTGAAAAATGCTTTGCCCATGTGGACGGAGATATCCGCCGGTACAGTCTGAAACTCAAAGAAAAACTCGGGAATTTCGAGATCTATGCCAAACGATATGAAACCCTGCTGGGTGATCCGGTTTTTAAAAAATATCCTGATTTCAAGGAAATGCTGGATTACTTTGCTTCGGAAAACTGCAGGGGATGCCGTAACGAGCAGTGTAAGATGTTTAAAAACTGTGGGGTACGCGGCTGTCACCAGGAAAAACAGATTGATTACTGCTACCAGTGTGACGAGTTCCCCTGTAACAGAACCAACTTTGACGAAAACCTGTATAAAGCTTGGGTGCGGATCAACGAGATAATAAAAAATGAAGGTATAGAGAAATATTATGAAAAAACTTTAAAACGCCCCAGATATATTTAAAAAAACCATAAAAAGGTGGGCAGATTCCGGGAGACGATTTTGCCCGCGCCTACGGTCGCCCCCTTAGGATGAGTAGGATGAAGAACGTCCTTAATTCATTCAATAACGTTAGCTGATAGGGTAAATATTTGGTTATTTAAGGACGTAACCAAATGTAAAAGGCCATTGTTTTTTTATGATACACTTTTCCCTAACATTGCTCTTTCAGCCGACAGCTAATCGCTGCGGCTGAAGAGCCCGTTATTATGATTGGGGTCTGCCCTTGACATTTGACAAACTCACAATTCCAGAATAATGAATGAGGGTCAACTCTTCAAGATTTGAATCTTGAATTAAGATCGTTGATAGTGATAGCAATAATTTTCACTCTTAACTTTTTTTGAGATCGTGGGAAGGCCGGCATGTCGCTTCACCCCATTTTCTTTCGGGCTGGTTTAACCTCATAGATCTTTTGGTTTTCTCTTATAACCCAAGCAGTTCTTCGCTCTTCCGCTTTCTCGAAAATCAATTGGACATCGCTGAACGGGGCACGACTTCACGGCAAGCTATGGGCAACTCCCCTGAAGCGAGGGGTTATGCCGCGGCTTCTTTAGGAAGTTCCCAGCCAGGAAAGACCAGAACACCTGGGTGACACTTCAGGGCACGAGCCAGAACCTTCCCGCGCTCCACCCCAAGACGGACTCGATCATTTTCGATTGCTGAAATCGTAGCCTGGGGAATGCCTGTAAGCTGTGACAGTTGATTTTGGCTTAATTCCTGAAGTTCACGAATGATTCGCACAGACTCCCCAACCGAAACCGTAATCCGCTTCTTTGCAGGACGATACTCCCTCATTTAAAACCTCCGATAGTCATGGGCGGTTATTGAAGCAACCTGGAACAAAAGTTTTTCGAGAATAACTCGGTAGATCACCCGCCATTGTAACCCAAGCCGAGAGGACCGGTAGCCTTGCCACTCGCCCGACAAGGTTTCGTCGTGAAACCCCTTGATCAAACGCAGTCCAGATGGACCAGAAATTGTGGCGATGTCTTTCCATTTCTCATACCGTTTCAGGATCTCCTTCGGGATTGAGGCGACTTGCTTGTCGACCCGCCGGTGCTCTTCGACCCGCCACATGCTATATAATATCTATACTATATTTAATATGTCAAGCGCAATCTTTCATGATGAAGAGAGTTAGAGTGTTTGGAAAATAAATTGGTTGGGCTTCGGGTACTTAAGTCATTTAAACTTGGCGCGAGGTAGATTCTGAAGCATTTTAAGATACTTCTTCAAATCTGCCGCTTCTTCGGAAACGGCCAAACGATTGAGAGAAGAACTTGCAGGGATGGGAACGTTGGTGCAAAGAGAAACAAAAGGAGACAGAAAACTTGACAGGGGGTAAGGAAAGAAGTAAATTGGGGCCATTCCAAGGCAAGCGAGATGGTAGGGAAGTTGGGATGCACGGGGGCCTCTATGGCGCGGTTTCCGGAGATGACGACGGCATCGCTCAACCGGATGACGAGACCGGAGGAGATAACGGAGTCGGATGGAAGGGACACTTAATTTCCATTTACCCCTACGTCCCCCTTAACTACATGTCACCTGTGCCATTCCCGGGATGACCAATCTAAAAGAGCTGGAGGAAAACCTGAAGGTTGGAGAAGACCTCAGAAATTTAACCTCGGAAGAGATTGGCGTGTTTATGAATTGGGTGGGAGAGGTGGGAAAAGGGTTCTGTAGAAATTGTGGCTATTGTCTTCCGTGCCCAGAAGGGATTCCCATCCCCGACATCTTCCGGTTTGAGGGTTACTATGAGCGCTATGGTATGAAGAGATGGGCTGTAGAGCAATATCGCCTGCTTCCGGTAAGAGCTGAGGATTGTTCTGCTTGTGAGGAATGTCTTCCCCGCTGCCCCTACGGTGTTAATATTCCACAACGAATTAGAGAGGCCCACCAAATCCTGGGAGTTTCTTAGTCGTAACGGGTAAAGAAACATCTCAAGATCTCTGAGCATACCCATTTTTCTGCTCATCATCGTTTCTTAATAATGGATTTGGTGTTTTAATTAAACGCAATATAACATTAATTTTCCAATAAATTCTTCATTCCCCAGCGAGTGTTTATCCAGGTGCTAAGATCGTAAGTTACAGAAAATACTGACAAATATAGTTTCTGAATAATTAAGGATTATAAGGATCATTTAAATTCTAATTGACAAAGCATATTTATGAGCGTAGCATTTTGTCAAAATATAACTTGCAGTTCAATAATTGTTAGCCATTGAAATACAACATAAGGAGTCTGTGATGGAAAACACTGATCTAGACCAATTGTTCACTGGTTATCCTAACGTGGCCAATGGCGTGAGAAAAATGATAGAACTTTGGGAGGATGGGCCACGGACAGTGGCGCGCGGTGAGGACGATTTGTCCTTGTACTTTGTCTACGCTGTCCGTCGCCATGCTTTCAGGGTAGAAACGGCCACTAGAGGCAGGGCACCAAGGCTCGTGATTTATACCGGAACAAACGACCCAAGACGTGGCAGTCCACTCGTGAAGGGGGCTAATGCAGAGGATGTGCAAAAGCTAGCAAAGGATTTTGGCATCCCAGAAAACAAAGACGGCAGACCTGACTGGTTGAAATCGCTAACAGAGACCACTTCAACTGCCTTCTATACCGATTTTGTGGAGCACGCTCTCAAAATGGTCAGACGAAGCTAACTAACCCGGATTGACGAACCTCCGAGATTATGAAATGGGGGAAAAGATATGCGGTTAGCACATCAGGGACCGGAAAGCCTTGCTAACCAATTAGGATTGAGACGACTTGAAGAATCGTTTCAATCCTTTGTTAGCCTAATAATGGAGGCTCACCCGCCTCGATTTGGAAGGAGTGGTAAATGGACATTCATGGCTTCGCCACATCTCTTGCCCGGCAAGTTAAGCGACAAGTTCCCCGTGCTCACCTGAAGAACGAGGCGGAATTCGAGCGAAAGCACGTCGTAGAGCCAGCCTGGGAGCTGTCTCAAAAGCACCCTGAGATCTACGTATTCGTGCATCCGGAGAAGAGAGAGAAAAAGTGCAGAGGCGGTTGTGAGGCAGGTGCTGCCGATCCTTCGCGCAGGGTCCAAGGTTGTCCCGACTGTTGGAAAGCCAGCAAGAAATGGTCTGTAGTGGACGCGTTCGGGACTCGGAACAACTTCGACCTGGTAGCAATTGACAGAAACGAGAAGACCCTCGCTGTTGAGGTCAAATGGTTGCCGTTTTCCCCCGGAAAGGGACCAAACAGCGAGTTCCAACGATTCATCGGGCAGTGTGTGCTCGCAACGGCAGTGCATAACGTGGTCATTGGGGTCTGCGGGTTCCGGGGGCAGAGGAGAAAAGAGTTTCACAAACACGAGCCCAACCTCCAAGCAGTGCTGAAGAAGATCGGCGTTCTCCTGATTCCCGTATATGCGAAGGAGGTGCAGAAGGCGAGAGAACAGTGCAGGGGCTAACAAGCGGCTCCACCGGATCGCCGACAAATCCGGCTCCCGGTGAGCCTTAGCGTTCGACATAACAAAATAATATGATAGACATATCAAAATTAAACGAAACCGAACTTATAGCCGCCTGTCCGTATATCTCAATATTGAACGAACAAAACATAAATATTGACACCTTAGGCTACGGGCTGTCTTTAACATTTCAAGGCCGCGGACCGGTCGGCATGGCCAACAAAGATTGGCACATTTTTGATTTGTCAACTCCGCCACGAGACTATTGGGCAGAAGTAAAAAAGGAAATTTATCTGCTTATCTGTACTAGGGATCGCAAGTATTCTGTTATCAGAACTCATTTCAAGAAAAAATCTCATGTATCTACGACTGCCATTGTCAGCATGCTTAGTGCCACTGTGGCGACTCAGCTTGGTGCGGTAGCTGGAATTGTTACGCCACTGGTGGCACTATTGCTTTATGGCCTTCTTAAGGTAGGGGTAAACAGTTGGTGTAATCTCCAGAAGAAAGAATTGCGGACAAAATCACCGAAGAAAAGATACCGATGTCGAACAATTAAATCGAGGCGACAGGGAATAACCACTATATTTTTTTGCAAAGCTGGTTGCCCCTGCGCCTCATTTTCCGCGTTAGCCGTAGGAGAAAAGGAGTAAATATGGTGCAAAATCGATATCATTATTTATTTTTAGCGTTCATGGTCTTATCGGGTGGACTTGTAATCCCAATCACTTCTTTTACAACAAACCTAGAAGACCTCTCTGCTTCAGTGGCTTATCTTCAAGAAAATAACGAATCTATTTTCAAGATTGGCACAGGCTTCTTTGTGACCTCAAAAAATCAATATCTTGTAACAGCATCTCATGTTGCAAAATTTATCTCTCCAAAAAGCTTTCTAACAATGCGAAATCCTGGTGATGTGCCTGTGAGCCTATCCTTCAAAGAACTATTTCCAGGTAAAACCGTGTTGCCATGGCATTTTCATTCTGAAGCGGATGTTGCAGTCCTAGTTTTACCACTCAACGATAAAACCATACAATTCTTCCAAGGCCGTTTTCTTGCTCTTGATATGCTAAAAGCTGAAGAAGCTGCTCCTCAACGCGAAAGGCCGCTAGTGGTAATGGGCTTCCCACTTGCGTTAGGGACAAAAGGCCGGTTCTCCCCTTTAACAGTCGAGGCAAAGGCAGCAAGTGGTTTATTGCGTATGAATCGTTTTGATACAGATACTGAAGCCACATTTTTTGTTCTGGACAAGCCAAGTATTGGTGGGTATAGTGGGGCTCCTGTTTATCTAATGCCTTGGCCTTATTCAGATGGTCCCGGCTTAACCTTCCCGGAAGTTGGCTCTCCTGAAGCTAATCCAAAGTGTGTTGGACTCGTTCATGGTACAAAGGGTGACAATACCGGGGGTAAGCTCGCTGTAATTGTTCCGTCAATATATATTGTGAATACAATTAAAAAAGTTGAGGAGGTTGGAGTACCTCCAAATTAAGACCATACGGCTAACTAGCAAATGCAGACGGACGCGGGCTGTCGCCCGCGCCGCTGATCTGCACGTTTGCTCAAGAAAGAAAATGAAATGATTCGTCTTGCATGATATAATATTGATGGAGGATTTCAAAGATGACAAGAGAATTTAATGTGGTGATCGAAAAGGGCGAAGACGGCTATTTTGTCGCATCCGTCCCCGAGCTGCAAGGATGCCACACGCAAGCCAAATCCCTTGATGTGTTAATGAAGCGTGTGAAAGAAGCTATCAAGCTCTGTCTCGAGGTTGAGGAACCCGTATCCAATGAATTCATTGGCATTCAGCGTGTGGCTATCTCCTCATGAGTATATTTCCTTCAGTCACTGGTTCCCAACTTATAGAAAGTCGACAGAGTCAGGCAATCGTAATAAAGAATTGATATCGTCTCCATTTTTGTCATGGGCTTCGGTATCGCGCCGGATGTCGTAAAAACTTTCGGTGACAGAAATTAACTTTCTATTTTTGATCCAGTACGAGGAGCGCTTTTTAATAAATTGACTTTTTCTACAGGTTCGTTAGGCGAAAGGAGTATACTATGCGGAAAACGAAAATGATGTTTCTTACCATTTTATGCATGTTCTTGTTGTCCCCTTTGCCGGCGGACTCCTGCACGGTATTCCGGCTCAAAGCCGACGACGGCACGATCATTGTCGGGCGCTCAATGGAGTTCGCTGTTGATCTGGAATACGATGCCATCGTAGTTCCGAGAAATAAAGCCTATGTAAGTCCCACCCCTGACGGAGAAGAGGGTTTATCATGGAAAACGCGGTATGGCTACGTTGGGATTGCATCTTTCGGAATGGATTATGGTCTATCTGACGGAATGAACGAAAAAGGACTCGCAATCGGGCTGCTTTGGTTTGAATCCGACATGAAATGGCAGGACGTTGCCCCCGGTGAGACGAAACGCGCCCTTGCCCAGGCCATGGTCGGAGATTGGATTCTGGGCAACTTTGCAAGTGTGGAGGATGTGAAGCGAGAAATCCAGAAATTGAAAGTGTTCAAATATACGGACCCCAAGACAAAAATATCCCCGACCGTGCATTTCATCGTTTATGACGCAAACGGCGGTTGCATCGTTATTGAATATGAAGACGGTATGTGTAACATCTATGACAATCCCCTCGGCATTATGACGAATGCTCCCAGATTTCCCTGGCAGTTAACGAACTTGCGTCAGTATGTCGGTATGACGAGTGAAAAGCCGGAACCCTATCAGATATCCGGTTTCACATTTTCAGCAACAGGCCACGGGTCAGGAATGTTCGGTCTTCCCGGCGACCTCACTCCGCCGAGCAGATTCGTCCGCCTCGCTGTTTTAACCAGGTTCTCCGATATGCAACCAAACGCGGAGCGAACCCTTAACCTTGCCCAGCATATCCTCAACACCTTTGATATCCCCTTCGGCTTAGTGACCGACACATTGCCGGATAAAAAGACAGTTCTTAAAGAATCCACTCAGTGGGTCTCTTTTCGAGATCTCACAAAACGTATTGTCTACTTCAGAACATACGACAACCAAAATCTCCGAAAAATCGATTTGAATAAGCTTGATTTCTCAGGAACGGCGGTGAAGCGGATTCCCATGTTCGGAACATCTGAGATGATCGTGGACGTTACTGATCAAGCGCGTTGAATAGAATCAAATGGAAAACTGCCTAGTGGAAGGTCATGGGATCAGAAGGTCATGGGGTCAGACTTAAATATTGACATTTATATTGGGGTGGGAACTATATCCTGAGGATAAAGATATTGCATCAAGAAGTTCAAAAAGTTTCAGGGAGGGAAGATGATAATTTCTTATTTTCGAGCCAGCAGAAGGAGCGCTTTTTAATAAATTGACTTTTTCTACAGCCTCGTTAGGCTTAATGAATATTCTTGACCCCTCGAACTTTTATACGTATAATATACGTGTAGAGCCACTCGGAGAAACCGCCATGCAAAAAAAACTGACCATTACCATCAATGAAGAAGTCTATTGGGGCCTTCACAGGGTTATTGGCCCGAGGAAAATCAGCAGATTTGTTGAAGATTTGGTTCGTCCTCATGTCGTCAAACATGAACTCGAATCTGCTTATGCAGAAATGGCTAAGGATAAAACTCGAGAAAAGGAAGCACTCCAATGGGCTGAGGCCACTTTAGGAGATAGCGCTCATGAAAAGAGGTGAAGTGTGGTGGGTAAATTTTGATCCTTCAGTTGGTGGAGAAATCCGCAAGAAGCGCCCCGCCGTTATAGTCAGCAACGATGCCTCCAATAAGTTCCTCAATAGGGTTCAAGTAGCTCCTCTCACGAGTCATATTGACCGTCTCTATCCGAGCGAAGCGTATGTCATGCTTAGCGGAAAACAAAACAAGGCTATGGCCGACCAACTTGCAACGGTAAGTAAATTACGTTTATTCAATCGGGTCGGCGTCATTTCAGCAGATGATATGCAAAAGGTTGGAGAGGCAATTAAAATTCAATTAGACCTTAAATAGTGAACAGACTTGGGGGCAAAGCTAAGGGGCATCTTTGGGGTCACCCAAGTTTCCTGTTTGACCCAAAGTTTTCTGACCGCGAATTTTTCGACACCAAAAGCACATTGCGGGATAGAGGAGTCCCACACATGGATTCAATTATCTTGCTACCCCGGTTATTCCTGCTCTTCACGCCAGTCTCCTCCATGATTGACAAAAACGGGGGACGGGCAAGAGTAAATTACTAATTGACAAGTGCCACATTTGTTGGTAATGAGGTTACAGAAAACAACGATATTGCTGTTTGACTGAAATGATAAAAAATGGCATGACGAAATCAATCTGGATCATTCTGCCAATCGTTCTTCTATCGTTATTCTCCTATGTTTCTGCTCAACAAGAACAGAGTGAATCGAGAGATGCCGAGTTCTACAACAACCGTGGAATGGCCTACAAGGATAAGGGCCAGTATGATCAGGCCATCTCCGATTTCAATAAGGCTCTTGAGATAACCCCGGGGTATGCTTATGCTTACAACAACCGGGGGATGGCTTACAGGGATAAGGGCCTATACGATCGGGCCATCTCCGATTACGGCAAGGCCCTTGAGATAAACCCAATCTATGCCTTTGCCTATAACAATCGGGGAATCGCTTATAAGGATAAGGGCCAATATGATCGGGCCATCTCCGATTACAGCAAGGCCCTTGAGATAGACCCGAGGTATGCTTACGCTTACAACAACCGGGGAATTGCTTACGGAGAAAAAGGGCAATACGATCAGGCCATCTCCGACTTCAATAAGGCGATTGAGATGAACCCAAGGTTTGCCTATCCTTACAACAACCGCGGATATGCCTACCTGGGAAAAGGCCAATACGATCAGGCCATCTCCGACTTCAATAAGGCGATTGAAATAAACTCAAAGTATATGGAGGCCTACTACAATCGCGGCGTAGCCTGTAGGCACAAAGGCCAATATGATGAGGCCATCTCTGATTTCAATAAGGCTCTTGAGATAAATCCAAAGTATGTTGAGGCCTACAATAACCGAGGAATTGCCTATTATTATAAAGGCCAATATGATCAGGCCATCTCAAATTATGACAAAGCCCTTGAGGTCAAGCCAAGATTTGCTGAGGCCTATTACAATCGGGGAATGGGCTACTGGGAAAAGGGCCAATATGATCAGGCCATCTCTGATTACGACAAGGCCCTTGAAATAAATCCAAGGTTTGCTGAGGCATACAACAACCGAGGGATGGCCTGTAGGCGTAAAGGCCAATATGATAATGCCATCTCCGATTACACCAAGGCCCTTGAGATAAACCCAAGATATGCTGAGGGATACAACAACCGGGGAAATGCCTACATGGAAAAAGGCCAATATGATCAGGCCATCTCCGATTACACCAAGGCCCTTGAGATAAACCCAAGGCTTGCCGAAGGCTACAACAATCGGGGGAAGGCTTACTACTCAAGGGCAGAATACAACAAATCTTGGGAGGATATTAAAAAGGCACAAGATTTGGGCTACAAAATTCCCCCTAAATTTCTTGAGGATCTTCGTAAGGCTTCGCTGAAACAGATGAAGAAAGAGTAAACCCCGTTAGAAATTCCAGCGGGGCATTAAACCCCGCCGGAATTATTCTAAGATCTAACCCCGCTGCAGAGCAGCGGGGCATTATTTCTAACGGGGTAAAACGTCAATGTGCCTTGGGGCCACCCTTCAATCTTGACTTTGCACAATATTCAGCAGCCCGAGTTCGCCTCCTGCATTCATTAAGCTGGTTGTTAAATTAGGGAAACACTCCATGCATATAATGCTTCCCATAGATCAAATCTAAGTCTCCACAATTTTTTTAAATTTTGATGATCTCGCCTTCGATCTTTTCTCCGATATGCAGGATACCGAGAGTGGCCCGATGAATAAAAGAACGAGTGGGCGAACCGGGATTAAAGAATAAGATGTCTTTGACCCAATGGTTGGCCGGTGTATGGGAATGGCCGTAGAGAATCGCGCCCACTTCGTCGAACTCGTCTCTGACCCGTGCCTCTATCCCGAATGGAGATCCACCTCCATGAATGAGGCCAATTTGAAATCTCCCCAGTTCGATGACTCTTTTTTGAGGAAAGGCCCTTCGAATATCAGGGGAATCCATATTGCCGCAAACGGCAATCAGTTCTTTCTGACTCGAAAGATACTCCACAACCTTCCATTCGACAAAGTCCCCTGCGTGGAGGATCTTATCGACTCCCTTGAAATGGGTCTCAATGATTTTTTTAAATTCTGAGCTGAGTTCCTTTAAATGCGTATCCGAAAGCACACCGATCTTCATATCAAACTCCGTTTGAGGCTAAAGGTTCAAGGATCGCTTCGCCCTGTCCCTAACACGGTTCAGGGCTTTGCTTGAGGCAAAAGATTTCAAACTTTAATCTCCTGAACCTCAATCTTAACCTTAACCTCAACCTCAACCTTATCTATTTCGCCAATTCCACGATAGAATAATAAATGCCAATTGCCACCATTCTCATAAATTCAAAATCCAGTGTCTCTATCGTATCCGAAGGAAGATGGTAATTTGGGTTTCTTAAGAATGCAGTGTCTGTGATCATGATCGCCGGAAAACCTCGATCCCAAAAAGGACTGTGGTCGCTCAGCCTCACCTCTTCCATCCCTTCCCCGTTACCAGGGACCAGGAGGAATTCTGAGGAGAGTTGGGGAATACAAGTCCTGAAGGACCGGTATATCTTTTCCAATAATGCCTTCGACCCCTCGTTTCCGACGATGGCGATGAAATCGCCCACATTGGGATAATATTTGCGATTGAGGTAGGGAGGATAATCCTGCCTCGAGTTAGTGAAACCGACCATCTCTAAAGAAATCATTCCTGCAATCTTTTCCCCTTCTATTTTTGCCCTCTCTGCGTAATAAGTGCTTCCAACATAGCCATCTTCCTCGAGGGTGAAGGCAATCAATTTCACAGTAGGATCCAGAGGGAGTGCTTGGATATTTCTCGCCACCTCAAGAAGAACGGCGACGGCGCTGGCATTGTCGTCAGCACCCGGAGATCCTGGAACGGTGTCGTAATGGGCCCCCAGGATAAGAACTTTATCAGGGGAGGCCATCCCCTTTTTTTCTGCCACAATATTCTTATAAGACCTCCCCTCCCATTGAAAGGAATCTTCTTTGACCTCCAGCCCGACCTTCAAAAACTCCCTCTGGATATAGAGAGCAGCCTGCTCCAACTCAAGATAGTGGTCGTAAGGATTCCGGTCAAAATGGATGTTTCGCACATGCTGCCTGAGATTTTCTATCGAAATCATGTCCCTCATGCCAGAGATTCTTTCATCCCTTATCAACAGGAAAAGGAAGCTAAATAGGAGACAAAATCTCAAATGAGCAATTCGAAACCCCATGGTACTTTAGCAACTGAGATTATGTTATTTAAAGATAGATCCTCTGTCAACATGAACCTCTCTGCCGATGGAGCGGAAATTGTTCCAAAGGGTTGCTCCTGTTGCCTCATAGGAAAATGTTACCCGAGGGATCGTTGAAGAGAAGATGACAAAGGGGAGGGATTGAGTATTTTTTTAAGTCTCATCTCCATGGCTTCTCTTAGCACAAAGGGGTTGAGTTTTGCAAGTTGTTTAGAGAGGCTCTGTTTTACGTTGAGAGAGATATGAGGAGATTCGAGGATTCTCTGGTAAGGAGTTTTTGGGCGATCATGGTGTTTGATGGTTTTGGAGCCGATTCTTTCTTTGGATAGGAGTTTGACCGAGGGGCAGAAGAAGTTATGAAAGAGTCTCCACTCGTGACGATAGAGGTCATTGAGGAGAGGGACAACCTTGGGGTCATCTAAGCGTTGGTAGCCGAGCCACTGACGGACGTGGGTCGAGTTTTTCTGTTCGACATGAGCGTTGTCATCTTTGTGGTAGGCCCGAGAGCGAGTAAATTGGACGGGGCGTTTTCTTTGTGCGAAATGTCTGAGGAGGTGATAATTGAGAAACTCGCCGCCATTGTCGCAATCGAAGCCGAGCAAGGGGAAGGGCAAAGCGTTTTCGATCTGTTTGATCTGTTCGAGGGTATCGGTTTCTCCTTTGCCCCAGACGGCTCTTTGTTCAGTCCAACCCGTGGCAATGTCAACGCAGTCAATGGTATAGGCGAAGATTGCGGATAGGGATTGGCCGCAATGAGCGACCGTGTCGGCTTCGAGGAAACCGGGGCGAGATTCGTTCCATTGGTTGGTTTTAATGGGGATATGTTTTCTGATCAGGGTTCCGGGTTTGGTGGTGGTTCTGCCTCGGGTTTTATATTGGATTCGGACGGGATGGAGGAGACGGTCGATGGTGGCGGCAGAGATGTTGAGGAGGGCCTCAGAGACTTCAGAAGGGAGATTCCCAAAGGATTGGAGATAACCTGGGAGCCAGAGGGGTAGAATGGCTTTTAGACGTTTTGAGCAGGGGAGGTTGGCAGCGAGCCAAATTTGTTTAAGCGGTTTGAGGATGAGGTCTCGGTGATAAACCGGAGATCTTCCTCGTTTTCTAACCTTGGGTTTTATAAACCGCCTGAACCTTCGGAGTAATCGGATCGCATGCTTTCGGTGATATCCGCAGGTAGCACAGAATTCGTCGAGGATGATCGTTCTTTCTTGATAAGAAGCTTTTTTGTACCGTAAAAAAATCGCTTCGATATATTCTTTTTTTGACCGTGGACTCATAATCAGCTCTCCTTTGGGGCCCCTTTATCGGGTAACATCCATTATGAGTCAACGATCCCTTTTTAGTCATGCTTCGGGTAACATTTTTTATGAGGCAATTCGTGCTTACAATTTCTTTTCATTTTTCTTTCGATTTGATTTATAATTGAATAGGTGATGAGTGTGGTCATTGGTCAAAAGAAGAAGGCTCTTGTCCATATTGCCAAGGGAGATCTTCATCTCGACGATGAGTCCTATCGCCAGATCCTTAAAGGAGTGGCAGGGGTGGAAAGTTCAACTCAATTGACGACGGAAGGATTTGAAAAGGTGATGAAGCGTTTTCAAGCGATGGGATTTAAGGGCCTTCTTCCACACCCGTATCATCCTGTGCCAAAAGGGCGACTCATCCCATCCGACAGCCCCCAAGGCCTTGAATCCATCACCTCGAGCCAACAGGATTTCATCTCCTATCTCTTGGAAAAATTGAACTGGGATGAAGGGCATTTCCATGCCTTCTGTCATCGGATTATTAAGAGGGCTGATCCCCTGACCAAGCGGGACGGTCAAAAGATCATCATCGGTTTGATGGCGATACTAAGGAAAAGGAGCCGTGGGGACGGGGCTACCCCGCTCCCACAATCATAAGTGAGATGCTGAACCAAGCCTTCACTGCTACAGGCGAGGGTTCAGCATGACAGGGTCTTTTATCTTCGACTTTCTACGAGTCCGTCAAGAGGAGAAATCCATGAGAAGATATTGGAAGATAGGTCTTGCAGGGGTCTTGCTCATCTCTTTGGTGCTGGTCTCCGTCAGTAAGGAGACGCCTCCTCCCTTCGTTGAAATGGAGGTGAAGGGGGTCAGCCTTGATGCGATCGGACAGAACCCAGTGGTCATCCTTGCTGACAAAGAAGGCAGAAAGGCACTACCCATCTGGATCGGCCTTCTTGAGGCAAGTGCGATTGATAAGGAACTGAAGAGTATTCCCTCCGCCAGACCGATGACGCATGACCTCCTCCATTCAATTCTCGACCAGGTTCAAGTGAAGGTGAGAGAAGTAAAGATCGTCGATTTAAAAGATAATACCTATTATGCGAGGCTCTTTCTCACATTAGACAAAAAGTTGATCGAAGTGGATGCTCGACCCAGCGATGCAATCATCATGGCCTTGAAAGCCAAGGCCCCGGTCTTTGTTGCGAGCAAGATTCTTGATGAACAGGGAATTGTCCTCGCCAAAAAGGAGGCTTTGGGGGAAAGGCATGGAATCCGAATCCAGGAGCTCACCCCTTCCTTAGCCTCTCACTTTAACTTCAAAGGCAATCAGGGCGTATTGGTCTCAGAGATCGTTTCGGGAAGCACCTCAGAGGCTTCAGGAATCAGAGCAGGGGATATCATTACTAAAATCAACTCCAGAGGGGTGAAAAGCGTTCAGGAATTTGAAGAAATCTTGGATAGTGTCAAGGCAGGCAGCTCACTTCGGATTTTGCTTTTTAGGGATGACAATTTCCAGGAAGTAAGTCTATCCCTGAAACCCTGATCCCACAAGTTTACCCCCAAGTTTACAAAACAGAACTGGTATTTTTGATTTTTATCCTTCCACTCCTGTTATTACCCTTTTATCGCCTCATGGGCCTTTTCGTCACCAGACTGTTTATAAAGCATGATTTGTCATATAAGATAGTGGTAAAATGCTTAGAAGAAAGGAGGAAATGTCATGGATCGTGTTCCTCATAACTCATTGGCTGGTCTGTTAAAAGCCTCTGTTTATACCAGGTGGGCTGTCTTGTACGAAGAGGATGGCAACATGGCCAAGGCTCAAAAATACCGAAGGATCGTTTGCAACCCTTGAAAAGGAGAAAGAATATGGCTCTCATCGAAATGCAAAACATAAAGAAAGACTACTTCTTGGGTGAAACGGTAGTGCATGCCCTCCAAGGGATCGATTTACGAATAGATGAAGGAGAGTTTGTTGCCATATGGGGACCATCCGGCTCTGGCAAGACCACGCTCCTGAACTTGATCGGCGCTATTGATGAACCCACAACAGGGGATCTGGCGATTGCTGGCAGGGAAGTTCGTTCTTTGTCGGATAACCAAAGAAGCGAGCTTCGCAATGAAACGATCGGTTTTATATTTCAAGGTTTTAACCTGATCCCGGTTCTCTCCGCTCTGGAGAATGTGATGTTACCTCTTCAAATTAAAGGGACATCTTTCGGACAAGCTCAAGCCAAAGCCTTGGGCCGTTTACAGGAAGTTGGCCTGAGTGAATTTATCCGTCACCGCCCCTTTAAAATGTCTGGAGGACAACAGCAAAGAGTAGCCATTGCCAGGGCTTTGGTGAATG
Source organism: uncultured delta proteobacterium (assembly GCA_963826305.1). GTDB lineage: Bacteria > Desulfobacterota > BSN033 > BSN033 > UBA1163 > CAWGWZ01. The sequence continues at coordinate 42,440 of CAWGWZ010000006.1, read as the reverse complement.
ATCCTTCTTTGGTGATTGCTGATGAACCAACCGCCAATCTGGATTCAGAAACCGCCCGCATGATCATTGGTCTCATGCGAGAGTCGAACGAAAAAGAGGCGACCACGTTTATCTTTTCTACCCACGATCAGCGATTGCTGGATCAGGTCAAACGGTTAGTCCGTTTGGAGGATGGACGAATCGTCGATGGAGGTATGAAGCGATGATGAAATGGATGAAATTGGCAATTCGCAATATCCTAAGAAATAAGCGCCGGTCCTTTGTCACGTTGCTCGCGATAGGTGTGGGGTTTGCAGCGATCAGCCTCTTTCGCGGTTATGTCAGTAATACCTATTCCGGGTTGAGGGAATCAGCGATTCGGGGCGAGGGCTTGGGCCATTTGACCATCTTCAAGGCTGGCTGGCTCGAGAAGGGAAAACTTGATCCTGAGAAGTATATGTTCTCTAAAGAGGAAACAGAAAAGATTATAAAATTCGTCACGGAAGAAAATGGGGTCATCTTGGCCACACCTCAGATTCAAGTTGCCGGCATTGCGTCAAATGGAATCACCTCCACTATTTTCATTGCTCAGGGAGTCGTTGCCCAGGATGACAGGACCATTAAAGGAGCTTGGGCTGCTTTTAGACCCATTAAGGGAGAGGGATTAAATGAGAAAAAGTCTTATGGAGTGGAAGTTGCCCAGGACTTAGCCAAGTTTCTGAACCTGACGCCTGGCAAAGACGGGGTTGTGATGACCACGACCCTCAGCGGGCAGATGAATGCCATGGACATACAAGTGACGGGTGTATATGATTCCGGCTCCGATGCCACCAACGACAAATACATGCGCTTCACTTTTGACTTCGCCCAGGCCCTTGTGGACACTCACAAGGCTGAAAGAATCGTGGTCTTGCTCGACAACTGGAAAAAAACGGAGCAGATGCGCGCTATCCTTCTAAAGAAACTAACCGGTGCAGGCATTGCCTGTGAGATAAAGACCTGGAACGAGCTATCCTTATTCTATTCAAAGGTGAGAGGCATGTTCGATATGATCTTCCTCTTTTTATTCACCATTGTCTTAGTCATCGTTGTGATGAGCACCGTCAATACGATGGGTATGGCCGTTCTGGAGAGAACGAGGGAGATCGGCACCTTGAGGGCCTTGGGCTTGAAGCGAAGAGGGGTATCGCTTCTCTTTGCAATGGAAGGCGGCGTGCTGGGTTTCTTTGGCAGTTTCATAGGGGTGGTACTGCATGTGAGCGTGTGGGGCATGATTAGAGCCTCCTCGCCAACCTATACGCCTCCGGGTATTTCCACTCCTGTGCCATTGGTTGTTGACCTTGTACCTCGGGCCCTGTTCGTGTTGATGCTCTTTCTGGTTTTCCTTTCTTTAATAGCTGCCATCGTACCAGCAAGGCGTGCGGCCAAACAAAATGTCGTGAACGCCCTGGGACACGTATAAACCCCCTACCCCGTGTTAGAATGCGGGGCTTTCTTTAAGAGAATTATTCTGATGCACCCCAACATCCCTGGTCGGAAGAACGGGGTCCTATGGGGTTCGGGGTAAAGATGATAGGAGGAGGAAGATGATGAATCACCAGCATAAAGAACGATATTTGATCGTATTAGTTTTTACACTTGTTTCTTGTCTGAGCATTTCCCTTCCCTCGCTTCATGCTGCCATGAATCCCAAAGAGATCCTTACAAAAGCGGATGAAGCCCGTGGTAACGCGGAAGGAGTAGAGTGGGAAATCGCAATTGATTCCGTCGAAGGAGGCCGCCAACAACAAAGAACCATCAGGGTAACGGCTCGTGGTTTCAATTCACTGGCAGAATTTCTGGCCCCACCCAATGTGAAAGGCCAAAAGCTGTTGATGCTGGACCGCAACATGTGGTTTGCGAAACCTGGTCTTTCTAAAGCCGTCCCTATCTCTCCCCGGCAAAAACTGGTGGGCGGTGCTGCCAATGGCGACATAGCATCCACCAACTATGCGGGCGACTATAAAATCGTTCAAACTTCGGAAGATATAGTAAGCGGCGAGCCGTGCTATCTCTTTGATTTAAACGCAGTCGATAATAGGGCTACTTATGATCGGATCAAATACTGGATATCCAAAGAACGGCTGGTGGGGCTTAAGGCTGAATTCTACACGGTCTCAGGAAAGATGTTTAAGACCGCCACCTTTGAATATGAAAATAGCATCACGGTTGATGGCAAGCCGCGAGAATTCATCTCCAAAATGGTTATTACGAGCGCGGTGATGAAAGAGGATGTCACAACCATGAGCTACCGCAAGGCATCAATCAAAAAGGTGCCGGATTCCATTTTCAATCTAAACCTGTTGATGAGATAGTAGCGTTCCCGTATTTATCGGAACGAGGTGATTCGCCCCCACTGAATGGGGGCGCTACGAACCTGGGAGACGATTTCTCAGAATACGAGCCTTAGAATGAAGAAGCGTCTTTTCACACTGGTTGTCTTATTAATGGCTGGTTTAGGAGGGTGGCCTGAAATAGGCATGACCGATGAGGCTGGCAATACAAACTTTGCCCTGATCCAGAAGAAATTGGCCGAGCACTTTTCATTCGATTTGAGAATTTTAGCCTCTGGCATTATCGAGAAACCTGCCGATTCAAGTCAAAACCCCGGAAACAACTTTCTTCAAATTCCACATTATTTGGCGGATTTGGAGATACGACCGGATCTGCGTCTAAACATAGACCCTTTAGAGCTAAGCGCTAAACCGAGAATGAGACTTGATTATAGTGTTTGGCGAGAAGGGGACCATCAGGGAGAATCACAATGGAATACGGATTGGTACATTAATGAATGGCTGGCCAGATGGAAAATGCGCCAAAATTTATTCGTTTCTTATGGCCGCGAAAACCTGCAATGGGGCCCCTCCTTTCTCTTCTCGCCTTCCAACCCTTTTTTCAAGGATAACGGTCGTCGCAACCCCTATGTGGAAGTACCGGGCATGGACTTCGGGCGATTGGTCTGGATTCCGGAAAGTTCCTGGACCCTATCTTTCATCGCCAATACGAATGAAGGACAGAACAAAACTCATGGACTTGATCCATTTGAGAAGATCTCTTATCCCCCTAATGGCCTGGCACCTTTTGAAAAGACCTATGCCTTAAAGGTTGATTATACAGGCCGGGAGAATTATGGTTCGGCGATACTTTCCTACAGGGAAGGTTCCAAGATCTCATTGGGTTTTTTTGGAGGATGGACGATTTCCGATGCCGTCGTGCTCTATGGCGAGGGAGTCATTACTCAAGGGAGTGATGCGTTATACCCCAAGAGGGATAGCTCCCCTTTGGGGGCCTCCATGCAAAAATTTCATAAAAGCGACTCGACGATCAAACCCATTCTCTTAATCGGAGGCTCCTATACCTTTGCAGGAGGCGGAACCTTGTACCTTGAATATACCTATAATAGCCCAGGCTACAGCGATTCTGAGGCAGATCATTACAATGTCCTAAAATGCGAGGCAGCAAGAGCCATAAGCTCTGGTGGTCCGTTATCGGCATTGGGGGAACAGGCCCTCGGCCAAACGGTCAATACAGGGTTAAGATTGCTGCGAAAGAATTATGCGATGCTCCAATATACCCAGACAAATATCAAAAACAAAATCGATCTCACCTTGCGTTGGACCCAGAATTTGAATGATGGATCTGGTCAATTTACAACAGTTGTGTCATACTCTCTGGGTAATCATCTGGAGTTGTTTTCTGTCGGTACCCTCAATGCAGGTAACAAGAATACAGAATTTGGGAGTATCTTGGATTATCAATGCATGATCGGTTTAAAGTATACCTTCTGAGCATTTTGTTGGCTCTTAGCCCTCAAAGGCAAGACAGAGAGGGCCAGGCCATCTAAGCATGGATGCACACAATATCAATCCCAGAAACGTTTTTAAAGATTTAGTCTATACAATTATCATATCCGCTTTAATCGCCGCGTTCCTGACCTTCACGGGCATCACCACAAAGTCCTTTGTCATTAACTTAATTGTGTCTCAGTCTTTCGGGTTGTCCATCTACTCGATGATTCATTTTTTACTTTGGATATTCAAACCAGAGAAAATGGCATCTGTAGCTTTCATCGTCATGATAGGTATTGCCAGTGGAACCCTGATCGGCCTGCAAATAGGACCTTTTGTCCTTCAGCAGATTTTTTCCATTGTCCTGAAGCAACCGGAGAAAAGTTTTCTTCAGACCATTATACTTGCCATCACCTTCGGTAGCGTTGCCAGTTATTTCTTCTACGCCAAATCGAGATTAAGAATCAGTAAGGGAGAGATCCAGCAAGAAAGGATCAAGCGTCTTTCCAGCGAAAAAGAAGCCCTCGAGGCCAATCTGAGACTGCTTCAGGCCCAGATCGAGCCGCATTTTCTGTTCAACACCCTTTCCAATGTTCTGAGTCTGATCGACACAAACCCGGCCAGTGGCAAGTCGATGTTAGTAGATCTGATTCACTATCTGCGCACCTCTCTGTCAAGGACGTTCCCCGATCCGATCACGTTGGATCAGGAAATGGACATGATCAAAGCCTATCTTAATATTCAAAAAATCAGGATGGGCGAAAGGCTCCATTTCGAGATCGAACTTCCTGATGCAGTCCGGCAACATTCCTTTCCCCCGATGTTGCTCCAGCCTCTGGTAGAGAATGCCGTAAGACACGGGCTTGAGCCCAAAATGGAGGGAGGAGAAATCATGATAAAGGCTTTAGATGAAGACGACCTCATTAGAATCGAGGTGGTGGACACGGGCCTGGGGTTCTCTTCTTTTCAAAAACCAGGCGTAGGTATCGGAAACGTAAGGGAACGTATTAAACTACTTTATGGGGAAAAAGGGCGTTTGATCATACAAGAAAACGAACCAAATGGAGTAAGAGCGATCATCGAGGTGCCAAAGCATGATGTACAAAGCCATCATTGCTGACGATGAAAAGGAGTTGAGGGCCTACCTCAAATCCATTTTATCGGAGATTTGGCCGGAGCTGATGATTTGCGGCGAGGCCAAAAACGGTAAAGAAGCTCTTGAATTAGTGGAATCGAAGCGGCCTCAGATCGCCTTCCTTGATATCAGAATGCCCGGTCTCTCAGGCATGGAGGTGGCAAAAAGAATCGCAGGTCTCTGCCGAATCGTATTTGTCACTGCCTTCGATCAGTATGCGGTCGAAGCCTTTGAGAGGGAGGCTGTTGACTATCTCCTGAAACCTGTATCTAAGGACAGACTCATTCAAACCATTCAACGTCTCAAGAACCAATTGAATTCTTCCACTGAACCACCCGCAAGATTGGCTGAGGTTGTAGAGCAGGTCCTTTCCAAGTTGCCAGGCAGGGGGGGGTCTGATTTCCTGCGTTGGATTAAAACGCAAGATAAAGATAGTGTCCGTCTCATACCCGTGGAGGAGGCAGACTACTTCAAGGCCGAAGATAAATACACTCTGGTCATAACGAGAGAAGGGGAGTCACTCATTAAAAAGAGCATTAAAGAATTGGCCCAGGAGCTCGATCCCGCTCAATTCTGGCAGATACACCGGGGAACCATCGTGAATGTTTCCAAGATAGACAAAGTAAGTCGCTCACTCACAGGACGGGGAATATTGAAACTTAAAGACAGACCGGAGTTCCTCACTGTAAGCCGTAACTACCTTCATCTCTTTAAACAAATGTAAGAAAAATGGGGAGATAAAGGCCGTCCCCATTTTCAATTCAAGAGGCGTTTGATGATCGGAATTTTTAAGAATGGGACCCCCTCCTCTTTGAGGACAATCTCCTCTTCCGTTGTCGCTGTCCCCTTGATATTCCTTTTCTCTGCTTCGCCGTAATGGATCTTGAGAACCTCTTTCGTAAAATCTGTTCCAACGTCCTCAAAATGTTTATCCAAATGCTCTTGAATCAGTCGAAGCACCCGATAGGGATTGGCGGGATCAATCTCCTCCTTCTTCCTCTCCTCCTTCTTCTCCTCATTCTTTCTTATTGCAAACGGGGAGAACACTTTTTCCACGTCACAATCGTTACAGACAGGACAGTTGATGATGCCAGTGGATTTCTGTTCATCGAAGGAGGCACTGTCCCTGAACCAGCACTCAAATATGTGACCATTTGAACAGATGAGATCGTATGCGATCATATTGAAGCTCCAAATTAATCTAACACCTTAGCACTGCTTTGACAAGCAGTTTTTGACATTTTTGCGTAACAGAAGCATCTCAGATACTGAATCATACTGCTCCATCAAGCAATATACGGGGCTTAAGATGTTAGAATACGAGACTGGAAGGAAGGGGGAAAAGAGGAATCCAGCCTTTGGAACGGGGTTTCGGGCTTCCGCTTCCGGCCTTCGCGGGGACAAGGTTACCCTTGCCAAGGCAGGGGCCGGAGTGACAGTGAGTTGGGGTTTTTCAGCAGCCTGTTAAAATAAAGCCTTTCTGCCGAAAAAATACGGGGTTCACCTTATTTACTTTCCTGGTGTTCTTCTTTAAATTGAATCTAAAAAGGAATCATTTTCATCATAAATTTTATCAATCGTAATCAGTAAGAACCTCTCATGGATAAAACCCTCATTGTAGACAGGAAACGAAAAAAGCTTGATGGCTTGTATGATTAAATAGAAAGGAGTTCGACTAAAAATGGATAAAAAAATTAAGATTCTTGGTTTTGCTGGTAGTCTGCGGAAAGATTCTTACAATAAGTCACTCTTGCGTGCTGCGTTGGAATTAGTTCCAAAGGATGCCGAGCTTGAAACGTTTGACCTCGAAGGCATCCCTCCCTTTAATCAAGATCTGGAAAATCGACCTCCAGAAAAAGTGAAGGAATTCAAGACAAGAATCAGGGCAGCCGATGCAATCCTGATTGTCACTCCAGAATATAACTACTCAATACCAGGGGTCCTGAAAAATGCAATCGATTGCGCTTCCCGGCCCTACGGAGATAATGCCTTTGAAGGTAAACCTGTTGCGGTAATGGGGGGATCGATAGGAATGTTGGGAACAGCAAGAGCACAATATCATCTGCGGCAGAGCTTCGTTTTCCTGAACATGTATCCGTTGAACAGGCCAGAGGTCATGGTGCCTTTCGCAAGCGAGAAAATAGACAAAGATGGCAATGTGACCGATCAAAAAACAAAAGATAAGATAAAGGAGTTGGTCGAGAGTCTGGTTTCCTGGACCAGAACTCTGAGAGGGAATTAAGATTTTACCCCTTGTAGGTTTGTACACGGCCCCAGAGACTCTTCGTCCCCCAGATCCCTGAACGCAGACACTCAAGCTGGACGATCTGACTATGGTCGACGAAGAGGTTTACTTCCGGGCCATAGTTTTTAATATACCAGGCAAAGACCTCTGGATCGGCTGCCTCGAACATCACCTTCTCAAGACCAAGGGCATTGACGATCTTGGCTGGCACGTCGGTTCGCCACACCTTCACCAAAAACATAGGCATAGCTCGGTCCTCCGGGCATCTCTTTTTCGAGGCTCCAACGAATGACGGCGTCAAGGGGCCAGCGGTCGTCAATCCAACGCCATATTTTTAAAAACCTGGATGGCACCTCTTGAAAAAAAGAACCCAACGACCTATTGACCGAGAAGCTCCTTCAGCACCGTTGCGTTGTTGTGTTCGATATCCTTTGCGGAAAATAGGAGGGTTACGGTTTCTCTCTTGGCCTCGTTCTTAATTCTTTGTACCAGGTCTGATTTTTTCTCAAGTTCCTTGATATATCTCTTTTTGAATTCTGGATACTTAGAGGGATCATGAGAAAACCACTTCCGGAGCTGATCGCTCGGTGCGATATCCTTCACCCATTCATCAATTTTCGCCTCTTCCTTTTTCATGCCTCTTGGCCATAACCGGTCGATGAGTATCCTCTTGCCATCCTCGGAGGAAGCTGAATCATATATCCTCTTAATCCTGAGCATAGGGCATCACCTCCAAATCGTTCTATGGAGGGAGAACAGGGTCACGAATCCCTCCGCTCAATCCCCAAAGTAATTCAATTTTCCTTAAAAAGGAATGAGAGGTAAATAAGGAGAATCCAGTATTTTGTGGGTTGAGATACTGTATTTTATGATCGAAATCTTCTCTGAACCCTTCTTGCCCTTACATGGGTACCTGTTCTTCTCGTTCGTTCTTGAACAAAGCACTTCTTATCGAAATTGATATCCTTAGATATACAGAGGTTCACCGTAAGTGAATACCGTTTTTACTCTTTTTGAGACCTTATTTGAGACCTTATCTGATATCCGCGCTCTTTATATTTATATGGGGACGAACCTCGAATTTAAGAAACTAAAAATACGGTCAATTCACTTTAAAAATACAGGGTTCACCTTATTTAACCTTCTCACGCTTCCGGTATAAACTTCTTATTTAAAGAGAAGGAGGACTCGATAAAATCTATGCCAGGCACTGAAACCTTGTCCCCTTGGGAGCCGGGTGTCTTGTCTTTGGTTGTCTATGGCCTGTTGGTATTGATCCTGGTGGCCATCCTTCTCTTTCTTTCCCGCTGGCTCGGGGAGAAGAAAACGGGGGTTGAAAAACTGAGACCTTTTGAAAGCGGCATCATCCCCACTGGTTCAGCCCGATTTCGCTATCCCGTCGCCTTTTATCTCGTTGCCACGTTTTTCCTCATCTTCGATGTAGAAGCTGCCTACATCTTTTCCTGGGCCATTGCGGTTGATCGTCTCAGCTGGTCCGGTTGGTTCCAAATCTCCTTCTTTATCGTTGTACTGCTCATCGGTCTGTTCTATATCTGGAAAAAAGGAGGCCTGGAGTGGGGGCCAATATCTCAGAAAAAGTGAATCTGCCCGAAAACATGCTTCTGACAAGACTTGATGCACTGATTAACTGGGCCCGCCAATCCAGTCTCTGGCCCCTCTTTTTCGGAACCTCGTGCTGTTTTATCGAAATGGCAGCCGTGTTTACGCCGCGCTACGACCTCGCCCGTTTTGGGGCGGAAGTCTTACGGGGGTCACCCCGACAAGCTGATCTTTTAATTGTCGCCGGTACGGTCTTTAAGAAGATTGCTCCGATCGTACTAAGGCTTTATGAACAGATGGCCGAGCCCAAATGGGTGATCTCCATGGGCTCCTGCTCGAATTGTGGCGGGATGTACGATGTTTACAGCGTCGTTCAGGGCGTAGACCAGATTCTACCCGTCGATGTCTATATCCCAGGTTGTCCGCCGCGACCCGAGGCGATCGAGCATGGATTGCTTTTGTTACAGAAGAAGATCGCCTCAGAAAAGCCAGCCCGTCCCGTCTTTCATCTCAGTGGGGGCACCCAGGGGAGCCAGAAACCCATCCTGGTAGACGGGCAAACCAAATCGAGGGATTCGCGGGGTCCGGGTTATGAAGGCATTCCTACGAGAGGCACCTCTGTGACGCCGCCAAAATTCTGGGATAGTCGCTCCGATCTAATGTGGACCCCACCTCCAGATCGAATCGAGTTGAAGGAGCAGGATCAATCTTTCGCCAAGACATTAAAGGAAAAGTTCGGCGATGTGATTCAACAAGCATCACAGACATCGGATATGTTGACTTTCCATGTCGCAGAGGCCCAATTGAAGGAGGTCCTGCAATTTCTGAAGGCCGAAGCTACTCCCAAGTTTCTTCGCCTGGATGATTTAACTGCGGTGGATGAATCTGCGCGGCGTAGTCTCCAACCCTATGTCGCTTATGATGGAACTGTGGCAAACGAGATTGCTGGAGGCGAATCGACACGCCCTGTGCGTCAAGGTTATCCCGACTATACCCTGGTTTACCACTTGCTCTCTTTTGAGCCTCCCACCCGCTTGCGTCTAAAGGTAGGCCTGACAGGCAAAGACCCGGTCACCCATACCATTACCGATCTATGGCCTTCGGCCAACTGGTACGAGCGTGAAGTTTACGATATGTTCGGAATTCGCTTTGAAGGTCATCCGAACCTTCGCCGGATTCTCCTGCCCCACGATTGGGATGGGCACCCACTCCGGAAAAGCTACCCCGGCCGAGCTACAGAAATGGCCCCCTATACCCAGGGTGATGCCCAGAAGCATCAACCTCTCGATGCAGGAGTTTTCCTGAAGCGGGAAGACGGTGATCAGGAATTTGTATTGAATCTGGGCCCTCACCATATCGGTACCCACGGCCTCATGCGGTTCATTCTTTCCTTAAACGGCGAAGAGATTTCCGAGATGGATATGGACATCGGCTATCACCACCGGGCGGTCGAAAAGATTGGTGAACGCCAGTCGTGGCATCAATTTATTCCGTATACTGACCGGGTGGACTATTTTGCCGGTGCGGCCAACAACCTGGCCTACCTCCACTCCTTAGAAACTTTAGCTGGGATCAAAGTCCCCGACCGTGCCCAATTCATCCGGGTAATGATCAGTGAGTTCTTTCGCATCAACAATCATCTGGTTTGGTTTGGCACCTTTTCTCATGATGTCGGAGCTATGACTCCCACCTTTTATACCTTCCGTGAGAGAGAAAAGCTCATGGATATCATTGAGCTGATCACGGGCGGCAGACTCCACCCGATCTGGTTTCGTATTGGAGGCGTGGCAGCAGATCTACCAGAAGGTTGGAAAGAGGCTGTGGATGAGTTTGTGAAGATCTTTCCGGCTCGCCTCAAGGAGTACGAGGCATTGATCACGAGAAATCCCATCTTTGGAGGTAGGACCCGCGGTATTGGCCAACTTTCTCTAAGGGATGCCATGGAGTGGGGGGTGACCGGACCTAACTTGAGGGCTTGCGGCCTGGAGTGGGATCTGCGCAAGAAATTTCCTTATTCTTGCTATGAAGCCTTTGATTTCGATATCCCTACCGCGAGCGATGGGGATTGTTATGCACGATACCTGGTCCGGGTCGAAGAGATGCGGCAGAGTCTGAGGATCATCGAACAGGCCGCCCGACAGATGCCCCCTGGCCGATACATTTGCGATGATTACCGCTATGCCGTTCCTCAGAAATCGGACACCTTGAAAGACATCGAAAGCCTCATCCATCATTTCATCAATGTGACCCGGGGTCCGAAAATCCCTAAGGGTGAGGCTTATAGCGCCATTGAAATCCCGCGGGGGGAGCAAGGTTACTATGTGGTGAGCGATGGACTCAATATGGCATACCGGATGCGGATACGAGCTCCGGGTTTTGCCAATGTCCAGGTGATACCCTTGATGGCACGGGGGAGATTGATCTCGGATCTTCTCGTCATCATCGGTTCTGTTGACTACGTCTTGCCGGATATTGATCGGTAAACGGTGAAGCACCAAATGTCAAGCACCCAATAGATTTTCGATTTGCGATTTCCGATTTTAAATTTTTCAAAATCGGAAATTGGAAATTAGCAATCGAAAATAGCTTTGGTCATTTGAATTTGGGATTTGGAAATTGGGACTTCGTAACTATGTTGCCCAAGGAATTACTTGAAAAGCTTCAAAGTGATATTGCCAAAGTTGATCATCCTCGTGAACTGGCGGTGGATATCATGTTTGCCCTGCAGAATCTTTACGGTTATTTGAGCGATGAAGCGCTGGAAGAGGGGACCAGACTCCTCGGTATGACAACCCTTGAATTGGAGGAGCTTGCCACGTTTTACGATTTTATCTACCGGGAGCCGGTGGGGAGATACGTCATTCACGTCTGCGACGGCGTGGTCTGTTGGATGAACGGTTATGAACCGGTGATGGATTATCTCTCCAAGAAGCTCGCGATTAAACCCGGAGAAACGACAGAAGATGGGCTATTTACCATACTGCCCACTGCCTGTATTGGCTATTGTGATCTATCCCCTGCCATGTTGATTAACGGAAGGGCCTACGGTCCTTTAACTCCGGAAAAGATCGACGACATTCTGCAGAGGTTGAGGTTTGAAGCACCGCAAACAAGGATGGCAAGGTAGACGGTATGTACCCGGAAGTGATTTTCCAGAATCGTAAGCCAAACCGAATTGCCACGATTGATGAGTATCGGCAAAGTGGAGGCTACCAAGCTCTCACCATGGCCCTTCAGAAATATTCTCCGAAAGAAGTCCAGCAGATCGTCGTCGACGCAAACCTTCAGGGCCGCGGAGGGGCAGGCTTCCCAGCAGGGCTTAAGTGGAAGTCCGTCGCGGACAACTTCCCCTTCCCGAGGTATATCATCAGCAATATTGATGAATATGAGCCCGGTACCTTTAAAGATCGTGTGATGACTCATACCGATCCACATATGATCATCGAAGGCATGATCATCGCAGGATATGCCGTCTCAGCGGACAAAGGCATCATTTTCGTCCGGCCTTCCTATGAAAACAGTGCGATCATTCTCGAAAGAGAATTAAGCATTGCCAGAGAAGCAGGCTACCTTGGCAAAAACATTCTTGGCAGCAACTACTCCCACGATATTGTCGTCCACCGAAGCGGTGGTCGATATATCTGTGGCGAAGGGACAGCCCAGATCAATGCCATCATGGGGAAAAGGGCCCACCCCGTGCAGTCCCCTGTCCGGTCGACGGAGAAGGGGCTTTGGGATAAACCCACTGTCCTGAATAACATGGAAACCCTGGTCAATGTTCCGCATATCCTGAGACACGGACCAGACTGGTTCAAAAGTTTGAGTAAAACGAAGACGGGTGCTGGAACCAAACTCTATTGTGTCAGCGGAAAGGTCAATCGTCCCGGCTGTTACGAACTTCCCATGGGAACGCGCCTAAGTGAAATCATTGAAGAGCATGCTGGCGGTATGCTGCCGGGGCATCAATTCAAGACTTGCCTGCCTGGGGGAGCTTCTACCTTATATCTTCCGAAGAAACATTACGACGTTGAAATGGATTTTGACTCAGTGAAAAAGGTCGGAAATCGTCTTGGCACGGGCGCCATCATTGTCTTTGATGAAAAGACCTGTCTGGTCGGGGCTACCTTGAATTTAATCGAATTCTTTGTTCGGGAATCGTGCGGCTGGTGCACCCCCTGCAGGGAGGCGCTTCCGTTTATTCGGGATCTGCTCTCGCGCATAGAACACGGTGAAGGGAAGGATGAATTTATTCCGATCCTGCGGCGCATGAGCCAGCACACATGGAAATCCTATTGTGCTTTTGCTCCTGGGGCAACCATGCCTGTAACGAGCCTGCTGGATCATTTTGCAGATGAGGTTAACGAGCACATCAGCCAGAAGAAGTGCCCCAATAAGAAATAGTAAGCAGAACGCAGTAGGCAGTAAGCAGTAGGAAAAAAAGAACCAGCTTTTACCCAAACGACGTAGGGAGATAAACCTAATAAACGAAAGAAACTTAAGAAACCAGAAAAACCAAACAAATGCCCAAATTAAAGATTGACAATATAGAAATCGAGGTTCCAAAGGGGATGAAAGTCATTGAGGCGGCTTCACGGCTCGGTATCATCATCCCCCGTTTTTGCTATCATGCAGCCCTTGGGTCGGTCGGCGCTTGCCGCATGTGTGCAGTGAAGTTTCTGGAAGGCCCGGTTAAAGGGGTCCAGATGAGCTGTATGGTTGACGCTCAAGATGGCATGGTGGTATCCACCACCGATGAGGAGGCGGTCGATTTTCGCAAACATGTGATTGAGTGGCTCATGATGAACCATCCCCATGACTGTCCAGTTTGTGATGAAGGTGGACACTGTTTGCTTCAGGATATGACGGTTTCAGGCGGTCACGGAATCAGGCGTTATCTGGGAAAAAAGCGAACCTATCACGATCAATACCTTGGCGTTTTCGTCCAGCACGAAATGAACCGTTGTATCCACTGCTGGCGGTGTCGTCGGTTCTATCAAGATTTTGCCGGCTATCGTGACCTGGGAGCGATGCAAATTGGTGATCGCACTTACTTCGGCAGGTTTGGCGATGGTCCCTTGGAAAGTCCTTTCTCCGGTAACCTCATTGATCTCTGTCCCACAGGTGTTTATACAGACAAGCCGGCACGATTTAAAGGCAGACGTTGGGACTTTCAACGAGCTCCTTCGCTCTGCATTCACTGCTCCCTCGGATGTCACACCATTGCCAGCGCCCGTTATCGCGAAATAGTCCGGCTGGAAGGTCATTTCAGCGAATCCGTGAATGGCTATTTTATCTGTGACCGAGGTCGGTTCGGCTTTCATTATACCAATCACCCTGAGCGGCCACGGCGGGCGAGGATCGGCGCTGAAGAGGTTCCTTGGGATAACGCTATTCGAACGGCCGCTGAAAGACTATTGCAGGTCCGTCAAGGCAGCGGACCAAAATCAGTTTGTTGTCTGGGTTCTACTCGCAGCAGCCTTGAGAACCAGGGAATGCTCAAGCTTTTTTGCGAGCTTCAGGGCTGGCAGGAGCCAATATACTTTGAAGATTCTTCGATCGAACGAAAGGTCAAGAAAGCCATCTCAAGATTGGATCCCCAATCGGTGGTCTCCATGCGAGAGATTGAGAAGGCAGATTTTATTCTCGCGGTGGGTGCAGATCCTATTAATGAGGCGCCCATGGTGGCCCTTGCGATGAGACAAGCTTTTAGAAAGGGGGCCACTATTGCCGTGATCGATCCCAGACCGGTTTTTCTTCCATTTGAATTCGTTCATCTGCCGGTCGTCCGACGGGATATGGACCCGTCCATGAATGTCCTGGTGAAAGGCGCTGTCCCCCGCTCGGCTGTGGAGAGACTGGGGCCAGACGCCCTCCGATTCTATGATGCGATTCCAACAGATTATCCGTCTGACCCGTTGCTCAAAAATCAATTTTCAGCATTGGTGCCAAAGTTTCAAAAAAGTCAACGACCCGTCATTGTCTGTGGAACCGATATTGTCCGGGAGACGACACCCGTCCTGGCAGCCGACAATGCTCTGCTCCTTCAGGCGGGAAGAGAACGGGTTGGTCTTTTTTATCTCATGCCTGGAGCCAATGCCTTTGGGTCCGGACTTCTGTCTTCTGGAAATGATTCCTTAATGCATACCATTGAGGCCATAGAAAGTGGATCCGTAAAGGCATTAATCGTTGTTGAAAGTGATCCATTATGGCTTTTTTCGGATCAACAAAGACTAAAGCAAGCCATCGCTAAGCTCGATCTGTTGTTGGTGTTGGATTATGCGCCCTCTCAATTGGCTCAGCTTGCAAACATCCTTTTGCCAACATCGACACTCTTTGAAACGGACTCACACTTCGTTAACCAGGAGGGCAGAATTCAGTTTGTGGAGGCCGTCCACCGCGGTGGTATCCCGATCGAGCAGGTGAGTGACGGAAGCCATCCGCCTCGTTCCTTCAGAAGTGATATTCCCGGTGGGGAGCCTAAGGCCGCCTGGCAGATCTTGGCTGAACTCGCCTCTTCCATGGGATTATCAGAGAAAGAGATTTCTAAAGATGACCTCTGGGCGTGGCTGGAGCAAAACAACCCAGCCTTTGCAAAGGTTCAGCTCCTCGATGAACCATCGGATGGCCTCCGACTCAATCCTGGAGGAGGGGACGAGAAACCCTTCTCCTCTCTTGATCCAACCCTTTCTCGAAGAGAAGATCACCCTGACGGTCACCTGGAACTTCTAATCGTCGACCTGACCTTTGGCACAGAAGAACTCTCGGGCTATTCTCCACACATTCAGCAGGTTGAAGAGACCCCGCATCTCCTGATGCATCCAAAAGATGCAGCAAGATTGAATCTTGGCGACAAAGACAGGGTCCTCCTTCACCTCGACAAAGGGCCTTTGGATATGGAACTCCACACCGTGGAGAACATGGCTTCAGGGGTTGTCGTGGTGCCTCGGCATCGAAAGCTTCAGTGGCAAAAAGTTAAGGAGTACCCGGTGAGCGTCCCAATTGACCGGATAAAGAAATTGTGAGCTTCTGGAGTCACACCAAAAACTCCCCTACCTTGGCGGGAGAGGGGGAATAAAATAAGAAGTATGGAAAGTTGGATCGCAGGATTTATTCTACTCGTCGTGAAGCTTGGCGTGGTGCTCGCCGTTTTGCTCCTGGTGGCTGCTTACTTAGTGTGGGTGGAACGTAAGCTCCTGGGCCGCATGCAGGTTCGCTATGGTCCAAACCGGGCCGGAAAATTCGGGCTCCTCCAGCCTCTTGCCGACCTCATAAAATTGGTGACCAAGGAAGATACAATTCCCGGGGCTGCCGAGAAGGTCATTTTTCTCTATGCTCCGGCAGTGGTCGCGATGACGTCCCTGCTCATTTTCGCTGTCATCCCATTTGGAAGCAGCTTAACCCTCTGGAACAGGAACATTCCTCTCGTCATCTCAGATTTAAATGTCGGACTACTCTTCGTCATCGCCCTTTCCTCCATCGGCGTTTACGGTGTTGCACTGGGCGGATGGGCTTCCAACTCAAAATACAGCCTTCTGGGCGGCATTCGCGGTGCGGCCCAAATGATCAGTTACGAATTGGCCATGGGACTTTCATTAGTCCCGGTGGTGATGGTGGCACGGTCTTTCAGCTTGGTCGATATTGTCAATGCACAGGCCCGGTATCCTTTCATTTTGGTGCAGCCGGTCTCTTTTGCAATCTTTTTCATCAGTGCTGTGGCAGAGATCAAACGGATTCCATTCGATCTGCCCGAGGCTGAAAATGAACTTGTGGCCGGCTATCACACGGAATATAGCGGGATGCGGTTCGGCCTCTTCTTCTTAGGTGAGTATATTACGATGGTGGTATTGGGTGCCTTGGTGGCAGCCTTTTTCTGGGGGGGATGGCGCGGCCCGATCCTGCCGCCTCTGCTATGGTTCCTCCTAAAGGTCCTGATCATCGTCTTTGTGCTGATCTGGGCTCGGGCAACCCTACCCCGCCTGAGGTACGATCAACTAATGCATTTCGGCTGGAAGGTGCTCATCCCTGTTTCCTTGCTGAACATTATGGCAACGGGTGTGGTGATTTTGGCATTCCAGGCTTAGAAACGGAGTAAAACGACCATGGAAGGGATAAAAGGTTTCGCAAAGGGTTTTGCAACCACATTTAAACATCTTTTCCGCAGGCCTGTCACCGAGCAGTACCCCGAGTATAAGCGAACGTTACCCATTCGTTCTCGGGCAAGGATCATCCTTACCCGGGATCCAGATGGGGAAGAGCGCTGCGTGGCCTGTTATCTCTGCTCAGGAGTCTGTCCGGTCAGTTGTATCTCGATGCAGTCAGCTGAGCGTGAGGATGGGCGCCGATATCCACGCTGGTTCCGCATCAACTTTGCACGGTGCATCTACTGTGGATTCTGTGAAGAAGCCTGCCCAACCTTGGCGATTCAACTCACTCCTGATTTTGAAACATGCCAGTATGATATTTTAACCCTCGTTGCTGAAAAGGAAGATCTTCTGGTCAATCACGGCGGCAAAAACAAGGACTACAATTTTTACCGTTATGCCGGCGTAACGATGGTAGGGGAGAAAGGGACTCATATCAACGAGAATAAACCGGTCGATCTCAAGAGCAATCTACCCTAAAATGAAGAATTAAGAGTGAAGAGTTAAAAGTTTAGAGATCAAGATGAAGAATAAATCAAAAATCAGAATTTATTATTTAAAATTCATAATTCCCAATTCATAACTCTTAACTCAGGAGTATGAAATGACTATATATGGAGGCATCTTTTATCTGTTAGCAATCATTGTCTTGGTGTCCACTGCTTTAGCCATTACCCGGCGCCATGCAGTCCATGCAATCGTCTACTTGATCCTTTCCTTTTTCGGCACCGCTCTTCTCTTTTATCTGTTGGGAGCTCCTTTTCTTGCTGTTTTAGAGGTGATTATCTACGCCGGGGCCATCATGGTCTTGTTCCTTTTTATCATCATGATGACAGACCTTCAGCCATCGGCAAGGAGAAAAGGACTTGCTCTCGGGCAGTGGTTGCCGGCAATTATTTTGGGCGCGGTCTCCCTTTTTGTGATGGCCGCTTTGATCGTTGCGGTCCCCACAAACCAGATGGGCCTGAGAGCCGGGATGGCAGCGCCAATAGCCTTTGGCCATTTTCTTTTCCAGCACTACTGGTTTCCTGTGGAGATGGCTTCGTTTCTTCTGCTCATTGCCCTGGTAGGGGCTCTTTATCTCGGCAGGCGCGAAAGCAAACTGGAGCCCCATCCACCTAAGGAGAATCCATGATCGTCCCCTATAGCCATCTTCTTTTCTTGGCAGTGATCCTCTTTGTAATGGGGGCAGTCTGTACGGTTGCCCGCCGGAATCTGATCATGATCCTGATCGGAGTGGAAATTATGCTCAATGCCGCGGGGCTTGCTTTTATCGGAGCCTCACTGTTCTGGAAACAATTGGACGGACAGGCCTTTGTCTTATTTATCATGGCGGTCGCTGCATCAGAAGTCGCTATAGGTCTGGCATTGATCGTCTCTTTGCAGCGGCGGACCGGTTCGGTGAGTGCCGATCACTACAGTGCTATGAAAGGCTGAAGGCGTAAATGAGAATGTCAAATGTCAAAATCCAAACGTCAAGATTTTAAAACCCTGGATCTCTTTGCTTTCGTTTGAACTTTGAGCTTTGACATTAAGCATTATTTCGGGTTTCACTCATGAAAACGATTTTATTCCTGTTAATCCTTTTTCCTCTTATGGGAGCTCTTCTCCACGCTGTCGCGGGACGTCGCTTGCCGAGGCGGGTGGTAGAGAGCATTGCCTGCATCAGTGTCCTCGCCTCCTTCCTCATGGCGATTGTAGCCTTCCTTACCAGGGATCAAAAGAGCTATATCCTCACGTTCTTTCATTGGATTTCAGTCGGTGATTTTTCAACCGCCATGAGTGTTTATTACGATCCGCTCGCCTCGGTCATGGCGTTGATGGTGACCTTTATCTCTAGCCTCATTCACCTCTACTCCATCAGCTTTATGCGGGAGGATGAAGATTATGTGCGATATTTTTGCTACATGAATCTTTTTGTCTTTTCGATGTTGGTGATCACCCTTTCGGACAATCTCCTCTTCTTATATTTGGGCTGGGAAGGTGTTGGCTTCTGCTCCTATGCCCTCATCGGTTTTTGGTATCGCGACGCGGTGAATGCAACGGCGGGCCGCAAAGCCTTTGTGCTGACGCGGATTGGCGATGTGGCCTTTGGCATTGCCATCGGTCTCTTCTTTGTCATCTTCGGTGAGCTGTCGATTTTCTACATCAATGCCCATGCGGCCTCTCTTACGGTACCCCTGGCAACCATCTTAGGGCTATTGCTTCTCTGGGGAGCTGTTGGCAAATCCGCACAGCTTCCCCTGGTGGTCTGGCTGCCCGATGCCATGGCAGGGCCCACACCCGTATCCGCTCTCATTCATGCTGCGACCATGGTCACCGCAGGCGTCTACCTGCTGATGAGGCTATTTCCGGTCATCATGTTGTCACCGATCTCCTTACTCTCTATTGCCATCGTGGGTGCGATCACAGCCTTTTACGGAGCGTGCTCAGCATTGGCGCAAAGGGATATCAAGCGCGTGTTAGCTTATTCAACGATCAGCCAGGTGAGCTATATGTTTTTGGGTGTGGGAGCTGGTGATCTCATCGGCGGCATGTCCCATTTGCTTTCACACGCCTTTTTCAAGGCATTACTATTCCTGGCAGCAGGATGCATCATTCAGGCTCTTCAAGAAGAGCATGATATCTTCCGAATGGGCAACTTGCGCCACCGCCTACCCGCTCTTTTTTGGCTCTTCTTGGCAGGGGCGGTATCTCTGGGAGCTTTGCCGCTGACAGGAGGTTTTTTCAGCAAGGACCGTATCTTGCTGGCCACCTTTAGTCATCCGGAACCTGTTTTTAAATTTTTATGGGGCTTAGCCATGATGACGGCTTTATTGACGCCGCTCTATACCTTCCGGCTTTTTTTCATCGTTTTCCTGGGGGGCTCCACCGGGGAAGATCGTGAGATTCGACCCGTGCCGAGGTTGATGGTCTGGATCTTGTGGCCATTGGCCGTCCTTTCCCTTTTGAGCGGCCTTCTCAATCTTCCAGCCATCTGGTCCGGTAAGGAGTGGTTGGCGGAATACCTATCCCCCGTGGCCGGGAGCATCCCTCATCTCAGTGTTTCCCCTGGCCTCGAATGGGCCATGGAAATGGTTACCGGCCTCTTCGCATTAGGAATGGCTGTGCTCGCCTATTTCCTCTACGTCCCAACCCCGATTGCAGTGAGAAGAAGCTTGCATGAACTTCTTTTCTCCGGATTTTATCTGGATCGGCTCTATCAGCAAGTGATCGCCCGTCCTTATCAAACCATTGCAAAGTTCTCATGGCTGAAAATCGATGAGGGGAGTTTAGATGGGGGAGTAGATCAGGCAGGAAATCTCTTTCCAGTTTTTTCCGGGGGATTAAGGCTGTGGACAACGGGGAGACTTTCGACTTATCTCAAGATGCTTCTCCTGGGGTTTACAGCAATCCTCTGCGCCTTAGCGATCGGCTGGTATTATTTATAGTGGACTAAAGTCAAATGATGGTGTAAAGATGTTTTCTTTTCCCTGGCTTTCCGTAATTATCTTTCTGCCCCTTTTCGGTGGCCTCTTGGGACTGGTTTTTTGGCGCCGGCCGCAGCTTTGCCGCTGGACAAGCCTTTCTACAACCTTCATCGATTTCATTCTGGTGATCTTCCTATTTGCTTTGGACCTCAAGTATCGGTCGGGGCCTACTGGAATGTGGTTGATCGTAGAGGATCTTCCATGGATAGAGCACTTTGGAATACGGTATAGCCTCGGGCTCGACGGCATCAGTTTGATGCTGATCCTCCTGGCCGTATTTCTTGGCGTCCTCTGTGTGCTTATTTCCTGGAAGCAGATCGATACAAGGGTTGCGGCCTTCCATTTCTTCTTACTCACGATGCAAACCGGCATCCTGGGCGTCTTCTTGTCCACCGATCTCTTTTTGTTCTATCTGTTTTGGGAGGTTCAGCTCTTTCCCATGTTCTTCCTCATCGGGGTCTGGGGCCACGAAAGACGGATTTACGCCACCGTCAAATTCATCATCTTCACGATGACGGGTAGTCTGTTGATGTTGATCGCCCTGATCGGTCTCTATATCCTTCACGGAAGCCAAACCGGACATTACACCTTCTCTCTCTTTGAGTTAACTCAAACCCCTCTCACTCCTACCGTCGAAATATTGCTCTACGCCACATTTCTGTTCGCCTTTGCGATAAAAATCCCGATATTCCCAGTCCACACCTGGCTGCCGGACGCCCACACTGAGGCACCTACAGCAGGAAGTGTGATCCTTGCCGGCTTGCTTTTAAAGACGGGGGCATACGCCCTACTCCGGTTTGCGATTCCACTCTTTCCAATGGCAGCTAAACTCTCCGTGCCCCTCTTGCTAGTGCTGGGGCTGATTGGCCTGTTCTATGCGGCATGGGTTGCCCTGGCGCAGAAGGATATCAAGCGCTTGATCGCCTATTCCAGTATTGCTCATATGGGTTTGGTGGTCATCGGGATTGCTGTTTGGAACATCCTCACCCTCTCCGGCGCCACGTTGCAGATGGTCAACCACGGATTGACGATTGCGGCCCTCTTCATTCTGGTCGGAATGTTAGACGAACGGGTCCACTCGAGAGAACTCTCCGATCTCGGAGGGCTTTGGAGAAAGATGCCTGTCTATAGCGCCTTTTTTCTGTTCTTTGCCATCGCATCCATGGGTTTTCCGGGGCTCAACAACTTTGTGGGCGAAATCCTGATCTTGATCGGTGCGTTCAAGGCAAAACCGCTGGTGGCAGTGATCGGGTTTGCAGGTCTTGTCTTCACTGTGGTTTACATCCTATGGGTAGTGCAATATACCCTTTTTGGTGAAGCAAGAAAAGAACAGATCCTCTGGGATGTGACACTTCGTGAAGCGTTCATTCTGGTGCCTCTGGCCATTGCAGTGCTATTCATTGGTCTGTATCCGGGGCCCATATTGAATCTGTTACAGGGGCCGGTGCAAGGGTTATTAGAAGCTCTCAAATGGACTAACGTATAGAGTGAGCTGAAGGGAAAGAAGATGCAGGTTGATTGGATCGCCGTTCTTCCTCAATTATTCCTGACGGCGGGAGGACTTTCCATTTTCTGTGTCGGTGCCTTTTGGCGCCGGCGGCCTTCCGAATTCCTGTTTTGGATGGCGCTGATCGCAGTTTGCATGGGGGGTATGGCAACGGTCCTGTTGGAGCCACAAGTGCACCCGTTCTCAGGGATGCTCGAAGTAAGTGGCTATGGCCAATTCTTCACCTTTCTCTTCACCGTGATCACTGCGATCACACTGCTCTTCGCCTTCCCCTATAGCAGAACCCGGGGGTTTGGCGGAGACGAATTTTTTGGACTCATCCTCTTTGCCGCTTTGGGCATGACATTGGTAGCCGGTGCGATCCATTGGCTGACTTTCTTCTTGGGACTCGAGATCCTGTCCCTTTCCCTCTACGTCCTCATTGCGATCCGCAAGGACGACCCCTCGTCAAATGAAGCCGGGTTAAAGTATTTCATCATGGGTGTTGTGGCGAGTGCCTTCCTCACCTTTGGCCTTGCTATGATCTACGCAACGACCGGCACGCTGAGTATAGCACGAAGTCTCTCCGTCGATGTCGAGGTGGTCAATACGCCGGGGATGTTATTGGGTCTGAGCCTGCTTCTGGTTGGTATCGGCTTTAAAATTTCGTTGGTCCCCTTCCATTTATGGACACCGGATGTTTACCAAGGGGCGCCTGCACCAGTCACGGCATTCCTGTCAACGGGTTCAAAGGTTGCTCTATTTGCTGCACTATTACGCTTCGCCTTCTATACGACGAACTCGGTCTGGACTTACTTCGTCCCTGTGTTATGGACGTTGGCTGTTCTGACTATGGTTGTCGGCAACATCACCGCTTTGTCCCAATCCCATGTAAAACGTTTATTGGCTTACTCTTCCATCGCCCAGATGGGTTACTTGTTGATGGCCCTTTCTGCAATCAAACAAAATGGCGCTTCCTCAGTCATGTTCTACTTAACGGTCTACGCCTTGATGGACCTGGGAGCCTTTGGTATCCTGGGATCGCTGTCTCCTGAAAAGAGGGATTTGGATGCTCTCGATGACTATAGGGGCCTCGGCTATTCGCATCCTTTTCGATCTGCCCTCCTAACAATATGTCTCTTCTCTCTGGCTGGGTTCCCCCCCACTGCGGGTTTTATTGGTAAATTTGCCCTGTTCCAGGTCACACTGCAGGCACACTTCATCGTTTTGGCAGTGATCGGTATGTTGACGGTCATTCTATCCATCTATGTTTATCTGAAGGTGATCGTTTCGCTCTACATGCGCCCAGCAGAAACGGAAATTTCTATTCCCACCCCAGCGATATCTGAGCGTCTCGCAGGCGGCCTCACTCTTATTCTTATATTATGGCTGGGTCTTTTGCCCTCCTCTCTGTTTGCTGCCATCACACGCATGACCTCTTCTCTTTCCCTGTTTAGTCATTAATACTACTCCGTCAAGTCTTCCTTCACAAACAATAACTTTCAGGGATATTCTTTCGGGCATGTGTCCTGGAGAAGAAGGATTTTAGAAGCCGTTGCAGAGGGTTTCGACATTGGGAGGAAGGTATAGGTTGTATCAGAGAATTGCCTCTTTGTGACGGTGGGCGTTACACTGGATATTGACGGCTAAGGGAATGCTGGCGATATGAGTTGGAAAGGTTTCAATATGCACAGCCAGACACGTGACCTTGCCACCCAATCCTCCAGGGCCAATCCCCAATTGATTGATCCTGTTTAGAAGTTCCTCCTCCATCTGTGCGACCTTTGGATTCTGGCTCCTTTCACCAATTTTTCGGAACAGAGACTTCTTCGCGATCAGGGCCGCCTTCTCTAAGTTCCCACCAATGCCAATTCCAACGATAATCGGAGGGCAAGGATTAGCGCCTGCCTCTGAAACAATTCTCACCACCTCATCCTTAATCCCTTTCATTCCAACAAAAGGCGCGAAGAGTCTTACATGACTCATCATCTCACCGCCAAATCCCTTGGTCATCACGGAGATCTTCAATCGATCTCCAGGCACGACATCCACATGCACAATGGGAGGGGTATTATCGCCGAAATTGATTCGCTCAATTGGATCTAACGTGGATTTTCTAAAGCATCCGTCCTGATATCCCATTCTTACCCCTTCCTCCAATGCTCGATGTAGCTCGCCCCCGATGATTCGAACCTCTTGTCCAATCTCTATAAAAAGGACTGCCATTCCTGTGTCTTGGCAGATAGGTACCTTCTCTCGATAGGCGATCTTTGCATTTTCGATCAGATCCTTGAAAACCTGGATGCCAATGGGCGATTCTTCCATCTCAAGGCCTTTTTCGAATGCCGACAGAACATCCTCGGGTAACTCTGTATTGGCCTGAATCACCAATTCTCTCACAGCCTTCATAACATTCTCTGCATGAATCTCCTTCAATTCAATTCCTCCTGATGATCATAGAAGAAATTTTAAGATTTGGGGAGGCCAAAAGCAATATCAGCGCCCCGAAGCCTCATGCGTTACCTTGTGAGTTCTCCTTTTTTGTGGTATATACCTTTCTATGCTAAAGGGAAAAGAGATCGTTTTAGGGGTGACCGGTGGGATTGCAGCCTATAAAGCAGCGGAGTCTGTTAGGCTCCTCGCTAAGAAAGAGGCCAATGTCCACGTGGCCATGACCCGAAGTGCCCAAGAATTTGTCACTCCCCTCACTTTTCAAACCCTTTCAGGAAATCCCGTGGTCACCGATGTTTTCGCCTTGGTCGAAGACGAAAGGATAGGCCATATTGCGTTGGCTGACTTGGCTGAGTTGATCGTCATCCTTCCCGCGACAGCGAATATCATTGGAAAGATTGCCAATGGCATTGCTGACGATTTTCTCTCCACCATGGTGATGGCTTCGAAAGCACCGGTCCTTTTCGTTCCCTCCATGAATGTCAATATGTGGGAAAATAAGGCCCTTCAGAAGAATGTTCAAACCTTGCTTGAAAGAGGCTACTATTTCGTGGAACCTGGAGAAGGAGAGTTGGCCTGCCATTGGTACGGAAAGGGGAGACTGGCCGAATTGGACGAGGTGGTGGAGAGAATAGAAGATCTTTTATCGCAAAAGGATTTAAGAGGAGAGAAAATACTGATCACCGGTGGTCCGACTCAGGAGCCGATCGATCCCGTCCGATTCATCACAAATCGTTCTTCAGGGAAGATGGGGTATGCCCTGGCAAAGATGGCGAGGCGAAGAGGTGCCGAGGTCATTTTGGTTACAGGTCCCACTTCCCTCCCACTTCCACGGAAAGATATTGACGTTGTCTCTGTGCGAACTGCCGAGGAGATGAGAGAGGCCGTTCTAACCCGGATGGAGGGAAGCACGGTGGTGATCAAGGCAGCGGCCGTCTCAGATTATCGGCCAAAGGTGATCAGCCAGAAGAAGCTGAAAAAAGCCGATCCCTATACCTCTTTGGAGTTGGAGAGGACGAGGGATATCCTTGGAGAAATGGGGATGAAGAAAGGAGATCGAATCCTCATCGGATTTGCTGCAGAGACAGAGGATTTGATTGCCAACGCCAGTAAGAAATTGATGGAAAAAAATCTCGATTTCATTGTGGTCAATGATGTGACAAAGCCAGGGGCTGGTTTTAGCCTGGATACGAATCAAGTGAAGATCTTATATCCATCCGGAGAAATGAAAGACCTCCCGTTGATGTCAAAAGAAGAACTTTCCAGCTTGATACTCGATGATGTGGTAAGGCTCTTGAAAAAAAAGAGGAATTAAATTTGCAAAAGTGAGGATTTGACCCTACAGGCACTGTAAGATACAATGTTGGCTCCTTCCTGAACTTTTGATTGACTAACTTCTACAAGATATGTATATTCCAATCAGTAATCAAGGCCGTGAAGAGCGGGATGTTTCTTTACTCGCTTTCCGACCCCATGCGGGGGAACAATCCGTTCGAGCAGAAATCCCCGAAGCAGGATTCAGCTCAACTCAGCGTTAGCCTAAAAAGGAGGAAACATGAAATCGATGTTCCGTATGTTGTCAGGGGCGCTGTTGCTGTTGCTGTTTCTGAGCATTGACGCACATGCCGTGAACGGCCCAAAACTCGTCATGGAAGAATTCATGGTGCCGGCGGTGGACCCGGGTATTAGCCTGTACATGCGCAACAAGCATCCGCAGGGGGTAAAGAAGTTCCCGGGCGAGAAGATCCTCCTCTACGTGCACGGTTCGACCTACCCCTCCGAGACCGCGTTTGACCTGAAGCTGAACGGCCTCTCCTGGATGGACTACATCGCGCAGCACGGCTACGACGTGTACCTGGTGGACCTTCGCGGCTATGGCAAGTCCACCCGGCCGCCCGAGATGGACAAGCCGGCCGCGGACAACGAGCCGATCGTGCGCACCGAAACCGCGGTCAAGGACGTTGGTGCGGCGGTGGACTTCATCCTCAAGCGCCGCGGCGTATCGAAGATCAACCTGCTCGGCTGGTCGTGGGGCACCGCAATCATGGGCTGGTACACCACCCAGAACAATGACAAAGTGAACCGTCTAGTGCTCTATGCGCCGGGATGGATCCGCAACACGGCGGCGCTCACGGACTCGGGCGGCAAGCTCGGTGCGTACCGTACCGTTTCGCGCGAATCTGCGAAGGGCCGTTGGCTCACCGGCGTGCCCGAGGACAAGAAGGCGGACCTGATCCCACCGGGCTGGTTCGAGGCATGGGCGGACGCCACTTTCGCGTCCGACCCGGTGGGTTTGAAGCAGACGCCCCCGGTGCTGCGCGCCCCCAACGGAACAGTGCAGGACACGCGCGAGTTCTGGGGTGCGGGCAAGCCGCTGTACGACCCGGCCGGCATTCGCGTCCCAACCTTCCTCGCGCACGCCGAGTGGGATGCCGACTTGCCGAGCTACATGCTGCACGCCTACTTCGCCAAGCTGACCAATGCGCCCTACAAGCGCTACGTGGAGATAGGCGAAGGCACGCACACGGTCATCATGGAGAAAAACCGCATGCAGCTGTTCCAAGCGGTTCAGCAGTTCCTCGATGAAAGGCTCAAGCCGAACCAGTAAGCACTCACGGAGACTTGATCGCGGTTCGCTGCTTGGAACCCTAAATTGTCGGCTAACACGTCGGTCGAGCGGATCGTCCGTCATAGCCGATGCGCGGTTCTACCGCCCGGCCGCTCACCTTTGCGTTATGCTCACTTCCAATCCCGTAATCTTCGATTCTTGAATATGGTCCCCAGTAATGACTTGCCAATAATCATCAATGGACGGACTTCCTTAAAGGTGAACATTAGTAGGTGAAAGCCTTAAATTGACACTTTGGGCGGCAGAGTTTAGATGAAATAAGGAGGTAGTTCCTGTACTCGATAGTGTACTCGATAGTTGACAGAACCCTCCAAAAGGTGTAGAGTTCGATCAGTAATTGATGGAGCGAGGTATCCTGGGCGCTATTTTGCTGCCTAAGTCGCTGTCGCCTTCTGCGTAAAAAGGCCACATTGTTATTTCCTCTCCCTTAACGGGTCCTTTATTTTCCTTACTTGTGGATAAATAATTTGCGACACCCTGTCGCTTTTTGGTATAATAATCAAAAGGAGGGCGAACGGAAATGCAAAAAGAGAGAAGATTATTTAATCTCCGCGAACTCGAAAAAATGCTCAAATCACATTACAAAAAGCAAAATTCTGATTTAGAAGTATCCTTCAGAGATACTTATTTTGTTGCATATGTCATTCATGAAAAGGGTAAACCCTGGGCGCGGTCGTTGACAACAGAAGAGGCATTTACTGAGATAGCAAAGATTCTATTCCCGGATGAGAATGTCCGTATCGTACAAATGCGATCTGATCCCCCTAAAGTAGAACTATTAATTGAAAAATCTTAAGGGTCTCCTAGACCGAAATTCTATGCCTTACCAATACAACGAGAACCATTAAGCGACGATAAAGTCAACCGGCTCACCAATGCCTGCGAAACCTTTCAGGAGAGGTTCGTTTTCTGAACCTTCGTTGACGCCACCTCGGTATGAGTTCTTCGGAGAGCAGTTCTGTAATGACTGTTCATCCCAGGGCGTGATCTTTAAGGCAACAATTTCAACCGATAATCTTCAATTTCTAAGGTTAGGTGACTCCGAACATTAGCAGGTGAAAGCGTTAAAATGTCCTTGTGGTCGGCAGGATTTGAGAAAGAAGAGGACTTCTTCCTGAAAGAGTGATTTTCCAATTCCGCCCTACAATCCAACATCTAAAATACCCCGATAGCTGCGGAAGTGGCGCTACAAGATGACCAAATCTCGATGACCGAAATAAAAAAAACTGATTCATATCCATTTTGGTTATTTAGATATTGCGAGATTGGAATTTGTTTGGAATTCAGGATTTGGTTATTGGGATTTAGTTTATTTCGGATCCGCCTTTTTTTCTGCCCTTTTCTCCTCGCTTTTCCCGCTCTGTCCTTTTTCCGATCCCTCTTTATCTGCATTCTTTCCTTCCCGTCGACTCTTAGAAGGATAATCGTTCACATAAAAACCAGAACCCTTCAGGACAAAGTTCGTTGCTGAAATCAGTTTTCTGGCCGTGCCCAAACACTTTGGGCAGGCCACCTTGCAATCCTCATCGATCTTATGAAAAATCTCAAAAATCTCACTGCAATGGTCGCATCTGTATTCATAGATAGGCATTCTGAATTACCTCCCGTTAAGCTTCCATGTAAAGGCTGGGGCTGATCTCCTTTTTCAACTTCTTGAGTGCTTCGCTTTCAATCTGCCTCACCCGCTCCCTTGAGAGTCTGAGATGGTCTCCGATCTCCTGAAGGGTGAGCGGGGAATCCGCCATGATTCTGTTTTTAATCACATAGACCTCTTTTTCATTTAAACGTTTCATTGCATTAACGACTTCGCGCTCCCGAATCTTTTTTTCCTCTTCCCGGGCAAACGCCTCTTCTTGATTGAGAGAATCTTCTTGAAGGAGATCGAGGTGTGTCAATTCATGACCTTCATCAAAGGGGGCATCCAGAGAGAGGTCTCTCGAGGACATCCTTTGTTCCATCTCAATGATATCTGATTTAGCAACATCTAAGTCTTTCGCGAGAAGTTCGTATTTCTTTTCAGTATCACCATCAGATTCCAATGCTTTTCTCACCTTG
Organism: uncultured delta proteobacterium; assembly: GCA_963826305.1. Classification (GTDB taxonomy): domain Bacteria; phylum Desulfobacterota; class BSN033; order BSN033; family UBA1163; genus CAWGWZ01. Next base: position 13,462 of record CAWGWZ010000006.1, on the reverse strand, counting down.
CCAATCTTATAGAACAGCTTCTTTTGTGCCTGAGTCGTCCCGATCTTAACGAGGCTCCAACTCTTGATGATGAAGTTTTGAATGTATGCTCTGATCCACCAGATCGCATACGATATGAATCGGTATCCTTTGTAAGGATCAAATTTCTTGACCGCCATCATCAATCCGATATTTCCCTCTTGGATAAGATCAGGGAGCTTGACGCCATAGGATTTATATTCAAAAGCCACCTTGACAACAAATCTTAAATTTGCTGTAATTAGTTTTTGAGCGGCTTCTAAGTCATTGTATTTACGATATCTTACGGCAAGTTGAAATTCTTCCTCCTGAGTTAAAAGGGGAAATTGGTTAATCTGCATGAGATAGGACTCTAAGGAGTTCTTGAGAACGGGCAAATTTGTCATTGAATATTACCTCAGGAGCTATTAGCACTCTCTTTAAAAGAGCGCTAATAAAATTATAACAATAAAAATTCCGATGTCAAGTATTTTTTATTTACTTGATTTTATTACAATTTTTTTATAATTTTCCCCTTTGATTAATCCTTTCCAAAACCTAGGAAAAGAAAGGACGGGAAACTTAACCTTTTGGAGGCCATCATGGGAAACGATAAGAACAACGAAGAGAAGGAGAAAGGTTTTGTTGTAAAGGACAGGAGATTTAGTGCCAAAAAGGAGGGGGAGGGAGATTCCCAGATCAAAGAGGAGGGGAGGAGAGAGGAACCTCCCAAGAAAGAAACTTCTGGGCAGGATATTCCTCTCCCCGAAATTAATTTTGCCAATTTTCTCTTTTCTCTGAGCACCTCGGCCCTGATTCAACTGGGAGAGATTCAGGACCCCATCTCTCAACAAGCAGCCAAGAACCTCCCTTTGGCGAAACAAACCATAGACCTCATCGGAATGTTGAAAGAGAAAACAAAGGGAAATCTTACCCCTGATGAGGATAAGATGATAGAGTACGTTCTCTATGATTTGAGGATGAGATATGTGAAGGCCGCGGGTTAATTCGAAATTTTGGAATTTAGGGATTGAAGGATTCGGGAAAAATTTTGTTCTAATTCCTAAATTCCGCAATTCGCCAATTCGTCATTATTTCTTGAAGGTCAGGTAGAAACTGCTTCCTTTACGATGGAGATGAAAAAGTACCCCTTTTTCTAAGGTGGCGTCCTTTATCGCTTTTTCGAAATCCTTGATTGTCTCAATCTTTTTCCGATTAATTTCAAGGATGACGTCTCCTTCCTGTAGCCCCATCTCATCGGCAAGGCTTCCCTCCTCAATCCCTACGACGACCAAGCCATACTTGACTCCGGTGATTCGGTAACGAGCAGAGAGTTGGGGTGTCAATTCCTGAACCTTTGCCCCCAGTTTCTCCTCGGCTTCCTTTTCCTTCGAAACTTCCGGCTTATCGGGCATGGAGGTGGTGGTCACCTCGATGGCCATTGGTTTCCCGTCTCTGATGATGCTGAGCTTCACCTTCTGGGCCACCTTTTTCTTCTGGATTTCCTTCACCAGTTCGTTCACGTTCTTAACCGCCTTATCGTCCACGGATTTAATGATATCCCCCGAGGCCAACCCTCCCTTTTCGGCACCGGTACCTGGGTAGACCTGGCCTACCAGAACCCCGTCTTTTTCCTTCACCTTAAAGTGCTCGGTCATCTCTGGAGTGAGGTCCTGGACGCTGATTCCCAGCCAGGGCCGAACCACCTTTCCTTGTTTGATGAGATCGCTCAGAATCTGTTTCGCCATATTGATGGGAATGGCAAAACCAATCCCGGTGCCGGGTTGGATGATCATCGCATTGATACCGACCACTTCCCCATCGATATTGATCAGAGGACCTCCGCTATTGCCCGGGTTAATGGAGGCATCGGTTTGTATGAAATCCTCATAGGTTCCTGTTCCCAACCCCGAGCGACCTTTGGCGCTGATCACCCCAACCGTCACCGTGTGCTCCAGCCCAAAGGGACTGCCAATGGCAATGGCCCATTCTCCGACCTCCAGCTTATCGGAATCTCCTAAGGCGGCAACGGGAAGCTCTTTTGCCTTGATATGGAGAACAGCAAGATCTGTCCTTGGATCTTGGCCTTTTAGGGTTGCAGTAAATTCCCTTCCATCATTCAGCTTTATCTTGACCTTATCTGCCCCTTCGACGACATGGTTGTTCGTGAGAATATAACCCTCTTTATCAACGATCACCCCCGACCCGCCACTTCTCTGTTTATGTCGGTATTCCTTTCCCTTTTCTCGAGGGGAAAAGCCAAAACCTTTGAAGAAGTCTTCAAAGGGGCTCCCTTTGAAGAAATCCTCTCCGAATCTGTCCCAAGGCTTCATCGTAATCGTTTTCTCGGTAGAGATGTTGACGACGGCAGGCTGAACCTTTTTGGCGACCTCCACAAACGCTTGCCCGAGCGACTTAGCAGTGGTCAGCTTATCATTTTTTGGTAACGAATTGGCCCGCTCGTTACCCATACAGAAGAAAAGGCCGAATAGAAGAGCAAAAAAAGAGGACCCCAGGACCAGTCTTTTAGCTGTTTTCTTCCACATAGTTCACTCCTTGAAAATACGAACAATAATTTAATTTATCTTTTTTCCCTTGTGTTGTCAAATGAGCCCGGACTTTGGTAGTGGGTCAGTTTCAATTTAAAAGATTTAAAATGTCCTCGATCTCCCATAAATGATCTGTAACCCCTGCTTTCATTGCCGGTGTTATTCTCAAGGTTTGATGAATCCGGCAGAAATTGTAATACATGAAGTACAAAGCTTCAGCGTAGTAAAGGTTTTCAACCTTCTTTGAGAAACCATTTGTAAGCCTTGTAAACCTTCTCATATTCATCCTCATTGTGAGGTTTTGCCTTTCAACAAAGCTTGTCGATATACTCTCATTTTCAGGATTGCCATTGATCTTTATTTTTTCTGTTCCTATACATTGAGCGGGACTATACCGTTTCTGACTCTCTTCACTATTCCCGTATATTTTGACAAGCTGACTAAAATCAATTTCAGAACCGAAAGCCTCTTCTACAGCCTCTAAATACATCTTGTGACCATCTGTGGTTAATTGAACGCGGTTCTTTAGACGACTTGCCAAATCCCTCATAAACTCAGTGGCACATTCAAGATCGCGCCTTCCAATAAACCAAGACGGAACGAGTTTTGTTTCAGCATCCAAAGCGGTGAAGGTCCAAACATCCCCATACCCAAACTGACCTTTCTTGTCTTTCGGGACATTCTTTTCCTTGGCATAGCAAAAGGCCCAAATCTCATCGACTTGGATCTTACTGCAAGTTAGATTTCGGAGAACCTTGTCTTGATACTCCGCACAAGCTTTACCGAGATCCACCAAGAGTTTAACGACCGTATTCTTAGCGACCCCCGTCATTCGGACAGTTGCCCGGATAGAGTTGCCTTCAACGAGCGCCGCCACCACTTGCCTCTGTTTCTCTTTTGTCAGCTTATTCATAACTTCATTATACTTGAGCGCTCAAGCATTTGTCAAGTATTATTTTAGATTGTGAAAAGAAAAACTATCTTGACCGCTCAAGCAAAAAAATATCTCTTGACAAATAAATTTATTTGCGTTATAAAAAAAAGTGCCCGTGCCGGGGCTTGAACCAGGAACCATCCACTTAGCAGGTGGATGCTCTATCCCTTTGCGCTACACGGGCAACCTATTTTTTCATCGCCACGGCCCACACAGTCTGAACGGGCGGTTTAGACTATGTGGGCCTTCTTGTTATGGCCTCTACTAACGGCGATTCTTATAGTTAGGAAAGGCTAAAATCTCTTCTCACGATCTCACCTCCTTTTCTTTCGCTTTTCTATATTCTTCCTCAGTAATAACAAAAGTATTCGGTCCGATTAACTTAAACCGTTTGTCTCGTCTTAAAGCCACGCCAACGGAAGAAGGTCCACTTATTTCTTTACCTCTTTCGCTGAGTATTCGGAAGATTTCCTTTACATGAATTGGTTTATTGCTTCCCGCCGATATAATCGCAAAAGCTCCATCTGGAATACTTTTATAGCTAAATACATCAGTAGCAGATTCGGCTTGAGATGCTTCATCATTGCTTTTATTGAAATGTATTCCGAACTTACGTGTTAAGAGTATTTCTTCTGACTCAATAGCTTTCTGCAATTCATCTTTCTCTTGCACCAATGAATTTAGCTGTTTTGTGATTTCTTGTAGGTGTTTTCGATCTTCGCCAAGCATTGCTACTAATTCTTCTTTAAATGCCATTGTTTTATACCTCCTTTCTATTTTGAAACTATTGTAACAAATGAAACTGTGTTTGTCAAGATATTTTATTTTTTTGAATTTTTTGAGACAACGAACTTGAAATCAAATATACTTTGACAAATTGGGAGAAAAAGAAAATAATGTAATTATCTTAAAAGTGATTCATCCCCAGTGGGCTACGGCTCACTGGCCGCCTCTGGGTTACGATCCAGAGGCTTTTTATTTTCTGATGAACCGAGTCGCCTTTCTCATTGACGGATTCAACCTTTATCACTCAGTCCTTCGTCTCATGCGCGACACAGGCTCTTGCACGAAATGGCTTGACCTGTATTCGCTCTGCCAGTCCTATCTCCATCTCTTTGGCAAAGATACTGATTTGGTCTCCGTGTATTATTTTTCGGCTCTGCCTCATCATCTCAGTTCAACACAACCAGGCAAGATTGACAGACACCAGAGATTTCTCTCATGCCTCAAAGATTCGGGTGTCATAGTAGAATTAGGCCGGTTTAAAGAAAAGGAGGTTTTTTGTACGAAATGCCGTAGCGTATTTTCTGAAGCATGAAGAGAAGGAAACAGACGTTGCGATTGCCGTTACATTGGCACAGCTTCTATTTAAGGATAAGTGTGATACTGCTGTGATTATGTCTGGAGATACCGATCTTTCAGCGGCGGTTAAGAGGTTACAACCGATCTTTTTAGATAAAAAGATTCTTTTTGCGTTTCCTTATGCCCGGAAAAATAAAGAATTATCTGAACTCGCACCGAATTCATTTTCTATAGGGAAAAAACAATATATCCGCCATCAATTTCCTAATCCCGTTACGCTAAAGGATGGTACAATAATAAATAAACCGTTAAGCTGGTAAATAACTATTTATTCCTTAGCCCACCTTGCCTTCGCCGCTTTACGGGCTATTTCTTTGCGTTTCTTGGAGGATAATTTCTTAGCTCTGCCAGGACCGCCCTTCAATCCACCAAGCGTTCCCAAGGCAACGGCAGCTGGGTTCTTCTCTTTTTTTGCAAGCGCTTGCAATTGTTTTTGAGGTCCTTGCGTGGCTTCTTGTACTATCTGATAGGCAAGCTGGCTAATGTCTGCGGGTCTCTTTTTCTTTTCCATGCCTCAAGCATATCTTAACCGCTCAAGCATGTCAAGAACCAAGATTTTCAAACTGACCCACTACCCGGACTTTAGCCTTTCACATAGGGATGATAGGAAGTTCATCATGGAAAGAAAAGGAGGCAACTTTGCGAGCATTACCCGTTTGATGGCTGTTTTGGGTTTGTCGTGGGAAAAGGGTAAACCGCGAGTAACAAGAGGTTAGATCGAAAGCTCATGTGTAAGGCAGGAACCCTTTCCCTAAAAGGCCCTGACCTATTTCCATCTTTAACGTCGCATTCGCTATTTGCGTTGCTTTCACATCCCTGAGGTAGCGCTCAAAGGGGAGCTCTCTCGAATATCCCAGTCCTCCGTACACATCCATTGCATTGTTGACAACTTGATAGGCTGTTTCGCCTCCCATTAAGTTAGCCATCGCTGCCCAAACAGTGGCTTCCTCAGCGCTTTTCTCGATCAGATGCAGGGCCTTGTAACAGACAAGCCTTGCCGCTTCGAGCAAAGTGAAATCATCAGCCAGTCTGAATTGTATGGCCTCAAATTTTCCCAAAGGCTTCCCGAAAACCTTGCGCATCTTTGCGTAGTTCACAGCTTCTTCGAGGGCTTCTTTGGCAGTGCCCAGTGCGATGAGACCCGTAAGGGCCCTCTGCTCTTGTACCGTACTTTTTAACATCGTTAAAGCATTGTCCTCTTCCCCAATGAGATTTGTTACCGGGACTTTCACATCGCTAAAAGCAATATTCCCCCATGTCGTGGCTCTCCAGCCAAACCCCTGAAGCCGTTCGATATCTATCCCTGGCCTGTTCGCTTCTACAAAGATACAGCTTATACCCTCCCTGCTCTCCCCATCCGTTTTCACGAGTACGACAAACCCTTGAGCAACCTCGGCAAAGGTGATCATCGACTTCTCGCCACTGATAACATAAAGATCCCCCTGGCGCTTTGCAGTGGTCTTTATCGCTCTGATTTCGGAGCCGGCCTCCGACTCCATCGCCGCAAATGCGATGATGCTCTTACCTTTCACAATATCGGGTAAATAGGCATCCCTTATACTTTTTGAAGCATGCAACAGCACTCTCCCGGTAATGTTACAGCCGCAAAGGATGATGGCGCAGTTCTGGTCAAATCGAGCAACTTCTTCCAATGCGATCCCGGTGGTGATCAGGTCGGCTCCTGCACCGCCATAAGATGCTGGCAGGCGTGATCCGGTGAGTCCGATCCCTACCATCTTCTTCACACTTTCCCAGGGGAACTCTTCTTGAGTATCCCAATAGGAGGCTTTGGGAGCCAGCTCCTTTCTGGCAAATTCGTGAATACTTTTCTGGGTTAGTCTTTGCTCTTCGTTAAACTCAAACATAATAGGGAAAACGTCTTCCTTCTAAAAAGGATATAAATTGTACTGAACTCCTTGTTGTAAAGATCTATTTCCCATGAGAGAAATCATCAGGAGATAAAGGCAGCCTCCCTAAGACGACCCCTCTCAGTTTTTTGATCACCTCATGATCCTCACCCAAAAGAGGAAGAAGGGATTGGATGGCACGGCCAAGGGTGCCATCACACAAAACCTGAAACTCCTCTCGAACTTCTGGAGGCAGTCCATGGTATTGACTCACCAAATGATCGACCCATCGGGGGAGAGTGATAAAATCCATCTTTTCCTTGGGATAAACATAACCTTCCAGCGCTCCTGCCCTCGCCGCAAATTCATAGACTTCCTGATAGATTCCCATAGCCACCTCTTAGTCAATCACGGTCTCATCGATTTTCGGCCCTCTGAGAAGCCTCGATCAAATATTTTTACACTCACCTCTCGAAACCTTGACGGAGTTACCCGTTCGATGGCCGCTCTGAGTTTGTCATAGGAAAAAGGAAACCTGGGATGGGCAGAGGCAAAGCCGATGAGGGCAACATTTGTCGACTGAACCGATCCCATCTCCCTGGCCACCTGATCCGCCCCGAACACATAAATTTCAATTCCTCTTTCATTCAGGTGTGCCTTGATTTGTTTGTCCATATAGTCAGGGTCTGGGGCATTGATAAAACAGAGACTCCCGTCCCGACCATTCACGGATGGCCTGAGATAGTGAAGGGTCTTATAGGCCTCATTCTTTTCGAGGGATAGGAGGATGTCGGCACTTCCTTTTTTTACAAGGGGGCTATCAAAATTCCCGATCTTCAGATGGGTCATCACTGAGCCTCCCCGTTGACTCATCCCATGGTCTTCCGAGCCGATGAGGGGATATCCTTCTTTAAGGGCAATCTCGGAAAAAATCCGCGTCACCAGGAGAACACCCTGACCTCCTACACCGGAAATAATCATCTGGATGTTCATCTCAACTCCCCAACTGATTCAATGCCAAATGGCAAACCTCGCACGAACTGATGACTGAAAGTGAATCAATGTCAAATCAAATCCAAATTTCAAATGTCAAAGCATCTGCTTTGCGCTTTGAAATTCATTTGACATTTCGATTCTATTAGCTCACCTTAAAAATCCCTTCCTGATTGCAAACCTGCATGCAGAGACCGCAGTCCACACAGGTCAACCGATCGATCTTCACTCGGCCGTCCTCTCCTCTTATCAAGGAGGGGCACTCGAATCGTTTGAGACAGTACCCGCAACCGATACAGGCACCCACCGCTGGCATATCGATCGCTGAAGTAGGACACTCCCGGACACAAACGCGACAACCTGTACATTTGTCGTAATCAATGACATAACCGCCTTCGGTTTTCGAAATCGCTCCCTCAGGACACTGGATCATGCATGTGTCGCATTGACCACAGACTTCATCCTGAAACACAGGCAAAAGGGATTTGTCCATCTCTCCGCTTTTCACCTGCGGAAGACCCTTCTCTGGTGGAGGCGTATGGCGGATTTCCACCTTGAGGGGATTCACCTTGAGCTGCTCTTTTTGATAGATGATGCAGGGATAACGGGCGATGAGAACAGCCATTCCACCATCTCGTTGCTGAGTATATTTGTACGCCTTTTCGACTTCCTGGATCATCCCCTTGATATCGTAAGGATTGACCACCCGGATGTAATGGACACCACATCCCTTAGCCAGCTCTTCAAGAGAAAGGGATTTACCAGGATGGCCGTCAGCCGTGGTTCCGGATTCAGGAGTCGGTTGCATGCCTGTCATGGCTGTAATGGAGTTGTCAAGGATGACGAGGATGAAACGGGAACCATTATAGACGGCATTCAGGAGTCCTGGAGCACCGGAATGATAGAAAGTCGAATCTCCGATAGTGGCGATGATGGGAATGTCTTGACCATCTTGATGATAAGCTTGGTAGAGACCACTGGCAAAGGTAATGGCAGCCCCCATGTCGTGACAGGTATCCACTGACTCCAAATTCATTCCCAGCGTATAACAACCGATATCACTCGGAAAAATCCCATTGGGGAAAGCTTTCTTAATCGCATAAAAAGAAGATCGATGAGGACATCCTGAGCAAAGGGTTGGCCGACGAACAGGCAAGCCGAGTCCTGCAACCATCTTCTCAAGAGGCACAGTCGTCGGGACCTCACCTACAGAGAGAGAGAGCCTTTTAGAGATATTGGATATGACCTGGGTAATCACTTCGGGAAGCATCTCTCCTTCATTGGGTATCATGCCATCCAATCGTCCATAGATCTTTGATTTGTCCCGGATCTGAAGCTCGATGACGGGTTCCGTTTCTTCGAGGATCAGGACGTGATCGCATTTCCGGATGAATGCCTCCACCACCTCCGTGGGAAAGGGGAAGGGGGTTCCTATTTTGAGGATGGGGATGTCTTTCTGTAGGCCCAGTTCTGGAAGAATATCCCGAGCTATGGCATAACCGATTCCACCAGCGATGATTCCAAAAACTGCCTTCTCCCGATCATTGTCAATGAAATTGAGAGATGTCATTGAATTGAACTCTTCTGCAATTTTTTGGAGCTTGATATTAAGCTCTTTATGGAGAATGAATCGATATCGGGGCGTTGCACTCCATCGCTGTGGGTTGCGTGGAAAGCTGGCTTTCCTTTCAATCTTGACAATGGGATTGAAAAGGATCGTTTGCTGAGCGTGAGAAACCCTTAATACCGGACGGAGAATGACAGGAATCTGGTATTTTTCCGAAAGATCGAAAGCGATGGGTAACATCTGCTGAGCTTCTTTTGGATTGGCCGGATCGAAAACCGGAACCTTTGCAAACATAGCCATAAAGCGAGTATCCTGCTCGGTCTGAGACGAAAAAGGTCCGGGATCGTCGCAACTGATGATCACAAAACCACCTATCGTCCCGATATAGGCGGCACTCATCAGAGGATCTGTTGCGACATTGAGCCCCACCTGTTTCATGGCCACAGCAGCTCGCTTCCCCGTGTAGGAGGCCACCAATGCGTTTTCGAAAGCCACCTTCTCGTTGGTGGACCATTCAACATAAATGTCCAGATTATTTTCCTTTTTGAAACGAACAACAGCAGGAAGGATCTCCGAGCTGGGGGTGCCGGGATACGCCGCAAAAAATTGACACCCGCTTTCTACCACCCCTCTGGCAATCGCTTCGTTTCCAAGTAAAACCTTTTTTTCTCCCTCTGACATCTCCACCTCATCAACTATGTGCAAATTGGCCTACGTCGGTTTTTCTCTATTCTAATCCCAATAGAATAAATTTTAACTGATACGATTGAGGACCTCAATTCCCTTTTGAAGGGTCTCCTCTGATGCTGCAAAAGAGATCCTGACGTTCGTATTTTTCTTTGAGAAGACACTACCGGGTACAATAAAGAGATTCTGTTGGATCGCCTTCTCTACAAAGGCCTCTCCGTCTCCTCCAGGAACCTCTGGGAAGATGTAAAAAGCTCCCAGGGGTTTCTGGACACGGTACCTTTCCTTCAACCCTTCGTAAATCAGATCCCTTTTCTTTTTGTATCCTGCAATATAATCTTCCACATTGAAGTCCAGAGCCTTGACCGCTGCTTTCTGGGCAAAGGAGTTGATACTGGAGAACGTATATTGTTGAAGGGTAATCATCTGTTGGAGGATTTCCCGAGCACCTGCCGCATAACCCACTCTCCATCCGGTCATTCCCCAACCCTTTGAGAATCCCCCAAAGGTTAAGGTGTTTTCGTAGAGTTGTCCGATACAGGGGCAGGAGGGGGTATCAAAGACAAAGTTATCGTATATGTCATCAGAGAGAATCAAAAGATTTCTCTCCCGAGCACACCGGATCACCGTCATCAGGTCTTCCTTTGGATAGATGGCTCCCGTGGGATTATTCGGACTGTTGATGATGATAAACTTTGTTTTCTTCGATAATTTCTTAACGAGCTCTTCCTCCCTCAGTCTGAAATCAGGATAGGTATCGACGAAGACAGGAACGCCTCCCATCAGAAGAACCTGATATTCATACATAACGAAAAATGGATCGGGAATGATCACCTCATCCCCCGGGTTGATGAGGGCGAGACTGGCAAGGAGAAGGCCACCGGTCACTCCGGCCGTCACCATCACCTCCTCGAAATGGACCCCCTTCCTTTTTAGGTGAGAGGCTATCTTCTCTCTCAACTCAGGGATTCCCTGCGTGGGGGTATACTTGTTAAACCCTTTTTTGATCCAATGGATGCCCTCCTCTTTGAGAGGCTCAGGAATATCAAAGTCGGGTTCTCCAATGCTCAGATTGATGGGATCTTTCATCTGGCGTGCCAGATCGAAGATTCGCCTCACCCCGGATGGTTTAATATTTCTCAACCGATCAGAGATCAGCATCCTGTCATTCTCCTTCTTCTTTTATCCTTTTTGCTTTTTCGATGAGTTCGAGAATCGTATCGAGCCTTGTCTTGGTCGGAACTGCTAAGGCACGTTGAATCTGGTCGATGGAATAGTGCTCACCCAGGAATTTTGATATCTCTATTCTAAACTCCCAGCAGACCATGATTCTTCGACATGGCAGGTCTTCGTTTACAGCACGACAATATCGAAATGGAATTTCGCCGCCCAATTGAGGGCAGTAGATGGTTAATTCATCATATTCTTCAATCATGGGTGCCTTGACGGACTTTGAGTAATTTGGCACAAGCTCAACCAATAAAAAATCCTACGGGCCTATGGAGAGACCCGTAGGATTCCACTTCTATTTGACAGGCTTGCCCTTTCTCAACATCGGCGGTTTCGGCAGTCCCTCAATAGACTTAAGGGATTTCTTCATCTCTTCCTCTGGTAATGGATAGTCGACGAGTCTTCCGCCAAAATAGGAGTCGTAACCACCCAGATCCATGAGGCCATGGCCGCTCCAGTTGAGGAGAATGACCTTCTCTTTTCCCTCTTCTTTGGCCTTCTTCGCTTCTTCAATAACCACTTGTATAGCATGGCTGGTTTCAGGGGCAGGAATAGCACCTTCGGTTCTCGCCCAGAGAACAGCAGCAGCATAGCACTCCAGTTGGTTATAAGCCCGAGGTGTAATCAGTCCCTCAACGATCAATTGGCTCACCAGGGGGGCGAGGCCATGATACCTTAGCCCTCCGGCATGGATAGGAGCTGGGATGAAGGCATGTCCAAGGCTGTGCATCGCAAGGAGCGGGGTTGTGGCGGCTGTATCGCCAAAATCATAGACAAAGGGCGCTCTGGTCATGGTGGGGCAGGAGGTCGGCTCTGCTGGTATGATCGTGATATTGGCGCCGTTGATTTTATCCAGGACAAAGGGAAAGGCGAGGCCAGCAAAGTTACTTCCTCCACCAACGCATCCGGTCACGATATCGACTTTCTTCTCCCCAAATTTTTCTAATTGTTTCTTTGCCTCGAGGCCGATGATCGTTTGGTGCATGAGTACATGGTTTAAAACACTTCCCAGGGAGTATCGGGTGTCTTTGGAAGTGACCGCATCTTCAATGGCCTCACTGATGGCAATCCCAAGGCTTCCTGGAGAATCTGGATGTTCCTCCAAGATCTTTCTTCCGGCATTCGTGTCTTTGCTCGGGCTGGGGATACAGTTTGCTCCCCAGGTGTTCATCATTATGCGGCGATAGGGTTTTTGATCATAACTGATCCTCACCATATAGACCTTGCACTCCAAGCCGAAGAGACAGCAGGCAAAACTGAGCGCACTTCCCCATTGGCCAGCACCGGTCTCGGTTGCGATCCTCTTAATTCCAAAGACTTTGTTGTAATAGGCCTGGGCAATGGCTGTATTGGGTTTGTGGCTTCCCGGAGGGCTTACTCCTTCGTTCTTATAATAAATTCTTGCCGGGGTTCCCAGGGCCTTTTCTAACGCATAAGCTCGGTGGAGAGGGGTAGGCCTCCAAATGAGGAGCTTCTCCATTACTTCTTGAGGGATGTCCATCCATCGTTGTGTGCTGACCTCCTGTTCAATCAAATTCATTGGAAAGACGGGAGCGAGATCTTGAGGACCGATCGGTTGCCCCGTTCCAGGATTGAGGGGGGGTTGAAGGGGTGTGGGTAGGTCTGCTTGAATATTGTACCATTGCTTTGGAATCTCATCTTCTCTCAGAAAAACTTTGTACTCCTTCATAATCTCCTCCTTCTATTGAAAAAACTATTGTAGAAGAATCTAATAAAATAACTTTCGGTAGTCACCTCCTTCCGTTTCCCTACACTCCTCGCCCTGAGTTCTCTTTGGAAGTTAGAATTTTACAAATATCAGTAATTAATTATGTTGTCAAGGTATTTTTACCCTTTTACCCTTTAGGAAATCGGAATTTTTCTAAGGCGGATGCCAACTCAAAAGGTCAATGAAAGAATCTTGAGATGCCCCGAGAGAAGTGGATGGCTAATTTGATGGCTAACGGCTTCACCTGCAAAGAGTGTCCATTAAACCCTATCGCAAATTGACGATTTCAGATTGAAACAGTTTGTATTCCGGCCTTCGTTATGATTAGACTCGACCACCCTCCAGCAAAACCTCGAGGGACTTTATAAACGATGGGTTGATAGAGCTGGGGAAGTTACTACATTTTCCTAAATAAACCCCGTTAGAAAGGTGGGGCTTTGACCCCGCCTTTACAAGGAGCTGATGCTTTCTAATTATAACACCCCCAGCATAAATGCCGGGGCTTTCTAACGGGGTAAAATCCTTCGTATGCTCCCAAAGCCTCCTTTTGGTTAAAAGGTTATTTTA
>CAWGWZ010000005.1:0-73156 GCA_963826305.1 uncultured delta proteobacterium | reverse complement strand
GAAGGGCAGACCATGGCACACACGTCTGCGCCGAAGATCGCATGGTACTGGTTCTCTCCGCTCTGCGCATAACAGTTGCCTCCCCCCTTTCGGAGGCAGTCTTTGAACAGTCTGCCCCGGAAGTACCAGCAACGCGGCCTCTGGCAGAGGTTACCCCCCAGGGTTCCAACATTACGGATCTGGGGCACCGCGACCTGGCTGGCAGCCTGCGCAAGAAGGGGATATTTGCTTGAAACGAGCGGAGAGGATGCGATGTCGTTCAGGGTTGTGGTCGCACCGATCTTCAGCCCGGTCTTCTGTCCTTTGATATAGTTCAGTTCCTTGATCCCTTTGATATCGATAAGATGCTGAGGGAGATGGAGCTTTGGACCCTCAACCCGGTCCTTCATCATTGAGAGGATATCACTGCCACCTGCAAGGATGGCAGCCCTTTCCCCGTGCCGCGTCAGAAGGGAGATGGCCTGGGCTACGGTGATCACTTTATAATATTCAAAACCTTTCATTTGCTCCCACCTCCTTCCCCTTTCTCCAGCCTGTCGAGAATCGATCGGATGTTGATGGGGATCTCATTGAACCGCACACCGATGGCATTATAGATGGCGTTGGCGATGGCCGGCGTCGGAACACTGTAGGGAGGTTCGCCGATTCCTTTCGCCCCAAAGGGCCCGTATGGATCTTCCGGTTCGACCATGATTGGCTCTACCAGCGGGACATCAAGGATTGACGGGATCTTGAAGTCGACAAGGTTCGGATTGATGCAGATGCCTGTCTGTCCGTCAATGTACTGCCGCTCCAGGATGCCGTAGCCGATCCCCATGATGGCGCCTCCCTGGATCTGGTTTTCGCATCCAAGGCGGTTGATCATCCGGCCCACGTCGTGGGCAGCAATCAACCGGAGAATCTCAACCTTCCCGGTGCGGGTATCCACAGACACTTCGGCAAAGTGGGCGCCGAAGCTATGAAGGAGGACATTCTGTGGGGGCTTGCCGGAACCCCGGCCCACGATGGGACTGGGGGCCTTTGAGAGTATATCTCTGAAAGAGACTGACTTGTTTTCTCCCTTGATGATAATCTGTCCATCCTTTATCTCGAGGTCTTCCTTATTTTTCTTCAAGAGCTCAGACGCAATATCCAACAGTTGATTTTTGGCATCTCTCGCAGCGGCGATGACAGCGATTCCCGTGCTGGTGGTACCACGGCTCCCCCCTGGGGGACCTGTATCTGTTGTTGCGTCCGTATCGCCCGTGGTCACTTGGACTGCTTCATAGGGGATTCCCATCTCTTCGGCAGCAATCATGGCCATGGTGGTCTTCTGCCAACCGCCGGTGTCGTTGAGCCCACTGAGGAGCTCAACCGTCCCGTCAGGATCGAGCTTGATGACAGCGGACATGGGAGAACTGATTCCGCCGTGCCGACATGAATGAAAGGCGACACCCAGCCCCCTCTTTACATGACCCGGCATCGCTCCCGGTTTCCTCCAGTTGGTCTCCCAGCCAATCTTCTCAGCCCCCAGTCTAACACACTCTTCGAGCCCGACGCTCCCAAAAGGGATCCTCCTGTCCTGGTCACCATCTTCCTTCCGGGCATAGTTCTTGAGGCGGAATACCACAGGGTCCATCCCGAGTTTCTCCGCCAGGCGGTCCATATGCACTTCCTCAGGAAACATCGCAGCCGGATGGCCCACGCAGCGCATATAGCCCCCTTCCGGCTTGTTGGTAAAAACATTGTAGCCCTCCAACTTGACGTTGGGGCACCGGTAGACCTCTTTAGGGACCTGGAGAGAGGCGATGGCACCGTCGATGTGATAATAGGCTCCCGAATCGGCATAGAGCTTCACGTCGATCGCCGTGAGTGTCCCGTCCTTCTTTGTGCCGTATTTGAGGTACCAGGTGGTGGGATATCGGTGATGGGCTCCAAGGTAATTTTCTTCCCGTGTAAACTCCAGCTTTACCGGCCGGTTGGTCTTCTTGGCCAGGAGAGCGCAGATGACGTGCTGCCTTTCGAGAGAACCCTTATCGCCAAAATCGCCGCCGATATAAGAGGTCAAGATTCTAATCTGGTTGACTTTGATGTTCAAAGCCTGGGCAAGGTCAGTCCGAAGTCGAAAGGGGTTTTTGTGAGAGTCCCAAAGCGTAAGCCTTTTCCCGCTCCAAGACGCCACCGTAACGCGGGGTTCCATGGTCGTATGCTGGATGAGATGGGTCTTATATTTGTCCTCAAGGATCACGTCGGCCTGTCTAAATCCTTCGTTCACATCCCCCCGGATCACGGTATCTTCCGCCTCCTGGAACACGTTTCCCTCGGGATAAATCCTTGGAGCTGAAGGTTTGGCGGCATCCTCCGCGTCGAGGACAAAGGGAAGGATTTCGTATTCCACATGGATCAGTTCGAGGGCGTTCTCCGCTGTCTCCTCGTCCACGGCTGCCACTGCAAGGATTTCGTCCCCTGCATAACGGGCTGTCGTTGCAAGAATGGGCTTTGGCACAGTCGGGGGACTCTGTCTCTTGTGGATTGCAAAATCAGGCACATCGGCCGGAGTGAGCACGGCCTTTACCCCTGAAAGAGCCTCTGCCTTGGAGGTATCGATCTTCACCACCTTTGCATGGGGATGAGGGCTTCGGAGAATCTTGACGTAGAGCATCCCCGGAAGATAGATGTCCGAAGCAAACTTCGCTTCCCCGGTCAGGATTTCAAAGGCATCTACCCTTTCTACTTTTTTCCCGACCACTTTGAATTCTTTTACCATGTTGCCCTCCTTAGGCCTTCGAAGCTGCGCTCAAGACCGATTCGAGAATCTTCGGGTAGGCTCCGCAACGGCAGAGGTTTCCAGCCAGTGCCTGCCGAACCTCGTCAGGCTTAGGGTTCGGATTCTTGTCGAGAAGGGCCTTGGCAGCCATCATCTCTCCCGAGGTGCAGAAACCACACTGATACCCCCCATGTTCGGAAAAGGCCCTCTGGATAGGATGGAGCTTTTCTCCTTCCTTCAGGCTCTCCACGGTATGGATCCTTCTGCCTTCCATTCCGATCGCGAGAAGCGAGCAGGCATAGACCGCTTTCCCCTCGACCAGGACAGTGCAGGCGCCGCAGTTTCCCCGATCGCAGGCCTTTTTCGTCCCTGTCAGGCCCAGTTCCCTTCTGAGTACTTCGAGTAAGGTCCAGTTCGATTTGACCTTGAGACGGTAAAGGCGGTCATTGACGTTTAGCTGGATGACAGCTTCTTTCAATCCGGCTGGTATCGCCGCCCCTGCTTCCGGGACGGATAGAGCCGGAAGCGAGGTCAGGGTTGCAGCAACGGCGCTTGCTCCTATTCCCTTCAGGAAGCCACGGCGGGAAACCTTCAGAGAATTTCTCTTTTCCTTTTTCTCCTCCGGTGTTCTTTTCTCCTTTTCATCCATAAATCGTCTCCTGTCCGATAACCTGGAACGTGAAGGTTGGGTTGTGGGATTGACCTGTGGGACTAAGATCTCCGATTAACCAGAGTTTACAAAATTCATGTGGAAGAAGTCAACAACAAAACCTTATCGGGCGGCAGGTGATGCATAACAACGAGTAAATCTGATTGACCTTGCCTCTGTTTTCCAGTATAGTGATATTCAATTTCATTCATTCTTCCAATCTATCTGACTTCCAACTGCGAGGTTACATCATGGAGGGATACCTCCATCGCGAGATGGGAGAGCATGGATCTGGTTGGTAGCTAATGCCCGTACTCAGGCATATCACCCATTTAGATCATAACTTTGGGATTTCTACAAAAAACTAATCTACTGAAGAAAGGAGAAAAGAGGATGGATCAAAAAATTATCGACCTGTACGATGAATACACTCATGAATTACTGGATCGTCGTGAATTTCTCAGGAGATTGTCTGTTCTAGCGGGGAGCACTGCCGCTGCCATCGCTCTGCTGCCCTTACTCGAAAATAATAATGCCAAGGCCGAAGTCGTTCCAAAGGATGATCCCCGCCTTTATACGGGGCATATGAAATATCCCGGGGCTACAGGCGAGGTTCTTGCCTATCTGGCGAGGCCGAAGGGAGATGAAAAGATACCCGGGGTGGTCGTCATCCATGAAAACAGAGGTCTTGTCCCCCATATTGAGGACGTTACGAGACGTGTACCGTTAGAGGGGTTTTTGGCTATTGCTCCAGACGCTTTAACACCCCTTGGGGGGACTCCCGAAGATCCCGAAAAGGCTCCATCGCTCATCCAAAAGCTGGATGGTCAATCGACCATACAAAATTACCTTGCTGCGGTAAAGTACCTAAAGGCGCATCCTGTATCCACTGGAAAGATCGGAGCTATTGGCTTCTGCTGGGGAGGGGCAATGGCAAACCAAGTTGCAGTCAACTCCCCCGATGTGTTGGCCGTGGTTCCCTACTATGGCAGGCAACCTGCGTCTGAAGATGTCCCCAAAATTAAGGCCTCTTTGCTTCTCCACTATGCTGGTCTCGACGAAGGAATTAACAAGGGGATCCCGGCATACGAAGAAGCTCTAAAAAAGGCATCGATAGACTACCAGATGTATATGTACGAGGGTGCCAATCATGCGTTTAACAACGACACAAACCCTGCCCGATATAACAAAGAAGCGGCCCAGCTTGCCTGGAAGCGGACAATCTCGTTCTTAAAAGAGAAGCTCAAAAAATGACGTCCAGTCGGTAACTTGACAACTGCTGAAAGTTGACGGATTCCGGGACTGCACACCCCAGCAGTGATCTGGCGTTTTTTTTTGCAACAGCAGGTTCAAAGGCTCATTTGCCCAAGCAGCATCTCTTGTACTTTCGGCCGCTGCCACACGGACACGGATCGTTGCGACCTGTCTTGGGGCTTACCCGGGCACCTTTGGCCTGCGCCAGAGGGATTTGCCGTTCAAGGGACTGCCGGCGCCATAGGGCGGATAGCTCTGCGACGAAAGGTCGGCAGTGGGTGAAAAAACGTTTATAGCCTGCACACAGGTAGTTCAGCCCCGATTCGCCATCTGGCGTGTGAAGGATGCGATCCTTCGGGCACTCACCATGACACATGTCCAGGACCTCGCATGCCTGACAAAAGCGGGGTAAGGTATCCAATTTGGCCTGCCCAAATGCCCTCTGCGCTGAACTTTCAAGAAGATCGACCAGTGGAATCTCCTGGATATTCCCCAGCCGATGTTGCGTGTTGACGAAGTGATCACACGAAAAGAAGTCTCCGTTATGTTCGACAACGGGAACATCTCCGCAGGTCTTCCGAAAGATACAAAGCGCATGCTCCTGCCCGAAAGCGGTTCTGGCCGCCTCCTCGAATATCTGCACTTTGACCCGCTCGATATCCTGGCTCTTCCACTCGTCGAAGATGGTGCAGAGAAAATTGCCCAAAGCTTCAGCCGGTACAGTGCGGTGGCTAACGCCGCCCTCTCCGTCTGGCTGCGGCTCGACCAGGGGGAGAAAGCCAATGTATGGGGCCTTGATCTGCTTGAAGAACCGGTAGACCTCGGTGGGATGCTGGACGTTCTCTGCATGCACCACGCACAATATATCGCACGGGATCTGGTGCTGCCGCAAGAACCTATACCCACGCATCGCTTCCTTGTGGGTGGGGTTCTGGCCCTTGGTGACGCGGTACCGATCATGCATCTCCTGCGGCCCGTCGAGGCTAAGGCCTACGGCAAAGCCCTCTGCCGCCAGAAAATGACACCAGTCCTCATCGAGGAGAGTACCGTTTGTCTGGATACCGTTGGTGATGCGTTGGTTACGGGGCTGATGCTTGCGCTGCAGCGCCACGATCTTGCGAAAGTAGTCCAGCCCCAGGATGATCGGCTCACCACCATGCCAGGAAAAGTTGATCACCGAACCGGAGGAGGCGGCAATGTGCTGGATAATGTATTCCTCCAGGATGGAGTCGGGCATGCGAAACAACACGCTATTTGGATAGAGGTCTTTCTTCTTCAGGTAGTAACAATAGTGACAGTCCAAGTTGCAGATGGAGCCAGCGGGCTTGGCAAAAACCTGGAATTCGTGGGAAGCTTTAACCATTGCTCAATCCCCAATCTCCGGGGCGAATATCTTAAGGCACCTGAGTTGATACGGACTCGCTTTTTCTGGAGCGATTATAAGTGGGATAACCCTTGCGGGTCAAGGAAGAAAGGAACGACGAAGCATATGCGATATGTTAGAGCTGTTTTGGGCTCTTTAAAAGCGAAGACAGCTTGCCACGATACGCGCCCTCCAAGAAATTACGATCTGACAATCAAATCAACTTCCGGATTCGTTCCGTTTGTTACTGGTTGAAGTGTTGCATCGGGGCAAGGTTTCCAAAAACGAGGAGTACAGGAAGTTATCTTCGGAAACTTCCCTCTTATCTTTTCGTATCTTCCAACACCAAACTAAGAACATCTCTTGATTAAACAGCCTCATTATTGACCGGCCAAGGTTAATTTAGTAAAATCCGATAAAGCCCAAAGACTTACGAATCCTTCGAAAAGGAAAGAGATGGAGGGGAATATGATATCTAAATACGTCGGATTATTTTTGTGCATCTGTTTTTTCATCACCCCTGCTGCTTATTCAGCGGAAGGACCACAGGTGGAGGTGTTTTCGCCCCAGGGAACGGTTAAAACAGTCCGCCAGGTGAGCTGTCGATTTTCAGAACAGATGGTCCCATTCGGTGATCCGAGGGGCCTCGTAGAGCCCTTTGAGATCGATTGCCCTGAGAAGGGAACGAGCCGGTGGGCAGATGGAAAGAATTGGGTCTTCGATTTTGAAAAAGACCTCCCTGCCGGGGTCCGGTGCGAATTTCGAATGAAGCCTGAGCTGAAGACACTCTCCGGAAGGGAGATCGTTGGTCAAAAGGTATTTTCCTTCTCGACAGGCGGTCCTTCCATTAGAGCTTCTATTCCCCATGAAGGGTCCCAATCTCTGGACGAGGAACAGATATTCATTCTCACTCTGGATGCGGAACCGGTTAAGGAATCAGTGATTCAACATGTTGCTTTCTCCGTTGAGGGCATACAAGACCAGATCGGAATCCGGATCGTTGAGGGAAGAGAGAGGGAGGAGATATTGAAGACCCAATTTCGGTATAGGAAGTCCCCACCCTTTCCGATGATCCTCATCCAGAGCAAACAGCGTTTTCCAGCAGATGCCAAAATCAGCCTGGTCTGGGGAAAAGGGGTGACGGCAAGAACAGGTGTGGCCACAGAGGAAGACCAGATACTTCGGTTTCAGGTCAGCCCCCCCTTTTCCGTGGAGTTTACTTGCGAAAGGGAAAATCCGAGGGCTGGATGCGTTCCTATTCGACCCATGGAACTTGATTTCTCTGCACCCATTTCCAAAGGCCAGGCAAACAGAATCATATTGAAGGGGCCCGGGGGAAAAATATGGAAGCCACTATTAGGAGTAGAGGAAGAGACCAATACGGTCTCATTTAAGGGGCCTTTCCCGGAGAACACAAATTTTACGGTCGAACTACCTTCTGGACTCAAGGATAGCGTCGGAAGGCCGCTTATCAATGCAGACAAATTTCCCCTTTCCGTTCGTACCCATGGCTACCCTCCCTTAGCGAAATTCTCATCAAGATTTGGAATTTTAGAATCGAAGGCCGATCCCGTGCTTCCAGTCACATTGAGGAACTTAGAACCCGAGATAAAGGCCAGAATGATGAAGGTTGGCAAAGAGGAAGGGGTCCTTGGAAAGGTAGCGGGAAAAGTTTTGAATGTGCCGCCTGAGAGAGTAGATGATGTTCAAGCCTGGTTGAGGAGGATGGCTTCTGCCTCACGGGAGAGGTCTATTTTCAGCGGAGAAAAGGGAGCAAAGGATTTCAAAGTTCCCAAGCCAATGGGCGCTCGTGCCTTTGAGGTCGTCGGGATCCCGCTAAAGAACCCCGGGCTCTATGTCGTGGAGCTTGAGAGTGCCATCCTGGGGACATCTTTGCTTGGCTCACCGAGGCCCATGTATGTCCCAACCGCAGCCTTAGTGACCAATCTCTCCGTTCACTTCAAGTGGGGACGGGAGTCCTCCTTGGTTTGGGTGACGACCCTCGACACAGGGGACCCTGTGAGGGATGCAGCGGTGACAGTTAAGGATTGTCAAGAGAAGGTCTTGTGGCGAGGGAAGACCGATGTCAGCGGGATTGCCCGGATTAGAGAACCGCTGTCTTCGGAAGGCCTTCCTCAATGCCCTCGCAAGGTCGACGGGTACGATTCCCCTCAGATGGGAGCTCTTCAATCCCTCTGGGGAGGCCTTTTTATCACGGCCCAGACCGCAGAGGATATGTCCTTTGTTCATTCCAGTTGGGACGAAGGGATCGAACCCTGGAGGTTTCAGCTCCCTGAGGAGTCTTACTTAGATCCTATCATCGGTCATACCATCTTCGATCGAACGCTTCTGCGGGCGGGTGAAACGGTTCATATGAAGCATATCCTTCGCCAGCATACCACGAAGGGATTCTCCATGGTCCCCAAAACCCAGATGCCTTATCTTGTTTCGATCCAGCACGATGGCAGCGAGCAGAAATATGAGTTCCCTTTGAACTGGGATGCGAATGGTATTGCAGAGACGACCTGGCCCATTCCGAAGGAGGCGAAGCTTGGAAGCTATGAGGTGCGTCTTCTGGAGAAACCTCATCCAAAAAAGAAGAAACAATTTAATGATACGGCTGCAGAAAGTGCGGAAAATGGGGAGTCCCGGGTATGGACTTCGGGGAGATTCAGGGTAGAAGAGTTTCGAGTTCCTCTCACAAAGGGAACCATCCAGCCACCTGCCACCCCTTTGATCAACGCCAAAGAAGCCCCTCTCGATTTGAATGTTCAATATCTTTCGGGAGGTGGAGCGAGTCTTCTTCCTGTCAAACTTCGATACGAAATCCGTCCCAAATACGTTTCTACTTTTGAGGGGTTTGATGACTTTGTGTTTGGCAATGGTCCCATTAAGGAAGGAGTTGTCCGAGGAGGGGAGGTTTTGGTATCCGAAGAAGAAGGTGAAGAGGAGGGGAGAAGAGACGTTAAGAGAAAGGGCAAGCCTACGAGCATGGATCTGGTTCTGGATCAGTCCGGGTCTGCTCGGACGAGGCTATCGAATTTGCCAGATGTCGAAACGCCGAAAGAGATACTTACTGAGCTGGAGTTTAAAGACCCTAACGGAGAGATCCAGACCGTCTCATCCAGGGTCGCCTTGTGGCCTTCAAAATATCTCACCGGAATTAAGCCAGATTCATGGGCTGTTTCAAAAGATGCCTTCAAGTTTCATGTTGCAGCGGTGGATCTTTCCGGTAAACCTGTCTCCGGTGCACCCGTGAAGGTAAACCTTTTTGAAAGAAAGACCTTCACCCATCGAAAGCGTCTCGTCGGAGGGTTCTATGCTTATGAGCATACGACCGAGACAAAGAGAGTCGCCACCGTTTGCGAAGGCAAGACAGATGCCAAGGGCCTTCTGATCTGTGAAGTCCGGTCACCTGTCTCCGGAAATGTGATCCTACAAGCCGAGAGTTTGGATGATGTTGGGAACAAGACCGTAGCCCACAGGGAGGTCTGGGTAGCGGGGAAAAGCGACTGGTGGTTTGAGGTTGGCGACCATGACCGGATCGACCTCCTCCCCGAGAAGAGACGTTACGAACCCGGTGAGAAAGCCGTATTTCAGGTCCGGATGCCATTCAGACAAGCCACGGCATTGATCTCCATAGAGAGAGAGGGAGTGATGGAGGCATGGGTCAAAAGGATCTCCGGAAAAAATCCAACCATTCAGGTGCCCATCAAAGGGCTCTATGCTCCGAACATCTATATCTCCGCCCTTGTCGTGAGGGGCCGTGTGGCCGGGGTGAAACCGACGGCCGTGGTCGACCTTGGAAAGCCTGCCTATAAACTCGGCATTGCCCAGATTCATATCGGATGGAAATATCATGAACTGAAGGTGAATCTATCTTCCGACCGTAAGGTTTATAAAGTTCGGCAAAAAGCAAAGGTCAAGATCGCGGTGAGAACCTCCGAGGGTAAGATTCCGCCTCCAGGCAGTGAGGTGGCTTTAGCAGCAGTGGATGAGGGGCTCCTTGAACTGATGCCCAACCACAGTTGGGAAATCCTCTCTGCGATGATGGGCAACAGAGGCTATGCTGTCCGGACTGCGACCGCTCAGATGCAGGTGATTGGAAAGCGTCATTTCGGATTAAAGGCGTTACCTCAAGGTGGAGGTGGGGGAAGACAGACCACCCGCGAATTGTTCGATACGCTTCTTCTGTGGAAGGCGCGCGTGTCCCTCGATTCCAACGGAGAGGCATCGGTCGAGGTTCCCTTAAACGATTCCATCACCAGTTTCAGAATCGCGGCGGTGGCGACCGGAGGAACCGGCCTCTTTGGGACAGGCTCGATGTCCATTCAATCCACGCAAGATTTGATGATCTTATCGGGTTTGCCTCTTCTGGTGAGGGAAGGGGATCGATTCAGAGCGGAGTTTACACTCCGAAACACATCCAATCGGAAAATGGAAGTCGATGTGTCTGCGAAGATAGAGGGCATTTCGGAACAGCCTAAGCTGAATGTCGTTCCCTTGGCCCCGGGAGAGGCAAAGGTCGTCGAATGGGATGTCACCGCACCCGTAGGTATTGAAACGCTCATCTGGGAGCTGGAGGCGAGTGAGAAGGATTCCATTGAGAAGGATCGGATCAAGGTGACACAGAAGGTGGTTCCTGTGACACCGGTCAGTACCTTCCAAGGGACGATCGCTCAGGTGGAAAAGGATTTTTACCTCTCGGTGGAACGACCTAAGGATGCCCTTCCAGGCCGGGGCGGGATCAGGGTGACCTTTCGACCTAAAATCGCGGATGGGTTGAGCGGCGTCATCGATTATATGAAAGGGTATCCCTATACCTGCATGGAGCAAAAGATCTCAGTGGCTGTCGCACTGCGAAATGAGAATCTTTGGAAGAAATGGATGGCTGAGCTTCCCTCCTATCTCGATGCCGACGGACTGGTAAAGTATTTTCCGGCATGTCTATTTGGGGATCCGATGCTCACCTCATACATCATTGCTATCGGCGATGAGGCCGGGTGGAGCATCCCTGAAGAAACGAAAGAGATGATGGAAACAGCCCTTACGAAGTTTATTGAGGGGAAGATTGTCAGGTATTCACCCATACCCACAGCGGATCTTTCCATCCGGAAACTGTCGGCGGTGGAGGCGCTGTCAAGGAGTGGAAAGGCCGAGGCAAAGTTGCTCGGCTCCATCTCCATCGAGCCCAATCTCTGGCCAACCTCTGCGGTCATCGATTGGTTAAACATCCTCCGTAATGTCCGTAACATCCCCGATCAGGAAAATCGATTGAAGGAGGCAGAGCAAATTATCAGGAGCCGCCTCAATTTTCAGGGCACGACGATGGGTTTTTCAACCGAGAAGACGGATGCCCTCTGGTGGCTGATGATCTCCAATGACCTCAATGCCGTTCGCGCCGCATTGTCCTTGCTCCATTTTGAGAGATGGAAAGAAGATATGCCGAGGATGGTACAGGGGGCATTGGCCCGGCAGAAGAGGGGAAGATGGGATTTGACCCTTGCTAATGCATGGGGCATCCTGGCCATGGAAAAATTCTCAAAGGCTTTTGAAGCGGTCCCTGTCACGGGCTCTACCCGCGCAACCTTATCAACGCAATCTCAGACCACTGACTGGAATGCCTCGCCCAAAGGGAAAGTTTCTTCATTCCCCTGGCCTGCCAAGAAAGAAGATCTATTGATCTTTCATCAAGGGACGGGTAGCCCATGGACAACCATCCAGAGCCTTGCGGCGATTCCTCTTAAAGAGCCTTTTTCCAGTGGTTACAAAATCAAGAAGACAATCATTCCGGTGGAACAAAAAGAGCCTCAAAAATGGAGTCGGGGAGATATCCTTCGGATTCGATTGGAGATGGAGGCTCAGGCTGACCAGACTTGGGTGGTGGTGAGCGATCCCGTGCCTGCCGGGACCACGATCCTTGGGAGTGGACTTGGGAGGGACTCCCAACTTTTGACCAAAGGAGAGGAGAGAAAAGGCTGGGTCTGGCCTACCTTTGAGGAGAGGTCCTTCGAAGCATTCAGGGCATATTATGAGTATGTTCCCAAAGGAAAATGGACTGTTGAATATACCATCAGATTGAATCAGAGTGGCGTATTTCAGCTTCCGACGACGAGGGCGGAGGCACTCTATTTTCCGGAGATGTTTGGAGAGATCCCGAACAAAACGGTTGAGGTTTGGCCGTGAGGAAAAGCATAACAACAGAAATTTGGAAGACCGACATCCAAACCCCCCCCCTCCCCTGGTGGGAGGGGAGGAAGGGAAGGGGGAAAATCAGGGTTCACCCCCACCTTCACCCTCCCCCGTCGAAGGGGGAGGGGAATCAAGGGGCCTCTTCGTCAAAGGGGAAGAGGAGAGATAGAAAGTTAGGGGAATCTTTAGCCGTTCGGCTAAGCTCACGACGAAGCCTCCCATTTGAAGGGCGACTGAGGTTGCCCCTACCCTATACAAGTGCATGGCTGTTGTTCGTCCTTTTCATCCTATTCCTTCTTTTGAGCGGAGCGGCTCATGCCCTGTCCTCTTACGATGAAGTCCGCAAGTCCTATATCAAATCGGACTCTCTTCTCCTGGATCGGCATGGAGAAATCCTCCATGAATTGAGAGTGGATAAAGACCGGAGGAGGCTTGACTGGACAATCCTGGCAGAAATTTCGCCTGCCTTGCGGGATGCGGTGATCCAGGCAGAGGACAAACGATTCTATGATCATTCTGGAGTGGACTACAGATCGATCGGCACTGCCGTCATCAGAGGATTGACTTCAGAAAGCCTTCGTGGAGCAAGCACCATTACCATGCAATTGGCCTCGTTCCTGGATAGAGAGCTTCGATCAAGAAAGGGAAGGCGATCCATCTGGCAAAAAGAGAGACAAATCTTAAATGCCTGGGAAATTGAAAGGACATGGTCAAAAACAGAAATATTTGAAGCCTACCTCAACCTCGTCACATTTCGTGGAGAACTTCAAGGGATTGCCGCAGCGTCAAGGGGGCTATTTGGGAAAGATCCTCACGGACTTGATCGGTCGGAATCCCTCATCTTAGCGTCCTTGATCCGGTCGCCCAATGCGACTTCAGCGGAAGTCGCCAAAAGGGTTTCTCATCTCAATCGATCGTTGAACTGGCAAATAGACAAGAATGAGATGAATTTAAAGGTGAGGCAGGTATTTTTAGGACCGAATTTCCTCCGTCCACGGGTAGACCTTGCCCCTCATGTTTCAAGGCATTTACTCAATGGGAAGTCTCACGGATCAACGGTCGTTTCTACCCTGGACAGCAGGATGCAGCGCTTTGCCCTCGACAGGCTGATACATCATCTTCTTCCCCTAAGGTCTCAGAATGCCAAGGATGGAGCGATTCTCGTTGTGGAGAACCAAACAGGGGATGTTCTGGCCTATGTGAGTCACAGCGGAGAGCCTTCTTATGGGCGGTTTGTCGATGCCGTTCAGGCGAAAAGACAGGCCGGTTCAGCTCTAAAGCCTTTTCTCTATGCCCTTGCCTTTGATCGACACATCCTCACCACAGCCTCTCTGCTGGATGATTCGCCTCTGGATATTGCCGTCTTGAGTAGGATCTATCAGCCCAGAAATTACGACTCACAATTCAAAGGGTTGGTGACTTCACGGATTGCCCTTGCATCGTCTCTGAATGTGCCCGCAGTGAGAGCCTTGTCCTTAATCGGCATTGAGCCTTTCCTGAATAAACTGCGACAACTAGGAATTAAGGGACTCAATGAATCAGGTGATTTCTATGGCCCGTCCCTTGCCCTCGGATCAGCAGACGTGAGCCTCTGGGAGTTGGTCAATGCTTATCGGACCCTGGCCAATGAAGGGATGTGGAGCGACGTTCGTCTTACCCCTGGGGGGAACAGTTCCTCTCAGCGGAAACGGGTGTTTTCAAAGGAGACAACATTTCTCATCTCGGATATCCTTTCCGACCGAGAAGCGAGAAGTCTCACCTTTGGTCTGGAGAACCCACTGGCCACCCGTTTCTGGACGGCGGTCAAGACCGGCACCAGCAAGGATATGAGGGATAACTGGTGCATTGGGTATTCAAGAAGGTATACGGTTGGGGTCTGGATCGGTAACTTTTCAGGAGAGCCGATGTGGAATGTGAGCGGGATTACAGGCGCTGCTCCCATTTGGATCGAGATGATGAATTTCCTTCATCGGAATGATTCGAACCCAAAGAGGGAACCTCCGGACACTGTGGTGAAGAAGAAGATTGAAGTCTCCGAGGATAGAGAATGCTTCAGGGAGGAATGGTTTATCCGCGGAACAGAACCCAATACAAAAGAGCAGAGGATAGGTCAGTATAACCAGCGAATCCTTTATCCCCCATCAGGGGCTGTGGTTGCACTGGACCCGGATATTCCAGCAGAACTGCAAAAAATCTTCTTCATCTCTCAAGCAAACGAAGATAGATTGCGGTGGACATTAAATGGTAAAATCATGGACGCGGTTGGAAAGACTATTCCCTGGACCCCCGTAGCAGGGGAATATCTTCTCACTATTGCAGATCGACATGAAAAGGTTTTAGACTTTGTTTATTTCGAAGTAAGAGGTGCAGAGGAGGACGGAAATATTTCATCTGAGGATGGGAAAGGAGTTTTTCCGAATTGATTAAGATTTACATTGCGCGGCATGGGGAGACGACCTGGAATGTGGAGGGGAGAATACAGGGAAGAAGTGACCCCGGGCTCAGCCCGAAAGGTCACCAACAGAGCCTTGCCCTTCTTGAGCAACTCAAAAACCAGTCCCTCTCGGCGATCTACACCAGTCGGCTTCAGAGATCGATTCTCACGGCCCAACCCGTCGCCCATCACTTTGGCCTACCCATTTGGAAGGAGTCCGGACTCGATGAGATTGCCTTCGGGATCCTGGAGGGCCGAAACATCTACCAATTTGATGAGGTGACCAAGAGCGAATGGGAACGGTTCAAAGATGATCGTTTCAACTACCGTATCCCAGGAGCAGAAAATTATGAAGATGTCGCAAACCGGATTAAGCCTTTTGTGGAAAGGACCCTTCAAAATCATGAAGGTCAGGAGGTTCTGATTGTCGGCCATCGGGTGGTCAACCGATTGCTGATCGGGATGCTTTTGGAGTTTCCATCGGAGAAAGTCTTGGAGATCGAGCAGACGAATGATTGTCTTTATTTGATCCGGAAAAATGGTGAGGCCAAGGTCTTTCACTACGTCGACGGGAAGGTCAAGGAAGGGCTCATCCTTGTGGGCAAGGAGATCATCCTGTAGGCTTTTTATTGAAAATGCAGCGTTAGCCCTTTGGTTGATTATTGTAATTTGGTGTTTGGTTATTATTTGTAACTTGCGATTTGGTTATTGGGATTTAATTGCATTGACTTTTCACAGTTCCTGGGAGAAGAGCAAGGGCGAATGAATACTCAAAAAGTCGAATGGAAGATTCGCTGCGTCATTTACGATTGTGACGGGGTGCTCTTCGATTCTCTTGAAGCAAATGGGAGGTTATATAACGACCTCTGCGCTTTGGTCGGCAGGGGTCCTTTGGAAGAGGGAGAGATCAAGTATGTTCATACTCACACGGTCTATGAAGCCCTCCATTTCATTTTCGGGAGGGAAGACGGGTTAGAGGCAAAGGCCTTAGAAGTGCTCAAAGGGGTCGATCTGAGGAAATACGTCGCATACCTCAAGATGGAACCCTATCTCCTTCAAACATTGAATTTGTTGAAAACGAATCGAATCCTCAAAGCGATTAACACAAATCGAACGACCTCGATGAAACACATCATGGATCGGTTTGGCCTCTGGCCTTTTTTTGATATGGTGGTGACGGCCCTCGATGTCAAAAAACCAAAACCTCACCCTGAATCGGTTGAGAAAATCATCGGAACCCTTCACCTGAACAGGGATGAGACTGTTTTTGTGGGAGATTCCGATGTGGACCAGCAGACGGCTAAATCGTCAGGGATCAAATTTATTGCCTATAAGAATCGAGAAATTGAAAACGACGCCTTGATCGAGGACCATCTTGATCTGTTGAGTCTGATTTCGGATTACTATACATCCACTGTACCAGGGTTCCTTGACCATTAATCAAGGGATGTTCACCAGAGAATACCCTCATTTCTTCTTTTCGATGGACGGCCTCCTTTCGCATCCGGGTTTTATTTCCCCTGCAACTTAGCGAGTTCAGCCCGAAGTTCCGCTATTGCCTTTTGCTGTTCCTGGACCACACGGGTCAGTAACGCCACAATACTCATTGGGCTTAATCCATCTCTCTGTTTCGTTGCTACAAGTTCCGGAACATCCTCGGCAATAAACCCCACATGCTTCTCGTCAGGAGCCACTTTGACGCTATAGGTCACTGGGGTCAGCTGCAGGAAGGCCTCCATTGCCGTTTGAGCTTCTAACTCTTTGATATTCTCCTTGTTCTCTCTGCTGGAAGCGTCTGTCCAAACACCTCCTATCGCCACATAGGCCCCGCTTGCGTTTCCCACATGTAACGGAAAACCAGGGTGTGCTATGCTTATGCCGATGTAGCCGGTTCCATCAACAACAAATTTTGAATCAGCATAACCGTTTGACAAATCGACGATGATCAATGACAATAATATGTCCGTAAAGGGAACCCATGCAGCAATGGAAAATGAAGACCTTTCAAAACTGAAGATTGATAAGTCCAAGGTAACTTCTCGTCCCAGAAAACGGAGGAAGGTCATTTACTGGACTTTGGCAGTGATCTCCTTGATCATACTGGCCTCGCTCTCTGCCAAGGGGGTCTTCACGCCCTCCGTCCAGGTCCAGGTTGCCACCGTCTCTCAGATCTACCCCTCTCAAACCTTTACGATGCTTAATGCAAGCGGTTATGTCGTTGCCCAACGTAAATCAGCCTTGGCATCCAAGGTGACCGGGCGCCTCATCTGGCTGGGTGTTAAAGAGGGAAGCAGTGTCAAAAAGGATCAGGTGGTTGCTCGTCTGGAGAATCAGGATGTCAGCGCATCCCGAGATCAGGCAGCAGCCAATGTCAATGTTGCCCGTTTCAACCTTGAACAGACTCAGGCCGAGCTTCGAGACGCAACGCTCTCGTTCAACCGTAACAAAGAACTTCTCTCCAGAGGAGTAATTGCCCGGCAAGCTTATGATGATGCCCTCGCCCGTTACGAGAAGGCAGTCGCTGCGGTGGCTTCGGCAGAGGCCGCATTGAAGTCAAATACCGCTGCTCTGGAGGGTGCGGCGGCCTTGCTGGAATATACGCTGATCCGCGCTCCCTTCGATGCGGTCGTCTTGACCAAGGACGCTGACGTGGGTGATATCGTCACCCCCCTTGGTGCGGCAGCCAATGCCAAAGCCGCTGTGGTCACCATTGCCGATATGAGTTCTCTCGAGGTGGA
The DNA here is from genome assembly GCA_963826305.1 of uncultured delta proteobacterium. Classification (GTDB taxonomy): domain Bacteria; phylum Desulfobacterota; class BSN033; order BSN033; family UBA1163; genus CAWGWZ01. The sequence goes on along the minus strand of CAWGWZ010000005.1, from coordinate 55,780 downwards.
GGCAGATGTTTCCGAATCGAATCTGAGCAAGATCAGGCTTGGCCAGCCATGCGAGATTCAGCTGGATGCTTTGCCGGAACTGCGCTTCCGTGGTGAAATTCATATTGTTGTACCGACTGCCGACCGGAGCAAGGCAACGGTCATGGTCAAGGTCCGCTTCATCGATAAAGACAGCCGCATATTGCCAGAGATGAGCGCGAAGGTCGCTTTTCTCTCCCGTCCAGTAAGAGGAGAGGAGAAGAAACCACGAACTGCTCTCAATCAGGTGGCCTTGGTTAAACGAGAAGGCAGGAAGGTAGTCTTTCTCGTCAATGGAGGCAGGGTATTCGAAACTCCTGTAAGCCTCGGGGAACCGATGGGTGACATGGTAGAAGTCCTTGATGGTGCGAAGGTGGGAGACCGTGTCGTGCTGAACCCTTCAGACCGATTAAGAAACGGTTCAAAGATAAAGGTTGAAGAAAAGTAGATGGAGAGTAAAACACCGATTGTCGAGGTAGAGCATGTGAACAAATCCTACCGCAGGGGTACCCACATTATCCCTGTACTGCTGGATGTCACGCTGGATATCGTGGAAGGGGAATTCCTGGCAATCATGGGGCCATCGGGTTCTGGAAAGAGCACCCTTCTCAACCTCATCGCTGCTCTTGACAAGGTAGATAACGGCATGATCAGGGTGGGGGGCATCGATATCACAGGACTCACAGAGGGCGAATTGGCCGCTTGGCGATCGGTCAATGTCGGTTTCATCTTCCAGTTCTACAATCTCATCCCGGTGCTGACAGCCTTCGAAAACGTCGAGCTTCCCCTATTGCTTACCAGTCTATCTCGCAGAGAACGACGCGAGCATGTGAAACTGGCACTTGAGATCGTCAACCTTGCGAGTCGAATGGACCACTATCCTGGTCAGCTCTCAGGGGGAGAGCAGCAGCGGGTTGCCATTGCCCGCGCCATTGTCACCGACCCCACCATCCTGGTTGCAGACGAGCCGACGGGAGACCTCGACCGGGTGGCTGCTGAAGAGATCCTCGAACTGATGGATCGGCTCAATCGTGAATCGCATAAGACGATCATTATGGTGACCCACGACCCTCGGGCAGCAAAAAAGGCGCGTACCATCAGGTATCTCGATAAAGGTATCTTGAACAATGTACATCCTCAAGCTGCTCCTTAGAAATGCCTTCCGCCATAAGCTCCGTACCGCTCTGACCATTCTAAGCATCACCATCGCCATTCTTGCCTTCGGACTGCTCAGGACCTTCATCGGCGCCTGGTATGCAGGGGCCGAGGCCTCCTCGGCAAACCGTCTCATCACCCGAAATGCCATCTCCCTCATCTTTCCACTCCCTCTCTCCTACAAAGATAAGATTCGCCAGATCGACGGAGTGAAACAGCTATCTTGGGGAAACTGGTTTGCAGGGATCTACATCGACGAGAAGAACTTCTTTGCCAATTATGCCATCGATGCAAAAAGCTACATCGAATTATACCCGGAATTCATTCTGCCTCCAGACCAGAAAAAGGCCTTTCTCGTCGATCGAAAGGGCTTTTGCGCGGGGCGGAAGCTTATCGAGAGATACCACTGGAGGATCGGAGACATCGTTACATTGAAAGGGACCGTTTTCCCCGGCAACTGGGAGTTTGTCCTTCGTGGGATATACCATGGGAGAGATGAGAGCACGGACGAAAGGGTCTTCTTTTTCCACTGGGACTACCTGAATGAGACGTTGAAAAAGACGGCCCCCCGCCGGGCCGATCAGGTGGGCTGGTACGTAGTGGAAGTGACAGATCCGAACTGTGCAGCAGAAGTGGCTCAGGCCATCGACAAAACCTTTAAAAATTCACTGGCTGAGACGCTCACCGAAACCGAAAAGGCATTCTTTCTCTCCTTTGTCTCTATGGCAGGTGCCATCATCGTAGCCATCCAGCTGGTTTCCTTCGTGGTGATCATCATCATTATCGCAGTGGCTGCAAACACCATGGCGATGACGGCTCGGGAACGGATTGGAGAATATGCCGTCTTCAAAACGCTGGGTTTTAGGGGTTGGCGTATCGCCGGAATGATCATTGGAGAATCTCTGCTGATTACAATGGTCGGCTGCCTTTTTGGAATAGTCCTTACCCCTCCCGCGGCAAAAGTCTTTAACAACATTGTTGGCACTTACTTTCCTACCTTCAGGGTGGATATTGAGACCATTTATGTAGATATTGGAACCTCCATTCTGGTCGGTCTTTGCGCAGCCATTATTCCAACCTGGCGTGCTACAAGAATCCGCATCGCCGACGGCCTGAGGAGGATCGGGTAAGTGGGAATTCCTATCTCATACAGTTTACGTAACCTCTGGACGCGCCGATTGACGACTGTGCTCACTGTCTCGGGCATGGCCCTCGTGGTATTTGTCTTTGCTGCCGTTCTCATGCTGGCCGAAGGTCTTCGGAAGACACTGGTTGAGACGGGTTCGTATGACAATGTGGTCGTCATTCGAAAAGGGTCCAACTCCGAAGTGATGAGTTGGGTGACTCGGTACCAGGCGCCTATTATCGAAACTCAGCCCGAGGTGGCGATTGGGGCGGATGGTCAAGCGCTCCTTGCAAAAGAGATGGTTGTCCTCATCACCCTTCCCAAACGGGGGACGAACGCCCCATCCAATGTGGTGATCAGAGGAATTGGCACAAGCTCACTCGCATTACGATCACAGGTGAGAGTGGTCGAAGGCCGCATGCCGAAGCCTGGATTATCGGAGATCATCGCCGGCCGGAGCATCGCCCAGCGGTTTAAAGGTGGCGGCATGGGTGAAACCCTCCGCTTCGGGATGCGGAACTGGAGGGTCGTAGGGATCTTCGATGCAGGCAACACAGGGTTTAGTTCAGAGATCTGGGGGGATGCAGATCAACTGATGCAGGCCTTTCGCAGGGCGGTCTACTCATCCGTCATCTTCAAGCTGAGCGACCCTTCCGAATTTGAGAGGGTGAAGAGACGGATCGAAAGCGATCCGCGCATGACGTTGGAAGTAAAACGTGAGAACCGGTTTTATGCCGAGCAATCGGAGAGGATGGCCAAATTCCTTCGTATTCTCGGGATGGCATTGACCATCATCTTTTCTCTCGGTGCCATCATCGGTGCCATGATTACCATGTATTCGGCAGTGGCCACCCGCACCGGCGAAATTGGAACGATGCGCGCCATCGGCTTTAACAGAATCAGCATCCTTGGAGCTTTTATTGTGGAAGCCTTGCTTCTCGGGCTGATCGGTGGATGCTTCGGTCTCTTTTTTGCCTCTTTTTTGCAGCTTCTCACGATCTCCACGATGAATTTTCAGACCTTTTCCGAACTCGCCTTTAACTTCACCCTCACCTTTGGCATTGTTTGGAAGGGGCTCGGTTTTTCCTCGGTCATGGGCTTTGTCGGAGGTGTGCTTCCAGCGTTCAGAGCATCGCGAATGAATATTGTGGATGCCTTGCGAGCAGGTTGATGCAGGAAGATCATGAGTCGAATGGTTGGACATGGATAGGATGTCATAGGACGGAGGCAGAAAAGGATATGAATTCGAAAGTCATTATTGTCATGCCCGCCTACAATGCGGTGACGACCTTAGAAAAAACGGTCAAGGATATTCCAGAGGGATTTGCTGACGAAATCATTTTGGTTGATGACTCAAGCCGAGATGATACGGTAAGGATCGCAAGGAGCTTGGGTTTAACGGTCATTGCTCATCATAGAAACAGGGGTTACGGTGCAAATCAAAAGACCTGCTATGATGAGGCACTTAAACGTGGTGCAGGCATCGTTATTATGATCCACCCCGACTATCAATATGACAGTTCCCTCGCTCCCCTTTTTGCAGAATTGATTGAAAAAGGTATCTGTGACATTGTATTGGGCTCTCGCGTCAGGACACGCAGAGAGTGCCTCGATTCCGGAATGCCTCTTTACAAATATGTATCTAACCGGTTACTGACCATATTGGAGAACCTGATCACGGGGCAGAACCTTTCCGAGTGGCATACAGGCTATCGGGCTTATTCAAGAAAGGTATTAGAGACCATTCCTTATCGCAAGAATTCAGATGATTTTGTTTTTGACTCTCAATTTCTCATCCAGGCGGCTTATTTTGGATTTAAGATTGGAGATTTACCCGTGCCGTGCCGTTATATGAGGGAAGCGTCATCGATCAATCTCAGGCGTAGTATTGTTTATGGCATGGGAACGATAAAGACGATATTTCAATTTATTCTGCAAACGCTTCATTTGAAGAGATTTAAACTCTTTGGGTCTTCAACAAAAGGTTTAGATGGCATCGTCTAAAAGTCAGCGGAAGGCCACCATTCAGAAGACAAAAGGACAGGACAAGCCGTCACAGGCAAGAGCCCTCCCGTTGCGTCGTGATGTTTTAAGCCTGGCCATCGGTCTTTTTCTCATCCTGGCGACCCTTGTTGTCTTTTGGCAGGTGCGAAATCACGAATTCCTCACGTTTGATGACAATGAGTATATCACGGATAACCCCCATGTGAGGCCGGGGCTGACCCTCAGTGGTGTGATCTGGACTTTCACGACCGCCCATGCCAGCAACTGGCATCCCTTGACATGGTTGTCGCACATGTTGGACTGCGGACTTTATGGTTTGAATCCGGGCGGACATCATGTGACCAATTTACTGCTTCACATCGCGAATACACTGTTGTTGTTCCTGGTTCTTAGACGAATGACAGGAGCCATCTGGGAGAGCGGCTTCGTTGCGGCGCTGTTTGCGCTGCATCCTCTCCATGTAGAGTCGGTTGTTTGGGTGGCGGAGCGTAAGGATGTGCTGAGCACTTTTTTCTGGATGCTGACGATGTGGGCGTATATTCGTTATTCTGAACGGCCGGCGTTCAGCAGGTATCTGTTGGTTCTCCTCCCTTTTGTTCTGGGTCTTTTGTCGAAGTCGATGCTTGTGACGTTGCCCTTTATCATGCTTTTGTTGGACTTTTGGCCTCTGGGTCGTTTTCAATTTGGGCAATGGGGCGGTGATCGTCGGCTCCATGCTCATAGATTAGTGAATCCTGATCCTCAAAGGTCATCTGTTCTTCATTTGGTCTTGGAGAAAGCCCCTTTTTTTGCTTTGTCAGCGGCTTCGAGTTTTTTAACTTTTTTTGCCCAGCAAATGGGAGGAACTGTAAAATCTCTGGAATTTTTTCCATTGGAGACCCGGATTGCCAACGCTTTCATGTCTTATATCAGGTACATTGGGAAGATGATCTGGCCTCAGCACCTTGCAGTCCTTTATCCCTATCCGGACAGGTTTCCCATTTGGGAGGTAGTGGGGGCCGCTTTGTTGTTGGTCAGTGTATCGGCTCTGGTGATTCGCGCTTTTCGGAGGCGTCCCTATCTCCTGGTGGGGTGGTTGTGGTATCTTGGGACGCTTGTGCCGGTGATAGGCCTGGTACAGGTGGGGATGCAGGCGATGGCTGATCGGTACACCTATGTGCCACTCGTGGGTCTGTTTATTGTCGTGGCCTGGGGTTTCCCCGGACTTTTGAAGGAGTGGGGGTATCGAAGGATTGTCCTTGCCACATCAGGAGGTCTACTGGTTTTGATCTTGATGGTTCTTACATGGTTACAGGTTCAGCGTTGGCAGAACAACATTACGCTTTATCATCATGCACTGGACGTGACAACCAACAACTTTCTCATCCACAACAAACTTGGAAATGTTCTATTTCGGCAGGGGAGGATCGATGAGGCCATGCCCCATTATACAGAGGCCTTGCGGATCAACCCAAATTTCGTCGAGGCATACAACAACATTGGAAACGCATGGGTTTATCATGGCGACGTTCAACATGCTATCGACTATTATAGGAAGGCTCTTTCACAGGCCCCTGATTATGCGGATGCGCACAACAACTTGGGATTTGCCCTGGCTCGGCAGGGAAAGGTCGAAGAGGCAATTACCCATTACCGAGAGGCCCTGCGGATTAAACCCGATTTTGTGCAAGCCCAATACAATCTGGGGATTGCTTTGGCTGATCAAGGAAAGAATGGGGAACCCCTCACCCATTTCGATAAAGCCCTTGGGAAAAAGTCCGGTGATTCGAATACCCATAACAACTTGGGAGTGGCCCTGGCCCGTCAAGGAAAGACAGGAGAGGCCCTTGTCCAATTTGCCAAGGCATTAGAAATTGATCCAAACTTTGCAGAGGCTCACTGCAACATGGGAAATTCCCTCACTGAGTTAGGGAAAATTGATGAGGCCATCGTTCACTATCGGGAGGCCCTGCAGATAAAGCCTGACTATCCAATGGCTCGATACAACCTCGGGAATGCTCTATTCCGTCAGGGAAAGATCCAAGAGGCCATTGCCCACTATGTTGAGGCCCTGCGAACCAAACCTAATTTTTCGGAGGCACATTTTTCGCTGAGCTTGGCGTATTCGATGACTGGGAACCGGAGTTTAGCTTTGGAGGAATACAGAATTCTGAAAACAATCAATCCGGATTTGGCCGATGCCCTGTCCCGAAAGATTCTTAAATAAGAGTAAGGCTCGGGCTTTGTTCGGAGAGCTCCAGCTGCTCCACCAGCCCCAATAACAATTATTTTTTGAGTTGCATGTATTATAATATTCTATAAAATCCAGGCTCTTGAAGCCTTAAATTAGAGGATTCGAATGTCGAAGTCTAAAGCTCAGCGTAAGGCCGTAATGCAGAACACGAGAGCCGTAATGCAGAAGACGAAAGGGGGTGGGGGGCCGCCGCAGGCAAAAGTTTTTCGGTTGGGTGTTAATGTTCTCACGCTCGTCGTTAGTCTGGTTCTCATTGTGGCAATACTTCTTGCGTTTTGGCAGGTGCGAAATCATCAATTTATCACCCTTGATGACGATAATTATGTCGTCGATAATCCCTCTGTAAGGAGGGGACTGACCCTCAGGGGTGTGATCTGGGCTTTCACGACCACCGATGCGAGCAATTGGCATCCTTTGACATGGCTGTCGCACATGGTGGACTGTGGACTCTATGGATTGAATCCTGGTGGGCATCATGTGACCAGTTTATTGTTTCACATAGCAAGTACCTTGTTGTTGTTCCTGGTCCTTAAGCGGATGACAGGGGCTCTCTGGAAAAGCGGTTTCGTTGCAGCGTTATTTGCACTCCATCCTCTTCATGTGGAGTCGGTTGCTTGGGTGGCGGAGCGTAAGGATGTGTTGAGCACTTTTTTCTGGATGCTGACGATGTGGACATACACTCGCTACGTTCAACGGCCAGGATTCAATAGATATCTGGTGGTTCTCCTATCCTTTGGGCTTGGTCTGTTGTCGAAGCCGATGCTTGTGACTCTGCCTTTCGTAATGCTTCTGTTGGACTATTGGCCTTTTGGCCGATTTCAATTTGGACAATCGAGCGGAGATCGTAACGCATCCACTCACAATCCATCAGATCGCAGTGATCAAAGGTCATCTCCTCCTCATTTGGTCTTGGAGAAAGTCCCCTTTTTTGTTCTATCGGCAGTCTCGAGTTTTTTGACTTTTTTTGCACAGAAGAAGGGGGGGGCTATACAACCCCTGGAATTCATTCCATTGGGGACGCGGATTGTGAACAGTTTGGTTTCCTATGTGGGCTATATCTGGAAGATGATCTGGCCTCACAATCTGGCATTGCTCTATCCCTATCCGGACAGGTTTCCCATCTGGGAGGTAGTGGGGGCTGCTTTGCTGCTGGCATCCGTATCGGTGCTGGTGACCCGTGCTGCCCGGGGACGCCCTTATCTTGTGGTGGGGTGGTTTTGGTATCTTGGGACGCTTGTGCCGGTGATAGGCCTGGTGCAGGTCGGGATGCAGGCGATGGCTGATCGGTACACGTATGTACCGCTGCTTGGTTTGTTTGTCATGGTGGTCTGGGGTTTTTCTGATATCTTAAAGGGATGGCGGTATCGGAGAACTGTATTTGCGGTATTGGCGGGGATATTGCTTCCGGCCCTCATGATTGTGACGAGGGTGCAAGCGCGGTATTGGGAGAATAGTATTACGCTCTTTAAACATACGCTGGAGGTGACGGTTAACAACTATCATGTCCACAACAACCTGGGGGTTGCCCTGGCCCGCCAAGATAAGATGCAAGAGGCCATGGCCCATTATGCGGAGGCCCTGCGGATCCATCCCGGCCTTGCCCAGGTAAAAAACAACATTGGAGGCGTTCTATTCCGTGAGGGGAAGATCGAGGAGGCCATTACTCAATATGCTGAGGCCTTAAGGATTGCCCCCGATTATGCGGACGCCCACAGTAATCTCGGGGTTGCCTTGGTCCGCGAGGGGAAGATTCAGGAGGCGATTGTCCATTACGAGGAAGCCCTGCGGATCAAACCCGATTATGCGGAAGTACATAACAAACTCGGATTTGCTTTGGCACGCCAGGGGAAGATTCAAGAGGCGATTGCCCATTACGAGGAAGCCCTGCGGATCAAGCCAGACTATGTCGATGCGTTCGCAAACCTGGGAGTTGCCCTGGTGGAACAGGGGAAGAAACCGGAAGAGATTGTCGATCTTGCCGAAGCCTTGGGGATCAAAATAGATTATGCGGATTTGCTCAACGAGCTGGGAGTTGCTCTTGCACGCCAGGGGAAGAACCAAGAGGCCATTTCCATTTTTAATGAAGCCTTGCGGATCAAATCAGATCGAGCAGACGTGCACAACAACCTGGGAATTGCTCTTGCTCGCCAGGGGAAGAATGAAGAGGCGATCGCCCATTTTACTGAAGCGGTACGGATTAAACCAGATTATCCGGAGGCGCACAACAATCTGGGAATTGCTCTCGCTCGGCAGGGAAAGATCCAGGAGGCCATTGCCCATCATCACGAGGCTCTCCGGATCAACCCAAACCTTCCAGAGGCACATTTTTCCTTAGGCCTGGCGTATTTGATGATGGGGAACCGGGACTCCGCTCTGGAGGAATACAAGATCCTTAAGACAATCAATCCAAATTTAGCAAGTACCCTATCTCAAAAGATTTCTAAATAAACCTGCCAGTTGATAAAAAACTTTCCGTAAGGCAGTTGGGTGTGCTGGAGGACCTTTACAGCGGCACCTTTAAACGTTCCGCTGCTCCGTTGCCCAGCATATTGCGAAGGTCGCCTTGGGTGACATCACATGTTACCCCATATAACATGCTAAAAACACGCATTGTAAAGGGTTGGAAGCACGCCCAACTGCCTCTTCAATGCAATGTTAAGATAAAGCAGATTGCGGAATTTTATCGGTCGTGTTGGATGGAACTATGTCCTGGGCAACGTGAAATAAAATGTAGCTCCTTTGTTGACGACTCCTTCAGCCCATACTCTTCCACCGTGTCGATGGATAATGCGCTGGACCGTGGCAAGCCCAACTCCGGTTCCTTCAAATTCCTCGGGGGGGTGTAAGCGCTGGAATACGTCAAATAATTTATCATGATGCTCCATATCAAACCCTACCCCGTTGTCTTTAACGGAATAGATGTTTTCATTTTCTTCGACTCTTCCATCCATTTCAATGACCGCGGTCTCTGCGGATCTTGTAAATTTGATGGCATTGGCGAGGAGATTGACAAAGACTTGACGAATCATTGCCAGGTCGCCCTGAGCAGGCGGAAGGTGATCAACGGTGAACCGGAACGTTCGGTCAGGGGTGATACTTCTAAGTTCCTCAAATACGGTTTTTACAAGTTCAACCATATCGATCGGCGATGGGTTTATCCCTTGGCGCCCTAAACGGGAGAAGGCGAGGAGGTCGTCAATCAGTTGACTCATATTTTTTGTATTCTCTTTTATGATGTTCAGATAACGCTGTCCCTTCGGATCGAGGTCGCTTGCGTATTTTTCTAACAATCGACGGGAGAAACTTTCAATGACGAGGAGCGGGTTTCGGAGATCATGGGAAACCGAGTAGCTGAATGCCTCGAGTTCTCTGTTGGCCGCTTCAAGCTCGATGGCCCGTTGAATCAAATCTTCATTCAGTTTTTGAATTTCCCTTTCTGCCCGCTTCCGCACAGTGATGTCATGGGCGACGACCTGCACCCCGCTTTTCCCTTGACAGGTAAAAGGAATGGCTGCCACCTCGACATCGATCACTGTTCCATCGAGCCGGATGAACTTCTCTTCGATGAGGGGTACTTTATTACCTTTTTGCTTCATTCCTTGAATTCGGCCTTCTGCCATTTCCCGATAATCGGGATGGACGAAATCGATGATCGGTTTCCCGATGAGTTCTTCAGGATTCGCTGCTCCGATAAGCCTTGCCCCTGCCGTGTTCACAAAGGCAATGAGCCCTTCACAATGGACGGTCACCGCGTCGGGGGATAGTTCTACAAGATGACGGTAGCGTTCTTCGGATTCCCTTATCTTGTCCTCCAGGGCCCGCTTCTCACGCCACTGCTTTGCCTGCTCCTCGGCCCTCACTTTCAATCGATAGTCCCGACGTACCAGTGTTAAACCACCCATCAAGGCAAGAATAACGATGCCCAATAGCCACAGCGTGTCGCGTAAACTTCTTGTGACAAAGGAGACCACCCCTTTAAAGGGGGCGTCGGCCACGACAATCCAAGAGGCGTTTTCGAACTTCATCGGGGCAAAAGCAGCAAGCTTCTTCGGCTGTCCCTTCAGTTGATATTCGGCTGTCCCTTCCATTTCTTTGAGCATCTTCTCAGCATAGTCAAATGAAATGTGGCAATGATGGCAGGTCTCATCTCTTTGATAAATATCTCTCAGCCCCATCTCCGGATGTTCAGATTGAAACAGAAGTGTTCCATCCCTGTCCATCAACCACACTTGATGCAGTTTCATCTTTGGCCCGATAAAAACAAGATGTTCGGCAAGCAGTTCCTCAATATCAACGGTCAGTAGAAGGAGGCCAACAAATTTCTGAATGATTTTAGGGTATGCGGCATGGACATCCTCCTGGTAGAGTGGTGTGGCAAGAAGAAGTTGGGGAGATGGCGGTTTGAGATTTTCTGAGGCAGTCCCCGCGTTCTGTACACATTTCTCCCCTCCTCTCATTTGAGGTAATGAGGTGATAAAAACCTTCCCCTTGTTATCTTTTTTCTTCGCCCAGTCATAGAGTTCGCGCCGGGTATCGCTCAAACCGATGGTGCTTCGATTTGTAGAATAAATGATGTTCTCCCTTTCGTCATAGAGAGAGATCGCCTTTGCATGGATTTTCTTCACAAATTCGAAAGTTGTCTGAATATCAGAAGGCACCTTCCTCATATCGCGATACTGGAGGGATGGAAAAGAGGCAAGCATTTGAAGACATACGGAATAAGCACGAAGATGGGATTCGATTTCTCTGGCGAGCTGCCGCGCCACATCGAGTTGGCGGTCGTTGAACTGACCGAGAACCTCTTTTTTGCTCTGGCGATGAAGGTGTAAAGCGAGGGAGATGACCAATAGTAACACCACGAAGGTCAGTATGATAATGGCCAGATTTCTTTTCATATCAGCGAGAAATGATAAAAATATACCCCTCCCTCCATTTCCAATTTTAAAAAGAAAAGATTAATTTAAGATTAAATATTGATTAAAATTTACTAATTTGGGAAGGTGGAGATTTTTGTGGCATTTTCTGCTGTAATTATTGTATTATTTGGTCTAATATTTTCTTAAAGAAAATTCTAAAAAGACAGAAAGTTATGGATTGGAGTCCACACCGCAAGGGGCACTGCCTGCTGTAACAGCTTAAACTCAGGTCAAGGACATCAATCCCTTTGCTCAACCGGTATAAGCCTGAGACAAAGCAGTATGAATAAGCCAAGTGCTATTAATAGGTAGCATTTCGACTCCTTTACGAGATTTGAGGACCTTATCGGATCCGATTTAGAGGGTTTTGCAAAACTAAGGACTTTTTTCACAAATGGGCAAAAAATCAAAACAGAAGAAGGTAAAAAAGATTACCGGAATTGAATCACAAACTGTATTGAAGAGCCATTCTCAATACTTTTATTGGGTCATTCTAATTTTAGTGCTTCTATTCACCGGGTTTATTCGCTTGAGACTCCTCAGTATCCCGCTTGAGCGAGATGAAGGTGAATTTGCCTACATGGGGCAACTTATTCTTCAGGGAATCCCCCCATATCTCATCTCCTACAATATGAAACTTCCAGGGATTTATGGGGCTTATGCCTTAATCATGTTTGCTTTTGGACAAACCGTGGAGGGGATTCATCTTGGATTTCTGCTCATCAATGCAGCAACGACTATCCTGGTTTTTCTTTTGGTGAAGCGGCTGTACGATTCATATACTGGTGTCATCGCGAGTGCCTCCTTTGCCATTCTTTCCGTGAGTCCGTCTATTCTCGGGACCTCTGCCCATGCTTCGCACTTTGTCCTATTGCCTGCCATGGGTGGAATTTTACTCATGCTCAAGGCAATCGACCCGAATAAACTGAAGCACATATTCTGGAGTGGAATATTATTAGGGCTGTCGTTCCTGATGAAGCAGCCTGGCTTATTCTTTATTCTTTTTGCTTTACTCTATTTTCTTTTCGCTCAGCTTCGTCTTCCCAATGTTTCGGTGCGTCTTGTTGTAAAAGAGGGTTCTCTATTTCTGTTAGGAGCCATCATCCCATCTGTTTTGACCTGCGCGATCCTTTATAGAGCCGGGGTTTTTGAAAAGTTCTGGTTCTGGACATTCTCTTACGCATCCGAATACACATCACAAATCCCGTTTTCTAAGGGTATAGAGATTTTTTTCATCCAATTCGCTAATGTCATCGGTAAATTTTACTTGTTATGGGGGATTGCAGGAGTGGGGATCATCGCCTTAGTCTGGTACAAAACAGCCCGAATCCGCACAACATTTGTTTTGGGATTCTCTGTTTTTTCCTTTCTTGCTGTTTGTCCCGGTTTATATTTCCGACCTCATTATTTTGTGTTTTTTCTTCCCGCTATTGCACTTCTAATCGGTATTGCCATCAACTCTCTTAAGAGGCTCATCCAAAAATTTCAACCTAAGTTCCATTATCTATCGACGATTCTGTTCTTGGTGGCGTTCTTCTCAGGCGTGTTTCAATATGGGTCATTTTTCTTTGGACTTGAACCCGTTCAAGCATGCCGTAGCATGTATAGTCTAAATCCTTTCCCGGAATCTATAGAGATTGCAAAATATATTCAAGCACACTCTAAAAAAGGGGATAAGATTGCAGTCCTCGGTTCAGAGCCGCAGATCTATTTCTACGCCGGCAGGCATTCAGCTACAGGCTATATTTATACATACCCTTTAATGGAAGATCAAAAGTATGCTCTCAAGATGCAAAAGGAAATGACAGAAGAAATAGAAAAGGCGCGGCCGAAGTACCTGGTCTTTGTCAATGTTGTTGCCTCATGGCTTGTGCGGAGGAAATCGGTGACGTATATATTTGATTGGTACAAAGAATACACCCCAAAAAATTTCGATCTCGTGGGCGTTATAGATATTTTGTCAAGAACCCAGACGGCGTATCGATGGGACAATGAAGCGATTGATTACTCTCCCCGGTCAATTCACTATTTGTACGTCTACAAAAGAAAGACATCCGTTGATTAATCGAGAGGACGGCATTGGTTGTCTCTTTTTTCCAATATGCCCACCCCGTTATTTTGGCTCATTGGCCCGTTGAGTCATTGGTTCGTTGCGTTATAGAGGTTAATCATACATCTCTATTTCTGTCCTACGGCAAGGCCGGGACGATGAGAAAAATCTATCTGTTACGGGGTATAAACTGATTGGGAATTCAATCGAACGTATAACTTTTGTAAATGTCAATGAGGAACAACGCTTAAAGGCTTGAACCGATCCATTCTACAATTTTAATGAGGAGATCGATGATATGAAGAAGGCCAGCAGAGAAGCGGTCCTGGGTTTGGCTCGAAACTTTATGGAGTGCCGTATCTTGCTTTCGGGCGCGGAGCTGAACCTCTTCACCATTCTGACTCCCGCCCCTCTGTCCGCTCGGGAGGTTGCGGGAAAGATCGGCGGAGACTTGCGGGCCCTTACCATACTCCTGGATGCTCTTGCGGCCCTGGGCCTTTTGGTCAAACGAGGAAAGATCTATCAATGCGTCCCTTCCGTCTCCTCCTTCCTTTCCGCAGATGCTTCCGATTCGGTACTGCCTGTGGTTCTTCATATGGCCAATCTCTGGTTGAGATGGTCCAATCTGACGAGTGTCGTTGAAGGCTCTCATGTCCCTAATAAAGAGCCTGTGTCCTCTCAAGATGTTAATGCACTGCGTGCCTTCATCGGTGCCATGGACGTGATGGCTGGGGACTTAGCCCGTCGTGTTGTGGCGGCAGTCTATCCGGGCTCATCCAGGGCTCTGTTGGATGTAGGTGGAGCCTCTGGGACTTACACATCGGCATTTCTTCAGGCCGTCCCCGAAATGAAGGCGACTTTATTCGACAAGCCCGAGGTCATTGAGATAGCCCGCCAACGCTTGGGGAAGGTAGGGATTTTGGATCGGGTAACATTGATTCCTGGGGACTTTTATCGGGATGAGCTACCCCGCGGGCATGACCTGGCTTTTGTGTCGGCCATCATTCACCAGAACAGTCCGGAACAAAACCTGAACCTCTTCATCAAGGTGTTCAGGTCTCTCAGCCCTGGAGGCCGGATTGTGATTCGGGATCATGTCATGGAGCCTGATCGGACCAGACCAAGGGATGGTGCCATCTTCGCCGTGAATATGCTTCTGTCTACGTCCGGAGGCAATACCTATACGTACGATGAGATCAACGCTGGCCTGACCCAAGCAGGGTTCGTTAACATCCGTCTCCTCAAGAATGGAGACCATATGGACTCTTTGGTGGAGGGTTTCAAGCCACCGACAACGGAGAGGGACTGATGTGTGAAGCCGTGCAAGAAGGATCCATTATTCCGATTTTTTTCTGAACTCACATCCAGAATATCGAAGTCGTTCTTCACCATTTTCAGTTACAACCTGAATCGTCTCACCCATATTACGCCCAAGTCCGAGAATGATTGCCTCTGTATCAGAGACCGGACCAATAGCAAATCTCAAACGCTCTATTCCCAAGTTAGCGAGTATGGACGTCGAAACATCGAGAATCATCAGATGATCTTCATACTTCAGTTGTGCTTTTTCGATCATCGGGAAGTAATCCCCCTGATCGACAAGCTCATACTCCCCCACACGTTTCAACCAGGCTTCAGGGACGGGACCCGCCTCAATCTTCTCGCCCAGGAGACGTTTTTTACCATGATCATGCAACACCAATACGTCACGGTCTGCAATGCGGGTAAGAGAAAGTTCAAGCCCCTCAAGTTGCCCCACCTTAATAGGGATGATTCCAAATAGGCGGTACTGAATCGAAAATAACCCCACCCCATAAGGTACGAGCTGGACAGGTTTTCCCATGAGCCTGGTATAGAGCCTTTCCCCCTTTCTGCTTACCGTGTAAACTCTGGACCCGGTGGCATAGTGCCCTTCATAATCCTTTAGAGCCATTTGTGACCAGGGTGAGATTGGCTCATGAAGAGGTTTCACCATCTCAGGCTGTGTGATGCCGGCCTTGGCCTCCAGCGCTCGCTTCAATGCTTCTTCCGCTACCTTATTGACTACTTCGAGAGCAGTCGATGAATTGGCAAGGACCACGACTCCCAGTTTATGTTCAGGGAGGATGATCAACTGGCTGAAGAAAAGGGAAGATGCCCCACCATGAGAGGCTACCAGACCAGCACTTTTGATGTGAACGTCATTCAAAAACCACCCAAGGCCAATTCGAAAATCAAGGTCCAGAGGGACATGCTTGTTCTGGGGCTGAAACATCTCTAAGAGAGTTTCAGCCTTCAAGATTGTTCGGCCACCTGCTTTCCCATTAGCAAAAACCATCTGGATGAAACGGCACAGGTCGGTCGCCGAAGCATATAAGGGACCTTCGGGTGAGGGGAGATCATGCAATAAAAAATCTTTGGTTTCTCTACCGTCTTTGTAGCCTTTGGATAAGAATGGTTGAATGTCTGGTGTCAGTAGAAATGATGCATGGGTCATGCCGATCGGCTTCAATACCGATTCGTCCATATAAGAAGCGAAGGCCTGACCGCTGACCTTTTCTACCATAGTGCCCAACAATCTCATGGCCAAGTTAGAATATGAGAAAATAAAGTTCGGAGGATAGGCAACGTATTCATCTTTGATCTCTTTCACAATGTTGGTCAATGGTATTGGGTTGCGGCTCATTATACCTTTGAGCCGGTCAGAAGGCAGTCCGGAGTGATGGGTCATGATGCTGCGGGGGGTGATAGGGTCGCCATCAGGGAACCGTGTTTTGATCGAGAACTCAGGTAGATAAGTCTGCAAGGGTTGGTCTAACCTGATCTTACCTTGTTCTGCTAATTGGAGTGCAGCGACGATGGTGAACAACTTGGCGATCGAACCTGTCGGATACACTGTTTCGGGTGCTGCGGGAACCTTCTTAGCAACATCCGCATACCCAAATCCCTGGACCCAGATAATCTGCTGGTTATCGACCAAAGCAATAGTCAGCCCCTGAACATGATGTTTTTCCATTTCTTTCTGAATAAACCAAGAAATATATTTTTTGGTGTGTTCATAATCTCCCTTTTCGATGGTTACTGGTTTTTTAGGTGCTGTGGCACACCCAACAGAGAGGGAAAGAGATAGAATGATCACAATCAAAATTCCAATCCTGATTCTCATCTTCGTCCTTGAAATCTCCTTGAGGCCTTTAGAGAAGATTGTGCTCACAAATTTATAAATCATTCATCGGAGAATATGCAATTAGCCTTTGTACGAGAGGGAAAGAGGCATAAACGCCAGGCTTGGATTGAGCCGGAATTAAGAAAATTCTTTTTAAGGGGTGAGGAAGATTCGGCCTTTCAGGCCAGTTGAAAGGGTAATCCTTCCGTCTTTGTCGACGATGAGGCATTCCACTCCTTCAAGCCTTTGACATAGAGAATATCCCTTTTCAGGACCAAGGACGAAAACGGCTGTGGCCAGCGCGTCTGCCGTTATTCCATCTTTGCAGACAACCGTAACACTCTGGCATCCCTCTGTAGGGAAGCCGTCTCTCGGATTGAAGATATGGTGATACCGTTTGCCTTGGTAAATAAAGAATTTTTCATAATCCCCTGAAGTGGCAATGGCTGCATCAGATATTGGCAACCTTGCCATCACCTTTTGGGAAACCCGGGGATCTTGAATCCCAATCGTCCAGGGTTGATCTGTTTTTGATCCTCCCGCTCTTAGATCTCCACCTGCATTGACAATCAAATTCTTATATCCGAGGGATCTCAGAAGTTCGAATGCTCTGTCAACGGCGTATCCTTTGGCGATTCCTCCCAGATCAATCGCCATGCCCTTCTTTTTCAAGAAGACTTTTCCTTCACGATTGATCGATACATCCCTGAAATTTACCAGATTCAATTTTTCTTTCACATCGTCGGCTAAAGGAGGGATTCCTTTTTCCCTTGCCATCCTCCAGAGTTGCGTGAGGGGACCAACGGTAATATCAAAACCACCTTCTGAAAGTTCGGAGATCTCCTCTGCCTTCTTAATTACGTCGATCGTTTTTGGAGACACCTTGACCCATTCTTTTCCTGCCAATCGATTGATCCGAGAGACATCACTCGATCCAATCCAAGGGCTCATCAATTGTTCGATCCTTTTGATCTCCTGGAAGGCCTGAAGGGAGGCCTTTTCTGACGCCTCTTCTTCTCCGATCAGGGTAATCTCGACCACAGTCCCCATGGAGACCTGGTGGTATTTGTAGAGATCGGAGGGGTTGGATGGATGCGGATAAATGATCAGGATAAAAAAGGCGAAGAGGGACCAAATAAACCGCCTGATTCCTCCTTGAGTTCGGCACTCAATTCGCTTCACTTTTGAATATACCCCTCCTTTTTCAATTTCTCATAGATCTCTTTGGCCTTATCCAAGCTGTCGAAGACCAGTGCTGCAGTGATGGTCGCCCCTGAGATGGAGTCTATACTCGGATCGAAGGTGAATTGCCTGAAGATGGATCTTCCAATTGTACGGGTTCTCAATTTCTCTATGTCCTGTTCTGTCCAGTTGAGATTCCCAATCTTAGTGAGCTGAATGGGGACAATATCAATCACCTTTCCTTCGGTGTCGAAGGTATAGATAAAGAACGTATCGTGGCAGATATCACAGACGGCCCGCCTGCTCGCCAGTTTCGAAAAGAGATTCTTTTGGTATGTCCCGAACTTTACTTTTCCTATATAGATCCAATCTCCATCCCTTAGGGAGATCTTTTCCATTTGAAGAACTTTTCCTCCGGAAGCTTTCATTCCCTCTCTCGCTTTGTCCACCAGTTCTTCTTCTGTGAGAGGAGGCTTCAGTGCATCGGATTCATAGATAGCCCCCTTCCTCGGTTTTAAAAGGGCCAGGTCATACTGGAGAACCACTCTGGTCTCATCCAGGGCGGTCTTCATCGAATCGATCAAACCCAGATGGGTACTCACCACAATCGAATTCCCTGGAGCATCCCTCCTCACCCATATCATAAATGGGGTGCGAGGGCTTCCGACTGCAGTATGGGCTTCAAATTCCGGATCGCCGAAGATGGGGTAGGGGACCTTATAATATTTTTTGAAAATTCCTACCTCGGGGAGGCTATTTCCAGCAGCGATCCCTATCATCTTCGCTTTTCCTTTCAGTTTCGGATTTTCTTCAACGGATGAATATAACTCATTGAAGATCGGGGCTTGTCTCTGGCAGCTAACGCAGTAGACGCTGAGGAATTCAACCAGAATCAGGGAGCCACGAATCTCTCTGAAAGAGAAAGTGGTTTTTCGTGGAACGCCGAGATAAGACTGGTCCTGTCCGGACAATACCTGGTGAAAGGTCAGATTGGGAAAGGGGATGGAGAAACCCACTGGCTTTGTTTCCGCCTGTACAAGTCCGTAGAAAAGAAGTGTGAATAGGGAAACAACCCAGATGGTGTAAATGGTTTTTCTCTCTGTCATATGATAGGTTTTGCTCTCGAGGTTCAACGCAGTCGGTGTTGAAGAAAAGATACCGCAAAATGCTTATGAAGGCAAGAGAAAAGGCAAGGGTCCGAGGGACTTAAAGCCAGGATTTTTCAGTTTCAATCTTTCCGGCACCAATCTTTCGAATGGGGGGTTCTTCTGTTTCTCGTAGAGTTATGTTCTCCCCTTTGATGAAAAGGGATCCGAGGATTACCTTTTTAGCAGATTTATCTACGTAGACTACAATCGGGATCTCCTTATCCAGGCCCGTCACGAGTAGTTTGACCATATAAAAATCAGGGATTGAACTCTCTCGCTTCTCAACAAATTTAACCTCCATGTCTTCAGGCAGAGGCGCCTGCATCTTCACCGTTTCAATGGCAAGCTGCACGATCAGATCTTCCTTTAAGGGGTTATTTATCGTTGTAAGAAAGGATAGAACTAACAGACCCATGATTCCAATGAAAACCTTTGACATGATCTTCCTCCTTCTCTAAATTCGTTATTTTCTTTTTTTATCTTATTTTGGGAAGGTTGGAAGAGGAATTGGGTTACCCCAGTATTTTTGGAAGAAAAATCCTGTATTTTAGTGAACTTTTGCATGTATTATGCGGAAGAGAATCTTAGGCATGGCAAATGCAGGCGAGGTCATAAGCTTTGGTCCAAGGCCTCCAAATTATGAGAAAACTTCTTATAGGAAATGATGTGGCTGCGTTTAAAACCTTCCTTCCGCGCTTGCACTGGGACCCCACGGCATGTATGAGAGAAGGTTCACTCCTCCGCCTTCTAATAAACAGCTCCCTCAAACACCATGACCTATAACGTAGCAGACCCGACAAATTCAATACAGGTTTCCGTGCCATTGTTTTCTAACAATATCCTTAAAAAAGTAAGCAAAGAGACTTCTCCATTTTCCGAGGGTAACTTTGGGAGGGGAATGCAGGTGGGTATTCCCACTTGACAAATTTCCCATTTTTGACTATGGTTTCTTTAGAGGCAAGAAAGGAGAAGAAATGGGGGCGATCAAACTCACCGTCGATTCAAGAAAAAGGATCTCCTTAACAAAGCTTCTTCCGGAAGGGAAGATCAGTTCGGTTAGAGCCTACAAGGAGGACGAAAGAATTATTCTGGAGCCTATGGTAGAAATTCCGGCCCGGGAGATCTGGCTTTATGAAAATAGGTCTGCTTTAAAGAAGGTTAAGACAGGCCTGTCACAGAAGGGAACAATCAAGCGTGGATCATTTGGGAAATACACCAAATAAAGATTTATGAATGAGTTGATTTTTACTCCTCAAGCCGATTCAGACCTTCAGGAGATTGAATACGATCCTGGGAAGAACAATATTTTGAAGGCCGTACGAAAAACACTCGGATTTATGGAAACTAACCTCAGACATCCTTCTTTACATACACATGAATTTGCCTCACTTAAGGGGCCAAATGGGGAGAAGGTTTTTGAAGCCTATGTCCAACAAAAAACGCCTGCTGCTTATCGAGTTTTCTGGTATTACGGTCCAGCCAGAAAACAAATCACCGTTGTTGCCATTACGCCCCATCCATAAAGTTAGAATTGGGTCAACGAAGGGCTGGTTTCACTATTTAGAGCTGCCCCTATAACCATAACTCAAGGACTTCACCTACAAGTCATTACCGGGGACCATATTCAAGAATCAAAGATTATGGATTGAAATGATCAGTCACTTCAGTCCAAAGGGTGTTAGCGTTCCCACAAAGACTATTGAGAAGTTTCTTGCACGTGCAGTCCGGCTTTATGAGCAAGAGCCGGGGGAGTCTTTCGGCTCCCCCTTGCTTGGATTGTATGTGCGGCGGTGGGCGAGGTGGGTTACGACAGGCTTCAATAGAGGGTGTTATATGAGCGAGTACCATAAATTCAACTCGGGATTACTTTAGCCCCGTATAATTGATGGAAGTTGTCACATGGCCTGCTTAGACGTTGTCTCACCCCAAAATTGACCCTACCGTGTAATACGTTGAACTGTATGTACATTCATAATTCAACTGCCTACTGCTATCGTAGGCTTTGAACGTGTTAGCCATGGTCAATAAGCTATACAATGAATCCATATTGTATCTGGTGGCGCGGTTAACATGCCTGTCGGTGACGCATAAATACATGAGGCATGCCAAGTAGTTGGTAGTCCCCCTCCCGAACTTACGGGGTACGAGGATGACAGGGCGTAATTCGAAGGGCACACCGCTCCACCGGCCATCATCCAATAAGAAGTCTCACATTGGCATTCAAATTCCGTAAGGCAGGTGCTCGTAGAACCTGGCTTCTGTGAAATATCCCAGGAGGGTCCCGTGGGACCAGTTGGGCCTTGAGCACCCGTTGGTCCTTGTGCTCCCGTTGGACCTGAAGGACCCATTGCACCCTGAGGGCCAGTCGGTCCAGTGGGGCCTGGGAGACCTGTCGAAGGTCCTTGGGGCCCTGTTGCTCCGGTAGCACCTTGAGGCCCTTGTGGCCCTGTGGGACCCGTTGCACCCGTTGCACCCTGAGGACCTGTTGCTCCCTGGGGGCCCGTTGCCCCGGTATCACCCTTGGGTCCCTGCGGGCCCGTTGGCCCCTGTGCCCCTCCCTCCCACTGCAATGCGATGCTCAGAGACGCCTCATGGCTCGAGAACCAGTTCTCCTTGCTGTCAAAGTTAACGTCGATTCCTTCCGTATTCGGAACAATGGCAATCCCATTATTCGCAACCACTCCATCCACCCAGGCCTTCACAAGATTCGTCAGATCCACCTTGACAAAGGATTGAACGTCCCCCACTTCCACCGACACCCCTTCCGCCTCAACACTACCAAGTGCTGGGGCCGTGTTGTCAGTGATGGTCTCCTCATTCCAATCCCCCATGACTCTCACCACGTCAAAAGACCCCGCCTTCGCCACTTTATTGACGAAAAGCCTCAGGGTCGCCTTTCCCACATTACTACCCGTCGTCCCATCCGGCAATACCGAAAGGTCGAACTTCAGGAAACTCCTCTTCCCTGCAGGACTACCCGGTGAACCCTGAACCAATAAGCTAAACTGCTTACCGAAATTATTGGTCCCTGAGCTCGAAGATGTATATGTATCGTCTGTGAGAATGGCCTGTAGCCCAAAAGAGAGGCTCGGAAGAATCGTTAACATTGCCAATAAAGAAAGACTCAAGAAGAACCATCTTGCCATTCGCCCCCTTGTTTCTTGTTCGGATCTCACTTTGTTCGCTCTTTTCATCACCATACCCCCCTGTAAAAGGATTAGATTAAAATGCGGATCATCACTTCCAGAAACTCGCCCAGCATTCATAAAAAAGCCTGGCTTCGTCATTTCGAATACCAGGTTTTTTTTTAGATTTATAACCACCTCCCCCCGTCAAGCAGGGTGGCTAAACCTTAAAGAGAGAAACGCCTATTAAATCTATATTAACTGTTATACTTTGCAACCTCTTCCATTGGCCTCATTGGAGTATAAAAACAACGTCTTGTCAATACTAAAAATGAGGTTGTGAAAATTATCTTTTAAGGATTATCACTTGAAAGCTGGTACAGCAATAGGAATTCTTGACTTGGAGAGTTCAGGAAGAAAGAAAGTGGGCTTGAGTTATTCTGATGGCAGCTGAAATGGGATACTTTTGGGTGTTAGGGAGCCGCCGGGACAAACCTCAATCACATGGTCAGCCAGGAATCGGAGTAAAGGATCTGGCCCATCAGGACCTTAGTGGTCTTCACATAATCGGCCTCTTCCTTGGCCAGAGGCTTGAGATCGATCTGCTCTTTGTCCAGGACGCGATAGATCAATTTTTTCAAATCCTCTCGCTTTCCCCTTGCAAGTTCTTTAAGACCCTCATCGAAGGCGTCGATGATCGCCGATGACATCCCATATCGTTCGAGCATGATCAGATAGGTCTGGTTGAGAATAGGTCTGAGGTGATTCGGGGCTCCGTTGGAAACATTGGAGAGCCCACAGGTCGATTTCATTCCCGGAGCCAGTTCTTGAAGATCTTTGAACATCTTCATAAATTCGACACAACTGGGAACTTGAACCTGGCTCTGAGGGCTGGTGATAGGGGTGACGATAGGATCGATCCAGATATCTTCGTTCGGGATACCGAACTCCGTGGCCTTTTGCATCAGTTCTGCTGCCAGCACTCCCCTTTCGTTAGCGTCCCGCGGAAGACCGGAAGGACCCCAAAGGAGGGCAACCACTCCTGCGTCGTGTTTTTGAGCGAGAGGGAATTTTGTTTCGATGCTTTCGGGGCGAGCCATGACGGAATTGATAACAGCTTTTCCTTTCTTATTCTTGTAGACCCGAAGACCTGCCTCAATGGCCTCTGCATTGATGGTATCGAGGTATAGAGGAGTCTCGACGACCTCTTGAACGGTCTTGACGACCCACTCCATCAGCTCCCCTCCGCCCTTTCTTGCAGGACCGAGGTTGATATCGATGTAGTCAACACCGGCATTGGCTTCGGCAATGGCCAACTCTTGAATGGGTTTGGGATCTCTCTCCTTCATTGCCGTTCCAATCTTTTTGACCATCACATTGAGATTCTCTCCGATAAGGATCATGTCTTTCCTCTAATGGCATGTCATTGCGAGCCCAAAGGGGATGGCAATCTCGTTTTTCTTGGGATTGCTTCGTCGTTTCACTCCTCGCAATGACAAATTACTTAATGCGTTTGTATTAGTTCGGAGTGTTTAGTTTTAAAACTCTAAACTCTGAACTCCGAACTCATAACTTCGTATTTTAGGCTCCCATCTTTAGATAAGCAGGTATATGAGCGGCTTCTCTCGGCCCGATCTTGACCTCCCACTCCTTGCCCAATTCTTCCTCAAGATCTCCGCTCACCGCTGCAACGGCTCCGGGGATGATCACCCGCCGATGTTTGACCTTGTCGGTAATCCCGCTCTTTTTGATGAAGGCTCCGATTGCATCACCCACAAATTTTCCTGCAGCCCAGGCGGTAAGAACGGAGAGCCCTTCCGTATCCATCACCAAAAGCCAACTTGGGATCCGACTCGATTCGACCTCACCGGAGACGATAAAATAGGTCAGGGAAAAATTGGTGGTGATCAAGACAGGTGAATCCTCAGTTGGATTACCAATAGGGTAGATTCCTTGTTGCATCATCATGGGACGCTGAGGGTCCGTGTAAATGTTCAGACGTTCCACGAGAAGCGGGAAGAGGCTCTCTCCCCGGAAATCTGACAATACAATGACGCCCGCATACTTTGTCACAAAGGTTGCAGTGATCAAGGCTTCCTTCATGGGATCTTTTGTCATTTCACAGGGGAAGGTAATGGTTGGAAATCCAAGGGAGCGGTTCTTCTGGATGAGGGCTGCTCGACGGATAAAGATTTGATCCTCAAAGGCCCTGCGAGCTGTCCTCGAACCTGGGTCGAGGACGAGATCCTTCAGGCCTGCGGCGGTCAGCTTGTCGGAGAGCTGGGAGAGGGTTTCTAAGTTGTCCGCTTTGATCGCCAGTGGGCAGTGATGCTCCTTGGCAAGATTGGCTAAGGCTTCGCTGTTGTCAAGGGTGGCGGCATAGATTAAAGGAAGACGATCCGCACAAGCCTTCACCCCTGCTGTCAAAGCCTCTATCCTGTCGCTCATTAAGATGAGAGCCGCATCTGTTTCAGCCTTCACCTTTTTAATCAGGGCCTCAAATTTTCCGGGATCTCCCGATTCATTCTTGACGGCGACCATCTCAGGTCGCAGGACAAGACCCACTCTTTCATATTTCAACTCCTTGAATCGGTTTAAACGGGCATTGACCTCAGCCTCTGGCATCGCATCGCTGATAAGAATGGCAAAACCGGGTTTGTTGACAAAGGTCTTTTCATGGCGGAACAGGACCGTTTCTCCACCGATCTTCACCGCATTCTCCCCAGAACCAATTGTGAGAGGTCGAATGGGCGGGGCAGCTGCCTCGGCAAGCAATGCCTTCGCCTCCTCTGACACATAAGGGCACGCAGACAAATCCGCTTTCCCTGCTGCCAAATTCATCGCAAAGGCCAGGCAGGTCGGGACGCCACACTCCTTACAATTGGTTTTCGGTAACAATTTGAAGATCTGAATTCCAGTCAATGCCATGCTTTTTGCTCCTTTTCCATATCGCTATGCGTTTAGCGCCGTATCCTCAGAGGTGATAGCTAACAATAAGCTCAAAGTTGAAGGCTGAAAGCTGAAAGGAAAATCTTTGAGCCTTGAGCTTTGAACTTTGAGCTGAAAATATTTCGGCTATGCTTTTTCATCTATCCAAGAATGGGGTCCATCGAGAGGGCTGGATGATTCTTCTCCGTCAGGAAGGGAAGGATCTCCTCTTCGGTTTCCCCGATGGTTTCGTCTGCAATCATATCGATGAAATCTGGGATGCCGATTTCTTCGCAGCGTTTTTTCAGCCGTTCCGAAATCTCCTCCTTCAGCATTTTAGGCATCCAGACTAATCGTTTGATTCCACCATCTCCTACGAGCCACTTTCGTTGAGTGATATTGTATTTACTGTGGCCCACAAATCCAGGCGTGACTGCACCACCTCCTACAGAGCCCGCCAAGGTAGTGAACTTCATGCCACAGGGAGTCATACGTGGATAGTCCCGATTCATGGTCATCACTCCATTGCATATCGGAAGGACAGCAGCAATGCACTCGCAACAACCGCAAGTCGTCATCGGATCATAGATCAGGCTATAGAAATTGTAGTGATCGATCTTCTGTCGGGAGGCCTTGAAGACGAATTCGTTAACCCCCTTCCATTGACCCAGTTTCGTATCAATTATTTCTCCCTTTGGAACAGGTTGGTTCGGTCCGGTGGGATTGATCTCGAAAGAGGCCTTGCAATCCATCCAGTTGTAAGCACCGCAAAGTCCAGTCCTCTCCGGACTGATGACGCAGACATGATTCGGTGCAAAGGATTGACAAAGGGTGCAGGAATAAAAAATGTCTGTGGTCTCATCCGTCATCCCCTCAATTCGGACATCCCTTTTGCCGTAAACTTCCCTCGCCTGTGCAAGAACCCGATCGACCTTTTCTGTATCGGTATAGACCTTTACCTGGACTTTGTCAAAGATGGCCCCAAAGTCCTGATGGAACTTTGCATGGAGAATTTTGCCGAGATGGGAAAGCCGAAACCCCTTATCCACAGCCCCCTTACTAATTCGCAACCAGGCAATATCCCTCTGACCGATATGCATCACTCCTTGAGCATAGTTGATGAGGTGATGGATCTGTCGTTCCAAGATTGGCTCGAAATCCTCCTGCATCTGTCGTCCTGCCACCTCAGCGACAACAGCGAGGGGGAGTCGTCCTGGAGGCTGTATTTGATCCAAGTCAGGGCCGATCAGTTCAACCTTACCATCCTCTACTTCGTCCATAGGTTTGGAGGTGACCCACTCCACTGCATGGGTTCTCCCTCCACCGCACTCCAAGTAGATATCTTCACCCCTCACCCTCTCCCCTTCAAAAGCAGGGCCATAGGAGACAGGGATAGGGACTTCGGCCACTGTTACTTTAAGCCCCCTTACTTCCACAGCCCTTTGGACGATCTGCTGGTGAGGAATATTGGAAACCACATGTTCATAGGTGCATACTCCAGTAGGTAGAATTTCGGGAATAGGTGTATCGGCAATGGTGGGAAATCCCCAATTGATGGCACCTGCGGCATTGGCATACCATTCATCTGTGACAAATCCCAGGGGCATCACAAAGGCAAAAGTCCGGTCCTTGTTATAGATTAAATTTTTTCGAAAATCTCCGGGCTTAATCCCACCAAAGGCCATGGCAACCCGGCAGGCAAAACCAATGGCAAAGACCGCTGCCGAGATATCAGGTCCAAAAGAGACGAGACGGGTTGGCCACCCAATCTGGACCCCTGCCTCCACCAACTGTTCGGCGAAACGTTTCCCTTCATTTTCGGCACACATAAAGACATAGAGGTTCTTTTCTTGGAGTTCAGTGGCAATCTTTTTGGCAACCTCCGGCGAGGGTGCAGCGCCGGCAATGGCAGCAAATCCTGGGGCTGTTCCGTCCACAAACTCAATCCCTCTTTTCCGGAAGATCACATCATCGGCTGCTCCAAGCCAGATGTTGTCGGGCAAGGGGTCTTCCAGTTTCGTATAGAAATTGGGACTCTCTAAGTAGCGTATCGCTTCGATGATCTCCTCGGCAAAAAAGGCGGCCATCCCTGCATCAAGGGCTGGACCCAGATAAGGAAGATTCACCCTTTCTTTCACCAATGGGGGTAAAAGGGATCGGCATCTCTCCAATACCGGTTTCATATCACCCAGTTTCTGGATGGGAACTCCCAAAATGGCATAAATGATCGGAAGATAGTAAGCCGTGTTAGGGAACCCCACATCCTGATTGGATCCCCACTTCTTGAGAGCTTCCTCATATTTCCCCTCAGCCTTTTCTACAATGTGATGAGCTCCCCTTATCGCAGCAGATGCAATAATCTTAGACACGTTTCACTCCTTCCTAAATCGTCCATCGTTCATCGTTCTTCGTATTCTTTCCTCCTCTATGAAAGGGGGATGAATCTATGCGGCCTCCAGTTCACGACGTTTGGCCATATCGAAGAGGACCCGCTCTCTGGCCTTGTCGATGCCTAAGGCTTTTCGTTTCTTATCGATATGTTCAATCATCAATTTTGCAGCCTTCATGGGATCGGGTTCAAAGGCCCATTTGCCTTTAAATGTATTTTCAAATTCCTCAAAGAGAAGTTTTGTGACCTCCTCACTTCCCGTCGTCGGCCAAGTGACACCAAAGACTGTAAAGACGCCTGAGGCTACAAAATATTGGCCGATGGCAATCGCCTTCTCGCTCATCCACTCCAGGGCAGCACCCGCAGCGGGAAGATCGCTGATGTCGTCGCCGAGACCTCCGTCCTTTACCACAGCGGTGGCCGCCATCAGTATCCGGCTATTATCCACGCAGGCTCCCATGTGAAGGACGGGAGGAATACCCACGGTCTCACAGACAGAGGCAAGCCCTGCTCCAGCATACTGCTTCGCTGCCTCAGGAGTGAGGAGACCTGCTTTTCCGCAGGTTATGGCACTGCAGCCTGTGGCGAGCACGATGACATCGTTTTTTATCAACTCCTTAATCAAAGTAAGGTTAGGATCATCATGGGTGACACGAGCGTTGTTGCAACCCACGACACCGGCAATACCTCGAATCCGGCCATTAATGATATTGTCATTGAGAGGCCGGTAAGAGGCACGGAAGATTCCGCCCAAGAGGTAGTTAATCGTTTCATGGCTGAACCCTACTACGGTATCCGTAAATTCGGACGGAATTTCCACATTGGGCTTACGATTCTTGAAGTTCTGAATGGCTTCCATCAAAATCTTCCTTGCTACATCGTGGGCATTATGTTCGGCAAACTCAATGTGCATCGCCCCATCGATCTTGGCCTTGGCCGATGTGGTGATAAGCTTAGTGTGATAACATCTGGCCACCTGAGCCAATGACTGCATTTCACACTGGACATCTACCACCATGGCATCCACTGCTCCAGTGACAATAGCCAGTTCCTGCTGAAGAAAGTTTCCGGCTACAGGAATGCCATGTCGCATCAAAATCTCATTGGCAGAACAGCACATACCTGCTAAATTGACCCCCTTTGCTCCTACCTGTTGGGCGGCTTTCTGAATTTCAGGATCTTGGACCACCTGAACCAGAATCTCGGGGAGGAGAGGTTCGTGGCCATGGACGACGACATTGACTTCATCCTTTTTCAACACACCGAGATTAATCTGACCCAAAGTAGGGACCGGGGTTCCAAAAAGGACATCTTGAAGCTCCGTGGAGATCATCGAGCCTCCCCATCCGTCAGCCAGAGAACACCGAGCGGCTGCGACCAAGAGGTCTCTATAGTCCTGATCGACGCCCATATGTGTGCGGTGCATTAATTCCACAACCTCCCGATCAATCCCTCGGGGGATTACCCCCAGACTTCTCCAGATCTCCTGTCTCTTAAGAGGAGCCCTCTTAATAAAGAGGAGCTCTCCTTCCTGGCGTCCAAATTCGGCGAGGGCCTTATGACCCACATCGATTGCAATTTCCCGTATGGGCCGGTCTCCGATCTCAACCCCGAAGTCCATTGCGAGCTGATAAAGTTTTTGCTCATCTTGGATTCGAAATCCTTCGATTTCACCTTTGGCAGCTGCCAGAAAGACCTCGGTAACGCCGCGGGCATGGTCGGAGTGGGCAGAAGTTCCTGCGGCCACCATCCGCGCAAAGTTGCGGGCTGAGATGGTTTCCGCTGTGGCACCGCAAAGGCCCGTCCGTCTGGCTTTTTCTCCAGCAGCCTCTTTTTTCTTTGGAGCGGGAACCCGGCAGGGCCCCATGGCACATTGCTTACAGCAACTGCCTTCTGCTCCGATGGGACATGGCTTCATGGAATCGGCCCTGTCAAAAATCGTCTCGCATCCATCGGCCTGAGCCTTTTTTAACATCTTGATCGTTGCTGGATCGATACTCTTCTTTTCTAAGTCGGACATATAACACTCCTTTGTAATCCCCCCTCTCCCCCCTTTACTAAAGGGGGGTTGGAGGGGATTAGGTCTGTTCATTTCGCCATAAAATCAGCAATCATCTCTCGAATCAGTTTAATGGCCTCGGGATGTCGCATGACCAACACATCTGCCCCTGCCATCAGAAGGACAATCCCGGTGATGGCCTCCATCAGGATCCCTCTCTTTTTAGCATCGCCAAGAGAAGGCATATCTTCAATCTTTGCCTCCTTTGTCTTCCAAACCTCTCTGGCCATATTACAGAGGATAGGGAATTGAAGCCTCTCATCCTGCTGGGAAAGAGCGGCCATCCGATCCCGTTCCATCACCGAATAGGTATACTCAATTCCATATCCCAGCCCACCCGTAGTAGGATCGACGATGATCTGTCCGTCCGGGACGCCCAGATTCCCGAGAAGGATATTGAGCTGTTTGGCCAGGTTGATGTCAATGGGAGAGGAGGCGGCAGCTGTGTGTTTGTATCCAATTGCCCCTGCGCCGACCTGTTTATAGTTACCCTCGACCACTGGTCCGATGACGAGGTTCATTCCATCACAGACCTCGGCAACCTTTCGTAGGACATCCGCATCCTTATCTGCATTTCCACTTCCCCATACGATCACAGGGACATCGACGGCACTGGCCACCTTCTTGGTTGTCTGAGCCGCCTCATCACCTGAACGGTTAAGGCCATTGGGATCAGTGCTCACGAGCTGCAAGGCGATCAGATCCGCACCGTAAGCCTCTATACATTTTTTAGCCCAGGCTACTGGATCATTGACCACATCCCTGAATGGCTCCAGGGCTGCCTCCGGCCAATCATCAGGAACGACATCGTAAACCTCCATCGCAATCTGCGGAGGATGGGGCATCTCCCCTTCAAAAAGGTAAAAAGGATAAGCCGTCTCTCCACCTACGGTGACAGCTTTGGGTCCTTTTCCCAACGTGACTTCTTTAATCTTCCCAGTATAAGTAATTTTCGGTATCTCAAATGCCACGAGACTCACCTCCTTCTGATGATTGCCTTAGGCCTTGGTCTTTCGCTTTTCGCTGCCGTACCATTCTTCGCTGAACCAGTAACGCTCCCCGGTTTTAAGATAGGCAAGCATCTCCTCCCGATTCCTTATCTTTTGCCTCCAGTTGATGGGAGTCTCAGGCTTTCCCTCTTCGAAAGTAGGACCCAGTACCTTTACCTTCTTACCATCGAAGGCTACCTTTTCTTCGATCTGATCATCGGACACTTGAAAAACCCCCTTTCAACACAATCTCATTTAATGATAACACCGCATCTTTTATCTGTCCAATCATCGATGGATTTCCCTACGTCGTTCAGAAGTCATCGATATATTTACTTTTATCATCGAATTTGGATCGTTTTGAAAACAACGATTCGACGAATGACATCGACTTCCTCATCCTAAAAATATTCAAATATTGATGTACGGATTGAGGGATTCCTACTTCGGGTTGGTCTCTTTGGGATATTCATTCGTTTGCTGCCACGGGGCAAGAATGGTAAAGGCTTTGGATCCCTTTTTGACATGGCGACCCACCTCTTTCGATTGCCTAAACCCCCTGGCGTATCTCGTTGCGGCAATAGACATGAGAGTCCGGGGTAAGGGCGACCATTTAGCCGCCGGAATGTTGGGAATAGGGAATGCAGAGTAGGCGATTGCTTCCGGAGTATCTCGCGGCCTCAAACTTGGCCAGGATGCTTTGAAGCGCGAGCTTCACCTTTTCAAACATGGAGGCCACCTCCTTTGTGTTGGATTTTTAAATATCAGAAATGTTTAGGATTTACAGTATGTTAGAAAACAGGAAGGGCAAATTTTAGGGTAGCAAATGGGTAGGGTTTGTCAAATATCAAATCTATCGCAAGCGTATTAAATGTTGTATTGGTAGACTTACAACCTCCAAACACTCCTATTTTGTATAAATATACCTTGAAAATATTTAATAAACTCAATAATATACCCTAATATTATCATAAATATAAATAAGATTAGGGTTTATAATATTTTTTTATTGACAAATATATCTAAATATGTTTATATTTAAATTAAACTTACCTCATAAACAAGGAGGAATTTAAAAATGACCACGAAAGAGATGAAAAAACCTGATGAAGATCAAGAAGCAAAGGGTGCAATGGAGAAATTATTAGAGTATTTTTCTACGGGAATCGGGATTCAGATCGACGACCCTCAATCCAAGAGCAAGACCTCTTTTTATATAACAAGATTAACTCAAGTTCTCCTCAAGAGGCTTGCTGATACCTATGGAATCTCACAGGGGGATATGATTGGTTGGACCCCATTAATGGTTGCAAACCTCGCAGAACGATCTTTGGAGCGAAGAAAAAGGAGCGTTGCTACCTTGAAGACACTGGACGATCAGATTCAGTCTTCTATAGAAGCCATGAAATCTGTCGCTCCCCATCTCTCAGCCCTCTTGGACTATCCAGCCAACATGATTTCCCAATTAGTGGATCTAGAAGAAAAGGCAGTGGAGAATAAAGTAATCTCAGGGCTTGGAGTCAAAAAAGATGGGGTACAGAGCAATGTCGATTTCCCTCTTTATATGATTTTTATAAGTGAACCCTTTGAGAGTGAACTCGCTTATCAAAGGGACTTAGATGAGTTAAGTGGCGGTGCAGAGGTAGCAACCCTATTTAGAAATCTTCTCTTCAAAGATTTGTCCGAAAAGCAGGCTGGCAATGAACATAAAGATGACACGCCACGCACAGATTCGGATTAAACAGCGATGCATTCCAGAGGAAGCTTTGTCCATTATAATGGAGTACGGAATTTGTAAAAGAGCCGCCGGCGATGCAACTCAGTACTACCTTGACAAGCGCGCTATTGACCAAAGGATCCATGAGCTAAAACATGGGATACAACGGGTGGAGAGGCTGAAAAGCGTTAAATTGATCGTGGGTAATGATGATGGAAGTATAATAACCGTTCGCCGAGACGCATAGGATCTTGTTTATGAGCCATTCTACTTCCAACAAGCTTACCTTACGCGGATAGAAGGAGGAAAAAAATGCATACCATTGAAATTGATTTTGATGTGTTTAAAGCACTCACCAGTCTCAGGGACTCTGAATCCACCACCTACAATGATGTTGTAAGGCAATTACTGGTAAGATTGGAATATCTTAAGCCAGTACAAAAGCCAATAGCAAAACCAGAATCAACAGAACCTCCTACTGTTCCCTTTGCATCAAAAGGAATCACCTTCCCTCATGGGACGGAGTTTCGTGGTCATTACAAGGGGCAGGTCTATATGGCAAGGGTTGAGAATGGAGCTATCGTTTTCGACAATAAAAGTTTCAACGACAGAAGATTTTCTTCTTTTTCAGGTGCCGCAGTTGCTATTACTAAACATCCGGTTGATGGCTGGATTTTTTGGGAATGCAGGATACCAGGCGAGACATCGTGGAGAAGATGTAACGAACTTCGTAAGGCTTAAAGTATGGAATGTTAGGTCTTGCACAAGAAAGAGGAGGAACTATGGATAACTGCGATACCAGCGTTTGGGAGATAGTTTGTTCTAAGGATAAATTCGATGATCTGAAATCAGATGATCGTTTCTTAGCCTTATTGACATTAGCAAGATTTGTCAACGCACTCCGGTTTTGTCAACAGGCAGCGATAGATGTACAGAATAAGGATGCTCCATCTGGCAGCCGCCAACGCATCAATGCATTCTTGTTCGCTAGTTCCGTTCTTTACGAAGGCTTTAGGGTCGCGGAGAACCTTGGAAAATACTTTCGTAATTTGGATTCTTTCAAGAATGGTTTCGCTACTCTTTTCAAAGATAAAGATGTAAGAGCCCTGAGAGAGACCTCTCTCGAGCGCATGAGAAATAAATTCGTTTTTCACTTTGATCAGGATGTCGCGAAGGAAGCTTTGAATAATTTCGAACTGTCTACCTACAAATTTGCAACCTCCCGCGGGATAGCTTCCGGCGAGATGTATTTTAGCCTTGCTGATGAGACCGTGATGAACTACCTGCTGCAACCGAAGGCTGAAGAATTTGATCATGACCGGCAGGTTCGGCTTGAGAACCTGATTGAACAGATAACGAACATTATGGGACGTTTCGTAAGAGCTACTGAAGGTGTCATGGTTGAGGCGCTCGCGGGAATGGGTTGGAATGTTGAGAAAAGGTAACGGGGCTTAGTCACTCTAGGGGTTTAATCCTCACATCCACAGGTGAAAGCCGTTAAAATTACAGAGTCCATCTTCTGTCGCCTTCTGCGTAAAAAGGCGACATTTTCGTTTTCTCCTCTTTAGCCAGTCCTTTATAAAAATCCCTGTTGAATACCGCTCAGCTCTGCTGGGCGGATGAAAACAGGGTCGCCGAAGGCGATAAAACATGGTATAAGTTGGGCATGAGCCCAATAAAACGAACAAGTCATGCGGTCTACGATCTCAAGTATCATATGGTATGGATTCCCAAATATCGCAAGATGGTATTGAGAGGTACGTTGGCAAAAAGCCTTAAGAAGACCTTTCAGGAGATTGCTGAAAGGTATGGATTTGATATAGATACGATGGGAGTCCAGGGTGATCATGTACATTTGTTTTTGTCTGCGCCTCCTCGGTATTCTCCGGCTGGGATTGTCCAGATCATAAAGAGTATTTCAGCTAAAGTGGTATTCAGGCAGTTTCCAGAAGTGAAGGAACAGCTTTGGGGTGGAGAGTTTTGGAGTGATGGGTATTTTGTTCGGTCAGTTGGGGACAAGGTTACCTCTGAAGTCATACGTCGATATGTCAAGTATCAGCAACAAGAGCAATTGAGTTTTGAATTTTAATGCCCCGCAGCTCTGCTGCGGGGTTCTTTACTTTCCTCATTTGTGGATAACAAATTTGCGACACCCTGTCGCTTTTTTGTATAATAAGCGACAGAAAGGGGAGATAAACATTGGTGGGAGGTTTTAAAAATGCTGGAGAGATATCAAAAATGTAAGAAATGCGAAAAAGTTCTCTTTAAGGAAGTTACACCTGACGGAGCGAATTGGTTAATGAGTGCTGAAATGCCTTTGGATCTGAAATCGGACGATGACGACAAATTTTACAAGTGCCCCCACTGTGGAGCAAAGAACGTCATTGTGAGGCGTGGCGAGAAAGAAGGGGAGCCCCCTCAATATGAGATTCTTTTCTGGAAGGAATAATCTGCGACACAACTGAAAAGGTGTACCAATGCCAGTGAGTACCGAAACTGGAGGAATAGCCGAGGCGAGAGAATTATTAAAAGAATTTGAAAAATCACCTGGACTATCAAAAAAATCCTGTTTTTCGGAAGCGATAGAAATCTTGAATAATTTTTTAGCCGAACACCCTGATTCTGAGTTCTCGGAAAGAGCTAATAACCTAAAAAACACTTATACAGAAGAATTGATAAAAAGACTTGGTGCAACATGTTTCTCAAATCCCGACGATTGGTTAAAAACTATCACCTGGCTAATAGAACTAGAATTTCATAGTGAAAGGGAAACAGTGTTAGAAAAGCACCCCGAATTGGAAAAGGATTGGAGAAAATTTTTAGACCGATGGGGACATGAACTCGGAGACGAATTTGCCAAAGTACTTAAGTTGTTGCACAGAATTAATATAGAATCATGCCCTACCAATACAAACGAGAACCATTAAGCGACTATGAAGTCAACCGGCTCACCAATGGCTCAGGGACTTTTGAGGAAAAGTTTTTCGTTTGGATTCCCATCGACACTGATTTGCCTTAACCTTTCTCCACCCAACTGTAACTGCAATTCAGACAGTAGGGAATTCCAACCAGGCGGATTCCTCCGGCCCCACGTGACCCCGCTATAAATCGCTATTTGGGGGGGCTAGGAGATTTGCCTCCGTTTCCCTTGAAAGAAATTTTTGGGGAGCTTCACTTTTTTCTTGACTTTTGTTTTAAAATCTGTATGTTATTAATATATGGGCATACAGAGTAAAATAGACCGAGAGAAGTTGAGTCGACTTCGACAGTCCCTTCTTCACCTGACCGACGCGATCAAGGGACTTGTCGAACCTTTTTTTTCTGACCGGCCAGTGATCAAAGGGACGGTCTATGAACTGAAGCGCCGATGTGGAAAGTCGGGGTGTAAATGCGCTCGTGGGGAGCTTCATGCGCGCATGGTGGTCAGTGCCAGCGAGGGAGGGAAGACGAGATTACAGGTGATCCCCCATGGATTTCTTGTTGAGGTTCAAGTGAAGGTAGGACGTTATCAGGAGCTTCGGCGGGTTCGGGCCCGACTGGGAGAGATTTATCGGAAGATGCTGCAGGTGATGGATCAGATGGAGGGGATGCGTCGGGAGGAATGGTCTTCATCGAGCAACAAGCGTCCGGGAAGGGTGAAGCGGGATGGACCTCGTGATTTTTGAGGAGAACAAGCCCTTCGTTTTGGAGGCGCTGGGGAATGGAGAGTTTGACTATATGGAAGCGGCCAGCGAAGTGTTCGAGGCCGATTTTTTCCGTTTCATCAAAGCCCGAGCGATACTCGATCAACTGGCAGAGAGTTATCCTACGCCGCGGAAGAAAGAGGATGTGCCCTTCTGGTTTTATGTAGCCAGCAATCTGTCCATGCGGCTTCACGGGGTGCACGCTTTTGATGCGTTTCCCCTGGTGGTTCGTTCTGGAGGGATGCTTCAGGCCTTTGGGCCCAAGGCGGGCCGCAAGGTGGTTCATCCTAAGACAGGGGAGACGACGATCTTCTGTGAGGGGTTTAACCAGAAGAATCACTACGACCGGGAGACCCCCTGTGATCCGGATTATTTGCGCAAGGTCGCCAAGGACACCGAAGGCCAAGCCTTGATGAGATGGTTTGGGCAGGATGGGGTTCGGGTGTTTCAGCGCCAACGTGCCTTTGATCCAGGAGGCCTTTTCATCGGGGATGCCTCCTACTTGTTTGTTCCGGACAACCCCCGCTATGAAGGCTCCGTGAAGCTTCTGTTTGACGAACACGATCATCCCGTTTCCGAGGGGCAATACCACAAGATGACCGATGGACAGAAGATCCGCTGCCAGTGGCGGCGGTGCTATAAGATGGTGACGTTGCTGCACACGAACCGGGCGTTGGACTTCTTCCTCTTTGTGGCGGTGAAGGTGGTTTCGGGCAAGGACCACGAATCTCCTGTGCTTTATGCTTTGGTGAAACGGTTTGTGGAGACGGTGGGTAAAGGGGTCATGAAGAGACTCATCCTGGATCGGGGTTTCTTGGATGGGAAGGCGATCTCCGTCTGCAAGAAGAAATACGACATTGATATTCTCATCCCGATTCGTCAAAACATGGATCTCTATGTCGATGCGATGGCTCTGTTCCAAGAGCCGGACGTTGCGTGGGTGGAGTGCAAACCGCCGAGAGAGGAGGTCAAGGAATCGATTCACCTCAGGCCCAAGGCCATCCGCAAACGAGAAAAAAAGCGGCAGGAGAAACTCCGTCAGTTAAAACAACAACAGCCGCCCCCACCGCCCGAAGAGGTCTTGATCAAAAAAGAGGCGGCTGCCATTGGCGAGTTTCGGAGTTGGTCCTCCTGCACCGTACCTCTCACCGTGGTGGCCAACCGGGAACACTATGCCGATGGTCATCAGGAGATCTGGTTCTTAATCGACACCAAAGAGGTGCGGGATCCAAGCCAGACCCAGCAGGAGTACCATCTGCGTCCCTCGACGGAAGAGCGGTATCGTCAGCTCAAGTGTTTTAGCGACTTGACCCATTTCACCTCTCGTGCCTTCTCCGTGGTCATCAATCAAGTCGTCTTTATTATGCTGGCCTATAATCTTCTTCAACTTTACCTGCTGAAGCGAGGACGCAAGGAGCTGAACCAAAAGACGCTCCCTCGTATCCGTCAACAGCTTCTGCCTTCCGATAACCACATCATTGTCTACTACCAGACCTACTACGGTCTATTCAGACCGTTCGAACTTATCGGATTTGTGGTGATGCTTCATGAGGAAGCACGCAAAAAGATCGCAGACAAATGCCGACGTATCGGTCGTGAGTTGAACGGACTGATGCAGAATCCTCGACCCCCATAGAGGTTTTACCTCTACCGCCAACAGTGATCACCGCTCAACGTTTACCTCGTAAAAGATAGAGGGAATAATCGCTCTGCCATCGTCGATTCTTCTCGTTGCCTCCATTAAAACTGTCTGCCGACTTTGAAACGCCCTTCCTAAAATCCCCAGCGTCGTGCCTTTGACTTGTTGACCCACCATTGAGAACCTTCTAACCCCAAACCGGCCTCCTTACACGAATGCGGACCTCTATAGTGTCTGAATTGCATAACTGTAAAGTGTAGCTTGACACGCGACACTTTTTGGGGTAACCTTATTTATGAAGATCCGAAACGTGGTCCATCGGGGACTGAGGCGCTTCATTCAGCATAATGATGCTTCCGGTTTGGCCCCTGCTGCCGTGGAGAGGGTCCGCAACATTCTGACCTTTTTGCAGGAGATGGAAGACCCCCAGGAACTCCGCAACGTCCCGAGCTGGAAAACGCATCAACTTACCGGCAACCGCAAAGGAACATGGAGCCTTGTCGTTACTCGCAACTGGCGGATCACGTTCAGAATCGACCAGACCGAAGAAGAAATCTTCGATCTGGATTATGAGGATTACCACTGAAAGGAAACGAAACTATGATGCGTATGGCACGCCCGGCCCATCCGGGACAATTCATTAGGATGGAAGTGATCGAGCCTCTTGATCTCTCCGTTACCCAGGCCGCCAAGGTTCTTGGCGTGACCAGGTCTGCTCTTTCTGCCCTTCTCAACGGCCGTGCGGCGCTCTCGCCTGAAATGGCGCTGCGGATCGAGAAGGCTTTCGGCCTGAAGATGGATACTCTTCTTCGCATGCAGACCGCCTTTGAGATTGCTGAGGCCCGCGACAGGGAGGCAGACATCAAGGTTAAGCGCTACGTGGCGAAGCCACCCACCACCCATGACCGGGCCACGCTTTAAACAGCGCCGGTGTAGTGCGTCCAACGCTTCTTTGCTTTTGGTTGACATGTCATGCCGCACTTGATGCGGCATCCAGTCTCTGTTCTTCTGGATTCCTGCTTCCGCAGGAAAGACAATCATAGTAAAGGGATTTATGACGCAGTACGCTATGTGGAGATCCCCAACGATCTGGTGTCTGTGGTGCGAGAACTCATTGCCAAGCATCAAACACAGGGCGAATATTTACATCAGGCCAACGGAACCTAAGACCTCTTGGGGGCTGGTGATCAGCTTCTGGATACCCACTTCCTTGGGAAAGGCACCGAAGGCAAGGCCCATCAACTGTGTGATGTAGAGGATAGGGATCCTGTGGCGGACATTATAGGTTTCCTCAATCTGTCTTTGACGGCCATCGAGATTGGCCTGACACAGGGGGCAGGTCACGGCGATCGCGTTGGCTCCGGCTTCTCTGGCCTCACGGAGGATGTCATTTGAAAGTTTGAGCACGATGTCTGAACGGGTGAGAGTCATCGAGACGCCGCAGCACTCCGTTTTAAAAGACCATTCCATCGGGGTTGCACCCAGAGTTCTGACGATCGAATCCATGCTTTGGGGATTTTCCACATTATCAAACTGAGCGATTTTTGGAGGTCGGGTGAAGACACATCCATAATAACAGGCAACCCTCAAGCCAGAAAGTTTCTTCCGGATCTTCTCGCGGATCTTCTCCAGACCTATTTCGAGAAAGACTTCCAGCGGATGGTAGACTTTTACCCTTCTCTGATATTTGTAATCGAAGACCTGATCAATCTTTTCTCTCAGATCGGGATCATGCTCCAATTCCACATTGGCCGCCTTGAACCGGGAGAGACAGGCAAGACAGGGAGCGATCAATTTCTCAAACCCGTCCCGTTCTGCATGGGAGAGGTTCAAGACCGGCAGTGCCACAGAGAGGAGATGGGAAGTTGCATGGGCGGACGAGGCACCGCAGCAGACCCAATCTTTCACTTCGACGAGATCGATTCCCAATGCCCGTGCAACGAATTTGAAAGAAAGGTTGTAGTCGTAGCCGGAGGAACTGAGAGAGCATCCGGGGAAATAAGCATATTTCATTATCGGGCTCCTTAAAAATATTTAATTATGGAAATGTTATAAATTCCAATAACCAAATCCCAAATTCCAAATAAATCCCAATTTCCTAATGTTCAAATAACCAAAACACCCCTCACCCGCGCCGTCGCCAAAGCGCTATGGCGCGTCGGCGACCTTTCCCTCCCCCCATCAAGGGGAAGGGGAAGATGACTCTAAGGCTCGAATTCGAGCCATCACTTGCCGGAGTTCTTTTGCCCCATGGCTAAAATGGGGAAGAGGTTTCAGCTTTCCCTTCAGCAACATAGGGGAGGCCATGTCGATATCTTTAAAGGGAGTGAGCATCCTCAGGTTGATGAGCAAGGCAAGACCCAGTTCATAGACCTTTCCAAAGCGTTTGACAAGGGCCATGAAGATGCGATGCAATGCGGGGATGGCAGGATGGGGATTATAATAATCGACCTTCCTTGAAAGTGCCATCTCCCTCAGCCCATCGATGACCCGAAGGATATTGATGTCCTGTGGGCAACGGGTGTTACAGGTCTCACAGGAAAGGCAGATCCAGATGGTCCCCGACCAATAGATCTCCTCAGTAAGGCCGAGTTGGATCGCTCGCATCAGTTCGTGAGGCTTCATCCTCATGGCATAAGCAGAGGGGCAGCCCAAACTGCATTTTTTGCACTGGTAGCAGAACATGACATTCTCACCCGTCAAGGATTCAAGATCTCGGGCGAGTTTCAGATTCTCCTTCGAAAAAACCACACTCATAATCTTTCCTCTCCACACGTGGTTGGCATCGATTCTTTTGGCAATAGGACAGTGAAGGTGGTTCCACCGCCCTCCTCACTTTCGACTGAGATTGAGCCCAGATGGGCATCCACAATGCTTTTAACAATAGAAAGTCCAAGACCTGTTCCGATGACCTGACGGGTCTCTATGGTTTTCACCCGGTAGAATTTGTCAAAGATCCGCGAGAGGTCTTCCTTTTTAAGACCGATTCCTGTGTCTGAAACACCGGCCTTCACAAACCCACTTTCCTCACCCAGAGTGACCCAAACCTTTCCTCCCTCCGGCGTATATTTAATCGCATTGGAGATGAGGTTGGTGAAGATGCCCTCCATACTGTTTCGGTCAGCGCTGATCAGCGGAGCCTCGGGAGAAGCAGAAAATTGGAGATCGATTTTTTTGGCTTCGGCCTCCGCCCTCATCAGGTCCACGACCCTTTGGATGACTTCTTGAAGGGAGAGGGGCTCTTTATATTGGACCATCTTGCCTGCTTCAATCTTGGAAAGATCCAGGAGATCTCTGATTAAGGTGAGAAGTCCCTTGGTCCTCTCTTTAGCCCGGGAAAGAAGCTGTTCTTGTTTGGCTGTCAGGTCACCCGCCATTCGATTCAGAATAACGGTGAGCTGCTGTTCCACCGCGGCGATGGGTGCCCGAAGTTCATGGGTGACCATGGCGATGAACTCTGATTTCATCTTGTCGAGTTCCTTCAGGTGACTGATATCCTGGAGGACGGTGACAGACCCCATGGTCTCCCCGATATCGTTTCTTACCGGTGCCGTGTGGGCCCGAAGATAGATTTCTCCGGATTCGCCGATGCTTAACTCTTGGGATACTGAGGTATAACCCATATCCTTCGTATTCAGACTTTCCTCGATGATCTTCGAGAGTTCTGGATGGAGGTTACACTGGGGAAGAAAGTTTCCCAGAAGGGAGGTTTCAGAAATCTTGAGCATCCGGCTTGCAGCTGGATTGGAGAGGACGATGCACCTATCGCGGTCGCATACGAGGACACCGTCGCCCATGCAATTGATGATCGTTTTGATCTTCGACTTCTCTGTGGCAATGTCCCGGAGGGATCTCTCCCGTTCCCTTCGGAGGAACTCGGCCTCCTTCTGGAGCGCCCTCCTCTCCAAAGCCCTTCTCACAACAATGCGGAGTTGGTCGGGGGTAAAGGGTTTAGGGATGAAGTCATAGGCACCCTTCTTCATCGCCTCCACTGCCGATTCCACAGTGGCATAGCCGGTGATGACGATGACGAGCAGATTCGGGTCGATGGTTCGGACCTGATCCAGGACTTCCATCCCGCTCATCCCCGGCATCATCAGATCGAGCAAGATCACGTCGATCTTCTCTGGACAGCCTTGAATTTCGTTCAGCCCCTGTCTTCCATTCTCGGCGGTGATGACAGCCACACCGTCTTTGCAGAGAATCCGTGAGCAACCCTCCCGCATGATCTGCTCATCGTCGATGACAAGGATACTGACTTGATCGGGCATCTATACCTCTGTACCAAATGTCAAATGCCAAATTCCAAATGTCAAATGAATGACAAATGCCCAAATTTCAAAATACTTCTAATTTGAACTTTGAAATTTGGACTTGATTGAACTTTGAGCTTCGACATTGGACATTTCTATTTTGCAAGTAGGGTCTCGATCCGTTTGACCAGCACTTCAGGTTCCACAGGTTTGTCAATGTAATCGTCCGCTTCGGTCTCAAGCCCCATCTGTTGAGTGTAGCGGGTCGTAGCAATCTTGGAGACCACTGCAGTCAGAAGGAGGATGGGGATCTTACTCAACTTAGGATCCGTCTTCAACTCCTTGCACACTGCATAACCATCCTTGTCCGGCATCATCACATCGAGGACGATGAGGTCCGGATTTTCAGTCTTTGCCTTTTGGAGTCCTTCAATTCCGCCGTACGCAGCGGCCACATCATAATTCTTGGACTCCAGAATCATCGTCACCGCCTCCACCAGATCTGGATCGTCATCAACGATTAAAATCTTCTTTGGCATCTTCCTTCCCCTCCTTTTTATAAGTCGCAGAGCGCTTAACAAATCCCCCTTCCTCCCCTTTTACTAAAGGGGGAAAGAGGGGGATTAGAGTTGTGGTCTCGGCAGAAGGCCTGAGGCCTTGGCAATCTCCGAAACCTTCTCCTCCCACTCGATCGCCATAATGTGTATCCCCCGCACCCCAGGTATCTCCCTCAACCTCTGGATCGTCTCCACACAAATCCGAATCCCCTCCTCCGACTGCTTCTCCTTCGCCACCCCCCTCATCCTCTCAATCATCCCATCCGGCACATCCATCCCAGGCACCGAATTCTTCATATACTTCGCCATTCCCACCGACTTAAACGGCGTCACCCCCGCCAAGATCGCACACCTCTCATGAAGGCCCCTGTCCCTCACCATCTCCATCCACTTCGCAAACCTCTCAATGTTGTAAATACACTGCGTCTGTAAAAACTCACACCCCGCCTTCACCTTCTTCCCTAACCTCGCCGCCCGTATCTCAAAAGGATCCGCAAAAGGATTCTCTGCCGCCCCAATAAATAATACCGGCTTTCCCTTTACTTCCTCACCCCCGAGAAACTTCCCATCATCCCTCATCGTCTTGACCGTATTAATTAACTGTATGGAATCCATGTCAAACACATTCTTCGCCCTCGAATGATCCCCAAATTTCTGATGATCCCCAGATAAACAAAGTATGTTGTTAATCCCCAACGCCGCCGCCCCCAAAATGTCACTCTGTATCGCTATCCGATTCCGATCCCGACACACCATCTGCAAGATCGGGTCAAACCCCATCTCCTTCAGTATCAAACACGCAGAAAACGACGACATCCTCACCACCGAGGTCTGATTGTCCGTCACATTGACCGCATCCACCACCCCCTTGAGCAACCCCCCCTTCTTCCGTATCACCTCCCCATCCGCTCCCCTCGGAGGCCCACACTCAGAGGTCACCACAAACCCCCCACTCTCCAAGATCCTCTCTATGTTCGACTTCGTCTTCATCGCATCCCTCTCAAAAGGCTCAAAGCTGAAGGCTGAAAGCTCAAAGGTTAAGAATTTGTTTTACACTTTGAGCCTTGAGCTTTGAACTTTGAGCTCAGTTCTCATAACTTCAAGTCCTCTCTCACCCTCTTCCTCGGCCCCCCATCCCTCGACGTCGTCCAATCCTTCACCGGTATGATCTCCTCATAACGATCCATCTGCCCCAACTCCTTGAGCCGATCTATGATCAACTGCCAACCACAGTCCAACTCCTTGTCCACCTCACACTTCCCATTCGAACTCCCCCCACACGGCCCATTGAGCAAACTCTTCGCACACCGAGCTATCGGACAAATACCACCCGTCTGATCCAAGATACATGTCCCACACCCCTGACACCGCTCACTCCAAACCCCCTGCTCCAACGTCACCCCAAGAAAACTCGTGTTGACCGCCGGTAATACCACCTTCGTTCGATATTTCTCCGCCACATATTGAATTCCAGCCCCACAGGCCATCGAGAGTATTACTTCATAGTCCCCCACAAAAGGACGAATCTGATCAATATATTCATGATCACACTGACGCTCCAACGTATGCTCTTTGATCTCTATCTCCTGGCCATCCTTAGAACGGGAAAGCCTTAGCTCTGAAGCCAAAACTCCTACTTCTCTTTCTCCCCCGGCTGCACACACCGTCACACACTCATTACAACCCAATAACAATACCTTCTTAAAGGGCTTGAGCAT
This sequence comes from uncultured delta proteobacterium, assembly GCA_963826305.1. GTDB lineage: Bacteria > Desulfobacterota > BSN033 > BSN033 > UBA1163 > CAWGWZ01. The sequence continues at coordinate 11,746 of CAWGWZ010000005.1, read as the reverse complement.
ATTCAGTATCTCTTCCAACGACTTCCGATTCGCTACAATCATTGTTTCCTCCAATACATAAGCTCAAAGCTGATATAGCTGAAAGTTGCAAGCTGAAAGCTCAAAGTTATAACCTTTGAGCTTGGCCCTTTGAGCTTTGAGCCAAGAAGCTTTCAGCTTTGAGCTTTCAGCTTCTTTTTGGCGGGTGATGGCCCTAAGGCCCTGATCTTCTCTGTCATCTCCCGAGCCACCTCGGCAAACCGCTGCCCCTGCGCCGAACTCATGTTGTACATCTCCAAACGAGCCCCTCCCAAACCCACCTCATCCAATAGTCCCTTCACATACTGAACCCTCTTCTTTGCCCTCAAATTACCTCTCAGAAAGTGACATTCTCCCTCTAAACACCCCGCTAAGTAAACCCCATCCACCCCCGACTCAAAAGCACGAAGAATCAATAATATATCCACCCTGCCTGTACAGGGAACCTTCACAATCTTCACATTGGCCGGATAATTGAGCCGCATCGAACCTGCCAGGTCCGCCGCACTGTAAGCTCAATGCTCACAACAAAAGGCCAAAATCTCAGGCTCAAAACCCGGAAACTGTGCGACTCCCACTTGCCCCGTCTCCACCTTCTCCTGTACTGCCTCTGCCATGCTCACCTCGTTTCAGCTCAAAGTCCAAAGCCAATTTCTTAGCTTAAGGGGTCAAGCTCAGAGCTCAAAGGAAATTCCTTTCAGCTTTCAACTTTGAACTTTCAGCTAAGTGCTTTCGACTTTCACCTTTCAGCTTTGAGCTTTCAGCATCTGTTTATGCTGCCACATCCATGATCAAGGCCTTACACTTGGCTTCCAATTGTTGACTCTGGAAATGCATCAACTCGATCGCCCTCGCCGGGCACTCTGCCGCACAACTGCCACACCCCTTACACTTCACTAAATCAATCTCGGCCTCCCCCTTCGCATTGATCACCGGCACGCTATACGGGCAGACCCTCACGCAGGTCAAACAGGCTGCACACCGCTCACCCTCCACTACCGCCACTACTCCGCCTACCAACATCTTCTCCTTTGACAAGATGGTGCAAGCTCGAGCCACTGCAGCACTCGCCTGAGAGATGCTTTCACTGATTAACTTTGGACCATGTCCTGCTCCTGCTAAGTAGAGGCCATCCGTGGCAAAATCGACAGGCCTCAACTTCATATGGGCCTCGAGGAAAAAACCCTCCGCAGTTCGAGGGACTTTCAGCATGGTTGCCAATTCCTCATTCTCTCTTGGAATGGTAGCCGAAGACAAAACCAGAAGATCAGGTTTCACCTCCACCTTTTCCTTTAAAATTCTGTCTATGAATGTGATGGAGAGATCTTGACCATCCTTTTTTACCTCTGGTTTCTCTTCAGGATCATATTTGACAAATAGAACCCCTTCGTTTCGGGCCTTTCCGTAGTAAGATTCCAAAAGTCCATAAGTTCGCATATCTCGATAAAGGATGGAGATTTTGGCATGAGGATTCAATTCTTTGATCTTTAGAGCATTCTTAACAGCTGTGGCACAACAGGTTCGGCTGCAGTAGGGGCGTTCTTCATTTCTTGATCCCACGCATTGAATCATCACCACCTGATTGGCTCGGGCCACTTCATCCGGCTGATGAACGATCTTATTTTCTAAGTCAAGTTGTGTAACAATTCGGGGATCTTCACCATAGTGATATTCTGTGGGCTTCCATTCATCGGCACCTGTAGCGACGACTGTTATTCCATGTTCAATCTTTCGGTAGTACATGGTGGGTGCCACCATCACACCCGTTGAGAAATTCCCTTTAGAACCGCTGAAATCGACAACCAGCGCATTGGTGATGACATGGATAGAAGGATGGGTTGTTACTTTCCCGATCAAATCCTTCAGGAAGGTTTGGACATCTTCCCCTTCGATCGTATAGTGAAGGTTTCTCAAATTTCCCCCCAGCTGGGCCTCTTTTTCGAGAAGGAAGACTTCATACCCCTGTTCAGCGATTTTGAGGGCAGCGGTCATCCCAGCCACTCCTCCTCCGATGACCAGCCCTTTCTGGATTACCGACACAGCCAGTTCACCAAGGGGACGAATCAGCCGGGCGTTGGCCACAGCCATCCGGACAAGGTCTTTGGCCTTGTAGGTGGCAGCTTCCTTCTGACGCATGTGAACCCAGGAGCACTGGTCACGAATATTGGCCATCTCAAAAAGATATTTATTCAATCCTGCATCCCGAAGGGTCTCTCGAAACATCGGTTCATGGGTTCTCGGAGAGCAGGAGGCGACGATCACACGGTTCAGGTGGTGCTCCTTGATCGCGTTTTTAATCTTCTCCTGAGTGTCTGTGGAACAGGTATAAAGATTTTCGTCAACGTGGACGACATTTTTTAACGTGCGGGCGTACTCTTTTACACTCGGCACATTGACGACCCCTCCAATGTTGATCCCGCAATGGCAGACGAAGACGCCGATCCGAGGTTCTTCTGAGGCCACATCCAATTCAATCGGATATTCCTTCTTGGCGGCGATGGTTCCTCTTGCTTGGGCGATCATCGCCGTAGCATCCGCCACGGCACCGCTTGCCTGAGAAACGGTCTCGGGGATGTCTTTCGGTCCCTGAAACGCACCACACACATAGATGCCAGGCTTCGATGTAGCGGTGGGTTCGAAAGATCTCGTCTTACACCACCCATAGCTATCCAGTTCCACACCCATCCTCTTGGCCATCTCTATGGCCCCTTTAGAAGGGACCATCCCAACAGAGAGGACGACGAGTTCGAACTCTTCCTCCACAAAGTTTCCTTCCTCGTTCAAATAGGTTATCAGGAGATTTTGCGTTTTGAACTGCTCCCTTACTTTGGAGACCATGCACTTGATGAACCGAACACCGTATTCGGATTTGGCCCTCTCATAATAGGCATCGAAGCCTTTACCATAGGCCCTCACATCCATATAGAAAATGGTGGGCTTGACGAAGTGCACATGCTCTTTGGCAATGATGGCTTCTTTTGTTGCGTACATGCAGCAGATAGAAGAGCAGTAATCGTTTCCGCAATTCGAATCGCGGGAACCAACACACTGGATGAAGGCAATTCTTTCTGGAATCGTTCCATCGGAGGGTCGGAGGAGGTGGCCACGGTGTGGTCCTGTTGCACTCAACAGCCTTTCGAACTCAATACTTGAGACGACGTTGGGATTGACCCCATAACCGAATTCCTGTCGAAGATGGGCATCGAAAACCTCATAGCCTGGTGCCAGGATGATCGAACCAACGTCGATCTTCTCCTCGGTCTGAGCGTCCGCGTAATTAATCGCCTTTGCGAGGCAAACCCTCTCGCATAACCCACACCCAATACACTTTTCTCTGTCGATGAGAAAGACCTTGGGGATAGCCTGAGGATATTTGATATAAATGGCCGCTCTTCTGCTCATTTTTTCATTATAAGTATCAATCGCAGTCACCGGGCAGTGCTTGGCACATTCGCCGCAACCTGTACATCGGTCGAAATGGATATATCTCGGTTTTCGAGTGAGGGTCACTGTAAATCGGCCTGGTTCGCCTGCAACACCATCTACTTCTGCATTAGCAATGATGCGGATATTCAAGTGTCGCCCGCACTCCACCAATTTCGGAGACATGATACACATCGAACAGTCATTGGTCGGAAAGGTCTTGTCGAGTTGGGCCATCACCCCACCGATCGTTGGGGAATTATCCACCATATAGACATAAAACCCGGACTCCGCCAGGTCTAAGGAGGCTTGCATTCCACCGATTCCGCCTCCGACCACCATCACTGCCCCGATAGGTTGTTTATCTTTCGTCTTGTCCATCGCTTTTCCCTATATCAAAATGTCAAAATCCAAAGTTTCAAAAAGTGATGCTGAACTTGTTTCAGCATCTGGTTTATTTTTGTAATGTGATCGAGAGACCCTGAAACGAGTTCAGGGTGACATTCATTTGACATTTAAGCTTTGGCACTTGTCATTCTCACACGCCTCGAGTATATTTTGGAATCTTTCCTTCCTCCGACGGATCGAATCCTACTTTCCCTTCTCCGACTAATGAGACCAGATAGGTGAGGGTTTCATTCAATTTTAGGTTCAATGTATTACTGATTTCTGTTGCTGCCAAGGGTTTGGATTCGACCAGTTGTATAATTCGGTTTTTGATCAACTCCTCCCGAATGGTTCCTTCGATCAACTCCTCCAGCTTCTCTGGAGGGACATGTTCTTGATAGACATTCTCCTTTTCCATGAGTTCAGGCCCCTTGCCTACCATCCACCGAATTTTCTCCCCCTCCAAGGAAGCGTGGACCGCCTGAAGTTTTCCTCTCATTTCTTGATTGAGAGGGAAGGGGCCGAGTTGATTCATCTTCTCAATAAATTGACGAACGACTTTGGAAAAACGTTCCCCTTCGCCTGCAGAGACCCAGTCCAGAAAAAGTCTTTCCGATTCAATACCAGCCATATTCAGAAGTTTTTGGGTAAGTTTTATCTTTCGCTCAGCCTGAATATTGCCGGTCAGATAATGGCAATCTCCCGGGTGGCATCCAAGAACCATCACCCCATCATATCCGGCCAGGAAAGCCTTTGGGATGAAGATCGGGTCGACTCTTCCAGAGCACATCACCCGAATCACTCGAGTGTTGGGTGGATATTGAAACCTGGAAATCCCTGCCAGATCCGCACCTGCATAGGCACACCAGTTACACAAGAAGGACAAAATTTTCGGTTCGAAACTCATCGGACTCACCATTCTAAATCCAAATTCCAAATCCCAAATCCCAAATAAATTCCAAATCTCAATTTCAAATTACCAAAACAATGTTTTGAATTTGGAATTTTGGTCATTGGGGTTTGTTTGGAATTTGGTGCTTGTCATTTGGTGCTTAACCTCAGGCTGCTTCTTTTTCCCTAACGAGTACAAGGGCCTCGATCTGGGCGGTCAACTGTTCATCGGAGAAGTGGTGCACAGTCACCGCCTTCTGAGGACAGCTGGCACTGCAAACGCCGCATCCCTTACAGGAGGCAGCGATCGTCTCCGCTTTACTTCCCTTCTCGGTTTCGACCACACGGATAGCGCTGAATGGACAGAGCAGTTCACAGAGGCCACATCCCAGACAACGGGTCTGATCCACCTCAGAGATAGTTGGGAGAACGCTGACATATCCTTTAGCAATCGCCGCAGTGGCGCGCGCCACCGCAGCATCGGCCTGGGAGATGGATTCGCTGATCGTTTTTGGAAAGTGAGCCAATCCAGCCAAGAAGATGCCATCCGTCGCAAAATCGACCGGCCTGAGCTTCATATGAGCCTCGAGGAAAAATCCATCAGCCGTCAGAGGCACCTTGAGCATCTTTGCCAAGGCCTCGTTTTCGTAAGGGATGATGGCACTCGCAAGAACGACGAGATCGGGTTGGAGGGTGACCTCCTCGCCAAGGATTCTATCTTTGACTTTAAGTTGGAGAAGGCCTCCTTCAGCTCTTAGATCGGGTTTTGAATCGAGTTCATACTGGATGAATTCGATTCCTTGGTTTCTTGCCTGGGTGTAATATCGTTCCATCAATCCATATGTTCGAATGTCCCGATACAAAATCGTGACCTTGGCATCGGGGTTCTTTTCCTTGATTTTCAAGGCATTCTTAACAGCGACGGAGCAGCAGATCCGGCTGCAGTTGGGACGCTCAGGGGTTCGTGAACCCACGCACTGAATCATCACGATATGGCGGTGTCGTTTGATCTCCTCTCCCCGAAGGGCGATCTTCTCCTCCAAATCTTTCTGTGTGATGACTCGTGGGTCTTGGCCATAGAGGTATTCCGTTGGAGTGCTTTCCTTGGCTCCAACGGCGACGATGACCACTCCATGTTCAAATTCTTTATCAGAGCCATTGGTCGATATGATCGATTTGAAATTGCCGACATAACCACTGAGGCTTTTCAACTCCGCCTGAGTAAAGACTTGGATTCGAGGGTTCTCAAGGACCTCGTCGATGGTCTTTCGGAGAAGTCCCTGCGGATCATTGCCCTCGATGGTGTGATAGATGTGACGGAGGTTCCCACCCAGTTCAGACTCTTTTTCCACCAGGGCACAGTCCAGTCCTTGCTGGGCCAGTTCCAAGGCTGCCCTCATCCCGGAGAGCCCGCCTCCTATCACCAATCCTTTTTTCGTGACCTCTACAACAGGCTCTTTCAAAGGCTGCAAGAGTTTGGACCTTGCCACAGCCATCCGAAGAAGTTCTTTTGCTTTTTCAGTGGCCTCCTTGGGCTGATGCATATGGACCCAGGAGCATTGATCCCGGATATTGGTCATCTCGAAGAGATATTTATTTAGGCCCATCTCCCGGATGGTCTCCTGAAACATCGGCTCATGGGTTCTCGGCGAGCACGAAGCGACGACGACCCGGTTCAATTGGTTTTCCTGCACGGCCTTCTTGATCTTCTCCTGGGTGTCCTGAGAGCAGGTATAAAGATTCTCTTCGACATAAGCGACCCCGTCCAGGGCTTTTGCATATTCTTTTACTTCCTGGACATTGACGACCCCTCCAATATTGATCCCACAATGGCAGACAAATACACCGATGCGGGGCTCCTGTCCCTTAACATCGATCTCAGCAGGGTAGTCCTTTTTCTTTGTGAGAGTTCCACGGACATCGGCAAGAAGACTTGAGGCGCTCGCCACTGCCCCACTGGCTTGGGCTACGGTCTCGGGAATATCCTTGGGGCCCTGAAAAGCCCCGCACACATAGATGCCTGGCTGGCTGGTTTGAAGCGGAGAGAACTCCTCGGTCTTGCAGAACCCATAGGAATCCAGTTGCAGACCAAGATTCTGGGCAATTTCTTTTGCACCTTGAGAGGGTGTCAATCCTACAGAAAGGACGACGAGATCGAACTCTTCCTCCTTGAGCCGACCTTCAGAATCGACATAGCTGATGATCAGATTTTTTGTCTTCGGCCTTTCTGCCACTCGGGAGACCATGGAGCGAATGAACCGGACACCGTATTCCTTCTTTGCCCTTTCATAATAGGCGTCGAAATCTTTCCCATGAGCGCGGATATCCATATAGAAGATGGTGGGTTCCACCTCGTGATGATGCTCTTTGGCAATGACCGCCTCTTTAATGGCATACATACAGCAGACAGAGCTGCAATATTCATTCCCGCCATTTCCGGTCATATCCCTTGAGCCTGCGCATTGGATCCAGGCCACCTTTTGGGGTGATTTCTGGTCTGACGGTCTCAAGAGATTTCCTTGAAAGGGACCCGAGGCACTCAAAATTCGCTCAAATTGAATGCTGGAAATGACGTTCGGAAAACGACCATATCCATAGGGGACCAGCCGGTTTGCGTCGTATTCGTCAAACCCGGGGCTCAAGATGATAGAACCCACCCGGAAATTCACAACTTCTTCTTTCATCTGGTGATTGACCGCCCCTGCCTTGCAGAGTGCAACGCACTGGAGGCATTCGGAACAGAGTCCACAATTGAGGCATCGAAGGGCTTCTCTCTTTGCCTGTTCTTCCGTGAAGCCTTTCTTTACTTCTGCAAAGCTTTTTCGCCTCTCCTCAAGGGGAATCCTTTCCATCCGCTCTCTCAGGGCCTTCGGTTGGTTTGCATAGATCTCTTCAAATCGAGCCTTTTCAGGTTTGGTTTTTGGCCTTCCTTCATAGAGATCCAGTCCCCGGAGATACCGGTCGATAGAAAGGGCTGCCTCTTTCCCCGCAGCCACTGCCTCAATCGCAATCCATGGCCCGGAAACGGCATCCCCTCCTGCGAAGACACCTTCCTTGGAGGTTTTAAGAGTAACCGGGTCCACCTTAATCGTACCCTGAGGGGTTGTTTCTACGTCTATTCCCTTCAGGAAGGAGAGATCGGGGGTCTGGCCGATGGCAGGGATGATCGTATCTACCTCAACAGAAAAATCTGATCCCTGAACCGGAATGGGACGCCTTCGACCCGATGCATCCGGTTCACCCAATTCCATCCGAATACATCGTAGGGAAGTAACCTTCCCATCTTTGGAGATGACCTCAGTGGGAGCGGCGAGGAACTGGAACTTGATCCCCTCTTCGTCTGCCTCTTCAATGTCGTCCTCATAGGCGGGCATCTCATTCCGAGATCGACGATAAATGATGGTCACCTCTTTGGCACCGATTCGGAGGGCTGTGCGGGCTGCATCGATGGCCACATTTCCGCCTCCGATCACTGCAACCCGTTCCCCCACTTCAACCTTCTGACCGAGATTAGCCTTTCGGAGAAAGACCACACCAGGAATCACATGGGAATTTTCTTCTCCGGGGATATTCAGTTTTTGATCGAGGTGAGCGCCCACACCGAGAAAGATAGCTCGGTATCCTTGTTTGAAAAGGTTGTCGAGGGTGAGATTGGGGCCGATGGGGGAGTTGGTCTTAATCTCCACGCCGAGGGATTGAATCGTCTTAATCTCTTCCTCTAAAATTCGTCTGGGAAGGCGATAAGAAGGGATGCCTGCATAGAGCATTCCCCCCATCACTGGCAGGGCCTCAAAGACGGTAACAGGATATCCCTTCTGTGCTAAAAATGCGGCGGCGGTCAACCCGGCCGGTCCGGAACCCACAATGGCGATTCGTTCCTCTTTCGCTTCTTCCTTTTGGATGGGAATCTCTGTCTTGACCCCGTTAGAATTTCCCACCTCTTTGGATAGGGATGGATAAGCATGATGTATTGTTTCCTTAGAAATGGCGGAATCCAAAGCTCCGTCCTTTCTAACGGGGTTGACCTGATCCGCAAGAAATCTTTTTAATTCGCAGATCGCAAGGGATGCATCGAGATCCTTGCGGTTACATTCCTTTTCACAGGGATGAGGACAGATCCGGCCCAAAACCCCTGGAAGGGGAAGATTCTCCAAGATCAGGGAAAGGGCTTCTTTATATTTACCCACTCCGGCCAGGGCCACATAACCTTGAACATTGATCCCAGCAGGGCAGGTGAGGGTACAGGGAGCCCGGTCTCCCTTTTCGATTGTAAAAATATTGGGAAAGGCCTGTGCATAAGGTCTGTAAATGGCCCTGCGATCGACTAACCCTTCGTCGAATTGACTTTTAATATGGACTGGACAGGCCTGCGGACATTCCCCGCAGCCCGTACATTTTGTCGGATCAATGTAACGGGGCTTCTTCCTTACCGTGATCTCGAAACTTCCAGGCTCTCCTTCCACCTTTACCACCTCGGAGTAAGTGAGGGCCTGAATATTGAGGTGGCGGCCTGCCTCGACCAATTTAGGGGAGAGGATACACATGGAGCAATCATTCGTCGGGAAGGTCTTGTCCAGTTGGGCCATCACCCCGCCGATGGCAGGCGAAGCCTCCACGAGGTAGACATAATAGCCGGATTCCGCCAGGTCAAGGGAGGCCTGGATCCCGGCAATTCCACCCCCAACCACCATCACTGCTCCCACTTTATCGGCCATAAATTCCTCTCAACAAATTTTCAATTTTGGATTTTCGATTTGCGATTTGAAATCAAAAATTGAAAATCGGCAATCGCAAATTTGGCTACATTAACCCTTTGGCGCTCAGCACTTTGATCGGGTCGGTGATATGGTGGCTCAACCATTTCTTTGCGTCTTTATGTCCCAACGCCAATCCCAATAATTCCGTAAAATAGAGGACGGGAAGATTAAAGTTCTGCCCCACCTCCTTTTCCAATTCGTCCTGACGTGTATCGAGATTGGCATGACACATTGGACAGCCAGTCACCAGACAGTCCGCCTCCGCTTCCTTAGCCATGGATAGGAGTTTCCCGCTCAGTTTTCTGACGATGTCCGTCCGAGTCATCACGAGGCTGGCGCCACAACAATCGGCCTTATAGGACCAAGGAATGGGCTCAGCGCCCAGCAGCTCCATCAGATGGTCCATGTGTTGAGGGTTTTCGTATTCCTTAATTCCCGTCATCTTCGGGGGCCGAACGGTGAGACATCCGTAGTAACAGACGACCTTCAGCCCGGAGAGAGGCTTCGTCATCTTTTTCTTGATCTCTTCTAAGACGGGCCCGTCACAGAAAAAGTCCAAGACATATCGTATGGGAACATTTCCCCGATATGAGAAATGGATTTTCTCTGGATGTTCTTTGAACTCTTTCTCAGCCCATTTGAATCGGCTGTAACAGGCCACGCATGGGACAAGAAGTTCCCGATCGCTCTTCTCTGCGATGGCGAGATTTCGGGCGGCAAGGTCGATCGCCAGTCCCTCGTCCGTGCAGTGGGCCGAACTTGCGCCGCAGCAGGTCCAATCTTCCAATTCATGGAGTTGGATATCGAGGAGGTTGGATACGCCTCGAATCGAATCGTCATATTCCCCGGCAGTCCCATGGAGGGAGCATCCTGGATAATAAGAAATTCCTTTCACCTTCTCTCCCCTTTCTCATAAGCGTTGAAGATTTCTTTAATCTCTTTTCCTCCCCCAAACTTGGATGGAAGGAGTTTGATCTTTCCTTTACGGTACATCTTCAATCCCAACCCAGCATCTTTGAAAAAATCCTTGGTCTTCAACTTAAACTGAAGGATGAGGCTCAGTTCGTGGATCCGGCCTTTCGATTTGATGGTATTCAAGAAGGCAGAGTGGAAAATAGGGATATCTTTTTCCCCTGGTTTGATCCCAGAATGAATCGCAAGACCTCTCAGGGTATCCATAATTTTCGCGATATCGATGTTGTTCGGGCATCGGACGCTACAAGTATAGCAGGAGGCACAGATCCAGATGGTCTTCGAAGAGAGGACCCTTTCACGATGGTCATATTGAATATGACGGAGGATCTGATTGGGAAGGATATCCATGGCATAAGCCACCGGGCATCCCGCCGAACATTTCTGACACTGATAGCAAGCCTGCATGGTTTCGCCACTGGCCTGAATGACTTCCGAAAGGAATGAATTCTGATTCGGGATTGTCGGATCGGTTAGGTTCATCGTTTACCCCGTTAGAAAGCCCCGGTTTTTAAAGCGGGGATGGATTGTGTATCATCATTTTAACACCTTTCAGAAAGGGCAGGGTTTAAAGCCCCGTCCTTTCTAACAGGGTTTACCTCGCCTCCAAAATGGGTTGCATTTCTGGGTAAGTGGGAAGTTCGATCGTAAAGGTGGTTCCTTCACTGACTTTGCTCTTTACGCCAATCTTCCCTCCATGGTCCTCAACAATACCATAGGAAGTGGCAAGACCCAATCCGGTGCCTTTCCCTACGTCCTTGGTGGTGAAAAAAGGGTCGAAGATGCGGGTCAGATTCTCTTCAGGGATGCCCTCGCCGGTATCTGTAAATTCAACGAAAACTCTTTTCCGATCTGGAGCCGCATTGGTTGTGATGGTGAGCGTCCCACTCCCATGCATCGCCTCTGCCGCATTGACAATGATGTTCATGAAGACCTGTTTTAATTGGCTCGCATTTCCCCGAACGAAGGGCAGGAAGGGATCAAGTTTCTTAACAATTTGGATATTGTGAAACAGGGCCTGATTGACTAAAAAGAAGAGACCGTCATTAATGGCTCGATTAATATCCGTAGGCTCCATCTTCGGCTCCGTCTGACGGGCGAATTCAAGGAGGCTCTTCACGATCTCCTTGCAGCGGCCGGTCTCTTGGACGATTCTTGCCAGATCTCCTCGCTTGGGGTCTTCCTCCGGGAGATCCTCCATCATCAGACTGGAATAGATGAGAATTCCACCCAGAGGGTTGTTGATTTCATGAGCAATGCCTGCTGCGAGCTTTCCGAGAGAAGCCATCTTTTCTGAA
>CAWGWZ010000004.1:0-164238 GCA_963826305.1 uncultured delta proteobacterium | reverse complement strand
CTTCCCCCTCTGCGCCCCGAGAAGAGTTGGGCCAGAGACAGAGGCCACCCACGCAAGCGATTCCGAAATCAGAAATACCTGTTCCGGCCGAGAGGGTGGCTCTAAAAGAAGCGAGTCAGGTAGCTCCCCAAGAGAATATGGCCAGGATCGCTCCCCAAACAGATCAGAAGAGACCGGGAGGTCTCTTCTACGTTGCCACCCCGTGAGTCAACAGACGGTGCGGTCCCCAAACGCATCGACTCGGTGGACGCGAAGGGCCCGATAGACCCAAAGACCCAATTAACGCAACAACGCATTGACCCAATCGATGCGAAGGCGCCATCGATGCAGTTGCCTCAACGATCGTTGGAGCTGCCGACCGCGTCAGCGCGAAATCCTCCATTGCCGAGGAGGAAGAGGTAAGACAGTTCTTTGCGAAATATGTCGAGCGATATATTCAGAAAGATTTGGATGGTTTGAACTCCCCTTCTCTTCTAAGGTTGTCCAGAATCAGAAGGAAGGATTGGATGAGATCAGAACAGTTCAACGCTGACTTTTTCAACCAGCCACAGCAGCTCCAGTATCAGCTGGGAGATTTGAAAATCGAAATTCATCAAAATACCGTCGAAGCAAAGGCTCGTTATGAAGCCAGTCAGATGTTAAAAAAAAGAGAGGGAGAAGAAGGTTTGGAGAGGACCTATACGATGGACACTGGTCAAAGAGAATGGTGCTCTGAAAATCCTGTCTCTCTATTATCAATATGAGAAGGGTTTTTGAGGAGAAGGATGGAACAACGCGTCTTTCAGCGACCGGTCATGGGGGAGCGATTGAGATGATTGACCTCCATGCCCATATCCTTTCAGGGTTGGATGACGGACCGCGGACCCTGGACGAATCCATCGAGATGTGTTGGCTGAGTTACAAGGACGGCGTGAGGACGATCGTAGCCACCCCTCATACCCTGAATGGACTCTACATCAATGACCGGGCAACGATCCTCACCAAAGTCGAAGAGTTCAACGATGCCCTAATGAAATTCGGAATTCGGAATTCGAAATTGGAAATTGAAAATTTAGAATCCAAAAAGGTCATTCCGCAATCCGCAATACCCTTAAGGGTCCTTCCTGGGGCTGACGTTCGTTTTTGTGAGGAGATTCTTCTCCGACTGGATCAAGGAAAGGTGACCACGGTCGGTGATGGGGGACGATTTCTTTCCATCGAATTTCCTTTCCAAGGGATCCCTTATCGTACAGAAGATATTCTTTTTCGATTAATGACGAGGGAGATTATTCCGATTATCAGTCACCCAGAGAGAAATCTGGAGATTTTGGATAGACCCAAGCGATACTATGAAATGATCAGAATGGGCTGTCTCGGTCAGGTGACGGCAATGAGTTTAACCGGTGGGTTCGGGCATGGGGTGAGGAGGGGCGTTGAAAAGCTCGTGAAGAAACGGCTTGTTCATTTTATTGCCTCCGATGCCCATTCCGTCAATGGAAGGTCGCCGATCCTCTCAGAGGGTCTTAGAGCGGCCGAGAAGATCGTAGGTAAAGAAGAAGCTCGAAAGATGGTCTCGGACTATCCACGAGCCATCCTCGAAGGCCGAAGGCCCGATGTCCCCGAACCCATACCCCTATAGAGTCACGGTGTAACGCGCAAATGCGTAGGTTAGAAAGAGAATTAGGTGTCACTGCCTAAAGCTCAAAGCCTAAAGGAGTCTTAGGTGAAATTTGGATATGAGGATTTAAATGTTTGGAATCGAGCTTGTCGAATTTGCTGTCGAAGTGATTGGAGTGGTTGAGAACATATCAACTGATCGAAAGCATTATCGTCTGTTAGAACAGATAGAAGGAAGTTCCGCAAGCATATCAATGAATATTGCCGAAGGGAAGGGCCGATTTTCAAGAAAGGAGTTTGTACAATATCGTTACATATCGCGGGGTCTCTTTACGAAACAATGACATTACTTGAAATTTTTAGACGGAAAAAGTGGATATCTGATCAATGCTATTCAAAACTTGAAACTCATGGCAAGGAAATAGCATCAATGCTCAAAGGACTGATCAACTCAAGTTCAAATAAAAATGTTTAGTCTTGTTTTGAGCTTTTTTATCTTTTGTTTTGAACTTTGGGTTTTTATTTTTTTGTTTTGCTTTGGGGTTTGAAGTTTGAGCTATTATTTATTGTGTTCTTTCGCTTTGAGTTTTCAGCTATGGTTAGCGGTATTTGCTTTGAGCTTTCAGCTTTGAGTTTTCAGCTATGGTTAGCGGTATTTGCTTTGAGCTTTGAACTTTGAGCTTTCAGCTTTGAGCTTTCAGCTATGGTTAGCGGTATTTGCTTTGAGTTTTCAGCTATGATTAGCGGTATTTGCTTTGAGCTTTCAACTTTGAGCTTTCAACTATGATTAACGATTTCATAAAATTTATCCTTATCTTTCTCCTTGCCTTCACTCCCATCGTCTTCGGGGCGGCCGATCTCTGGGCCTTCTCCGTGATGGAACTGGGCATCCTTTTAATGATCATCCTCTGGACCATCCAGAAGTCAGTCTTACCTCCGCAATCCGCATTCCCCTCCTGCGCTAAAGCTTCGGAGGGCGAGCGCAATCCTTGGCCGCCGAAGCTCTCCGAGCGTAGGCGGCCGCATTCCGCAAGAAGTTTAAACTCCGAACTTCGAACTTCGAACTCTCCATTTGCTTTATTCTTCTCTCCCTTTTTCTTCTTCTTGTTCTATTTCAGATGATCCCTCTTCCATCAGGCGTTGTTAAGATCATTTCCCCAAAGACTTTTACCTTGCGGGATTCCTTGACCTTTGACCTTTCACCTTTGACCTTTCAGCTTTCTCTCTTTCCCTTTGCCACCCGGATCGAATTCTTCAAATGGTTTGCCCTCTCGGGATTCTTCCTCTTTCTTTTAAATTGGAGACCTTCTGATCGGAGGGACATGCACCACCTGGTTCCTGTTGTGATGCTGGTCGGTATCGCCGAATCCCTTTATGGCATGTTCTAATTCTTCAGCGGGCATCGCCATATTCTGAACCTTGATGTATCATCCCTTGTGTCCTCGGTCACCGGAACCTTCATCAACCGTAACTACTTTGCAGGTTACCTCCTCTATGGTCATTCCTTTAAGTATGGGCTTCCTCTTTTCACGTGAGGGCTTTCAAAAAAGTCGGTTTAGGTGTTGGCGATTTGGTCTTTGACGGAAAGGCCCTTCTGATCGCCTTTGGTATCGTTGTGATGATCCTTGCTCTTCTTCTCTCGGCATCGAGAATGGGAATCATGAGCCTCCTCCTCTCATTCAGTCTGATCAGCCTCCTTTACAGGTAATCCCCGGAGGGAAAAGAGATTTTCTAAAACCTCGGTTTTGCTCTTCGGTTTAGCCCTGCTCTGGGCAGCATGGATTTGGCTCGATGCGGTGATCAGCCGTTTCTTCAGTCTCTCGGAAGGTTTCGAAGAGAGATGGAAGATCTGGGTCAGCACTTTCCAGATCTTCAAGGACTTCCCTCTTTTTGGGTCAGGCCTTGGAACCTTCGCTCAGATCTTTCCGATGTATCGGTCTTTTCACATACACGGGATGGTGACCCATGCAGAGAATGATTTTCTCCAGCTCGCTTCTGACGTTGGAATCATCGGCATAGGCTTGCTCTTGATTTTCTTCTTGATTCTCTTTTATAAGGGAGTTTCTGGGATTCGTTCCCTTTCCTCCAGAGAGCCAGAAGATATATCGGGATGGGTTGTCTGGTGGGGATTCTGGCACTGTTGTTTCATAGCATTGTGGAGAGGAACATACAGGTCCCTGCCAACGCCTTTCTCTTCACCTTTCTCTTGGCGACGGCCGGTGCCATATCCATCCAAGGAACGAAACGGACGAAAGAAGCGGGAGAAACCAGACAACCCAAATGGACCAGAGAAACCGAAGAGACTTAGAAAAAGGAATAAACGATCGTAACTTAATGAACCACCCGAACTAACTGAACGTTATTGACGAAATCAACTCAAGAGATTGGTATGTTGTCCAGACCAAGGCAGGGGATGAACATCGTGTTGAATCCCATCTTTTTAACCAGGAGATTGAAACCTTCTTCCGCTGATCCAGACCTATCAGTGTCTAAGGGAAAGATGGTTCAGAGAATTAAACCCTTCTTTCCAAACTATCTCTTTGCCAGGCTCGACATTAAATTTCATTACGATAAGGTGAAGTGGACAAGGGGGGTGAGTAAAATTCTCGGAGCGGGAGATGGGCCGGTTTCTATTTCTGAAAGAGTGGTCGGGGGCGATCAGGGAGAGAGTGGGAACGGGTAACCTTATAAAGCTGGAAGAGGACTGGAAAGAGGGTGATCTGATTCAGATCACCTCTGGTCCCTCGAAGGATCTAGTGGGGATTTTTCATAAGAAGATGTCGGATAGTGGACGAGTCAGGATTCTACTGAGTCTGATCGGTGTGGATGTTCCTGTCCAGATATCACAGTGGCAGATCAAAAAGGCAGCCTGATGAGTGAGAATAAAGTGATTGGTTACTGAGTTATTGAGTTATTGAGTCATTAAGTTAGCAGTTCGGATAAATCGTTAAGTGATCAGACAATCAGGTTATTCAATTATTTTATATTGTAAATAACCAATGACTTAGTGACACAATGACCTATTTCCTTTGTTTAAGGCTATTTTGCCCAGCCATCTGGCACAATTCAAGAAGACGTTTAGCCGAAATCGCCAAAGTTTGCACGGGGTCAGCCTGCCCTTTTCCAGACTCTCTATCACCGTGTCATGAACTCAATGACTCGTTAGCTTTCAGCTTTGAGCTGAGGATTTATCGCTTTGCTTTGAGCTTTGACCTTTCAGCTATGTTTAGGGTTTTGCTTTGAGCTTTCAGCTTTGAGCTTAATTTACTTTGAGCTTGTTATTGACTCAATGACTCAATGACACTCTCCAAGTCAGGCTATAAAAAAGAAGAAAAAATCTCTTTTCGAGAAGAGTCAGACATCGATTCAAAAACTTCTGGCGCAAATACTGGAAATTAATTTTTCGCCATCCTATTAGGTCTGTTTGCTGCCTTTTATTTTATACCTTCTCTGATTCGCTTCTTTAGCGCAGAAGATTAATATACGCCCTTCTTTCCGCCTTTAATGATCCATTGACTTAATGATGACAAAGGAGCTTTTATGAAATCTCTTCCCTTTCAAACGCTTCTCATCTTGGTTCTACTCTTTATTCCATTCAATGGTGTTCTGGCCTTGAATGCCCGGGTTGAGACAATCGATGGGGAGGTCTTAACGATCAAGGACTTTTCGATGGAAGGCAGGCAACATTTCTATGTAGATTGGAAAGGGGGGACCTCCACGCTTGACTGGAAGGATATCTCTTCTTTTGAGATCATGCGGATAGGCCAAAACTGCTGGGTCGAGGTTCTCTTACCGAATGGGGGAAAAGATTCCTTTCAGGTCAGGCAACTTTTCTCTTTCAAGGGAAGGTCGGATTTTGGGCAGTGGTCGATTCCCTTTGAAAAGATAAAAAAAGTCTTTTTGCTTCGAGATGCTGGGGAAGGGGGAAAGAAAGAAGAGCCATCTGTCAAAGAGACCTATGCGGTGTTTAATTCCATCTCAAAAGAGGTCGATAAGATCGTCCTGAGAAATGGAGATGTGCTGATCGGAAACCTCTTGAATGAAATCGTTTCAATCAGAACGAGCTATGGTACTCTCTCTTTTAAGAAGGAAGATATTCTCCGTGTTTCTTTTGGAACACCCGGGAAGATTCAAAAAGAGAGAGAGTTGGATAGCCTTTATTCTAAATATGGTGACAAACTGACAGGGAATATCTCTGAATCACAGGTCAAGATCACTCTTCTTACAAAGACAACTCTTTCCTTATCCAGGGAGCATATCAAGGAGATTGAATTTGGAGTGATGGTTGGCAGCGAGCCGAAAATCCCCCAGGAAAAGTTAAACGAATCGGTTTCCCCGAACACCCAATGACGCAATGACCCAATGAGCTGACACCTTAATCACTTAAGCAGCATCTGTTCGTCATCGAAGGAGGTTCCAATGAGAATAACCTATGATCCAGAAGCAGATGCACTCTATATTCGTTTTAGAGAGGCGATCGTGACAACAAAACATGTTGCAGAAGGGATTTCAGCAGACTATGATGAAGAGGGAAATCTGGCAGGCATCGAGGTGTTAGAGGCGAATAGGAGGCTTGGGGATCGGCAGGCCTTTAGAAAGTCTGTCATCGACGATATTATGGCCTCGGAAGACTTCCAGCCAATATTGGAAAAAGGCAACATCGAATCATGACATATAGGGTTTTAATGTTTTACACGGTCTGACGAGTCTGAGACGTAACGGCGCAATGACTCAATGACCATTTACACTTTGAGCTTCGAGCTTTCAGCTTTGAGCCTTGAGCTACGATTGACCCAATGACCTATTGATCTAATGACTGTTTTATTCGCTTTGAGCCTTCAGCCCCGAACTTCAGCCTTGAGCCTTCAGCTTTGAGCTTATAGTTGACCCAATGGCCCAATAACTTAATTACCAATTACCGAGAGGTTTTGATATGACTAAGAAGGCTTTAGTTACCGGCATTACCGGTCAGGATGGAAGTTATTTGGCAGAGCTCTTGCTGTCTAAGGGCTATGAAGTCCATGGTCTCATTCGGAGATCGAGCACCTTCAACACCGATCGAATAGATCATATCTATACCGATCCTCATGATCCAGAAAGTAAACTCTTCCTCCATTATGGAGACCTGAACGACAGCGGTCAATTGAGCAATCTCATCTATAATTTACAACCCGATGAAATTTATCACCTCGGCGCTCAAAGTCACGTTCGCGTCAGCTTCGACATGCCGGAGTTTACCGGCGATATCACCGGGCTGGGTACAACTCGGTAACTGGAGGCCATACGAAGAAGCGGGATCAAAACAAGGTTCTATCAGGCTTCCTCCAGCGAGATGTTTGGGGCTGCTCAGCCTCCGCAGAATGAAGAAACTCCCTTCATGCCGAGGAGCCCCTATGGAGCCGCTAAAGTCTATGCCTACTGGATGGTCAAGAATTACAGGGAGGGCTATGGAATGTTTGCGGTGAACGGTATCCTCTTCAACCACGAATCTCCAAGAAGGGGAGAGACCTTTGTAACCCGGAAAATTACACGGGCCCTGGCAAGAATTAAACTTGGCTTGCAGGATAAGCTGTACTTGGGGAATCTTGAGGCCAAGCGAGATTGGGGTTATGCACCGGATTTCGTGGAAGCGATGTGGCTGATGCTCCAACAAGACCAGCCCGATGATTATGTTATTGCTACCGGAGAAACCCACTCCGTTAGGGAATTTCTCAATCTTGCCTTTGCCCACGTAGGGATCGACCTCGAATGGGTTGGAAAAGGGTTGTAGGAAAAGGGGATTATCCGTTCTTTATCCTCAACCTTAACCTCATCCTCAGCCTTGAGCATCGGAGATGCGATGATCGAAGTTGACCCGCGCTATTTAAGGCCACTTGAAGTAGAGTTTTTGCAGGGTGACGCATCAAAAGCCGGGAGGAAATTGGGATGGAAACCTAAGATCCGGTTTAAAGAGATAGCCCGAATCATGGTTGATTCTGATATGAAAGACCTTGAGGGAATGAGGCGCTGTCAGGATGTCATCAAAAAGCTGGCTAATAATAGAACCGTTAGAGGATAGAGGTTTGAGGAAGAAAGCTGAATGAAAAGAGATAATACCATTCCAGAAAGAACCTCAGCCCTCAATCCTGGATCAACTTACGTGTTTCCCTTTGAAAAGCTCGATGTGTATCAAATGGCTGTTGATATGGCGGACTACGTCCTAGGACTGCTTGAACCAATCCCCTTAAGTAAGCACGCTCGCTTGGTATCCCAGATGGAAGGTGCTGTTGTGTCGGTGTGCCAAAACATTGCGGAGGGGAAAGGCCGGCAATATAAAAAAGAGTTTATTCAATTCCTTAGCATATCCCAAGGCTCCCTTTACGAAACGATCACTCTTAATGAAGTTTTTCATAGGAAAAAATTATTCTCCGAAGAAGATTCTTTGGAAGTAAGGGCAAGGGGGGAGCAAATTGACCGAAAACTTAACGGTTTGATGAACTCACTTAGAGGTAGCAGAAGAGGGGCGGAATAATTTACCTCTGACCTTAAGCCTCGATCATTTAGGGATTTTATAGGATCCCTCTAACCTCCAACCTCAAACACTATGGACAAATCTTCCAAAATCTACATAGCTGGTCATATGGGTTTGGCTGGCTCCGCCATTCTCCGAAGGCTCCAGTCACTTGGGTATGGCAACTTTATACTACGGACTGACCAGGAATTAGATCTCGAAATTCAGAAAGACGTAAGCGAGTTATTCCAGCGTGAGAAACCGGAATACGTCTTTCTGGCTGCGGCCAAGGTGGGAGGGATTTATGCCAACAGCACCTATCCTGCTGACTTTATTTACAACAACTTAATGATTCAGAATAATGTAGTGCATAGTGCCTACTTGTTTGGGGTGGAAAAGTTGCTGTTTCTAGGCAGTTCCTGCATCTATCCCAGGCTCGCCCCCCAACCCATGAGAGAGGAATACCTTCTTTCGGGGTCCCTTGAACCTACCAACGAGCCCTATGCAATCGCCAAGATTGCCGGCATAAAATTATGTCAATCGTATAACCGTCAATATGGAACCAACTTCGTGTCAGTCATGCCAACCGATCTTTATGGACCCAACGACAACTATGACCCCATGAACTCCCACGTCCTACCTGGTTTGATAAGACGTTTCCATGAAGCAAAGACTGATGGACGTCCATTCGTGGAAGCGTGGGGCACTGGCAGCCCCCGGCGGGAGTTCATGTACAGCGAGGATATGGCTGACGCTTGCGTTTTCCTTATGGAAAGAGTTGACGCTTCACAACTCATTCCTCACGAATTTATAAATATTGGCACGGGTGAGGACATCACCATTCGTGAACTGACTAAAATGGTAGCAGAGGTGGTAGGTTACCAGGCCGAAATAAGGTGGGATACCACGAAGCCGGACGGCATGCCCCAGAAGCTGCTGGATGTTTCATTTCTCCGCGGCATGGGATGGAAGTACAAAACTTCACTTAAGGATGGCCTTCGCTTAACTTATCAAGATTTTCTTAAAAACTACGGATGACGGTATGCGATGTTCCGATGAAGTTAACGAGCACCGATCCGAACGACCTAAACGGTTAGCGTTCTCAACGATCCCAACGGTATTAGGGGTCTGAACGAACTCAACGGCTCTAACAGGAAGAAAATAGCGAAAGAATTCAACAAGGTCTCCCAGATTTCCTTAATCCCCTTTGAGCCTTGAGCTTTGAACTTTCAGCTTGTTCCAAACGACCTGAACGCTCTTAACGGTTCAAACGAGGCAAGTTGTTTTAGAGCCAGCGTCCTCTGTGTGACGAGCATAGGCAACAAATCCGACCAATTTGACAATATTCTAAGGATATGGGATAGAATATTTGTACGTCTCTAATCGAATTTAGGAGAGTTGAATATGAAAATGAAAGATAAGACCATAAAAGAACTGGAAGGATTAAAACCCGATGATCTTTTAAAAGTATATGACCTCATCCTCTCCTTGAAACGGGATTTGGATAAAAAAACAAAAGGAGAAATAACTCCACCCTATGTCAGAGTGCGGGAGGCATTGAAATCATGTAAAGGATCGTTGAGTGAAGACATTCTCTCTCTTAGAGAGGACCGAGGATGATCCTATTTTTTGATACATCAGCCCTTGTAAAGTTTTTCCATGAAGAAAAAGGATCTCCACTGGTTACAGATCTCATCCTTTCAGAGGATAATCAAATTTGGATTTCAGAACTTTCTAAGACTGAATTTCTCAGCACCCTATTTCGAAGGTTAAGGAATCAAGAAATCAATGAGGAACAGTTGCGAAAAGCCATGATTGGATTTGAAGAACAGATTCGCTCTTTTAATGTTGAACCTCTGGGGCACGCCATTCTTGGAGAGGCAGAAGATTTATTGCAGCGATTTGGTAAAACAAAACGATTGAGGACTCTTGATGCGATTCAAATAGGAACGTTTAGCTTGATTGCAGAAAGAGACTGGAGATTTGTAGCTTCCGATGACATTCTTTGCGATGTTGTAAGTGCTATAGGGTTTGAAACCATCAATCCCCTAAAATAGCCAAAATATTATCCCGCTTTCACATTGTACATTTTTCATTTGCACCGTCCCCCAGGAGTTTCAACGATCTTAACGATCTAACCGGAGAAGAGTGGGAGAAGCGAACAACGTGCCGTGAGGTACTGGATAGACCTGATGAGTTGCGGTACATTAGCCCAACACAGTGAGGCGAGTGATGGCCGAGATCACTAAAAAGGATATATTCGATACACTGACGGAATGGGTATAGGAGGATGAATCGATGAAGAGCATTACTTTGGAAACCATTTATAAAAAGGTAGTCGATTTGCAGCGGGACGTGGGTGAGATCAAAAAAAGTCTTATGGAGGAACCTGAGTTGCGCGATGATTTTATTTTACGGATGCGAGATATTGACCTCGAGAAATCAATCATGGTTGAAGACTTCGGCAAAAGATACGGCTTAAAATAGTGTATAGACTTGCTATTAAAGAAAAACTGGATAAGAAATTTAAGAAGCTCCAGAAGAAAGACAAGGAGATGCTTCGGTTAATTGAAAGAAAGGTGGGAGATATTCTTGAAGATCCTTATCGATTTAAGTCGTTAAGAAAACCCTTACAAAATAAGCGCAGGGTTCATATTAGTGGTTCCCTTGTTTTAGTTTACGAGATCGATGTAGAAAGAAAAATAGTGACGCTGCTTGATTTTGATCATCATGATAATGTTTACAAGGTATAACCTCTTGAATGTTGCCAGATTATTTATCCCATCTTTTTGAGTGTTTTGTTACGCATTCTGCATTCCGCAGTGGATCATCGACTCAGCGACGCTTGGACGCATTTTCGCATATACACGATGAACGCTATCAATGCAACAAACTCAATCAACGATCCCAACGAACTCAACGGTCTCAACGGTATTAACGAGCTCAACGCTCTCAACATTTCACATTTGACATTCTCCCTTTCACAGGGGTGATAGACAAAATAAACGAGACAAGTGGAAAGATTCAACCCCGTCCGTATGCCGTGTACAACGCATGACTTGCCGGTTAAAGTCCGGCCATGGGAATTGGGCAGTTCGCCCATGTAGCTGGAGGGAGATGTTAGGGGTAACCCGAAGCATTGAGTTCCCTGACGAAGGCTCAATGAGTGAGTTGAGCAATCCTGCGGGTTGCAGCGCAAGCGAACCTATAGGTAGCCTCGTAATTGAGAACGAAGTTGCCGACCCTTTGGACGTTTGGGGAAGGCTGGGACATCTGTCCTAACGAAAACTGCCAGAACCGACAGATGGACTTCCGGGGTAGCAGGGGTGACACGCAGGGGAAGTCATGTGGGATAGCACGGGAGGCCCTTTCAGATGCTATACAGGAGAGCAACGGGTGGATATAAGGAGACGAAATTTCACTCGGTCTGTGAGGGAGTCGGAGTTGCCCGGAGTACCGTTTGAATCCTAAGGAGAGCAGAACCTTAGGAGAGGGAAGGGGCAATACTTTCATCAGTTTCTGAAGAGGGGAGGGCCAGGAGATTGCGGGATGCTTGAAACTCCAGAAAAGGTTCGGGAACTTCAGAGGAGACTATACCGGAAGGCCAAGCAAGAGAAGGAATACCGGTTCTATCTTCTCTATGACAAGGTATATCGGCGAGACATCCTGAGTCACGCTTATCGCCTTGTGAGAGCCAACAAAGGAGCACCGGGAGTAGACGGGGAGAGCTTTGAAGGCATAGAGAAGAGACAAGGGGGAGTGGAAAGATACCTTGAACAGATGGCAGAGGAACTAAGGGGGAAGGTGTATAAGCCGATGCCTGTGAGGAGGGTGAACATTCCGAAGTCGGATGGAAGCCGAAGGCCCTTGGGAATACCGACGATTAAGGATCGGGTGGTGCAGATGGCGGTGAAGATCGTCATCGAACCGATCTTTGAGGCGGACTTTGAGGACAATTCCTATGGGTTTAGGCCGAAGCGGGATGCCCATCAGGCGATGGATGACCTTACCTTACAGCTTCGCATGGGGAAGAATCAGGTAATCGATGCTGACATCTCGAAATATTTTGATACCATTCCTCACGATAAGCTACTGGCGTTAGTGGCCAAGCGGGTCGTGGACAAGCATATCCTTCGGCTCATCAAGCGGTGGTTGAAGGCGCCAGTGGTCGAAGAGGGAGAGGATGGGAAGAGTAGAGCCATAGGGAATCCAAGGGGGACCCCGCAGGGAGGAGTGATATCACCGCTGCTGGCCAACATCTATCTTAACGTACTGGACAAATTATGGAAGGCGAAGAAGGTTGAGGAGAGGATGGAGGCCAGACTGATTCGGTACGCAGACGATTTCGTGGTGATGTGTCGCGGAAACGCCGAGAGGATCTTGAAGGGGACCGGAGCCACATTGGGAAAACTGGGACTAAACCTAAATGAGGAAAAGACGAGAGTGGTGAACACCTGGAGGGAGCGGTTTGACTTCCTTGGATTCACCGTGGAAATGGCAAAGAGTCCCAGGACAGGGAAGAAGTTTCCTTTGATCAGGCCCTCAAAGAAAGCCATGGCGCAGATCCAGGCGGAGATAAAGGCTTTAACCTGTCGGAGAACACTTAGGTTACCTAAAGAGGTGATCATCCAGAAATTGAATGAGGCAGTAAGGGGATGGGTCGGTTACTTTTACTATGGGAACTGTAGCCGGAACCTGTCCATGGTCAAACGGTTTCTGGAAGAGAGAGTCCGCATCTATCTGAGACGGAAGCAGGCGAAGAAAAACAGAGGCTATTGTCAGTATCCAAATCAGTACCTCTACGACAATCTGCATCTTTACAAGGTGCCAACCACTGCTCCATGGACTCAGACTGCGAAAGCCTCTGTACGAAGATGATCGGAAAGCCGTATTCGGGAAAACTGAACGTACGGTTTGACGAGGGGGAGCTGGAGATAGAGCGTTAGCCACTACGCCAGTTCTCTACTCTACCCGAGAAATTTACTATTAGAGCATTACTTGATTAACTTGGTTATCCATGGTATCCTAAAATTCAAATAAGGAAAGAAGGAGTTGGTCTATGAAGGGAGCTTTGGGCCGAAAGACGACCGATCATTTTCATATAGCGGTGAACAAGGAAATTTGTGGAGGTAGTCCGGTCATTAAGGGGACCAGAGTTTCGGTTGGCAATATAGCTGGGTATTATCTTATGGGGTTGACGGCGGAGGAAATTCGGAGGGAACTTCCTCACCTCAGTCTGGCGCAGATTTTTGATGCGCTGGCTTATTATTTCGATCATAAAGAAGTCATAGACCGGGAGCTTGAAAGAGATAGAGAAGAGGCTGTATCAAAGAATTTTCCGGGTGGAAGATACTGATTGGCTAACATTTCTCTCTACCTCGACGAAGATATTCAATTAGCGCTTGCCGAAGCGTTAAGAGCAAGAGGGGTTGATGTTCTCACAACCCAAGAAGCCGGGAATATAGGTCTTACGGATTCCGGTCAGCTTATGTTTGCAGCCGAAGCCAGACGATCATTGTTCTCATATAATAAGCGACACTTTGCTCGGATTCATCATGGATGGATGAGCGCAGAAAGATTTCATGGAGGGATCATTCTCTCAGACCAATTGCCAGTAGGAATAGTTTTGCGTAGACTGATGAGGTTATACTTCTCTCTGACTTCCCATGACATGAAAAATCGGCTTGAATATTTGAGTACCTGGAAATAAGTTGTACTCAGGTGTCTGAGCTAAGCAACCATTCTTTATTAATCCACTTTGAGCTTTCAGCTTTATGCTTTCAGTTTCTTCCAACGGTATTAGCGATCCAAACGCTGCCAACGATTGAAATTGAATTTTGAAGGTTTAACCCCGGAGCCTCCGAATATGATAGACGAGGTAGACGAAATCAACGAAATAAATGAGATTAACGATCTAAACGTTCCCAACGGGCCGAACGGAAAGAGAAAAGCGAAAGGATTCAACTACCTCCCTCCAGGGCCGGCTTGGGTTTTGGTTCGTGGAGGAGAGGTGTTATAATAAATTGAAGTTGGGGAATCTTCCAACGGTTTGGTAAAGGAGGCGTCAATATGCTTCTTGAATATATCGATAAGGCAATGAGTAAAGCAGAGTATGAAAAATTAGAGGATGGTACTTATTCTGGAAACATTCCCCAATGTCCTGGCGTTATCGGATTTGGAGAAACACTTTATCAGTGTCAGGAAGAATTAAGGTCGGTACTTGAAGGATGGCTGATTGTGAAGATAAGACATGGGGATAAATTGCCTGTCATAGGTGGAATCAATCTGAATAAGAAAATGCCTACTCCCGCTGAGGCAACCGTTCATGGGTAGATGGGCACCATGCAAGCGGAGAGATCTTATAAAGAAATTGAAGAAACTCGGGTTTAGTTCACCCGAACCTGGCGGGCGTCACTTTTACATGCGTTACGGAACATTTACACTGACCCTGCCCCATAATACCGAATATTCCATTCCACAGATTAAAATGCTTCTCAAGGAAATTGAACTCGGACTGAAAAAGAAGATTCCCTTGGAGGAATGGGAAAGACTTTAATCTTTCGGTAGGCGCTATACCCTCAGGTTTTGAGGGAATGGTCATTTTCATCCCAAACGTTCAAAACGTTTTCAACGAACTCAAGGATCTCAACAATCTCAATGATCCGAACGATCAAGGGTTTTATCGCATTTACGCTCCTACGCATCAACGCTCTGATGCTTTTCGCTTTCACCTCATGGCCAATGTTCTCAACGATCTCAACGCTCTAAACCAGATAAACCAAATAAACCAGATCAACCCAATAAGCCAAGATGGAAAGTGTCATTTTTCAACAACGTTCCCCATGGCGTCCCGTTATGGTTTAGTGACCCGCTGTTTGGGTCCTTTTGGAAAAGTCACAATTTTCATCAACGTCCCCTTGGATCTATTTTCTTCTGGATTAAATAATGGATAAGAAAACGTTAAATAGAGTTCTTAGTGGGTTGGCTGATAAAAATATCCGGTTTCAAGATCTCACAAAGCTCTTGAACGATTTTGGGTTTTCTGTAAGAATGAAGGGAGACCATCATATCCACTACCGAGAGGGAATTGAAGAAATTATTAACTTGCAACCACTTAAAGACGGAAAAGCAAAAGCTTATCAGGTCAAGCAGGTTAGAGTAATCATCTTTAAATACAAGCTGCATGAAGGAGTTTAAAATGTACAAGTATGAACTCATTATTTTTTGGAGCGAAGAAGACGGTCGGTATATCATTGAAGTTCCTGAGCTCCCTGGATGTATGGCTGATGGACTGACCTATGAGGAAGCAATAAAAAATGCGGAAGTTGTTATTTCGGAGTGGATAGATACTGCACTGAGTTTGGGAAGAGAAATACCACAGCCAAAAGGTAGACTCGCCTATGCCTAAGATGATATTGATATTTCCATGATCCATGCTATAACACATTAAGTATTTACGCTCCAAACGTCCTTAACGATCCCAACGATCCAAACGGAATCAGAAAAGTGAACGAAGTAAGCAACGTCCCCTCAGTGACAGGAAGAGGGAGTGTAATTCCTGACTAAGGAAACAAGGATCTTAAACAAGGGACGATTAGGGGAATGCTAAAGCAATGAGGTATAGATCAAAACGATTTTGAAAGGGTTTGAAGTCTCACCTTTGAGCTTTCAGCTTCGAGCTTATGGCCAACGCTCTCAACGGAAAGAAGAAAAGTGAAGGAGTGAACAACGTCCCCTCGGATAGATATTGCACTGGGGCCAGCTTCGCAGCGACGTGCCCATGGGCAGATGCAGTGATAGGCTTGTTAAAAGCGGACGAGTTTGGCAGAATTATAGACGAGAAGAGAGGAGTGAATGATGAAAATTCTTGAGTATACGGCAGTTGTCTGGAAAGAAAGAAGGGGTTTTGTATCTAAATGCCCTGAGTTGGGTGTGGCCAGTTGTGGAGATACATTTGAAGAAGCCGTGGCCAATCTCAAAGAGGCAGTAGAACTTTATATTGAGAACGCCAAAGAACTGGACTTAATGGAAGACATAGAAGAGAGCCTTACAGTGAGGGAGAAGTTTACTGGTAGCTTTGAACTGGTCCTTTAATGCCGAAACTTCCTATACTTTCTTCAAAAAAGGTCATAAAAATCCTGAGATATTTGGGTTTTGAACCTGCTCCGAAGGGGGCAAGGGAAGCCATTCCGCGTTTGTAAAGAAGACGGAGGAGAAGACCCACCTTGTCATTATTCCTCATAGAGATGAAATTCCGAGAGGCACTTTGCTCTCTATCATTGAGCAAATGGGACTGACAAAGGTGGAGTTTGTCAAGATCCTGAGAAAATTGTAGACAAAGCCGAGCTTATAGAGGTTGTTAACGATCCAAACGTTCTTTACGATCAACGCTTTCAGCTTTGAGCTTTCAGCTTCTTCCAACGGTATTACCGATCTGAACGCTGCCAACGATTGAAATTGAATTTTGAAGGTGACCCCGGAGCCTCTGAACAAAAACGCACGAAACTGGTTTAATAATTCCGTTGCTAGTGAATATCTGAAATGATAAAATAACAAAAGAAACTAGTCCAAAGGCAGTTATGGTGAAGTCCAGGTAAAGAGCGGGGGGGGTAAGAAATGGATAAGATTATTGATAACTATGATAAAGTGAGCCTTGTTGAGAAACGAATAAGTTATCTCATAGGGGCAAGGTTACGGGATAAAGACAAGATTAAGGTTGCCATAGAGACACAGGATAAGATCAGAGAGAATCATCCCGTTCCAAAGGGTTGGGACAGTGTCTCCACGATCAGGAAATGGAGAGAGGCTCGATGAGTGTTTTAGACGCATCCGTGGTTTTGAAATGGTTTGTAAATGAAGCGGACAGCGGTCGAGCACTCAAACTTCGCGAAGAGTTCTATGCTGGAGAAAGAGAGATTGTTGTTCCTGATCTCTTGCTCTTTGAAATTGCAAATGCCTTACGTTACAACGCGAGTTTTTCGATAGAGGAAATTCAGGAAGCATTGGACACGCTATTTGGTATGGGGATAGAAATCATTACTCCAACCGTTACTTTGTTAGGTAAAACTGTTGAATTCGCAAAAGAATTTGATTTAACCTGTTATGACGCTACTTATCTTGCGCTGGCCGAAGAATTAAGTTTTGAGTTTATAACAGCAGATAAGAGATTTTATAGAAGAATTAAAAAGAGCACTAAACAGAAACCTTCCATTCGATTACTGGCTGATTTCGGATTAAGTCGTTGAAAGTGTCTTGTCTGACGCCATTTAATAAAAGAAACTAAACAAACCAAAGAAACCAGGAAAACCAAACAAACCAATGACATTCCAGCGAAGCTCCCTTCTATGCGAAGGATCCAAACGCTGCCAACGATTGAAATTGAATTTTGAAGGTGACCCCGGAGTCTCTAGTCTATATCTTTATTTTGACTTGTGTTATAATAGCTACATGAATAGTCGAAAGGAGAAAAGAAGTGGAAGTAATCATTGATAAAAATGAACTTTACGGTCTTATAAAAAAAGCTGTAAGGGAAGTCTTGGAGGAGGAAACATTGGAATTCTTTCTGAGAAGTATACCTTCGATTTCTAAGGAGGAGATGGAGGATATTGAGAAGCTATATGGTAAACCATCGACAGGAGAAGAAGCAGCTTATAGCGAGACCGTAGAAGTATGAAATGGAGAATTGAATACTCCAGGGACGCTGAAAAATTTATTGATAGGCAAGATGTTCACGTCGAGGTAAGAGAAGAATTAAAGAAGTTTTTAATGAAAATGAAAGGGGGCAGTGTTAATATTGATTTAAAGAAACTTGTAGGAGATTGGGAAGGCTATTACAGGCTGAGGAAAGGAAAGTTAAGGATAATATTTGAGGTGAATAAGAATGAAAGAGTAATATCTGTTGAAAGAATAGACTTCAGAGGGGATGTTTATAAATAAGCCTTACCATGCAATAGACCCAATATACCTTATGACACTACGATCTATAGACATGTTAACGCTTCAACGCATGTACGCTTCCACCTTTGAGCATTCAGCTTTGAACTTTGAGCTTATAGTTGACCCAATGACCTAATAACTGAATGACTCATTGACTAAGCTGCTTTGTGCTTTCAGCTTCTTCCAACGGTATCAACGATCCTAAGGATCTGAACGCTGCCAACGATTGAAATTGAATTTTGAAGGTTTGACCCCGGAGCCTCCTTCGCGTCTTGCGGCGAATGACTTCTCTATGATCTCCACTGAATAAAAAAAGTGAAAGAATTGAACAACGTTCCCCAGGGGGTTTTTGTGATTCTAAGTGTGGGGCTTCAGTTAATCATTTTCTCCTTGTTTTTGTCATGTGCTTTTGTGAGCCCAAAAGCTGGTATTAAGTATTCCGGTAGTCTGGAGATACATACTTATCCTGATCCAGGAAAGATTACACTAACCATAGATAATCGTCTAATACAATCAATGCCCTTAGGAAGCAAGGTTCGAGCAGACCTATTGCTCTCCGAATCTAATAAGCCAATTATTCAGAAAATTATTTCAGATGTATCTAACGAGACAGATGTTGAATTTGATATGAAAACTCTTCCAGCGGGAGAGTATGCTGTTCATGTCAATGTAATAGGATCGGAAGGCACGGTTATTGGTGAGGAAGCCACATCAACTTTTTTCTGGAAAGGCCAACCGGAGATTTTCAAAGGCGTTAAAATCTTGAACAACTTCGTCTGGGAGCTGCTCAATGTTCAGGAAAATGCGGCCTTAAGCATACGCAACAGGTATGTCTTCAATAATCCCTACGATAGGTGGGTATACGTTAAAACCGAAGTTGAAATTACGAAAGGCGGCGAAGTCTGGGTTTCGGTAGACTCAAATTCAAGGGAGGAAGCGGTAATCGTCCATTCAGATAGCACCGAGCCTTCTCTCGAAGCTATGCGATTTCTACCTGCTGGTAAACACACCATCTTTGTTGGACGGAAGGGCAAAGCTTTCCTTAAGAATCTTATTGTCCGGTCTATTCCGATGCTACAGTATGCTTTTTATGACCTGCATCCCCATATACACCCTTACGGGCCTTATGACTGGAAATTTTTGTCCAAAGATATATTGCCCAATGTGAACGTAATGATTAGCGAAGGGTCGGAGCCGCCGCATTTGAAAGAGTGGAAAAATGGGGGGAAGAAATGGATGTCGATCGCCTATTTGCCGAAACTCACGAAAACCGGTGTGGCAGCTGCAGATGAAGTCTACAAGTACTGGTCAAATTACATCGGTCTTCGACATCCACTCATGGACGGCATCATCGTTGACGAATTTATAGGCGGAGACGATACAGTCTATGACCTCTATCGAGAGGCGGTGGAGCGGATTTACTCCAATTCAAAATTCAAAGGAAAGTCTTTTATGCCTTATTATGGGGGTCCATTTAACGGGGGAGACCGATCTACGGAATTCCTAAAGGCCTGTATTGAAAAGGGAGGGTATATAGTCCGAGAACGATATCTCACTGAACAGCCCACAGAAGAAAAGGCTATGGCATTCATCAAGCTAAGTCTCCTGAAAGAGATGGGTCGATGGGAAAATAACCTTCCAGGCTCGACGCGTCGGATGGTCATAGCCTTGGGATGTATGTCTCAACCTACCGAAAGTCTTAATACCGACCCGACCGTTAATTTCAAAGTGTATATGGACATGCAGTTTCGCTTTTTAGCAACCCATCCGGCCTTCTTTGGGCTCGGCGGAATCCAGGAATATCATAGCTCATACTGTGACGAGGAGACGATTAGGTGGATAGGTCGTCTGTATCGCCACTATTGTATCGAAGGTAATACTGAGCCATTAGCCAAAGATCCTTATAAGCTGACACACATCGAGAATCCAGATTTTGCCGTGGGGGAAAATGCGTGGACTGTCTTGCCTGCTGAGGAAGAGAGTGCAAAACCACTCACTTACAACGGCTATAGTTGGCTCCAGGGACGATATCCGCGTACCAATGATGGAGATACTTTCCTTTGGATGAAGCGTAGTGCGAAAAAACCAAATATGTTTAGCCAGGAGATAAAAGACCTCACACCTGGCCAAGTCTATTCCTTGAAGATGATCACAGGGGATTATCAAGATTTGGTGCAGGAGAGATCTGTCAAGGCTGATCACGCTTTGTCGATCCATCTCGACAATGCGGACTTATTGTCCGGACAGAAAAAAGCGTTTCAATTCACCTTTCCAAACAACTATGCACATGCTCTTGGTAAATTCAATCAAAAATACCCATATTGGATGAAATACCATTGGCGTGTATTTCGTGCAAAGAGCACAACTGCAAGACTAACAGTGAAAGATTGGAGGAATGACGAAGAGTCAGGCGGCCCTGTGGGACAGGAATTGATATTCAACTTCATCGAAATCCAGCCTTATCTCGATGAATAATTGTTTGCTATTTTGAATGGTTAGTAGGCTCTTTAATTGTACTGATCAGGCTAACACTGCCATTCTGAAGTTCAAAATTTGGGAAATCTGGCGATGGGGCGTTTAAAAGTTTTGTTTATTACTTCGGGTTTTCCCACGAAGGAGATTCCGGTCGTAGGTACTTTTGTTCGTGAACAGGCGAAGGCTGTTCAGCTTTACAATGATGTGACGGTGATCCACATGGTGGGTCAAGACCAGGGACTCAAAGGGTTATGGAGAATGAGCCAGGAGGTTGACAAGAATCTTGCTGCAGGGATTCCGACATATCGAATCTGGTATCGTCACGTATCGGTTCCCAGAGTCACATATTTCATCTATATTTGGAGCATCTTTCAAATGTTCCGACGGATTGTTGCTCTTGGTTTTCGACCCGACATTATTCACGCCCACTTTTATGATGTAGCTGTTCCTGCCGTAATCATCGGCAAACTTTACAGAATACCGGTCCTCGTGACTGAACATTCGAGCAACTTTCCAAGAAAACGTTTACACCGTTATGACATTTGGGGGACTAAATTTGCTTTTAAATTTGCAGACTTAGTAATGCCAGTAAGCAAATCTTTGCAGCGATCTATTCAAGAGTACGGAGTAAAAGCTCGATTTCATGTAGTTCCTAATATAGTAGACACCCGCTTATTCTACCCCAATTCAAATCCGGAACATAGAGGTCATGTAAAGCGACTGCTTGTTGTGTGTTTATTCGATTCTTCTGATAAGGCTGAATCGAAAGGTTTGCCGTATTTGTTCAATGCATTAGCTATGCTGCATTTTCATAGGAAGGATTGGCATCTGGACATGGTGGGTGATGGCCCGTCACTAAAGGATTACGAACACATGGTTAAGGACTTAGGAATCTCAGAGAAAGTCACATTTCATGGTCTCAAACCTAAACGAGACGTAGCAGATTTCATGCGTAGGGCTGACATTCTTGTTCTGCCGAGCCTTTTCGAAACTTTTTCTGTTATAGCTGCAGAAGCATTGGTAACAGGCACCCCAGTTCTGGCAGCTCGCTGTGGAGGACCGGAAGAGTTTATCACTGAGGAAGTGGGCTTAATTGTTGAACCGGCAGACGGAAAGGCTTTGTGCGACGGGCTCAATTTTATGCTTGAGCATTTGGAAAGTTTCTCCCCCGATTACATTTCGAAATACGCAGTTTCACTCTTCAGCCCTGAGCAAGTAGGGGAGCAGCTTCGAGTAATTTATTCAGGATATAAAAAAGCTTGAAATTAATGCATATTAGGCGCAATTGGGGTTTAACAAACGTTTAGTGGTAAAATGTACACATTTCAAAGAATTATAAAGGTTACACAGAGTCAAATTAATAATATATTCTTTAAGAAGCTATTCCGATTATGGCAAAGTGTGGGCTTTCACGTAACTAAGAACCACTACTATGAACCTATCCCTGATACAAGAACTCTTAAAGATGAACTATGGCAACGTCAATCCGAACTTGTTGGCATTCGGATGAATGAAGAGAGACAACTCAAACTACTCTCTGATTTTGTGTCCAAGTTCAAAGATGAGTATGATAGGCCACCCATTAGCCCGAGCCAGAAGCCGTATGAATATCATACGAATTATGGGAGCTTCAGCTTTGGAACTGTAGATGGAGAGATCTTGTATTGTATTGTCCGCTATTTCAACCCGGGAAAGATCTTTGAAATTGGGTCCGGAGATTCGACCCGTTTGTTTGCTCGAGCAATTCTGAAAAATAAAGAAGAGAGTGGTCGAGAATCTCAATTGGTTGCGATCGACCCATATCCAAAAGATTGTTTGAAGGTCGGTTTTCCTGGTCTCTATAAATTGATCTCTAAAAATGTTCAAGATATTCCTTTATCAGAGTTCACTGAATTGAAAGAGAATGACATTCTTTTTATTGACTCAAGTCATGTTCTAAAGATTGGAAGTGATGTCCAGTATGAATATCTTGAAATATTGCCAAGACTGAATAAAGGAGTAATCATTCATGCTCACGATATATTCTTGCCAGCGGAATATCGCAAAGAGTGGATTTTAAAAGATTATAGATTTTGGACTGAGCAATACTTGCTCCAAGCATTTTTGCTTTTCAACGACAGTTTTGAAGTGTTGTGGGCTGGAAGCTATATGCACTTAAAGTATCCCGATAAACTGGAAAGGGCTTTTAGTGGATACAAAAAAGAGGAAAGATGGCCGGGAAGTTTCTGGATGAGGAAGGTAAAATGACGTCCGCAAATACATTGACATGGACAAGTTACCTTAGGTACAGTATTAGTTACAATAAGCGAAAATATTATTTGGAAGAAACTTGTTTTACGCTTTGAGCATTTTACTCAGATGACGTTTCAGATTCAAAAAAAGGTCACGAGAAATACTTTCTTTGCAGGGATTGGGCAGATTTCCATAATGCTCATTAATTTTCTTCTCGTTCCCTATATTATATCGAAAACAGGTATAGAAAGATATGGAATCTGGGCACTTGCTTACTCCGTAATCGGTTTCATTGCGCTTCTCGATTTCGGAATCGGGGATATTTATACAAAATTCGTCGCCGAATATATTGCCAAAGGTTCAATGGAAGAGCTCAACAGGATAATAAGCTCGGGGTTCACTTTCAGCATATTCATCGGTCTCATGTTTTCATCTGCACTTCTTTTAAGGAGTCAGGTCTTGGGCTTTTTCAAATTCAACCAGATTTACATGCAAGAAGCTTACTTCGTTCTTACCTGGGCAATTATGATTTTCATATTCTTATTTGTTTCTGGGATATTCAACGGCCTTTTATATGGAATGCAGCGACTCGGGGTGTTGAATTCCATTGATGTTGTCTCCGCAATCATCAACGCCCTTGCTACAGTCGTCTTCCTTGAACTGGGCTACGGTCTGCGGGGTCTTGTCTTTAGCACCGCCGCCTATTCACTTTTTTCTGTCGCAGGAAAGGCCTTTTATTCGTATAGATTGCTCCCGGCGTTAAAGATAAATCCTCTGAAATTTAATTATGATTCCTTCAGAAAAATGTTAGCTTACGGGACAAAACTGCAAATAACAAAGATCGCCTCTTTCATAACTATGCAGATTGACAAGATATACATAGGTCATTTTCTGAATGCCGCACTGGTAGGCTATTATGATGTGGGTGCCAGTCTTGCTCGCACAACGCGGCGAGTCCCAATGATCTTGTTGCCTGCATTACTCCCTGCAGCTTCAGAGCTTGACAGCCTCGATGATAAAGAAACTTTATACAAGCTTTTTATAAAGAGCTCAAAATATGTTTCTATTCTCGCGGTGCCGTTGTGCTTCTTTGTTCTTGCCAACTCAAATAACTTAATTAGACTCTGGATGGGGCCCGGGTATGAAAAGTCAGTAATGGTTCTTTGTTTCCTTTCCGTTGGTTTCGCAATAAACGTCCTGACCGGCCCCGGAACATCAATTGTAAGAGGCATCGGAAGGCCTGAGCTGGAGACCAAGTACACCTCCTTGCTTGCAGTCTTAAACTCTGTGTTAAGTCTTGTGCTTGTAATAAGTTATGGTCTCTTGGGTGCCATTCTGGCCACGTCGTTTTCCATGACCATCTGTTCTATTTATTTCTTTTTTGTACTTTATAAAGAGGTTTTCAAGAAACCCGTCTGGCCTTTTTTCAAGGAAACCCTCCAGATTCCTCTTGGTATCAGCTTCGCGCTTGGAATTTTAACTTTGGCATCTAATACCCTCCTGTCCAACGCCGTACATTTACAGGGCAGAATCCATTACGCCGGTCTCACAGCGCTTAATGCTACCATTTTTCTCTCCGTATACCTCTTCTGGATTCTTAAGAAAGATTTTATCTCCTTTCTTGAGGTCAAGAAATTGTATGGGTTTGTGATGAACAAGTAACCGAGCTAATGCCGGCGGGTAATCGTTTTCGAGAATAAAAAAGTTGCAGGATCCAAATATTTGTGAGAAATTGTGATATATACATTCTGAACTACAATGGGAAACATCTGCTTGGAGATTGTCTCACGTCTGTAATCCGAGCCGTCGAGGCTCGTGGAAACATAGACGAGATAATAGTCATAGATAACGCAAGCACTGATGGCAGCGTCGAGTTTTTAAGAGACAACTACCCCGGAGTGAGAATAATAGAAAAGGGGGAAAATGACTTTCTCTTCTCTGTCAATGAAGAAGTGGTTAGAAGTGGAAGGGATTACTTCATTTTTCTCAATAACGATCTCAGGGTGGACATCGGGTTTATTACTCCGTTATTGGATTACTTTGACGACAGCCGAGTTTTTGCCGTAACATCAAAGATCTACGATTGGGAGGGTAAAAATCTTCAAACAGGGAAGAGGTTCGTTTCATTTAAAAAATTTACTTATAATTCTTGGTATGATTTGAACATTCAATACCCCTGCTATACTCTTTTTGCATCCGGCGGCGCTGCGGCGTACGATCGGAAAAAGTTTGTGGAA
Organism: uncultured delta proteobacterium; assembly: GCA_963826305.1. Classification (GTDB taxonomy): domain Bacteria; phylum Desulfobacterota; class BSN033; order BSN033; family UBA1163; genus CAWGWZ01. The sequence continues at coordinate 139,272 of CAWGWZ010000004.1, read as the reverse complement.
ATGGGCGGGTACGATGAACTTTTCAACCCCGGTTATCTTGAAGATATTGATATTTCCTACAGAGCGTGGAAAGCAGGTTATAAAGTAATCTATTGCCCTGAGAGTGTTGTATATCACAAGGGGAGAGAAACATTTGGGAAGCATTACAGAAGCATCGAAATAGATAAAATCTTCTTGAAAAATACTCTCTTGTTTACATGGAAGAACATAACAGACACGCGATTTATTTTATTCCATCTGATGCTTATTCCTTATAGACTGTTAAGGGTGGCCCTAAGTAGTCCACCTGCTTTGAGCTGCCAATACTTAAGAACAATTCTAAGCTGTCCATATTTATACATGAAATGTATTAAGGTAAAAAAACAATTTAAACTGACAGACAAAGAAGCATTTCTTATGATTAACTCGCTTGAACGGTTGAGACCTGGGAAATAAGGGTAGTAAATGCATAACGGTATTCTTGTTTCTCGAAAGCCCCTGCTGCTAGCTTTAGTGACTGTAGCTTTTGCATTTTTCCTGGCTTACGGTATAGCAACTGGAAATATAAGGGTTACAGTCTTAGGCAGTTTTTTGATTCTTATAGCACTTTTGATATCATTCAAGAAGACCTATGAGGCTATCATGGGTGGAATTATGTGCTACCTCTTCTTTGTGCCATGGCAGAGTTCAGGTACAAACGTTTTTCAAACATGGGGTCTCCCTTCAAGAGGCATTCTTGGATATAGGGTTGGTGAACATGTTTTGGTTTTTTTAGTCTTGCTGTTTGTTCTACTAATACCGAGGCTCATCAAGTCGAAGTGGCAAGGGGGAAAACGGTTGGAATTGCCAATGCTGACAATCTTTATGTTATTTCTGGCACTCGGAAGTATCTCTTCATTTAAGGCATATGACCCTGAGGAAAGCTTCTTCGTAGTGACATCAAGGGCCTTTCTTCCAGCAATGTGCGTTTTTTACATTACATATATTTGCACTGTGAATTCGAACAAACTTGCCATGGTCAAATTCCTTACCCTTGTCATAGGTATTTGCGCTTTATATGGCGTATTCGAATACTTAATAGGCGGGAATCCTATACACGACTATTGTGGTTCATTGCCGTATTTTGCTGAATGGAGTAGACCTTATAGAGGGATATATCTATTTGGAATGGAGAGTAAGGCATATAGGATCACTTCTACTTTCGGTAACCCGGAATTTGCCGCTTCTGCGTTCGGCACTGGTTCGCTTCTTTCAATCGGCATCGCAAACCTCGACAAGAACACCAGATATATATTTTTGGGGACCTTTCTTATTAATTCCTTGGCATTGATGCTTACCTTTACAAGGGGCGGTATGTTAAGCTATCTTGTTGCCTTATCATTATTTGCTTTCTTCATGAGAAAACAGCCCCGCCTATTTAGGAATGTGGTCTACATCATTATCATGGGAAGTATTATCTACATGCTTTGGGGCTATCTCGGGGAATACACTTCCGAACGCTTATCTGGTTCGGGAAGTGAGCCATTTCAGGGCATTTTACACAGGCTGTACGGTTATCCGATATTCATGAGGTTTATTGAATTAAATCCCTTCTTCGGCATTGGGCTTGGCTCGGTGAACTTCCGACATGCATATGGTATCGCCGCACCATCTGTTTTTTCGCTCGCTGACACCCTTGATAACGCTTATCTGAGTTTGATTTCAGGCATGGGCCTTGTCTCCCTAATTCCTATATTTATGATTTCAAAGAAGTTAAAGAATGTATTATCCGAAAGTGTCAAGAATATCTCAGATGAGTACTACCCCATAAAAGTCAGTCTTGCATCTGCTATCATAGCAATTTTGATCTCTTTCTTATTTTACGACGGCTTATATTATCTCTCTATGAATTCGTTGCTATTTATTTTAGTAGGAATAAGTTTTTCCTACTATAGATACCAAATAGCAGGGCGAAAGATTTGAATAGTCAAAAAAAAACTATCCATTTCATCGATGACTCCCCCTTGGGGTATGTGTCCAACGGCAGGGATAACTGGCTTGTGAATATCGCCAAAGAACTATGCAATCACTACGATGTCAATATACACTGTACGAGACCTTCGAGAAGGGTTGAGTTTTATGACGTAACGGGGTTGCAAAAGATTGGGGTCAATATTACAAGATACAGTTTTGCAAATAGTACTTCCGTCCTATTCAGGATACCCAATAAATTGTCCTACTACACCCTAAATCACGTCAGGGCATTAGTCTTTGCACTTCAGGTTTATTATAAGTTGCAGGAAATGGTCAGAGAGGGAGATATCATATTCAGTCTAAACCCCTCGTTTGAGGCTTTGCCTGGACTCTTACTACGAAAGAGAAGACTAAACATAATTGATATCTGTCTGATGAAAGGTAAGCCGGCCTATGAATCGACAGAGACTACGCCATTCCTAAAAAGAGCTTTTTTTGCTCTTGAAAGGTATTTCGTTAAAAATGCCCAGCACCTTTTCTCTAATGGCAATGACACTCGTGAATATATTCTGTCCATGTACGGAAGAGACACAGACATAATCAACAACGGTGTCGACCTGAGAAGGTATCAAACCTCAAATGAAGGACCATTGAATTACGGCAAAGGCGTTATAAAAAGACTCAAGGAAGAGGGGGTAAGAGTTATCTTGTTTGTCGGGACCCTACATTTGAAAAAGGGTATCGAATTCATCTTTGATCTACCCCTTTTTCTTGACAAAATATTTGACGGCAAGTATGCAATCATCATGGTTGGGAAAGGCAGATACGATGTCTACCTGGAGAGAATACGGAATAACGGGGCAGAGGAGAAGTTATACTTTCTTGGGGAGCAGAGTGATATCCCATTTGTTTATCATCAGGCAGACCTGAGTTTGCATCTTTCTTATGGTATGGGCGGCATCCCGCATTCCACGCTTGAAGCTCTTGCCGCAGGTACTCCCATTGTGGCCTGGAACAATAGGACCTATAACCAGTTTTTGACTTCGGGGTTTGATTCGATGCTCGTGCCCGAAGGAGATATGGAAGAACTCGCAAGAGCGGTGAAAAAGATTCTCGAAGATGAGTCCGTGTCTTCGACACTGAAAAGAAATTCTCTTAAAACGGCAATGCGGTATGACTGGCATAAAATCTCCGAGGAGTTGCTTGCAACTTTAAGAAAGATCCAGCATCGCAGTGGTAAATGAAATGAGATGTCTATATGCGGCGACTTCTTAGCGAACGAATTCCAAATGACCATGCAAAGCAAGTAAACAAATACTATTGTATAGATTATGTCTTTGGACTAAAGTCTATTAACACTGTACTCGATTTAGGATGTGGAGCTGGTGGATCTATCGACTATTTCCAAAAGAAACAGAATGATATTATTTGGATCGGATTGGATATCAAATTACCTACAGAAGTAAATGAAAGAGTGAAAAGGCAAGGCGGGCAATGCGTAGCATACGATGGAATCAATATGCCATTTGAAAATGAGTACTTTGATTTAATATATACCAACCAAGCTTTTGAGCACATTAGATACCCGCGGGAAGTTCTAAAGGAGGTTTGTAGAGTCCTGAAACCTGGAGGGTTTTTTATAGGATCTACCTCCCACCTTGAGCCTTACCATTCTGAAAGTGTCTGGAATTTTACCCCCTATGGATTTTCCTGCCTTATTGAAGAGACAGGTATGAGAGTAATTGAATTGAGACCCGGTATAGATGCTCTGACGCTCATCATAAAGGACGGTCTTAGGCAACCCAAATTACTTAGCCAGTTCTATTACAAAGAATCTCCCATTAACAGGGCAATCGGCGTATTTGGAAAAATCAAAGGCCTTACGATTCAACAGATTAACCATATTAAATTGTGTTTTTGCGCGCAGTTCAGTTTCGTTGCTCAAAAAGAGTGACCAATGCCCAGAGCATCTAAGGGCTAAGAATATCAGGCTATAACAAAATGAAAGTTCTCGTTATTTCACATATGTACCCATCAACTTATAATGAGATTGGGGCGCCGTTCGTTCATGACCAGGTGAAAGAACTGGCAAGGCAGGGGCTTGAGGTAAAACTTGTTTCACCAAAACCTTGGTCGCCGTTTCCAATGAATAGGATGACTAAGAAATGGAGAGCCTATTCAGAAATCCCGCATAAACAGATCCGGGATGGTATCGAAGTTTTCTATCCAAAATATGTTGAATTACCTAAAGCCTATCTCGGTTCCTATTCAGGCGAGTCTATGTACCTTTGTGTAAGGGCACTTATCGATAATATTTACAATAACTTCAAGTTTGACTTAATACATGCCCATACAGCTTATCCCGATGGTTTTGCCGGGCTCAGGTTAAAGATGAAATATAAGATTCCGCTTGTTGTAACCATTCATGGGCTGGACGTTTGCAGCTCGGCGCCTCACAAGCCCACCATCGAGAGAAGCAAGAGACTGAGAAAATCAATTCTGCAGGTTTTCAGAGGAGCAGATAAAATAGTTGGCGTAAGCTCGATGGTCAGTAATATTATTATGAGATATTATCCGACCCCACAAAAGGTTGCGTTCATTAATAATGGAATTCCAATAGATAAGGTAAAGCACAAAATCCCATGGGAAGCGGGGGGCAAAATTAAGATAATTTCCGTAGGTTATCTGGAGGAGAGAAAAGGTCATGAGTTTGTAATTCGCAGCCTTCCCGACTTAATTAAAAATGGGATAGAACTCGAATACATCATTGTGGGTGACGGTGAGAACAGGAGATTTTTAGAGGGGCTGGTGAAAGAGAAGGGGCTTGAAAACATAGTAAGATTTTTGGGTATGAAAACTCAGGATGGGGTTTTTGAGGCCTTGGCAGAAGCAGACATATTTTGTCTGCCAAGCTGGGATGAGGCATTCGGTGTGGTCTATCTTGAAGCTATGGCAGTGGGGCTTCCTGTGATCGGCTGCAAAGGACAGGGGATAAAGGATGTCATTGAGGATGGACATGACGGGGTGCTTGTTGAACCTAAAGATGTTTCCTCAGTAGAATCTGCATTGAAGAGGCTGCTTACAAACCCATTTTTGTGCAGAGAGATGGGGAAACGGGCAAGAGGGAAAGTCTTGAATAATTTCACATGGGCAAAAAATGCAGAGGAGTATATGGAGTTGTATAGGGAAATCATAAATCAATATTCAGAATCTTAAGGAGTTCAAATACCAAGACCTTGCTGATATTGGATTATTAAAATCTGTAGTTAAATAGATGTAAGCAGTAATGTGCGGGATAGCAGGGATATATAACACCAGGGGTGAAAGGATAGACATTTCTCAATTAAAGGCAATGTCGGATTCTATTGCATACCGCGGTCCTGACGATTTTGGATATGTGCTCATCAAGACTCAAACGGGAAACCATATTTCTTTTAAGAATACCGGTAACCTGTTATCCGGAGATGATGTCTACAATCTTGGTTTTGCTCACAGAAGATTGAGCATCATAGACCTCTCTGAAGACGGGCATCAGCCTATGTGCAACGAAAATGGCACCGTTTGGCTCATTTATAATGGCGAAATCTACAACTATCAGGACCTCACACCCCAGTTGAAATCGTTGGGGCATATATTTAAGTCCAAAACAGATTCAGAGGTGATAATTCATGCATATGAGCAATGGGGACTCGATTGCTTTAAGCTTTTCAACGGAATGTGGGCCCTTGCACTTTGGGATACTAATGAACGGCGTCTGATTCTGTCGAGGGACAGGCTCGGAGTGAAGCCAATTTACTACACCTTCCAAAAAGGCGGAAAACAGATTTTCTCCTTCGCATCCGAGATGAAGTCGCTTGTACTCTCCAAAGCAGAAAGATTCAGCCCAAATATGAAAGAGATATATAAATTCCTCAAATTTGGGGCTCCGGATACAAATGATCGTACCTTTTTCGAGGGTGTCTACTCTGTTCCTGCTGGGCACCATCTGATTATAAAGGGGGATAATCTCAAATTTGTAAAATACTGGGATGTAGAATGTAATAACGAAAGCACCCAAAATGATCAGACCCTTGATCCTTCTGACGCCTTTAAAGACCTTTTTATAGATTCGGTCAGATTGCGGCTAAGGAGCGATGTTCCCGTTGGCGTCTGCCTCTCAGGAGGCTTGGATTCAAGTTCAATAGTATATGTACTCAAATCTTTCCTGGGAAGACGCCTCGCCGCTTTCTCATCTTTTTACAAGGATAAGGGAATCGACGAAGAAGTATATATAGACACGGTTGCAAGGGACTGTGGCCTGCAATCATTCAAGACAAACCCCGATGGCAAAGATTTCCTCGACATCATGGAAAGGGTTGTTTGGCACCTCGACCAACCGACCTCAGATAGCGGTGTATACTCAATGTGGCACGTTATGAGATTGGCACGGCCTGAGGTTAAGGTACTGCTTGACGGTCAAGGGGGCGATGAGCTTTTAGGTGGATATCTTTTATTCTGGCATGTGTATCTGAATTCAATCCTTATGAAATCTCCGTTTCTGTTTTTGAGGGATGTGCTGAGACTTGCAAAAATAAACTCCTTAAATCCTCTCTTGTTTGTTTTCAGGGCGGTATTCCCGTTCCTCGCTATACAATTAGGAAGGAATATTAAGACTAAGTGTGACAATATTTTCACAGATGATTTTAGGTCTTGCGGCGATGGTTTTAAGACTAAAATTTTCTCAGATGACGGTACGTTTCCTGACCCTACAAAAAAAGTGATGCTCAAGGCGTTGAAAAGCTTTATGCTTCCACATCTTCTTAGAAACGAAGATAGGATCAGCATGGCTTTTTCACTTGAAAGCAGATTGCCCTTTTTGGATTATCGTCTTGTTGAATTCTGTTTCTCCTTGCCGAGTTCTCTGAAATTTCAGAACGGCGTAACAAAAGTTATTTTGAGAAATGCAATGAAAAGTATTGTTCACGAAAAGATTTTAAATAGATTCGATAAGATGGGATTTCCAACACCTACAAAGAATTGGCTCCGCAGCTACCACAAAGATAACATCATGGGGATTATCGAATCACAAGACTTCAGGCAGAGGGGCATATTTAATACGAGAAAGCTCAAAACTATGATTGATGGTTTTTGGGGGAATAAATACGATTTAAGTTCAGACATATCGCGGATTATCATGCTCGATTTCTGGTTCCGGCACTTCATAGAAAATTAGGAATCTAATGAGCCAAAAAGTCAAGGTTTGTCATTTAAGCACGGTACACCCTTCTTTTGACACCAGAATATTCCATAAAGAATGCAAAAGCCTTGCACAGGCTGGATATGATGTTACTCTGATTGCACAGCACGAAAAGAATGAGAAAGTTGACGGTATTCAAATCATTGGACTACCAAAGCCCAAAAACCGTATCCACCGCATGCTCGGCCTAACTTTTAGGATATTCCTAGTCGCTTTAAAGCAAAGAGCCGATATTTATCACTTCCATGACCCTGAGTTAATTCCGGTTGGCATACTGCTAAAATCGAAGGGCTGTCGGGTAATTTATGATGTGCACGAAGATGTGCCAGAAGACATACTGACAAAAGACTGGATTCCAGCGACAGGCAGGCGTATAGTTTCTATGATGTTCAAAATATTTGAAAAATGGACTGTTAAACGATTGAACTTCATTGTGGCTGCTACCCCATTTATATATGACAAGTTTCTCCGGCTCGGATGCAAGGTTATCGCTATTAACAACTATCCGATTCTTGACGAGCTCTGTTTGCCGAATACCAACTGGTCTAAAAGAGAGATCGCTGTCAGCTATGTTGGGGCAATTTGTGACACACGGGGCATCTTTGAGATGGTTAAGGCAATTGGCCAAACGGACGCGGCGCTTTTACTGGCCGGGGAATTTTCACCCGTTGAGCAACGTAGTCAGGCGGTAGCAATGTGTGGATGGAATAGCGTTGAAGAGATGGGTCAATTAAACCGCAAAGAGGTGGCTCGAATGCTCTCGAGGTCTATGGCAGGGCTTGTTTTGTTTCATCGTGTGCCTAATCATACTAATGCCCAACCGAATAAAATATTCGAGTATATGTCTGCTGGCATTCCTGTCATTGCTTCTGACTTCCCGCGGTGGAAGGAAATTATCGAAGGTAAGCAATGCGGCATCTGCGTTAACCCAATGGATGCCTCCGCTATTGCTGAAGGGATTCGTTGGATAATTGCTCATGCCGATGAGGCGAGAAGAATGGGTGAAAACGGCCGGAGAGCCGTGGCGGAAGAATACAATTGGGAAAATGAGAGCAAGAAGCTTTTAGAAGTATATGAAAGAATTTTGAAATAGCCTATTTCATTATTTTCGAGCAAGCTCACCCTGTGAAAAGTATGGATGATTTTCCCTTTGTGACTGTTATAGTTCCCTGCCGCAACGAAGAAAGATTCATTGCAAAATGCCTCGATTCCATCATTGCGAACGATTATCCGAAAGACAAACTTGAGATCTTAATTATTGATGGGATGAGTGAGGACAGGACGAGGAAGTTACTTGAAAATTATGAAAAGGGGTATGCCTTTGTGAGATGTCTTGACAATCCTAAGAAGATTACTCCTGCAGCACTTAATATTGGCATTAAGGATGCAAAAGGCGTAATTATTATGAGGATGGATGCACATGCAGCTTATGATCGAAGCTATATATCGAAGTGTGTGAAATATTTGAATGAATATGATTCTGATGATGTAGGTGGCATATGGAGAATACTACCGACAGATGGTACGTTTGCAGGTGAAGCAATAGTTGCTGCTTTATCTTGTCCATTTGGGGTTGGAAATGCTTACTATAGACTTCCCTCCAATGAACTTCGATATGTCGACACTGTACCTTTCTTTTGCTGCAAAAAAGAAGTGTTTAAGAAAATCGGGCTGTTTAATGAAAAATTAGCAAGAAGTCAGGACATGGAGTTTAACTTTAGAATGAGGCTTTCAGGATATAAAATACTCCTCGTTCCAGAGATTTTAAGCTATTATTACGCTAAATCTGATCTCAAATCGTTCTTAAAAAATAATTTGGTCAATGGTTTCTGGGCAATCTATGCTATTAAATTCTCCAGCTACATTTTGCTAAGCTTGAGGCACATTGCACCGCTTGCATTTATTCTAAGTCTAATTTGTTCCGCGTTTTTAGCATTTTTCTGTGGAGGATTTATATGGTTTTTCGTGCTGATATTAGGTTTATATGCTTTAGGGAGTCTTTATTTTTCCGCTAAAATCAGTTTAACGAAGAGAGATTTGAGGTACTTGTTTATTATGCCTTTGATTTTTTTGATTTTACATACGGGTTACGGTCTTGGCTCTTTATGGGGTGTGGTGAAACTGTTATGGCCTCAACGATCTTTGAGAAATAGGGCGATCGGGGAAATGGAGGGGATAAAGAGAAAAGACCTCGTAGTGCGTTCCGGAATAAAGGATTTTCCATTTGTTTCGGCTATTATTCCATGTTTGAATGAAGAGAAATTCATTGGGAAGTGCCTCGATTCGATCCTTTCAAGCGAGTATCCAAAGGAGAAGCTTGAAGTTCTGATTGTTGACGGGATGAGTAATGACGGGACGAAGAACATTGTCAGGGACTATGTGGGAAAATTTCCATTCATAAGGCTTTTAGAAAACCCCAAGAGAATCATCCCCGCGGCCATGAATATTGGAATCAGAAATGCGAAGTACGAAATTATTATGAAGATAGATGCCCATACGGTGTACGAAAGAGATTACATACCTAAATGTGTGATGTTCCTGGACCGATATGATGTAGATAATGTGGGAGGGCGGCAGATTGCGATGCCAAGAGATAATACTACTTTCGGGAAAGCGATTGCTCTCTCGTTATCGCGGTGGTTTGGTGTCGGCGGCTCACGCCATAGACTACACTTTGGGAAGCCAATGTTGGCAGATACTGCATATTCTGGGTGCTATAGAAAAGACTTATTTTACAGGATAGGGGTTTATGATGAGAATATTGCAAGAAGTGAAGACATCGCACTTAACTCAAAAATAAGAAAAGCGGGTGGCAAGATACTTTTGGTTCCGGAGATTAAAACTTATTATTACGCGAGATCAGATATGGTTAGCTTTATTAAACATAACTTTGACAATGGGTTCTGGGTTACCTATCCCCTGAAGTTCCGAAGGATTATTTTTTCCTTGCGACACGTAGTGCCTCTTTTTTTTGTTGCGGGAATTCTCTCTTCTATCATTCTATCTTTGTTTTACCCTGTTTTTAGGTGGGTTTGGTTATTTTCTCTTAGCAGTTACATCTTAATGGCTCTTCGTTTTTCAGGTTGGATTGCTTTAGAAGAAAAAAATCTCAGGTATATGGTGTTTATGCCATTTGTCTTTGGAATATTGCATTTGAGCTACGGACTCGGTTCCTTATGGGGACTCATTAAGTTAATGTGGCCAAAATCGCTTTCGGAGGAGAGAGCGGTCGCCTGAGGAATTAAGAAAGCAGAGGGATACGGTTAGGCTATGTCAACCGCAGAACAGAGGGAGCTTTTAGAAAAAGAGACCAAGAAGTGGTATGAAGAACGTTGTAAAAGGGATAGAAACAGAGATGATTTGTTTTTGAATCCCGAGGTTCTCTTTCAGGTCTTAGCTTATGATGTAGCGGTAATTTCTGCTGTGAGATGTACAAATGTTGACGCGTATTGGCAATAAGGTCCCTGGTAACTTGATTGTTTTCTTGCTTCTTTTGGCAATTCTGGCCATTTATCAAAGAAGAAAAAGGTAATATTTTCATTACGGAGCCTACGCAGCACTGTGTACAAGATGAAATTGGCTGAGAAGTCAGGGCTTTCAAAGTTTTCTATGGCCGTGGGAGAAAAAGGACATTTCTATTCGGGGTATATTACGCTGTAAGTGGGAATGCGAAAGTGGTGGTTAGGCTCGCTGAAGCTCCTGATTATTCAAGTATTACAGAGGTGCCAGGGTTAAAGGCGACCAAAGAACAGTTAGCGAGGCTTTACCAGCGATATCAATTCGCAAAAGATTTGGTAGCAGATAAAGATGTTCTGGAAATTGGTTGTGGAGCTGGGCTTGGTCTGGGATATGTGGCAAGGTTTGCAAAGAAAGTGGTTGGGGGGGATATCGAAGAAAAAAACGTTTCTCTGGCAAAGCAATTTTATAAAAACAGGCCGAACATTACCATTGACCTAATGGATGGCCATCATCTGCCCCTTTCTTCCGGCAGCTTTGATCTGGCCCTTCTCTATGAGGCCATTTATTACCTTAAAGAGCCTGAAAAATGTATTGCTGAAGCGGCGAGGGTTCTGAGAAGAAATGGAATGCTGATTATTTGTACCGTAAATAAAGATTGGGAGGACTTTCATCCATCCCCATACACTTACCGGTATTTTTCTGTTCCAGAGCTCTGCGCATTGACGAGGTCGAGTTTCAGAGAAGTTAAATTGTACGGCGGTTTTCCTGTGGACCAGATAGGAACAAGAGGTGAAATTACATCTCTGATTAAAAGATTTGCTGTGAAGCTTAAGCTCATCCCAGGAAGCCTAAAATCAAGAGCCTATTTGAAGAGGATTTTCATGGGAAAACTTATTTCTCTCCCGAGCGAAATTACTGAGGGTATGGCACCCTACGAGCCTCCCGTGGAGATTCCAGTGGATCGGGTGAATAGAGAGTTCAAGATTTTTTACGCGGTAGGGGAAAAGTAACGGATAATAGAGACCTTGGACATTTTATTGAATTCCTCAGTCAACTTTCACCAGATAACCCATTAGCTGGAATGCTAATGTGCTTGAAAGGAAGACGCGACTGCGGTAAAATGTAAATGGAGGTCTGTGATGAAACTTCAAGAAATTCTGGCGGATATCCATGCACTGGAGGAAGACCTTCTGGCTTTTGAACGTAAGTTTGGGGCCCGCTCAGAGACTTTCTATGCGGCTTACGTAAGCGGAGAAGAGCCGGAAAACGATGCCTGGGTACTGGATTTCGGAGAGTGGGCGAGTGTTTATCGGACATGGCTTGCTCGCCAGGCCGATTACAGGAATGAAGTGCAGCGGCTGCAGAAGAATATCCCCAGCCTCACAGGCCTGGTCCACGAAGCTTCATGAATAACCCCCTGCGCACCATCGACGAGCGTGGCTACGAAGTCTGGCGAGGCAAGGAGAAGGTATATTGGTACGATGCACAGCCCCATCCAAATGACCCGGCGTTGCAGAGCACGTATCCTCACCATAAACATATTCAGCCAAACATCAGAGAACAATCGCATTCCCGCACCGGAGTGCAGTTTTAGCCAACCTAATCTTCCCGTGCTTATCCGTGAGATCAAGGCTCTCATCGATAACATTGAGAGAGACTGAGTCGAAGCGGGATTAATCCGATTTTTTGACAACTCAGTCTTCTGATGTAAGTTCAGTCCTTAAATTGCCCCACGCACTGTTAAGGTTTTTATCTGGAAAGGAGCTTTATTCGGGGGTGAATTGAAGCGAAGGAAATGAAGCGTCTATTTGACATTGTTTTTTCCTTATTGGGACTGATTGTTTTGTTCCTAATCTTGTTAGTCTTGGCCATTCTGATCAAGAGAGAAGATGGCGGACCTGTTTTTTATCGTGGAGTCAGAGTGGGCCGGGATGGCAAGCTCTTTCGTATCTTCAAGCTTCGAACAATGGCGATTGATGCGGAGGAGATAGGCCCTTCCTCAACGCCGGAGGATGACCCGCGTATTATGAGGATTGGCAGCTTGCTGCGTAAGTACAAATTGGACGAGTTGCCGCAGTTAATTAATGTCTTGAAAGGAGACATGAGTCTTGTAGGACCGCGACCACAGGTCCAATGGGCGGTAGATTTGTATACTCCGGAAGAGCGGCAAATATTGAATGTCCGGCCCGGCATCACGGACTTTGCTTCGTTGCGTTTTGAAAATGAAAGTGAAATCCTTAAAGGCAGCACCGATCCAGATAAAGATTATATGGAAAAGATTCACCCGCAAAAGATGCGTCTCAGTCTGCAATATGTAAAAGCGCGCTCTTTTTGGGGTGATATTAAAATAATTCTTCAGACGATTGTGGTGGTTTTCAAACACTGAAGTTAACGGGTATCCTATGAAAAAATTTAGGACAGATGTCGAGCAAGAGGTTACGAAGGACATTGAGCGCATTTTTAATGCTTGTCCTGATCCTGTTGAGATCAAACTTGAGAACTTTACCAAATACGTCCGCCGCCAACATCTCAAACGTTTTCTTGCGATGTATGAAATTTTTAAACTTATTTTGCCCGTTAAAGGGTCGGTGGTGGAGTGTGGGGTCTATAAGGGATTTAGTCTTATGGCGTGGGCCAAGCTCAGTGCAATGTTGGAACCTGAAAACCTAACGCGACGTATCTACGGTTTCGATAGTTTTGAAGGGTTTCCCGCCGTCAGCGAGAAGGATTCCAATCCAATTGCCGCACCAGAGCAAGGTGCATTCTATTCCAATTCTTACCTGGAACTGCAGGCACTCATTGAGCAATACGACAAGGACCGGTTCTTGGGTCATATAAAAAAGGTAGATCTTATCTGCGGGGATGCAACCCAAACCATTCCTCAGTTTATTGCAGACAACCCACATCTTGTTGTAAGCCTCCTTTTCCTCGATTTTGACCTCTATGAACCGACCAAAGTGGCGCTTGAGAACCTTTTGCCTCGAATGCCCAAAGGTGCTGTCATTGCCTTCGATGAACTCGATAACCCCATCTGGCCGGGAGAGACTCAGGCATTGCTGGATAGCGTCGGTATTAACAAGCTTGAGTTGCGACGCTTCGAGTGGGATCCGTATTTAGCATATGACGTTGTGAAATGAACGCATTGAGATCGAAGCTGAGTTATCCACTCTCCGATATTGAACAACTTAGCCAACTGGTACGCAGAATTCGTTACCATACACTACTGATGATCCACCGTGCAAAAAGCTCTCATATTGGTACAAACTACTCGGCAGCCGAACTACTTGCCGTTCTTTATGGTAAGATTCTCTCCATTGATTCTCAAAACCCCAACTGGCCAGGTCGCGATCGCTTCATCCTAAGCAAAGGACACGGTTGTGCATCCTTCTATGCCACATTAGCAGAACGGGGGTTCTTTCCGTTGGAATGGCTGGAGACATTCTATCAGAATGGCTCGTTATTAGCTGGACATGTTACTCACACGAACGTGCCGGGTGTCGAAGTCTCCACAGGATCATTGGGTCATGGGCTTTCTCTTGGGACTGGTATGGCTTTGGCAGCAAAACGAGATGATAAGACATATAGGATTTTTGTCTTGCTCAGCGATGGTGAATGCGACGAAGGCTCCACCTGGGAGGCCGTTCTGTTTGCCCCTCAGCACAAGCTGGATAACCTGATTGCTATCGTAGATTATAACAAGATTCAGAGCTTGGGCACGGTTAAAGAGGTAATGGATTTAGATCCATTCGCTGATAAATGGCGCGCCTTTGGCTGGACTGTAAAGGAGATTGATGGTCACGATTTAGAGCAAATTGAAGCTACACTCTCCACAGTTCCCTTTGAACTTGGGCGCCCAAGTTGTGTCATCGCTCATACTGTTAAGGGAAAAGGTGTTAGCTTCATGGAAAATAAACTTCTTTGGCATTATCGCTCACCCCAAGGAGAGGAATTTGAGGCAGCTTTGGCTGAATTGGAGGCAAAGAAGTGAGAACTGCCTTCATTGAGACTCTGTTCGAGTTGGCCCAACAGGATGAACGGATCACGCTTATCGTTGGCGACCTGGGTTTTGGTGTCGTTACGCGCTTTATGCAAGAGTTGCCAAAACAATTTGTTAATGCAGGTGTAGCTGAGCAAAACATGACCGGGCTTGCGACTGGAATGGCTTTGAGCGGCAAGATCGTCTTCACGTATTCAATTGCCAATTTTCCTGTAATCCGCTGTTTGGAGCAGATCCGCAATGATGTTTGCTATCACAACGCTAATGTTAAGATTGTTGCCGTTGGTGCAGGCATGGCCTATGGGTCTTTAGGTATTTCTCATCATGCTACCGAAGACATTGCCATCATGCGTTCCCTGCCAAATATGACAGTGCTTGCCCCCAATGACCCGGTCGAAGCCGGACTAGCGACTCGCGCTGCCGTCGCACATGAAGGGCCATGCTATTTGCGATTAGGCAGGGCTGGCGAACCAACGGTTCACAAATCCAATATTGAGTTTCGGTTAGGAAGGGCGATCACCTTACGTGAAGGCGGTGACCTCACAATAATGGCAACAGGTGGAATGTTGAAGAACGCCTTAGTCGCTGCAGATAATCTCATTCAACAAGGCATCCATGCTCGTGTCCTAAGCATGCACACGGTCAAGCCTTTAGATAATTCGGCAATTCTTGCGGCCGCGAAGGAGACTCCGATCATTGTTACCGTTGAAGAACACAGCATCATAGGTGGATTGGGAGGGGCAGTTGCTGAATGTTTGTCAGAACTCTCCGGCCCAAAGGCAACACTTATCCGAATTGGTCTCAGAGATGAATTTTCATGTGAAGTGGGTGACCAGAATTATTTAAGAGCATTCTATGGGCTTTCCGCTGAAGCTATTGCGAAGAAGGCACGAGGAGCATTATTTCAATCTTCGGAAGGTGAGAACATTGACCTATAAAGTACCCTTCGTTAATCCGTCAAGAAGCTATGAGATGATAAAAGAAGAGCTTGATGCGGCGTATTTTGAGGTAATGGAAAAAGGCGATTTGATCGATAGGGCGCAGTTGAAGCGGTTTGAAGAGAATCTGGCCGCTTTTGTCGGAACAAAATATGCTGTAGGTTTAAATAGCGGTTATGATGCGCTACACCTTTCGCTCCGTGCCGCAGGGATTGGCCCAGGCGATGAAGTAATCGTACCCGCGCACACATTTGTGGCCTCGGCCTCAGCCATTGTGAATGCGGGGGCAAGGCCAGTCCTCGTAGATGTGGGCAAAGATTTCAACATTGATCCCAATAAAGTCGAAGAGGTTTTAGAATCCGCAATCCGCAATCGAAAATCCGCAATCAAAGGAATTATGCCGGTTCATCTCAACGGTTACATCGCCGATATGGTCCGGGTCATGGAGATTGCCCAGAAATATAACCTGGTAGTGGTTGAGGATGCCTGCCAGAGCTTAGGGTCAAGCATGATAGCTGAAAGCTCAAGGCTGAAAGCTCAAAGCGGGGAAGGAGGGAGGAAGAAGGCAGGGGCTTGGGGATTGACCGGATGCTGGAGCTTTTATCCCTTCAAAATCCTGGGGGGATACGGAGACGGAGGAGCTATCACCACAAATGATCCAGAGGTGGCCTTATTTGCCACTCGAATGCGCTACAATGGTGAAGATCGGAAAACCGGAGAGTATCATGGACATGGATTCACCTGCTTGCTGGACAACATGCAGGCTGCCTTCTTGGATGTTAAATTGCGACATCTGCCTAAGTGGATAGAGAGAAGAAGAGATGTTGCAGAGAGATATCGAGCCGGTCTCTCGGATTTGCCCGATTTGATGCTGCCACATTATGACGATCCCCGAAGAGATCACGTTTATCAGAATTATGTCGTCAGGGCTAAGCAAGGGGATGCTTTCTCTGATTACCTCAAGAAGAATGGCGTGGAGGCCCTGATTCAGTTTCGAAAACCTTATTACAAACACAAAGCCCTGAAGCTTGAGGATCGGGGTTTTCCCGAGACTGAAGCCCTGAGCAGGGAGGTCTGCTCGCTTCCGATGAATGTAGAAATCACAGATGAAGAAGTGGATTATGTAATTGGGGTGATCAGGTCCTTTTATAAGAAATAGTATTAGCCACGGACCCACACAGACTTACACCGACTTTTCCCCTGCGGACCTCGCAGGGGAAAAACCGTTCATCTTCTGAATGTACCGGTAGGGGAATAGGGTGAAACCATTGATTTAATCGTTTCCATGTCTTAGATTGATCTTAGATGGAGGAGGTTCGAATTCAATGCCGCGGATTACTCTAAAAGAGACGGTCACGAGAAAAATAGAAATACCCATGGAAACCCTTTACGAGATTGTTGATCACCTGAGCGGGGAGGAAAGGGCGAAACTGATTGCAAGAGCCCAAAAAAAACCGGTTAAATTAATTCCTTTCAAAAAGGATAAAATCGAATCAATCCTCGCCGACTTTGAGGCAACGGGTTTATATGAAGATCGTTTTCTGAAGGATTTGAAGGAAGGCCTTAAGAAATCGTCACTGTACAAATAGATACTGTGCCAACGATCGTTGACCTCAGGAAGGACCTTAAGCAGTATATCAAAGCCCATGGCCTTCAAAAGAAATGGGAAAAGGTAAAGGATTTATTTGAAACCGACCCCTCCCACCCCTCACTCGGAACAGAATTATTGGAACCCAAACATCGTCTCATTTATGCCTTCAGGATCGACAAAAAGTACAGAGCATTATTTATCTTTCTGCCTGACAACAGGGTGGAAATTATCGCCGTTACAAAACATTACCGTAGGTAGAGATGATCCATGAGGAGTTGGAAACTGCAGATGCTGAAGCCTTCTTCCATGGTGAGCGTAGAGAAGATTTAGCCTTCCTTGGATCAACCCAAAAATGTCCATCCTTGTCTCTGTTTGTCTGTGGCCAACTAAGAAACTGATTGGAGTATTAAATGGCTCTCACATTAAGTAAACGGGCTGAAGGGATCGTTCAGGCAGAGATTCGTGTGATGACCATTGAATGCGAAAAAGTGGGGGGCATCAATCTGGCCCAGGGGGTGTGCGATATTGGTGTGCCTGCGCCTGTCGCCAGAGGAGCACAAATTGCTATAAACGATGGTATTAACTGCTATACACGATATGATGGCTTGGCGGAGCTCCGGGAGGCCATCGCTTGGAAGATGCGGACTTTCAATAAGATAGAGGCTGACCCTGAAACGGAAATAACGGTAAGCGCCGGATCGACCGGTGCTTTTTACTGCGCCTGTCTTGCCCTACTCGATCCGGGTGACGAGGTTATTCTCTTTGAGCCTTACTATGGGTACCACTTAAATACGATCCTTGCAGTCGATGTCGTGCCAAAATATGTTCCCCTGAGCCTGCCGGATTTACATTTTACCATGGATGACTTAGAGAAAGCGGTCACATCGAAAACCAAAGGCATCATGGTTTGCACTCCCGCAAATCCGTCCGGCAAAGTGTTTAATGAGGCCGAATTGAGATTGATTGCCGATTTTGCAATAAGACACAATTTGTTTGTTTTTACCGACGAGATATACGAGTACTTTATTTATGATGGCACGACCCACCTGAGTCCCGGGGCAATTCCCGAAATTGCAGATCGTACTATAACGATTTCCGGATACTCGAAAGCATTCAGCATTACAGGGTGGAGAATAGGATACAGCGTTTGTCGCAAGCAATGGGCGGATATGATAGGCTATATCAATGACCTCGTCTATGTGTGTGCGCCGGCACCACTTCAGATGGGCGTTGCCGCCGGTATCCTCGAATTAACGCCGCCTTATTACGAAGAACTTTGCGCCCAGTTCAAGAAAAAACGTGAAAAAATCTGCTCAACTCTTGAGCACATTGGTCTATTGCCTATCATACCCCAGGGCGCTTATTATGTACTTGCCGATGGTTCCTCCTTGCCGGGGAGGGGTAGCAAAGAAAAAACCATGTACCTTCTGAATCGAACGGGTGTGGCAAGCGTCCCTGGAAAAGCATTCTATCATGACGACGGAGGAGAAAATCTTCTCCGTTTCTGTTTTGCCAAGGAGGATTCCGTCTTGGATGAGGCTTGCCGCCGTCTGGAAAGACTGAAAACCCTTTAACAGGTATTTGTTATCCGTTATTCGGGAAAAGGGGACAGTCCTATTTTTGAGATAATTGGTGAAAAGAAAAGACAGGCTATTTTTAAGAAAGCTCAATGCTCAATGCTCAATGCTGAAGACTTCCAAACCTTCTGACTTCATTTTGAAGTCAAACTCAAAAAGACTCATATAGCTAAAGAAATCAAAAATTCCCTGACTGGCCGGATCGTGCCCAAGAATTTAGGATGATTGGGCACACCATCAAATGATATTACCTTACCGGGAAGCCGACTTCGAGCGAGGCTTCCATTTTTCAGCCAATGTTTTTACAATGATAGACACAAACCGGCCGAACCAGATGACCGGGAAAGACGAGAGGGTTGAGAAAAATTAGGCGAACGAGAGATGCGAGACCTGATTCGTAGCAGAAATTTTTATTTGATCCTCTTTTTGGATACGTGCCTTGTGGCGGCGGCTTATCTCCTGGCATACCTCTTGAGGTTTGAAGGAAGGATCCCGCTACAAGAGTGGAAGACCATTCGTTCAACCCTCCCCTACATCCTTCCATTTAAGTTAGTCATCTTCTATTTCTTTGGTCTCTATAAGGGAATGTGGCGGTATACGAGCGTCGTCGATCTCTTCAACGTGGTGAAGGCCACTCTCACCTCATCGACACTGATCATTTTAGCGATTCTTTTTTTCCATCGTTTCGAAGGGTTCCCGCGCTCCGTCTTCATCATCGATGGATTCCTGACCTTCATTTTTATCGGAGGCCTGAGGATGGTCATCCGACTCCTTCTCTCCGAACAGGAGAGAGGTTTTCTGTCTTTGCGGCAGGTCTTTCAACTTTACTCCGAAAGGAAATTGACGAAGCCGAAGAAGGGCCTACTGATCATCGGTGCCGGTGATGCAGGAGAAAAGATACTTCGTGAGATCAGGGACAATCCTCGCCTTAACTATGAAGTGGTGGGTTTCTTAGATGATGACTTAACGAAGAAAGGCATGAGAATTCACGGAGTGCCCGTTTTAGGACCTATTTCAAAAACCCATGATATGGCCTTCCGTGACGAGATGGATGAAATTTTGATTGCCCTTCCCTCCGCATCAGCCAGGCAGATGAAAAGGATCATCGAGGCCTGCGAAGCGACAGGATTGAAGACCCGCACCACACCGGGGATCGGGGAATTAATCGATGGAAAGGTATCCTTTAAGACGATCCGGGAGGTTTCCTTTGAGGATCTTCTCGGTCGGGATCCGGTCAATCTCGATATGGAGATTATAGGAAGCTATCTGACAGACAAGGCGGTGCTGGTCTCGGGGGCAGGAGGGTCGATCGGATCTGAGCTCTGCCGTCAGATCACTAAGTTCAACCCCAAAAATCTAATCCTCATCGACAAGGGCGAGAATAATCTCTTCCATATTGAGATGGAGTTTCGCCAAGCATTCCCTAAAACTTTTATTACGCCGATCATTGGAGATGTCAAATATAAAAACTCTCTGAATAAAGTTTTCGAAGCCTATAAACCCCAGGTGGTCTTGCATGCCGCCGCCTATAAACATGTTCCAGTGATGGAATTGAATCCCTGGGAGGCGGTCTATAACAACGTCGTTGGAACGAGAAATATTGTTGAGACCTCTCATCAATTTGGAGTGGAGCGATTTATCTTTGTCTCTACGGACAAAGCCGTGCGTCCTGTGAGTGTGATGGGGGCGACAAAAAGGGTAGCGGAAATGATCACAGGCTGTTATAGACCCAATTCAAGCGGCCGGCCTCCTGCAGGAAGGTTTGTGGCGGTCCGGTTCGGGAATGTGATCGGCAGCGAAGGCAGTGTGGTTCATCTTTTTAAGAAGCAGATCGAACGTTTTGGTCCTGTGACCGTCACCCACCCTGAAATGACCCGCTACTTTATGACGATTCCGGAGTCCTGTAAGTTGATCCTTCAAGCCGGGGCCATGGGCGAGGGGGGTGAAATATTTATCCTCGATATGGGAACGCCGATCAAAATCGTTGACATGGCTCGAGATCTGATCCGACGCTCGGGTTTTAAACCCGATGTAGACATCGAGATCAAATTTATCGGTCTGCGTCCTGGTGAGAAGCTTCAGGAGGAATTGATTACCGAAGGGGAGGGGATCGTACGGACGCCTCATGAAAAGCTTTTCGTCTTAAAAGGTGGCAGGTGCGACCTCCATTGGCTCTATCAAAAGATCAAGGAGCTTGTCAAACTTGCCTATTACCAAGATGCCGAAGGCATTAAGTCGAAGCTGAAAGAGATCGTCCCCGAATACCAACCCTACCAACTCGCTGCTCCCCATCGCCCCTCACATCGTTAGTTTCCTTGCAGGTTTCCCTCCGCCGCTTCCAAACCCGCCTTTTAATTGGGGACACATCCCATTTTTAGAGGAAGGCTTTAGGGGCTGTAAGGGCGATAGAAATCCTGCAGGTCCTCATAAGAATAGGGGGCCTGACTGAATTTTTCAGTCAACTTCTAAAAAATGGAAGGAAAATACTCAAATGAATAGGACGAATAAACCAGATGGACCAAATCGAGCAGACGGATTATAACCATGTCATTCTGACTTCATTTTGAAGTCAATATAAGTGTAGGTCCAGTAGGCCTGAGTGGACATGAGGGTGGATCAACTCACCATATCACTGGAACCAGCCGTGAATTTGAAATGGTTTTATCGAGCGTAACGAGAGGCACAGGTTCTCTGAATTCCTTCGATAGGTAAAGGGCAGTTCCTACGATAATGGCATCATGAATTTCCAATTCAACTGGAGCACGTGTCACAACGGAGATATCCAATGGATGGAGAAGGACGTTTGCTGCAATTTCTATTTGCTGCAAGGCCTCCTCAAAAGAGATGGAGATACGTTTCCGATTGTAAAGATATCTTATCTCCAGCATGACGATCGATGGGAAAACGATTAAATTTGAAGGGTTAGAGAGAGAAGCTTTTGCGTTGGCTGACAGCCTGGGGCTGGCTGTCAAAAACCAAATCCAGGGGTGCGTATCGGTAATAATGGTTACTCGGTATACTTTTTCATCCTAACTTTTATCGCATTGATATCTTCTAGTGTTATATCATCGCTGTTCTTCAAAAGACCATAGAGGTCTGCAGTCGTAATGGTTTTGATTTTAGCCTCTTCACCAGTAATCTTAGCTTTCAAAAGATTGAGTTTGAGTTCGATCAATTTGATTTCGTTCATCAAAATGTTTTTTTCCATGTTTAACCATCTCTAAATTTAACATACTGGAAACTTGGAAAAAAGTCAAATATCAAATCTTCATGCCCATCCTTTATGAGACCATCTGTTATCTCAAAGACCCTGAAAAATGTATTGCTGAAGCGGCGCGAGTTCTAAGAGAAAATGGAATCCTGATTATTTGTACCGTAAATAAAGAATGGGAGGATTCTCATCCTTCGCCATATACTTACCGGTATTTTTCTGTTCCAGAGCTCTGCGTATTGATGAGGTCGAGTTTCAGAGAAGTTAAATTGTAAGGCGGTTTTCCCGTTGACCACACAGGAACAAGAGGTGAAATTACATCTCTGATCAAAAGGCTTGCTGTCAAGTTGAACCTTATTCCTGGCAGCCTCAAATCAAGGGCCTATTTGAAGAGGATTTTTATGGGAAGACTTATTCCTCTACCTCCCGAAATCAGTGAGGGCATCGCAGACTATGAATCTCCTGTTGAGATTCCGAATGACCGCGTAAATAGAGATTTCAAAATTCTATATGCAGTGGGGGAAAAGCTCTGATTTACCAGAGGATGGAAGAATCTTTGAAGACCTTGAAGTGAGGGGAGGACTGTTTGGAAAAAATATAAAATAACAAATACCAAGATGGGCCATCGAGTTGATTCACGTCGTTTCCCGTGATAAGATAAAGATAAAAGGGAGTTTTAAATGAGCCGGTAGAGAATATCCTGATGAAAATATACTTAGATCTTTGTGTGTATAATAGGCCATTTGACGATCAGCGCTAACCCAGGATTGTAGTGGAAACCGTGGAATTTTTATTTTTGTTAGAGAAGGCAATGGCCAAAGAAATCACTCTCATTAATTCTTTCGCATTAGAATATGAAAATAGTAAAAATCCGCTCATCGGTCGCAGGAGCAAAATTGGAGATGTCTTAAAAATTGCATCTGAATATGTGGGGTCCTCTGAAAGATTAGGGAATAGGGCCGAGGAGATTGAAAGAATGGGTTTCATGGCAATGGATGCATTACACATTGCTTGCGCAGAAACTGCAAAATCTGACTTCTTTATCACTTGTGACGACTTATTGTTAAGGAAAGGAAAGACCATTAAGGGAAAGTTGAAAGTGACCATCATGAGTTTAATGGAATTTGTTTCTAAGGAGGTGTTTAAAATATGAGTCAAATTCTTCATCGGACACCGGTAGAAATACAGAGAGCTGGATGGGAGGCGTTGAAGAGACAGTTGGGGGTTGCAGGGGCACTTAAATTCCTTTTGCAATATGAAAGGGGAGAGGGAGATTACACGAAGTTGAGAAGAAAGTTTTTTAAAGGTAAAACAGTTAAGAGTTTAATGAATGAGATGAGAAAAGCAGGGAAAATTTGACGGAAGGAAGGAAAAGGAGCAGTCGAATTTATTTGATTTAATTGGGGACACATCCCATTTTTAGAGGAAGGCTTTAGGGGCTGTAAGGGCGATAGAAATCCTGCAGGTCCTCATAAAAATAGAGGGCCTGACTGAATTTTTCAGTCAGATTTGTTGGCCTAACAGGTCCGGTTCGGGTTGCAGCAAAGGAAATTTATCGTAAAACGATTGTCTCGAGTTGGTCTACCAGCTCAAAATGTCGATCTCTTGTCAAAAGCGTTCCTCCTACTTCCATACAACATGAGGCGATCCAGACATCATTGATAGGGATTTTAAGCCCTTTCTTCTCAAGAGAGAGATAGATAAGGGCATATTTTCTGGCAACATCGGCATTCACATCGATCATTTCTATTTTTAAACGACTAACGATCTGCCGAAGTTTTTTCTCATTGAATTGTTGCCTACTTCCTTTCATGAACCCATAATTCAGCTCTCCAAGGACGATCGAGGGAATAAAGAGGTATTGTCCATGAGTGGCTATTGTCTCTACCACATCAGGGAGCCCCTCTGCATAGTCGCAATAGACATTTGTATCCAATACCAGTTTCAATCCCAGTCTCCTTGATTCACCTTGTTGAAAATGTTAACCGACTCTCTTAGTTTTTCAGCTTCCTCATGTGACAGCCAACCAGCGAGTTCTCTGATCAGCTGGTCTCGACCTTTAATAAGGCCTAGTTTCTCTTCCACAGCTTCAAGAATAAATGCCGACTTCGTCTTTCCGCTTTTGGTGGCTGCCTTTTTAATCATTTCTTCTTTTTCAGAAGGTATCCTCAAACTTAACGGCATCAGGAATCATCTCCCCTCGTATCTCATTTATCGGAATTGTATCTCAAGCTGATCGTGAAGTCAAGCGAAGAAATTGGGGACACATCCCATTTTCAGAGGAGGGCTGGAGACATTGAGCCCCGTCCCACCCGGAAACAGATAAACATGGGAGCGTATTTGAGAATGGGTCTGTGGAGTGGCTTTTACAGGCAGGATCTTTTTTCACGGGGCTGATGTTTATCCGTTGCCATCCAAGTGACCGAGGAAGGCATTGAGGGTGCTGTCAAGGCGATAGGAAACTCCTGCAGATCCTCATAAAAATAGAAGGCCTGACTCAGTTTTTCAGTCAAATCTATCAAATCCCGGCGTGCCGAAAAGAATAATGGAAAAAATGGAAAGTACTTTTCATCTGAGATACCTGAAAAAGTGACTTTTTCAGCACCCTGCTAGGCATTAAGTCGAAGCTGAAAGAGATCGTCCCCGAATACCAACCCTGCCAACTCGCTGCCCCCCATCGTCCCTCACATCCTTAGTTTCCTAACAGATCCCCCCCACCGCTTCCAAATCCGATTAGAAGAGATCCCGCCTTCGAAAGTTTCCGGAGAGACCTACAGATATTACGGAGAGCAGGAGATCGTTTACATTTAAAATCGTTTTCACCGCCCCCTTGCCCCGAAAAGATGGGGCTCCTTCGAGGACACGGAGAAGGGGAATTTTATGGAGAGCCGGGAGATGCCGATTCTCCATAAGTATCCAGGCCTTCGGCCGACAAGCAAAAAATCCTTTTCTCTGCGATCTCTGTGTCTCTGTGGTGAACGTAAACAATTTTTTGACAGAACTGAAAGCTCAAAGCTTCCAGACTCTCTGACTGGCCGGAAGGTGCCCCGGGATCTCAGAAACCAGGCCGACGAAGTTGAGTCAACAGACAGAATGACACAATAGCCCAACAAGTTTATTTTCCTCGAACTCGATTCTGAAGCCATCCCCAATCTTCCGCGTCATCCTCTCCCACCTAAGTCAGGAACAAGAATAGATTTAGAAAAGAAAGAAACCTTCTCCTGCCTCATCGAATGGGGTATGCATGGTTAAAAATTTTTTCAAGGTGAGACCCTTAGCAGAAGCCCCAAAATTGGCCTTGACGAAAAGTCAAAGAAGTCGTATGCTTATAAATTAAGCGCCTGTAGCTCAGATGGATAGAGCTACGGACTTCTAATCCGTAGGCCGGAGGTTCGAATCCTCTCAGGCGCGCCAATTAGGACGTGAGTCGTGAATCGTGGGCCATCAATCGAAACGCCTTGCGTGTCACGGTTAACGAAAGAATGGGTGGTGAGTGTAGCTCAGTTGGATAGAGCACTGGGTTGTGGCCCCAGTGGTCGAGGGTTCGAGTCCCTTCACTCACCCCAGAGCGCCCGTAGCTCAGCTGGATAGAGCGTCGGACTTCGAATCCGCAGGCCGTCCGTTCGAGTCGGACCGGGCGCGCCATGGTCTGTACCACTGCAAATTGCAAAATTAGCAATGGAGTTGAATGGCTAATTGACCATTTTGCAATGATCTTTTTGGCAAAGTGAGCCGTTAGCTCAATTGGTAGAGCAACTGACTCTTAATCAGTAGGTTACAGGTTCGATTCCTGTACGGCTCACCAAAGATTCTTTTCATTCGCAGCCATCGGGAGGGTGAGGCGGCCGGGGTGGCGAAATTGGAATACGCGCGAGACTTAGGATCTCGTGGTCGAGAGACTGTGCGGGTTCGAGTCCCGCCCTCGGCACCATATAAAACTGCAAGGTCAAGGTTCAAATAAAGTCCTATCCAAAAATATTTGAAATTTCCCCTCACCCCCTCCCTCTCCCCGCTGGGGAGAGGGGAAGGGTGAGGGGGGACATTTGCCTGCCTGCTGCAGGCACGGATTTTGGAATTCAGGCTTTTACTATCGAGAGAAGGGATGTTTCATGAATATCAATGTTGAGGAAATCAGTTCGATCAAGAAGAAGCTGAGTATTGAGATCCCGGGAGAGGAGGTGACCAAAGAGATCGACTCCTTCTATGAGGAGTTGAGGAAGAAGGCAAAAATCAAGGGGTTCCGGCCTGGAAAGGCCCCAAGGAGCATTTTGGAAAGGCAGTTCAAAGATTATGTCAAGGCTGAGGTCCTCCAGAAATTGATACAGGATACTTATCCAGCCGTCCTTTCAGAGAAGGATCTCCATCCGGTCTCTGACCCCGTGATCGAACCTGGGGAACTGGAGAATGGAAAACCATTTCAATACTCTGTCACCATTGAGGTGAAGCCTGAGATCAAATTGGAAGGATACTTAGGATTGAAGATCGAGGGGAAGAAGGAAGAGGTGAAAGAGGAGGAGGTGGAGGAGCGGCTGAAAAGGCTCCAAGAACTTCACGCCCATTTGAAAACCGTCTCGGAGGCAAGGCCCATCGAGAAGGGAGATTATGTCATCGTCGATTATGAAGCAACGATGGATGGAAAACCGGTGGAGGAGGGGAAGGCCATCGATTTCACTGTGGAGGTGGGAAGCGGCCGCTTCATTCCGGCCTTCGAAGAGAACGTGATAGGTCTGAGACCGGAGGAGGAAAAGGAGATACCCATCTCTTTCCCCGAGGATTACGGATACAAGAAGTGGGCGGGGAAGACGATCTCATTTCATGTTAAAATCAAAGAGATTAAAGAGAAGATCCTCCCCCTTTTGGATGATGAGTTTGCAAAGGATCTTGGAGATTATTCTTCGTTGGAAGAGTTGAAGGCCAAATTGAAGGGAGAGATTGAAAGAGAAAAAGAGTTGATGTTAGACCGGCAGTTGAAAGACCAGATGGTGGATCAACTGCTTCAGGCGAACCCCTTCGAGGTTCCCGAGATTTTGGTGGAGGGGCAGGCCAAGGCCTACGTTTCAGACACGAAGTTGAGATTGGCCACCCAGGGAGTGGACATCAAGAATTTGGGCCTCTCCGAAGATAAGCTTCAGGAGGATTATCGGGAGACGGCAAGGAAGCAGGTCCGGACCTTCCTGATCCTGGAGAAGATAGCGAGTCAGGAAGGAATCACCGTCACCGATGAAGAGGCGGAGGATCGTCTCAGAGAGATTTCGGAAAGGACCCATCAGAAATTGGATGTGGTGAAGCGGTATTACGAAAAGAATGGGTTAATCCCTGAGATGAAGGCAGGGATCATGAGCAATAAGACCCTGGACTTTCTTCTGGAGAAAGCCAACATTTCTACCTGACGCCAGGCAGGGACGATCTTTGAGGGAAGAGGCGATGACATTGATACCGATTGTGATTGAAAGGGATGGGAGAGGCGAACGAGCCTATGATATCTATTCTCGACTTTTGAAAGAGCGAATCGTCTTCGTGGGGACGGCCATCGATGATGATGTGGCCAATCTGGTGATCGCCCAGATGCTTTTTTTGGAGTCGGAAGATCCGGATAAGGATATTCACCTCTATATTAATTCCCCCGGAGGGATGGTGACCTCCGGGCTCGCCATCTACGATACGATGCAATATATTCGGCCCGAGGTCTCCACATTATGCATGGGGCAGGCCGCCAGCATTGCCGCTCTTCTTCTGGGGGCGGGGGAGAAGGGAAAGCGATACGCCCTTCCCCATTCGAGGATCCTCATCCACCAGCCGATGGGAGGTTTCCAGGGGCAGGCCTCCGATGTGGACATCCAGGCGAAGGAGATCCTTCGGCTTCGAGAAGAATTGAATGCGATTCTGGTCAAACATACGTCCCAAACGGTGGAGAGGATCCAGGCCGATACCGATCGAGATTTCTACATGACGGGAGGTCAGGCGAAAGAATACGGCATTATTGATGAGGTGGTCGTCCAACGCCCCGTCCGGTCTCAGGGGTAGCTTTCAGGAGGTTTTCCGGAAAGGAGAAAAAGATGAAGGCGAACGGAGGAAATTACGGGACCGTGTTGCATTGTTCTTTCTGTGGAAAGAGTCAGGATGAGGTCAGGAAGCTCATTGCCGGCCCCACGGTCTATATCTGCGATGAATGCATCGAGCTCTGTAATGAGATCATTGCCGAGGAGACCGAGGACCGATTCGTTCCGGGAAGATTGACCGTTCCCAAACCCATGGAGATCAAGGGGAGGTTGGATGAGTATGTCATCGGCCAAGAGCATGCGAAGAGGATCTTGTCGGTGGCCGTCCACAATCACTATAAGCGGATCGACTCACGGGTCTTGTCAGGAGATGTGGAGCTTCAGAAATCGAATATCATTCTCATCGGACCCACGGGATCCGGAAAAACGCTGCTCGCCCAGACGCTCGCCCGCATCCTCGACGTTCCCTTCACGATCGCTGACGCGACCTGCCTGACGGAAGCGGGCTACGTGGGCGAGGATGTGGAGAATATCATCCTCAGCCTCCTCCAGGCGGCGGACTACGATATTGAGCGGACCCAGAAAGGGATCGTCTATATCGATGAGATCGATAAGATCTCGAGAAAATCGGACAGCCCCTCCATCACACGAGATGTTTCAGGAGAAGGCGTGCAGCAGGCCCTGCTCAAGATCATCGAGGGGACCGTTGCGAGCGTCCCTCCGAAAGGGGGTCGAAAACACCCTCAGCAGGAGTTCATTCAAGTCGACACGACCAACATCCTCTTCGTCTGCGGAGGGGCTTTCGTCGGGTTGGAAAAATTGATCGAACAGCGGATCGGAGGAAAGACGATCGGATTCGGGGCGGACATTAAGGCCCAACATGAACGGGATATGGGCGAAACGCTGCGTGAGGTTCAACCGGAGGATCTCCTAAAATTTGGACTCATTCCTGAGTTCATCGGAAGGCTTCCGGTGATCGCTACGCTGGAAGAGCTCAGCATCGATGCCCTCGTCGATATCTTGAAAAAACCGAAGAATGCCTTGGTCAAGCAGTATCAGAAGCTTTTCGATTTCGAGAATGTGAAGCTTCGATTCACCGAAGGGGCCTTGATGGCCATTTCCAAGGAGGCGATCAAGAGAAAGTCCGGCGCACGAGGCCTCCGAGCGATTTTGGAGAACATCATGCTCGATGTGATGTATGAAATTCCTTCCCAACCCAATATCCGTGAATGCATTATCAGTGAAGAGGTCGTTCTCCATCACGAGAATCCAATCCTCCTGTACGAGAAGGAAGCCGAGGTCGCCTGAGAAATAAATGTCAAATTTCAAATGAATAAAGAGAATGGCAAATGTCAAAGTGCAAAACCAAAAGAGCTGTTGTATTTGGATTTCGTTTGGCATTGGGATTTTGGTATTTAGCATTAACCTGTTGACATTTGAATGATCTCTGAAGATCCAAGATGCGAAGGCAATGTCTGAATCCTTATTTGAAAAACCCCAACCCTTAATCGTTCCTCTTCTTCCCCTCCGGGACGTTGTCCTTTTTCCCCATATGGTTGTCCCTCTTTTTATAGGAAGGGATCGGTCCATCCTGGGCATTGAGTCTGCGATGGAAAAGGACCGAAGGATCCTCTTCGCCTTGCAGAAAGATGCCAAAGCAAATGATCCGAAAGAAGGGGATATCTATCCCATCGGGACGCTGGGAACGGCCATCCAATGTTTGAAACTTCCTGATGGGACGGTGAAACTCTTGGTGGAGGGAGAACGCCGCGGAAAGATCCTTCGATTCATTCCAAACGAACCGTTCTACCAGGTCGAGGTGGCAGAGGTTGAGACCCCATACCTGATGACACTGGAGTTAGAGGCCTTGATGAGGAGCGTCAAGAAAACCTTCGAGAACTACGGTAAGTTAAATCAACGAGTGACTCCCGAGATCGTGGACTCCATGAGGGTTGTCGAGGATCCTCATCGTCTGGCCGATACCATGGTCGTGCATCTCGGTTTAAAATTGGAAGATAAGCAGAGACTCTTGGAGATCCTCTCTCCGGAAAAGAGATTGGAGGAGCTTTACAGAGTCCTCCAATCGGAGATGGAGATTCTTCAGATGGAGCAGAAGATCCGGACCCGAGTGAGAAAGCAGATGGAGAAGGCCCAAAAAGAATATTACCTGAGTGAGCAGATGCGGGCCATCCAGAAGGAGTTGGGTGAGAAGGATGATGCGGCCGCCGAGATGAAGGAGTTGGAGTTCCGGATCAGAAAGAAGAGGATGTCCAAGGAGGCCACCCAAAAGGTGGAGAAGGAATTTAGGAAATTAAAACTGATGCCTCCCATGTCTGCGGAGGCCACCGTCGTCCGGAATTACATCGATTGGTTCCTCTCACTACCTTGGGGCCATGGCACCAAGGATAAATTGGATTTGAAAAGAGCGGAGGAGATCCTGGACGAGGATCATTACGGGTTGAAGGAGGTGAAGGAAAGGATCCTGGAATATTTGGCTGTCCAGGGACTGGTGAAAAAGATCAAGGGCCCCATTCTCTGTTTCGTGGGCCCTCCGGGCGTTGGGAAGACTTCCCTGGCCAGATCGATCGCCCGGACGATGGGGCGACGTTTCGTCCGACTCTCTCTGGGAGGGGTGCGG
Organism: uncultured delta proteobacterium; assembly: GCA_963826305.1. GTDB lineage: Bacteria > Desulfobacterota > BSN033 > BSN033 > UBA1163 > CAWGWZ01. The sequence continues at coordinate 108,694 of CAWGWZ010000004.1, read as the reverse complement.
GACGAAGCGGAGATCCGTGGTCATCGAAGGACCTATGTGGGAGCCCTGCCCGGGAAGATTATTCAATCGATCAAAAAGGCAGGAACCAACAACCCCGTTTTTCTCCTCGATGAGGTGGATAAGATGAGCGCAGATTTCCGAGGGGACCCTTCCTCTGCCCTTCTCGAAGTCCTCGATCCGGAGCAGAACCATACCTTTAATGATCATTATTTGGATGTGGACTATGACCTCTCCAAAGTTTTTTTCATCACCACAGCCAACACGCTCTATTCCCTCCCCCCTGCCCTTCAGGATCGGATGGAGGTGATCCGTATCGCGGGCTATATGGAACCCGAAAAGATTCAGATCGGCCAGAAATTTCTGGTCCCAAAGCAGATGAAAGCGAACGGACTGACTCCGGAGAATATCCATTTTTCCGATGGCGCTCTCCGGAAGTTGATCCAATCCTATACTCGGGAGGCGGGGGTGCGGAATCTGGAAAGGGAGATCGCCTCCATCTGTCGAAAGGTGGCGAAAAAGGTTTTGAGAGAGGGTAAAACCGTCTCGGTCAGGGTGACTTCCGAGGGGATTCATAAATTTTTAGGGGTGCCCAAGTTCCGATATGGGAAAGGGGAAAACCAGGATCAAGTTGGATTGGCCAACGGCTTGGCCTGGACGGAGGTGGGAGGGGAGCTTCTGACCACAGAGGTGACGATCATGCCAGGGAAGGGGAATTTGACCATCACTGGAAAATTGGGGGAGGTTATGCAGGAGTCTGCCCATGCCGCAATGAGTTATGTTCGGTCAAGGGCGAGCCAGTTTGGCCTGGAAAAAAATTTCTATCAGAAACTGGATACCCACATTCATATCCCGGAAGGGGCGATACCAAAGGATGGGCCCTCTGCCGGAATTACGATGGCGACCTCCATTACCTCGGCCCTCCTTAAGATTCCCGTTCGAAGCGACCTGGCCATGACCGGTGAGATCACCCTGAGGGGAAGGGTCCTCCCTGTTGGAGGGCTGAAAGAGAAGATTTTAGCGGCTCATCGTGCCGGGATCAAAACGGTGCTGATTCCCAAGGACAATGAGAAGGATCTCAAAGAGATTCCAACAAAGATTTTAAAGTCGGTGGAGTTGGTACGGGTGGAGCACATGGATGAGGTCTTAAGGAAGGCATTGGTCCTGGATGACCCGGAGCATTTCCTGATTCCAAGGTCGGAAGAGCTGCCCGCTCCTCAACTGGAAATCACCACGGGTGGGATGGCCTGATCATTACTTGACATTAGAGGGATGATCCCATAAAATTGGCTTGAAGGGCGGATAGCTCAGTCGGGAGAGCGCCGGCCTTACAAGCCGGAGGTCGCAGGTTCAATCCCTGTTCCGCCTACCAATGCTCGGCGGAGCATGGTGTGTTTGGATGTCAATTGGTTAGAGCGTCCCGGGCTTGTCCCGGGAAGGTTGCTCGATTCAATTGCAGGACGATAAAGAAGTGGGGGCGTAGTTCAATTGGTTAGAGCGTCGGCCTGTCACGCCGAAGGTTGCGGGTTCGAGCCCCGTCGCTCCCGCCAACTTTAGAAGCCTCGTCCGTCGGACGAGGCTTTTCTGTATCGGGGATGGCGTATTTCATTTATATTCTGCAGAGTCAGCAAAACGGGAGCTACTATGTTGGTCACACATCCAATTTAGAAGATAGACTTCTTTGTCACAACCAGGGCAGAAGCGCTTATACCAGGAGTAAGTGCCCCTGGATGCTTGTCTATTAAGAAGTGTTTAGTTCCAAAGCTGAAGCCATGAGACGCGAGCGTGAGATCAAGAGCAAAAAGGGACGAGAGTATATTGGTTATCTGGTAAGAGCGTCCCGAGCTTGACTCGGGAAGGTTGCGGGTTCGAGCCCCGTCGCTCCCGCCAACTTTAGAAGCCTCGTCCAAAGGACGAGGCTTTTCTGTATCGAGGATGGCGTATTTCATTTATATCCTACAGAGTCAACAAGACAGGAGCTACTATGTTGGTCACACATCCAATTTAGAAGAGAGACTTCTTCGTCACAACCAGGGCAGAAGCGCTTATACCAGGAGTAAATGTCCCTGGAAGCTTGTCTATCAAGAAGCATTTGATTCCAAGGCCGAGGCGATGAGGCGTGAGCGTGAGATCAAGGAGAAGAGGAGTCGGGGTTATATTGACCAGCTGGTTAGAGCATTCCGAGTGTAACTCGGGAAGGTTAAGTTCAAGCCCCGTCGCTCCCGCCAAAATAAAAAGGGGTTAGCCCATGTGGCTTACCCCTTTTTTGTTTCTTGTCACTTCACAAAAACTGAAAAAGAATATTTACTTTCCCTCTAAGGAGGGTTGATTTAGCCTTAAAAATCTTATACATTACATTCATCGGCCTTTCTAATTATCATGAGGAGGAAATGAGGATGGAAAAGAAAGAGAAGCCCTTAGAGAAGATGACTGCAAAAGAACTGAGGGAGATGGCGCTCGGACTGGCGGGAGTTCATGGGGTCCATGCCATGAAGAAGGAAGAGTTGATCGTCGCCATCCGGAAAGCCAAGGGCATCACCGAGTCGGAGCCGAAAAAAGAAAAAGTGGTTGTTGCGAAAAAAGAGAAAGTGGTTCTGACTGTTGCACAACTGAAGCAGAAGGTGAGGGAGCTGAGGCTGAAAAGAGAGGAAACCCTTCAACAGAGAAATTGGAAGATGGCAGAGATTTTAAGGAACCGAATCAGCCGTTTGAAGAAGAAGACGCGGCGGGCCTCCTAACTCACCCATTGGAACAATGGAATGATCGAATCCTGGAAGAATGGGGAGGAGTTCATCACTTTTTTAACAGAATCGGTTAAAAAGATCATCATTCCAAGATTCCACTCTTCCATTATTCCTGAATGATTTACTTATGCCGAAGGTTTCCGTCATTATCCCCACCTATAATCGCCTTCCCATGCTGAAAGAGGCCGTGGATTCGGTCCTGAGCCAGGATTTTGAAGATTTTGAACTGATCGTTGTGGATGACGGTTCTACCGACGGAACCGGAGAGGAGATAAAGAAGTATGGGGGGAGGGTCAGGCTCTTTCAATCCTCTGAGAACCGGGGGGTGAGTGCTGCCAGAAATAAAGGTATTCTTCATGCCAGGGGCAAATATGTCGCTTTTTTGGATTCGGACGATCTCTGGGTGAAGGGGAAATTAAAGATTCAAGTGTCCTTCCTGGATGACAACCCACAATATCCCCTCTGTTATACGGACGAGATCTGGATTCGTAAAGGGAAGAGGGTCAACCCGAGGGTGAGGCACGCCAAGTATTCGGGTTGGATCTTTGAAAAATGTCTCCCCCTCTGTATTATTAGCCCCTCCTCTGCCATGATGAAAAAGACGCTCTTTTCGAAGGTCGGTCTCTTCGATGAAGTTCTTCCAGTGTGTGAGGATTATGACTTCTGGTTGAGGGTATCGGCCCGTTTTCCCGTCTTCTTTATCAATCGGAGGCTCATTATCAAGCGAGGTGGTCATATTGATCAGCTTTCACAGAGATCTTGGGGGAATGACCGTTATCGGGTGATCGCTCTGGAAAAGCTTCTCTCAGAACGATTTATCACTCCAGAGGAGAGGGAGATGGTACTCGAAGAGATGAAAAGGAAATGCAAAATCCTCTCGAAAGGTTTTATTAACAGAGGAAATGAACTGGATGGAAAATACTACCAAGAGATCATGCGGCGATACGGAATAGAAATATAAACCCATTGTCGATTGAAAATTAGAAATTGCAAATCGAAAATGTTTGAACGGGTGGTTGAGATGAAGACAATTAAAAAGATACCCCTGCAACAGATTGATCTGGCGGATGAGACCTTCTCCGTAAATTTTATGGCTGACCTCGGAAGGCTTCGATCTTCTATTGAACAGTTAGGATTAGTTCAGCCCGTTCTTTTAATGGAGAAAAGGGATCGATACCAAATCATCTGTGGGTTCAGAAGGATTTCTGTCTTTCATCAATTGGGAAATCCCGAGATCGAGGCGAGGGTGTTTGAAGAGACGGGGACGGACGATTTCAGATTATTTTCCATCTCCCTTGATGAAAATCTGACGACGCGCGGGTTCAATACTGTTGAAAAGGCGATTGCTTTAGAAAAGTTAGTTCATCATTTTCAAATCGATCCGATCGTTGTGGTCAGGAGCTTTCTCCCTTTATTTTCCTTGGAGCCGAATGAGAAGGTTTTAAACACCTACTTGTCCCTTGCTCAAATGGAAGATGAGGTGAAGAGATATGTATTGAAGGCGGGGGTTTCCCGTTTCAATATACGGATTTTTTCGGCCTTTACCCCGGAAGATCGAAGGGCACTTCTTTCACTGATCTCCCCGCTGAAACTGGGTGAAAATCACTTAAGAGAGATACTCACTTTCATCGAAGAGATCTCCCGGACGGATGGATGTGAGGTGAGAGAGATCGTTGGCCGGCCGGAGATGAAGGCCGTCCTTTCTCAAAAGGAACTGACCCCATCTCAAAGGACAGAACGGATGAGAAGGGTTCTCATGGATTTCCGTTATCCAAAGATGCGTCAATGGGAGCAGAAGTTTGTGGAAAAGAGGAAGGGCTTAGATTTACCTTCCAATGTATCGATCCATCATCTCCCTTTTTTTGAGGGAATGGGGTTAAGAGTCGAATTTCAATTCAAGACGGTGGAGGAATACCGATCCATCCTTTCATCCCTGTCGCTCCTTTCAGAGAAGAAGGAGTTTGAAGAGATGATGGAAAGTGTAGGATAAGCACCCAATCACAAGCAAATTCCAATTAGCAAAATTCAAAGCCCCCTCACCCTTCCCCTCTCCTCAGGGGGGAGAGGGAGGAGGTGAGGGGTATTTTGGTCATTGGAAATTCGTATTTGGAATTTATTTGGGATTTGTAATTTGGAATTTGGGATTTTAAATTGGTGACTTTTCAGATTGAAAAAATCTATCTCGATGAGCAGGCCGAGAAGGATTGGGTTTCCCAAACCGTCTTAAGGGGTCTTCCCCATATCCCTGTCGAGAGGGTTGAAGATAAGAGGTTCCTGATCAGGCAGTTTCTCTCCATGCAAGATCCGATTGGGATGGGGAAGAAAAATCTTCTCATCACCCGTTTTTATGGAAGGCGTTTGAAACCATGTCCAGGGACCTCCCGGCATATCTGCTGCGGGTACTATGTGGTCAACGCCGTCACCAATTGTCCAATGGATTGTTCCTACTGCGTTCTTCAAGGATACCTCAATAATCCCTTTCTCACCCTTTACACCAACTGGGATGACCTCCTTTCAGAGATGGATGCCTTTCTTTCCAACAACCTCCAACCCTTTCTTCGATTAGGAACAGGAGAACTCTCTGACAGCTTGGCTTTGGATTCAATCTTTCCCCTCTCACGGATCCTCGTCCCTTTTTTTGCGGAGAGAAAAAATGGAATCCTGGAACTGAAGACCAAGTCGACCGAAGTCAACCATCTCCTCCACCTGGATCATCGGGGGAAGACCGTCATTTCGTGGTCGCTCAATCCTCCCAAAATGATCGAAGAAGAGGAGATTGGAACTGCTTCTTTGGGGGAGCGGATCGATGCTGCGGAAAGATGTGAGAAGGAAGGTTATCCCTTAGGATTTCATTTCGACCCAATCATATTTCATGAAGGTTGGGAGAAGGGATACCAGGAGACTATCTTTTCCCTTTTCAAACGGATCGATCCCAAAAGGGTGGTCTGGATCAGTCTCGGGGGATTTCGATATCCACCCCAACTCAAAGGGATTGCTAAGGACCGTTTCCCCAAAACCAGGATATTTCTGGGTGAATTGTTTCCGGGGAGGGATGGGAAGTTCCGTTATTTTAAAGAGATTCGCGTTGAGATGTATCGTAAGATAGTGGCGTCGCTGGGAGAGGTGAACCCCGATCTTTTTATCTACCTGTGCATGGAGAGTCAAGAAGTGTGGGAAAAGGTTTTCGGCTGGGCACCATCGAACAGCAGTCATTTAAATCACCTGTTTGAAGAACGATTGAAGGAATTCATAAAGGGGGTTTAGGGATTTGGGGTTAGGGATTAGCTAAACCCTAACCCCTAAACCCTGATCCCCGAAACAGGAGGTAAGACAATGAAATTGAAGGGCAAGGTCGCTTTGATTACCGGGTCGACAAGGGGCATTGGGAAAGAGTTCGCTATGGGATTTGCCAAAGAGGGAGCAGATGTCATCATCAATGGTAGAAATTTGGAGAAGGCAAGAGGAGTGGCCCAAGAGATAGAGAGTCTCGGGGTGCGGTCCATGGCTATTACCGCAGACGTCTCTCTATCCCAAGATGTGACAAAGATGGTGGAAGACACCATCCAGTCATTCGGGAGAATCGATATCCTCGTGAATAATGCCGGGGTCAACCCTTTCATCTTGGAAGCGGAAAAGATCAAAGAGGAGGGTTGGGATCAGGTCATCGACGTCAATCTAAAAGGTGTTTTTCTCTGTTGTCAGGCCGTGGGAAAGAAAATGATTCAGCAAGGAGGTGGAAAGATCATCAACATCTCCTCTGCGGCTGGCATCCTCGGCGAGCAAGGTTTTTTACCCTATTCTGTCAGCAAGGCCGGAGTGATGGTCTTAACTCGAATCCTGGCGTACGAATGGAGTCGATACCATATCATGGTGAATGCGATTGCACCGGGGCTGATTGCAGGCGGGATGAATACACCCATCCTCAACAAAGAGGTTCTTGTTTCTGGATTGACGCAGAAAGTCCCCATCAAAAGGCTTGGAAGACCCGAAGAGATTGTGAACCTTGCTCTGTTTTTGGCTTCTGATGATTCCAGTTATATCAATGGAACGACCATCGTTGCAGATGGGGGAATGACGGGTTATAGCCCTGTTGGTTTTCTCGATTTGATCGCCGAGATGATGAAGAAAAAAGGGAGTTGACAACGGATTAGTTTAAGAATATAAAGCATTGAGTCAGAAAAGGGTTTTGGGCGATGGAAAGGGGGGATCGGGTAAAAAGGAAGGAGAATTCAATTCAAATTAACTTGGAAGGAGAAACAGATGAGAGTAAGAATTAACATGAAGAGTGGAATATCATTAATCGCTTTCTTGGCCTTATTGCTTGTTCTACAGCCGGTCAGTGCGAATGCCCAGCGCACGATCAAAGTAGGGATACTTGATACCTACAGCGGGCCACCCGCAGTTTATGGCAATGATGCCCTCAACGGGTTCAAACTTGCATTAAATGAGATTAACAAGAAAGGCGTTCTGGGGACGAAGATCGAATTTACGACCCGCGACGACAAGTTCAAGGTGGATATCGGCCTCAGCATGGCCAAAGAATTGATCATGATGGAGAAGGTTGACCTTATTGTCGGGACCATCAATAGTGCTGTCTCCCTGGCGGTATCGGATTATGTGAAAGGAGAGAAAGTACCCTTCATCGTCTGGATTGCAAAGACCGAGAAAATCACCGGGGAGAAAGGACATCGTTATGTTTTTTGTACGGCTGAAAATACCTATATGGCTGGCAAAGCCGGAGGAGTTGCCCTAAGTAAGAAGCCGTATATGAAATACTGGATTGCAGGTGATGATTATGAGTACGGGCATGCCATCGCCGACGCTGCTTGGCGCAATCTAAAGGCAATGAAACCGAATGTGGAACTCATAGGGCAATCGTGGTGGAAAGTAGGGGAACCTGACTTGATCCCCTACATTACCGCGATGACGTTTGCTAAACCAGATGCTGTCATTTTTGCAACGGGGGGTGCGAGCATGACCAATGCTCTCAAGGCAATCAAGTCCACTGGCATGTCTGACAAAATTCCGATTTGGATTCATACCGCCACAGATCATGCTGTTCTTAAACCCTTAGGTGCGGAAGCCCCCGAAGGTGTTTTAGGCACCATGGACTATCATTTCTATTATCCTGATACAAGGGCCAACAAGGCTTTTGTCAAGGCTTTCCAGGATGCCTACGGAGGCCCACCTGGATTTCCAGCTTTCCATGTTTATGTGACAGCCCATTTAATTGCTAAGGCATTTGCCAAGGCAGGTGCTATCGATAAAGAGAAATTTATCAACGCCATAGAAGGGATGAAAGTAGATAGCCCGGTGGGTGAGGTAGAGATGAGAGCCTGCGACCACCAGGCTGTTCTTCCGTTGTTTATGGGTGTCACCAAGAAGGTACCCCAATATGATTTCATTATTTCGACTGATATCGTGACACTGCCTGGTAAAGAAATCATGCCAACGTGTGACGAGATTAAAAAGGCACGCGCAGGATCATAATCTTTGGAAAGAAGCGGGGGCTGAGGCGTCTTGCCCCCGTTACCAAAGCCACATATATGAACGAAGGAGGTAGGACGAAATGGAACGAATCACGAAGATGAAAAGCTTTGTATTATTCACAGTCCTTTTAGCCATCGTTTTTTTTCTCCATCCTGTCGATGCGAAAGCGCAGGCCCCTATTAAGATAGGGATCATTGATACCTATTCCGGACCACCGACGACCTATACCTACGATGTTCGCGACGCTTTTAAACTGGCCATCGATGAAATCAATGCCAAGGGAGGTGTCCTGAAAAGAAAATTAGAATTTACGACGAGAGACGATAAATTTAAGGTCGATCTCTGTCTCAGCATGGCCAAAGAGCTGGTGATGGATGAGAAAATAGACATCCTGATGGGTACCATTAATAGTGCTGGAAGCCTGGCGGTCTCTGAATATTGCAAAACGGAGAAGATACCCTTCTTGGTCACATTCTCAAAGAGTGAAAAGATCACTGGAGAGAAAGGACATCGCTATGTGTTCTCCATTAGTGAGAATACAGCGATGATCGGTAAAGCTGCAGCCGCTGGCTTAGCGAAGAGGCCCTATGTGAAATACTGGATCGCCGGCGATGATTATGAGTATGGCCATGCCCTTGCGGACGGTGTCTGGGGGAATCTGAAGAAACTTAAGCCCGGGGTGGAGCTCATAGGGCAATCCTGGTGGAAAGTTGGAGAGCCCGAGCTGACACCTTACCTGACTGCAATTGCGTCAGCTAAGCCCGATGCTGTGATCTTTGCGACAGGTGGTGCCAGCATGGTAAATGCCATGAAAGCAGCCAAGGCCACAGGATTCGCAGAAAAAATTCCAATGTTCATGCATACTGCCACAGAGCTTAGTACTCTCGCACCTCTGGGCCTGGACGCCCCTGAAAAAATCATCGGCACTTCGAACTATCATTTCTATTATCCCGATTCTCCAAAGAACAAAGCATTTGCCAAGGCCTTTAAGGATGCTTATGGAAGGGAGCCCAAGGTCGGAGCCCTGTACGGTTACCTCACTGCCCAGTTCGTCACCAAAGCGCTGGCGAAAGCAGGCAAGATGGATAAAGAGAAGTTCATCGATGCCTTAAGCGGGCTGAAAGTAGATAGCCCGATTGGTGAAATCGAGATGCGAGCCTTCGATCATCAGGCGATGTTGCCGATGTACATGGGCGTGACGAAGAAGGTTCCGGAATATCCCTTCCTGATTGCAAGTGATATTGTGACGATCCCTGCGAAGGATGTGATGCCCAGCATCGAGGAGATCAAGAAGGCTCGAGGTCTATAGGTTTTTTATACCCAAAAATAGACATTGAAAAAGACAAACCCTGGAAACTCCCCTCCCCTGGCGGGAGGGGATCGACCCTCTCCCGTCAAGGGGGAGGGAGAATAGGTTGATGTCAATGTCTATTTTCCGGTCATATTTTAATATAAGAAGGTTTGGGCATGGTCCCTACCTCCAACATAGAGGGGGGACCATACCCTTTAATAAAGGGTATCTTAAGTAGAAAGGTGGAATTTAGGATGGCTTTTGGTCCAGCAGAAATCATCTGCCAATTGTTGGTAGGAATTAGCAGATCGATGATCCTGTTCATCGTTTGCGCCGGATTAAGTTTCGTACTGGGTGTGCTGAGGATCCCCAATATTGCCCATGGTACGCTCTACATGATCGGAGCTTTCGCCACCTTTAGCATCACAAAAATGTTTGCCGGATCTACTGGTTTTTGGATCGCATTAATCGTGGCTCCTCTATTGGTCGCAGTGGTCAGCCTCGTTGCGGAGAGGGCCCTGTTCTGCCATCTCTATCAGAGAGAGCACCTGATGCTGCTTTTATTTACCTTTGCCATATCACTGATCCTTGGAGATTTAGTGAAGATTGTTTGGGGTGCAGAATATAAGTCCGTTTCAGCACCTGCCTTACTCAAGGGTTCGATCTCGATACTGGGTTCATCCTTCCCGCGCTATAATTTATTTCTCATCCTCATCGGGCCCCTTGTGGCGATTGCTATCTGGCTCTTTACCAATAAGACGAAGATAGGGAAGATCTCCCGTGCGGCAGCAGTGGATCGGGAGATGGTAGGGGTATTGGGTATTAATGTCAGCTGGGTGTTTGCAATCGCTTTCGTCATCGGGTGTTACCTTGCCGGGGTAGGAGGGGCTTTGGTTGCCCCTACGGTAAGTATTACCCTGGGGATGGATCACACTCTCATCATCGAAGCTTTTCTGATTGTCATTATTGGAGGGTTGGGTAACATGTGGGGTGCCCTGGTGGGGTCTCTTATCTTTGGAATAACCCACTCGTATGGGGTCTTATTCTGGCCTCAGTTCGCTATTGTTTTTCCCTATATTGCAGTCGTGGTTGTTTTGCTTTTGCGACCTAAAGGCCTGCTCAAATCGGTCTGGTAAGTGAGGAGAGAGAGGATTTGTTTAAAAACATTGTTCGTTCAAAATGGTTTGGGCCTACAGCGGGTATTCTTATTGTCTTATTCATTCTGCCGATATTCGTTCCAAGATTCTATGTTTACATCCTTGCCCTGATTTATGTGACTTCATTATTGGCTATGAGTCTCAATATGGTGGTTGGTCACGGTGGGCTATTTCAGTTCCATCATGCTGTTTTTTACGGAGTCGGAGCCTACGCTGCCGCCTTAATGCTTACGAAAACCTCCATGCCCGTGTGGATCGGTTTTATTGCCGGTCCCATTGTGGCAGCGATCACAGGCCTCATCATCGGCTGGTTTTGTGTCAGGCTGACCCGACTTTATTTTGGCATGCTCCAAATTTCTTTGGGGTCACTCATTTGGGCAATCGTTTTCCGTTGGTATAAATTTACGGGAGGGGATGATGGCATCCACGGCATTCCTATGCCCTCGCTGATTTCCTCTTTGAACAGTTCTTATTACTTTATCCTGATCATCCTCCTGATCTGTCTTATTTTGATGTACATGATTTTAAAATCTCCCTTTGGGAGCACCCTTCAAGCGATTCGGGATAATCCGCAGCGATGTGAAGCGGTGGGCATCAACATCAGGCGCTATCAACTCGGTGGGATTGTTGTGGCCACATTCTTTGCGGGTGTGGCAGGTGTTCTTTTTGTGGTGCTGGAACGGTCGGTTTTTGCTGACCTCCTGTTTTGGGTTTTGTCACTGGAGATATTCATTATGTGCCTTTTAGGAGGATGGTTTACATTTGCTGGTCCTATATTGGGAGCAGCCATGACCGTAGCTCTGCGAACGTTTGTTGGGAAATATACCGAATACTGGACCTTAATCCTTGGTATTATACTTATTTTGGTGATTTTTTTTCTGCCAGAAGGGATCATGGGTTTTTTCCAGGGATTATTTAAGGCTGGGGCGAAAGAAGTCGCTGAAAGGGGTAAACCCCCTTAGAAATCCTCTACTTTCTAACGGGAAGGCTCACACGGGGCATTAAACCCTGTGTTCGCTGAAAAAGGAACAACCATACTTCCTGCTGCTTGCAGCGGGAATTTCTAACGGGGTAAATGATAGATGCTGCAGGTGGATGGCGTCATCAAATCATTTGATGACTTCATGGCGGTCAATGGAGCTAACCTCACTGTCGGGAGGGGAGAGATTGTGGCAGTGATTGGTCCTAACGGCGCTGGAAAAACCACCTTGTTTAACCTCATCACGGGTGCGTTGAAGCGGGACAGAGGGAAAATTATTTTTAAAGGTGAAGACATTGGCGATTTACCCGCTTACGAAATCTGCAAGAAAGGAATTTCCCGATCCTATCAGATTGTAAATATCTTCCCACGGCTGACCGTTTTTGGAAACGTTCAGGTCGCTGTACTGTCCCATCAGAGAAGGAGTTCCAATCTTTTCCGGCCGGCTCAGAGCATCGCTGTCGAGGAGACGAGCGGTATTTTGGAAACGGTTGGTTTATCAGGTAAAGGAAAAGGCATTGCTGGTTCGCTCTCCCATGGTGACCAGAAAATATTGGAGATAGCCGTTGCCTTAGGGAATGAGCCAGAGCTTCTGATTCTGGATGAACCGACGGCTGGCATGTCTCCGGAGGAAACCCTGGCCACCATGGAACTCATCAAGAAGTTGGCCAATCAGAAGGGCTTGACCATATTATTCTGCGAGCATGATATGGACATCGTTTTCTCCATTGCGCAAAGTATTATGGTGATGCGTCATGGGCAAACGATCATTCAAGGTAGCCTGGAAGAAGTGAGAAGCAACAAAGAGGTACAGGAGGCATACCTCGGAGGTGAGTGATGCTTGAAGTGGAGGGAATTCACACCTTCTACGGTTTGAGCCATATTCTATTCGGTGTCTCTTTGAGGGTTGATCCAAAGGAAGTGGTATGTCTTTTGGGACGAAATGGAGCAGGGAAAACAACCACCATGAAGAGCATCATTGGCATAATACCCCCCAAGGAAGGGAGTATCAAGTTTAAGGGGGAGGAGATTATCGGCATGGAGCCCTATTTGCTCACACGCAAGGGCATAGGCTATATCCCTGATGATAGAAGAATCTTTGCAGACCTTACGGTAGGGGAAAACCTGGAGATAGGTGAGAGAAAAGCCAAGGAAGGGGGAGGATGGAGCAGGGAAAGAATTTACGAGATGTTCCCTGCCCTGAAAAATATAGAGTCTCGCAGAGGGGGTTGCCTTAGCGGCGGGGAGCAGAAGATGTTAGCCATTGCTCGGGCATTGATGGGAAATCCAGAGTTTATACTCCTTGATGAGCCTTTTGAAGGGTTGGCACCCCTCCTCATATATGCTCTCGAAGGTCAGATAAAAAAACTAAGGGAAGCTGGTTTGACCGTCTTCATCGCTGAACAGAATGTGAGATCTACACTGAGAATAAGTGATCGCGGCTATATTATCGATAACGGTCAGATTCGTTATCATGGAAGCATTGGGGAACTGAGAGACAACGAGGAAGTGAGGAAAAAATATTTGCTCGTTTAGTCTTGGCCGTAAGAGGCCAGAGGTTCTCAGGGTGACGTCACCTTAAGCGGTACTAGCCAGGGTTTCTTTAGAAATCAACATATCCGCCAAAGCTACCTCGGGTTATAATACAAGGGTCCAAGGGATGTAAGGCTCAAGTGATCGAGTGAAGGGAATGATGGGTGACAATGAATGAAAAGTATGTCATAAAACGAGAGGATCTATTGTTTAAGAAAGCGAACTCTTGAACCCGTGAATCCCGGAATCCCTGAACCCTCATCAGCAATCCTTTGGAGAGAGAAGTATGAAAGTTAAAATCCCGGAACTTCTCTGGTATGGCAATACGGAGATGGAGTTGAATTTTCCTCCCTCTTGGTCCATCTTCTTCTGCCCGATGAAGGGAGGGGAAAAGAGGAGGCTTAAGGCGAAGGAGATGGGGAAGGCCTTCCTCAATCCCATCGGTTCAAAACCTATTCACGAATTAGCGAAGGGTAAGAAAGAGATCGCCATCCTATTTGATGATATGGCCAGGCCTACCCCGGTCTTTGAAATTGTTCCCTTTGTACTCAAGGAATTAGAGAAGGCAGGGATTTCAGATCGGCAGATCCGTTTTATTGCTGCCCTAGGGGCCCATGGAGCGAACACAGCCATCGATTTTAAGAAGAAATTAGGACAAGAAATATTGGATCGGTTCCCCGTTTACAACCATCATCCTTTTGATTATTGCACCTACATCGGTAAAACCGACCGGGGTACCCCTGTCTCCATCAACAAAGAGGTGATGGCCTGCGATCTGAAGATCGGGATTGGATCGATCGTTCCCCACTCTTTCTCCGGATTCGGAGGGGGAGGTAAGATGATCTTGCCGGGTGTGGCCCATATCGACTCCATCGCCTATAACCATGGAACTCTGGTTAAAGATCATCCGGACTGCATCGGCGTTGGAAAAATTGAGGGGAACATCCCTCGCCTCGATATTGAGGAGGCGACGCGAATGGCCGGGCTTGACTTAAAAATTGATGTCATTCTCAATCTTCGAGGAGAGGTCACCAGTCTCTTTGTCGGAGATCCCATCCTCGAACATCGAGAAGGGGTAAAGTTGGCAAAGGAGGTCTATGCCACTATTCCAGCCAAAAATATGGATGTTGTGGTGGTTAACTCTTATTCAAAACCGAATGAGTGTGCGATCGCTCCCTTCCTCGGAATTCCTTCGCTGAAAGAGGAGGGAGGGGATTTGGTGATCATTGCGAATGAACCTGGAGGCCAAGTCGTCCACTATCTGTTCGGAGAATTTGGGAAGTGCGGGGAGGGAAGGCTTCAACTCCCCCAACCCTTGCCGACAAAGGTGAAACGTTTCATTGTCCTTTCGCCATTTAAAGATCACGTGGGAGCCTGTTTCTTCGGAGAGGTTTCTTCGATCCTTTGGGCAAAGACGTGGGAAGAAGTTTTGGAACTATTAACAGCGGAGTGGGGAGAAAAAGCGAGGGTGGCGGTTTATCCAGATGGGACGATCCAATATTTTAAAGGAGAAGACAGTAAGCAGTAGGCAGAAAGCAGAGGGCGGACGACCAACGGTCAATGATCAATGATCAATGAGCAATGATCAATGACGATGGACGAGGGACCGGGGGAGATATCATGGCTGTCATATTCAGGAATGGAAATGTCATTGTTGGAACGGGAGAGGTGATTGAGAAAGGAGCGGTCGTCACCCATGCCAACACGATTACTTTTGTAGGATCAGCGAAAAGAATTAGACCTTCTAAGAAAGACCGTGTCTTCGACCTTTCCGGAAAAACGATTCTTCCCGGCTTGATCGATGCGCATGTCCATTTCTGTTTGGACGGAAGTGCTGATCCGATGACCTCCATCTCAAGAGATTCCATCCCCCAACTGACCTTAAAGGCCGCCCATCATGCCCGTCAGACCTTAGAAGCTGGAGTGACCACCGTAAGGGACATGGGAGGAAGAGACTACGTGGACATTGCCATTCGGGATGGAATTGAGTCAGGACTTCTTCAAGGACCGAGGATGATCTGCAGCGGCAGACTGGTCTGCATGACAGGGGGCCACGGATGGCAGTTCGGTCGGGAAGCGAGCGGAGTGGATGAAGTTCGGGAGGCAGTCAGGGAACAATTGAAGATGGGTGTGAACTTTATCAAGCTGATCGCCACCGGAGGGGTCATGACAAAAGGGGTGGACCCCGGTGCAACCCAGTTCACCCTGGAGGAATTGATGGCCGGTGTGGAGGAAGCGAAAAAGGCAGGGAGGCGGACAGCCACTCATGCACAGGGTACCGAAGGGATTAAGAATTCCCTCTGGGCAGGGGTCAATTCTATTGAACATGGATTTTTCTTGGATGATGAGGCGATTGAATTGATGTTGGAGATGAACGCCTATCTCGTACCCACTCTTTGTGCTCCCTATCAAATTATTAAAGGGGGGGTCAAGGGGGGTGTTCCTCGGTATGCTGTTGAGAAATCGCAATCGGTCATGAAAAGCCATTTCCAAAGTGTTCGGAGGGCTCATAAATCAAAGATCCCGATTGCCATGGGAACGGATGCTGGGACTCCTTTCAATTGTCACGGTGAGAATTTAAGAGAGATGGAATTGTTCGTGAAGACAGGATTCACTCCGATGGAAGCCATTGTGGCAACCACTAAAACGGCTTCGGAGGTTCTGGGTCTGGAGAAAAAGATTGGAACTCTTGAAAAGGGTAAGATGGCTGATCTGATCGTGGCGGATGGGGATCCTCTCCAGGATATCACTCTCCTTCAAAATAAGGATAAGATTCTGGCGATTATGAAGGAAGGCTGTTTTTATAAGTGTAAGTTGTAGTTCACAAATCCCCTCCAGGCCCCCTTTGCTAAAGGGGGGAGAGGGGGGATTGGCAAAAAGGAGGTGGTGAAAATTTCTTCTGATGAGTAAAAAACAATTCTTACTGAGAAGGAGGAATGAATGATGAGATCAAGAGGAATGGTGAAAGCATTTTTTATTTTAATGTTCGTCATCATTTGCATGCTTGGGTTCATGCCCCTTCAGTCATGGGCCCAAATCAAAGAGCTTAGAATCGGCATCGGAATTGATGCAGACACGTTAAATCCGCAGGAGCATACCACCACTTTGTGTCAGAACATGAGCGACCTAATCAACGACAACCTTTTTTACCAAAGGCCAGATGGAAAGCTGGAGCCGCGCCTGGCGACCAAGTACGAGGTGTCAAAGGACGGCTTGACCTACACCATCCATCTACGAAAGGGTGTGAAGTTCAGTGACGGCACTCCCTTTGATGCCAAGGTCGCCAAGCTTACATTCGACAGGGCTCTCGATCCAAAGATGCGGGTTTTCTTACGATATTCGATTGCCATGATAAAGGAGGTTAGAATCGTCGACGACTACACGATCCAGATTGAACTCAAGTACCCCTTTGCGCCCTTTGGTCCGACGCTCTCTTTAACCATCTGCAGTCCTACCTCACCGGCGGCCATCGAGAAATATGGTGAAAACATTCGCGAGAACCCGGTGGGCGCCGGACCCTACATACTGAAAGAATGGGTCAAGGGCGATCGCATTGTCATGGTCCGCAACGAAAATTACTATGGCAAGAAACCAACCGTAGAGAAGCTGACTTTCAAAATCATCCCTGAAGACGCTACCCGTGAAGCCATGCTCAGGACCGGCCAGATCGATGTTTGCTACAAGCCGTTACCTTCCAATGTTGCAGCACTAAAGGCTGCCCCCAACATCACGGTCGATATGCCTCTGGACACGAGGACGATCTTCATGGGTTTGAATTATAAGAAGTTTGTGACCAAGAACAAACTGGTGCGCCAGGCCTTCAATTATGCCGTGGACAAGAAGGCTATATGCAATAAGATTCTCTTTGATACGGCTGTTCCTATGGAGGGTCCTGTATCCCCGATCCTTTTTGGTTATTTCAAAATGGCAAACCAGTACGACTATAATCCTGAAAAAGCGAAAGAGCTCTTAAAGAAGGCCAACTTCGACTTCAATCAGACCGTGAATATGCGTACCCCTCAAGGCCGTTACCTTTTCGACAAGCAGGTCTCCGAGGCTATTCAGGCCTATCTTCAGGCAATAGGAGTCAAGGTTGAACTTAGAACTTATGACTGGCCAACCTATGTTGCCGGCTTGCTCAAGCCTATTGAAGAGACTGAATTAGAAGTTTTTCTGCTGGGCTGGGGACCGTTGGTCCTCGACGCTGATCAGGGCCTTTACGGCCAGTTTCACTCCAGTGTAAATCCGCCCAAGGGTTTAGGCGCGGCTCATTACAGCAATCCGGAGTACGACAAAGTGGTCGAGGCTTCCCGGGAGGAACAGAATCCGAAAAAGCGGTTGGAACTTTTGAAGAAAGCCTCTGAGATAGTATGGGACGACGCTCCTTGGATTTGGCTCCACACAGAGAAGTTCGTCATCGCATATTCAAAAAAGATCAAAGGCATGGTCGTAACCAGCACAGAGAAATTTTACCCGACCTATATCAAAATGGAGTAGTAATAAGAGATCCAGGGAAGGAGCCTCACAATGAGGCTCCTCCCTGAAGCCAAACATTTTCAAAATAAAGATGGGATGCTGAACCAAGTTCAGCATGACAACAAAGGATTTATCCTTATTTATTGTCATCCCGAACCAGGTCCTGAATCAAGTTCAGGATCTAACGATTTCGGGATCTCGGGTTTGATTCAGGATTTAACCCCGATAGACCATGTTGCAGTACGTCGTAAAACGCCTGCTTTCAACCATTCCAGTTCTGCTCGGGATATCCCTTCTCCTCTTCTTCATGCTCCGGATGCTCCCGGGCGATCCAGCCCAGGTGATGGCTGGGCAGATGGCCAGTCCGGAGGATATAAAGCTCATCCGTCACCAACTCGGCCTCGATCGGCCGATCATTGTCCAGTACGGTTTATTCCTCAGCCGGTTGGTAAGGTTTGATCTGGGCCGGTCCGCCAGGACTCAAAGTCCTGTCACTAAGGAGGTTTGGGCCCGACTTCCGAATACTATGATGCTTGCTGTGGCAGCCATCACCCTTGCCTGTCTCTTCGGTATCCCGGCTGGAATCATTGCAGCGGTGCGCCCTTATACTTGGATCGACTACTTATTTACTTCGATGGCCCTTTTTGGCATTTCCATGCCCGTCTTCTGGCTTGGACTGATGCTGGTTGTTATATTCTCAGTGGTCCTTCAATGGCTCCCGGCCGGGGGCACTGGTAGCTGGAAGCATATGATCCTTCCCTCATTTACCTTGGCTGCTTTTGTTGTCGCATTCATCACACGTATGACCCGTGCCAGCATGATCGAGGCCCTTTCCCAAGATTACACCACCACTGCCCGCTCTAAGGGACTCAAGGAACGGGTGGTCATCGTGAAGCACGCGCTGAAAAACGCCCTCATCCCGATCATCACCGTAGTGGGCCTTCAGTTCGGCCTACTTCTCGGAGGAGCAGTTTTAACCGAAACGGTCTTCGCTTGGCCGGGCATAGGCCGGCTCATTGTAGACTCAATCCTTGCTCGTGATTACCCGGTCATCCAGGGGACGATTCTCATCTTCGGGCTCCTTTACATCCTGGTCAACCTGTTTGTCGATATGATTTATGCCTTTATCGATCCAAGGATACGGTATGACTGAGACGACCCACCCCCAAGCTTGGAGAACCCAACGTTCGGCGGATAGCCAGCTTAAGCGCAACTGGGCAAAGCTCAGACGCAACAAGGCAGCCTTCTTCGGTGGTATTCTGATATTGATTTACCTCATTACTGCACTGCTGGCCCCGGTGATCTTTCCGGGCAATCCATCGGCTCCGAATCTGATGAGATCGCTGGAGCGCCCCTCTATGAGACACCCTCTGGGCACGGACGAACTTGGCCGATCTATCTTGGGCCGGGTTATATATGGCTCAAGGGTCTCGCTGCTGATCGCTATCGGGGTTGTTTTTGTCGGACTGCTTGTCGGTGTACCGTTAGGGCTTGTTTCTGGTTACTACGGCGGCAAAGTCGATTTCGGTATCCAGCGAGTCACGGACACTTTGCTTGCATTCCCTGGATTTCTTTTGGCTTTGGCGCTCGTGTCTGTCTTGGGGGTGGGACTCAAGAACACGATCATCTCCGTTGGCATTAGCATGGTGCCCATTTACATTCGCCTGGTGCGGGGCTGCACCCTCTCGGTTAGGGAACAGACCTATGTCGAGGCGGCGAGGGCCGTGGGTACTCGAGATAGGGTCATACTGCTTAGGCATATCCTGCCAAATGTCATGACACCCATCACCATTCAGACGAGTCTGGGCATGGGCATGGCTATCCTCTTTGCTGCGGGGCTGGGTTTTCTTGGCATAGGTGTTCAGCCACCCACACCAGAGTGGGGTGCGATGCTCGGCTCCGGCCGGGCATACCTCTTTAATTCTCCCCACGTGGCTACATTTCCAGGAATTGCCATATTCCTGGTTGTCCTTGGCTTCAACCTTGCGGGTGACGGCCTGCGCGATGTGCTCGATCCGAGGTTCAGGTTATGATAATCCCCCTTAATCCCCCTTTAGAAAAGGGGGATTAAGGGGGATTTAAGAAAAGAAGTTTTGTGCTTCAATAAGTGAATCAGATCATGCAAAACGGAATCATAGAGCAAGAGAAACTCTTGAGGGTCTCAAACCTGCGCACTCGCTTCCATATTTATGAAGGGATGGTGACGGCTGTGGATGGGATCAACTTAGATGTGTACCGAGGGGAGACCTTAGGGGTTGTTGGGGAGAGCGGGTGCGGAAAGAGCGTGACAGCTCTATCCATTCTCAGATTGCTTGCCTCTCCTCCGGCAGAGATTCAAGGGACGATTCTGTTTGGAGGCGTGAACCTCCTGGATCTGAACTTGGATGAGATACGCAGAATCAGGGGCAATGCCATCTCCATGATATTTCAAGAGCCCATGACCTCTCTGAATCCGGTTCTGACCATCGGGGAACAGATCTCAGAGGCCATCAGGCTTCATCAAGGTGTGGCGCGTCAGGAAGGCTGGAGTAAGGCCGTGGAGATGCTTCAAATGGTTCAGATCCCCTCTCCCGAGATGAGGGTTCGTGAATATCCTCATCAGTTGAGCGGTGGAATGCGACAGCGGGCGATGATCGCTATGGCCTTGTCCTGCCATCCCCGTTTGCTCTTGGCAGATGAGCCCACCACTGCCCTGGACGTGACCATCCAGGCTCAGATCGTCGACCTGATGGAGCGCCTCAAGGAAGAATTTGAGACATCCATTGTGTTGATCACTCACAATCTGGGTCTCATTGCAGAAATGGCCAAACGAGTCTTGGTCATGTATATGGGCAAAGTGGTGGAGGAAGCTCCGGTGGAAGACCTCTTTCAGGAACCCCTTCATCCCTATACCCAAGGTCTCCTGGAGTCCATTCCCTGGATTGGCAAGAAACTGAAGACCGGCCGAAGGCAACTTCAAGAGATTCCAGGGATTGTACCGAGCCTCTTGGAGATGCCCGATGGTTGCAGATTCCATCCCCGGTGTTCACGCGTCATGGACATTTGCCTTAAAGAAGGACCTCCGTTGGTTCAGTCAGGAGATGGCCGCCGAGTCCTATGTTGGCTATGGGCTTAATCCCCTTTTCCCCCCGAAGCTGTGAAATGATTCGGGGGGAGGTTGGAAAGGGGGGCAAAAAATGATTTCTGGAACAATAAGTAATGAATGACCCGCTTCTTCAAGTTCGTAACCTCAAAAAATACTTTCCACTCCGGAAAGGTATTCTTTCGAAGACCGTGGGATGGGTGCAAGCCGTCGATGGTGTAGGTTTTACCATGAAGCAGGGGGAGACCCTCGGATTGGTGGGCGAAAGCGGGTGTGGCAAGACCACAGTGGGTCGGTGTCTCCTGCGTTTGATAGATCCTACCGAGGGGGAAATCCAATTCGAGGGCAAGGACCTCCTGGCAATGGATCGGGAAGAAGTCCGAAAGGCTCGAGCCCGGCTTCAGATCATCTTCCAAGACCCATACTCATCTCTGAATCCCCGAATGACTGCAGAGGAGATTATTGCAGAGCCTCTCAGGAACCATACCCGGGCATCTCGGGGAGAGATTCGTGATAGGGTTTCTTCCCTTATGGCAAAGGTAGGGCTCCATGCGGAGCAGGCCCGGAGGTATCCTCACGAGTTTAGCGGAGGGCAGAGGCAGCGAATCGGCATTGCACGAGCCCTGGCCCTCAATCCCCGGGCGATCATATGCGATGAGCCCGTTTCAGCACTTGACGTCTCCATTCAGGCCCAAGTGGTCAATCTGCTGGTTAAGCTCCAGGAAGAGATGGGGCTCTCCTATCTGTTCATCGCTCACGACCTGAGCGTGGTAGAACATATCAGCGATCGGGTTGCAGTGATGTATCTTGGTAAGATTGTGGAGCTCGCCAAAGATACAGACCTTTACACCTCACCCAAACATCCTTATACAGAGGCATTGCTTTCCGCTGTTCCGATCCCCGACCCTAAAATGAAAAAACAGAGGATGATCCTCCAAGGGGAAACGCCGAGCCCTATTAATCTACCAGAAGGGTGTAGGTTTTATAGCCGTTGCCCTCGCAGGCTCGATATGTGTAAAGCAGACGAACCGGAATTCAAGGATTTAGGTGGAGATCATTGGGTCTACTGCCATCTTTATTGAACTACATCTACCCATTCCCTCTCCCGCCAGGGGAGAGGAAATGGGTGAGGTAGAAATAATGGTGGAGATTTTATGAAGAAATTCATTCAGGCATTTTTTATTTTCTGTCTCTTGATCCCTGACATTACATTGGGAGCGCCGAAGGGCAAACTGATGATTGCTCAGGGTGTGGACCTTACCTCCCTCGATCCTGCCAGGCATCATACTACCGGCGAATTTAATTATGACAATGCTGTTTTCGATAGACTCTATCTTTTTGATGTTCACGGGAATCCTGTTCCCCGTCTGGCAATCTCCCACAGAATGGTCAATGATACAACATGGGAATTCAGATTGAGAAAGGGAGTAACATTTCATAATGGAGATCCTTTCACCGCGGCGGATGTGAAATTTACAATCGAACGCATCCTCGATCCAAAAACGAAAGCGCCTTTTGCAGCCAATTTCAGGCATATTAAAGAGGTAAAAGTGATTGATGATTATACCGTCCAAATGGTCACGGAAAAACCAGACCCTATTCTGATAAAAAGGTTTTCTGCAGGCTCCACGACCTCCATTCTTCCTTCAAAGTATATCAAGGAGAGAGGGGAGGACCATTTCTTGCGACAGCCGGTTGGGACGGGTGCCTTTAAGTTCGTGGAGTGGGTAAGGAATGATCGCCTGGTGTTGGAGGCTTATGAAGGCTATTGGGCAGGCTCTCCTTTCGTCAAGACCGTCGTCATCCGTCCCATTCCCGAGGATGCCACGCGGATCGCAGAACTTCAAACAGGAGGGGTTGACATTGCAGTCAATATTCCACCTTTCTTGGTAAATCAGGTGAAGGCCATCCCAGGAATTGAGGTTCAGTCCATCCCCAGTGGCCGGGTGATGTCCCTCTACCTCAACACTTTTGCTCCCGGTCCCCTACAGGACAAAAGGGTTCGTCAGGCCCTCAACTATGCCGTGGATAAGAAGTCTATTATTGACAAGATCCTGATGGGGAGTGGATTTCAGATGGCGATCAATTTAACGCCTTACCACTTTGGTTACGATCCATCACTTCAGCCCTATCCCTATGATCCGGAAAAGGCGAAGAAGCTTCTGGCTGAAGCAGGATACAAGGATCTAAAGCTAGTTCTTAACACTCCAAGCGGCCGGTACATACTGGATAAACAAGTTTCTGAGGCCATTGCAGGCATGTTCGAAAAGGTGGGAATAAAGATAGACTTTAAGGTCCGGGAGTGGGGCGATTATACCAAGGACCTGGTCACAAAAAAATTATTGGACATTGGTTTCATCGGGTGGGGAAATGTCAATTATGATGCGGACGGAACCTTCTTTGTCTATTTTATAAAAGAAGCTGCTTTTTCCTATTATGAAGACCCCGAAATGAAAAACTGGATCATTGAAGCCCGGAACACTTTGGATCAGAAGAAACGAAAAGACCTCTATACCAAGATTTCAAAAAAAGTTTTTGAGGAAGCCCCTCTCGTCTTCCTATACCAGCAACAGGACCATTGGGGAGTTTCGAAGAAAGTGAAGAACTTCCAGGCAAGGGGAGATGAGCTGTTTTACCTCTACCGAGTCAGTGTCGAAAAGTAACAGCCTTTCGCTGTCATCCTGAGTGAAACGAAGGGTCTTGCCTTTCGTCCCAAGGTAAACTCTGTGAAGAATCTACGTCAAATTCTCCAGCCGTTCTCTTCAAGGGGAGGTCCTGACAATTGTCTGACTCCTCGCGATGGCAAGTTATTACCGAGAGAATGAAATAGTTTACATTCGGAATCCCAACAAGTTGTCATTGCGAGCCCAAAGGGCGTGGCAATCTTGCGTCGAGATTGCTTCGTCGCTACCGCTCCTCGCAATGACCCACCGGGGTACCGTAAACTATAATATGCTCCTCTTAATATTTATTGCAATGACATTAATTTAAGAAGTATAAAGAGGGTAGATATGGGAAACTACCTTCTTAGACGTTCTCTATCATTCTTTCATTGTCATCTTCGGGATCACCCTCATCATCTTTATCATCACCCATATGATCGGTGATCCCGTCTCTCTACTTCTTTCTCCCGAGGCAACCCAGGCAGATAGGGAGGAACTGAAACATGAATTAGGCCTTGACCGTCCCCTCCGCATTCAATATTTAGTTTTCCTGAAAGATGCCATTCGAGGAAATTTTGGCATCTCTTTCCGGCATCAAAGACCTGCCCTTGGGTTGGTGATTCAGCACCTTCCTGCGACCCTTGAATTAACCGTGGCAGCTATGATTCTTTCGATTGTTATTTCAATTCCTCTCGGTGTACTTGCTTCGATTAAACCAGGGTCCTTCCTGGATCGGGCAGGGATGACCTTTGCCCTTTTTGGCCAGTCGGCACCTGTTTTCTGGATTGGTATTATGTTTATTCTTCTTTTTGGAGTGAAACTCCGGTGGTTTCCTATTTCAGGAAGAGGGGGGATCGAAAATCTGATCATGCCGGCCATGACCCTGGCCCTTTTTTCAACGGCCGCCCAGACCCGCCTCACCCGCTCGAGCATGATGGATGTTTTGGATAAAGATTTCATTCGCACAGCTCGAAGCAAGGGATTGACTGAAAGTAGGGTTATCGTTAAGCATGCCTTGAAGAATGCTCTCATCCCCATTATCACCATCGTGGCTTTGCAATTTGGGATGATGTTGAGCGGAGCCGTGATCACAGAGACGATCTTCGCTTGGCCCGGTGTGGGTCGATTGGCTGTTTATGCGATCTATAATCGTGACTATCCTGTCATCCAAGCAGCGGTTTTCGTCACCTCTTTCTTCTTTATTTTTATTAATCTTTTCGTGGATATCATCTACACATGGATCGATCCAAGAATTACTTATAAATGAAAAATGAAGAGCAGAAAGATAACCCCCCACTTAGATAAAACTAAAAAACCTCCCCTCCCTTGGCGGGAGGGGATTAAGGGGAGGGGGATTTATCTCTATTCACCCCCACCCTCACCCTCCCCCCTCGAGGGGAAGGAAGCATAATTGGAGTTATCGTGGTTCGTGGTCGTCCGTGGATACCTTATCTGAAAAAGATGCCGATTGCGGGAGGGGCCGTCTTTGGAGTGGTAATCCTCTCAGCCCTTTTGGGGCCAATGTTGGTTCCTTATGGCCCTGCGGATCAAGATTTTAGCAGAGTTTTAAAACCGCCCTTCTGGCAAAAAGGAGGTGATATCAAACATCCTCTGGGGACAGATATGATGGGTCGAGACATCGTTTCCCGGATGATCGATGGAGCAAGAGTTTCCCTCTTTGTCGGATTGGTCACTGTACTGCTTTCCTGTTTTATTGGAACATGGCTGGGAATGGCATCCGGCTATATTGGAGGAAAGATCGATTCCCTGGTCATGCGGTTGACAGATATTCAACTTTCCATGCCTTATATTCTCGTTGCCATTGCGATCATTGGTGCCCTTGGTCCCAGCATCAAGAATATCATCCTCGTCATCGCCGTCACCAACTGGGTGGGCTATGCGAGAGTCATTCGAGGGGAAGTGCTCACTATCAGACAAATGGAATTTATCGAGGCTGCTGTGGTGGGAGGTTGTTCCACTCTTCGAATTCTCAGCCTTCATATCCTTCCCAATGTAGTGAATTCGATCATTGTGCTGGCTACGCTGGACCTCGGAAGGGTCATCATTTTTGAATCGGCCTTCAGCTTTTTGGGACTGGGTGTTCAGCCGCCAACCACTTCCTGGGGTTCGATGTTAGCCGATGGAAGGATTTACTTAACCTATGCGTGGTGGTTGGCCACTTTTCCAGGCTTGGCAATTATGTTTACAGTTCTTGGGACAAATCTCTTAGGGGATTGGCTAAGGGACATACTGGACCCAAAAAGAAAAAGATATTTCATAAGGTGAACAATTTTTGATGATCCAGGTCAGAAGATTTCGAATCCCGCGTTCTTGAAGGATTGTTTTATGCGCTGATTCATCCCCACCATTACTTTGGTAGGGTATCTGATTGTAAAAAGAAATTGAGCATTATTCTGAATATCGAGGCGCTTCATCTCCTTCCTTGCTCTTTCAAGATAGGTGGGCGTTTCCTGCTTGTCTGCCTCAAGGGCTTCCACGAATGCCTTCCCCAAATATTTCTCGATGTTTTGATCCATGGCCCCGTATTTTTCATCGAAGGCTCTTTGGACCTCGTCCTCTTTGGGTATGAGGTATTTTTCATGGTGGAGGATGATTTCTTTTTTCAATTTTGGAATAGTGGAAGGAATCGATTTTGGGAATCCGATCGAGAGAACCATCATGGGGAGAACGTATTTGGGAATCTCAAAGAAATTTCGCGTTTCATCGATCTCATTTTGAATCGAACCGACATAGACCGTACCCAGTCCAATGTCTTCAGCAAGAAGGGCCACATTCTGTGCAGCCACCATCAGATCGGCATAGGCGATGAGAAAGTGGTTAAGGGCCTCCTCTCCTCTGAAGTCGGTCTGGCACATCTCAGCCCACTTCTTGATTCGATAGAAATCGAGGCAGAAAATCATTGAAAGAGGAGCATTCTTTACCCAAGGCTGACCTCCTGCCAATTCGGCCAATTTCTTTCTTCCCTCCGCGTTTCGAACCAAGATGATGGATACGGGTTGAATATTCCCTCCAGAAGGAGCATTATTAGCGACATCTATCAGTTGTTCAATCATGGATTCAGGAATTTTCTGATCCTTGAAGACCCGGACCGACCTTCTTCTCATCAGTAATTCATAAAGATTCATGGTTTTTCCTCCTTTTTTTAAAATACCACTGCGAGCACCTCTATTGTCAAATTCTTTTTTGTTGACACTTTATTGAAATCATTATATCCAATCAGCAGTGAATGTCTCTCACCCTTCCCCTCTCCCCGAGGAGACTTTGTTGTTATTGTGATTTTGTCACCCTGAAGTCATTTCAGGGTCTCATAGCCATTTGATTTTATTAGATGCTGAAACAAGTTCAGCATGACATTTTAACCATTTTGCCATTTGTGACACAGTGTCGAGGGAGAGAGGGGTGAGGTGAGGGGGGGGAAAGGGGGATTCCATGGAAAAGAATGATGTCGTGGTGGTGAGTGCTGTTCGGACACCTTTTGGAAAATTCGGAGGAACTTTAAAGGATATTCCTTCCATCGAACTGGGTGCGATGGTGATCCGTGAGGTTCTTCGAAGGGTGAATGTCAAAGGGGAGGAAGTCGAAGAGACTTATTATGGAGCCGCTGTGCCTGGTGAGGTGGGTTTGGAGACGGACGTCCCTGCGAGACAGGCGACTCTTAAGGCAGGGATGCCCTCAGAGGCTGTTTCCATTACAGTTGACCGCGCCTGTTGTTCGTCGCTGGCAGCCGTGAGGTTAGGATATAGAGCGATCAAGACCGGAGAGATTGAGGTTGCCTTGGGCGTGGGTGCCGAAAATATGAGCCGCACTCCTCTTATTGTTCCTCCTGAGATTCGATGGGGAAAGAGATTGGGGAGTATTGAACTTTGGGATGGGCTCTATGGACTGGGCTACAAAGGGTTCAATCCTGTGTCGGTTGACGCCGGAGAGGTGGCCCTTGAATATGGAATCACACGGGAGGATCAAGACCGGTGGGCTTATCAAAGCCAGATGAAGTATGCCAAGGCTTTTGCAGAAGGAAAATTTAAGATGGGCGAGGAGTTGATGAGGGTTGAGATTCCCCAGAGGAAAAGTCCCCCTATCGTTCTTGAAAGAGATGAGTTTCCAAAACCTGACACGACCCTTGAGAAACTCTCAAAATTACCCCTGGTCTATGGCAGCCCGACAGTGACTGCGGGAAATGCCCCAGGTCTCGATACAGGTGCTTCAGCCATTTTGATTATGAGTGAAAAAAAGGCAAAGGAGAAGGGAATTAAGCCATTAGCCAGAATTCTCTCTATGGTTGCCACTGCCACAACTCCCCGCCTGATTGCGGCCATTCCAGGCTTCACCATTCAAAGGGCATTGGAAAAAGCTCAAATCACTCTCGATCAAATAGACCTCATCGAGATCAATGAAGCATTTGCTGCCATGCCTCTCGTGAGCGCCAAGATTTTGGCTGATCAAGATTCTGAAAAGATGAAATCCCTTTTGGAGAAAACGAATGTCAATGGGGGTGCCATCGCCATCGGCCATCCTGTAGGCGCAAGTGGTGCAAGAATCCTCATGACCCTGATTTATGAATTGAGAAGAAGAGGTGGAGGAATTGGGGTGGCATCGATCTGTGGAGGCCTCGCTCAGGGGGATGGAGCAGTGGTTCAGGTGGAGAGTGAATAGATGGGATCGGTTGGCATGGAAAACTACTAAACTAATTCTGTTTCCTGGTTTTACTATTCTAGTTTTTCCCCTTGCCAAAAAAAATTACTCCTCTTGCCACTATCTATCAATAATGAAAATAGCAGGACACGCTTTTTAAAAATAAAACCAAATCAATTTCAGTTAGTTATATTTAATCTCTATCTCCCATCGCCTTCCCCTCGTTTCTCAAAAATGACTTGACAAAAAATGAGCGACATGGTAGGTAATAAAAAACTAAATTAGTTTCCTGGCTTTTATGGAATCTGAAAAAAGGACTCAAATTCTAAGCCATGCCAAAAAGAGGTTTGAAAGGTTCGGTTTTAACAAGACCACTGTTGATGAAATAGCCAAGGACGCAAGTATTTCAAAGCGAACCCTGTATCAGGAGTTTGAAAATAAGGGAAAGATTCTTGAAGAACTTTACATGTTTGAGGCCTTATCCGTTAGAAAGGCCGTCTTGAACCAGATCAATAAGATCATCAAACCAACAGAAAAACTTGAAACTTACATTCGATTAGCCTTAAAATACCTCGATCAAAATCCATTTATCGTGGGTGTGCTCCATGATGAATCCGGATTCTTCGCCCCATTTCTTAAGGACAAGCCTCACATTGTTGAGACGGGAATAGAGGAGATTTTCGCTTCTATCCTTAAGGAGGGTGTTGAAAAGGGTGTCTTTCGTAAAATGGACGAAAAGGTCGTCGGGCATTGCATTTTCTTGCTATTTAAAGGCCTCACCTATGGTAGAAATAGTCCTGACCACCCGTTTGGATTGAACCAGACCAATGAGTTTATCCATTTCATCATCCATGGGGTTGTCATCAAATAGAGCAGGATATGAGTCGACTCTCTCTATACATTAAACCGAATGGTCCCGTGCAATCGATTCGGATGACCAGCCAGTTTTTGGGTCTTCCCCTTTACAAAGTCCATGCCTTTTTTGTCGACGGGCTATTGATCGACACTGGATTCGCCTATGGCCGGGAAAGATTCCTGAAACTTTGCGACGAACTCCATCCCGAAACGGTTGTCAATACTCATCACCATGAGGATCACACCGGCAATAACTTCTGGATAAGGAAGAAGTATGGCCTCCTTCCGCTGGCCCATCCCAAGACTTTTTTTTATTTACGGGACCCCTCCCAGTGGATACCTTGGTATCGGCGTTTGGTTTGGGGATGTCCTCATCCTTCTGAGACAGGAGAATTGGATTCAAAGATTCAAACCCGGAATTTTGAGTTTAGGGTGATTCCTACCCCCGGACATTCAGATGACCATATCTGTCTTTATGAACCGAGTCAGGGATGGCTCTTTTCTGGAGACCTCTTCATCAGTGAGCAGGTGAAATATTTAAGAAGGGATGAAGAGATCGGTTCCATTATCGGTTCCCTGAAGAAGGTGGCTGCCCTTCATCCAAAGAAGATGTTCTGTTCCTTCAGTGGTTCGATCGATCGGCCGGAAGATGCCATTCATCATAAGATCGAGTATTTAGAAAATCTAAGGAACGAAGTGGGGAAAGGTCTCGAGCGGGGTTTATCTCCTCGAGAGATTCAGCGGAGACTCTTAGGCAGAGAGGATCAATTCTCTTTTATCACCTCAGGACAAATCTCCAAACAGAATCTGATCAATGCTTTTATTAGAAAGTGTGTATGATGAACATATGGACGACATACAAGGAAAATGGTCATTGGGTTAAGGTTAGGAAGCCGGTTTAGGTAAGGTGAAGGGGTTATGGGTAATATCTTTTAAACAAACGACCTAACCTATCAACTAGACGGGCATCTTGACCCTAACCCTTAGACCAAATACTTTTATTTTCTATCTAAATAAAAGGGGTGAAACAATGAATCAGAGGATCAAAAAGGCAGCGGTATTAGGGGCAGGTGTTATGGGAAGCGCAATAGCTGCCCATTTAGCGAATGTGGGAATCCCTTCCTTTCTCCTCGATATTATCCCACCCGAAATGACCGAGGGGGAAAAGAAGAAGGGGTTGACATTTGAAAGTCCGGAGGTGAGAAATCGGTTCGCTGTTTCCGGGAAGAACAGGGTCCAAGAATCGAGGCCGGCCTCCCTCTATTTGAAGGACGATGCGGAGCTCATCACCACGGGAAATTTTGAAGATCATCTTTCCTGGGTTTCGCAGGCAGATTGGATCATCGAAGCTGTTCTTGAAGATTTAAATATCAAGAGGGAGCTGTTCAAAAAATTGATTCCTTTTTTGAAAGAGGGTACCGTGATCAGCTCCAATACCTCTGGGATCTCGATCCAGAAGATGTGTGAAGGGTTCTCGCGGGGCTTCGAAGAAAGATTTTTAGGTACCCACTTTTTCAACCCACCAAGATATATGAAACTTTTAGAGATCATCCCGATCCCGTCAACCTCCAAAACCATTGTGGAGAAAATGGCTCAGGTGGGTGAAAAGATCCTGGGGAAAGGTGTGGTCTACGCCAAGGATACGCCCAACTTCATTGGAAATCGAATCGGGGCCTTTGCAACGGCTATAACCATGAAGACCGCAATAGAGGATGGCTATCGGATTGAAGAGGTGGATCAGATCACAGGCCCTGCCATGGGAAGGCCGAAGTTGGCGACGTTCAAGCTCGCTGATCTCGTGGGACTGGATGTCATGGCCCATGTATCCAAAAACCTCTATGAGAGTTTGCCAGAGGGAAAAGAAAGAGAATATTTCGTATCCTCCCCTTTTATGCAACAGATGATCAAGAACCAGTGGTTGGGTCAAAAGACCAAGCAGGGCTTTTATAAGAGGGTGAAAAAGGAGGGGAAAGAAGAGACGCTGGTTCTGGATTACGGAAAACTTGACTACCGGCCACAGGAGAAGGTAAACCTTCCCTCTGTGGAAATGGGCAAAAATATTGACGATGTCAGGGAACGGATCAAGACTCTTGTTACGAGTCCCGATCGTGGGGGACAATTTGCCTGGAAGATCTTGAAAAAAACTCTTCTCTATTCAGCGGAGAAGATCCCCGAGATCTCTGATGACATCGTTAATATCGACCGGGCGATGAAGTGGGGATATAACTGGGAACTGGGGCCCTTCGAGATTTGGGATGCCATCGGTCTGAAATCCTCTGTGAAGAGGATGGAGAAAGAGGGAGAAGCGATCCCGCCACTGGTGGGACAACTCCTCAACAAAGGATATTCCTCTTTTTATGAGAAGAAGGACGGTCGTGTCTCTTACTTTGACATGGGGGCAGGCCGATACCTGGAGATCGAAGAGAAACCGGAGATCATCCTTTTACCGAGCCTGAAGGACAGAAAGAAGACGGTTCTTTCAAATCCTGGAGCCAGTCTCATTGATCTCGGGGATGGCGTGGCCTGTCTTGAATTTCATTCGAAGATGAACACCATCGGTGCCGATACCATCCAGATGATGAGGGATTCGTTGAAAGAAGTAGAGGGGAAATTTGAGGGTCTGGTGATTGGAAACCAGGCAGAGAACTTTTCTGCAGGGGCCAACCTGATGCTCATGCTCTTTGAAATTCAGGATGAGAATTGGGACGATATTGAATTCTCTGTGAAGGCTTTTCAAGACACCTTAATGGCCATAAAATATTTTGAGAAACCGGTCGTGGCCGCCCCCTTTGGTTTGACCTTGGCCGGTGGATGTGAGGTCTGTCTTGCCAGTGCGAAGGTGCAGGCCGCTGCGGAGACTTATATGGGTCTCGTTGAAGTAGGCGTGGGTCTGATCCCGGCAGGAGGTGGGACAAAAGAGATGTTGCTCCGGTGTACAGAAGGTATTCCGCCAAATGTCGTGGATGCAGACCTCCTCCCGTTCGTTCGGCAGGCATTCGAGACTGTGGCCATGGCAAAAGTGGGAACCAGCGCAAAAGAAGCCCAGAAGTTGGGTCATATGAGATCGACTGACAAGATTACGATCAACCGGGACCATCTCATCCATGACGCTAAAAAAGCCGTGCTCGATCTGGTCAAGGAAGGTTATCGTCCACCCCGGCCCAAAAAGAATATTAAGGTTATGGGAGAGAGGGGATATGCCCTTCTTCAAATGGGTCTCTTCTATATGAGGGAGGGTGGTTATATCAGCCAATATGATGAACATGTAGGCAAGAAGGTAGCCTACATTATGACAGGCGGCAACTTACCAGACGGTACCGAAGTGACCGAACAGCATATTTTAGATTTGGAAAGGGAGGTTTTTGTCAGTCTTTGTGGAGAACAAAAGACTCAAGAGCGGATTGAATATATGCTGAAGAAAGGAAAACCGCTTAGAAACTGACAATTTCTAATTTCGAAATCCGAATTTCCCCTCCCTTGGCGGGAGGGAATGAAGGGGAGGGGAAAAACGATCCATGTTGTCCACCCCCACCCGTACCCTCCCCCGTCGAAGGGGGAGGAGAAAGCAGGAAAGAACAGGAGGAAACATGAAAGAAGCAGTGGTGGTCTCAGCAGTAAGGACGGCTGTGGGCAAGGCCCCGCGGGGCATATTGAAAGATACACGGCCTGATGACGTTGCAGCGATCGTCATCAAGGAGGCTGTTTCGAGGGTCCCTGGCCTCAAGGTGGAAGAGGTAGACGATTTCGTCTTGGGATGTGCCTTTCCCGAGTCGGATCAGGGGTTGAATCTTGCGAGAGTCGTGGCGATAAGGGCAGGGTTTCCTTATACTCTGCCTGGACAGACCGTAAACCGATTCTGTTCGTCAGGCTTGCAGGCGATTGCTACAGCTGCATATGAAATTATGGTAGGAGCTTCGGATGTGATGATTGCCGGAGGGGTGGAGTTTATGAGCCAGGTCCCGATCATGGGTTTGACCCCTTCTCCCAACCCTTATCTCGTTGAACACAACCCACAGATCTATACCTCCATGGGACTGACCGCAGAAAATGTGGCTGACCAATTTGGGATCAGCAGAGAAGAGCAGGACCGTTTTGCTCTCTTAAGCCACCAGAAGGCAGCGAGAGCCATTAAGGAAGGTAAGTTTAGGGAGGAGATCATTCCAATCCCTGCAAAGGTGAGAGAGACCAAGGCAGACGGGACAGTGGTTGTGAAAGAGGTAATCTTCGACACGGATGAAGGAGTGCGATACGACGTATCCCTGGAAGGGATGGCAAGTCTCAAGTCCGTTTTCAAAGCGAAAGGGACGGTGACTGCAGGCAACTCGTCCCAGACCAGTGACGGAGCAGCGGCCGTGGTATTAATGTCGAAAGAAAAGGCAGAGGCACTGAAGCTGAAGCCCATGGCTACCTTCCGGTCCTTTGCCGTAGCCGGGGTTCCACCTGAAATCATGGGAGTTGGTCCTGCTTATGCTGTTCCCAAAGCCCTGAAAAAGGCAGGTCTCACCATCAAAGATATAGGACTGGTTGAGCTGAACGAAGCCTTTGCCTCCCAATCCCTCTATGTCATTAAGGAATTGGGATTGAATTTGGATATTGTGAATGTCAATGGTGGAGCGGTCGCCATGGGCCATCCGTTAGGATGTACCGGGGCGAAATTAACCACCACCTTACTTTACGAAATGAAGCGCAGGAATGTCCGTTACGGTCTTGTGACCATGTGTATCGGAGGCGGGATGGGCGCCGCCGGAGTTTTTGAAAGAGCAGAGTAAATTATCGGAAGAATGGGATGATGGAATGGTGGAATATTGGGTTTACTTCTTTTACATGATCCTGAACATTATTCCATTATTCCAACATTCCAACATTCCAATATTCCTATTTTGAGAGGAGGTCATTATGGAAGAGTTCGTCAAGGGTGGAGCGTTTCTGATTGAGTCGATTTCTCCTCAGGAGATTTTCACACCCGAGGAATTTTCTGAGGAACAGCGGTTGATTGGGAAAGCGGCTATGGAATTCACCGTGGGTGAAGTTGAACCCCAGATCGATGATATTGAAGCGCAGAAAGAAGGACTCCTGCCGAGTCTACTCAAAAAGGCAGGGGAATTAGGTCTCCTCTCCGGAGATATCACTGAGGAAGATGGGGGCCAGGAATTGGATAAGGTCAGTGTCCTCCTGATGATGGAGAAAATGTCTCAGGGAGGAGGAGGATCCTTCTTGGTGGCCTATGCTGTCCATACAGGTATTGGTTCTCTTCCCATTATCTTTTTCGGGAACAGGGATCAGAAGAAAAGGTACCTTCCAAAAATTGCCACAGGAGAAATGATCACTGCCTATGCCCTGACTGAGCCTGAAGCAGGATCGGATGCCCTGAATGCCAAGACGACTGCAATGCTCAGCCCTGACGGGAAGTACTATGTTCTAAACGGCCAGAAACAATTTATTTCCAATGCTGGCTTTGCCGATGTGTTCGTTACCTATGCCAAAGTGGACGGTGACAAATTCACCTCCTTCATTGTCGAAAAGAAGTTCGAAGGGGTTTCGGTGGATGAAGAAGAAAATAAGATGGGAATGAAAGGGTCCTCGACACGAAGCGTTATCTTCACCGATGCTAAGGTACCAGTGGAGAATGTTCTTGGAGAAGTGGGAAAGGGCCATATCGTGGCTCTTAACACCCTGAACATTGGCCGCTTTAAGTTGGGCGCAGGTTGTGTGGGATCGTCAAAGAGTGCACTTCAGGATGCCGTGACTTATGCAAAACAGAGGGTTCAGTTCGGTAAGCCGATTGCAGAATTCGGTCTGATCAAACATAAGATCGCAGAGATGGCGATTCGAACCTTTACTGTGGAGAGCATGGTCTACCGGACAGCCGAGATGACAGATCGAATTCTCAAGCGCATTGACCACCATGCTGAAGATGTCGGGATTCAAATGGCGAGGGGGATTGAGGAGTATGCCATTGAGGACTCCATCAACAAAGTCTATGCATCAGAGATGCTGGACTATATTGTGGATGAAGGTGTTCAGATCCACGGAGGGTATGGGTATATCCATGATTATGCGATTGAGCGGGGTTACCGGGATTCCCGGATCAACCGGATCTGGGAGGGGACGAATGAGATCAATCGTCTCCTCATCATGGGTATGTTGACGAAACGGGCGATGCAGAATCGCCTTCCTGTGCTTGTCGCAGCCCAGAAGGTGGCCAACGAGCTTCTCACCCTTCGACCGAAGGTGGATACAGATGACGGGAAGCTTTCTTTACAGAAAGAAATGGTGGAGATGTCAAAAAAGATTGGACTCCTGGTCGCTGGAGCAGCGGTTCAGAAATATATGATGAAGTTGGAGGAAGAACAAGAGATCCTCGCTTCGATCAGTGATATTGTGATTGAGGTCTTTGCCATGGAGAGCGCGCTGCTTCGAGCGATGAAGTCCATGGAAAAATTTGGAGATGAAAAATCCGAGATCCAGAAGGCCATGGTAAAGGTCTATGTCAATGATGCCTTTGAACGGATAGAAGGTTTTGCAAAACGGGCCTTCGCCGCCATTGCCGAAGGCGATATCCTCAGGACACAGTTATCCGCTCTCAAGAAACTGACCCGTTTCACCCCTGTGAACACAATCGCCTTGAGACGGGAAATCGCAGATTCCGTGATTAAAATAGGAAGATATCCATTTTAGCATGGTCTGCCTGCCACAGGCCCTGAACCTAATATGGTACAGGGCAGGCAGGCCATCTTCACCCCGTTAGAAATTATGCCTCGCTGGAATTTCTAACGGGGTCACTGTCCTTCTTCAAGCTGTATTCTAAGAACAATGAAGCATAATGTTTTTCCTCTCTGCCCACCATTGATAGCAATGAAAAGCAATCTCGAAATATGAAGCAAAGGAGAGACCATGGATCTCTTGCCATCCCTTTTTTCCCCTATCAAGGTAAAATCGTTGGACTTGGTCAACCGGGCGGTCATGCCTCCCATGGGAACCAACCTCGGGAATCCGGACGGCACGGTGAGCGAAGCGAACCTTGCTTACATAAAGCGCCGGGCGAGAGGAGGGGCTGGTCTGATCATCACCGAAATTGCCTCCGTCCATCCCACTGGCTCGGTCACAGCGAATGAACTGGGAGCCTATGATGACCGGTTCATCCCTGGCCTGAAAAAAATTGCCGATGCGGTGCATGCTGCCGGTAGCAAGGTGGCCCTACAGCTCCATCATGCCGGACGGGAAAGTCTTTATCTTCTTCAAGAGGGAAAAGCCATTGCTCCTTCGGCGATCCGGTCCCTGGTCTTTGGCTTGACACCACGGGAGATCACCCGCGAGGAGATTCAAGGGATCATCGCCGCTTTTGGTGCTGCCGCCCGCCGGGGAATGGGGGCTGGCTTCGATGCCGTGGAGGTGCACGGCGCCCATGGATACTTGTTGACCCAGTTTTTATCTGCTCTCTCCAACAAGCGCAACGATGAATATGGGGGCAGTCTGATCAACCGCAGCCGTTTCATCATAGAAATATTGCGGGAGGTCCGCAAAACGGTGGGCCCAGATTTTCCCATCTCTCTGCGCCTTTCTGTTGAGGAGTGCATTAAAGATGGTTATACGTTCGAGGATATCCGGCCCATCCTCCCAAATCTCGTTCAAGCCGGAGCCGACATTTTACATGCCTCTCTTGGCACGCATGGGAGCCCCGGTGGGATTACCAGCGCCCCTTTTGAGTATCAACCCGGCTTTAATGTCTGGCGGGCCAAAAAGTTAAAAGAGGCAGTTGGCCTTCC
Organism: uncultured delta proteobacterium; assembly: GCA_963826305.1. Taxonomy (GTDB): domain Bacteria; phylum Desulfobacterota; class BSN033; order BSN033; family UBA1163; genus CAWGWZ01. The sequence continues at coordinate 72,008 of CAWGWZ010000004.1, read as the reverse complement.
GGTGATCGCCGTCGGGCGATTCACGAACCCTTCCTTGGCGAACGAAGTGATCGCCCGTGGGGAAGCAGACCTGGTGGCCTTCGGCCGCCAGTATTTGGCTGATCCTGATTTTTTAATCAAAGCCCGGGAAGGCCATGCTGAAGATATCCGCGAGTGTATCGCCTGCAATCAGGGATGCATCGAACGTTTGATGCTGGGGGAAGGCAAGATCCGTTGCGCCCTCAATCCCGAGACCGGACAGGAAATCATTTACCCCCAGGGACCAGCTGCCGTCCGTCGTAACGTATGGGTCGTGGGATCTGGCCCTGGTGGCCTCACCGCAGCGTATGAGGCCGCCCGTCTCGGCCATAAAGTGACCCTCTTCGAGAAGGAGGACGAAACGGGCGGACAGCTGCGCTTCGCCAGTAAGGCGCCCTTTAAAGACCACTATGGAGTTTGGGCGTCCTGGCTTACTTCCCAGGCAAAGAAGATCGGAGTCATCGTGCATACCGGTACTGAAGTCACGGAAGGTATGATTTCCGAAGGGAATCCGGAGGTGGTCATTTTGGCCACAGGAGGAGAACAGATTAAACCTGACATTCCCGGAATTGACCTTTCCATAGAGTGTAATGCCTGGCAGGTCCTGGAGGGAGCGGTTCCGCCCGGGAAACATGCAGTAGTGATTGGGGGCGGGTTGATTGGCATGGAAACAGCAGATTACTTGTGCCAGAAAGGAACGCAGGTCACCCTGGTTGAGGTCCTTAAACGTTCGCCGGTTCTCAAAATCACCTCCCACGGCTATATGCTGCACACCCGGCTCAAAGAAGCCGGATGTCGGCTCCTTTTCAACACAGTTGTAGAGAAAATCGAAGAATCTTCTGTAACCGTTCTTATTGAGGGCAGAGAAGAGAACGTTTCCCCTGTCGACCAAGTCATCATAGCGGCTGGACTTAAACCCGACGATGAACTCAAAGAAATCTTACAGGCCACAAAGATCCGTCATTTTATCATCGGTGATGCCCTCCAGCCCCGCAGAATCATCGAGGCCACAGAAGAAGGGGCTCGTGCCGCCTGGAATCTCTAAGAGGCTGCTGAAAAACGCCCATCTGCGGCGTTTCCCTCATCCTTCGTCGTTGCGGCGTACTCTAAGTACGCCTCACTCCTCAGGATTTCGGGCGCCTTGCATCTGGGCATTTTTGATCAGCCTGAAAAAGTGACTTTTTCAGCACCCTGCTAAAAGCATAGGGGGTCCATATAAAGAAAAAGCGGGCTGTCTCGGGAATGAAGAAACTGGCGAAAATGGGATTCGAGTACCCGATGGTTTTCATCGGAGGATTGGCCGATCCGACTTCCATCCTCTTTACGGTCTTCTCTTGTAAAGGAGCAAATTCCCGTGGCGTGGCTCTTTTTCGTAAGATTTTGGAAGGATCAGCTTGGTCGATTGGAGCTTTTCTTCATCACTTCTTCCCTAAGGATTTTTCTGAGAATCTTCCCGGTCTGGTTCTTGGGCAGCTCCTTCACCAGCTGGATTCTTCTTGGATACTTATAGGGTGCCACCCGCTCCTTGACGAACTGACTCAACTCCTCTGGTGTCGTGCAAGCCCCCTGGCGAAGCACGACAGCTGCGGCCACTTCTTCTCCCAAATCGAGGTGTGGAACGCCCACCACAGCAGCCTCAACCACATCCGGATGGGTGTAAAGGATCTCCTCAATCTCCCGTGGGTACACATTATACCCTCCCCGGATGATCATTTCCTTCTTTCGGTCCACGATATAGATGTATTGATCCTTATCCATGCGGGCCAGGTCGCCCGTGTGTAACCATCCTCCCCGGAGAGTCTCGGCAGTGGCTCCGGGTTGGTTGAGATATCCTTTCATTACGCCAGGTCCCCGAATAATGAGCTCTCCCACGGCTCCAATGGAGACATCTTCATCCCGATCATTCACGATACGTGCCTCAAACCCAGGAATGGGAAGGCCAATGGACCCGGGCCGGGTTTGGCGACCGAAGGGGTTCTCGACACAGACTGGAGAGCACTCGGTAAGCCCATATCCTTCATAGATGGTGGTATGGAAGCGATCCTCGAACCGGCGGAGCACTTCCACTGGAAGAGATGCGCCACCAGAGACACAGAACCGAAGCCCGGATCGCCTCGGCGGAAGAAGATCGGCTAACTCCACCAAGCGGTTGAAAATGGTGGGTACCGCGATCAAGATCGAGCTCTCCTCCTCCTCGATAGCCGAAAACAGCTCCTCAGCATTGAAGTGGGGCCACAGCCGGATGGTCAAACCCAGATAGATAGAAGAGTTGAACGCGCTCGTCTGCCCGTAGATGTGGAAAAGAGGTAACACGCCGAAAACCACGTCATTGGGACCGGCTGAACGCATGTTGGCCAGGGTCATGGCGTTGTTTGCCAGATTGTAGTGAGTCAGCATGGCTCCTTTGGGATGGCCGGTGGTGCCGCTGGTGTAGACGATGGCCCAGGTGTCGTCATCCCGGGTTGGATAAGGATCAAATGCACCTTCGTCAACAAAGAGTTTTTGCAGAGGTATGAACCCCAGGCCATGCGATCCACCTTGGGCGATGCGCAGATCCATCTTTGGCAGGTGTTCCATGACCTGACGAGGGTGTTCCAAATAGTCTATGTGGCCGATGAAGGCCCGTGCGCCGGAGTCCTTAAAAATGTGTTCGAGCTCTCCCACCCTATAAAGGAAGTTGACCGGGAGGACCACAGCCCCAACTTTTGCCAAGGCATAGTAAACGATCGCCCAGTCTATCGAGTTGGGCATCATCAAAACACAGATATCTCCGGGGTGGAGTCCCGCGCGAACGAGTCCATGGGACAAGCGATCCACCTGCTTGTTTAATTCTTGATAGGTGGTTGTTCGTTCCAGGAAACGAATGGCTGGATGCTCAGGCCCGCGCGCAGTGCTCTCGATGAGAAGGTTGGAAATATTCACGGTCTTGCCTCAGTGTATGCAAGCTCCACTTTGAAGTGTCAGAATCTAAGCTTCCAGATAAAAACGACGGTGTGTCAATGAGAAGTCATCGGAAGTTATTCAAGTGCCCCAATAGCTCTGCCAGAGGCAGACCTGTTAGCAGTTTGCCGATGAAGGTATTCTCAGACTGATCAAAAATGCCCAGATGCAAGGCGCCCGAAATCCTGAGGAATGAGGCGTACGTCGAACGTACGCCTCAATGACGAAGGATGAGGGGAACGCCGCAGATGGGCATTTTTGATCAGTCTGCTACAGCCCCAGGTACGTTTTACGAAGAACCTCGTCTTGAAGCAATTGTTCGCCGGTTCCTTCGGCGATAATTTTTCCGGAGGAGAGGACATAGTTGCGGGAGGTCATTTTGAAGACCGTGCTCACCTCCTGTTCAATGAGCAAGACGGTAATACCTAACTTGCGGATCTCTGCGATCTTCTGAAATACCTCTGCTCGCAAAATGGGGGCAAGGCCCGTGGAGGGCTCATCAATGCACAACAGTTTGGGTTTAGACATCAATGCCCTGCCAATGGCGAGCATCTGCTGCTCCCCGCCGGAGAGCGTCCCCGAGATCTGGTTTGATCGATCCCGTAGCACGGGAAACAGTTGATAGGCCTTGTCCAAGTTATCCCGAATTTCGTCCTTGTCTTTCAACAGGTAAGACCCCGCCATGAGATTATCGATCACTGTCATCTCTCGGAACGGCCTTCGCCTCTCTGGACAAAGGATCAGACCTCGCTTAACGATTTCATGGGCAGGTACCTGATCGATTCGCTCTCCATCAAATGTTACCGCCCCCTCAAGAATGATCTCACCATGGGTTGACCTCCGCTTAATCTCCCTCTCCCAGGCTACCAATCCGGTGATGGCTCTTAGAAGGGTCGATTTGCCAGCCCCATTCGGACCTACAAGGCTGACCAGTTCACCCGTATCGACACCCATGCTCAAATTGTTGATGAGCATGGCCTTGTCATACCAGACCGATAAATTGGCGACCTCAAGCAGCACGCCTATATCCCTCCTGTCCCGAGGTAGGCCTCAATAACCTGAGGATCGTTGATAATTTCATCCGGGGTTCCGTTGGCAATAATGATCCCGAAATTCAAGACGATGATGCGATCCACGATCTTCATCAACCATTGAAGCTTATGTTCGACGATGATCATGGCCGGCCCTTCGCTGTGCAATCGGCCGAAACGGCCGCCCTTGTGCAGGCGCTTGATGGAATTGGCCATGAGGTCCGTCTCCGCAGGACTGAGCCCACCGAAAGGCTCATCCAGGAGGAGCAATTCCGGCTCCGTGGCCACGGCCCGCGCCACTTCCAACCTTTTCAGGTCACCCTGTGAGAGTGTGGAGGCCTTTTCCCGCGCCATGTCTGAAATGCCTGCGAATTCCAGGGCGTCCATGGCCTTTGCCTCCAACCGCTTGACCCATTCCCCCCTCTTCATAGCACGTGGGGAAAGGCAGGAGACCATGACGTTGGCGATGATCGGGAGGCGCCGGAAAGGTCTCATGTTCTGGAAGGTGCAGGCGATGCCCATATTGACGATGTCCCAGGTCTTGCGGCCTACGATTTCCTTTCCCATGAAACGGACGTTTCCGGCATCCGGCTTCAAAATACCGGTGATCAACCGCAGCAGCGTCGTCTTGCCAGCGCCGTTCGGTCCGATCAGACCCAGGATCTGATCCCTCTCCATGGAAAAGCCGACGTCGTTGACAGCCCGAAGACCGCCGAAGTTTTTTGTGAGTCCTTTGATTTCAAGGAAGGATTGGGTCATATCACTTCTCTTCCCCTTCTTCTCTCAATTCCCTGCGCGAAACCTTTCCCACGTCCGTCTTCGGGAGCTCGCCCCTGAATTCGATGATCTTGGGGACTTTGTAGTGAGCGAGATTCTCTTTACAGAAATTGACAATCTCCTCTTCAGAAATTTTACCCCGGGCTTCGCTTTCAAGGACCACGTAGGCCTTGATGAGCTGTCCCACCTTTGGGTCGGGCACTCCCACGACGCCAGCAGCCTTAATTTGAGGATGCTTGAAAAGGACCTCTTCGACGTGTCTTGCGAAGACCGAATATCCCTTGTACTTAATGAGGTCCCGTTTGCGGTCAAAGAAGTGGAAATAACCTTCCTCATCCATGCTGACAAGATCTCCGGTTCTGAGCCACTTCTCTCCGTCAATGTCGATCAATGACTCGCGCGTTCCCTCCTCTCTTTTCCAATAGCCCTGCATGATGTTCGGCCCGCTCAGGATCAATTCCCCAACCTCACCCACCGGCAAGAAACCCGTGCCCTCATGTTCCACAATGGCAGCTTTCATGCCGGGCAGGGGTACTCCGAAGGAACCCCTTTTGGGCCTTTGAATAGGGCTACCGTGGCTTATGGCAGTGGTCTCGGTCATCCCGTACCCCTCAAAGATCTTTGAACCGGTTCTTCTCTCCCATGCTTCGATGGTCGATTCATGAAGGGTATCCGCACCGCAGGCGATCAGCTTGAGGCGCTTCCAATTGACCCTGTCTGTTTTTTCATATTCCTTAAGATATTCAAACATGGTGGGCACACCATAGAATGCAGATGCCTGGTATCTTTCCATGGCGGATAGGATATCGTCTATATCCGGTGTGGTGAAGAGGACCATGGTGAAGCCCTGACTAAGACTCCCGAGCATCACGACGACCTGGCCATAGATGTGGAAAAATGGCAAGAAGGCCATGACCAATTCATTGCCTTCTTCGAAGAAAGGCCAGAATGCCATCACTTGCGCTTGTAAGGCCACCAGGTTGGCGTGGGTGAGGATAGCTGCCTTGGGAAGCCCTGTGGTGCCCCCTGTATAGGGAAGAGCTGCGATGTCCCTCGCCGGGTCGATCGTTACTTTGGGAGGCTGAGGCGGGTATTTCTTGATGAGGTCCTGAAATTGAAGGAGGCCGGCCTGTTCTCTGTGCGTGGGTGTAGGAACCTTCATTTCCGAATAGACCTTTCCCAGGGCCCCTTTGCCCAAAAGCCTTTTAAGTGTGGGCAAGTAATCCGCAATGCTGGTGAGGATCACATTCTTCATGGCAATGCCGGTCTTCTCCACGTTATCATAAAGGATATCCTGACAGACAACGGTCGTCGCATCGCTGTCCTGGATCTGATGCTTTATCTCATGGCTGGTGTAAACAGGGCTGATGGGGGTGACTTTCGCACCGATTTTCAAGGCCGCGAAGTAGGCGATGACATACTGCGGGCAATTCAGGAGATAGAGCGCGACCGTGTCACCCTTCTTTACTCCTAAATCGGCGAGGGCTGCGGCAAAACGGTCGATCAGCTCTTTCAGATTTGCATAGCTGATCTTTTTGCCGTAGAAGATCAAAGCGGTCTTATTCCCGTATTTCACCGCCACCTGGTCAAAGAGCTCGGACACGGATAGGGCAGGTACGTCCACGGTTTCAGCGACACCCTCAGGATAGTACTTCAACCAAGGTTTTGCAGCGTAGGCTTCCTTTGCATTCATTTCCTTGTCCTCCTACTTTGTTTTGTTCCCCTCCAAGTATTTCTAGCCTAACGGCGCAGTACAGACGCGGCACGTATCACGTATGGCGATATTTCTGATTTTGCACCGGGGACACTCCTTTTCGATCTTGTCGCGAAGCCAAGGGAAGAGGCCATCGGGCATATAGAGAAGGATCAAGAGCACCACACCTGCGAACATCAATGTTCGATACTCTTTCCAGAAACGCAGAAGCTCCAGCAAGGGAAAAAGAATGAAAACCGCCCCAACAGGGCCGTAGATGGTTACAATGCCGCCGAATATGGCCCAGATGACAACCGTGAAAGACATTGAGACTTCCAGGGTGGATGGGCCTGCAATCTTCATGAAATGGGCATAGAGTCCTCCGGATACGCCGGCAAAGAAGCCGCTGAGGCAAAAGGCCAAAAGTTTATAGCGTGTCGTGTTGACGCCAGCGGCCCTGACAGCCAATTCATCCTCTCTGATGGCATGGAAAATAATGCCGGTATTGGAGTCGGTCACCTTCCACATGATTGTGCACAGGCCGAGCATGATCACGACTGCGATGTAGTAATCAGCGACGCGAGACCCAGCCAGCCGAGCGATCCCTGAAATCCCCAGTTCTCCACCCGTGAGGTCAGGAACGGCAAAAACGATGCCCATCAGGATGATGGGGAAGGCAAGGGTGGTCAGGGCCAGGTACGTACCTCTGAGTCTGAGGCATGGTATCCCTATGATAAGGCCTGCCAGAACTGCACCCAACGCACCAAGGGGGATGGTGCCCCATGGGGGGATACCCGCATGCTTATTGAGCAAAGCTGCACCATAGGCCCCCACTCCAAAGAAGAGGGCATGTCCGAAATTCATCTGGCCGGTGAAGCCGGAAAGCAGATCCCAGCTCGCAGCCAGTATGGCAAAGATACTGGTGAGAGTGAAGATGCGCAGGAGATAGGGGTCTTTGGTAAACACGGGCAAGAGGAGCACAAGGAGAAAAAAGAGCACGACAACGACCCGGGATGGGAGAACAAGCACTTCCTTTTTGAGTACGGTAAACAGTTTTCTCAGGTAAAATAGAATGAGGTCCATCTCTACCCCGTTAGAAAGCCCCGCTGCTTGTAGCAGGGATGAAGATAACATTCCTTTTGGAGTGAGCCCCGTTAGAAGGGGGAAGGTCTTCTAACGGGGTTTCACCTTTCTTCCTCAAAGGACACACCGAAAAGGCCTTCCGGCCTTATGAGCAATACCAGGATCATGATGGAGAGGGCCACTGAACCCTTGAGAAAGGAGCCCATGGGAGCAAGAAAGACCACCAATGCTTCTGCAAAACCCAGGATATATGCCCCCAAGAAGCTGCCCTTGAGACTGCCAAGTCCGCCCAGAACGACGACGGCCATCATCATGATCAAGGGGTGCATCCACATGCCCGGTTCAAGTACGGTGAGGGGTACGACGACAGCGCCTGTAAAAGCGGCTAACCCAACGGAGATGCCCATGGTCATCATGGCTACCTGGGCCTCGTTGATTCCCATGAGGTTGGCCACTTCCTTGTCTTGAGCAGTGGATCGGATGGCCAGGCCCAGTTTGGTTTTCATCAGAAGGACCCAGAGCAATGCCATGACAAGCAATGCCATACAGAAGGTCAGGAGCTGTTGATAAAAAACTTTTACACCCAGGATCAGATGATACCCCTTGACCAATGAAGGCACACTCAAATAGGTGCCTGTGAATAGGAGAGTCATAATCTCCTGGAAGGCCATCGCCAGGGCAATGGTCGCTATCAGCACAGCCCCCTCATGTTCTCTGATAGGGTTTATGAAGATCTTATAGGTGATCATACCCAACAGGGTGACCAGAGCGACGGCTGCGACCATGCCCCAGATGGGGTGGAAACCCATCTTGTGGGTGACGAAATAGATACAGTAAGCAGCCACCATGTAGAAGGCAGTGTGGGCGATGTTGACGATGCGGGCTACACCGAAGATAAGGGAAAACCCGATAGCGAGTAAGGCGAAGATACTTCCACTGATGAGACCGCTCATGATGATGTTCAGAACGAATCCCATATTCCCTCGTTACATAGAAGACAAAAACTTCGTTTCACGTTATGGGGAAAGTTGAAGACTCAATGGACGATGAACCATGGACAATGAACAACGAACTGTTCATCGTTCATCGTTTAACGTTCATCGTCCCAATAACGCCATTATTTCTTATATTTCTCGATGACCCAGGGCGGTATCTTGAAGGGGACAATCCCCTTGTACGTGATCTCGGGCGCCTCTGGGGTTGCCTTCCACTTGTTGGGCCAGACACCCTTTAGCTCACCATCCTGCCATTGAACACCTAGGCTTGTCAGGTACCCGGGACCCCATCTGAGCTCATGGAGGGGTCGTCCTTCGGCATCCTTCAGGTATGCCACTATGCCGGAAGGGGCCTTATGTACGTCGTTTTCCATAACGGCCACCATCTTGTCAGGATCGAGGGTCCCAATCTTCTCAATGACCGGCGCAAGCGTGTAGACAATAGCGGCGTAGGTATCCGAGGTATAGGTCGGCGTCTCACCGAATTTTTTCACAAAGCCGTCGACAAATGGTTTTGTGAGTTCATTGTACTCGACCCCACGGGCATAGGTATTCGTGGTAAAAACATAATTGCCCATCTGCTGGGTGGCTTGCCAGAAGCTATCCTTCTGGGCCTCTACATTGATGCCAACCTGTACAGCGGGGATCTTGAGTTCCCCTACCTGTCTGGCAAAGGGAATCCCCACCGACGAGGAAAAGATCGTGAAAATCATATGGGCCTCTGAACGCTGAATAGCAGATAGTTCGGCTGTGACATCTGTTGCCACGGGAGAGGGTCTCCAAACACCGACTACCTCCATACCCATGTTGGGGATGGTCGTCTCAGCCGCCTTGATCATGGGTTCAGTCCATACGGCCTTTTCCGCGACGATGGCGACTTTTACCTTGGGTATGTTTAAGGATTGTTTCAATATAGCTCCAACCGTGGCCAGATGGATGAAGCTCGTCCTGCCAAGGAATGTGGAATTGAAAGGGGAGCCCCGGAACCAATATTTGTAAGTATTGTAGTTCTTGGCCACGCGGTTACAGAGCTCGTCATGAGCAGCCCCGACGCCGATAAAGATCTTTTTGTTCTCCATGGCGATGTCCTGCATGGGGAGGACGGCCTCGGTCCGGAAACCGCCAAGAACGAAATCCACCTTGTCCTTTGTGGCGAGCCGCTCCATGGCATTGGTGGCGTCCGTGACGTTGAGGAATTCGTTGGAATCTGCCTGAACGAGTTGAATCTTCATCTTTTTCGCCCCAACCTGAATACCCCCTTTAGCATTCAGTTCTTCAGCCGCCATGGTGGCTCCATTCCAATGCCCCTTGCCCTGCACAAATTGCATCGGGCCGATCACGCCGATCTTAATATCCTGCGCAAAGGCCACTGTCCAAGATGACACCGCAAATAAAAAAACCATTGCCAATACGAACATTCTTTTCTCCCACCTATTCATTTTTAGCCCCTCCTTTCTTTTCTTACTTAGAAAATAGCATCTTAAAATCCCTCCCAACCTCCCTTTGCCAAAGGGAGGGATAGAATCTCCCCCTTTTCTAAAGGGGGATTGAGGGGGATTACGGACTCTCATCGTTGATCAATTCCTTTTCAATACCAAATCACACTGCAGATATGTCAATATTTTCCGTAAAACGTGCGACCGGATTCGACCATTTCTTTGAGCAAGGAGGCAGGTTTGAATCGGACTCCATGCTCCTTCTCCAACTTCAAGAGATGCTCGTAGACATTGCGTATGCCCCAGGCATCTGCGCAGCGAAGAATGCCACCCCGGTATGGAGGAAATCCAAGTCCGTAGATAATGGCCAGGTCCATGTCTTGAGGTCTGTCGCAGATTTCCTCCTGAATCATGTAGGCAGCCTCGTTGATGGCGCGGGCCAGCATTCGATCCACAATCTCTTTGTGGGAAGACTTCCTGGGCTGGATCTTTTTCTCCTTTAAGAATTTCTTGATCACCTCCTGAACCCTTGCATTGGCGACGGGTTTCTCGCTCCTGTAGTCGTACCAACCTGCTCCGGTCTTACGACCATAGCATCCGGTTTGGTAAACGAGTTCGTAGATGGCCGACATTTTCCAGCGGTCTCCAAAGGATTTCTCAAAATTCTTTCCCACGTGATAGCCGATGTCGATGCCCGTGAGGTCGCTGAGAGTTGCCGGTCCCATGGGCATTCCGAAATCGAGGACCGCTTCCTCAATCAGGGCTGCATCCACTCCCTCGCCTACCATAAAGGTAGACTCGCCCATGAGGGCTCCAAGCTGTCTCGATACATAGAAACCAGGACCATCGTTCACGACAATAGGCACTTTGCGTATTGCCCTTGCAAAAGGCACGCTCGTAGCCAATGTCACATCCGATGTCTTCTTTCCGCAGATGATCTCCAGCAGTTGCATTCGCTCCGCAGGATTAAAGAAGTGAAGTCCGATCATTCTACCTGGATCTTTCAGGACAGAGGCCATCTCCGTAATCGGAAGCGCTGATGTATTCGAGGCGAAAATGACCCCCGGCCGACAGACCTGTTGAAGCTGCTTCCAGATTCCCTGCTTGATCTTCATATCCTCCAGTACGGCCTCGATGATCAGATCAACCCGCTTCAGGTCATCAAGGGAAGTGGTGGTGGTCAAGCGATCCCGGATCATTCGATCGAGGTCTTCCTGAGTCATCTTCCCTATTTTTATCGCGTAAGCAAAGGTCTTCCGAATGGCGATAAGGCCCTTCTGGATGGCCTCATCATCGATATCCCAGAGGATGGTCTCGAATCCAGCGCTGAGGAGGAGGTTTGCGATGCCCGACCCCATTGCTCCTCCTCCAAGCATGGCCACGGTCTTGATCTTTTGTGGCTCTACTCCTTTAATTCTGGGGAGTCTTCCCGCAGCTCTTGTGTTGAGAAAGATTCCGATCAGGTTTTTGGCCACATCTGACACGGCGCAATCGCTGAAGAGCTCAGCCTCGATTTTCAGGTCGGCCTCGAAATCGTCAGAGAGTCCTCGCTCCATGGCCTCAATGGCCTTGAAAGGCGCGATATAGCCTTTGCCCTTCTTGTTTGCCTCGTCCTTGGCGTAAGAGATGACCATCTTTTTCATGACAAAGTTTGGAAGGCGATCTTTGCGCAGACGCGTCATCCGTTCCCGGTGATTCAATTCACCTGAAATGAACCGCTGTGCCACCTCCAAGGCTTTCTCCAGGAGCGACTCTTGAGGAACCACCTCGTCGATACATCCCTTCTTCAGCCCCTCCGCTGAAGAGATGGGCTGGCCTGTTGCAATCATCTGCAAAGCATCAGGAAGTCCTACAAGCCGGGGAAGCCTCTGCGTTCCGCCGGCTCCAGGGATTAAACCGATCTGAACCTCTGGCTGCCCTACTTGTATTCCATGGGCTGCAATTCGGTAGTGGCAGGCCATGGCGATCTCCAATCCCCCTCCGAGGCAGTTTCCGTTAAGGGCGGCAATCACAGGCTTGGGTCCTTGCTCTATGGAATTGAGGAACCGGTTGTTCTGCGCCACAAGAGGTAAAATGGAATCTCTGTCTTTTACCTGTTGAATCTCGGTGATGTCAGCGCCTGCAATGAAGTTTTTCTCGGTCCCGGTGAGGATCACGGCGTTAACCTCATTGTCTCCATAAGCTGACATCAGGGCATCCCTGATCTCCTCTACAAACGGCTTGGAAAGTTGGTTAACCGGTGGATTGTTTAACCTTAAAATGGCGACTCCTCGTTTGATTTCAACCTTAATCGTCCTGTAGTCAGATTTCATAGGTTTCCACTCCAGTCAATAAGATTTTGTCAAGGGTTTTAAGAGTCAGTCTCTCACAATTTAAATCTAAGAATCTTCTTCTCTTAACCTAACCCTTGACCTTGTGTTGTTCGCTTTTATTTCGAACCGTTCCTAGATTCCCACCCAGGCATATGGTGACAAGGCCGAGCCTTTTCACCTTTAACGCATTTATATATTTATCTGAGAAAAAAATCCATTGAAAAATATGGACGAAAATAAAAAATGATTTAGTGGTTGCCATCTTCACGCGTATATTAAAATTTGAGTTTGAGAGGAAGGAAGAGTTAAAGAGAGAATTGTTCCTTCCAGATCCTACTCATCTCCGCCAACTGGTAAAAGAACCTGGGGTTCTCCAGGCTCGTAATCCTGTTCCAATTTTCCATCACCTCTTCGGGCGTTGGGATCTTATCTCCATCTGAAAGAATAACACCTTCCCCCGTCATCATTGCAGACCTGCTAAAGTAGCCGAAGCCTGCATTAATCATAACCCCGGAGTCCTGGCACTGTTCGGAGCACATGTAAAGAACCGCAGGGGTAACGAAATCAACCCTCATTTTTCTGAAGATCTCGGGAGGCACGACATCCTCGGTAAGCCTGGTCCCTGCCATGGGCGCAAGAACATTGGTTTTTATGTTATATTTAGCCCCTTCGAGCTTTAGTACGTTTACAAAACCTACTAAGCCCATCTTAGCACTGGCATAATTGGTCTGACCGAAATTGCCGAAGAGTCCAGAACCTGAGGCGGTCATTACAATTCTCCCATAACCCTGGCGCGTCATGTGGATGAATGCAGGCTTCGTAACGCAGAAGGCTCCCTTCAGATGAACAGCAACCACCGCATCCCACTTTTCTTCGTCCATCTTTGCAAAAGTACTATCCAGAAGTATCCCTGCATTATTGATGAGGATGTCCACCTTTCCAAAAGCATCGATGGCAGTCCGGACGATATTTTCCCCTCCCACCGTCGTTGCCACATTATCGTAATTGGGAACTGCCTCCCCGCCAAGTGCCTCGATCTCTTCTACGACATGATCAGCGGCAGATGAACTCGATCCAACTCCGGTCTTCGACCCACCCAGATCATTGACCACCACCATCGCCCCACGCTTCGCAAGCTCAATCGCGTGATTTCTACCCAGCCCTCCACCGGCCCCTGTTACAATGGCTACCCTACCTGTAAAATCTATCCGAGACATGGATCATCCCTCTTCACTCTCATGTTCCAAAAACAATATTACAGATTTAAGCAGGCACTTTGTTTCATCTCGTCCAGCTAATAGTTTGTTGATACCAGAGTCACCCCAGCAATGGCTTCATTGATTTCGATCAATTTGATATCGTCTCTGCTCAAACTGGCTCTCTCTCAATGATCGTGGCCACTCCCTGTCCGCCGCCAACGCAGGCGTTAGCCAGACCGTAGCGCCCATCCTTGACCTTCAAAATCCGGGCCAGGGTGCCCACCAGACGGACGCCGGTGGCTCCCAAGGCATGCCCGATCGCCGTGCCCCCTCCCATCACATTAACTCGATCTGGATCGATGCCCAGCTCCTTGATGCAGTTCAGGGCGACGATAGCGAAGGCTTCGTTGATCTCCCAGTAATCGATATCCTTGACCTGCAAATCGGCCTTTTGCAGAGCCATGCGGCTGGCCGGGACAGGCCCCACCCCCATGATGGTGGGATCCACTCCTGCGAACCCAATGGAGCGGAGGGTCGCCATGGGCTGGATTCCCTTTTTCTTAGCGGTCTCCTTGGACATCAGGATCATGGAAGCCGCTGCGGTGTTCAAAGGGGAGGAATTTCCAGCCGTGATGACCCCATCGGGTTTAAAGGCTGGCTTAAGATCCTTCATCCCTTCGAATGTCGCGTCATCCCGAACGGCCTGGTCTCGGTCCACGACCAGAATTTTTCCATCTGCCTGTTCAGCTTCGATGGGGAGGATTTCATCTTTGAAAAACCCCTCTTTGTAAGCCTTGGAAGCCAGCTGATGGGCTCGAGCGCCCCAGCGATCCATCTCTTCCTTGGTCAGTCCACTCCGGGCAAAAAGCTTCTCCGCTGTGAGCCCCATATTCGTGGACGTCGCCATGTCCCAGTGCTTGTAGGCCGGATCCGTAGAAAGACGCGGATTGGGAGAGATGGCCCCCTTTACCAGATAGGGCCCGAAGTAATAGTTTAGTCCTTTTGGAACTTTTTTAATCACGCGCCCACAATTTTGTTGACTTGTGGGCTTTTTTGTGATTTAATAATATGAGTATAAATACTCATATAAGGAGGGGATTTAAATGAGCCGAACAGACATCCTGAAGAAGCGCCAGGCCCGGCTGAGGGAGGACATTGCGTCCATGCTGGATAGTTTTCTTATCGGGACGGTCGCAAAGTCCCCTTCCATGACCGGCCATAGCCTGACGACGAAGGTGGAGGGAAAGACCGTAACGCTCTATGTCCGAAAGGACATTGTCCCGAAGGCTTTGGAGATGGGCAGGCGGTACAACAGACTCTGGACATTGATCCAAGCGCTCTCGAAAGTCAACTGGGAGATCCTGAACCTGGAGAACAGCTAGGCGTGCCGCGCTACCCCTATCCGCCTCATGATTTTGAATGCTTATACAGGCACAGCTGCCCCTATCTGGGCGGATTATCCACCCGGTGGGTCCTGGGGGAGTACCGACGGGCCGCCGATGTGTACCAGGAACATCTGCGGATCATCGATGGCTTTGATGGCGACTTAAAAATCAGGGATGAGCGGATACGCGTTCTGGAACGGGAGAATGCGGAACTGAAGGCGAAGCTTCAAGCATTGCATCAACGGCAATTTAGGCCGAATAAGAAGAAACACGCGGAGACTGGGGGAGAGGGGGCCTCATCGCGCAACGAAGGGAAAAAGAAGAAACGCGGGGCGCCGCTGGGACATCCGGGATGGGTGCGGCCCAAGCCGGACCATATTGACCGGACCGTCCACGTGCCCGCTCCCACGATCTGCCCCCATTGCCAATCGGACGAGTTGAGGCCGATGGAGGAAAGGACGGAGCACTTTCAGGAGGATATCCTCATCCGGCCTCGGACCACGGTTACCCGCTATCTGCATGGGCAGGCGTTTTGCACACGGTGCCATCATCCGGTGGTTCAGGCAGGCGAGGACGAGCTTTTGAACACCCCCATCGGGCCAGTCGCAAAATCCGTGGCGCTGTACTTACGCTATCGGATAGGAATCCCCTATAGAAAAACAGCGGAGTTGTTCCGGGAGCTCTTCGGCCTGAACTTTGTTCCTGCCTCAGCCCTTCTGTTCGATCGCAAAGCGGCGGCACGGGGAAGGCCGATCTATGAGGATTTGCGAGACAAGATCAGGGCCTCCGACGTGGTCCATGCCGATGAAACCTCATGGCGCAGTGACGGCGTGGGGCATTTTGTATGGTTCGCAGGCAATGAAAACCTCGCCTTCTTTCATATCGACCGGCATCGCTCTGCAGAGGTGGCAAAAACCATCTTCGGAGAAAACTTTGGCGGTACCCTGGTGCGCGACCGCTATGCGGCCTATAACGGTATCGGAGTGGACTGGCAGATCTGTATCGCCCATATCCTCACAAGGGCCAAGGAAATCAGCGGGGAACATGCGCTCCTGCCCCAGACCCAGAAGGACACTGCTACGGGCCCCTTCTGCGATCGCCTCATGGATCTATGCTCACGACTCTGCGACGCGGGGCAGAAGCTCACATCCGGCGATATCCCCTGGAAAACAGCGCCCAAGATAGAAAAACGCTTCCTCAAGGAACTCAACAAGATCAGCAAACAGAGGCTTCGTTTCAAACCCGCCGAGACCCTCCGGGCCTATCTCGTAGGACCCGAGCAGAAATTTCTCTTTACCTTCCTCCGGCGCCCCGGCGTACCACCCACCAACAATCACGCAGAACAGTCTCTTAGACCTCTGGTGATCTTCCGCAAGATCTGCTTCGGAACGAGATCGGAAAGCGGACTGAAAACCCACAGCATCCTTCCCAGTCTGGTGCAAACCGCCAGAAGACAGGGCGTTCATCCAAGGGAATTCCTGCAGACCCTCTTCACTGCAGATACGGCAACGGCTCAAGCTGCGCTGTATAATAATTCAAGTTGATGTCTCAATGGCCGGCAGGAAAGATAGGGACTAAACTATTACGGCCCGAACATGGGAACACGGGTCATATGTTCCATTCCGCCGACCATGACGATATCTGCAATGCCGGCTGCGATCTCCAGAAACCCGAAATGGATGGAAGCCATTCCAGACCCGCACTGCTGATCAACGAATTTTGCCGGAATCTTCTCCGGCAGATTGGCCAAGAAGATCGGGAATCGACCTCCGTAACTCCATTGTTCGCTCACGCCATAAGCAGATCCCACAATAAAATCATCAATCTCTTCGGCCTTAATCCCTGTTCTTTTAATCACCTCGGGTAGGAGTTTGGCCAGGAGTTCATCAGCTCTTAGTTTGTGGAACCAGTCCCGAGGCGGATCATTGGGCCTGGATCTGGATTGGGCAGTTCTCAAAAATCCGGCTATCACCACTTCTCTCATCTTTTTCTCCTCGTTCACCCCGTTAGAAATAATGGACCGCTGGAATCTCCAACAGGGTTCACTCTTCTCTCTCGATGATCGTGGCCACTCCCTGTCCACCACCGACGCAGGCATTGGCCAGACCGTAGCGTCCATTCCTGACTTTCAGAATCCGGGCAAGGGTGCCCACCAGACGGATTCCCGTAGCTCCCAAAGCATGTCCGATCGCCGTTCCTCCTCCCATTACATTAACTCGATCTGGATCGATCCCCAGTTCCTTCATGCAGTTCAGGACGACGATAGCGAAGGCCTCGTTGATCTCCCAATAATCGATGTCCTTAACTTGCAAGCCCGCTTTCTCCAGAGCCATTCGGCTTGCAGGGACTGGACCCACCCCCATAATGGTGGGATCCACTCCGGCGAATCCGATGGAGCGAATGGTTGCCATGGGTTGAATCCCTTTTTTCTTGGCGGTTTCTTTGGAAATCAGAATCATCGAAGACGCTGCAGCGTTCAGGGGGGATGAATTTCCGGAGGTGATGACCCCGTCGGGCTTAAAGGCTGGCTTGAGGTCCCTCATCCCCTCCAACGTCGCATCATCCCGAACGGCCTGGTCTCGATCCACAACCAAAATTTTTCCATCTGCCTGCTCGGCTTCGATCGGAAGGATTTCATCTTTGAAAAATCCTTCCTTATAAGCCTTGGAAGCCAGTTGGTGGGCGCGAGTCCCCCAGCGATCCATGTCTTCCTTGGTAAATTCCCTCTGGGTAAAAAGCTTTTCTGCGGTGAGCCCCATATTCGTGGATGTGACCATGTCCCAGTGCTTGTAGGCCGGCTCTGAAAAAAGACGCATGTTCAGAGAGATATGACCCTTTGGGGACATTCCGCCCATGGGGACCCGGGTCATATGCTCCATTCCCCCGACCATCACGATGTCTGCAAAACCCATGGCAATTTCCATGAAGCCGACATGAATGGCTGCCATAGATGAGCCGCACTGTTGGTCGACGAACTTGGCAGCAAGCGTCTCCGGTAAATTGGCCAGCCAAATGGGAGTACGACCGCCGTAGGCCCACTGCTCATTCACTCCGATGGACGACCCCACGATAAAATCATCGATCTCCTCGGCCTTAACGCCCGTCCTTTTAATCACCTCTGGAAGGAGTTTGGCCAGAAGTTCATCAGCTCTTAATTTGTGGAACCAGTCACGGGCCGGATCATTGGGTCTGGATCTGGATTGAGCAGTTCTCAAGAATCCGGCAATCACTGCTTCTCTCATTCTTTCCTCCTTCGTATTTCGTGCGGATCATTACTTTCAAATCTCTCCAACTCCCCCTTCACAATCTACTCATTCTCCCAGGGCAGGCGTTTCCCTTCAGGAGAGTATCTGTAAAAACCCTTTCCGGTTTTTCGGCCCAGGCGGCCTTCGACCACCATTCGTTCGATCAGGTTTGAGCTGGGGGCAAGATGCCCCGCTCCCAGGATCCTCATGGTCTTGCCGACCCGGGCAAAGGTATCCAATCCAGCGTTATCAGCGATTTCGAAAGGGCCGACATTCCAACCATAGCCGAGCCGCATGCCTACGTCGACATCTTCGGGGCTGACAATTCCCTGGTCAACCAAGTCCACAGCCTCGCGGAAGGCTGCGGAGAAGATCCGGTTCATCACAAAGCCCGGGATATCGCGCTGTACTCGAACCGGGGTTTTTCCCAAAGATTGAACGAAGGTTACTCCTCGCTCGAAGATTTCCGGAGAAGTCTTCTCTCCTTTGACCACTTCGACCAATTTCATTAGCGGCACAGGCCCGAAGAAGTGCAGCCCGAGTACCCTCTCCGGTCGCCTCGTTTTTTCAGCAAGGCGGGTGATAGGGATGGAAGAAGTATTCGTGGCGAGGGGAGTCTCCGGCCTGGAAATCCGGTCCAGTTCTTGAAAGATCTCACGCTTCAGCTCCTCCACCTCCAGAGCTGCTTCGATTACCCAATCCACTTCGGATGCGCTGGATAGATCTTTTTCCGGTGAAATCCGCGCAAGCACTTCATGAGAAGGTTCTTTGAGAAGGCCCTTGGACGCCAACTTCTCAACGGACCAACGAATATCCCTGAGGGCCCTGTCCGTGATCGCAGCCTGGATATCCATCAGATGGACCTGGTAGCCTGCTTGGGCCGAAACCTGAGCAATTCCTGATCCCATAAATCCTGCGCCCACAATCAAGACCTTCTCCATGGTTCTCTCTCCCGTGTTTGCCCGCCTTCTTCTGCATTGGGACTTCCTCCCTGGGAGGAGGATTTTCCACGCCAACTTGTTTACCCCGTTAGAAATAATGCCCCGCTGCTCTGCAGCGGGGTTAGATTTTAGAATAATTCCGGCGGGGTTTAATGCCCCGCTGGAATTTCTAACGGGGTTTACTGCAAGGGCGACGACTTCTTTCGCCTCTCCGGAATGCCCGCAAGCCTCTTAACCATTTTCTTGCGGGATTCGATGTCGTACTGAGTCGTGATGGCGATCGCCTCCATGATGGG
Organism: uncultured delta proteobacterium; assembly: GCA_963826305.1. GTDB lineage: Bacteria > Desulfobacterota > BSN033 > BSN033 > UBA1163 > CAWGWZ01. Next base: position 52,657 of record CAWGWZ010000004.1, on the reverse strand, counting down.
CGAGCCACCCCCGTGATAGGATCCAATCAAATGAATTCCTCCGCTGGCAGAGCATAGGATGTCGCCAATGTAGCGCCAGAGCTGGGCGGCATCCTCCGGGTCAATATCCGGGTTCCGCGTGATGTACTTATAGAGAAGATCCTTCGTCTCGGGGTTCAAAAAATCTCCCTCGTAGGGGAACGTGGCCGGGATACCTCCGGCGATGTCGCACAGAATCTCGGCTTCCCGGAAGACCGCCTCACCGGTAAGGTTGCGGCCCACGTTGGCATAAATGGAATGTGGAATGTAACTTCCAGGCCCATAAGGCATCGGCCCCACCCCAGGGACGTACAGCACGGGTTTCCCCAACTCGGAAGCCGTAAACCCGGCCGCATAGCCAAGTTCCGATACCCGTATAATCTCCGCTAATTTATCCCGGACGTGCGGGGCCTTCGCAATGCCATTAAATTCTGCAGCCAATGCCACCGCCCCGAGCATTAAATCCCCTAAGGCTGGTTTGCAACCGGAGTAGCTATGGCGATGGAAGAGGGCGAAGAGAAGAGCACATGCCCCGCCATGAATCGCTTCCCCACAAAGGAATACCCGCTCCCATGGAATGAAGCAATTGTCGAAGATTGTATAAGAGTCGGTGTAGCCAGGAGTAAATCCCCTCTTGAAGTATTGCCGATCTCGCAGGTTATGTACGCTCACCACCTGTTTCACTCCTTCCCAGTCTGCAGGAATAGCAAAAGCCAAAGCCCAGTCTTTCTCCTCTGGCAGGAGAGCGCGAGTGGGAACGACCAGGATTTCGTCCGCCACAGAAGCTTCCGAGATATGCACCTTGGAACCCCGGACCACGATCCCATCGCTCTTCCTCTCCACGACATGGACGTACATATCCGGGTCTTTCTGCTCGCTGGGCCGCTTCATCCGGTCACCCTTCACGTCCGTCTGCGCACAACAACCCACCAGGTCCTCTTTTTGAAATCTCTCCAGCCATTTCATGAAGTTTTTATGGTATTGAGTGGCTCCGTTGTTCTGCTTGTCGGCCTCATAAGAAACGTTATAGATGGCATTGGTCGCATCGATTCCCATGCACCGCTGAATACAGCCTCCGGCCACCTGACAAATGGCTCGGGTCATATCCTGCTTCTTGTGCAAGTCCTCCGTGCTCTGATGGATATGACAGAATCGATTGATCTTCTCCCCGGTCAGATGAGATTTGGCCGTACACAGGCCTTCGTATTTCGGATCGGCCGCGTAATCGAAAGTTAATCCCATGGTGTGAATCGTGGGCATCTGCACCTCGTCATCCCGAGCGATTTTTTCGCCGTTCACATAGATGTTCCGTCGCATCTTCCGCAAACCTTCGATATATTGCTGTTTCGTTCTCATCTTTTTTCTCCTTGCTTAATGAAACTGACTCGACTCACAAAAGCCTGTCGCTTAACAAACCTCCCCATTTTTTGGTCGATATGGACTCACTAAACGACTACCCCTTATCCGGATTGATCTTCCGGGTCAAGATCCTCTTCCTCTGACCCCTTAGCCCGCGATTCCAGGAGCGCCAGGATGCTCCTGTATCTCTCCCTAGAAAGTTTGCGGTAGAGATGGTAGAAGAATAAGCTCATGATCTCTCTTCCCTGGGCAATCCTTCCCGAAAACTCCTCTGGGGAGAGTTTTCCCAGAGCAGTCTCGATATAATATTTTTGGGACAATCCGGCGATCTCCCGGAACTTATCCAGGTAGTGCTTCAGGGCTTCGGGGTCGAACCCGTCTTTAGGACCCAGGCCGATGTTGTCCATCTCTACGACTAATTTTCCGAGAGTAATATCATCTTGGGAATAGACCTTCAGGCCATTGCGTACCTCGGGGTCGATAATCTTCCATTCTTCCATTTTGGCCAACCATTTTTTTCCCAAACCTGTTTCGTTCCGGAAAGGTTCTTCACCTGCGATCTCATTCGGCAGGAATTGGTCTACCGGCCTGAAGTACTCTCTTCGGAGATTGAGGAAAGATTGCCATTCGGGGGCTTTTTTCTGCTTTATGAGAATATTCTTGATCACCGCGAGGGGGAAAAAATACCGATCCTGGAGTTCTTTGATGAGGCGGATGCGCTCTACGTAGCTGTCATCGTATTCCGCAGTGTTCCTCCCGCGCTTGCGGGGCTTGGGAAGAAGTCCTTCCCGGATGTAAAAATGAACGGTCTCTTTGGATACCATGGTATGCTGAACCAGGTCTCGGATTTTCAAGAATCTCCTTTCCGTCCATGCAGGGGTTTCCGAATAGCCGGATGACTAGTACACTGCCTTGAACAAGAACGGACGTAAAACCACTTCCTCTCCATGTAAAAGGTTCTCTTTCGCTCAGGCCTTCATCATTGTGCCTTTATATTAAAAAGGAAGGATTCTGTCAATAGAAAATCGTTATGCTATAGATTTTTATTGACTTTTATGCATAGCATGTAGTAATACTCTACAAAAAACTTCGGCAGGGATTCCTCAGAATAGCGGTCAGCCCTTGGAAATCAGCCAGCAGCATTTGCATTCAGCTAAAAAGAAGATCAGAAGGTGTGATTTCACATCCCCAGAGTTCAAACTAAGAGGAGAAATTTTATGGCCAGACGAATTTTGCGCACAAAACTTTGTGACATGCTCGGAATCGAGTACCCCATCATTTGCGCTGGAATGGGGCCGACACTGATTGGCGAGACGACCGGGGCTCCTGTAGAGCTGGTGGTGGCTGTCTCAGAGGCTGGAGGTTTGGGAGTTCTGGGCGGGAGCGGCTTCACTATAGAAAAGTTGCGTGAGGCCATTCGGGAGATTAAAGCAAAAACAAAGAAGCCTTATGGAGTGGATCTCCTCTTGCCCCAAAAGCTGGACTTCGGTGGGGGATTAGGCCAGAAAGGGCCAAAGGAGCGCCCTCTGAGCGCGATGCTGAAATCTCTGCCCAAACCGCATCAGGACTGGGTGAAGAAGATCAAGGAAGAACTGAATCTTCCTGATGTGGAGATCATGGTCAGGATGAATACCACGACCATGCGCCCCCAGGAAGCAATTCAGGTTTGCATCGAGGAGAGGGTTCCGCTCTTTTGTGCCGGTCTGGGGAACCCGGGGTTCATGGTGGATGAAGCTCACGCCGTAGGGATGAGGGTTCTCGGAATCACCGGGAATGCCAAGAACGCCCGCAGAATGGCCCAATCCGGAATCGACCTATTAGTAGCCCAGGGGCATGAAGGGGGAGGGCACACAGGCCGTATCGGAACCATGGCCTTGTTACCCCAGGCCATCGATGCGGCGTACCCGGTTCCCGTCCTGGCAGCGGGTGGCATCGGAGATGGTCGGGGACTGGCTGCTGCCCTCGCAATGGGCTGTATCGGTGTGTGGGTCGGGACCCGCTTTCTGGCTACGACCGAAGCAGGAGCTCTTCCGGTCAACAAAAAGCATATCATCGATTCTACGGACGAAGACACACGGGTGAGCAAGGCCTATACGGGAAAGACGTTGCGGGCGAGCTACAACAAGTTCCACGACCTTTGGGATGGTTCGGGATTGGAACCGCTTCCTTTTCCCACCCAGGTTTTGATTTCTTCGGCCCTTCTGGCCAGTTTCATCGAGGGGAAAAGAGACGATTACGTCGGTGGCCTCGCAGGTCAAGTCTCAGGGCTCATCAAAGAGATCAAACCCGCCCGGCAAGTGCTCGAGGAGATGGTGGAGGAGGCGGTGGACATCCTGACCCGTCGACTTCCAGAAAATGTAGTGGCCAAATGAAAATGTTCACCTGGTTGTTTAAGAAAATTTTCCTTCTTTCAATATCCCGGCCCAAACGATTAGACAGATACGAAGAGAGCATGTAGTAGTTTATCAGAGCCCTAACAATTTTTATTTGACACATTTCGTTCCATGAGATATTAATTTTGAAGAAATTTGGCATCCATCTAAATTTATGGGAAAGGTTGGTTCTCAAGAGCTCATTGATTTTATGGAGGCTCGAACATGTTTGATCTCTCCAAGTTTTCTTTAAAGGGTAAAACAGCGATTGTGACCGGTGGCAGCCGCGGTATCGGCAAGGCTATTGCGCTGGGCTTTGTAAAGGCCGGTGCGAAGGTTGCGATTACCAGCCGGAAAATAAACGACCTTGAAGCTAACGCTGCGGAGATTAAGGCCTTCGGAGGTGAGGCATTTCCCGTCCAGGCCCATCTGGGCAAGGTGGAAGAGATAGGCAGGATGGTCAATACCGTGATGGAGAAGTTCGGCAGGATCGATATATTGGTCAATAATGCCGGCGGCAATCCTGCCTTGGGTACAGTCCTGGATTCCGACGAGCGTCTCTGGGAGACCATCATGAACCTGAACCTGAAAGGGCTTTATTTTACCAGTCAGGCGGTCGCCAAGGTCATGAAGAAGCAGGGCGGCGGCAATATTATCAATGTCGCTTCCATCGATGGCTTCAAGCCGGTCCGTGGAGTAAGCATCTACAGTATTTCCAAAGCCGGTGTCCGAATGATAACCAGGGCCTTTGCGTTAGAATTGGCGCCCTTTAATATTCGGGTTAATACGATTGCTCCCGGGCCGATCAGCACGAAGATGTTCGATTCAAACTGGTTCCACCTTCCACCGGAAGAGGCCAAAAAGCAGAAAGAAGCACTGGCCAAATTCACGCCCATGGGGCGCATAGGCGAACCCGATGAAATAGCGGGTGCGGCAATTTACCTTGCTTCCGATGCCTCCAGCTACACTACCGGCGCCGAGATTGTGATCGATGGCGGAGTCCTGCAGGGTTTTGTTACACCGGGAAAATAGAGATGGGAGCGGAGATGATCAGGAGCGTGGAACAATATTTAGAGAGCTCAAAAGACGGAAGGGTCGTCTGTTGCCTGGAGAAGGAGTGAAGGATGTGCGGCCCTATCCTCCGTAGGGGGAGTGATGGCCGTGGCAGCAAAGCACGGCAGGGGTACCCCATCGTGGGAAAGATTGCCATTACCGGCCAGTATGACATCGAGGCCAGAAAGCGGATGGTGAAGCGCCTGGCCGGGATTAAGGACCAATTATTCAAATCCCCCTGCGCTCCCCTTTTCTAAAGAGGGGGAAAGGGGGGATTAATCATTCAAGGAGAGCGAGCGATGAGTAATGAAACCCTTCTCACTTATTTTCAAAAACATATCAAAGAGGAACCCAATCGGGTGGCATTGCGACACAAAGATTACGGGATCTGGCACGACGTCACCTGGAGTCAATACGGAGAAAAGGTGAGGCAGGTCGCCATGGGTCTCATCAGCCTCGGTCTCAAAAAAGGGGAATGCGTTTCCATCATCAGTGAAAACCGGCCGGAATGGGTCTATTCTGATTTTGGGATCATGTCTGCGGGAGGGGTTACCGCCGGAGTCTATACGACGAATGCGGCAGAGCAGTGTGGATATATTGTTCAGAACTCTGGATCGAGGTTCTATATTGCAGAGAATGAAGAGCAATTCGATAAGACTCTGAAATTCAGAAAAGACACTCCCCATCTGGAAAAGGTCATCGTCATGGAGATGGAGGGCTTGAAACGTTACAAAGACCCCTTGTTGATGAGCGTTGATGAGCTGTTGAAACTGGGAAAAGATTTCGATGCAAAAAATCCAGGGCTATTTGAGCAACGGGTGGGTGAGGTCATGCCTGATGACTTGGCGGTTCTGATCTATACCTCGGGCACAACGGGTCCTCCCAAAGGGGCGATGCTCACTCACAGCAACCTCCTTTATATAAGTGAGGCAATGGTCGATGCCAATCCAATTAAAGATGGGGATGAGACCCTTTCTTACCTTCCTCTCTGTCATATCTTTGAGCAGCTCTTCACCGTGATGATCAATATCCGTTTCGGGACGGTCTGCAATTTCATCGAGAGTCCCGATACGGTCATGGATAACATGAAAGAGGTTTCACCAACAGTCACTTGTGGTGTTCCTCGAATCTGGGAAAAATATGCCTCCGGGATTATGATTCGAATGTCGGATGCCACTTGGTTTAAGCGCATGGTCTTCAAGGCCGGTATGGGAATAGGGATGAAATATGCCGGATTGAAACTGAATTTTAAGCCAGTTCCTTTCTACTTAAAGCTGGCTTATTTAGCGGCATATGGGGCTGTTTTCCGAAAGCTGAAGGAGCGTCTGGGATTTGATCGTGTCAGGGTGGCTTATTCCGGAGCAGCTCCCATTTCACCGGATGTCCTGAAATTCTTCAATGCCATTGGCCTCCCACTGATCGAGGGGTATGGTCAAACAGAGGGCACAGGTGTTACTACTGTCAGTCGCAAAGGCAAACTCAAGATCGGTAGGGTGGGACAGCCCCTGCTTGGGGTGGACGTGAAAATTGCTCCCGATGGGGAGATCCTGGTGAGAGGTCCAGGTATTTTCAAAGGTTATTTTAAAAACCCTGAGGCCACCGCAGAGACGCTTAAAGACGGTTGGCTTCACTCAGGAGATGTGGGGGAGTTGGATGGGGATGGGTTTTTAAAGATCACGGACCGGAAGAAAGATTTAATCATTACTGCGGGTGGGAAGAACATTGCCCCTCAAAATATTGAGAACCAACTCAAGTTCAGCCCTTATATCAATGACGCGATCGTGATTGGCGATCGGAGGAAATTTCTCGCTGCCCTCATCGCCATCGACGAAGAAAACGTGATCAAATATGCTCAGGATAACAAAATCCAATTTGGTACTTATGGTAGTCTCACCCAAGCCCCGGAGATCAAACAGTTGATTCAAAAAGAAGTGGATAGGGTGAACAAGACGCTTGCCCAGGTGGAGCAGGTTAAAAAATTTACGATCATCCCGAAGAGGCTTTATGAGGAAGATGGTGAGGTGACCCCCACGATGAAGGTGAAGCGGAAGTTCATCAACGAGACCTATAAAGATATTATTGAGAAGATGTATCGTTCAGGGGCGGAATAAGTTAAGCACCAAATTCCAAGCACCCAATCCAAAATAAGCTCCAATATCCAATTTCCGAAATTCCAAACAGAAATAGTTTTGGTCATTTGGAATTGGTTCTTGGAATTTGTTTGGAATTTGGGATTTGTGATTTGGGATTTTGAACGCTATGCGCTTTGCTCCATGCCCTTTGCAATCCTTGTTAACGCCATCGTTTCTTCTTTTTCCACCTCTGGTATCCTTTCACCGATTCCTCGGATCGAATACCCAGGTAGAATTCCTTCACATCTTCATCTTCCAAAAGGATATTAGGGGTATTGGCAGCGACAATCCTTCCATTCTCGAGCACAAATGCATAATTCGAGATCTTTAAGGCCATCTTCGCATTTTGCTCAACGAGAAGGATGGTTGTCCCTTCCGCATTGATCGTCTTGATGATTCTGAAGATTTCCTGAACAAGGATGGGAGATAGTCCCAGCGAGGGTTCATCCATCATCAGAAGTTTGGGTCTGGTCATCAATGCCCTGCCAATGGCAAGCATCTGCTGTTCTCCTCCGCTTAACGTACCTGCCCACTGATTCCTTCTCTCACGGAGAACGGCGAAGTGGGTGATGACTCGATCGTAATCTTCTGTCACCCCTTTCTTATCCTTTCGGGTATATGCCCCCATCTTCAAGTTTTCATCGACACTCAATTCAGGAAAGACTTCTCTTCCTTCCGGCACATAAGAAATTCCCAGGTGAACGATTTCCTCTGCGTCCTTTCCGTCAATTCTCTTTCCAAGAAATTCAATGGTTCCTTTGTCCGGCTGGTCCTCAAGAAGTCCCATAATGGTCTTCAAGATCGTGGTCTTCCCTGCACCGTTAGCTCCGAGGATGGCCGCGATCTGCCCTTCCTGAACTTCTAAGGAGACTCCTCTGATCGCCATGATCAGCCCGTAAAGAGTTTCGATGTTCTTGACCTTAAGCAATCTTTTCCTCCTCGCCCAGGTAGGCCTTGAGAACCTCCGGATGCTTCTGAATTTCTTCCGGCAATCCCTCCGAGATTCTCTCTCCGAAATTCAAGGCCAGGATGCGGTCAGAGATATCCATGATCAAGTTCATGTCATGTTCCACAAGGAGAACGGTGATGCCGAGGTCGTCACGAATGTCCTGAATTGAAAACATCAGGTCCCCCTTTTCCTCCATATTCATTCCGGCCGAGGGTTCATCTAAAAGGATAACTTCAGGATCCAATGCTAAGGCTCGACCAAGCTCCACAAGTTTTCGAGTCCCGTAGGGCAGATTGATAACAAACTGATTTCTTGCGGCTTGTAGCTCAAGAAAGTCGATGACTTCTTCGACCTTCCCTCTGTTCTCAATCTCCTCTCTGGCCGCCTTCGAACCTTTGTAAATAAAAGTCGCACCTCTCCAGACCCCTGTCTTCATGTGAATGTGACGGCCCAGCATGAGGTTATCCATGGTGCTCATGTGAGAAAAAAGTTCGATGTTTTGAAATGTCCTGGCAATCCCTTTTTTGGCAACTTGATCAGGTCTTAAATGGGTGATGTTTTCTTTTTTAAAGAAGATCTTTCCAGAACTGGGTTGATAAATTCCACTGATGCAATTGAAGATGGTAGTCTTTCCAGCGCCATTCGGGCCGATGATGGAATAAATGGCTCCCTTCTCGACTTCAAAGCTGACATTACTCAAAGCTCTGATGCCGCCAAAAGAGATCGTCAGATTTTCTGTTTTGAGAATAGGGTCCATAATTTTAATGTGTCATTCCCGCGAAAGCGGGAATCCAGGCTCGTCCCTGTGAAAACAGGGACCCAAAAGAAAATAGATTCCTGCTTCCGCAGGAATGACAAGAAAGAGTGGTTTACTTTGTAATTCTTATCCAATCCGTGAGCTTCTCAATGGTCCCGTCAGGCCGTACTTTGCCGTAAAAGACGTGTTTGCCTCCTTGCCTATCGTTGGGATTGGTATAGGTGATGGGAGGACCTATCCCTTTCCAATCCTTTAAGGTCTCCATTGCCTTAACCCAGGTTTCCGGTGTTAAATTCTTTCCCGCTCTCCTTACTCCTTCAAAAAATGGTTCTGAGAAGATGATTCCTGCATAATAAAACATGCCCCATCTCTCCTGAGGCGCCAATTTTTTATGCCATTCTCTATACTTCGCCATTAAAGGAGCATTAGAGTCTGGCAATTCGCCGAAGAATGAATTGATCATACCAACCCATAGACCTTTTGTGATCTGCATCATAAGAACTGAATCGGAGAGGGTACTGCTGGTTGCCCATTGGGGCTTGAATCCAATTTTTGCTGTTTCTGCTAAAATCAATGCCGCATGAGTAGGCATTGTCCACATGACCACAGCATCTGCACCGGAATTCTTAAGCTTCAGAGCATGGGTGCTTAAGTCCCTGTCTGTCATTTCAGCTGAAATTTTAGCGACAGGGCTGAGCTTTTTTCTCATAAGATAACGTTCCACCCCCTGAACTCCCTGTTTTCCATAATCATCGTTCTGATAAAACATGGCGATTTTTTTAAAGCCCAATTTTTCGTGAAGGTATTCTGTCAGATTATAGGCTTCATCATCATAAAGAGGATAGAGGGCGAAAAGGTATTTTTGAATAGGGTGAATCCACTCATAAACCCCGGTGACCGGACCGTACCAAGGGACCTTATTTTCCATCAAATAGTCCCGAGCAGTCATCCCCGTTGCCACTCCAACGCCTGCTACTACCGCGAACACACCGATTTGCTCTACAAACTCCTTAGCAATAGCTTTTGTTTTCGCCGGCTGGTAAGAGTCGTCACGAAGAAAATATTTAATCTTCCTTCCGTTAATTCCACCTTCTTCGTTAATGATCTTGACCAATAGGTCTGTCCCCCTGGCCACAGCACCCCATGGGGCAGCTGGTCCTGTCTGCGGTCCCCACTGCCCAATGAGAATCTCGGTATCTGTCACACCGCGAACCTTTTGAGCTGAGACCGGAACTGCGATTAATAAAACCGTTACCATCAGCAGTCCAATGAGAGTTAAATTTTTCTTCAACATTTTTCTTCCTCCTTTTTTAGATTTCTAATGGGATACTCATAACTCTTCACTCTAAACTCTAAACTCTAAACTCTAAACTCAAACCTTCTTCACATAATGCTTTGCCAAGAGTCCGCTCGGCTTGATGCATAGCATCAATATAATGATGGCAAAAGCCACTACAGATTTAAAGGCTAAGGAGACGTATCCCCCGAATAGGTTTTCAATAATTCCCAACATTGCGCCCCCGACGGCTGTACCTGGCAAGCTGGTCATCCCCCCTAAGACTCCAGAGGCAAAACCTTTCAGAAGAGGGTCCATCATCATTGGAGGATCGAGTACGCCAAGGGCGGCAATGAGTATACCGGCCACTAACCCAACCATAGAACTGATCGCCCAAGTGAAGGAAAGGATCCATTTGGTTCGGATACCCATGACCCGAGCCGCCAATTGATTCTGTTGAGTGGCTCTCATGGCAATTCCCAATTTGGTATAACGGAAGAAGAGAAAGAGAATAAACATCAGGACCAGTGAGATCAGAATGGTCCAGAAGTTGATCTTGCTGATGAACAGCCCATGAAAATTGTAGGCTTCGATATTTGAAACTGGAAAAGGAAACGACCTCTGGTCAGGTCCCCACTTCCAACCGGCAAATCCCATCAGAATCATTTCAAAACCGAGGGTAATGATAATGAGCCCTATTACTGTTGGGTCCTTGGCTTGTCTCAAAAAGACAAGTTCAAAGAACATGCCTAAAAGGATAGCAAACAAAAATGCGAGAACGACTGCCCATTCGAAAGGTACATGATAAGTTTCAAGGAGAGAAAAGGTCACAAACGTACTGATCATGGCCATTTCCCCCTGAGCGAAGTTAAGCACCTCAGAGCTTTTGTAGATAATCACCATGGCGAGAGCCAGCAGGGCATAACAGGCTCCAACCGCCAAACCACTCACAATCAACTGACCAAACATCTTCCTTCTCCGAAAGACTTCAATTGGAATGGTGGAAGGATGGAATACTGGAATGTTGGGTTTACATTCTCTCTTGTTGCAATGTTATACATTTTTCCCATCGTTCCATTATTCCAATATTCCAGTAATTTTTCGTTTTTAAAAGGGCCATGTCTTCCAGTAACGTTTGGTTCGAATCCAGAACCCAAATATCCCCAAAGGCTCGAAGAGGACGATCAAAATCATGATCAATCCATAAATAATCACAGCGACATTAGAAATCCCTGCTACGCTCATATACTTCTCTGAAAAGGCGACCAATGCAGGTCCTATCGCTGGAATGTCCTGAATGGCCTGGAGCTTAATGTCGAGATAGGTCATGAGAGCGGCTCCAGCAATGGAGCCCATGACGGATCCCAGCCCACCAACGACTACCATAGCCAAAAATGTAATCGACATGATGAGATGGAAACTTTCGGGATTGATGAATCCAAGAATAAAGGCATAGAGTCCGCCCGCCACGCCTGTATAAAAGGCGCTTACCGCAAAAGCCAGAGTTTTGTAATACGTTAAGTTAACACCCATCGCCTCAGCAGCAATATCGCTATCTCGGATAGCAATGAAAGCCCGTCCCACTCTTGTTTTGATCAACTTCAGCGCCCCGATCACCATCAGGACAGCAATGATCATGATCACGTAATAATAGTGGATATCCTTCATCGGGGTTCCAAAAAGGTAGAGTTTTGGGGCTTGAAGTCCCATCCTCCCCCCAAAAAATTCCATATGTTTGATAATCGTGGTGATGGTCATACCGAAACCAAGGGTGGCGATGGCGAGATAGGGACCCTTTAAACGAAGGGCTGGAAGTCCCAGGATGAATCCAAAGGCGGATGAAACGAACCCTGCAATGGGAAGGGCAATCCAAAGAGGGAAGCTCCAATTCAATACAAGGATGACGGTTGTGAAGGCTCCGAGGGCAAAGAATCCGGCGTGCCCCATGGATATCTGGCCCGTATATCCAACCAGGATATTCAAACCGATGGCCACAATAGCGTGGATGGTGATGAGATTAACGGTATAGAGGGACATCCCCAAAAGGTGATACTTCGTAATGAAGAAAGGTAAGATTCCTAAAAAGATGAGAAAAAGAATGGACCAGACAAGGATGGTGTTGCTTTTGAAAAGTTCGATATCTTCGTAATAATTACGCTTTATGTCCATGAAGATTTGTCCTGTGGAAGTCTCGCCTCGAAGCGGATCTCAGCGTCTGCAGTTTAACTTCTTTAAAACTCCACATCGTCAAAGTCAGTATTATATTCGTAAGGGCTCCATTGTCAATCTTTTTTTACGATGTGGCGTAATGCCTCACTGAGGCGCGGGTGAAATCTCCTGCGTACCGCAGGCAGGGATGATCCGGCAGGAATGTCTCCGAAAATCTTATAAAGCGGATGGCCTAAATTCTTGAGGGCAGGGGTAACATTCACCACCCATAGCGCAGTCCTTGTACGGTTGGGCCATTCTTTTAGTTTAGGGACAAGCTGATCCGCTATAAGATTTTCTCCGGCATCCCTGCCAGATCTCGGCAAATTTCCACGGGAGAGTGGGGAATTACAATGTGGCCTTTTGAAAAATAATTGGTTATAAGAAATTAACATTTCTTTAATAAAGGTAAGAGGATGGAAGAGAAGAAAGTAAAGAAGGGGTTGTGTGGAACCTGCCCTGCAGGTTGCGGCGTTGACATCATTATGGATGGAGAACGGCTCCATCGGATAAAACCAATGAAGGCCCATCCCCTGGGGATCGTTTGCACTCGAGGGGTTCATTCGGAAGAGGTCATCTATTCCCCCGATCGACTGAAATTTCCGATGAGACGAATGGGGGATCGAGGGGCTGGGAAATGGGAGAGTGTCTCCTGGGAGGAGGCGTTTGAAATCTCAGCCGGGCTCATCAAGGAGGTGGCGGAGAAATACGGGCCAGAGGCCATGGCGATCTATTCAGGAAGGGGAGGTTTTGAGCAGTCGATGCTCGATCTGTTCGCGACAGGGGGGCAGGATGCCATCTGTTCAAACTTCCTTTTCCCATTGGGATCTCCAAACACCTTCAGTTGCAGCTCCCTCTGCAACAATTCCCACAGGGTCATTGCACCTGTGGCCACCTTCGGAACCTCCTATGATCGCCTCTTCCCGGATTTTGAGAGGAGCGATCAGATCGTGGTCTGGGGGGCAAACCCTGCGACCGATTCCCCTCCGATCAACTTGAGGAAAATCTTGGAAGCGAAGGATCGAGGAACAAAGGTGGTGGTGATCGATCCTCTCAGAACCTATACCGCAGAGAAGGCCGATGAATGGATCGGAATCAGACCTGGAACCGATGGGGCCTTGGCTCTGGGAATGGCTAATGTAATGATCGAGAGAGGGTTGTACGACATGGCCTTTGCGGATGGTTGGACACATGGCCTGCGAGAGTTCAGGGAGTATGTGAAAGGATTTTCTCCTCAGAAGGTAGAGAAGATCACCTGGGTCAAGACAGAAAGGATTGAAAGGTTGACGGAGGATTTGGCCAGAGCAAAAACGTCCTTACTGCTCCACACCGGCCTGGAGTACACGAACAGTGGAGTCCAAAATATCCGAGCCCTTCTCATCCTCTGGGCCCTCTCGGGAAATTTCGATCAACCTGGGGGGTTGGTTTTTCGCATGGCTCAGCCCCCTTTCATTCGAAGGAATCGAATTGCACCACCTGAAGGGAGAACAGCGATTGGCTCGGATCGACATCCTCTCTTTTGTGACCTGAACCGAAGCGGGCATTTCTTGGAGGTGCCGAGAGCGATTGTGACGGGAGATCCTCACCCTGTAAAAGGGCTGATTGTCGTCGGAGGCTCCATCCTCACTGCCTTTCCCAATCCGGAGCAATGGAAGCGTTCATTTGAGGCTCTTGACTGTTTGGTGGTCATTGATCGGTTTCCCACCAACGAGGCCCTTTATGCTGATGTTGTCTTACCTGCCACAACGATGTTTGAAATCACTTCCTATAAGCGTTATCCGGGGCATCTCTCTTTTCGAGAACAGGTCATTCCTCCTGTCGGTGAGGCAAGGAATGATTACCTCATTTTGGCTGAGTTAGCAAAGGCCCTGGGCTACGGGGAGCGTTATCCTCAATCTGAAGAGGCGATGTTAGATTTCGTATTCAAGGATGCGCCATTTTCTCTTGAACAGTTAAAGTCGAAACCCGAAGGCATCTCTCTCTCCTCTCCCCCGATGGTTTATGAGAAGTATAAGACAGGTTTTCTTCGGAACGATCGAAATCCTGGTTTTGAGACTCCATCGGGAAAATTCGAGATATCCTCCCAATTATTGAAAAAGTATGGCTATGATCCTCTTCCGGTCTATCAAGAGCCGACCGAAGGTCCGATCGGCTCTCCTGAATTGGCAAAGGATTTTCCGCTTGTCCTCACAACCGGGACACGAATCCAATCGGCCTTTAGAAGCCAGCACCTCAATATTCCCGGCCTTCTTAAACTTCAGGACAAACCGAATATCCTCATCCATCCAGAGGATGCAGAGAAGAGAGGTATTGAGAACGGAGACAAGGTCTGGGTGAAAACTAAAAGAGGAAGCGTTCCTTTCTATGCCAAAGTGACAGAGAGGATCGTCAAAGGGGTGATCGAGGCCAATATGGGCGGTGGAGGGCCTCTTCAACCGAAGGAATGGAGAGAGGCCAACGTCAATGAGCTGACCGATATGGAGAATCGGGATCCCATCTCAGGCTTTCCGGTATTTAAGGCGTTGCTCTGCGAGGTGGAAAAGGCGATCTAAGATAAAAACCATTGACAGTCATTTTGACTCTGATAGAATGAAGAAACTTCTAACGTAAAATAATCGTCCCATACCTCCCTTTAGTATAGGGGGGCACCGGGGGGATTAAAAGGAGAAGCATCTTGGGAGTGCTTGATTTTTTTGGAGGAGGTAGGCAAAGGGGAGCAAGTAGGCCCAAACCTCCGATCGACAAAGACACCAGGACCTATGATCAGATGATGGATGAGATCACGGAGTGGAATATTGATCAAACTGATATCTTAGCGGTTCTGGAGAGTGAAGTCGAAGAGGAGAGGCTGTCAGCCTGGTCTCGTGCTCTGGAGACGGGGGTGAGGAGGGGACTTACTTCTCCTTCGGGAAAGATTGAGGAACCCCCTCTTTTCCATGTCTATGTTGATTTGTATCAGTTCGTCAAGCATCTGAGGCAAAAGTTACTGACGAATCCAGGTATGAAAGATGCGAGGGGAACGGAGAAATCGGACCCCCTGTTTCTCTGTATCATATGCGGCATCCGGGCCTTGCAGAAGGAGAGGGGTGCGAAACGGTTGATGAACACCTTGCAGTGGATGCTGCTGGAGAGGTATTTAGGGTAATGCGCCCTTCATCTCCCTCTCCCCAAGGGGAGAGGATCTGGGTGTGGGTGAGGGGGCTTGACATTTCAGAAGGGTCTTATAAAATAGAGTAAAATTCAGGGCGCTTAGTTCAGGGGGAGAACGCCTGCTTCACACGCAGGAGGTCACTGGTTCAAATCCAGTAGCGCCCACCATTTTTATCACCTTTCGTTTAGTGCCTCGAGCATCCTTAAATAATCCTTTATTGATTTCTTGGTCAAGGTTTTTCTTAGAAAATGTCAGCGGGATCAGAGTTACTTATTGACATAATAACAACAAACTGGCGCAAAGGTGATAAGTCTCGTTCAAAAGTATCATGCGTATCCAGGGTAAGAGATAGCGGGATGTTAGGGGAGGAACCCAGTGATCATCCACACATTGTTCAAAAGAGAAGAAGGGATTTGAGGCTGAAAGTCGTAAAGGTTCATGAGACGTTGGGGAATAAGAGCAATAAACAAGTCTGACCCAAAGCCCTTTACCGTAACGGCACCCATCCTTTTAGCAGGATTTTCAGGTAAGACATTTGTGATTAGAAAGAGGGGAGGAGACCTCCAAAGCCATTTGGTTGATAACCTTGGAGGTTCCCCCTTTGTGTTTTCAAATTGCTTCCATATGTCCTTTGATAAGCTAATTTTTCCCTTGATTTTCCTTGGTAAATATTATAGGATGTTTTCCAATAACCTTTTGAAACGGGCCTTAAATGTTAATAAGTTACGTTATTTTTGTGTGTGATTCACATGCAGGAGGTCACTGGTTCAAATCCAGCAGCGCCCACCAATCTTAGAAAGCAGAGTGAAGCGAAATGTCCGGACATTCAAAATGGAGCACGATTAAACGAAAGAAAGGTGCCGCCGACGCCAAGCGGGGAAAGGCCTTCACGAAGATCATCAAGGAGATTATGGTGGCGGCTCGTTTTGGTGGGGGGGATATCAATGCCAACCCGCGGCTTCGAACGGCGGTCCTTGCTGCGAAAGCCGAGAACATGCCCAAAGATAATATTGAGAGGGCGATCAAGAAAGGGACCGGGGAGCTTGAAGGGGTTCACTATGAAGACCTGGTCTATGAGGGTTATGGTCCTGGCGGTGTGGCCATGATGATGGAAGTTTTAACCGATAACAAAAACCGTACGGTCGCCGATGTGAGACATGTCTTTTCCAAGCACAATGGAAGCCTTGGAGAAACAGGTTGCGTTTCATGGATGTTTGAAAAGAAAGGTTTGATCCTGATCGATAAAATTGGGGTTGATGAAGATCGCTTGATTGAAGTGGCTTTAGATGCAGGAGCTCTCGATGTGAAAGACACAGGCAAAGAATTTGAGGTGACGACCGATCCCACGAATTTTGAGGGGATAAAAAGAGCGATCGAAGAAGCCGGTTTCAAATATAACTACGCCGAGGTGACCATGGTTGCCCAGAGCACTATCCGTTTATCCGGAAAAGAGGCGGAGCAGATGCTGAAGTTAATGGAGGGGCTTGAAGATTCCGATGATGTCCAGAAGGTCTATGCCAATTTCGATATTGCCGACGAGGAGATGGAAAGGCTCAGTGCATAAAAGATTTGGTTTTTGTCTCTCTGAAAGCCACCTTATTGCAAGACAAAATGTTGATGGGTGGCTTTTTCCACATCTGGAGAAGCGCTTCCTGTGAAGGCAATTGGGATCGATCCAGGTTTGGCCATGACAGGCTTTGGGGTTGTGGAGACCCTCTCCCGGGGGGGAAAAGCCTGTGATTGGGGGACCATTCGGACAGAAGCGGACTGTCCCATTCCCTTCCGTTTGAAAACCATCTATGATGAACTGAGAAGCATTCTTGAGAAATGGAAGCCAAACCTTCTTGTCTTGGAGGAGGTCTTTGTCTTGAAACAATTTCCAAAAGCGGCCATCCAGCTGGGAGAGGTCAGGGGGGTGATCTACCTCGCCGCCCAGGAGATGGATATTCAGGTCGTGGAAGTGAGACCGACAGAGGTGAAGAGTGCGTTGACCGGAAGCGGCCGAGCCGACAAGGAACAGATGAAGAGGGCGATTCGACAAATTCTCAGGATCGAGAACCCCGTGACCTCGAGTCATGCCGGCGATGCCCTTGCCTTAGCCTTGACTGGCCTTTCTCGAAATGAGAACTTCAGATGGTAAGTAGTCAATGCCAAATGTCAAAGCTCAAAGTTCAAATTGTTTTATCTAAAGAAATACAGTCATTGAGTCATTCGTCATTAAGTCATTTAATGACCGGATGACTGAATAACTTAATGACTAAATTGTATTTTGGCAGCTGTCATTTAGTATTTATAGGAAAGAGATGATTCGATACATTGAAGGGAGATTGCTCAAGAAAGAGGAGGATCGGGTGGTGGTTTTGGCCAATGGAGTGGGTTACGAAATACTCCTCCCCGCCATTGTACGGAAGACCTTCACCGGAAAAAGAGCCGGCGAGGAGGGAGAGGTGGTCAAACTTTATATCTATTACCATCAGACCGAACGACAACCAAAACCCCTGCTCATCGGGTTCAACTTTGAACCGGAGAAGGAGTTCTTTGAGAAATTCATTACCGTAGAAGATATCGGGCCCCCCACTGCAGTAAAAGCCCTCGTCCTGCCAATCCCGAAGATTGCCAAGGCGATAGAGGAGAGGGATTCGAAGACCCTCGAAAGCCTGAAGGGAATCGGGAGAAGGACTGCCGATAAGATCATTGCTACGCTACAAGGAAAGGTCGGCAAATTCGCCCTGATGAGGGAGGATCAGATTCCGGTCGATGTGGAGGTCCTCGATTTTAAGAAACAGGTGGAAGAGGTGTTGGTGAAAGATCTTGGCCATAAGGTGAGTGAAGCACAGCGGTTGGTCAAGGAAGCGATAATGAGGAATCCGAATATCGCGACACCTGAGGAATTGTTTGAAGAGGTATATCGAGGCCAGAAGGATATCACGCCCCCTTAAGCGGTGAAAATGGTTTTTTGGTTAAGGTTAGGAAGCCCGTTTGGTTTTAGGCCGAGAGGTTAAGGCTAAAGATTTAAAGACCGCCGACATCACCCAATGACGAAACTGGCGTCTTTACCCTAACCCTTGAACCAGAGTTTTTCCCTCAAGGTTGTGGGAGAAGGAGATGAAGAAATCCGATGAAGAGAAAGAGTCGGATTTAAAGCAAAGGGCCGAAGAAGGTCAACCGGAAGTCGAGGATTATCTCGATCTGAGGCCTCGAAAGCTCTCCGAATACATTGGCCAAAAACAGGTGGTAGAGACTCTGGAGATTGCGATCCAGGCAGCCAAGAAACGGGGAGAACCTCTGGACCACATCCTTTTCCATTCACCTCCAGGATTGGGGAAGACGACCCTCGCCCATATCATCGCCATAGAGATGGGAGTTCGTATCGTGACCTCCTCCGGGCCAGCGATCGAAAAAGGTGGAGACCTGATCAGCATCCTCACCCATTTGGAACGAGGGGATGTCCTTTTCATCGATGAGGTCCACCGTCTGCCCAAGGTGGTCGAAGAATTTCTTTATCCGGCGATGGAGGATTTCTGCATCGATTTCATTTTTGATAAGGGGGCCCATGCGAGAAGCCACCGGTATCGATTGGAACGGTTCACCCTCGTGGGCGCCACCACACGAGCTGGCCTTCTTTCAGCACCGCTTCGGGAGCGGTTCGGGATATTGAGGAATCTCGATTTCTACACTTTTGAAGAACTCTGCCAAGTGGTGAGGCGTTCTGCGGCGCTTTTAGGGGTGCCTATCGATGAGGGAGGGACAGAAGAGATTGCCAAGAGATCCAGAGGCACGCCGAGAATTTCCAATCGCCTTCTTAAGAGGGTGAGAGATTTTGCTGAGGTTCGCGGACAAGGGAGAATCGATAAAGGGATCGCCGATGCGGCACTACGCTTGGAAGGAGTGGATGAGATCGGTCTGACAAGCCTCGATCGGAGATTCTTAGAAACGATCATACGGTATTATAAAGGGGGGCCGGTAGGTCTGGAGGCGATTGCTGCGACCCTGCAGGAAGAGGCGGATACGCTGGTTGATATGATTGAACCCTTTCTTCTGAAGATCGGTTTTGTCGCCAGGATGCAGAACGGGAGAAAGGCCACGGAATTGGTCTATCAACATTTCGGGATCCCCTATTCCGAATCCGGAAGACAGCTCTCCCTCCCTACACGCAAAAGGCATTGATCCAAAACCCATCCCCATAAGGAGCAAGTGATGAAAAGATTTGTCTTGGTTCTGGTCACCGTCGTCGGTCTCTTTTCTCCTCCATTTGAAATTTACTCGGCAATTGCTGGGGTGGGCAAGGGTAGCCCTCAATTTAGGGCGATTTCTGGGGTGTCTATGGGTGGTTATGGAGCCATGAATATTGGTTTGAGCCACCCCGACGACTTTAAGACGATAGCCTGTCTGGGAGGCCCCTTGGACATGGCGTACCTCCTGAAATATATTGAAGTGGATATGCTTGAAAATTATGACAACCTCCCGTCCTACCCCGGTCGGGGTACGCTGATGAACATGCTCCGGGATCTGGCCATCAGTTTTGGGAACCCCGTCTACTATAATCCTCTCTCTACCTATTACCCCCCAGGAATTACCAGTGAGAACGCCAGAAAACCCACAACCCTCTTCAATTTTTTCGACGGAAAATTCAATCCGGATGGAAGCCTCCCGGTCATCACCTATACAGATCCTGGACCCAATGATTGGATTGAGGTCTTGTTAGCAGTGGATCTTAACTGGAATGGAAAGAGGGATCCAGGGGAACCCATCCCCGCACGGTTTCACGAACCCTTTACGGATCTTAATGGAAACGGGATGTATGATCCTGGAGAACCCTATTTGGATGATGGGCTGGATGGTGTTCCTGGAACGGGTGATGATGAAGAAGGGAATGGAAGATTTGATTTTAACCCTAATCGAAGTCATTTCATGACGAACGATCCGCTAACTCGTGCCGAAGACTTGCCTCTGGAAAACCTTCAAGGACTGAATCTCTATCTTGATGCTGGGACAGAGGATGAATTTCAGTTCAACATCCACGCGGAGAATTTCGTCAAGACGCTGCAGGGCCGGGGCCTCGATATAAGGATCGAAAACGGGTTTCCCGAGGATTTTCCTCTGGTTTCTCACTTTGATGAAAA
The DNA here is from genome assembly GCA_963826305.1 of uncultured delta proteobacterium. GTDB lineage: Bacteria > Desulfobacterota > BSN033 > BSN033 > UBA1163 > CAWGWZ01. The sequence goes on along the minus strand of CAWGWZ010000004.1, from coordinate 32,259 downwards.
AAGGGTCTATGTGAGGTACCAGGGAGGCCATGTCGGGTTCAACAAGGAGAATATCGGCCTGAGTTTTAAAAAGGTCATACAGGGTGTGAAGGGGGGCATTCTCGTGGCCAACCGCTTCACGACGCTCTTCGGTTTTGTCTCAGATCATTTCCCACATGGAGAGTACGGTACCGACCCCTACGAGATGTTTAGGTATCCGAGCATGATGACAACGGCTTCCTTCTACAGCCCTTCGTTAAAAAGAAAAATGGGGTTTGGGATCTACCTTCCTCCCGGGTATAAGAGGAGTAAAACTGCTTATTACCCTGTCCTTTATCTTCTGGGAGGCTATAACATGTCCGTTTCAGGCATGGCCGATTCGTGGATGCGATCAGCCCTGGATGTACTGATCTTGAGCGGTGAATTGCAGAAGATGATCATTGTGATTCCGGATGGAATGAATTACAAGGATGGAAGAGGGCACTTCTTTGTCAATCAGATCGACCGTGAACGGGGTGACAATTTTATGGATTATTTTTTCGACCTTATCACCTATATCGATGGTCACTATAAGACGAAATAAGGCCAGTGCTCGATTAAAGCACGTCTTTGCTGATTTCAATTTTGGCTCTGGCTCTTAATTGACGGAGCCAATCCTGGTAGAATTCTTCCCCCTTTTGATAAATCAGCCGCTTTGCAAGGTCTTCCTTCGTGGTTGGAAATTTATTCTGATCCGCAGGTTCCACAGCGGATAATCTTATCACAAAATATCCATCCTTTGTCCGAAGGACTTCTTTGGGAATGGGATTTTTATCTGTCAGCGTGGAGAGGATTCCCATTAACTCCCCGGCCGGACCAATTTTTGGGATGACTCCTCCTGTCCGGTTGAAGAAACCCGTTTCTTCGACGTGCAATCCTCTCTCTTTCCCTACTTCATTTAGACCTTTTCCCTTTTGAATCTGACTGAGAAGGTCTTCAGCGGCCTGACGGGCCTTCTCCTCAGCCTTCACCCCGATGACCTTTTTCCTCACCTCCTCCTTTACTTCGTCCAGAGAGGGAATTCGAGATTCTTTCTTATCGACCAACTTCAGGATATAGAAATTGGGTGCAACATTAACCACAGGGGAGATCTCTCCGACCTTCAAGGAGAAGGCACTGGAGAAGAAGGAAGGATCCCTGCCGATTTCTGGGATCTCATCGCCCTCCTTAAAAAATCCTGTGGTCTTGATCGGAAGATTCTTTTCTCCTGCAAACCGTTCTAAATCTCGGCTACGGAAAAGAGAGTAGAAGGCATCATCCGCTCTGCGTGAGGCTTCTCCATTTGCCTTCTCTTTCCTCAATGTCTGAAGAATCTGCTCCCTGACTTCCTCAAGAGACTTTAAATTCTCCTCGACGACCTCCTCTGCTTTGAAGATGTGGAATCCATCCTTCCCTCTTAAGACCCCGCTCAGGTCACCCGTCTTCATCGAAAAGAGAGCTGTCTCGATCGGTTCACCCAGCGCCCCTCTCTGAACCCATCCCATCTCACCTCCCTTGGGGGCGGTATTCGACTCGGAATACTGTTTTGCCAAGGAACCAAAATCCTTTGTCTTCTTGGCCTTCTCCAGAATCTCTTCAGCCCTCTTTCTCTTCTCCTCCACTTTATCAGGCGGGTCTTCCGGGCCGACTCTGATCAGGATCTCCCTTGCCTTCACTTTCTTTGGAGTCTTATACTTTTCTTTCTGGAGATCGTAAACTCGTTTGACTTCATCTGGAGGAACCTCGACTTTCCCTTCAAAATCAGAAGGCCGGAAGATGAGATATTGGATCTTTAGAAAAGTGGGTGCCCTGAACTCCTCTTGGTGTTTCTGGTAATAGTCCTTTAACTCCACCTCGTTTACAGTGATCTGTCCTTTAAAGGCCTCAGGGGCGACCTTTAGGAAGGTGAGATTGATCCGTTCATTCTCAAAGAGATACGTCTCGAGGATCTCCTCTTCAGAAACCTTCCCTCCATTCAGTCTGATCAGATTGACCACCTTTGAGAGCAGGAGATTTTGCCGCTGATCGCGTTCGAACTGCTCTGGGCTCATCCGGTTGATACGAAGGAACCTCTCGTAGTTCCGTTGATCAAATTGACCATTGACCTGAAAATACGGGATGGATTCGATGGCCTCCCTCAGTTCCTCATCAGGGATGGAAAGCCCCAATCTTTTTGCCTCTTGAAGGATGAGAATCTTGGAGGTGAGGTCTTCTAAAACCCTGTCTTTTAGGTGGAGCTCTTCAATCATCTTCTCCGAAAAGGATGGGCCCAAGGCGTTTCGATATTGCTTGATCACACCTTGATAGGCGTCATTGTAATCTGTCATCTCGATGGTGACCCCATTTACCTTGGCTGCATAGGTTTGTTTTCTCTCACGGATCAATGAATAACCTCCCCATGAGATGAAGGTTACAGCCACCAATATGAGGATCCCCCGGAGCATCCATGAGGTCGCATGTTCCCTTAATATCCTCAACATAAGCGTTCTCCTTTCAATCGCCGCTGTCAGTCCCCCCACCCACGGGCAGGGTGATGGGAATCGAAGACTTTTAATTACTATTATTAATCAATCTTCTTCAAAAAGACAAGGGTTTGTCAATGTTGAATTTTCTTGAAACGGCCGGAAGTATTTGTTAATATAAAGCAGCTTTCTGGAAGAAGAGGGGAAGAAGGGATGGTTTTTAACTCGTTGTGGGGACTCTTTTCAACGGATTTAGCGATCGATTTAGGGACCGCCAATACCGTCGTTTATGTGAAGGGGAAAGGGATCGTCTCTTCGGAACCCTCCGTGGTGGCCATTCAGAGGGATTCGAGAGGGGAGAAACGTATCCTGGCCGTAGGCCGTGAGGCAAAAGAGATGTTGGGTCGAACCCCTGGGAGTATCTTTGCCATCCGGCCGATGAAGGATGGGGTGATTGCCGATTTTGAAATCACGGGTGAAATGCTTCGTTATTTCATCGCGAAGGCCCACAATCGCAAGACATTGATTCGGCCCCGGGTGGTCATCTCTGTCCCCTCGGGTATCACGCCTGTCGAAAAAAGGGCCGTTCGGGAATCGACCCAGTCTGCTGGCGCGAGGGAGATCTATCTCATTGAAGAGCCGATGGCGGCAGCCATCGGTGCCGGACTTCCCATCACGGAAGCCTCTGGAAACATGGTGGTCGATATCGGGGGAGGGACGACGGAGGTGGCCGTTATCTCCCTGTCGGGGATCGTGACGAGTCAGTCCATCCGGGTGGCGGGTGATAAGATGGATGAAGCCATTGTCCAATACGTCAAAAGAAAATATAACCTACTTATCGGAGAACGGACGGCTGAATTGGTCAAGATCAACATTGGGACGGCCTATCCCGAAGAAAACCCTCAAAGCATAGAGGTCAAAGGAAGGGACTTGGTGACGGGGATTCCCAAGACCCTCGAAATCAATAGTGAGGAGGTCCGGGAGGCTTTGGCCGAATCGATCAATACGATCATTGATACCGTCCGCATCACCCTCGAAGGAACACCGCCCGAATTGGCTGCGGATATTGTGGACAAAGGGATCGTTCTGGTAGGTGGTGGAGCCCTTCTCAAAAACCTTGATGTTCTGCTCCGAGAGGTGACCAGCCTCCCCATCACCATTGTCGATGATCCCCTCTCGTCGATTGTTTTGGGTGCAGGGATGGTCCTGGACAACGAAACATTGCTCCGTACTGTGACGGTTCAATATTGAAGATTGATGAGGATACGTGGTTTTTTCCTCTACCGAAGATATACTCTACCAGCATTTATTATTATCATCCTGTTCTCTGCCCTGATCTTGATGTCGTTGAGAGTGAAACAGCGAAGGGGGGTGGAGTTTCTGGATGCCCTCGTGATAGAGGTCTGCTCCCCTTTCCAGAAAGCATCGACCTTCGTTATCAAGACGATTCATGGAGCCTTTCGAGAATATCTTTTTTTGGTCCACCTCGGAAGAGAAAATGCAACGCTCAAACAGAGGATCGCTGAGCTTCAAAAAGAGAACCGTCAGATGAAGGAAATGGCCATTGCCAATGAGCGCCTTCAGAAACTGCTCCAATTTCGGGAAAAAATCTCCTCCCCCGTGATCGGGGCCGAAGTGATCGGCCAAGACCCGTCCTCCTGGTTCAAGAGTGTGACCGTCAACAAAGGGGAAAAGGATGGGGTGCGAAAGGGGATGGCGGTGATCTCCCCTGAGGGGGTGATCGGTCAAATTCTCAAAACGGCTCCCGATTATGCAACCGTTCTTCTCATTACCGACTACAACAGTGCCATCGATTCCATTGTCCAGAGAACCCGGGCCAAAGCGATTGTGGAGGGAAAAGGGGAGAATCGATGTCAACTGAAATACCTTCTACGAGCGGACGAGGTGATCGTTGGAGATATCGTCGTCACCTCCGGCTTAGGTGGAAATTTTCCGAAAGGGTTGATGGTCGGTGAGATACGAAAAGTGGACAAGAAGGGCCACGGCATTTTTCAGTATGCAGAACTGGTCCCGAGTGTGGATTTGACGAAGTTGGAGGAGGTTCTTATCATCACCGAACCCTCTTCGCCCCTCCAAGAAGAGAAGGGAAAGAAGACAAAGAGGGCCAAATGAGGCGGGTCGTCCTTCCTCTTTTTTTAATCATTTTTTTTCTAACCCTGCAGACAACCTTGCTGACATCGTTCCCCATTCAGAGGATCCGACCCGATATCGTCTTGATCCTCACCCTCTATTTGGGCCTTTCGTACCCACCGATTCCCGGTGGGATCTTGGCTTTCTTTATGGGATATCTGATGGACCTCTTTTCCGGAAATGCCCTCGGCCTTTACACCCTCTCCAGGCCTCTCATCTTTTATATTGCACAAATCTTCAAGGACCGGTTCTATCTGGAAGGCTTCCTATCCCAATTCCTTTTTGTCTTCCTCTCCGGCCTGGTGGAAGGTTTCCTCCTCCTCATCCTTCTTAACGGTCTCAATCCCAACCCTCTCGGAAACCTTTACCCCTTATTATTCACCGTCCTCCTTCCGCAGTCGTTTTCCACTGGTTTGGTCACCCCCATCCTCTTTTCTCTTCTCCATAAGGGATCGTTTTTCTTGTCCAATCCGAAGAGGATGGGAATAAAGGAGAGGGGATAGATCATGATGGAATTGAACACCCAGAGAATGGAGGACTTCAAAGAAAAATATAAATATTTGATCGCCTTTGTTGGAGTAGCCTTCCTTCTCATCTTCATCCGTCTGTGGCACCTTCAGGTGATCAAGGGGAATGAATTCCAGCGATTGTCCGAGAATAATCGAATTCGGATTCTTGAAAACCCAGCTGACCGAGGGATGTTATTGGATCGAAAGGGGCGCATCTTGGCCCATAACCGGCCTTCCTTCGAGGTCTATCTCGTCCCAGAAGACCTGAAGAAAAACCCAGAGGTTCTGGTCAAAGTGGGAGAGATGTTGAACATGACTCAGGATGAGATTAAGAGCAAACTACAGAGCCAAAAAAAGCGCCCTCCCTTCAAACCGGTGAAGATTAAGTCCGATATTGATTGGAATGAACTTGCCCTTCTCGAATTCAACCGGGTTCACCTTCCTGGTCTGATTGTGGATGTTCGACCGAGGAGGGCCTACCATTACGACGATCTGGCTTCTCATCTCCTTGGTTACCTCGGAGAGGTTGATGAAAATGAACTGAGACAGCCGAAGGAATCCCCATATCGATTGGGGAGCCTCATTGGAAAATATGGAGTTGAATACCAATGGGAGGACGATCTCAGAGGAATAGATGGAGGGCGCCAGATCGAGGTGGATGCTCTGGGGAGAGAGATCAAACCCCTCCGGAGCGTCGATCCCTTTCCCGGAAATAACCTCATTCTGACGATTGACCTCGACCTTCAAAGGGCGGCTGAGGAAGCCTTTCAAGACAAGGGGGGAGCCCTCATTGCCATGGATCCAAAGACGGGTAAAGTTTTGGCGATGGTGAGCAAGCCTTCTTTCGATCCCGATCTCTTTACGAGAAATATCTTGCCTGAAGAGTGGAGATCTCTCATAGAAGACCCTCATCATCCTCTTCAGAACAAGGGGATTCAAGGTCAATATCCTCCTGGTTCCGTGTTCAAGATCGTTACCGCCATTGCCGGTTTGGAATCCGGGATCATCACCCCGGATACACAGTTGACCTGCACAGGTAGTTATCCCTACGGGAACCGGGATTTCCGATGTTGGAAGGAAGGAGGACATGGAACTCTCAGCCTCCATCGGGCCATCGTCGAATCCTGCGATATCTATTTTTATCAGGTGGGACTCAAAGTGGGGGTCGACAGAATTGCCCATTATGCGAATGAACTCGGTCTTGGAAGGACGACGGGGATCCCGCTGCCACACGAGAAGCCGGGGATCGTCCCCTCCAGTTCCTGGAAAAAGAAGCGTTTTGGAGTCCCCTGGTATAGTGGTGAAACACTTTCCCTTTCGGTAGGTCAGGGGTATCTGAACACGACACCTATTCAACTCGCAAACCTCATCTCGGCTGTTTCGAACAATGGCACCTTCTACCTTCCTCAAGTGGTGGAGAGGGTAGAAAATATTTATGGGACTGCATTAAAAGAGTATCGACCAGTGGTGATCGGAAGGGCTAATATCTCTGAGAATACTCTCCGTATCATCCAAGAAGCCTTATCGGGGGTGGTCAACGAGCCCCATGGAACCGGGTGGGCTTGTGCCCTGAAAGGGGTCAAGGTCGCAGGGAAGACGGGAACAGCCCAGGTGATCCGAATGGCACAGAATTTTAGGAAGGGGGATATGGACCGAATGCCTTTAAAATTCCGAGATCATGCGTGGTTCGTTGCCTACGCCCCTTGTGAGGATCCGCAGATCGCGACTGTCGTCCTCGTTGAGCATGGAGGTTTCGGGGCAGCAGCAGCAGTCCCAATTGCCAAGAAGGTCATTGAAAAGTATTTCAGCCTTGAACGCGAATCCCCTGGTAAGATGGCGGGGATTCTGATGGATTCCAACCATGATGATTGATCGGCGTCTCTTCACCCACTTCGATTGGGCTTTGGTGGGGATTGCACTCACCATCGCCTCCATCGGTATCCTCAACCTCTATAGCGCTACGTGCAATGTGGAGATATCTGGCACTCCTCTCTACCTCAAGCAGATCTTATGGCTGCTGATCGGATTGGCAGTGATGGTAGTGATCGCCTTCATCGAATACCGTTTTTATTCGGACTTTGCTTATATCATTTATACAAGCGCATTCTTCCTATTATTGGCGGTCATGGGTTACGGGATCATCACCTCAGGCGCCCAGAGATGGATTAGAATTGGCGTTTTCTCCTTTCAGCCTTCTGAATTTGTTAAAATTTCTCTGATCATGGCACTGGCGAAGTTCTTTCATCGACCTCCAAATCGAGAGGGTTACACGCTGAGGAACCTTCTCATACCCTTTCTTTTCGTTTTTCTACCGATCATTTTGATCCTCAAACAACCCGATCTGGGAACAGCCATCATTCTTCTCCTGATTTTTGTCTCCGTTCTTCTTTTTGTTAAAATTCGATGGTCCTCCCTGCTCACTATTGGATTGGCCGGAGCAGGTATCGTCCCACTCCTTTGGAGATTTCTTAAGGGATACCAGAAGAGAAGGATCATCACCTTCTTTAACCCGGACTTGGACCCACTGGGTGCTGGCTATCATTTGATTCAATCGAAGATTGCCGTGGGATCGGGGGGAATCATCGGGAAGGGATTCATGAAAGGGACTCAGTGCAAACTGGGTTTCCTTCCCGAGCAGCAGACGGATTTCATCTTCTCAGCCCTGGGAGAGGAGTGGGGGTTGATCGGCTCTCTGATTGTCGTGGGACTCTATCTTGCCCTGATCCTTTGGGGGGTTCGCATCGCTGTCCAGGCAAAAGATCGATTTGCCGCGGTCCTCTCCTTTGGTGTGGTGGCCATGCTCTTCTGGCATGCCTTCATCAACATTGGAATGGTGTTGGGGATGATGCCGGTGGTGGGAATCCCTCTCCCCTTGCTCAGTTATGGTGGATCTTTCCTGTTCTCTAGTCTGATCGGAATTGGCCTCCTCCTTAATGTCAGTATGAGGAGGTACCTCTTCTGATTCGGAGTTCGGAATGCTGAATTCGGAAGATCTCCTTTAGAATTTTGTTTCTGATTTGAATTCCGCAATCATCATTCCGCAATCCGCATTCAGAACGGTACGTCATCGTCGGGCCCAGGAGGGGCTTCTTGGCTCACCTCCACTTCGGTGACTTCAGCAGGGGCCCCGGGCGCTCCCAACATTTGCATCTGTGTGGCGGTAATTTCAGTGGTCCATCTCCGGTTCCCATCCTTGTCTTGCCACGAGCGGGTTCTGAGTCGGCCTTCAATATAGACCTGTTTCCCCTTGTGCAGATATTCTCCACATATCTCAGCCAATTTGCCGAAAGCGACGATCCTATGCCATTCTGTGACAGTGGTTTTCTCCCCGGACCGGTTTACTCGATTTTCAGTCGTCGCCATTCTAAAATTCGCGACAGTCGTGCCGCTGCTCAAATACTTCACCTCAGGGTCCGCACCCAAATTACCGATGAGAATGACTTTGTTCACTCCAGCCATAGAATCCTCCTGTTTCCTGCATGAATCGCGTATTGTCCCTGCCCTCCCTGCCGTTAGGCATTAGCCGACCCTTCCCATAGTAAGCAAGAGATGCCTTTCCTTTTCCCCTCCCCGTCAACTTACCATTTCTAGCCCCCCTTTTCAAGAAGATATTGATGGCCACCCCCAGTTTTCTTCCTTTCAGCAACGCCGATTTGAAAGCAAGCCTTTTTTCACTTGGCCGAATTCCTCTTCGTGGCTTCATAAGGCCGACGTTGTGGACGGGCGAGGAACAAGGATGTTGACAAAACGTATCATTTTCGTATAATATTTTCCTGTTTTTCAATTTGGAGCAGGAGTTATTTGTGAAATATCTCTACAAATCAGAAGGCTACTCGATCCCGCAAAGGCTGCTTTTCATTCCTCTTAAGGAGACCATCCTCTTTCCTTACGTGGTAGCTCCGCTCTTTTTTCAATCGGATGAGGCTTTAACCATATTGAATAAAGTGATATTGGAAAACAGTCTGATCGGATGCGTGGGGCAGCGTGACCCTCATCTTAAAGATCCCCAGCCGAAGGATCTCCTTTCTGTTGGGACGGTTTGTAAAATCCTGCAATTGGTCAAGCTGCCGAATAAAGGGATGAAGATTTTTGTAGAAGGGCTTTCAAGGGTCTTTCTTCAGAACGTCACCCAGGAACCCCCTTATTTTAAAGCGGACGTGAAAGAGGTGAATGAGCATCAGGAAAGGACGGTTCTTTCGGAGACCCTCGTCCAGAGTGTCGGGACCCTTTTCAAAATTTCACTCTCTATGGGGAAGCCCCTTCCCGAGGAGATATTGAAGACCCTCGATAAAATTGACCATCCAGGCCGGCTTGCTGACCTGATCGCCATCACCCTTCATTTGGGATTGAAAGAACAGCAAGACATCTTCGAAACCATCGAACCTCTGGACCGGCTGAAGAAGGTGTTTGACCACTTCAGTCGGGAGATTCAATCCTTTCCGGCAAGACCCAATCCATTGATCCATCCGGGTAAGGAGCCAGGCGAATTTCCGAAGGATCATTCGTTACGCCCCTCGCTGAGGGGACAGAAGGAGATGCCGGAGGAGGATCCCTATTTGGCGGAAATCTATGAACTTCGGGAAAAGGTCCGAGCTGCCGGGATGCCCCAGAAGGTCGAAGAGATTGCCTATAAAGAGATCAACCGCCTGGAACGGATGAATCCGGTTTCGGCAGAGTATACCGTCTCCAGAACTTATCTCGACTACCTCATCACCATGCCTTGGAATAAGAAGACGGTGGATAACCTTGACCTCGACCGAGCCCACACCGTCCTCAATGAGGACCATTACGATCTTGAAAAAGTAAAGGAACGAATCTTAGAATTTTTGGCCGTTAAGAAATTGAAGGATTCTATGAAGGGTCCGATCCTATGTTTTGTCGGACCCCCTGGGGTTGGCAAAACATCCTTGGGGCGCTCCATTGCCCGTGCCTTGGAGAGAAAGTTTATCCGTATCTCATTAGGAGGGGTGAGGGATGAGGCGGAAATCCGAGGCCATCGTCGGACCTATGTGGGGGCGCTTCCGGGAAGGATCGTTCAAGAGATGAGAAGGGCAGAAACCTCTAACCCGGTTTTTATGCTCGACGAGGTGGACAAGATCGGCCAGGACGTTCGGGGCGATCCGGCATCTGCCCTTCTTGAAACCCTCGATCCGGAGCAGAATTTTTCATTTACGGATCATTATTTAGATGTTCCTTTTGACCTCTCCCATGTCCTGTTTATCACCACAGCCAACACCTTATCGCCCATTCCTCCTGCTCTGCTTGATCGGATGGAGGTCATCCATCTCTCAGGATATACAGAGGAGGAGAAGGAGAAGATCGCCTTCCAATTTCTGATCCCCCACCAAAAAGAAGAGAATGGGTTGAAGAACTCCCCGCTCTCTTTCACTTCAGAAGCCGTTTATAAGATCATTCGGGAATATACCCGGGAGGCGGGGGTTCGAAATTTAGAAAGAGAGATCGCTACCGTATGTCGTAAGATCGCCAAGGAGTTGGCGATGGGAAATAGCCCAAGGGAAATGATCGATGAGGCCGCGGTGGAGGGATTTCTGGGGCCGAGAAAGTTCTTCCGGGAGGTCGCCCAGGAGAAAGACCGCATCGGTGTGGCCACAGGATTGGCCTGGACAGAAAATGGAGGAGATATTATCTTCATTGAGACTTCTAAAATGAAAGGTGATAAGGGTCTTATCTTGACGGGTTCACTCGGAGAGGTGATGAAGGAATCTGCGCAAGCTGCTCTCTCTTATATTCGAACCAATGCTCCCTTCCTCGATATTCCTGATAATTTCTACCAGGAATCCGACATTCATATTCATATCCCGGCGGGGGCGACCCCTAAAGATGGGCCCTCTGCAGGAATCACCATTGCCGCTGCGGTCCTCTCTCTTTTGAAAGGAAAGCCCGTTCCTCGTGAAATGGCGATGACTGGGGAGTTGACATTGAGTGGAAGAGTCCTTCCTGTGGGAGGGGTTAAGGAGAAGATTCTGGCAGCCCGAAGGGCGGGGGTGAAAACAGTGATCCTGCCCAAGGGAAATGAAAAGAATCTCGATGATATTCCGGACTATATCAAGAGGGAAATGAACCTGGTCTTGGTCGAACATGTTCAAGAGGTATTGGATCTGACCTTACGCCCATAGAATAAGTAGTTCGGGGAATTTAGTTTTGAAACTCTGAACTCTAAACTCCGAACTCAGAACGACTCAGTCATTCAGGCGATGGCACCTTTTAAATCCGGTTTTATCTCCATCCTGGGAAGGCCAAATGTCGGGAAATCGACTCTTTTTAATCGCATCCTCGGTGACAAGATTGCCCTCGTCGCTAAAAGGCCCCAGACAACACGAAACCGAATTCTCGGGATAAGAAATGTGGAAGGGGGTCAATTCATCTTCTTGGATACTCCGGGGATCCACGAAGGAAGGTCCGAATTGAATAGACGGATGGTCTCAACGGCCATTGCTTCCGGTCGAGATTCGGATGTCCTTCTTTTTATGATTGAGGCCTCATCCCCTCTTGTTGAAAAGGACCGGCAGATGATCGAATCCCTTGGGGGAAGCAACGGTGTTTCCTTTCTGGTGATTAATAAGATCGATCTGGTGAAGAAAGGAAACCTCCTCCCCATCATTGATCAATATCAAAAACTTCATGCTTTTCAAGAAATCATCCCCATTTCGGCGATCACCGGAGAAGGGGTGGATACCTTATTAGATGAAATCCTGAAAGTCCTTCCCGAATGCCCGCCCTATTATCCGGAAGATATGATCACCGACCAGGCAGAACGCTTTCTGGTGTCTGAAATGATACGAGAGAAGGTGATCCGACAATCCTATCAGGAAATCCCCTATTCGACCGCTGTCACGATTGAGGAGTTCAAGGAGCGTCCTGAAAAGAATATGGTCGTCATTAAGGGAACGATCCATGTCGAAAGGGATTCTCAGAAAAAGATCCTCATTGGAAAAGGTGGCCAAAAATTGCGGAAGATTGGAGAGGAGGCTAGAAAAGACGTGGAAGCCCTCCTGGGAGCAAAGGTCTTCTTAGAATTATGGGTGAATGTCGAGAAGAATTGGACTCGTGATCCCCGTGCCTTGAATCGCTTAGGCTATCAGTAATCCTTGACCCTTGGGCCTTGAGGTGACCCTTCTGTGGACGAGGCGGAATCTTTCGGAAAGTACCTCAAAAGAGAACGAGAATCGAAGAAGATCTCCCTGAGAGAGGTGGCAAAAAACACACGGGTGAGGGAGCAGTTCCTCAAGGCCATTGAAGAGGATCATTATGAGGTTCTCCCCTCCGCCACCTATGTCAAAGGCTTCCTTCTATCCTATGCAAAATATATCGGGCTCGACCCAAACGAAGTTGTTCTTCGTTATGAAGGTCGCTTGAAAGGAGAACCGGTTACCCGTTCGGAAGTCCCGCCCCAAACGAAGAGGTTATGGGATATAAAATATCTATCCGTGATCGGCGGGATAATTTTGGTCGGCCTCATCGTCTCTTACTTCCTATTTCTTCGCCCTTCTGAGCCGCCCATTGAATCCATCTCCGAAAAACCCAAAGTGGAGAAAACCCTCCCTTCCCCTGTTCCCCCTCAAGGGGTTGGCACAACTTCAACTCCAGAGGAACAACCTTTCTCAGTTAAGCTGAAAGCGGTTGAGGAAACCTGGGTTCGGATTCAGATCGATGGCCAACCCCAACAGGAAATGATCCTGAAACCAGGAGAAGGAACCTCTCACCTGGCTCTGAAGCGAGTCCATCTCTTGATTGGAAATGCGGGCGGCCTTGACATCTCCTTCAGAGGAAAGTCCTTGGAGCGATTTGGGAAATCGGGAGAAGTCGTCACCCTGGTCTTCACCCCGGAAGGGGTGGAGGTCAAACACCCTGAGAAACCGAACCCCCCATGAAAAAATTTCCGAGTTCAAAGCTCCTATTTCAAACTTCAGATGGAAACAAAATTTGGTTCAAATGTCGACAGTCACTGATGAAAGATTTTGGACTCTTAGCTCTGAGGTTTGTCATCGGTTTGAAATTTAGGCTTTGACATTTGGCATCCTCTCTGTTACCCCATTATTATGTTCATTGATTAATTCCCGATTGCTGCAGCGGCTCTCGCGGAACAGTCGTGAACGATTTTGGATGGTGTGACATCGTTTCAAGAAGGCGTTTATAACTTGACAAAAAGGTCTCATTTTAGTACACATAAAAGGAATCGGTATCTTTAAAATTGCTTCGCAGTTTAGCTTTCAAACGAAATCCAATCCTGAGTTGGAAAAAGTGAGCAGGGATTATCATAAATCTTACAGAATTCTTCTCGTTTTATTCCTTCTGTCTTTTGGTGCCAACCTTTTTATGCTGACTCTCTCCTTTAAGGACAGAATCGGCTCGCTCTCTTTATTCCCTCCATCACCCAGTTCATCTCCCTCCTTGAAAGAGGGTAAGGAGGGTCAGGGATTGAAAGGGATTCAAGAAATAAAAGTGCCTCAACGGATGGCTCCTTTTCCTTTTATTCATATCAAAAATAAGGACTGTTTCCTACTTTGCGAGAAGCAAGCTAAAACCCTTTCCCTTTATCGCTCCGAAGAAAGCGACTTCTCACTGGTCAAAACTTATCCTTGCATTGTAGGCTCCAATAATGTGGATAAGAAAGAAGTTGGAGATTTGGCAACACCGGAGGGTATCTATTTTTTGACCTCTTTCCTGACGGGAAAAAGTCTCCCCGAAAAGTATGGTTCCGGGGCCTTTTCGCTCAACTACCCTAACTTTCTTGATCAAAAGGAAGGTAAGAAAGGCAGTGGGATCTGGCTCCATGGTTACCCCGACCATTTAGAACGGCCGCCTTTTTCTCAAGGATGTGTCGTCGTAAAAAATGAGGTCTTGAAAGAACTGGTCGGATTTATCAAAGTGGGGGAGACTCCCCTCGTGATTGTGGATACCATTAAGCTTCAGCCTCAGGAGGATCAACGGAAACTCATTCAGAACCTGTCTCATTTTCTGAGCGATTGGAAAATAGCCTGGGAAAGTCGCGATCCCGACAGGTACCTCAGTTTTTACAGCAGAGATTTCGTCAGCAGCGATGGCAAGAACTATCAGAAATTTAAAGAATATAAACATCGAGTCAATCCGTCCAAAAAATTTATCCAACTCCAATTTGAGAAAAAAGCCTTTCTCCTTTCCCAGAAAGATGGAGGCCGTATCGCTGTTCTGAGAATTAATCAGGAGTATCGTTCAGACAACTTCAAGAGTTATAGCCGCAAAATTCTATACTTGAGAGAAGAGCAGGGAAAATGGAAGATCATTGGGGACATCCCTCTTTGAAAGTCAGATGGCTTCTTATCTTGGGAATCATCGGACTCTTCTTTCTTGGGGATGTTTTGATGAGTTTTCCTCATTTGAAAGAGAAGGGGAAAACATTTTCCGAAACCCAGACCTTCTTTAAAGGTTCGGATCAAGAGGTGAACGTCTATTATCTCTATGGAAGTGAGCCAGGACCTACGATGCTCATCTTTGCTGGAATTCATGGGGATGAATCTGGAGGATACCTCACGGCGGATCGGTATGTAGGTCTGAAATGCGGGAAAGGAAATCTGATTATTGTCCCTCGATTAAATCTCTATGCGATTTTAACGAAGAAACGGACAGGTCTGAGTGGTCAGGATATGAACCGAAAATTTCTCCCCGCCGAGGAGAATAAAGACCCTGATGATAAGGTCGCCGGGTTGGCCAAATCCCTCATGGGTCGAGCGGATATCATACTCAACCTGCACCAGGGTCATGGCTTTTACTCCCCCGTATGGATCGATAAGACCAGAAATCCCGTCCGGTGGGGGCAATGTAACGTCATTGATGTCCCCATCCTTGATCTACCCGATGGAAGAAAGTTGGAATTGGACCATTTTGCTCAGGGTGTGGTCGAAAAGATCAATTCCGAGATTCGGGATAAGAGATACTACTTTCATGTCAATAATACGAACACGCCCAGCAAAGGGTCGCTCCATCCGGAGCAGAGAAAATCGCTGACTTACTATGCCCTGACAGGGAAGCATAAAATGGCGTTTGGTATTGAAGCGACCAATCACTGCTCTCTTTCTCAGGCCATCGGTTATTTAACGACAGCCGTTAATGCAATGATGGAAAGAGCTGGTATTATGGCCGAAGCCTTTCCTTCTGCTTCCCCGGCAGTGATTGCGAGGGAGCTAAAAAGAAACGAGAAGTTTTCAGGCTTGATCGTTAGAGTGAATGATGTCGAGAGACTGATTCCACCCAAAAGCGAAATCTCGCTAACCACAGGGGATCGGTTCCAGATCCTTTCCGTCAAAGCGGCGCACACCCGCGGATGGTATCCCTTCTTATCGGGGTCCCATATCTATAACGGAATCGGAAAGGTATTTTTGATCAAAAAGAATGATCGGGTCATTCTTCAGAAGGATGGAAAGAGGGTGGCTGCGTTTATTATTTTGATGAAAGAAGATATTTCCTCGAAATTGGAAGCAGGTACTTAAGGCCCTCTTCTCCACAAGGGAGGTTTGGAAAGAAGGAGACCATGGTTCGATATCGCGACGAAGATGAAAGAGAGAAGATCTCCTGGAGAGAGATTGATCGAAGAAAGGACCGAAGCCCATACGCTCCGAAGGAAACGCCCGAGGATCGGGGGCGGTCTCGTCGATCTGAATGGGTGATGAGGAAGTATCGCAAGGAGGCGGATAAACTCTTTATGGGCAAGAAAGGGACCAAGAAGCATCAGAAAGCACGGAACGACATTGAACACTCTCACGGTACAGATCAGTTTGAAACGGCGGTCAAGGCCTATTTGGACCAGTACGGCCTACCGGATGATTGGAGCACGCTCTCCCTTCTTTTAGACTATTCAGATGCCGAGCAGGTGTTGCAGGTTCTCAGCGCCATGAGGGGTCTTTACGAGACGAGAACTCCAATGGAACAGCAGGGCTTCAAAGCAAAGCTGGACATCATGGCCATGACTGCTCATGACAGCGATCTAAGGGATTTTGCGGAGGAGATGCTGAAGACTTTATGACCCCACTCCAACGACTACATTCGAATAGCTAAAATGTCAAAATGCCAAAGTTCGCACGAAGTGATGAACCAAAGGTGAATCAATGTCAAATCAAATCCAAAGCCCAAATACTAAAAAATTTTGATTTTGAACTTTGACATTCATCCGCCTACGCAGGAGACCACGCCTGCGTGCTGTAACGCACTTCGGCGTGCAAGCACGGCCTTGGCCGTGAAGGAATCCGTGACTCTTGAGGTAACGATCGCAACGATGAATCTGCTATGCTTCGGCGGATTTCGCACGGCGGCGGATGACCCACCGAAGCCTCGGCGTAGGTGCGTATGTTTCTTGGGGACTAGAGGCTTACCCGTGGTGCTCCATTTGACATTTGCCTGCCTGCGCGTAGTCCCGCCTTGCGGGACGAAGGCAGGAATTTTGAAATTTGGAATTAGTGGGAAAGTCCATCCGTTAAGATTTGGAAGGTTTTCTTTCCGTAAGTCTCTTGGTGACTTTTAAGGGAAGGGGACTCCGCCGTTTCTGGCGCAATCTCTCGAACCTCTTGTGCTCTCCATACTTGCCGAATCGTCCACCTCTTCCCATTTCTTGCCGACGACACGCTCGATGAAGGATTCTTTCCCTCTAAGAAAAGTTCGGCTCCACACGACGATGTCTTGATAGGAGGGAAGCCTTGATGTGCTTATCTAAGAGATCTTCAAGTTGATTCTTATCCCAGCCCGAATAGGTCTCCTTTCCTTCAACAATAAAGGTCGGATATTTTCGAATTCTGTGACGAAGGGATTTATAAACCCCAAGAAAAGATTGGGCGTCAATGAGTTTGATGAGAAGGCGGTGTTTATAAAGGCGTGTCAATTCTCGGATCCAGTCGGAGAGCTTCATAAACTCCTCCTTCAAATCCGCAGGATACTCATTCATCTCTTTTTGATGAAACTTTTGGTCGAGGCCCGCTTCATTGAAGAGGACCTTACAACGGCGGCAGTGATCAAAAGTCGCCAACACCCGAGTAACAATTTCCAAGGATATGGGTCTCATCGTCTTTCTCCTTTACCCAGCATTGTAACACCCTGACCCATCGGATTTCAAACCGAATCTCTCTTCACCCCATGCCATCTCCTTTCCCCTACGGATGGTCACGGGGGCCAAGTAGGAGGACAGATGAGCATGGATTTTGCATGTTTTCAAGATGTCGGTATGAGCAAGGTATCGAATGGGAAGAGATCGATCCTCTGGAAAAGTACTCTTTTCATCCATCCTCTGAATGACTCCCGGTTGATCTTAAGCCCTTTCATTATCATGAACCGATTTGGAATTGACAGTTCGGAGGGGCTCATTCGGTTTTCGGAGAAATAGGAAATACTCCCAACTCTTGACTCTGAACTTTCTCATTCAGGGAGGGTGAGGCGGCGACTTGTTTCAGCCACCATACACCATATGATATCTAAAGGGAGGTGGAACTCGATGGTGGAATCGAATAAGACCTTGATCCTTGGAGGGAACTCTTCATCCCCTTTCCATAAGATATATGCCAATGGAACCCTTGGAAAGACCTCCAGAGCGAATCCTTTATCTCCGTAGAGGATTTCACTGCCGCCCATTTTTTTGCCAGCCCTAAGAAAGACCTCCGGATCATTTCCGAAAAGTTTTTCCAATTCTTCTACCTGAAGGCGATGAGGACCCTGGAAGAATGTGAAATCCCCTTTCAGTCCCTTCTCACTGACCCAGGTGTGGGTGGGTTTGATGTCTTTGGCCTGAGTGAGGTAAACGAGGACCATAAAGTAAAAATATTGGTGCAGGTCCTCTTCCACGGTCTGATCATTCCATTCTATCCTCAGGATCTTTTTCTCTTTTGGGAGGATTAAGTACTTTAGATTATAAACAGGCAAAATGAATCCTTCTTGGCTGGGGTTATATATCGCTTCTGCTCTATTGCAGACATCAGTTGGATGAAGTTGAGAGAGCTTGTCCCAATGGATAGAATCGATCGTCGTTCTTTGGCTTGTTTCTTCTTGCATTCTTTACGGAGGTGAAGGATATGAATCCCGACCTGTTTATCAGTTATCAGGATGATTGTTGCGTGGTGGAGCTGAACGGGATCGAACCGTCGGCCTCCTGAATGCCATTCAGGCGCTCTCCCAGCTGAGCTACAGCCCCACAAAAATCCAAAATAACACAGCGCAAAATATGTTGTCAAATCGAATTTTTGCCTCTATCTATTCCCCTCTCCCTTGAAGACTGTGTCGTAATCAACGAGAAACTACCCCCGTCGCAACACGGAACAGGCGGTCGGGTGACGAAGCTTTAGAGCGGAAACCTTTCGTTGCTCAGCTTCGGGGCTCCAAGCCCATGAAAAGAATCTTATGTCTGACAAGGCTGATTACCCATAACTTTAAACGACCGCATTCTAAAGTTGAGGAGCCTGACAGCCTGTTCCGCCGGAATCTACCTTGCATCATGATTACGACACAGTCTCTTGATGGGGAAGGGTGAGGGAGAGGGTGAGAGTGAGCATGATGTCCATCTTTTTTTTAGAATTGACATGGGGTATCTTTTTTTTTATATTGGTCTTTGTGCCGGAGTGGTGAAACTGGTAGACGCACGGGACTCAAAATCCCGCGGGGCTTCCACCCCATGTCGGTTCGATTCCGACCTCCGGCACCATTCTTTTCAATAGGTTAGCCATTAACACCGACCCTCGTTTCTTTTTGAATTTTGTCCTTGGTGTCCATATAGGTGTCCATCTGGCGTTGAGTTAAGGTTTTTAATTCCGTTTCGTCGACCATGTTGTAACGCTTAAAAACCGAAACGGTCTTATGTCCCGAAGCTGCCATGACCTTGAAATAATCATGACCCTCCTTTCTCCAATTGTTTATACGGGTATGCCTGAAATCATGGAACCAAAAGTTCTCTATACCGGCTTTTCGGCATACCGCTTCATGTGCCTCTCTTACGGTACTTATTCCGATTGGTTCACCGTTTCGATGAAATACCCTATCAAAATTTAATGGTCTCACCTTCATAACCTTGCTCAGGATCTCCGTCAGTTCAGGATAGATAGGAATAGACCTTCCTTGCCTCGTTTTTGTATCCTCTGGTTTTAAACGGATGAACTTAGTTTTGAGGTCCACCCTTGAAGGGGAAAGGTTGATGATTTCTCCTCTTCTCATACCAGTCAGATAGGCCGTCATGGCAAGGGGAAGATACCAAGAAGGACATTGGGTTTTATACCTTTCCCATTCTTCAGGCGAAAGGACTCTGTTTCTTTCATTGTTTTCCCTTAATTGACTAATGGCAGAGGTTGGATTACTCTCCACCTTTCGATTTTTCACGGCCTTTGAAAAGATGGTTTTCAGACAAGCAATCTCACGGTTCACCGTTGCAGGCTTGTTGGTCAACCCTTTGTAGTTCAATTGATTAAGTCTATCCTGTCGATACGCTTCAATCAACGATGGACTGATGTCATTCATCGGCTTAGAACCAAAGAAAGTTTTTAATTTCTTTATACTCCTCTCATCTCTCTCGTAAGATTTTTTGGCTTTAACTTCAGGAAGATTTAGATACCAATCTGCGAGTTGTGAGAAATGGATATTGTTCGTTTTCTTCTTATCGAGTAATTTCCCTTCCGCGCGTTCGACAAGTCGCTTCCGGAGGACTGTCTGGGCAAGAGCCTTGTTCGTGCCTATTCTCTCTCTTCTTCTTCGCCCTTCGTGATAATATTCGATCCAATACACCTTCCCAGACCCCTTCTGGAACTTGAAGCCACAGGAGGGACACTCCTTCCTTTCCTTCAGAACGTTCTTAACCCCTTCATCCTCCCTAACCTCCACCTGATACTTGAAAGACAATCTTTCTTTACATTTTGGACATTCGATCAGGATAGCCATATTAATCCTCCTTTCTGCTAATTTTTTTGTGATTTCTCTTTTTTGCCAATTTCCCAATTTGGATATTCGGTCTCATCTGCATCATCAACTTTCTGTATCTTGCTTTCGAATATTCGTTTTGTTTTCTAAGATAAGCCTTGTATTCCCTGGGGTGTTTTTTCCGTTCTTCGTACTTCATTTGGGTGATGGATCGGGAGGCACATAAAGAGTTGCAGTAAAGCTTTTCTCTTTCCGAAGTATTAAGAAAATAACGACCACATCCTTTGCAATTTCTGATTGCATCGGTATTAAGACCATCCATTAATCTTGCCAGGTTTAATATTGCCGAATCGCCAGGACTAAAGTTCTTCAGGACAGACCTAAATTCCCAATATAAGGCTCCAGGAAATCTTCTAATATCCAAGTAGTTTTTCGAATCGGCCAAAAGGAAGGGCTCCCACAATATCTTTATCTTTTGGGTTTTTTCAATAAAATCTCGCAATACATTTTGAATGTCTTGAAGTTCTGGCGCAAATTTGGAAAGAGCTTCTTCCGCTTCCTCATTTGACCCTCCAATCCGTATGGTTCCCCTCCGTACGGTTGCTTGCTTTAAGCGGTAGAATTTATTATTATCCTGCTCCCTTTGCCTAATCAGTGCATTAAAATCAAAATTATCAATCTGAATCTCGGGAAGTTTATCAAAATTACAGCTTGATAGGAACTTCTCAAAATTTTCTTCCACAAAAAGTGAGGAACTAAAATAATATAGTTCCGCGGTTTTTCCTCTCAAATTTGGCTTAGGAACGGAATTCAAATCGGTCTGTATAAAATCTACAACCCATTGAAGCCATCTTTTTTTGAATTCCAAGTTTGCTTTTACATTCATTTCTGCTAACCTCCAATGATTTAATTTTACTTAATAATATTTTAAATGTCAATAGGGAATATTAAGTAATAATAAAATAGTGTAATATTAGATAGTTATCTTTACTTTTATACGATACTATGATATTTATACATGTAAATAATAAGACTGAGAGGTGTGACATGACCGAATTATTGAATTTGAGAGAGGGTGCCAAGGATTTGAAGGTTTCGATCCACACATTGAGATCCTGGACTTATCAGCGCAGGATTCCCTTCGTCCGTTTGGGGAGACGGATTCTTTTGAGGAGGGAGGACGTCGAGGCCTTCGTTAACAAGAACGTGGTAGAGGCCAAACAAAACATTTAGAGGGGGACCAATGGAGAAACGGTTGACTCCCATTAAGGCAATCCGGGCGAAGTGTCTTGATTGCATGGGGGGCAGTTCAAAAGAGGTGAAGATTTGTAACATCGCTGATTGTTCACTCTTCCGGTATAGGCTGGAGAAGAGACCAAAGCAAGAAAAAAGAATTGAGAAAGGTTAAGGGAATACCCTCTTTTTTAAAAAATTACATAGCTGGGAGGCCATTTTTTTGATTCTTTTTAGTGACCCAATAGAACCCTTTAACTCTCCAGGGAGACCTGTCGGGAACAGGTGTGAGGGGGTTCCCGGACCCCTTCCTCTCCCTGGAGCCTCTGTCGGGGGAGGAGAGATTGCTGAAGGAAGACCTAATAGCAGGGGAAGATAGAGAATTGATTCCTGAAGGAAAGTATTCTGCTTAGTGCATTGAAGCTAATAAGGGAATGGTAGGACAGAGAACAACCCAAGGGACATATACCAGGACTCCAAAGATAATCTTGAAGTTTAAATTGATTGAAGGACAGTTTCAGGGAATGGAAATTCTGATGTATATCAATGCAGATTATAAACCTTTCCCCGCTGGGTCCAAATTTTATCAGTGCTGGGTGATAGCCAAGGGCCGCAAGCCTGCTCGAAGGGACAGATTGGCTTTGGACGTTTTCAAGGGCCACATTTTTACTGTTGGGGTGAAAACAGTTAAACCCAAGTTTGAGGATGGGACAGAAAAGCCGGAACCCTTTTGGTATTCCAGGGTCAATGAGATTTATGAGAAGTGCGCTTAAACACTTCTATCCTCTTCTTTGGTTATAGTTTTAGCAATAGTAATAGCAATAGTTATAGCAATAGCAAGATACCCATTAGATAAGTAGATGGAAAGAAAGGGGGTTAAAGAGGGGTCATGTCAGAGTTTGAGGGGTAGGCTGAGAGAGTGAAAACCCCTCCTCTGCCCATCCTTGGAGATGGGCTCAATTAAACAAATTTTCACTCAAGAGCCTCGGTGATTCTGACAAGGGTCACCGGGGCAAAGCCCAATCCCTTGCCGTGAAGAGTGAGGTTTTATTGAATTTTCCAGGAGGATTCAATGCCATTTCAAAAGGGTCAATCTGGACATCCAAAAGGGAAGCCGAATGGAATGGATTAGTGTTTTTAGGCGATTTTGTGGTAATAATTCACTCGTGAATCTGTATTTTGGAGGTTGATACTGAATGAATCCGAAGGGACATCCAGAAACTCTCACAAATCGGGGTAAAGGTCGGAAGAAGGGGCAGGTTAACAAATGCACCAAAGTCAAGGAAGAGTTCTTCCAGGCGTATTACAAACTCGGCGGGCTCAAGAATTTACTCAAACTCTTTGCGGATAAGAAGTGGTGTAAGGCGTGTGGAGCTTTATATCCAGCCGATCACAAAGACAAACGCTGTACCTGTGGTGGAGTCTTGAAATTAATCTCTGGGGAGGCGGTCCAGCGTCAATTTATGTTCGGTGTCCTCCCTCAATTAATGCCTAAAAAAACGGAACCCGAAGGAAAAGGTGTAGTCATTTTAGAAGTGGAACGGATCGAAAAGGATCCAAAAAGCGGATTAGGCGAGGATGACTGAGGAAAGAAATGTACCAAATGAGGGAAAACAAGAACCTGACACATTTCTCTCTATTTCTCTCTAAAATAGAGGGAAAAACGGGAGCCCTGACGGATTGAGAAAGATTGAGGAGCGACAATATCAGGAAATTGGGAAATGCAGGCATAAATCGACAATTTATCGATTTTTATCGATCTTGGTTTAAAAATAAGGAGAAGAAGATGGGAATAAAGGGAGCAAATGAATTCCAGAAATTCAAGGAAGGAAAGTCACTAACCAGAAAAGGAGCAATTTCCGCTCAGTGTTACGAATGTAATGGCTATGAAAGCGAAGATTGCCTCGGATTATCCTGCCCCCTCTAATCAATGGTCGCCCTACAATAAAAGCCTGAAAAATAGGGTTTTGGACAAAGAAAAGCCTTATCCTAAAGCATTAATCGAAGCCAACCAGAGGTGGAGAAATCAGAAGCATGGTAAATCCTAAGTCTCTGGAAAATTTAACCGAGATTGGTCTTAATGATATTGCCCCTGCTGCAAAGACCAGGGGAGAAGTGGTTGTAATTCATTCGTAATATTGTATTTTTCAATGTTTTTCAATGGAGAAATCAAAATGCCGTTTCAAAAAGGTGTATCTGGAAACCCAAAAGGTAAGCCAAAAGGTGCTATTTCTGGTTGTACCAAAACAAAAAATGATTATTTCAAAGTTTACGAAAAAATGGGTGGTTACAATGGATTTTTGAAGTTTATCAAGGAAAATAGGCAACTCTGGCCCGAATTCTTCTTTAAGGTTCTGCCCGGTCTAATGCCGAAGAAAACGGAACTCGAAGGCAAGATAGGAGTGTCGGGACCACTCCGAATCGAGATAGTAGGCCGAGAGAAAAAAGACGCTTCAACAGGATGATCGACTTGCATAAAATATGTTGATTTATGCCAAATCCTCGTGGAAACCCTAAAAGACCAGGGAAGAAAGGGAGAAGCGGGAATGAGCGAAGAAGGCTGATGTTTGAAGTTTTCGGCAATGATGTAGTTAGGTCTCAGATGAAAAGGGATCTTCAAGGCCATCAACACAGTGGCTTTGGAGGTCCCTCCACTGTTTGCGGTAACAAATATCCTGGCTGATATGTCAAATCATCCTGAAATGATGCATCGCGTCTTCAACGATTCCTCTCTTGCCAGCAGGACAAGGATGCTTGCGTGTACGAGCGGATACGCGATTGGGCGCGACCCGTGGCGCTAAGCCATTCAATTCCTTGACGTGTGCAATCCAGCAGGTCTTGATGGAACAGCCATATCTCTGCCTAACATAGTCTTGAAGTTGCCGATACGTTACCATAGGTGCCGTCACCTTACTTTACATTAGCAGTGGCCCGAGGTGGCGTGAAATGCAGAAAGACCGCATTCCCTTTGAGACTACTGGTGATGAATCCCTCGTCTACCAAGATTGCGGCGATAAAGGATGCGTGCCTTGGGCTGAGACTAACGCCGTTAAGTTCCTTGGAGTTGGCCTCCACCCATTGGCCAAAACCACCTGGCGTGGGATCTGTCATACTGAAGCCACCCGCGACAGTCTCGCTGCCGAAATGCCGCAGAATTTCCTTGAAAAACTCCGGCGATATGCGCGGGCTTCCGGTGAATAGCAAAGTAGCTCCGGCGGCAACACTGCCGGAATAATTGAACTGCGTTCTCTTGTTTGGGCCTCCGAGTGTCCAGATTCTTGGCATGGTGGTTTTTCTATTCAAAATTGAGGGGCGGCGGGAATCGAACCCGTCTTCCACTTTCCAATATTACGAAATTATAGAGAATTTTTCAAGGGAGAACTTCCCGGATAGTATTTGGATAGTGTCACGGATTTTGTTCATCGTTCCAAATTCTCATGGTAATATCAATCCAGGAACCGGGGCCAGCGACCTTCATTCGGACCCTCCTTCCGGGTTGTGGCTCATCCGTTGACTTCTTCCTGTAATCGCCGAGATGGAATTTCCTGTCCTTATCGAAGATTTGAATGGGTAATCCTTAAAAGATAATTTTCACAATCTCACTTCAGGTATTGACAAAATGATCACCTTTGGTATCATTTGCTCAACAATCCTAATAAAACTTTCTCTATTCAAAGAGGGTGGTTGATGATAAATACCTTTGACATTTTCTCTGTCATTCAGAAATCTTCTCTGCAAATTTACTCCTGCTCTTATTTGAAATCTCACCTGATCCAAAAGTTACTTAATAGGCCGCTGGAGAAGGTGATCGCTGCACAAGGAGCAAGAAGGGGGGTTGATCCATGAGCAAAAAGAGTTTTCTGTTTTTATCTTTCATTATGGCGTCGTCTCTAATGTTATGTGCTATCGCAGAGGGAGCTCAACAATATACCCTAACCGTATCAAAGGCAGGATCTGGCACTGGCACAGTGACAAGCTCGCCTGCGGGGATCAACTGCGGTTCCAACTGTTCGGAGCCATATAACCAAGGGACAAAAATTACACTGAAAGTAAAAGCAGATCTTGGTTCGACCTTTAAGGGCTGGAGTGGCGGATGCACGGGGACAAGCGCCAGTTGCAAGTTAACAATGACCTCCGATCAGACAGTCACTGCGACGTTTGCCTTGCCCGACCTTCGCGGTGAGTGGTCAAGTTTTTCCGTTAAGTCAAGTCCAGCGGGCTATGAGGTTTCGGGCAATCTAACGGTCTATGCGGATGGTGCAAAGGCGACCGGTGTGAAGGCAAACATTTATCTCTCTAATGATGATACATATGATTCGAATGACATTCTTTTAGGTTCGGTAACTATTGGGACGATTAATGCGGGAGCCTCAAAATCTAAGACCTTTAAGTACAAGGGACCAAATAATCCGTCAGGAGAATGCCTCATTGCAGTGATTGATCCCGACACCACGGTTAGGGAGTCGAATGAGAATAATAATACCGTAGTAAAATGCCCTCCCGGAGCCAATGCAGGACCTGACCAGACGGTCCTTGTGACCCAGGCCGTGACCCTCGATGGCAGCGCATCGAGCGACATCGATGGGGATCCATTGACGTATCAGTGGAGTTTCGTCTCAAGACCGCTGGGCAGTACTGCAGCCCTTTCGAGCCCGACGGCGGTCAATCCCTCATTCACTGCTGATAAAGCAGGGACATACACCGTCCAGCTCATCGTTAATGACGGTACATTGGATAGCGCTCCTGACACAGTCAATATTGTGGCTCAGCCCCAGGTGTGGAGTCTTGAAGTCGGTCCTGAGGGCGGGACTCTCATCTTTGGCAACGGAGTGAAGTTGCAGATTCCTCCGGGTGCTGTTTCAGAAACGACTACTATTTCAATCAGTGACCTGGTGGCAGACCAGATAACCGGGATGCTGTCAAATCCATCAATGACCTCTACACATACAAAGCGTTTTCTCGGCGGCTTCTCAGCAAAACCGGAAGGATTGGTCTTCGCGGTGCCGATTCAAGCCTGGGTGCCGATTTCACCATTGAACCCTTATGAGACCCCGGTACAGGTCAAATTGCTCATGAGCGAGCAGAGATACACGTATGCCTCGTCACAGCTTGAGTATTTGGGAGACGAGGCGATGATAAAGATAGACATCAGCCATTTTTCTAATGAGGCGTTTGCTGGACTCACCGGAGAACAGATAGATGCCTTGTGCAGGGTCTGTGGGAGTTCCTTTCCCAGTGTTTGTGAGGATTTTGATCCTCTTCAGTCTGCGTGCTGTCTTATCTACCCGAATGATCGTCCTGCGTGCCCTATAGCGGCAAATTGTGACTGCTGCCGGGAAAAGAGGATCAAGGTTGAATCGATCGGTGTCGATTTCGCCCTCACAGGTTCCGTTGAGTGTCAGGTGTTGGGTTCCGATCTTAAAGTAACATTTCTTGATTGCTTAGACGCACCCACGGAAACAGATTCCATAAGCGAGACGTCCTGCAAAGACCTGGAGTTGGAAATCACGGTCGAACCGGCAGAGATGACCCTATCTGTGGGTGAAGAAAAGCAGTTCAGGGCGACTGTAACCGGAAAAAGGGGGGGCGTAACCATTTTCCAAGACGTTTCGATAGACCCTATCTGGAAGAGCGATGATCCAGAGATAGTGGAAATCAAGGCTGATCAGAGTGGCACGATCATAGGGAAGGCAATGAGTCCGGCGCCAGTCACCATCCGTGCAAAGGTAAGCACGAGCTCCTCTGTCAAGGAGGGGACCGCACAGGTGACAGTGAACTGTGAGCACTGCACAATTGAGGTTACCCCCTCGAATAGATCAATGCAAGTCGGAGATACCTTGCCACTCACTGCAACGGCCAAAGACGCAAAAGGGAATGTCCTCGGCAGTTCCCTTAGCGGTTTACCTGTGAGCTGGTCAAGCAACAACAAACCCGTAGCTACAGTGGATCAGACCGGACTGGTTACCGCGAAGGGAGTGGGAACTGCGACCATTACAGCCACGGTTGAGGGAGTGAGCGGGACAGCTATTGTTACCGTTGCCGTTGCTGTCGACGTCAGATCGTTGACTTTCACTCTTTCGGATAATAATATGTGCCAATCCGTAGGCATTCAGCACTTTCACCCCGGGGACACAGTGCAACTGACAGTTACAGCGACCGATAAGAACGGGAACATCGTCACATCCGGTTTTTACATCGAATGGGTCGCTGTAATACATAACTGTTGTCCGTGCTCGGGGGCTACCGCGTCTCCCGACGGACTAGTAACGTTCTTAGGCTGTTCCTGTACGGGCTGCGGCACTTACGTATACCCTATTATCCGGGCATCACAAGACGGATCGTGTCTCGCAAGGTGTCAATCGTCGGTTTTTGTAAGTTACCCCGCATATTCACCCCCTGGTATTTGCCTTGACAGCAACCCCTGCGCTAGTTGCTGGACCTTTACCTATTATGATGGGGGATATGTGTGTTACTCAGCAGTACCCTATATGGACGTCTGCCATCCCCAAACTACCAACCTTTTTTAAGCAAACGCGCCACCTGTCCAATGTTATCTTGCCTGTGATAAGTTCATCAATCGTTCGGTCGTTTTTTTTTTTTGATGCGCCGTACACGGCTTACGTTGGTAGTCCCCGAATTTCGCGCCAGTGGTGGATTCATTACAACGTTTTATAAGTTCTTCCTCCTCCAGCAGCCAGATTTATATTTTTTAGGCCTGCGTTTACCCATCTCACCCACCGCCGCACATACAATCCAAGCTAGGGGAGCCGAAAGGCTCCCCCTGCTCTTACTCATAAAGCCGGACTACACATGCAAGAAACTTCTCTATCGTCTTTTCAGCCACTGAAAGCCCTTCAGGGCTATGGTGATATCCCAGAAAATCAAATCCCTTTTCTATCCGTCCGATAAAGGTCTTGTCCGAGCGATTGATGATTTCAATGCATAATCGTTGGTCCCTCGCTCCTATCAAAGGTGTAGAGTAGTAGGTGCAATCTTCAACGGGCATAGGATTCTCCACTGCTCTCTTCGATGATTAGTTTTGTTCTTTCATCTTTAATTCTTTTTTAAAGACGGATATTTAATACCAGGCCTCCATATGCTTTATCGCTCCGTGCAACGTACCGGATACCCTGACTCTCTCACGGAAGAATCCTGCCATTTTCATGGGCGGTTCTGTCGATTACGGTCCGAAGTGAAGCTGCCGGCTGGAATGGAACCCCTTTGAGATTGCAGTTCAGGAAGAGGAGGCTCCTGAAGTATCAATAGAAATCATCAACCTTTGGGGGAAGGGTTGATAACTCAAGGACAATCGAATTGCCTACTTTTTAGGCAACCAGGGGATCCACGATGCAATGTTCCTCCCTGAAATCTTGGTTTCTGAATTCCTTAGTCTCATCCAAGATTTCCAGTGATAATCGTTAATGACATAATTTTCACAATTATATTTTCGGGATTGACAAACATTGTATTCTTGATATATTCAGGGGTAAATACTTTTCACAAAAAGGACAATGGCAGTTCATCATGGGCTTCTCTAGGGGCCCAAGTGGAAATCTTCGATTTAACTAAAACAAAGGAGGAAACATCATGGCCAAATCTACTTTAGACGGTAAGAGGTTTTTAGCTGTTGACGACGAACCAGATATTCTGGCCATTTTAAAGGAGGAAATTCTGGAAGCCGCACCGAAGTGTAAATTCGAAATGGCCACCACCTATCAGGGAGCAGCGAAAAAGATAGAGTCCCAAACCTATGATGTGGTCATCCTCGACATCATGGGGGTTCGTGGCTTCGACCTATTGGAATTTGCTGTGAAACGAAACTTTAGAGTGGCCATGCTCACTGCTCACGCACTCAATTACGAAGCTCTCAACCGTTCCTTTAAAATGGGGGCAATGGCCTATCTCCCAAAGGAAAAAGTGGGCAAGATCGTTCCCTTTCTTGAAGATGTTCTCAAGTATGAGTATTTACCCGGTTGGAAAAGGCTCATGGAGAAGTTGAAGAGATTCTTTGACTCGAAGTTCGAATCTGGTTGGAAGAAAAAAACGGACCTCCCATGGGAAGAATGGGGTAAGTTTTTTTGGGCATGAAGCGAGTTGACGTGGGTCAAACTAGCTGCTGCTCCTGCGCCAGTGAGATTTCTGGCCTGGCTGAGGCGTGTCGTTATCCACTCTTTCGACCAGTAATCAGCGACTTTCCGAATAGTATAGAAGTAAACATTAGTAGGTGCAATCCTTTCCATCGGTTCTAAGTTTTGTCCTCAGCCTATTTTTTGAAAACAGATAATTCCCCTTATCCTGCGTTAAGGGATAGCGTAGAAGGAATTAGGAAGGTGTTTTCTATGGAAAAGGAATTTCTTGTCTTAAATATTCGATAGAAGGTAGGCCAAATTGTCCAGGACCGTTGTGAAAAAGACATCCCTCACCACATATCCTTCAGGGACTGTAATCTGGGCCGGCGCAAAGTTAAGAATTCCTCTTACCTTTGCCTCCACCAACAGATCAGCAACGGCCTGAGCCTCCGAAGCAGGGGTTGTAATGAGCCCGATTTGAATCTTCCTCTCCTTGGCTACTTCTTCGATTCGGCTGATGTGGAGGACTTCCACAGGCTTGCCCAGCTTTTCTGAAACCCTCCCAATCACTTTTGGAGGATCAATATCGAATGCTGCAACAATCTTATAATTCTGCTTTAGAAAATCCTTATAACCCAAAAGGGAGGAACCCAAATTCCCAATCCCGATTATTGCTATTCTCCACTCTTTGTTTAATCCCAATATCCGTTTAACATTCGAGAGCAGGTCTTCCATGAAATAACCGACACCACGAGTCCCAAACTCACCGAAATAGGACAGGTCTTTTCTAACCTGACTATCATTGACAGCGCACTTACTTGCAAGTTGGGCAGAGGAGACGATTTTCTCCCCTCGTTCTTCCATCTGTTCTAAGTATCTAAAATATCTCGATAATCTTCCAATTGTCGGCTCAGGTATCTTAGAATGTGTCAATTTTGTGGCTCCTTTCACAAAATCTGAGAGAATATTTATTAAATTCTTGTCGATCTGTCAAGTTTGTTCCTCCCCTTCCGTAGATGTGAAATGATGGGTCAATCTCAGAAATGCAGATTGCTTCCTGAAAGAGTGATTTTTTGATTTTATTCCACAATGCAATATTTCAAATGGAAATCACCAAAATAAATTAGTGGCACTACTGACGGTCTTCACAGCGGAGAATATGGAAGCCCAACATTCCTTTCTTGAGCATAATCAACAAGCCTCCTAATCAATACTAAATCTGATTCCATTATCGTTCCCTTGTTTCACCTCTTTAGGCACAACGATGATACGATCTATATTCTTTACCTTGTCGCTGAAAGCGAACTTCGCCCACTTTAGGGCAGATTCCAATTGGCTCTTTCCCCTTAAACCTTTCCTTCTCTCTATCAACGTACCAAGGAGTACACTTTTTCTACGGTAGCAATCCTTGTAAAAAACTTTGTATACTATCATCCCGTCTCCCTAAACGTAAATTATATCCGTTTGCTCCCTTCTGCCGCCCTTTGCCAGCATAAACCTCCCTCTATGTCTGGCTGGAATGAATCCTTGCTTGGCAAATTCGGTTTTTGTTTTGAGAAAAACAAATTTTCGCCTTGCTTAAATTCAGCAAATCCCATGCCATCTCTTTTTAAACCTATAACTCATTGTATTAAAAAGAATTATAAAATTTGTTGATTGGCTGGATATCCATAAAATTAGACAAATTTGTACATCGAATGACAAATTTTACCTTGCAATTGTCATTAAATATTGCCTCCGTAGTCATTATGCACATTTCTACCCTTAATCGTTACCTCCGATGGGAATCTGCGAGTGAAGATTTGTAGGGCATGCCGTGTAAAACGTATGACTTGTCGGTCAAAGTCCGACCGTGGGAGTTCGGCAGTTCGCCCACGTAGCTTGAGGGAGGTGTAAAGGGTAACCTGAAGCACTAAGTTTCTTGACAAAGGCTCCATAAGGGAGCTGAGCAAACCTGCGGGTCGCAGCGCAAGCGAACCTGGATGTAGCCTCGAAATTCACAATGGAGTTGTCGACCCTCTCCTACATTGGGGAAGACCGGAGCATCTATCCTGACGAAAACTGCCACAACCGATAGATGGACTTCCGGGGTAACAGGGGTGACACGCAGGGGCAGCCATACGACAATGAACTCGGGAGACCCTTGTCGATGCTCATCAGGAGGGCAACCGGTAGATATAAGGGAACGAAATTTTACCGGGTCGGCAAGGGAGTCGGAGTTGCCCATAGTGTGCGCTGGGCAGCGCATGGATCAGGAGGGTTAGAGTCCCTCTGACTCTCAGATGAGGGGAGTCATATCCGAAGGCGGGGGTAATGCCTCGCTGGCTGAGACAGTGGTCTCGGAGGACAGGGTGTTCATCGTGAGATGAAATCCGAAGCGTTTGAGGAGAAGTACCGGGCCGTAGTCGATGGAGCCATCCTATGACGAACCGGTCGGCCCAAGGTGGGGCAAGGTCGAGCCTGCACTATGGAGGCGAAGGCGTTCTCATCCACCCACCGTACCAAGGTGTTTGCGGGCGGCACGGTATGGAAGATTCATGCGTGACCCCAGGAGGACTCCTCTGATTCTTGTAATAGTTTAGTCCTTTTGGAACTTTTTTAATCACGCGCCCACAATTTTGTTGACTTGTGGGCTTTTTTGTGATTTAATAATATGAGTATAAATACTCATATAAGGAGGGGATTTAAATGAGCCGAACAGACATCCTGAAGAAGCGCCAGGCCCGGCTGAGGGAGGACATTGCGTCCATGCTGGATAGTTTTCTTATCGGGACGGTCGCAAAGTCCCCTTCCATGACCGGCCATAGCCTGACGACGAAGGTGGAGGGAAAGACCGTAACGCTCTATGTCCGAAAGGACATTGTCCCGAAGGCTTTGGAGATGGGCAGGCGGTACAACAGACTCTGGACATTGATCCAAGCGCTCTCGAAAGTCAACTGGGAGATCCTGAACCTGGAGAAC
>CAWGWZ010000003.1:0-231451 GCA_963826305.1 uncultured delta proteobacterium | reverse complement strand
TGTTAATCAACTTCCTGTGATGATGGAGGGTAAAGTTATGGGGATGCTCCGGAGAGAGGATATCATCACCTATCTACGTACCTTGCAGGAATTAAGGACTTAGACCTTAAATAGTTGAGGAACATCCAAACTCGTCTTGATGTCTTGAAACAGGTGTAGAAAGGAGGAATTGAATTGAGGAGAACTAAATTGATGATGATTTTGGCTGTAATCCTGATAGTGGGTCTTGGAGTAACCCAATTTATTTTATCTATTACCATTCAAAATGTTCAGGCAGAATCCATGATTCATATCGATATCCCAGTGACTCTGAAAAAGGCCAATGTCGTATTTAATATGGATCACCTCGCGTTTGATGGTGACATGCCAGTAGGCATCAAGTATATGCACCTTTTGGCAAACCGTTTCAAAGAATTAGGAACTGAAGGTCAGATTATTGGCATCTTTCATGGAGAAGCAGCTTATATGACATTGAATGATAGGACCTACAACGCTTATCGGAAAGTTAGCACCGGCAACCCTTACAAAGATCTTATTTCTCAACTAATTAAACAGGGGGTGCAGATCGAAGAGTGTGCTGTTTCCATGAAAGCCCATGGATGGGGTAATGAAGACCTGTTGCCCGCTGTGAAGGTTAATACTGGAGCAGTGGGTCGCTTAACCCAACTAATGCAGGAAGGTTATGTACAAATCCAACCGTAGATACCTTTAACCACTTGGGATTAAAAGAGGAGCTATCGTTTTAAATTATGTTGCCAATTAAAGACACTGTTCCACGCATAGGATTTCCGTCTATTACATGGATGATTATCATTTTAAATGGGATCATTTTTGTCTTCGAAATATCTATTCCTAAAAATATCTTAGAGAATATCTTCTATCTCTTTGGTCTTGTCCCTGCAAGGTATTCCCTTACAAAGTGGGCATACATTCATGGTCTTTCTTTTGATAATTACTTGTCATTCCTAACGAACATGTTTTTACACGGCGGCTGGTTGCATATCTTAGGTAACATGTGGTTCCTTTATCTATTCGGGAGCACTGTGGAAGATCGCATGGGCCATATCCGATTTTTAATCTTCTATCTCTTTTCAGGCATTATAGCAAGTGCGACTTATTTTTTGATTGATATCCATTCAACGATCCCTGAATTTGGGGCATCGGGTGCGATTGCAGGCGTCATGGGTGCGTATCTTGTTATGTTTCCTAAAGCTAAAATTATAACATTAATACCAATCCTGTTTTTCCCATTTTTTATTGAATTATCAGCCTTTGTCTACATTGGATTTTGGTTTATCCTGCAGTTATTTTCAGGAACTCTTTCATTCACATCCCCTACGACTGGGGGAGGCATTGCATGGTGGGCACATGTTGGTGGATTTATCACAGGGATTGTGTTTCTTCCTTTTTTCAGAAAGAAGCAGCATTCATACCGGAGGGGTTATCCAGACGAAACTTACCATTACATAAACCGTTAAGAAGGAGGGGAAAATGAAATTCGACATCTCAACGATATTCTGGCTATTTTTCATGATTGTTGCACTGCAACCTCTTTTGAAAAAGCGACTCTTGGTGGGAATGAGGCAGAGACTCATTGCTACGTTTGAGAAAAAAAGGGGTTCAAGGGTGATTGTTCTGATACACAGACAGGAGACCATGAGCCTCTTAGGCTTTCCCATCTTCAGATACATCGATATTGATGACTCCGAGGAGGTCATCAGGGCGATTCACATGACAGACCCGGATATGCCTCTTGACCTTGTGCTGCATACTCCTGGGGGTTTAGTCCTTGCTTCATACCAGATAGCCTATGCGATTAAACTGCATCGTGGGAAGGTAACGGTCTTTGTGCCCCATTATGCCATGTCAGGGGGAACATTGATTGCCCTTGCGGCAGATGAAATAATGATGGAAGAACATGCCGTGCTCGGCCCGGTTGATCCGCAAATCGGTGAGTATCCAGCCGTATCTCTTGTGAAGCTGGCCGAGAGCAAACCCATAGCAGACATTGATGATAAGTCGTGGCTCCTTGCAGATATTGGAAGAAAGGCCATCGAACAGATCAGATCCCAGGTGAAGTCGCTCCTTGAAGGGAAATATCCGCCGGAGAAGGCAGAAGAACTGGCACGAATCCTTACGGAGGGTAAATGGACTCATGATTATCCAATAACCTATGAGGTTGCAACGGCCCTTGGCCTTCATGTGGTAAAGGGGATTCTTCCTGAATTGTATCAGTTAATGAGTCTTTATCCTCAACCCGTGAGGCATCAGCCATCGGTGGAATATATCCCTCTTCCAAGATTCAAAGGGCCAGCTCATAAACCCTAATCTTTCATACACTTTGATCGAGGGGGGCAGCAGTGAGACCAAGAGAAATATGGATGGGGTAATTGTGCTCATGTCATTTAATGGTATTTTAAGGCCTGAGAAGAATGGAATTTGATAAATCTCATTACGATGATCCAAAAGGTTTGAGACTGATCTTTCGCGCCCTTTACCATCGAAATTACCGTCTCTTTTTCGGTGGACAAAGTATCTCTCTGATCGGCACATGGATGCAGCAGATTGCCATGAGTTGGTTGGTCTATCAGATGACCCATTCAGCCTTCTTGTTAGGGGTGGTTGGATTTTCAAGCCAAATTTGCAGTTTTATATTTTCTCCCTTTGCTGGCGTCTTTTCCGACCGATGGAACCGTCATCACATCCTGGTCGTCACTCAATCACTCGCCATGATACAAGCCTTTATCTTGGCCTTTATTACTCTAAAAGAAGTGATCGCTATTCACCATATCATCATCCTATCTATCTTCCTCGGTCTGGTGAACGCATTTGACATGCCAACCCGTCAGGCATTTGTTGTGGAAATGGTAGAGAGAAGGGAAGATTTGGGAAATGCTATAGCCTTAAACTCATTTCTTTTTAACGGGGCAAGACTCGTAGGACCCTCCATAGCGGGCATACTCATCTTTGCCCTGGGCGAGGGGATCTGTTTTCTCCTGAACGGCATGAGTTTTCTTGCTGTGATCATAGCTCTTTTAGCGATGAAAATGAAACGTGATAAAAAGGAACCCGAGAAGACCCAAATCTTGAAAGGGTTAAAAGAAGGATTTACCTATGCCTTTGGTTTCGTGCCTATCCGTTCCATTCTGTTACTTCTTAGCTGGATCAG
The DNA here is from genome assembly GCA_963826305.1 of uncultured delta proteobacterium. Taxonomy (GTDB): domain Bacteria; phylum Desulfobacterota; class BSN033; order BSN033; family UBA1163; genus CAWGWZ01. The sequence continues at coordinate 228,282 of CAWGWZ010000003.1, read as the reverse complement.
TATGGTAGGGATGGCCTCCACCACACTCATGCCTGTTTTTGCAAGAGATATCCTTCACGGAGGTCCTCAAACATTTGGTTTTCTTATGGCCGCTTCAGGAGTGGGTGCTGTCGTCGGAGCCATCTACCTGGCTTCTCGAAAAAGTGTTCTCGGATTGGGGAAAATGATTGCTATTGCTTCAGGTATCTTCGGGATTGGCCTCATCACCTTTTCGCTATCCTATATCTTATGGCTTTCTTTACTCCTATTGTTGCTCACAGGTTTTGGCATGATGGTCCAAATGGCATCGAGTAATACGATCCTCCAAACCATGGTTGATGATGACAAAAGGGGCCGCGTGATGAGTCTTTATGTAATGTCATTTATGGGGATGGCACCTTTCGGCAGTTTATTGGGAGGTAGCCTGGCAAGCAAGATAGGAGCACCTTATACCTTAATCATCGGTGGAGCCTCGTGCATCTTTGGCTCAATCCTTTTCATTAAAAAACTCCCTTCAATAAGGGGAATGGTCCGGCCGATCTATATAAAAAGGGGGATCATTTCAGAAGGATCGAAATGACTGCCTCGATAGATTTGAAAAGCAGGAATACATCTGAATATAAAAATATCTCCTCAGAGGAAACCCTTAAATTCTTGCAGACATCAACAGAGGGCTTTACGGAGTCTGAAGTGAGAAGCGCCTTGAAATATTCGGCCATAACGAAATAGTAGAGAAAAGGAAGAATCCCTTTCTCGAATTTTTGTTACGTTACTGGGGTCCCATGCCGTGGTTATTGGAGCTGGCAATAGGGCTTTCATTCTTATTGAGGCATTATCTTGAAGGAATAATTATTTTTGCTCTTGCTGACGGTAAATGCCATCATAGGCCACATGCACTCACGGGGTTCACAAAAAGCAGTGGAGCTTCTAAAGAAAAAACTGGCGATAAAAGCGAAAGTATTACGGGATGGGAAATGGGTCATGAAAGAGGCTAAAGAGATTGTGCCAGGAGACATCATCGTTGTCGGACTTGGCGATATCGTGCCAGCCGATGCCAAGATTTTGAGCGGCGAGCTTTCCGTTGATCAGTCAGCCCTGACGGGAGAATCTTTGCCGGTGGATGACACATCTTTCAGACGTCATCTATTCAAGCTCCATAGTGAGGCGGGGAGAAGCCAGATGTGTCGTAGTCAATACTGGAGTCAATACATACTTTGGTAAAACAACCGAATTGGTCAAAATAGCCAAGCCGAAGTCCCATCAAGAGGAAGTAATGATGGCTATCGTCAAATATATGATGTACTTAGGGATAGCTGCATCCATCTTAGTTGCAATCTATGCTTTATTGATGAATGTTGGCATCTTATTGATACTGACTTTCGCTGTCATTTTCCTTATGGGAGCAGTTCCTGTAGCCCTTCCAGCCGTGCTCACCATAGTTCAAGCGGTGGGGGCGATGGAGCTTGCAAAGAGGGGAGCGCTAGTAACCAGACTCGATTCGATCGAGGATGCCGCTTCGATAGATGTTCTTTGTTTTGATAAGACAGGTACGGTGACGCAGAACAAATTGTCAGTTGCCGATAACATACCACTTTCTGGATATAAAGAAGAGGATGTTATCAGAATAGCTACTTTGGCGTCTAAAAAAGAAGGCATGGACGTAATAGATCTTGCGGTTATTGAATATGCTAAAAGTATTGGAGTCGATTTTAATGCATACAAACAGATCTCATACACACCTTTTGATCCGTCGATTAAGAGAACAGAGGCGATTATTGAAGCCGATGGAAAGCGCTTTAAAGCCGTTAAAGGCGCAGCCCAGATAGTCATATCTATGTGCCGGGAAATCGATAAAGAGACCATAGAGAAGGCAAATAGAGCAATTGAAGAGTTCTCTCAGAAAGGGTACAGAACGATAGCGGTCGCTCGATCGGAAGGCGATGATCTGGATAATCTTAAACTTGCAGGATTGCTGCCGCTGGCTGATCCGCCTAGGCCGGATTCAAAAAAAATGATAGAGGAAGCAAAAAAGCTGGGAATAAAACCGATGATGCTAACCGGTGATAATATTGCCATAGCTAAAGAAATAGCGCGTCAGGTAGGAATCGGCAGCAAAATTATCCGACTGGGGGATATTGAAGGCTTAAGCGAAAATGAACGGTAAGGTTGATCGGGGAAAGCGATGGGTTTGCCGAGATATATCCCGAGGACAAGTACAAAATAGTGAAACTTCTGCAATCCAGGGGTCATATGGTAGGGATGACCGGAGACGGGGTTAACGATGCGCCGGCGCTGAAGCAGGCAGAGATGGGAATAGCGGTAAGCAACTCAACTGATGTGGCCAAAGCCTCAGCAAGCGTGGTCTTAACCGAACCGGGCATGAGTGTGATCATTGATGCAGTAAAGATAAGCAGACAGACATATCAACGGATGCTGACATGGGTCATCAATAAGGTTACGAAGGTTATAGAATTCGTCGGGTCTACTGACCCTAGCTTCTTCTGGCTCCATGAAATTGTACTCTCTCTCCTGGGGATGTCGCTGCTTGTGTTTGCAAATGATTTTGTAACCATGTCTCTGGCAACCGATCATGTAAAGCATACAAGCAATCCGAACAAGTGGAATGTGAAGAACATTACTCTGGCTTCACTCATTCCGGGCATGTTGCTGGTTGTGGAGGGCATGATCGTAATCCTGATGGGGATGAAATATTTCCATCTTGAATGGGAGAAGCTGCGCACCATGGTAATGCTGAACCTTATATTCAACAGTCAGTTCAGGGTATTAATTGTAAGGGAAAGGAGACACTTCTGGTCATCACTTCCGGGCAGGGAGTTACTTATTTTGAGTGCAGCAACTATAATCGGATTTGCGCTGCTAGGCGTATACGGTATCTTTGTTCCACCACTAACGGCATACCAGGTCCTTGCTATTCTGGGATTCTCGGTCTTATTTACACTGGGTATCGATTTCCCTAAATATTATTTATTCAGAAGATTCGGATTATAAAGGAAACCAGGAAATAAAAGGAGCTACTCTTTAGAGTAACTGTAGAGGAGAATTGAACAGAGATAGGGATATACTTGTTAAAGTAATGGACACAGGTATGGGCATTCCGGAAGATCATTTCCCACATATATTCGATCCATTTTACCGGGTAAACAGAGATTCGAAGGGCTCGCGACTCGGACTGTCGATTGTCAAAATAATCGTAGAGCCAATGGGCGAGAAAATATGGGTTGAAAGTGTCCATGGGAAAGGAAGCACGTTCAGCTTTACTCTCCCAAAATACCATACAAATTAAGGGAAAACATAATGGTAGTTGACAGGTAGTTATTAAGTGTCTGATATTTCAGGAATCGTAGAACATTTTCCATACTTAGGTCTTTTCGTCCTTCTTATCCTTGGAGGGATCGGGTTACCCTTTCCAGAGGATGCCACTCTTATATTAAGCGGATTTTTGGTTTCCCATGATGTTATTAAACCATTTAGAACATTTTTAGTCATTTACCCCGGTCTATTGATAAGCGATTTTCCCCTCTATTTTGTTGGGAAGAAATATGGCCGTATGATTGTTACTCACAAGAGATTCAGCAAGATTATGTCACCAGAAAGGCTTTCAATACTTGAAAATAAATTTAATAGAAAGGGAATTCTTTTCATACTGGTTGGAAGGCATTTGATTGGACTCAGGGCTCAAATATTCCTTGTGGCAGGAGTGATGCGGATGCCTGCTATAAAATTCTTAATAGCCGATGCCGCTTCCGCAATATTGACGGTCACCTTAATGGTTGGGATAGGTTATCTGGGTGGCAAAAGTATTCAAGTATTAAAAAAAGATTTAACAAGAATTGATCATATTGCAGTGGTGGTTTTTATGATAATGTTTGTAAGTGGAATTGTTTTTTGGTATTTCAAAAACAAAAGTAAATTTAAAAATAAATTGCGTTAACAAATGACAAATAAAAAACTAAGGAGAGAATAAACGATGTTTAAAAAGATTTTGTTCTGCACCGATTTTTCTGAAAACTCTCACTGGGCCTTCACCTATACCCTTAACCTCGCTAAAACCTACAAATCCAAACTCTTTATCCTTCATGTCACTCCAGAACCATACCACCCGGAACAGCTTTCGATTTACCTCCCTCAAGAAAAACTGGAAGAATTGAGGACCTCCCAGAAGAAAGAACTCGATACCTTATTTCCCCTCAGCCCATGGCAGTGATAGGTGGGACAGATAGTGAGGGTAAGCTTGGATATGCCAATCTCTATAACATCATTCAAAGTGGGTTCAAAGGCACTGTTTACCCGATCAATCCAGGAAAGGAAAAGATCCTTGGGCTTTCTTGCTATAAAAACCTTAATGCCGTCAGCGATAAGGTTGACCTCGCAGTGATTGTCATTCCTGGGAAATTGGCCCCCGATGTGTTGGAGACCTGTGGTAAACGGGGCGTTGGCTCAGCCATCGTCATATCGGCTGGTTTCCGTGAAACTGGTCATGAAGGGTTAACGGCCGACCGTAAGATGGCAGATATCGCAAGAAAGTATCAAATGCGTGTTCTCGGCTCAAATTGCCTGGCTTCAATAACGCATTCAAATGCTTCCGTTTTAGATTCTTTTCTGCCGGTCCTGAGGATAAAAAAGGCCCGATCGGTGTATTCTTACTGATACTCCGACCGGGCGCTGAGGAGGTTACCTCGGTGTTACAGCGGCGAACAGATTATTTTGTCCCCTCTGGAGGAAAAGGAGGATGTTGTCCTGATCCTTGGCCTTCTCAACCTTCTGGACAAAATCTTCCACGTTCTTAACTGGTTTCCGGTTGACTTGCTGAATGACATCTCCTGTCTGAATCCCGGCGTCGGCTGCCGGACTCCCCGGTTCCACCTGCGTCACCACTATACCCGCATCCCTTTTTACACCAAGTTCCCTCGCAATTTCAGGCGTGAGATTCTGTACGACAATCCCAAGGGTTTTATGAGAAGAAGGAAGATTTGAAATGTCTACTTTCTCCTCCATCTCGCCCATCTTCACCTGACGGTCAACTACCTTTCCGTTCTTCAGCAGCTTTACGGTCACGGTTTTCCCTACGGGAGTCGATGCAACGATTCGGGGTAGATCTTTAGATTCCGCAATCTCCTTTCCGTCAAACCCAAGGATGACGTCACCCTGCTCGATTCCTGCTTTTTCAGCCGGTCCACCCGATACCACCTGGGCAACAAGCGCCCCCTGTTTTTCTTTCAAATCAAAGGACTTTGCAAGGGCCGGGGTGACCTCTTGAATACTCACACCCAACCATCCCCGGGTCACATGTCCCTTCTCTTCGAGTTGAGGGACAATCTCTTTGGCTGTGTTGATCGGGATTGCAAATCCGATTCCCTGTCCGTTTGGGATAATCGCGGTGTTGATGCCTACAACCTCTCCGCTCATGTTGACGAGAGGTCCCCCGCTATTTCCAGGGTTGATGGAGGCATCGGTCTGGATGAAATTATCATACGGCCCGGAACCAATTACCCTTCCCTTGGCGCTGACAATGCCAGCGGTCACGGTCTGTTCCAGCCCGAAAGGACTCCCAATGGCTACCACCCAGCTCCCCACTTTCAGATCCTCCGAATTGCCCAACTTCAGAGGATGGAGATCCGAGGCTCTTTCAATTTTTACAAGAGCCAGATCGGTTTTGGGATCCCGTCCAACCACTTTGCCTTCATATTCTTTTCCATTTGTAAGTTTCACCTTGATTTGGTCCGTATCTTCGACCACATGGTTATTGGTGAGAATATATCCATCTTGATTGATGACAAAACCGGAGCCTACGCCCTGCTGTTTATATTCCCCTGCCGGGGGGGTTCCCCTGAAAAATGGGCCGAAGAAGTCTCCGAAGGGATTCTGTTCTCCAAACGGATTACCACGGAATCCAAAGTCTACGTTCTTTACCTTCTTGACCACCTGGATATTGACGACTCCTGGGCGGACCTTCTCGGCCAGGTTGCTGAAGTTTGCCGGGACCATGGGGGTCTCGGAAACGGTGGATCCTGTCGAAACGGGGGGCTCGGAAGGTTTTACAGCCGTTGAAATTCGGTAACCGAATCCCAACAGGGCTCCGACCATTAATAAAGCAATGAGAATGGTTTTGAAGTGTTTTTTCTGTTCCATCATTTTTCCTCCCTATGTTGGATGTTGGATTTTAGATTTTCGGCTGGGCCCAGCCTTTTGTTTTGCTTTCATTATAAGAATTGAACTTAACGGAAGAGCTCGGATTAGCTCTTCTTCTCTGCAGGAGCCGGTTTCTTTTCCTCGGCCTTTTTCTGGGCAGCCACAGTAATGGCGGTGGCGACCATCTTGTTACCCTCCTTTTTAAACATCACGGTTACCTTGGCGCCTTCTCTGACTTCACCTTTGACCTTGGTGTCACTGGTGACGTCAAAGGCCATCTCTTTGTCTTTGCCCTTCACCTTGATCATCTTGCCGGTTTCATAAGCCGCCACGGTTCCCGAAGCTTCCATCGCCTTGGGAGCCTCTTTCTTCTCAGCTTTGGGCTCTCCCGCTTTGGGTTTCTCAGCAGCCGGAGCAACAGGCTTTTCAGCCGGCTTCGTCGGTGTCTGAGCCATGACTACGCTGGCAAAAGCCACCATGGTTAAGAGCGTAACTAAAACAACCAGATTCTTCTTCATTTCTTTAACCTCCTTCTCTTTTTAGATTTTCAATTTTCGGCTGGACCCAGCCTTTCGATCTGCTTTCATTATAAAAACCGAACTTAACGGGAAGATGACCGGTTTATTACAAATTAGGAATGTTCCGAGGGTAGCGATTTCTTGAATGGAGATGGTTCAAGGGTTTGGAGATTGAAAGCACATGTCTGTCATCTACACCAGTAAGGCGCAAGGGGTGAGGTGAGCCGAGAGGCATTTAACCCTTTACTCCTAATGACTCACGACTTACGAATTTTCTAAGGTTGGGCAAGGATAACTTCCGGAAGGGTGATGGTAAAGGTGCTTCCTTTATTCAGTGCGCTTGTAGTTGTGATCTCCCCGCCATGAGCCCGCGCAATGGCCCTGGCCAGGCTGAGTCCCAAACCGATACCGGCCTGGGACCGGCTCTGATCGCATCGGTAGAATCGCTCAAAAATGCGGGGAAGGTCACTCGGAGAAATACCACATCCTGTATCTTTAACGGAGATAATGACCTGTGCGTCATTCTCTGAAACGGAAACTGTTACTGTTCCCCCTGACGGGGTATATTTGATGGCATTGTCCAGAAGATTGGAAAGCATCCGCTGAATCATCCGGGTGTCTCCAACAAGATAGCTTCTATCGGGCACATCACAACTCAGGGTCACGCCCCTATCTTCAGCAGTTGGCTCAAAAAGTTCGCACGCCTCCCGGACAAGACCTTGGAGGTTGATCTCCTCACGGGAGAGTTTATCCACGCCGGACTCTGTTTTTGAAACCATCAGCATTGTGTTGATCATGTCGAGAAGGCGGTCACATTCCTCGATGGTGCTGGCTGCCATGCTCTCATATTCACTCAAGGACTTCCCGGTGGTGAGGGTCACTTCCGCGGTCCCCCGAATCCGGGTGATCGGGCTTCTCAGATCATGAGCCATATTGTCGTTTATCTCCTTGATCTCCGTGAGCAGGGTTTGTATGCGGTCGAGCATTTGATTGAAGGTAATTGCGAGTTGATCGATTTCATCGCCCCTGGTTTTCACGGGAACCCGTTCTTCAAGGGTGCCTCCGGATATTTTCTGAGCCGTCCAAGTGACTGCCTCGACGCCGGAAACTGCCCGCCGGGCCATGAACCAACCGACACCTGCAGCTATAATAATCAGAAGAGTCATGGTGGCGATGAAGATTCCCTTAAAGGCATCGAGGAATCGGGAATAACTCTCCATAGCCTGGCCTACCTGCAAAATGATGCTGGGGCTGAGCATTGCATAAAGGATACGCACTTTCTCCTTACGGTCTGGGAGGGTGATGGTTTCAAACACATGGCTGCTGCCACGGAGCAACTCCTCTATGGTTGTTTCGTGAATACCGATGTCCTTCCAGTAAGACATGTTGGATGAGGAAAAGGCCTGTCCGCTTAGGGAGAGGAAACGGAAAAAAACCTTTTTCACCCCGGCTGCTTGTGCTTCGATCACGGCAGTGCTTTTGATCACTTCGATCCCTTCTGCGGCAAGGAGCGTTGAAAACCGATTGACCTGGCCTAAGAGTTCCTGATCGGTCCGTTCCCGGATAAACGAAGTGATGAGCGTATAGAATAAGAGAAAGGCAACACAAGAAGAAACGGTGAAGATTCCGGCATACCAGAGGGTCAACCGAAAGGCCAGGGTGTTTCGAAGGCTAATCCGTTTCCTTAAGGACATATCCCACTCCCCGGACGGTATGGATCAACTTCTTGTCAAAATCCCTGTCGATCTTGTCTCTCAGCCTGCAGATCCTTGCTTCGACCACATTGGTCTGAGGATCAAAATTGTAGTCCCACACATGTTCCATGATCATGGTTTTTGAAACGACCCGCCCCGCGCTTCGCATGAGATACTCCAGCAAGGAAAACTCAATAGGCTGAAGTTCAATCTTCCTTCCTGCCCTTGTTACTTCCCGTGTGAGGAGGTCCATGGACAAATTCCCTACCGTCAGACGGGTTGGCTCAGAAAGGCCGCTCGCCCTCCGGATCAGTGCCTGCACCCGGGCTAGAAGCTCAGAGAAAGCGAAGGGCTTTGTAAGATAATCATCGCTCCCGGTTTGAAGTCCCTTGACCCGGTCGTCAATCGTCCCTTTCGCACTCAGGATGATGACCGGCGTACGGATCTTCTCTTTCCGCATTCTTTCGATAAGCGAAAGCCCGTCCAGTTTGGGCAGCATAATGTCGATGATGGCTGTGTCATGGGGTTCGGTTAAGGCCATATGAAGGCCCTTTTCTCCATCGTGGGCATGGTCTACTGCATAACCCGCAGCTTTTAGCCCCTTGATAATGAAAGAGGCAATCTTGACGTCATCCTCAACCAGTAGGATCCTCATAACGAAACCCCTTGATACAAAATCAGATCGGGCCGGTCCATAGAAATAGAATACACAAATCAAAGGTATAAGACAAGGACTTCCCCTCTCCAGCTTTTTCCCATGCATTTCATCATTAGGATCCTTTAGGCCTATACAAAAACGTGACCTTAAAATACTGCATCCCCGCCCATAAAAAATACGAAATTTATGTTATTTATTTGCAGACGATATATGATAGCATGTTTGAAGGAGGTGAACTTGTATGAGAGGTGGTGCCGAAGGCCGCCCCGAAGAAAGGTACCCCCCCTGAGAAATGGATTGAGGAGGTGAAGAATCTTGGTCTTCATTTAACCAAGGAGATTCCTCGTGAATTGTATCAGCTCATGAGTCTTTATCCTCAACCCGTGAGGCATCAACCTTCCGTGGAATATATCCCTGTTCCAAGATTTAAAGGGCCCGCCCATAAACAACCCTAACCCTTGATGCGCCTTGACGAAGGGGGTTGAAATAGTCATGATGGTATGATGACGTGGCAGAATGATAATCGATGGTGACAGGGTTATACTGTTTGGGGTATCAGCACCGCCTCATGATTAAGCCAAGTTAAAAAGGAAATAATCTTGAAGGTCAGGACCCTTCTTCTCATTTTCCCTTGCTTTTTCGTCATCCTTCTGGCGGCCACCCTGGTCTTCGAGGCCTATCAACCCCGCCCGAGGGTCAATCAGTTGATCATCAGCTCAACAGGGGATGCCTCCTTTCTCAATCCCATCCTTGCCCAGGATGCCGCCTCCAGCGGCATAAACTCCTTCATCTTCAACGGACTGATCAAATACAACAGAAACCTTGATGGTTTTGTCGGAGAGCTGGCGGAATCCTGGAAGCTCAAAGGCGGCGCTGAACCTGAGATGACGTTCCACTTACGCAAAGGGGTCCTCTGGCATGATGGGAAAGAGTTCACCGCTCATGATGTGAAGTTTACTTATGACAAGATCATGGATCCGAAGACCAATACCGTTCGCCGAAGCAGTTATGAGTCGGTGAAAAAGGCTGAGGTCTTAGATCCTTATACGTTCCGTGTCACCTACAAGCAACCCTTCTCACCGGGCCTCGAATCCTGGGGAATCGGAATCATCCCGAAGCACCTTTTAGAAAATAAGGACATTAACACGGCCCTGTTCAACCGGAGACCCGTGGGGACAGGTCCCTTCCGTTTTGTGGAATGGGTCAGCGATGAAAAGGTTGTTTTGGAGGCCAACCCCAGATACTTTGAGGGCAAGCCCGATTTGGATGGAATCATTTACCGAATCATTCCTGAAGCAGCTCTCAATGAGATGGAGATCCTTACACGGGAGGTCGACTATTCAAGCATTTATCCATACGAATTCGCTCGCATGAACAAGATTCCATCCCTTAAAGTCTACACCCAGCCAATGCTCGGATATACTTATCTCGGGTATAATCTCAAAAACCCCCTCTTCCAGGATAAAAAGGTCCGACGAGCCCTCACGCATGCCATCAACCGGGAGGAGATCGTTCAATACGTCCTCTATGGTTTGGGAATGGTTGCCACGGGTCCCTTTCCAAACCAACTCTGGTATTGGAACCCCGATGTAAAGCCGATCCCCTACGATCCCCAAAAAGCCCGAGAGCTTCTGGCTGAGGCAGGTTGGAAAAATACGAATGGGGATGGAGTCTTAGAGCGGGATGGCAAGCCCTTTCGTTTCACCCTGATCACAAACAGCGGCAACGACATACGGCGCGATGTGGCCGTCCTGGTTCAGAGGCAACTTCGGGAGATCGGGATCGACGTCACCCTTGAACTCTATGAATGGAGTGTCTTTGTGAAAGATTTCATCGATGCGAGACATTTCGATGCCTCCATCTTGGGCTGGGGTCTCTCCGTAGATCCCGATGCTTATGAGATCTGGCACTCCAGTCAGATTGAGAAGGGATTCAACTTCACCTCTTATCGTAACCCTGAAGTGGACCGATTGCTGGAGGAGGGAAGGAGAGAATATGATCACGAAAAAAGAAAAAGGATCTATTGGCGAATCCATCAATTGATTGCTGAAGATCAGCCTTACACTTTTCTCTTTGTTCCATTGAGCCTCTCGGCCCTTCAAAAGCGATTTTTCCTATTGGAAAAGGATAAGACAGGCAAGGAGCATCTCCGTGAAATCCGAATGGAGAAGGCTGGCTTGTTGTATGACGTGATCAGGTGGTATGTCCCTAAGAAGATTGTTTTGGAGCAGTAGGTAGGGCGATCATTCAATTCCTTCAAAGCTCTCAAAAAATAAATAGTTTTCCCCTCAAAAATACAGGCTTCACCGTATTGACTGTTTGGATCATTTCCAATAATCTCAAAATGGTAATGTTATTTTCGCGGGATCTTATCGGGCAATACATCGCAGCACTCGAAGCTTACAAGAAGGCGATTCGAATCAAGCCCGATTTTGTCCTTGGACATTTTTTTCTGGGTTTGATGTATTTGGAGGTTCGGGATAGGAATCATGCCTTAGAGGAGTACCAGATTCTTAAAGATCTGGACGCAAACTATGCCAACGACCTATCTAACATGATTTACTGATAGAACAAAAAAGGATTGCAGGAGGAAGGGGATGTTGTCAAAAATACCAATCGATCTTGAAAGGATAAGAAAAGAAGGACTGGACAAAGAGATACTGAGAGCCGCGATCATTGCCGAATTGGATGCCATCAATCTCTATGAACAACTGGCGGATATGACTCAGAACAGAAATATCAGAAAATTGCTCTTGGACGTGGCAAGAGAAGAAAAGACACACGTGGGAGAGTTCCAAGCTCTTTTATTAATGGAAGACAAACAACAAGAAGAAGAACTCGAAGAAGGAAAAAAAGAAGTGGAAGAGTTAATGATAGACAGCAAGAGATGAGAAAAATTAATTGAGATCATCACCACGGTCGATTGATTCTCTTGTGAGGCTTTGATATTTCAATGTTTGAGTGGCCGCGTCACGAAGGTCTTTCAAAGAATTTAAAAAATTGTTTGAAGGTTCCTTGTTTAAATTCACAAATTCTGTGTTGAGCCGATTTCTTATTGTCTTCCTCCTGCTCTTGCCAAATGCTGCCTTCGCTTTTCAGCATTCGGAAGAGGCTATCCTCGATTACAGTCTTGAAGTCTCCTTCGGCATCGAGGCTTCCAGAGTTACAGGCATCGCAAGGATTCCGGTAAAAAGAGGCCAGGAAGTAACGGTGCACAAGGGGAGACTCAACCTCGTCGATGTCACCCTTGATAAAGAAAAAATAGATCTATCTGCTCACCACGAGATGGCAACCATTCTCCCTGGGAAGTACAGCGCGGTCTCCTTTGATCACGGGATCAACGTGTCCGAGGAGACTGATCAAAGCACACGTGGCATAACAGAAGAGCTTCTTAAGGAAGCGGTCGCTGTAGATATTTCTAACTTAAAGACCTTACCCTATGTCGTGGAGCGTGTGGCAGGCAAAAAGATCATCTATGTCGGCGAAACGCATGATCAATTTTCGCATCATGTGATGCAACTCGAAATCATAAAGGATCTACATAGAAGAAGGAGAACCATCGCCATCGGAATGGAGATGTTCCAGAGACCCTTTCAAAAAGCACTGGACGAGTATATCGAAGGCAGGACAGATGAAAGGGAATTTTTGAAGACAACGGAGTACTTCAAACGGTGGGGATTTGATTACAATCTCTACAGGCCCATTCTACAGTTTGCAAGGTTAGAGAAAATCCCTGTGGTCGCACTCAATATCAGGCAGGAGATCGTAGATAAAGTTTTTCAAGGCGGTCTCGATTCCTTGTCGGGAGAAGAGAAGGAGTGGGCTCCATCTCTGATGGACTTTTCGGACGATGCCTATAAAGAGAGACTCAAGAATATTTTTCAAGAACATGAGGACTTTAAAACGAAGAACTTTGACTTCTTTTACCAAGCCCAGATCTTGTGGGATGAGACCATGTCAGAATCCATCGACAGGTCTTTGAGAATCCATCCGGATTATCAGATGATCGTTCTTGCAGGCAGCGGACATCTCGCCTACGGCTCCGGCATTCCGAAGAGGACAGCGAGGAGAAATGGTTACAGTTATGCCATTATCCTGAATGATGCTGACCTTGAAAAGGATGTCGCAGACTACGTTCTTTTCCCAGGACCCATACCTGAATTGAGGTCTCCGAAGCTCATGGTTTTGCTCACAGAGGATAAAGGAAAGGTGGAGATCGCGGGCTTCCCTCCAGCAAGCAAGTCGGAAAAAGCCGGTATGAAAGTAGGGGACCTCATCCTGTCGATCGATCATACTCTCATGCACAGTATTGATGATGTGAAAATAGAACTCCTCTTCAGGAAGAAGGGTGACAAAGTAAAGGTGAGGATCTTGAGAAAGACCTTTCTGGGGAGTCCCAAAGAGGTGGATTTCGAAGTGAGTCTTCAGTGAAAGTGAATCAATACTCCCAAGCCTTTTGGAGTGTCACAGCCGCTGAAATCCTTAAAGAACTTCAAACCACGCCGCAAGGTTTAAGCGAAAAAGAGGCCCAGGAACGCCTTGCCCGCTACGGATCCAATCCGGAATTTTATGACCACCTTTGGCCCGGTAAGTCCCATCTCCGAGTTCCTCACCTTCGGAGTACTTCTCTTCATCCTTCATGCTCAACCGGATTCTTTCCGAACCGGCTGGTTTCTCGAATCGGTGGTCTCTGCCTCTGTGATCGTCCTCGTCATTCGCACCCGCAGACCTTTCTTCGAGAGCAGGCCCGGAAAATATCTACTGGCCGCGACTCTCCTCATTGCTGCGGTGACACTTGTCCTTCCTTTCAGTCCTCTCGGAGGCCTTTTTGAATTTCGTCCCTTACCACTGCCATTCTTTATTGCACTGGGAGCAACTATGATTCTCTATATTGTTGCTGCCGAAATAGCAAAGAAGGTCTTTTACAGAAAGAGCAAGTTTTAATAGAAACGTATTGAATCGTTTGTCATTGCCTGCCTGCGGTAGGCAGGAAGAATCTCAAGCAGATTCCTCGGCCGTTGCCCTCTATCAGTAAAACGTCCTGACTATTCATTTGACAGACAGTGTAAGATTAACTCTTGGTTAATGACTTCATCTACAAAGATTTAGGATACGCTCTCTATATGATCTGAAGATTTACGACTGAAATCGAGTATAATGACAAAAATCAGCGGTGGCTATAAGCCATCCGCTAGTTTGTTAGGCTCTCCTCTTTACTCTTAAAATCAATAATCAAGTCAAGCCCCAAAGTTCCTATTGATTTGTTCTTACTTGGGGATGCCGGGCGGAAGTTTTGACTCAGGAATTAAACTGCCCGTAACGGTGTCTCCTGCAACCCCTTTGGCGACTGCATCCCATTCAAACCCTCCAAGGCTCTTGATTGTGGCACTCGTTAAGATTCCCCCTTTCATCTTGCCTTGAATTCGACCAGTGAACCCAAAACAATAATGGAGGTCTTCCCCCTCACATTCAAAATAGTAGATTAGGAAGTCCAGACTATTTCCACCCGTGTAACGAAAATCCACGGATTCTCCCCGCCATTGATCATCTTCATTATATGAATAAAAATTTAGGACTTTATTGGTTTCGTCTACATTCAAAATTTTTAAATAGTTAACTTCCGTTTCTTGATGAGGACTTACGACCCTTGATTCATTAATGTTATACCCTGAAGACTTGATAGTGACCTTAAACCATTTCCCAGTCCAGATGGCCATATCCTGGGCATGAGCTATGCTGAAACTTAAACACGCCATGAAAACCACCACCATCAAACTCAACCCCACTTTACTGATCTTCATAATGGCACCTCCTTATTTGATTCTAACTTGCCGTAGCTATGGTAAATGGTTCTTAGAACATTTGATATGAACTCGCTTTACGGTATGTTGAAGATACCAACGCCGAAGTTGGATGTCAAGCAAACAGGCCACAAGATATGAAGTAAGGTTCTTGGACGAGTATTTCAGATAATGATTATCAAATGAAATCTTGCATCATGGCCGAAATTTGTTAGGCAACGACTTCAGGAAGAAAGAGGTGAGTTCAACTTGACATTGACCGATTTTAGCAGGTCATCTTAACGTTCTTAATAAATCCAAAAATCCGTTAGGATTCATGTTTTCTTGTGTTTGATAAATGTGCCGTTCTGGTATTCTTCAAAAGCAATCTTCAGTTCTTCTTGGGTATTCATGACGATGGGACCGTACCAGGCAACCGGTTCGCCAATCGGTCTTCCAGAAACGAGAAGAAAGCGGACCCCATTCTTCTCAGGAGTCACGGACACCTCGTCGCCAACACCATATAGGACGATCGTCCCGTCTCCGCAAAGACAGGTGCGCTTCAAGTCGAAGTAGTTATTCCCGATCACCTCATGGGCGTATGAGTCCCGATTTTGGTCGAAGTATCCTTCTCCCTCGATCACGTAGGCCAAGGCGTTTTGCCCTCGCTTCACCCGGTGGTCGAACGTGGCTCCAGCTGGAACCGCCACATCCAAATACTCAGGATCGGTGACAATGTCTCGCACGGGCCCCTCCACTCCATTTAACTTTCCACAGATGACCTTCACCTTTACCCCGTTCTTAAGGGGGACCTCCGGGATCTGGCGGCTCTTCACGTCCCGGTACCTTGGGTCCATCATCTTATGAGAAGCAGGAAGGTTCGCCCAAAGCTGGAATCCCGACATGATTCCTCTCTTGTCACCCTTCGGCATCTCCTGATGGATGATGCCGCTTCCCGCGGTCATCCACTGCACGTCACCAGAGTTGATAACGCCTCTATTCCCAAGGCTGTCTCCATGTTCTACTTCGCCCTGGAGGACATAGGTAATCGTCTCGATCCCTCGATGGGGATGCCAAGGAAAGCCCTTGAGGTAATGATCAGGATTGTCCGACCGAAAATCGTCGAGAAGGAGGAAGGGGTCAAGTTGCGGCACCTGCGAGTAACCGAAGGCTCGTTTGAGATGCACCCCCGCACCCTCAATGGTGGGTTTGCTCTTCCAGATTTTCTTTATTTTTCTATAACTGCTCATCACTCTTCCCTCCTTGCACCAACATTATTAAACCATGATGAGAATGAAATAAATACGTTGGACTGAGTATTTTTCAGACGGGAATGCAGTATTTTGCGAAAAAGATACGATGAAACCTGCCGCACCTTTAAGAAGAGCTACAAATCTGGGTTACTACCTGGAAATTATTTGGACGATTTGAGTCTGTCATAAAATTCTTGCTGTTTTTGGCTGATCTTTACCTTCTTTGGTTTCTCTGCTCTGCGTTGTGCCATGTCAAATCCCTCCTTTTTTGGTTGAAAGATAATCATGTTCTCGCAATTTATCAAGGAAGGTAAGTTCTTTTTCGTCACCCATAGCTTAAGAGAAAGATCTCAGATCTCGTCCGCAAGATAGCTACTACATTTTTCATGGGTTCCCAGTCTCACCTTAGAGTCTGCATAGCAAGCTGGCCTCAAAATACGGTATTCCCGCATAAAAAATACGGGAAATACCCCATTTATTCGTGCTAATTATCATGGGAGAATGGGAAACGGGGAAATTTATTTTGAAGGAGTTAAGCAGATTAGAAAGGAGGACTTTATGTACACTCAGATTCGTAGCCGTTTTGTTGTTTTAGTTTTTGCCATCCTTTTGTTGGGGGCCCAGTCTTTTCCGGCCCTGTGTGCGGAGAAACCGGTTGATCTGAGCACTGCCATTATCCAGGTGTCAAAGCAGAATCTTCCAGCGGTCGTCTATATTGAAGTGACCGAAAGTAAAGAAGTGGTGAATCCCCTCTTGCCTTTTGAGAACGACCCCTTCTTCTGGCGGTTCTTTGGCGGTCCCAAGATGCCCAAGAAGTTCAAACAAGAAGTAAAGGGGCTGGGATCGGGAATGATCATCGACCCCCAGGGCCACATCCTCACCAACTACCATGTGGCAGGAGGAGCCACCAAGATGGAAGTAACGCTGGCCGATGGCAGTAGATACCCTGCTCGATTGGTGGGAGGCGATTCGAAGACAGACTTGGCGGTGATCCATATTTCAGCCAAGGAACATCTTCCCCATGTGACCTTTGGAGATTCCGACAAGGTGGAGGTGGGGGAGTGGGTGGTGGCTATTGGAGCCCCCAGGGCCTTAGAGAAGTCAGTGACCCAGGGGATTATCAGTGCCAAGCATCGGCGCGGTGTAACGGACCCGACCAGTTATCAGGACTTTCTCCAAACGGATGCAGCCATCAATCCGGGCAATAGTGGCGGGCCCCTTCTAAACCTCTATGGCCAAGTGATCGGGGTGAATGCGGCAATTGCGACGCAGTCGGGTGGTTTTGAAGGGATCGGTTTCACCATTCCGAGCAATATGGCCCAGTACGTTGCCAATGCCCTCATTACCCACGGCAAGGTGGAACGGGGTTGGCTTGGGATAACCATTCAGGACCTGACCCCGGAATTGGCCAAGACGATTCACACAGAGACGCTCAAAGGGGCGCTTGTGGCAGATGTGACCAAAGGAGGACCAGCGGAGAAGGCAGGGTTAAAAAAGAACGATGTGATCGTCGCCTATCGTGGAAAGGAGGTGTCCGACACAAATGAGCTCCGGAACGCAGTGGCTGAGACGCCCATTGGCACGGATGCAAAAATAACGGTTCTTCGGGAGGGCAAGAAAGAAGAATTGACGGTCAAGATTGGAAGCCTCGAAGCAGCAACGAAAATCCTTGCCGTTTCGGTAAAGGAGCGTTTAGGGGTAGAGGTGAGGGCTCCCAATTCCCTGGAGGTAGATAAATACGGCATAAATCCAAACGAAGGCGTCGTGATCACATGGGAGGATCCAAAAGGCCCTCTCAAAGAGGTTGGTTTTGAGGTGGGGGATATGATCCTCGCCATTAACAACCAGCCCATAGAGAGCATGGAGGGTTTTGTCGATTTGGTAAGTTTGCTGAAACCAAAGCAGAAAATATCCCTCCTCGCTCTCGACCACCGGAGCGGAAATACCGGTACGGTCCAGGTTGTGGTGAGATAAGGAACCTCCATTCCCTTGTCTGGAGTTAAAAGACGATGAAAAGACATCTCCATTCCGTCAAAACATTAGACCGGCTTCTTGTTCTCGTCTCTCTCATTCTTTTGATTGCCTCTCCCTCACTCACTGCTCAGGAGGCGCAGAAAACCGCGTCAGAGCCTCCTGAAAAACCTGGTATAAAAGAGAGCTCCAAGGAGCTTTCTGAAGATGCACTATCGGTTACCCGCCATTCCGTCGAGATCAATGACAAGAATCTCAACTATACAGCCATGGCGGGTTATTTGCCAGGGGGGTAGTTACGCGAAAGGCAAAGACCAGCACAGCGAGAACCACAAACGCCTGATGAGGATCCGCTGCCAGGTGTAAAAGTGAACGCTGGAGGAGTGGGACGCTTAATCCGGAGGTTGCGGGAAGGTACATACAAATTCAGCCATAAAGACCTTTGAGGCTCAGATTTATGATACCCATTAAGGACACCATTCCACGCATAGGATTTCCGTCTATTACATGGACCATCATTGTCTTAAACGGCATCATTTTCATTTTTGAAATATCGATCCCCAAAGATATCTTAGGAAGAGTCTTTTATTTCTTTGGTCTTGTTCCCGCCCGGTATTCCTATCCAAAGTGGGCTTTTATCCATGGTCTTCCTTTTGATGATTACTTGTCATTCCTGACAAACATGTTTTTGCACGCCGGCTGGTTGCACATCCTCGGGAATATGTGGTTCCTTTATTTATTCGGGAGCACTGTGGAAGATCGCATGGGGCATATCCGATTTTTAATATTCTACCTCCTTTCAGGGATTGCAGCAAGTGCGGCTTATTTTATGATTGACATCCATTCAACGATTCCTGCATTTGGGGCATCGGGTGCCATTGCAGGGGTCATGGGTGCCTATATTGTGATGTTTCCCACGGCAAGGATTATAACGCTTCTTTTCATCCTGTTTTTCCCTCTTTTTATTGAGGTATCAGCCTTCTTCTACATAGGATTCTGGTTTATCCTTCAGTTATTTTCGGGAACCCTTTCGTTTGCATCTCATACAACCCAAGGAGGCGTTGCATGGTGGGCGCATATCGGTGGGTTTATGACGGGGATTCTGCTTCTTCCTTTTTTCAGAAAGAAGGGGCATTCACCCCGCAAGTTTTATCCGGATGAGATGTATCGTCATATAAACCGTTGAAGGAGGGGAAAATGAAATTCGACATCTCAACTATCTTCTGGCTATTTTTCATTTTTGCTGCAATACAGCCTCTTTTGAAAAAGCGGCTCCTTGTGACCATGAGGCAGAGGCTCATTGCGGCCGTCGAGAAAAAGCGGGGATCAAGAGTAATTGTTCTTATACACAGACAGGAGACCATGAGCCTGTTAGGTTTTCCTATATTCAGATACATCGATATTGATGATTCTGAGGAGGTCATCAGGGCCATACACATGACAGACCCTGACATGCCCCTTGACCTTGTGCTGCATACTCCTGGAGGTCTAGTCCTTGCGGCTTACCAGATCGCCCATGCCATACGAATGCATCACGGGAAGATTACGGTCTTCGTGCCCCATTACGCGATGTCAGGGGGTACATTGATTGCTCTTGCCGCTGATGAGATCGTCATGGAAGAACATGCTGTGCTCGGCCCGGTTGATCCGCAGATTGGTGAGTATCCAGCGGTATCTCTTGTGAAGCTGGCCGAGAGCAAACCTATAGCAGACATTGATGATAAGTCGTGGCTCCTTGCAGATATTGGAAGAAAGGCCATCGAACAGATCAAATCCCAGGTGAACTCACTCCTTGAAGGCAAATATCCGCCGGAGAAGGCTGAAGAACTGGCTCGAATCCTTACAGAGGGTAAATGGACTCATGATTATCCGATAACCTATGAGGTTGCAACGGCCCTTGGCCTTCATGTGGTAAAAGGGATTCTCCCTGAATTGTATCAGTTAATGAGCCTTTATCCTCAACCCGTGAGGCACCAGCCATCGGTGGAATATATCCCTCTTCCAAGATTCAAAGGGCCGGCTCATAAATCGTGATTCTTCACGGTCTTGGTGGGGTTATCCTACTATTTTAGGGGTTGACTACGTTTCCAGTGATTCATGAATTGAAGGACAAAATATTTGATTTGTTTAAGGTCAAGATAATCAACTTTAAACCCCGTCTGGAAAACGGTGGGCTCACTCTCCGTCTGTATCGATTGAAGGATTTACCCGCTTTGTTGCCTTTATTTACGCCAGAGATTTTTCTGGAAGCTAGCGGGTGTGTCCTTAAAGCGAGTTCCTTATTGGGGTTCTACAAATGGCTAAAGACTACCTTTCACGTGATTTATCTCATCGAGATTGAAGAAAACGAAGGACCCAGGATCGTTGGGTTTGCTGGACTCTATAACATGAAGATGGGCAAAAGTTTATGGTTATCCCTTGCAATCTTTAACCCAAGAGACCGAAGGCAGGGATACGGGACAAGATCTCTTGAACTTCTTCTCGATCTTCTTCAAAAGAATGGTGCAGCAGAAACAGTTTATGCCGAGGTATTAAAAAGGAATATGCCTTCTTTGGGCTTCTTAAGGAGGCTTGGTTTTGAAGTTTGCAGTCGATATGAAGAGAAATTCTTACTGGAAAAAAATCGAGAAATAAGATTTGAGGAGGGAGTACGATGATTCACACAACTCTTAAACGGTCGCTTGGAGTCCACATGGAAGGGAAAGGATGAGAGGTAAAAAGATGATGACCCATCGGTTCTTGGTCCTATTGATAATTCTTCTATTCTGCTCGGCAGGTGTTTTATCCTCAATGGCACAGGAAAACTTCCCGACAATCGCTAAAAGAATTGAGCCGTCCGTTGTCACTGTCCTGGTCTATGATAAAGAAGGAAGAGAAATCGGCCAGGGAAGCGGCTTTTTTGTTAGCAAGGAAGGTGATGTCATCACCAGCCGGGAGGCGATCAAAGGAGCAGATCACGCTGATGTGAGAACAGCTGACAGAATGCTGTACCCCGTGAAGAAGGTTCTTGCAGAAGACAAAGAGGCCAATCTTATTCGGGTTTCTGCGGAGATTCCCCTTGATGCGGTTCACGTCCCGCCAATAAATGTTGCCCTTCCTCAAGTTGGTGAAAGAGTAGCGGCGATTGCTGGTCCATCGAGAGTTACAAAACAGGTTTCGTACGGAATCGTCTCAGCTATTTTAGAGATTCCGGCCTTTGGAAAACTCCTCCAGATCATCGCACGCCTATCTCCGAGTTACAACGGTAGTCCCTTAATCAATATCAAGGGGGAGGTGATTGGAGTGGTCATACTGGTTAGAGGGCAATTTTTGAATATCCTCCCCGTTCAGAGAGCGGTTAAGCTTACACCGGGTAAAGGGAAGGCTCTTTCCGAATGGGAAGAGAAAAGAGAACAGACTGCAGAAGAGCTTTATTCTGGAGGGCTTCCTTACCTTTGGAGAGAAGATTACGAAAAAGCCCTCCGTATCTTTCATGAGGCCGTTAAGAAAGATCCTCGCTACGCGAATGCCTATTTTCAAATCGGATATTGCAATGCCCAACTGGGACGCTACCAAGATGCGCTCGAAGCCTATAAACAGGCAATCCGTATCAACCCCGATTTTGTCATTGCACACTTCTATCTGGGGTTGACTTATCTGGAATTGAGGGATACGGATTCTGCGTTAAAGGAATATAAGATTCTCAAAGAATTGGGTATGAGAGAGCCAGATCGGGATTATGCCGGGGACCTGCTCAACATGATTGAATGACGGGACGACTAAAATCAGTGAAAAGGTAGAGGGAGTTAGTCGGAAGGAAATCACGGGATTAATCATCAGGGAGCGAAGGCATTTTTGGAGTTCTAAGCCAAGCAGCTTTCTTCTTCTGGCGATTGCCGCTGATTTGGTCCTCGTATTCTTCATCTCGATTTTTGGGCTGCCTGGAATTGCTCCAATCGCTCCAGTGGCAGCCCTGACTGTTGCCGGCTTCTCATTTGTCATTGTTTTTCTGATAAACGATCCGATCAAGGTGTTGTTAATAAGAAAGTTTTGGCAAAGATTGTAACGTTGGGGGTTCTTGAATTGAAGCTCGGTACGAAGTTGACTCTTTATCTCTCCCTGATCATCATCCTTGTCCTTTCAGGATATGGCTACCTGGATATATTATCTCGTCGGGACATCCTTATTAGAAAGATGAAAGCAGAGGTGAGGAGCACAGGTCGGACCCTTGAGGTATCGCTTGAGACGATCTCACTACCGGAGAAGATAGAGTATGTTCAGGGTCTGATCGATGCCGTGAGTGAATATGAAAGAACATTGGGTGTCGTTGTCTACTACCAAAAGAGGAACCTCATCCTTCATTCTCATTCTTTAGAAAAAGGAATTGAACCTTATTTGGATTTGATCAAGAGATCGATTCGAGAGGATCGCCCTCAAGAGGAATTCGGAACCTTTCAAAAAGTTCCAATATATTCCTATGCGTTTCCTCTCAAAGACAGCAGAGGTGCGAACACGGGGGGTTTTTCTATCCTTCAACGCACCTCTTTCATGGAGGAGGATATTGAGAAAGCGAAGCATAACATTCTCATCACGATGTTTGTGCTCATTGGAGGAACGGTGGCATTGATCCTTTTTCGTACACGAAAATGGGTCACTCAACCCATCTCCAAACTGATGGAGGGGATTGAGAATTTGGCGAAGGGCAATCTCGATCACCAGATCGATTTGAAAGGAGGGGATGAACTCTCCAAACTGGCCCGGGCGTTTAATCAAATGGCGGTGGATCTGAAAAAAGCGCGGGAGCGGATCGTTCGAGAAGCTGAAAGCAAATTGGAACTGGAGAGGAGCCTTCGGCAATCCGAGAAATTGGCCACTGTTGGCCAATTGACTTCTGGGTTAGCCCACGAGATCGGGACTCCTCTCAACATCATCTCTGGAAGGACGGAATTGATTAAAAGGAAGTTGGAAGATAAGGAGATTCAAAAAAATTTGGATATTGTCATCCAACAAACCGAAAAGATCACAAAGATCATCCAACAGCTCCTTGGTTTCGTCAGAAAAAAGAAACCGGAGCAGAAGGCTCTTAATATCAGCAGCATTTTAGAAAACACGCTCGACCTACTTGACCACCAGATCCAGAAGCAAAGAGTGACGGTGGTAAAGGAATGGAGGGACAACCTTCCTTCGGTGATAGGAGATCCAGATCAACTCCAACAGGTCTTTTTGAACCTTTTTCTCAATGCCATCCAGTCCATGCCTGATGGAGGAACCCTTCGCCTGTCTGTTTCGACCAAGAGGATTTCAAAGGAGGGGCTTGAGGATGGCCAACGGCAATATACGGAGGTATGCGTCCGGGATACGGGGAAAGGGATGGAGAGAGAAGTCATCCAGAACATTTTCTCTCCCTTTTTTACGACGAAGGATACAGGGACAGGATTGGGATTGATGGTAACCCAGGGTATCGTTCAGGATCATGAGGGATGGATTGATGTGGAGAGTGAGGTAAAAAAAGGGTCGGTGTTTAAAGTCTATCTTCCCTCTTTGGAAGAGGAGGGGAAAGGTGATGGAGAAGAGCTATAAAATTTTAGTGGTTGACGATGATCCGGAGATGTGCGGATTGCTCTCCGATGTTCTCAGAGGAGAAGGATTCTCTGTCCTTGCCATTGGAGAAAGCTTAGAGGCCTCAAAGATTCTCAAGAAAGAAGAGTTCGACGTGATCATCACCGATTTAAAGATGAAGGGTTTGAAAGGGCTCGATCTCCTTGAAGAGGCAAAGAAAGTGGCAATCCAGACGCCCGTGATCATCATCACAGCGTTTGGGACCATTGAATCGGCCATCCAGGCGATGAAGATGGGTGCCTATGACTATATCACCAAGCCCTTTCGAATCGATGAGATCGTCCTGACCGTTAAGAAGGCACTTGAAAATCGCCTCTTAAAGAAAGAAGTCGTCCGGTTAAAAAAGGAGGTGGAATCAAGGTATCACTTCCATCAGATCATCGGAAAAAGCCCTTCGATGCAAAAGATCTATGACCTCATTGAAAGAATCAGCGACAGCTCCAACAATGTCCTGATCACCGGAGAGAGTGGGACAGGCAAGGAGTTGGTTGCAAAGGCGATCCATTATAATGGTATCAGAAAGGAAGGCCCCTTTATCGCGATCAATTGTGCAGCTATTCCAGAAACACTCCTTGAAAGTGAGTTGTTCGGTTATAAGAGGGGAGCCTTCACGGATGCCAAATCAGATAAGAAGGGGTTGATTTTTGAGGCCGCTGAAGGGACCCTTTTCCTGGACGAGATCACAGAGATGTCCCCTCTACTTCAGGCGAAATTGCTTCGAGTGATCGAAGAGAGAGAGGTACGGCCTTTGGGGGATACGAATTCTTACCGTATTGATGTGAGGATCATCTCTGCATCGAATCGAGATATTAAGGAGCTGATCCGCCAAGCGAGATTTCGTGAAGACCTGTACTATCGATTGAAGGTGATCGATATCGAACTGCCGCCTCTTCGTGAGCGAAGAGAAGATATTCCTCTTCTCGTCCAACATTTTATTAACAGATTCGGTAACGAACCAAAGAAGAACGTTTCGGGGGTTTCAGAGGATACCTTAAGAATTCTAATAAATTATTCATGGCCTGGAAATGTAAGGGAATTGGAAAATGTCATTCAGAGGGCGATTGCGCTATGTCAGCATGAAGTGATCATCCTGGAGGATTTACCCACCCCTGTGCTCCAAGAAGCAGACGAGAACCTTGTAGAGAAAGGCCTCAGAGAGAAATATACTCTGGATCAATTAGAGAAAGAATACATCAGAAAGGTTCTGATCGAAGTCGGAGGAAATAAAACCAGAGCGGCTGAAATACTGGGCCTTGATCGAAAAACACTTTATCGAAAGCTTGAAGAAATGTAGCATCCCTTCCGAGGCCTTTTGCCCCATTTTGCCACAGACTGTTTCATTTTTCCTCGTTTTTTAAAAAGTCAAATTTTCGTCTGGCTCTCAATTAATTGAAATATAAAAGAAATTTATTCCGGTGCCATTGGCATCTTTGTTGCTCATGTTTCATTGGATTTAAAGAAATATCCTCGACATCTTGGTGGTAATCAATCGCTTTTAGCTCTGCTTCAAGCATACCTTGCTTCTACTTTGAGATGATGACCGGAACAGGTAAGCCACAAATATTGATTATGGAAGATGATGAAGAAATGAGGTCCCAGCTAATAAATTTCCTTAAGGTTTGACTCAAAATATGGTCTCCTCAAAAGAAGAATCGGTAAGGAGGTAAAATGGTTGGGATTATAGTCGTTTCTCACGGAAGATTTGCAGATGCGTTAATCTCCTCAGTCCAATCCCTCGTAGGCAAATTGGAGAAGACAAGGAGTGTTTCGATTTGGCCGAAGGATAAGAAAGAAGCGGTGGAGGATCGAATACAAGAGAAAATGACGGAGGTGGATGATGGAGATGGGGTTGTAATTTTAACGGATATCCTGGGTGGGACACCAACCAACGTCAGCCTATCCTTA
Source organism: uncultured delta proteobacterium (assembly GCA_963826305.1). Classification (GTDB taxonomy): domain Bacteria; phylum Desulfobacterota; class BSN033; order BSN033; family UBA1163; genus CAWGWZ01. The sequence goes on along the minus strand of CAWGWZ010000003.1, from coordinate 202,776 downwards.
TTGAAAGATGAGAAGGTTGAGGTCGTCACCGGGGTGAATATGCCCATGTTGATGACCCTTTTCAGTTATCGAAGGGGAAAATCATTAAGAGAGATCAGTAAGTTGGTAAAGAAGTCGGGGCGTCGAAGCATCATCCTTGCGAAAGGGGTATTGGGTTTGGAGCGGAGGGGTCGGCCAACAAAAGAAGGGACAGAGTGATCTGGTACCCATCTGCTTGCGGCGACTCGATTAGCGAACGATATTCAAATCACTTACCTAAGGAGGTCTGACATGATTAGAAAAACTTTCAGTCTCATGATTCTCATTCTCTGCTTTGGACTCATGATATCAGGATGTCCAAAGAAAACAGTGATAAAAGAGGAGCCCTCGGTTACCAAGGCGGAAGAATCAGCAGCGGAAAAAGAGAAAGCAGCAAGACTTGAAGCAGAGCAAAGGGAGAGAGAAGCAAAAGAAAAGGAATTAGCCAAAATCAGAGAAGAGGAGGCCAAGAAGGCGCAGGAAAAGGAATTTGATAAGAGTTTAATCGCTAAGAAAACCCCCGGGATCGAAGGAGAGGTTCTTGAGACCAAGCTCCTCAAAGACATTCATTTCGATTTCGACAAATATGACATTGGTCCTCAAGATGCATTAATTCTGCAAGAAAACGCGGCCCTTCTGACGAAGCAACCCGCCGTGAAGGTCCAGATCGAAGGTCATTGTGATGAAAGAGGCACTGTGGAGTATAACCTTGCCCTGGGAGAGAGACGTGCCAACAATGCAAAAAAATACCTTGTCTCCCTGGGAGTTTCTAAAGATCGCATATCCACCATCTCTTATGGAAAAGAGAGGCCGTTGGATCCGGGTCATAACGAAGAGGCCTGGGCTAAAAACCGAAGAGATCACTCGGTCATCTTGTCCAAATGAGAAGATGACCTATTCACAGGATGTTGCTGATCTTTGGGCCAGGAATATTAGACTGTTAGCCGCCTTTATCCTGACAAGAAACGTTTCCACAGACTATCGCCTAAGAACGTAAAGGAAATAGAGGGATCCATCATTCTAACCCGAGGATAATCCAAAGGGAGATAGAGAAGAAGAGAAAAGGAGGTGTTGGATTGAGAACCCTGAAGGCGATGCAAAGGACGATGATAATTTCAGTTTTAACTCTTATTTGTGTGGGATGTTCTGGCAGCGCCTATATTGGCACACAGAATAGAGAGAATTCTCGACGCAACGATTTCTCTATTGACGAGAAGATAGGTGCTGACCATCCTTCAGTTCTCGTTCGGGGTTCAACGTTTGCTTATCAGGATACCAACCTTTCAACTGGGAAGATTTGCAAAGTCACCATGGTGTTCAAAGAAAGGAAGGAATTTGAAAAGAAACCAGCATATTGGATTGAAATGAGCAGGGAAGGAACAACATATTTTGATATCTACGACATGAATTTGAACTGGATTGGATCATCCGCGGACGGCAAGGAATTAGAATCTGCTGAACCATGCATCCGAGTATTCAAGTGGCCCTTAAGGGTAGGTGACAAGTGGCGCAGTGAATACACTTTACGAGATTATTCACACGGTGTTCATCTTCATCCTTCAAAAGTCGCAGTAAACGTACGGGCTTATGAAGAGGTTACAGCTCCTGCTGGTACTTTTAAGGCTTTGAGAATTCAGGCAGGGAGAGAAACTTTTTGGTATGCTCCATCCATAGGATGGGTAGTGAAAGAACAAATCGGGCCTTATGGTAAGGATGGATGGCTTCTTGAATTAGTGGAATACAGTATCCCACACAGAATTGTGGAGCGGTTTGATGCTACCCCTATTCCAGAGCTTTTTTTCACGGCCTTCCCTAAACAAGTCTTTTCTGAGGCCCAAGGTGGTTGAGAAGAGTGACGTCTCGGTCCGGAGAGGGTGGCTCGAGGCAAAACGAATAAAGCTCATCTCATTCCAGCCGAAAAGGGTTGGGTGACGGTGGGAAAGAGTAAGGAGAACTCGGTTTCCATTAGTTCTGAAATAACAAGACCGATTACCGCTCCGGTTCAGAAAGGACAGGTAGCAGGGAAGCTCGTGATTCAGAGCGAGGGAAAAGTATTACTGATTGATTCGCCGGTCAAAACAAAATAAAAAGAACATTTAGACATTAGGTTTTCTCCCTTTTGTGGGCAAGCGAACGATGTCTAACACAAAGAAATGATCATCTTCGGGCTGTTTACTTAGGTTGATTCATATAACGGATGTTCACCCCTATATTTTTTATAACTATTGAAAATCGTTGCAATTATATATTTTTTTGCTCTGATATGTAGTCACTAATTATTTGGGTATACTAGTAAAATGATGCTTGAAAGTAGGGATTAATTGAGGTATATTGTAGTTATGCATATTGTGGAGAACCAATCGGCCCCGAAAACAGGTAAAAAGATTTACCGATCCATCCTTCTGCGGGAATCTTATCGAGAAGGCAAGAAGGTCAGAAAACGCACCATCGCCAACCTCTCGCATTGCACGTCAGGGGAGATCGCTTCCATCAAGCTTGCCTTAAAGCATAAGGGGGACCTAACGGTTTTGGGATCGATCAAGGAGTCGGTTGAACTTCAAGAGGGGCTTTCGGTGGGAGCCGTCTGGGCCGTGTTTCAGATTGGTAAAGACTTAGGTATTGAGAAGGCGTTAGGGACTGATGGTGAGGGCACGCTTGCCTTTTGGCAGGTAATTGCCCGAGTGATCGATCAGGGGTCAAGACTTTCAGCCGTTCGATTGGCACAGATGCATGCGGCTTGCGACGTGTTAGAGATCAGGCGGGGATTTGATGAGAATGATCTGTACGATAATTTAACCTGGTTGGCCGATCATCAGGAGAGGATTGAGCAGCGGCTTTTTTTATCCCGGCGAGGCAAGACGAAGCCACAGCTTTTTCTTTATGATGTGACCAGTAGTTATCTGGAGGGGGAGAAGAATTATTTTGGTGAATATGGATACAGTCGAGATGGGAAAAAAGGGAAGAAGCAGATGGTGATTGGTTTATTGTGTGATGAGTGCGGAGATCCCGTAGCCGTAGAGGTGTTTTCGGGCAACACGCAGGATATGCGCACCTTTGCTTCCCAGGTGAGGAAAGTGGCGGAGGGGTTGGGATGTCGGGAAGTGACCTTTGTCGGGGATCGAGGAATGATCAAAAGTACTCAGATCGAGCATCTTCCAGAAGGGTTTCACTATATTACGGCGATCACGAAACCGCAGATTGAGGGGCTCATGAAGAGAGGGCTCATCCAATTTGGATTATTTGATGAGAAGGTGTGTGAAGTGGAGGAGGTGGGGATTCGCTATATCTTAAGACGGAATCCGGTACGGGTGGAGGAGATGGAGAAGAGTCGTTTGTCCAAGCGGCGCACCCTAGAGGAATTCGTTCGTGAGAGGAACGATTATTTATCGGAGCATCCGAGAGCCAAAGTCTCCACTGCCGTAGAGAAAGTAAGAAGCAAGATTAAGTTGCTTCGTCATGAGAAATGGCTGAGCGTGAAAGTACAGGATAGACAATTAAGCCTGGAGCAAGACGAGACTGTGCTCAAAGAGGAAACGGTTTTGGATGGTTGCTATGTGATTAAGACGGATCTTGCCAAGGAAGTGGCAGACAAGCAACTCATTCATGATCGATATAAGGATTTAGCAGAGGTTGAAAGGGCGTTTCGTGACTGCAAGACGGCAATCTTGGAAGTTCGGCCTGTCTTTGTACGATCGGAGAAAAGTACGCGGGGACACGTGTTGGTGGTGATGCTGGCGTATCTGATTATACGCAAATTACGTGAGGCTTGGGCAGCTCTTGATATGACGGTCGAAGAGGGGCTCAAACAGTTATCCACCCTTTGTTCGATGGAGATAAAAGTTAAAGATCATGGTTCCTGTCTAAAGATTCCAAGGCCTCGCGAAAAATCGCGGGAACTGTTGAAGGCGTTGGATGTTCGAATGCCTATGGTTTTACCTCATCGGGAGGTGCGTGTAGTCACCAGAAAAAAACTACCGGAACAACGTAGAATGCCTTAAAATACGTTCACTAAGGCCCTTTCATCTCTCTTTCATCAGGGGTGAACATCCGATATAAGGGCATTCAACGGAGACCTATCCTTGAGACCTTACCAGTGGTTGCTGAGTCCCTTTTTGAGTTTCTTCATGGTTGGCTTAGCGATGGGGGAAACTTACCCCATAAATATTCGATATCAACCTATCAAAGAATTTCGATCACTTCAACAAAAGATCGGCTTCATCATTGGCATTGCTCCTTTCAAAGACGAACGGCCTGATAAAGTATATGTCGGTGAGCAAACCTCCTTTCGAAGAGTTTCGCATTATTTTAAGAGCGAACCTTTTCCGTTGGAGAAAGCGATCAGCGAGTCCCTTTCCAAAGCCGTATCTCGTTATGGAGTGAAAACAGTCTCGATCCCTAAGTGGGATGGAAGGTCGGACTCTCTCAAGAATGCGGAGGCAGATTCAATCTTGATGGTTGAAATCAAAAGATTCTGGACAGAAGAAATAGCGGCGGCACGTCGAACAACTGCAAATACCTCGATTTACCTGGTCATTCATTTAGGAGTGAAGAAGGAGGGTAAGGTTTTTAAAAGAGATGTGTACGCAATAAAGGAGAGTGCAGTTGGCAAGCCGATACCAGCAGAAGCGGAGCAAATGGTCAACGAAATCCTGACTGAAATCTTCGATGCCTTCTTTTCTAATCCTTATTAAGTCTCATACACATGCTGATGAAACGCCTCATATGGCAATTTGAAGCTCCCGTAATCTACACGCTTTACCGCAGACCCTAGGAAATATAGTTATCCTTTCAACTTGTATTGACCCATTTCGCCACAGACTGTTTCATTATTCCTCGTTTTTTAAACATCTAAAACTTTCTACAAAAGTCCCAATCGATTGAAATATAAGAGAAGTTTGTTTTAACGTGGTTGGCATCCTTATTGCTCATCCTGAAAGCCGTTGAGAAAAAAGGTCCCGAAATAAAGAGTAGAGGGAAGATTATGTGATTCTTCCAGCGTATTCCTTTTGGTAATCCGAGACACAGCACCTCACTTTTTCAGTAACCTTTCCGAGGATCCTTCACTCTATACAATCTTTAGCACGATATGTGACCGTTCTTGATTCCTATTGAGGAGGGTAATAGTGAAAGCGAGAATTCTTAATATTTGGAAACGCCGAGCAGAAAAATTCAAAATGGAGACCTACGCCATTTACCTGGCTTACAAGGATTCTCGGGTTCCTTGGTATGCCAAGCTTCTCATCGTTTGCATCGCTGGATATCTTTTCAGTCCTATAGACAAGTTCTTAGACTCCACTCCTATTATCGGGTACCTGGATCATCTTATCTTGGTCCCAATAGGGGTTGCATTTGCATTCAGAAAGATGCTTCCGCCAGCGGTTTTGACTGATTGTCGAGAAAAGGCTCGTGTAGCCATGAACCAAAAAAGACCAGCAAACTGGGTTGCTGGTTATATCATCATTGCCGTCTGGTTTTTGTCTGCATCGGTGGCAATCGTTTTCACAGCAAGAATCATCAAAGATTGGGGTATGGTTCTCGAGTGGTGGTTCAGATGGTTTACGCAAATGGCAAATTTGCGGAGCCGTATGCCCCGCATACGGGGTTGGTAGCTGGATTGGAGTCCTATTGCCCCATTCTGACACAACGTGTATCATTATTCCCCTTCACCAATTTCTTATAATTCAGCTTCCCTACCTAAATCTATTTGAAAAATAAAGGGTTTCACTTTTTCCTTCCATTGGCAATCTTTTTGCATATACCAAAAGCAAATGGAAGCGCTGAAAAATCATAATCACATTGTTCGAATACTGGTTATCGAAGACGATGAAGAGATGAGGTCTTTGCTGAAAGACTTTCTTGAGGAGGAAGGGTTTGAGACAGATTCTGTAAGCAATGGCTCTGATGCCTTTCGAAAAATTGTCAAGAAGCCTTTCGATCTTATCATTACTGATATTCGGATGCCCGGCTTGACAGGATTAGACATTCTTCCAGGAATAAAGAAACTCCGACCTGAGGCTCCTATCATCGTTATAACGGCCTTTGGAAGTGACGAAGTTTATCGGAGATCATTTGAAAGGGGGGCCACTGGCTATTTAGAAAAACCGATCCATATTAACAAATTAAAGGCATTGATTCATGAGATCGTCTCCTCAAAAGAAAAAATGATAGGCCGTGAAAAATGGTCGGAATTTTAGTTGTCTCTCAGTTTGGTAAGAGGCAGGAGAGGTCACATGCGGGGGCTAAAGTAGAGACATAAACTAAAAGGCGGGGATCACCTGTATGAGTAATGACCTGGGCTGTAGGAGTGAGTTTCTTTCCAAAGATAGAGCCGGAAATGAAGTAATAAAGACCCTTCTGCGGGTTCAAAGAAACTATGCCTGCAATGGAGGTTTGGAGTTGCGGCGGATCAGGCTCAACAGCCTTCATCCCGGAGGTGAGGATTTTCTTCTACTACGTTCGAAATACCCTGTGTGTGAAACTATAGGCTGGATACCTGTATTATGAATAGAAATTGCTTTTTGGCATGGCCGCCCAAAATTCAAGTCGTTAAATAGACCCGAGCAAGGAGGTAAGACATGAAAAAGCATGAGATTTTATTGGCGCTGTCGGATGAAGATCCCCATCGTTTCATTGTCATTGGCTTGGCTCTCGAAGATTGGGGCCATAAGGTCACAACGGCGACAAATAGCGGGTTCGCTACTGAGGCGTTACATACAAAAGATTTTGATCTGGTGATCACCGATCGCTTAGATGTCCTCAAAAAGGCGAAAGAGGTCAGCCCAGAGACGATGGTTATCATATTATCCAGTAACTATAAAGTGACTTTCGTTATCATAGCCCTTCGGTTGGGTGCTGATGATTATATCTTAGAGCCCGTTAGCCTGATTGAGCTGCGGCACCTGGTGGCCCATTGTCTTCAAAAATCTGAACTCAAACGAAGAAGTTTTCAATTGGAATCGAACGAAGGTACATTGAATGGAAAGATTCTAAATATGTTGGAGATCATGTCCCACGATATTAGGGGATCTCTTGTTTCTGTATCGGCAACCCTGAAGCTATTGAGCCGCGGTTATTATGGGAAAATGGATGATGGCGTAAAAGACAGTCTGAAAGAAGTGCTTTCGAAAACGGCCCGTTTAATTGGAATGACGGAAGAGTATCTAAGCAGGACTTTTTCGACCAATGGCGCTTTAGAAGTACAGCACGAGACATTGGATTTGATGCAGGATGTTATCAATCCGGTTCTGGATGAATTTTCTTCAGAGTTGAAGGAGCGCAGCATCCAAATTGACCATTGTTTTGATGCAATGTCCCATAAGGGAGTTTCTATCAAGGCAAGCAGGATCTGCTTGAAGACCGTTTTCAGGAATCTTCTCAAGAACGCCATCACATACGGCGACCAAGGAGGAACGATAGCCATTGGTTTCCAGGATCATCGTTCTTTTTACAGGTTAAATGTTTATAACAGCGGAAAGCCCGTACCAGAAGAATATCGTAACAAAATGTTTACAAAATTTATGAGGCTTGGAAATAATGGGAATGGAGGGACAGGGGGCATGGGACTGGGTCTGTACCTGGTCAAAAAGGTCATACAGAAACATGGTGGCGATATATGGTATGAGGCTCAAGAAGATGGCTCAAATTTCATATTTACAGTTCCATCGGGGTTAGCCTTTTATACGGACTCATTGTTGCCCATCAAACCAGCACAACCCCAGCTCGCAGCAGTACGGTAACAAAAATGAGAAACGAAGCACCAGATCAAGAGACCTGGTATTACGACTAATCACTAACCGAGAAAGGAGGACATCGTATGCGTATCACAAAGATCTTCATATTCTTAGCCTTAAGTCTGGCCATTGGACTTTTGGGCTGTACCAAGGAACAGAAGGTGGAGGCTCCTAAACGAGAACAAATCAGTAAGAATTTGGTTCCGGCAAAGGTGGAGGTTAAGAGCCAGAATTTTCTTGTGGAGCTTAGCGATCTTAAGGTGGGCACGATCGTTGATACAACTTCCAAAGAGATCGTCGAGACCCCGCAACTCAACGCTGGCATCAAAATCACGAATACATCGAAAGATGTGTTGGATATCCAGGCGGTCACCCTCGAATACCTGGATGAAGCTGGGAAGCCAATCGCTTTTAGTTCTGGAGAGAAAATAGCAAAGGTTTCTCCGTTTTGGAAGGCTCTTAAACCTGGAGAAGTTGCAGAAGGCTCTGTGTGGGACGTGACGATCCCCCGGAAGGCTATCAAGGAAAAGACCCTTGCCAAGATAGAAATCAACCTTGTCTACGTCCCCTCTCCTCTTAAACGCGAGACTTTGACTTTGCCTGAAAAGGTTGAGTAGTCCCTTGATATTAAATTCATGGGACTTACCAAGAAGGTCGTTAGACCATAGGGAAAGAGGGAGATGGTTATTGATTCCATGAGGTTTATATTAGCCAACGAAGGCACTAACTTTGGGGCAATGCCGAAATTTAAAAGAAGGGAGGTGAATGAACATGAAAAAGACAATCCTGATGAGCATCGTTGCCTTGGCTGTTTCAGTGTAATAGTTTAGTCCCTATCTTTCCTGCCGGCCATTGAGACATCAACTTGAATTATTATACAGCGCAGCTTGAGCCGTTGCCGTATCTGCAGTGAAGAGGGTCTGCAGGAATTCCCTTGGATGAACGCCCTGTCTTCTGGCGGTTTGCACCAGACTGGGAAGGATGCTGTGGGTTTTCAGTCCGCTTTCCGATCTCGTTCCGAAGCAGATCTTGCGGAAGATCACCAGAGGTCTAAGAGACTGTTCTGCGTGATTGTTGGTGGGTGGTACGCCGGGGCGCCGGAGGAAGGTAAAGAGAAATTTCTGCTCGGGTCCTACGAGATAGGCCCGGAGGGTCTCGGCGGGTTTGAAACGAAGCCTCTGTTTGCTGATCTTGTTGAGTTCCTTGAGGAAGCGTTTTTCTATCTTGGGCGCTGTTTTCCAGGGGATATCGCCGGATGTGAGCTTCTGCCCCGCGTCGCAGAGTCGTGAGCATAGATCCATGAGGCGATCGCAGAAGGGGCCCGTAGCAGTGTCCTTCTGGGTCTGGGGCAGGAGCGCATGTTCCCCGCTGATTTCCTTGGCCCTTGTGAGGATATGGGCGATACAGATCTGCCAGTCCACTCCGATACCGTTATAGGCCGCATAGCGGTCGCGCACCAGGGTACCGCCAAAGTTTTCTCCGAAGATGGTTTTTGCCACCTCTGCAGAGCGATGCCGGTCGATATGAAAGAAGGCGAGGTTTTCATTGCCTGCGAACCATACAAAATGCCCCACGCCGTCACTGCGCCATGAGGTTTCATCGGCATGGACCACGTCGGAGGCCCTGATCTTGTCTCGCAAATCCTCATAGATCGGCCTTCCCCGTGCCGCCGCTTTGCGATCGAACAGAAGGGCTGAGGCAGGAACAAAGTTCAGGCCGAAGAGCTCCCGGAACAACTCCGCTGTTTTTCTATAGGGGATTCCTATCCGATAGCGTAAGTACAGCGCCACGGATTTTGCGACTGGCCCGATGGGGGTGTTCAAAAGCTCGTCCTCGCCTGCCTGAACCACCGGATGATGGCACCGTGTGCAAAACGCCTGCCCATGCAGATAGCGGGTAACCGTGGTCCGAGGCCGGATGAGGATATCCTCCTGAAAGTGCTCCGTCCTTTCCTCCATCGGCCTCAACTCGTCCGATTGGCAATGGGGGCAGATCGTGGGAGCGGGCACGTGGACGGTCCGGTCAATATGGTCCGGCTTGGGCCGCACCCATCCCGGATGTCCCAGCGGCGCCCCGCGTTTCTTCTTTTTCCCTTCGTTGCGCGATGAGGCCCCCTCTCCCCCAGTCTCCGCGTGTTTCTTCTTATTCGGCCTAAATTGCCGTTGATGCAATGCTTGAAGCTTCGCCTTCAGTTCCGCATTCTCCCGTTCCAGAACGCGTATCCGCTCATCCCTGATTTTTAAGTCGCCATCAAAGCCATCGATGATCCGCAGATGTTCCTGGTACACATCGGCGGCCCGTCGGTACTCCCCCAGGACCCACCGGGTGGATAATCCGCCCAGATAGGGGCAGCTGTGCCTGTATAAGCATTCAAAATCATGAGGCGGATAGGGGTAGCGCGGCACGCCTAGCTGTTCTCCAGGTTCAGGATCTCCCAGTTGACTTTCGAGAGCGCTTGGATCAATGTCCAGAGTCTGTTGTACCGCCTGCCCATCTCCAAAGCCTTCGGGACAATGTCCTTTCGGACATAGAGCGTTACGGTCTTTCCCTCCACCTTCGTCGTCAGGCTATGGCCGGTCATGGAAGGGGACTTTGCGACCGTCCCGATAAGAAAACTATCCAGCATGGACGCAATGTCCTCCCTCAGCCGGGCCTGGCGCTTCTTCAGGATGTCTGTTCGGCTCATTTAAATCCCCTCCTTATATGAGTATTTATACTCATATTATTAAATCACAAAAAAGCCCACAAGTCAACAAAATTGTGGGCGCGTGATTAAAAAAGTTCCAAAAGGACTAAACTATTACGTTTCAGTAGCCTTTGTCTCTGGGGCCATGGCACAACAGAAACCCGCTCCTGCAACCACTCCACAAGAGACTAAATTAGAAAAGTTCAGCGGTGTGATCGAAAAAGTCGATGAGGCTACAAAGGATGTTCTCGTGCAACTCCATAAAGAGAAGATGACCTTCTCTATGGGCGACAAAACAAAAATCATAGAGGGCAAGAAAGAGTTGCCTTTCACCGATTTGAAGAAAGGCATGTGGGCGTCCGTGGAGTACCAAAAGGAGGGGAATAAATTGCTTGCTCAATCGATCAGCGTCAGTATGCCGAAGGTTGAAGCAAAGAAAGAGATCCCTTCTGAAGTCAAGAAGGAAAATCCTTCTGAGAAAACGACTGAAAAGAAGTAATGGGGAACTCAAACCCATATCCAAAAGGTACAATTAGGTGTTGCCCCAGGTTATGTCATAACCGCAAGGATGGGTTGAGTTTCAAACCGGCTGCACGGTAGCAGCAAAAGGAGCAGAATTCATTTAAAAGGAGGAAAAAAACATGAACAAGACAGTAAAAATCTTAGCATTGGTTTCCGTGATCAGCTTTGTTTTTCTCAGTGGTAGGGCTTTGGCCCAAGAAAAAGAGTGGCAAAAAGCGCAACAACTGGGAAAAGGATGTACCATGTGTGCCCCCTACGAAGCGAAGGCTTGGGATACATTCGAAGCCAGCTGGCTGATAGGTTATCGTGTTTGGAGTCCAAACGGGATACCATTAGGTCAAATTAGCAATTTCGTGATTGACCAAGCTAATGGACGAATTGCGCTGGTCATCCTTTCTGGTGTCTCAGGTATCGGAGACAAGGTCGTAGCCGTTCCTTACAGCGCCATCGTGAGAACCGGTGAAGAGACCTTTGTGCTCAGCTTCGGTAACAAAGAATTACCAGTGACTTCCGGGTACGAGAGCCCCTATGCATACGAAATGACAAATGCTCCGGTAACGTCAGATCTGTATGGTCTCCCCTCGAAGCTCAATCCCGATTGGTTCTCAGAGATCTACAGGTACTATGGACAGGAGCCTTATTGGACGCAGAAGGGTGAACATCCCTTAGCGGCAATGGAGCTCTATCCGTACAGCAAATTGGAGGGCGCACAGGTTCAGACACCGCGCCGAGAAGAAGTGGCAAGGATCAATGATTTTGTCATCGATTCTTCGAATGGGCACGTTGCCTTCTTGGTCCTCTCCCATGTGACCGGAAGGCCTGGTACTGAGGTTGCTGTTCCTCTTAGCGTTCTGTCAGAACGTGGTGTGAACTTCTTCGTACTTAACATGACCAAAGCAAAACTGGAAGTTGCACCGAGCTTTAACAGGCGCGAGGACATGAGCAACCTCAGATATGCTGAGAATGTTTACAAATACTTTGGCCAACACCCCTACTGGACAGAAGAGGGGACGCGGTAAGTCCAAATGGTCGATAAAGGTCAAAATCGAGAAGGATGGCAGGCCCGAGACAATTCTTTCCATCGTCCTACACACCCCCCGGGGACGAATTAAGGTCTTGGTTCAATCGGGTCTGTCATCCTTCTTAAGGTTGAAATCAGTCTTGAAAAAAATAGTGATTAATGCTCTCGATGAGGGCGATATCCTTTGGAATCGGGAGGCTTTTATGAAATGCAGTAAATGTGGTGGTAGGATGGTCTATGAACAATTTTACTCTGAAGAAGATACTTTCTTTGGATGGAAGTGTATCTCCTGCGGAGAAATCATTGACCAGGTGATCCTGGAGAATCGACTCGCGCAGAAGGGTTAGTGTACCGCACATCCAGGTCCAAATCGTTCTTTCTTTCCCAATAGAAGATTCGACAAAGAAAAACCTGCCAAAAAGCTCGGTCTCCTTCGGTCATAAGCCCTAATCTTCTCGATCATCTCTGTGATATCCCACAGAGGTCAAAATAAAAATACAATATTTTTCTTCGAAAAATACAGGATCCACCCGATTTACCTCTGGCTCAATTCCCGAGTATTTTTTGATGGGGACCCTGAGGTCTGGGGTCACCTTTCAACTTGAGATCGAGGGATTACGATGAAGAAAAAGATCATCCACAGCATTGGTCCTTTGTTAGGTCTGGTCCTTTTCGGTGCTGCCCTCTTCATCCTTCACAAAGAGCTGAAGCAGTATTCCTACCACGATGTGATTCGAAGTTTGGGAGAATTGCCGGCTCTCCATGTTTACATGGCTCTCGCCCTGACCCTTCTAAACTATCTTGTAATGACGGGCTATGATAGCTTAGCTCTTCGCTATATCCAGTACCCGCTTCCTTACCGGAGGATCGCCTTCGCCTCCTTCGTCGGCTATGCCTTTAGTGTCAGCATAGGTGTTTCCATGATCGCCGGAGGCACGGTTCGATACCGACTTTACTCCGCGTGGGGATTGTCTGCTGCTGAGATTACCAAGGTGATCGCCTTCTGCACATTGGCCCTGTGGCTCGGCCTTTTTTCCTTGAGCGGCATGATCTTTCTGATTGAGCCCGTGGCCGTCCCTCACATGCTTCACCTCCCTTTTGATTCTCTCCGTCCCTTTGGGGTCGTCTTGCTTGCTCCTGCATGTGGATATTTATTGTTGTGTACGTTAAGAAAAAAACCACTGAAGATCGGAGGGTGGAACTTTTCGCTACCGTCCATGGGGCTATCCCTTTCTCAGATCGCTGTCGCGTCCCTGGACTATGCGCTTGCCGGAAGCGTGCTCTTTGCCCTGCTTTCTTTCCAGGGAGCTCTGGCCTATCCTGGCTTTCTTCCCATCTTCCTGCTGGCACAGATCTTGGGAAGTTTAAGTCAAATCCCGGGCGGCCTTGGAGTCTTTGACACGCTAATTCTAACTTTGCTCACCCCGGTCGTGCCCGTCGGCTCCCTCCTTGCGTCTCTTCTGGCATATCGATTGATCTATTATCTTTTGCCGCTGAGTATCGCTATGGTCTCTCTTGGCGTCCATGAGGTCTTTCTGAGAAAGGCGGAGGTAAAGAAAACGGCCCTCATTGTCGGTCATTGGATTCCCCCCCTGCTTCCGACTATGGTTGCCTTCGCTGTTTTTATTGCGGGGGCCGTTCTCCTCATTTCAGGGGTAACGCCCATGGTGAACATCAGCCATCTTATCTCCCTCCCGGTATTGGAAATCTCACACTTTCTCGGAAGTCTTGTTGGTGTTGGACTCCTCTTTCTTGCCCGAGGCCTGCAGAGGAGACTCGATGGAGCCTATCTTCTTACCCTATTACTCCTTGGCGCTGGGATCATCTTGTCTCTGCTCAAAGGATTTGAATATATAGAGGCCATCATACTCTCCGTCATGTTCCTTGTCCTCCTCCCCTCTCGCCGCCACTTTTACCGTAAGGCGTCGCTCATCAGCCAGCGGTTCACTCCGGGCTGGATTGCCGCCATCATCCTCGTTCTCCTTTGCTCCTTCTGGCTGGGAATCTTTTCATATAAGCATGTTGCTTACTCAAAAGAGCTCTGGTGGCGCTTTACTTTATACGGCAATGCTCCCCGATTTATCCGGGCAATGGTCGGCGCGGTTGGAGTTTCCCTGTTTTTAGGGTTTGCCAGCCTGCTTCGCCCGACCTCTTCGAAACCTGTCTTTCCAGGCGAGGCCGACGTTGAGATTGTCCGTGCGATTGTCAGAAGATCACGAAGAACGAATGTTTATCTTGCCCTGCTGGGAGACAAAGCATTTCTTTTTACTGAAAACCGGACAGCCTTCATCATGTACAGCATTGAAGGGCGAAGCTGGGTCGCCTTAGGAGATCCTGTTGGCCCGGAACAAGAAATGGCCGAACTGGTTTGGCGGTTCCATGAGCTGTCTGACCATCAGAACGGTTGGACGGTCTTTTACGGGGTCCACGAAAAGAATAGGCAACTCTACCTTGACCTCGGGCTTACCATTCTGAAGCTCGGGGAAGAAGCCCGCATTCCTCTTGAAAATTTCTCCCTTGAATCGCCCGAGCGCAAGATGCTTCGCCGTCTCCATGGCAAAGTGGCACGAAAGGGATGTGTTTTCAAAGTCATTCCTCCCGCTGACGTCACTTCGCTTCTGCCGGAGTTCCGGTTGATTTCTGACAACTGGTTAAAGGCGAAAAACACCAGAGAAAAGAAGTTTTCCTTAGGTTTTTTCAAGGAAGAATATCTGAAGCAGTTTCCAGCTGGAGTCGTGTATGTGGGCGGTAAGATCATCGCCTTTACGAATATTCTCCTCGGAGCCGAGAAGGAGGAATTATCTGCAGACCTCATGAGATATCACCACGAAGCTCCCAATGGTGTTATGGACTATCTATTTATTGAACTCATACTCTGGGGAAAAGCACATGGATACCATTGGTTCAATTTAGGAATGGCACCCCTCTCGGGCATTGAGGATCAAACACCAGCGACATTCTGGAGCCATCTTGGTTCTCTCGTTTTCCGTTATGGCGAGCACTTTTATAACTTCCAAGGCCTGCGGGAATATAAGCAAAAGTTTGGTCCTATTTGGGAGCCGAAATATCTTGTCTCTCCGGGTGGCCTGGTGTTGCCGCGAATTCTCATTAACATCGCCTCTCTAATTTCAGGAGGGCTAAAAGGAGTCGTTTCAAAATAGAAATGAACGACCCTTCTGTTGGACTATCTTGCCACAACTTGTTTCAATTTGCCCCATCTCCCTCTGCCCGTATAATCCGTGCCGAGCTCTGAGCCCATTGAAATTAAAAGTATTTCTTTCCTTTATCCCGTTGGCATTTCTTATGCAACATTAGTTAATCGTTCAATAAATTCTTTTCTCGGTTAGGAGAACGAGATTAGATTATGTCCGAATTTAACAATGAGCAAAGGAAAGAAAAAAAGGAAAAGTATACCTGTCCATGCGGTTTTTCTTCTTATGATCTAATGGAATTTCTAAGACATCCTTTTTTAGAGACCACAATGGAACAGGATGAAAAACTTTCAAAGAAATTGAAGGAAGAAGAAAAATGAAGCCTCTATTTTAAAACTCGAAGATTGAAAATAGAAGGGAGGAATGACCATGAAAAAGCTAATCTCCATGTTGATCATTGTTACGTTGATCCTCTCCTTTGGCTCTTTTGCTTTTGCTAAAGGGCCAGAGGAAAAAGCGGTTACGCCACCCGCGGGTGCAGTCGTAGCTGATCTGCTCATACTGAGACCCCTGGGAATGGCAGGTACAATCCTGGGGGCAGCTGCTCTTGTGGCGACTTACCCAGTTACTGTAGCCTTTAATGATACGCCTCAGGCAGAGGATCTCTTGGTGATGAAACCTCTCCACTATACGTTTGAGCGACCTCTTGGAGAGATGTAATCGGCCAAAGGAATCTGTCAGTTGAGAGAGATGGCAGACCCGAGACAATTCTTTCAATGGCGTCGTGCAACCTCAGGACGAAGCTAAGGTATTGCGACTCAACCGGGTTTGCCATATCCTTCTTATTGAATTGATCAATCAGGATAATGGTTAAGGATTTTACTTGAGACTAAAAATTAGTCTTAACCAGCAAGAATTCTATGAAAGATTCAAATCAACCCGGTTTCGGAAAAAATAGCTATTAATCATCTCAATGAGGGCGATATCCTTTGGAATCGGGAGGCTTTTATGAAATGCAGTAAATGTGGTGGTAGGATGGTCTATGAACAATTTTACTCTGAAGAAGATACTTTCTTTGGATGGAAGTGTATCTCCTGCGGAGAAATCATTGACCAGGTGATCCTGGAGAATCGACTCGCGCAGAAGGGTTAGTGTACTCCAAATACAGGTCCAAATCGTTCTTTCCCAATAGAGGTTTCGATAAAGAAAGATCTGCCCAAAAGCTCCCTTCCTTTCGGTCATAAGCCCTAATCTTCTCGATCATCTCTGTGATATCCCACAGAGGTCAAAATAAAAATACAATATTTTTCTTCGAAAAATACAGGATTCACCCGATTTACCTCTGGATCGATTTCTGAGTACCTTTGAATGGGAACCCTGAAATCCAGGGGGACCATCTTTCAACTTGAGATCGACGGATCAGGCATAAATCAGATATAAGTGGAGGTGCAAACAAGTTCGGAGCATTTCGACTATATTAATTTACTTATCCATATATTGAGGCATTCAAAAAATGTTGCTGTAGATTGCCGACCCATGTTGGCTTGATCACATCATCAATAGGGACCAAACGATTTGCGACACGGAGAAGAACCCCTTTTCTATAAAGGGAACGGGGTTGTTGTCTATCACGCCCTTCTTCTCCCCGCTGGGGTGAGAGGAAATCGATCAGAACAAAAAAATGCTGATGCGTTTGTATCGGCAGGATTGCCCTTAATTTAAATGAAAAAGCGCAAGATTTTAGAGTAGGGAAGGCCTGAAAAGAATGAAAAAGAAAAAATTTGTTAAAGAATATTTAGAACCGATCGTGATTGCGGTCCTGATTGCCCTTTTTATCAGGACATTTGTTGTGCAAGCCTTTAAAATTCCATCCAGCTCCATGGAACCGACATTGTTGGTGGGAGACTACCTACTTGTTAATAAATTTATCTACGGAATAAGAATCCCCTACACGGATATCAAGTTTTTCCAATATAAGAAGCCTGAGCGAGGGGATGTCATTGTATTCGTTTTTCCAAAAGACCCGTCAAAGGATTTTATTAAGAGGGTCATCGGAACGGAGGGGGAAAAAGTGGAGATCATCCAAAACAAAATATTTATCAATGATAGGCTGATCGACGACCCGTGGGGGCACTTTCAAACAGCAGGGCTGCCGGAGTACTACCTCCAAGCGATGGAGAACTTCGGACCTGTCGTTGTTCCAAAAGATTCTTTATTCGTCTTGGGGGATAATCGCGACAATAGCCAGGACAGCCGTTTTTGGGGGTTCCTTCAGGTCAACGCTGTTTTAGGGAAGGCTTTCATCCTCTACTTTTCATTAGATCGCAATACTGAAAATCTGCTTCATATCGTGAGGTGGTCAAGGATCGGCAAATTGATTCATTAGCTACCCAACTTTTTAAAAGAGAAACTCTCCAAATTTGCCGTTGGGAAAGCCAGGCCCAAGGAGTTTGTTGGCGCTTACCCCCCAAAGTCAATCTCGAAGTTTACATCGTAATGCGGCTCAAAATACAGGATTTTCGCGCATAAAATACGGGATTCACCCTATTTATTTCCACACAATTACTGCGAGAAAATAATTAAAGTGAGTTTTACGAGCCCATCAGGTGCAAATTTAGCATGGTTCAAGAATCTCAAATTAAAGAGTTATTAAACACCAAATTCGAGGCGGTTGTGAAATCGAAAGTAAAAATATTAATTCCTATTTTTCTTATTTTTTCTGTCGTTTTCTGCTTAGGCATTGGGTTTTTATGGGCTGCAAGCACAGCCCCTGCAAAAGGAGTCCCCGAACCCAGAAAAGGAGAGAAGAAATTCATCATCAAGACCACGGAATATCTTTATAAAGATATCGACAACTCAGAATGTCTCAATTGCCACGGGAATAAAATTAGCGAGAAGAAATTTGGACAATCTGTTCATGGAGACAATTCTTGCATCAGTTGCCACTTAGATATTACCAACGTCAAAACTCATATAAAAGTAGCGGAAGCAAAAGGGGGAAGAATCCATACCGAGCCAGTAAAGTGCCATCGATGTCACGATGAGGAAGCATTAGAGTATTATACAAGTGTCCACTTCCGCAATGAAGTTCGATGTGTAGACTGCCACACAAATATCCATGAATTGACCGCCTGGAAGGGGGACAAAAAGCGGGTGATCCAGACGTGCGAAATCTGTCATTCCGATCAAGGTTACTCCGAGAGCGTCCACGGTCAATCCGCCCTTGATGGAAATCCAGATGCCCCGGATTGTACTGATTGCCATGGCCTCCACAAAAGCCTCCATAAGATTCCAATGCTGATAGGAGAGAAGCTAAAGGAGTTCCATACAGAAGCCTGCCAGATTTGTCATGCCGACAAAGAAATGATGAAGCGAAACAAGGTCTTTCCCATTGCCACCCGGACCTACTACGAAAGTTACCACGGAAGGATTGAGAAACTGGGTTACCGAACGTTGGTGGCAGGTTGTTCAGACTGCCACGGTTTTCACAGCATCCTTCCTCCGGATAATGCAAAATCGCTCATCTCTAAAGAGCACCTGGTAGAGACGTGCGGAAAATGCCATCGTGGGGCTGATGCCAAATTCGTCCAGTTTGACACCCATGCGGACTATAAAAACCCACGCAACCCTGTCCTCTATTGGCCCTATGTTATTATGACCACAATATTGGTCTCAATCTTCGGATTTTTTTGGCTCCATATATTTCTCTGGTGGCAGAAGGACTACCGGGAAGAAAGAGAATTAAGGGCCAAGGGAATTTTCTTTCCCCAGCATGTGAAACCTGACGAAGCAGGCCTCATTTATCGCCGATTCAGTATGTTCGACATTGCGCTTCACTTTACGATGATGGTCTCCTTTATGGGCCTGGTCCTGACCGGGCTTCCTTTGGAATTCTCCAATGCACCCTGGGCGAGTGGTCTGGCTCATCTTCTTGGAGGGGCTACCGCCGTTGGTTTAATCCACCGTATCTGTGCGGTCATCACTCTTGTTTACTTTGGAACTGCTATGGCCTACATCTTCCACTTTCTTTTCTTTAAGAGGATTCAGGGGAATCCCAACCCCCTGCAGAGGCTTTTCGGCCCGGATTCGCTCTTCCCTCGCTGGAAAGATGTGCAAGACATCAAGGGCATGATACGTTGGTTCTTTGACAGAGGGCCAAAACCCCGGTTTGACCGATGGACCTACTGGGAGAAGTTCGATTTTCTTGCAGTATTTTGGGGAATGTTCGCTATTGGACTTTCAGGACTAATGCTCTGGTTTCGTGGGTTCTTCACCATCTTTCTACCAGGATGGGTATTGAACATTGCAACGATTGTCCATTCGGATGAGGCCCTCCTCGCTGCTGGCTTCATCTTTACAGTCCATTTCTTCAACAATCATTTTCGGCCCTCTAAATTCCCGATTAATACAGTGATCTTCACAGGGAGACTTCCTAAGTACGAACTGATGGAAGAGCGGCCGGAGCAATACGAACGGATGCTGGCGGAGGAGAGATTAGAAACCTGCCGAGAGAAGTATCCCAGCGTGGCGGCGGATCTCTTCTCAGAAATCGTGGGATTTGCCATGCTGATTATTGGGCTTTTCTGCATCTTCCTGATCGGTTGGAGATTGCTGGGATAAACCGATTTTATCCTGAGATCGTAAAGAAAGGGGGGACTACCCTATGGCAATTACAAGAAGGCAATTTTTGAAGATTTGTGCAGGGACTGGTGCAGCAATCAGTGTTTCGGGACCTTTGATCCCCGAAATCGTCACGGCTTTGGAAAAGGCAGCAGCCGGGAACCCACCAGTATTATGGATTCAAGGGGCGGGCTGTACAGGCTGCTCCGTTTCTGTTCTGAACACCACCCATCCGAGCATTGCAGAGGTTCTTCTGAAAATTATCAGCCTGAAGTTCCATCAAACGGTGATGGCTTCCTCTGGCGAAAAAGCCTATGATTTTCTGTGGCAAACCGCTGCAAAGAGTTACGGTAAATATTTCCTGGTCATTGAAGGGGCGATCGAAACAGCCAATGAAGGGAAATGTTGCCTCACTGGGGAAAGGAATGGCAAAGAAGTTCCATTCACAGAGCTTACTAAATACTTGGGCAAAGGGGCAGCGGCTGTGTTGGCATTGGGTCAATGTGGTAGTTATGGAGGAGTCCCTGCAGCCCAACCTAATCCCACAGCAGCAAAGGGTGTGGGGGATTTTTTTAAGGATTACGGAATCAAAACTCCTGTAATCAACATCCCAGGTTGTCCACCTCATCCCGATTGGGTAGTAGGAACGTTTGCACATGTCTTGATGTTCGGGTTTCCCAAACTCGATTCAGATGGGCGACCAAAACTTTTCTATAGCACCCTTGTCCATGACAACTGTCCTTTTCGCTCTTACTATGATGAGAACAAGTTTGCCAAATCTTTTGGAGAAGAAGGGTGCCGTGCGGAATTGGGCTGCAAAGGACCAGAATCCCATTCAGATTGTTGGAAGAGGGGATGGAACAACAATGTCAATTGGTGTGTCCATAATTCCCTTTGTTTAGGCTGCACGCAACCGGGATGGCCCGATAACTATTCACCCCTTTACGTTAAATCTACTGTAACAACAATCGGATAATGAGGGAGGTGATGTCGATGACAAAATTGATCATTTCTCCAATCACGAGAATTGAAGGCCACCTCAAGATTGAGGTAGATATAGAAGGTAGAAGGGTAGTCAATGCAAAATCTTCAGGAACCCTCTTCCGAGGTTTTGAACTCATTTTAAAAGGGAGGGATCCTCGAGACGCATCCCAGATTACTCAAAGAATCTGCGGCGTCTGCCCGACTGCCCATGGAACAGCATCGGTCCGATGTCTTGAAAATACCTTTGGGGTGAAACCCCCGACGAATGGAAGAATTATCAGGAACTTGATCTTTGGATCGGATTATCTGATGTCCCACATCCTCCATTTCTACCACCTTGCTGCCCTGGATTATGTGAAAGGGCCCGATACAGAACCCTTCATTCCCCGATATGAAGGAGATTATCGCCTCGATCCAAAGACGAATAAGGCAGCCGTTGACCAGTATCTCAAGGC
Organism: uncultured delta proteobacterium; assembly: GCA_963826305.1. GTDB lineage: Bacteria > Desulfobacterota > BSN033 > BSN033 > UBA1163 > CAWGWZ01. The sequence continues at coordinate 181,588 of CAWGWZ010000003.1, read as the reverse complement.
ATTAGACATTCGACAAAAATGTCATCAGATGGTTGCCCTTCTTGGAGGGAAAGCACCCATTGTGTCCGGCATGGTTACAGGGGGAGCCACCGAGATTCCGACTGAAGACAAAATGTTTTCTTTTGAGTGGAGACTTAAAGAGATCAAGCAATTCATCAATGGTATCTATCTTCCAACGGTTTACCTTGTTGCTGCGGCTTACAATGACCTTTTCGGTGTTGGGATAGGCTGCAAGAACCTCATCTCGTTTGGTGTTTTCCCCTTAGATGATGATGAAAAAACCTTTCTCCTCAAGCCAGGTTCCTATACTCAAAACAAAGACCTACCTCTGGATACAGCTCAGATTCGAGAGTATGTCAAATATTCATGGTATGATGATAAGACTACTGGGCTCCATCCAAGCAAAGGGATAACTGAGCCCGAATTTGAAAAAAAGAATGCCTACTCTTTTATTAAGGCTCCACGGTACCGCGATCTCCCCCATGAAGCTGGGCCACTGGCCAGGATGTGGATTTCCAACCCTGTTTTAAGCAAACACGCCAACAAATTCTTAGGCATTGAGGAGAAAAAGGAGGTTCACTTCAGGGATCTGGAGAGAAAGCCTTCTCAGTTCTTGGAAGGATTACAGCAAGAGCTGAGGAGTGCAAGTTAGTGGCTGATGCCATGGAGAAATGGGTTCTCGAACTCAAACCGGGTGCTCCCTCTTGTACAACAGTTGAGGTTCCCATGGAAGCAGAGGGGGTGGGATTGACCGAAGCTCCACGCGGTGCACTGGGACACTGGATTTCGATCAAGGATCAAAAGATTGATAATTACCAGGTTGTGGCAGCCACGATCTGGAATGCCTCTCCCAGGGACGACAGGGGAACTCCCGGCCCAATTGAACAGGCTCTCGTTGGAACACCTGTCAAGGATATGAAAAACCCATTCAATATTGTACGGGTCGTTCGTTCCTTCGACCCTTGACTGGGCTGTTCCGTGCACGTGTTGCACGCCGAAACGAAAAAGGTATATGAGTTCAAAGTAATCTGAGTTTCTTCGTTTCAGTGAAATTTCTGAAACCGGCGAATTTCCTAGGTCAGCAGGAACTCATGAAGGCGTTGGAGTTCATCTCGTAAACACAATAAAAAAGATAGACGTTTTCTCCCCGGTGAAGTTTCTCGATCGGCTGGAGATTCTTGGGATAAAAAAACGATCCCATCTTAGATGTGGTTAGATTTGTAGGCTACGTTAAAACAAACCACCTAATGGAGGGTCGATTTCCTTGTATAAGAAAAGAGAGAATGCCTTGAAAAAGAGAATGCCGCTCCACGGCCTTTACCGGAACACGGTCAGTTACTTCGGAGGCCTGACCGTTATTGTTAGCATCTTACTCATTTTTCTGTTCCTATTACTAAATTTCAGCCTAAAGGCACCAAGTCCATACATCGGCATTTTCACCTATATGATCTTTCCAGGATTCTTAACGCTGGGCCTCTTCGTTTTTTTTTACGGGATGATCCGGGAAAGTCGGCGACGACGCCGGCTCGGCGCTGAAGAGGCACCGCCCTATCCCCTATTGAACCTCAACGATCCCCACCAGCGGAAAAGGTTTTCCTTCGTTTTAGGGGGAGGTTGCCTTCTGGCAATTCTACTCTCCTTCTTGGGTTACAATGCTTACCTCTTCACCGACTCCAATACCTTTTGCGGGAGAGTGTGTCATACGGTGATGAAACCGGAATACACCACATACCTGAACGGTCCTCATGCACGGGTACCCTGTGTTGATTGTCACGTGGGTGCTGGGGTTTCGTGGTATGTGAAAGCTAAGATCTCCGGAGTTCCACAGGTCTTCGCGACCATTTTCCATACTTACCCAGCGCCCCTCCCCACTCCACTCAAAAGTATGCGCCCCGCAGCAGAAACTTGCAACGAATGCCACTGGCCTCAAAAGTTTTATGGGGCCCAGTTGCTTCAGATACCTTATTTTCGTTACGATGAGAAAAATACCCCAGAGCAGCTAAGCCTTTTGGTGAAAACAGGGGGCGGGATTCCCGAGCTGGGTGAGAGTGCGGGCATTCACTGGCACATGATCACTCGCAACAAGGTATACTTCAGGACGTCGGACCCTCAACTTCAGCAAGTCCCTTGGGTGAAAGTGGTACTCCCTGATGGTGCTGAGATGGTTTACGAAGACAAGGAGACCGACATTTCAAGGAATGAATTGGAGAAGCTCCCTGTCCACTTGATGGATTGTATGCATTGTCATAATCGGCCCTCTCACATGTTTCTAGCACCGCAAAGGGCTGTTGACGAGGCTATGGAAGGGGGTAATATCTCCCCAAAACTGCCCTGGATCAAAAAGCTTGCCGTTGAGGCTTTGCTGAAAAACTACAAAGACCCCCGGAGCGCCCATGAGGGATTACGGGGAACGATTGAAGAGTACTACACCAAACATTACCCAGAGATTCTTAAAAATCGAAAAGCTGAGATCAATCAGGCCATCGATGCCATTACGACCATTTTCGACCGCAGCGTTTTCTTCACTATGAAAGTCAACTGGGCAACCTATCCCCATGACATAGGTCATCGTAACTGGCCAGGGTGTTTCAGATGCCACGACGGCCATCACGTGAACCAGTCCGGTAAGGTTCTCACCAGATCCTGTCCGGTTTGCCATACGATCCCCCAACGGGGGCCGCTTATGCCTCTCGGGGCCTTTGCGCCCTCCAGCACGGGACCCTGGCATCCGTGGCCGCTGAAGGGCAGACATGCCACGATCCTCTGCAACCTCTGTCACCGGGCAGGTTTTCGGCCACCTCTCGACTGTGTCTCTTGTCATAAGATTGACACCTCCGCTCCGATGATGTCGATGGCCTGCAAGACATGCCACCTTAAAGAAACGGATCTCCACCAGCCTATGGTCAACTGCAGGTCTTGCCACAGCAACCTCAGGGGGTTGCACAACAAGGGTGAACATGCCAAAGTCCCCTGTATGAGCTGTCACACCCCGCATGCGTGGAAGGTCACTACACGCGAGAACTGCCTCACTTGCCATGACGACAAGAAAACCCATCATCCCCCTACCTTCTGTGGAGAATGCCATCCATTTACTAAGGGTTAATGAAGTGGGCCTGCGTCGCCGCAAAACCCAAAATATGATGACCTCACCTGCGATACCGGATTCACCCGATTGAATTTTCATAATGGAAGAATATAATGTAAAAATAGAAAAGGATTCGTTCAAAGAAGAATGGAAGTAGATAAATCCCGCCTTGATGATCCAAGAGGGTTGAAGCTCATTTTTCGTGCCCTTTACCACAGAAATTACCGCCTTTTTTTTGGTGGTCAAGGTGCCTCTCTGATCGGCACTTGGATGCAGCAGATTGCGATGAGCTGGCTGGTCTATCATCTGACCCATTCGGCCTTCTTGTTGGGAGTGGTTGGCTTTTCGAGTCAAATCTGCAGCTTCTTTTTCTCTCCTTTTGCTGGCGTTCTTTCTGATCGATGGAACCGTCACCACATCCTGGTCATCACCCAATCACTCTCCATGATACAGGCCTTTATCTTGGCCTTTCTTACTCTGACGGGTGTGATCGCTGTTCATCATATCATCCTCCTTTCGATCTTCCTCGGTCTGGTGAATGCCTTTGACATGCCAACCCGCCAGGCATTCGTGGTCGAAATGGTAGAGAGGAGAGAGGATTTAGGAAATGCCATAGCCCTAAACTCGTTTCTTTTTAATGGTGCGAGACTGGTAGGGCCCTCCATCGCGGGCATACTGATCTCCATCCTGGGCGAAGGGATGTGCTTTCTCCTCAATGGCATCAGTTTTTTTGCTGTGATCATCGCTCTTTTAGCGATGAAGATGAGACCTGATGAAGGGGGGCACGAGAGAACCCGATTATTGAAAGGTCTAAAAGAGGGATTTACCTATGCCTATGGTTTTGTGCCCATCCGGTCAATTCTTTTCTTTCTTGGATGGATCAGTTTAGTGGGAATGGCTAACACAACCCTTATGCCTGTCTTCGCCAGGGACATCCTTCATGGGGGCCCTCAAACTTTTGGTTTCCTGATGGCCGCTATCGGTGTGGGCGCCATCATCGGAGCCATTTACCTGGCCTCTCGGAAAAGCGTCCTTGGATTGGGAAGAATGATTGCCGTTGCTTCAACTATTTTTGGAATAGGCCTCATCGGTTTTTCGCTCTCTCATATCTTATGGCTCTCTCTGCTCCTGTTGTTGCTCACGGGCTTTGGCATGATGGTACAAATGGCATCGAGTAATACCGTTTTACAGACGATTGTCGATGATGACAAAAGAGGACGGGTGATGAGCCTTTATGCCATGTCATTTATGGGGGCAGGACCTTTTGGCAGTTTAATAGGAGGGAGCCTGGCAAGCAAGATCGGGGCCCCTGGGACCTTAGTCATCGCCGGAGCATCATGCATCTTAGGCTCATTTCTTTTCACAAAAAAACTTCCTTTAATCAGGGAAAAGGTTCGGCCGATCTATATCAAAAAGGGGATCCTATCAGAGGGACCGGAAGAGAAGGCATCCCCCGAGCGATGAGATCGGAATTTTCCTCAAATTGGAAGTGGCGAAGTAAGGTGGTATAATGATCGCCAGCATCTAATCTTTAGTGTGTCATGCTCGAAATAACCACATTGATCAAGCAATCACCTTATTTAGGGATTTTCATCCTTCTTTTCCTCGGCGACATAGGGCTTCCGTTTCCAGAGGATACAATCCTCATCTTGAGTGGATTCTTAATTGCCCAAGGCGTCACGAAACCATTACCAACGCTCTTGGTCGTATATTCCGGTTTACTCATAACCGACTTTGTCCTTTACTTGGCAGGCAAGAAATATGGGAGACGAATCATCGAACACAAAAGATTACAAAGGATCATATCGCGGGATAGGCTTCGTAAGGTTGAAGAGAAATTTGAGAGGTGGGGCATTCTTGTCGTTTTCTTTGGAAGACATCTTTTAGGAGTCAGGGCACAAGTATTCCTTGTGGCAGGAGTGATGCGAATGCCGGCTCTAAAATTTGTAATGGCCGATGCTGCTTCGGCAATATTGACGGTCACCTTAATGGTCGGGATAGGCTATCTGGGCGGCAATAGTATCGAGATATTGAAAAAAGACATGACGAGAATTGAGCATGTCGCAGTGGTGCTTTTTATAATGCTGTTTATAAGTTGGATCATATTGAGGTACCTTAAAAGTATTAAGAAATCTAACGACCAATCATAGGCGGCGGAATTGATTACAACGCTCCGCTCGATATGGTCATGTCGGTATGGAAGCCTTAAGAGCAATGCGTTTCCCAAAATACAGTCTTTTCCCCCGGAAAATACAGGGTTTAACGTATTTATTTTTCTTTCCGTTTTGGTAATCTAAAAGGATCAACGAAGGAGGTAAAGTGGATGAAAAGAAAGGATTGGCTTTTGAGGTGTTGTCTCCGGTTGTCCATAACGATTCTGGTGATGATGGGCCCCGTGTGGAGTGATGCCTCCGCCCTTGTCAGCGAGAAGGATTGGAGCAAAGGCTTTGTGCAGTTGGTTAGAAAAGTCCAGCCTTCTGTGGTCTCCATCCGTTCTGAACGTACGGTGACTGTCTCGCCCGGAGAGGGCTTTGGAGAAGACTTCTTCAAGGGGACACCCTTCGAAGATTTTTTCAAACAGCACGGGGGCCCCCCCATGAAGAGAAAACAGACAGGGGAAGGCTCCGGCGTGATTGTGGATCCTACAGGCTACATCCTCACGAACTACCATGTTGTCGCCGGAGCGGACAAGCTCACCATCCGTTTGTCTGGTGGCAAAGAGTTGAAAGGAACTGTTCAGGGAACTGATCCGAAGACGGACCTCGCGGTAGTGCATGTGGAAGCAAAGGATCTGGCAGTTGCTGCGTTGGGAGATTCGGACAAAATACAAGTGGGAGAGTGGGCGATCGCCATTGGTTCTCCATTTGGTCTCGAAGAGACAGTGACCGTCGGGGTGATCAGTGCAAAAGGCCGCACAGGCCTGGGAACGGGTACCTACGAAGACTTCATCCAGACGGATGCCTCGATCAACCCAGGGAATAGCGGGGGTCCCCTTGTGAACATCGATGGGGAAGTGGTGGGAATCAACGCCATGATCATACAGCCCGGTCAGGGAATCGGTTTCGCGATCCCCATCAACCTTGCCAAGAAGATCATGACCGAATTGATCGCCAAGGGCAAGGTCATCCGGCCCTGGGTCGGCATCGGCCTCCAGGATCTCACCGAGGAATTGATGAAATCTTTTGGCGTGAAGGAGAAAGAAGGGGCATTGATCAGCCAGGTGTATGAAGGAAGTCCGGCTGAAAAAGCAGGATTGAAAATTGGAGATGTCATTGTTGAGATAGATGGAAAGAAGGTCAAGAACAGTCAGGATGTTGTCCACGAAGTTTTGAAGAGAGAGGTGGGCCAGCAGATTCGGTTTGAGGTCATCCGGGAAGCGAAGCGGGTCGAGATTTCGGTGACCACTGCTCAGATGCCAGAAAAAATAGGAGAGCGAGGACCTGCCCAGCCTAAAAGAGAATGGTTTGGCCTTCGGGTATCTAATGTCACCCCGGATATTGCCAGACAAATGGGTCTTACAAAAACAGAGGGCGTCGTCATTATAGGAGTGGAACCCAATTCCGTTGCCCAGAGTGCAGGTTTGAGGGCTGGGGATATTATCTTAGAGGTGAATCGCCAGAAGATCCTTAGCGAAAACGACTACCGCAGTGCCATGGAGAAGGCAAACCCAGACCAAGGCGCCCTGTTCCTGATAAATCGGGAAGGCTCAACGTTCTTTCTCACACTGGCCCAAGAGAAATGATTCTCTCTTTCCCTCCCTCCCCCTCCCCTTGATGGAGAGGGGTGCGGGGGAGGGGACAAGAAAGGAGCCTGGAATTGAATTCTTCATTGAAATTAGCAGGGAGAGCAGTTCTGCTTTTCTTACTCTCCTTCATTCTTGTTGTTCCAATTTCGGAAGCAGGATTGAAGGAGAACATCTTTGAATCCGTCCTGCCCAGCGGCCTAAAGGTAATCCTTCTTGAAAATCACAAAGCGCCCCTTGTCACCTTTCAGGTGTGGTACCGTGTGGGATCTCGGAACGAAGCATGGGGGAAGACCGGTCTCTCTCACATGCTCGAGCACATGATGTTCAAAGGGACAGAGAAGGTGGGTCCCGAGGAATTTTCCAGAATCATTCAGGAGAATGGTGGAAATGACAATGCTTTTACTTCCCGTGACTATACGGCCTACTTTGAAAATATCAGCGCAGACCGAGTCCAGGTTTCAATCGATCTGGAATCGGATAGGATGCAGAATCTCCTTCTCCGGGAGCAAGATTTCCGGACGGAGCGAATGGTGGTGATGGAGGAACGGAGACTCCGGACAGAGGACAACCCGCAGGCCTATCTCCAGGAACAAGTGGAGGCCACTGCATTTCAGATTCAACCCTATCACTGGCCTACCATCGGCTGGATGGAAGATATCGCCCGTTTTACATTGGAGGATCTGAAGGGTTACTACAAGTCTTATTACAACCCTGTCAATGCTATTCTCGTCGTTGTGGGAGATTTCAAGAGAGAAGAACTTCTTCCGAAGATCGAAAAGGCATTCGGTTCGATAGCAAAGGGGATAGCGCCGAATCAGGAAAGAGATATCGATCCTAAACAGATCGGTGAACGCAGAATCTTTGTGAAGAAGGAGGCACAGCTTCCTTATATCGTGATGGGATATCATGTCCCCAATCTTCGAGAACCCGATAGTTACGTGCTGGAGGTGATCGCCACACTGCTCTCGGCAGGGAAAAGCTCCAGGCTCTACCAGGATCTCGTGCGGGAGAAACGACTCGTCCTGAGTGTGGATGCAGACCACTCACTTCTATCCCGGGACCCGAGCCTCTTCTACCTTTCTGCAGAACTTCTTCCAGGCAAAGAGGTGACAGAAGTGGAGAAGGCTTTAGATCAAGAGGTGGAGCAACTGAAAAAAGAATTGGTGGGAACACATGAACTGGAAAAGGCAAAGAATCAAATGGAAGCTTCCTTTGTTTTTGGGCAGGATTCGCTCTTCTACCAGGCCATGCTCCTCGCCCAGTACGAAATTACCCTCACTTGGAGGGCGATTGATCACTACCTTCCTTCCATTCGAAAGGTTTCACCTGAAGATATCCAGCGGGTTGCAGAAAAATACCTGACCCCGGATAACCGGACCGTAGGCATTCTTATCCCTCTTCCACCCAAAGGGGGGATGCCTGTGCCGGCCGGGCCTTCTACAAAAGAAAGGATTGTGAGATAGGAAGGCCCCTCACCCTTCCCCTCTCCCCAACGGGGAGAGGGAGGGGGTGAGGGGGATTTCATATTGAAGAAAGGCAAAAATTATGTTTTCAATTCTTAGATTTTTTATTCCGCATTCTGCATTCCCTGCCTGTCCGGCAGGCAGGCGCATTCCGAAATTGAGAAATTCTCTTTTCACTTTCATGTTTTTGCTACTGGTGTTGACAGCAAACTCTCTTCATGCCATGCCTCCGGTTAAGAGGACCGTCCTTCCCACCGGACTCGTTCTCCTTGCCAGTGAGGAGCATTCCCTTCCATTTGTAACCTTCCAACTCCTTATTGACTCAGGGGCATGGAGAGATCCTTCTGGAGAGGAAGGATTGGCGCACCTCACAGCCAGAGGACTTCTTCTGGGAACATCGAAGCGCGCGGTCAACGCAATCAATGAAGAGTTGGATTTCATGGGAGCCTCTCTCTCTTCATCCTCAGGCAGAGATTATTCAACTTTAAACCTGAAGGTTCTAAAGAAGGATCTGGACAAGGGCCTTGATCTTTTCATGGAAGTGCTCACTCAACCCACTTTCCCTGAAGAAGAGATCCGAAGAGAGACAGAGAAGACCCTCGCAGCCATTCAATCCGAAGAAGATCGGCCCGAGGAGGTTGCGGAAAAAGAGTTCCAAAAAACTCTCTTTCTCAACAGTCCCTATGGCCACCCTGTCGAAGGAACAAAGGGATCCGTTTCCAGGCTCACACGGGAAGGGGTTGTTGGTTTTTATCGTTCTTATTACCATCCTAATAGCGCCATTCTGATCGTTGTCGGGGATATTACGGATGACGAAATGAAAACGAAGCTCATCCCCCTTCTTGAAAAATGGTCGATGGCCGAGACTCCCAAGTTGCCTTTCATCACCCAATTTGCAAAAAAGCAGAAAACAGTGAAGATCGACAGGCCGATCACCCAAGCCAACATCATTCTTGGCCACGCTGGTGTAAGCCGGGAGAATCCTGATTTCTACGCCATTACGGTGATGAACTACATTCTTGGAGGGGGAGGTTTTGCGTCTCGATTGATGGAGGAGATCCGAAACAAGAGGGGGCTTGCCTATTCTGTGGCAAGCTTCTTCGATCCTGGAAAATATCCAGGTTCTTTCCAGATTGTTCTCCAGACGAAAAATGCCTCTGCTCGTGAGGCCATCTCACTTTCACTCCAACAGATGGAGCGGATCCAAAAAGAACTGGTTTCGGAAAAAGAGCTCGAAGCGGCAAAAAAATATCTCATCGGAAGTTTTCCCATGCGGCTTGACACCCAGGGGAAACTGGCTAATTTTCTCACCCAGGTGGAATACTATGGGTTGGGTCTCGATTATCCTGAAAAATATCCTTCTCTCATCCGATCCATCACCCGCGAGGAAGTCCTCCGGGTTGCAAAAGAATACCTTCACCCGAAGAACATTATCCAGGTCATCGTTGCCAATCTGAAGGAAGCAGGGATGGATTAACCCCGCTATGTCCCGCGAGGTCTTTGCGAGGGCAAAGCCCGCGGCAATCTCACGAGTGCCGTTCTTAGAACTCGGCGCAAGCCTACACCCACTCGCATATCCAAAAATTCACATTGACACATCTCTCCAACATCGTTACACTGTACTGAATTTACGAGAGTACCGCAGCGTGGGCATTTACTGCCGACACAATCATTGTTCGGCCCCAAGGAAAGAGGGCCCCACACGCAGAAAGTGAAATGACTGCGCAAAAAGAATATTGGCAGATTAACACAGAGCGAATTGCCGAAGAGATCCGTGCGGTTGCCTCAGAGGCCCACACTGAGGAAGATCTCAAGATGCGTGTTGAGCCAATCCTAAGAAAGTCTTTCAAGGACATCGGCATAGACATCGATATTGTTGCATATGAGAAGATGACTGCTCTGAGAGCCAAGATGGATGCAGTCTACGGGTATCTGATCATTGAATATAAAGTGCCTGGCAAATTCGCAACGGCTACGGGTCAAAGAGAAACCAAGAAACAACTTCAGCGATACCTTGAAGAAGAAGCGATCAAACACCGACCCCAAGAGGAGGCATTCCTTGAAAAGGCCATTGGAGTATCCATTGACGGCCATATGATTATGTTTGCGCGTTATACCAAAATAGCCAAAGTCGTTTCGACCCCTGTTCCTGTCACGCCTGATCAACGAGAATTATTCCCTGAAAGATCCGCTAAAACCGGATTTCACTTCTTAGGGCCTTATCCGATCACCAAAGATAGTCTCACAAACCTCCTCATTTTTGTCCGAGCCGCCGCCAGAAGGCCGCTCACGGCAAAAGATCTCAGTGATGTATTTGGCCCAGAGCATGATATCGCCCGGCAAGCTGTATCTGAAATCTATTCCGCAGTCATGAGACTACAGCGACTCAGTGCTCCATCGAGGGTGAAGGCTTTTTTTACCGAGTGGGACAGAATCTTTGGCGTTGTATATGGCCAGGAGCTTGGAAAGGCGGAGAAGACTGCAGAAGAGACAGCATATCTTTATCAGATGCCTGGCGGCGTAAGGCTCAAGCAGCTTCTCTTTGCCATACATACCTATTACGCTTTCCTCATGAAAATTATTGCTATTGAACTTCTCTCTATGCAGAGGGAGAGTACAATTACATCTTTTGTAAGAGACCTCGGCGCGTTAGATGATGATGCCCTTAAAGAAAGATTGGAGCGGCTTGAATCCGGGGCCGATTTCATTGATCAAGGAATTGAGAATTTCTTGGAGGCTGATTTCTTCCGCTGGTATCTTGATGGTTGGAACAAATCTCTTGCCAACGCCTTTCGCACTATCGTCCGTGGTCTTTCAGCCTTTGAACCCGCTACACCTGTTTTGGAGCCAGAATGGACACGTGATCTACTGAAGAAACTTTATGAAATGATCGTCCCTAAAAAACTCAGGCACGACCTTGGGGAGTTCTATACTCCTGATTGGCTCGCGGGGCACCTCATTGACCGGAGTGGCTACGCTGGAGACCCAAATATTCGATTCTTAGATACAGGCTGCGGATCTGGTACATTTCTGGTAGAAGCCATTCATCGTGTGGTTCAGAATATTAGGTCCAGAAAAAAATTTAACTGGGAAAACTGTGGGCCGTCAAATTCTGAACAACATCGTTGGATTTGATCTTAATCCTTTGGCGGTCCTTGCCGCCAGAACGAACTACTTGATTGCCTTTGCCCCGTTTATTCCTTTTATTAGGCCGATTTCCATTCCTGTCTATCTTTGCGATTCTGTTTTAGCACCCACGCGTACCAGCAAAGAAGGCGAGCTCGATTTCGGGGGCGTGGTTTTCTCGACAACCAAAGGAGATTTTCTCTTTCCTTCCATCATGCAGGATAAGGAAAAAATCGACCAGTTTACCTCTTTGATCGAAATTGGTTTGAAGGGGAAACAGAACCCTGAAGATTTTTTAGCTCTTTTAATGAAAAGGCTGCCCCTTTCGGAGAGGGATGGAAGGCTTCTTCTGAGGGTTTACAGTCGCATCAGGGAATTGGAAGAACAAGGTGAGAATGGAATCTGGGCTCGCTACATCAAGAATGCTTTTGCGCCTGTCTATCTGGGACGTTTTGACTATGTGATTGGTAATCCTCCATGGATACGATGGGGATATTTGTCAGATGACTACCGGAAAAGAACTCTCGATTTGTGGCAAAGATATGGACTCTTCTCCTTAAAAGGCCATGAAGCAAGACTGGGAGCAGGGGAGAAAGATTTCTCGATGTTGTTTACCTACGCCTCATGCGACAATTATTTAAAGGAAGGTGGAACACTTGCTTTTCTTATTACGCATGAGGTTTTTAAATCAAAGGGGGCAGGCGAAGGATTTAGACAGTTTGAAATTAAGGATAAAAAAGTGCCTCTTCGGGTCAAACTCATGGAAGACCTGGTGGATCTTAAGCCTTTTCAAGCAGCGAATAAGACTTCTCTGTTCGTTCTGGAGAAAGGGCAACCTACCTCCTATCCAATCCCCGTCGTCATTTGGAAGAGGCGTCCAGGAATTGGAGACCATCTCAACGGACTGGCCTTTATCAAAAGTGTTGGCGAACACTGAACGAATTGAAGTGAAGGCCATACCAGTTGACCCATCCAGAATAAACTCTTCATGGCAGACTGCTACCTCTTCTTCTCTGAAATGGTCTGAAAAGATGAAGGGAGAAAACCCTTACAAAGCCCGCCTCGGAGCAAGGGTTGAACCTTACGGCGTTTTCTGGCTGCGCATAAAAGATGTTCGTCCTGATGGACTTCTTGTTGTTGAAAACATGATTGAGCGGGGGAAAAGAGAGATTCCTTCGACTTCTGCTGCTATTGAAAAGGATCTGGTCTACCCTGCAGTCAGTGGAGGAGATATCGTCAAGTTTGGGATAAAATCAAACTTCTATGTTTTAGTCGCTCAGGATCCAATAGAAAGAAAGGGCTATGAAGAACAATGGATGAGTTCTCACCTTCCACTTACCTATGCCTATCTAATCCATTTTAAGGAAATTCTGATAAAAAGAGCAGCCTATCAAAAATATTTTCACAAGGAAATTAAGAAGGACAATAAAGTAATCAAGCGAGAACCTATCGCGCCATTTTATTCAATGTACAATATCAGTGAAGATTCATTTGCAAAATATCGTGTCGTTTGGAAACGGATGGCCTCTAAGATGACTGCCGTTGTCCTCTCAAGACTACGCACCCAATTTGGATTGAAAACAGTGATTTCTACAGATACAACCTCTTTTTTCTCTGTCGAGGATGAAAAAGAGGCCCATTATCTATGCGGTATTCTGAACTCAGATGTTGTTGATGAATATATTCGAAGCTTTTCTTCTGCAGGAAGAGGGTTTGGAGCTCCATCTGTAATGAACAATCTTGCTATTCCTAAATTTACTGGTCATAATAAAATTCATATAAGGATCTCGGAACTATCGCAAAAGGCTCATGCTTTGGTTGCTCAAGGAAAAGAGATCGAAAAATTGCAGGAAGACTTAAATGATGCAGTAGAAACGCTATGGAATATCAAGTTCTGACTCCTTCAGATCAAGATTACCCTAAACGCTTACTTGACCGCCTTGGAGAATCTTCCCCAGAAAAAATCTTTTACTGGGGGCCATTGGATTTTCTAAAGCGGTTCACGATTGCGGTGATCTCTGCCGATTCCATTAGCGGTCTGGCTTTGATGGCCACGAATCAGTTGTTATTTACCATTCGAGAATATGATCTCAATATCATTGGCGGATGGCATTCAGTGATGGAAACAGAGATATTCCGCCTCGGGCTGTTCAGGAAAAATTTCACGGTGACTTTGTTCACTGCAAAAGGTCTGGAATGCGAAACCTTTGAATCGTTTCTTGAGACAAGATTCTATCCACCCCTTCATGAATTTCCGGAAAGGGAGGAATATTTTCGGCGTGCAAGAGAAGGAAAGCTTCTAATGCTTTCCGTTTCTCCTCCCGAAGAGAAAAGAATGAAACGCCCCAATATTATAAATAGAAACTGGCTGGCCTGTGTCCTGTCAGATGTTGTCTTTGTCCCCTTCGCCGAGAAGGGAACCAAAACCCTTGCGTTGGCCAAACGAGTTCTTTCCACTCAAATCCCTATCTTTACAACCGACCATGAGGATAATGACAACCTCCATCAATTAGGAATTCCTCGTTTTTCTCGGAAATCAGTGGGGGCCTACCTTGAGAAATTCGGGGCCCATCGGGCCCAACCAATTGAAGAAAAGCATGAAAAAATAACCTTGCGTGAACCAACTCCTGAGCCTGAAAGTAAATCCCCTCGATTTCTCCAAGGGAAATTAAACCTTTGATTCAAACAAATTCTAAGAAACAGGATGAATGATCCAGAAAGGAGGAATCTCCAGTGAAAAAAATATTGACATTCACTCTTCTGACGACCTTTTTGTTCTCCTCCATTGCTGCTTCTTTATGGAGCCAAGTCAGATATCCTAAAGAGACAGAGGAATGGTTATGAGAAAAATGTAAGATATATAAAAACGATACAAGAAGTATTAACTTAACGAATTTATTTAGAAAAACTAAAATTGAGAAGAATGACAACAAACCCTTGATAGATTTGAAAAGGAATAAGACCTGTTACTGAATCCCCTACAATCAAATTCAAAATTGAGGGCCATCCAAAACTATCAACCCAATGGCTTTGGAGGTCTCCTATCCTCTACTTTTTGACCACCAATATTTTACCTAAAATCCTGCTAAAAGGATGGGTACCGTCACTTATTCCCTGGTTGTTGTGACTCCTAACCCAGGAGAACCTTTTTCCACATTGAGCAAATTATGTAGGGGGTATAATATCATCTCTAAGATATTATCAGAAGTAATCCCTGCTGACTTCTTCCTGAACTCATCAAGTTGAGAATTTATGTCGCCATACAAGATTTCCAGTGATAATCCTTAAAAAGATAATATTCACAAGCTTTCTAATTGATTGACTTGTTCAACGTATGATGATATGTGTTTTATGAAAAATAAATCACCGCAATCTCAATTAACCTAACAACCCAATCTCTAACCTTTTGGAATGCAGCATGAAATGGAGTTTTCAGAAGATGCCCATACGTTGGGTTCCACAGGTTTGAAATCCCTGTGGAGCCTTTTGGGGCCAATCTTGAGCGATAAGGAATGTTCCCTTTTCCGAGTATCAAGAGCCAAAAAGGAGGTGTATTATGAAAACAAGATTACTTGTGATATTAAGTTTGGTCACGTTAGCTGTTTTTGGTTTGGGCAATATTGCCCGTGGTCAAAACGAAGTGACTGAATCGGTAACTACAAGCTATTACTCGACGTCCAAGGTGCTTCCCTTGGGACCAGACCGTGGATATATGATTTTTGAAGCTTTTGGGGTTCTTGTCTCCGATACAGGTGAGGGTCTATTTCACAACGCAACAATCCGTTGTATTGGGGCATCTTTCGCAGAAAAAGGGAGTTGGGAAGGCGAGAATTATTGCACTTATACCCTGAAGGATGGAGAAAAGGTGTTTATAATTGCTAAGCAGGGCGGCAAAACAGGCACTCCTATGCCTCCCGGCCAAGGAACAGCCAAGATGATTGGAGGGACCGGAAAATACTCAGGGATACAGGGTCGGACTGAATTTACCACATATTTTCTACGTCCCTCTGCTGAAGGAATTTCACAGATGTATAATAAAGCAAAAATTATCTATAAGCTACCTTAGGTGACTTCAAGGGAGCTTTAAGGTAAGGAAGTTGCGACTTGATTAATGGAGGTGTTGGAACATTGCAAATTGATTTAATCGCCCGATGGTAAAGGCAGGACCTTTATAGTGGTCCTGCCTCTTTTTTTGTTCAATCCAAACTTTCAGTTCAACATTTCAACCAGGAATCGTTACTTCTTTGAAGTAACTCAGAGTGAACATTAGTAGGTGAAAGCGTTAAATTGGTCACTCGGGGGGCAGATTTTAGGCAAGTTAAGGACTCCTTCCTGTATTTGTGATTTTCTAAAATTATCCTTCCATACAACCTTTTAAGTGGTAATCGATAATTTTTGTTGAAGTTTCCGTTCAAAATTGGTAGACTTTTATCAAACCATAGGGTTCTAAACCGACCTCCCAAGTAACCTCTGGGGGATTCCATGACCACACAAGAAGTTAAACGCAAACTCACTGCCATCCTCAGTGCCGATGTGAAAGGTTACAGCCGTCTCATGGGGGAAGATGAGAAAGGGACCGTCCGCACCCTGAATGAGTACAAAGAGGTGATGACTGGCCTGATTCAGCATCATCATGGCCGGGTGGTGGATTCTACAGGGGATAATCTAATGGCAGAGTTTGCCAGTGTGGTGGATGCAGTTGAGTGTTCCGTCGAGATTCAGAAAGAACTTAAAACCAGAAATGCTGAGCTTCCGGAAAATCGCAGGATGGAGTTTCGAATCGGTATTAATCTTGGGGATGTGATCGAGGAGGAAGGGCGAATCTACGGTGATGGGGTTAACATTGCAGCGCGGATAGAGAGCTTGTCAGAGGCAGGAGGTGTGTGCATCTCCGGGTCAGCTTATGACTTTGTGGGAAAGAAGTTGCCGTTGGGCTATGAGTATTTGGGTGTGCACACGGTCAAGAATATTGAGAAACCGGTGAGTGTTTATCGAGTGCTGATGGAGCCTGAGGCAGCCGGTAAGGTGATCGGCGAGAAAAAGGTTAAACCCAGACAATGGCAGAGGGCTACTATGGGTTTGGTGGTCGCTGTGATTGTGGTAGTTGCTGCTGTTATGATCTGGAAATTTTATATCTCTCCTGCTCATCAACCAGAAGTAGCTTCTAAGGAGAAAATTACAGTCGCCCCATCTGAGAAGCCCTCAGTAACTGTCCCTACTTCTCCCGCCCCGTCAGTAGAGGCAGCACTCAAAGAAAAGGTAACACCTCCGTTATCAGAAAAAGTCTCAAAAACAGTGACTCCTCCATCTCCCAAAGAGGAGCTCGCCTCCAAAGAAAAGATGGCTTTCCCGCTTCCGGACAAGCCCTCCATCGCCGTCCTTCCTTTTGTCAACATAGGTGGCGATCCCAAAGAGGAATATCTCAGTGATGGATTGACTGAGCAAATCATCACCGGCCTTTCCATGGTACCAAAGCTTTTTGTGATCGCCCGAAGTTCGACCTTCACTTACAAAGGAAAAGCCGTGAAGATTCAGAAAGTAGCTGAGGATTTAGGTGTGCGGTATGTGATGGAGGGTAGTGTCCAGAAGTCTGGTGATAGGGTGCGGATCACGGCACAGCTTATCGATGCATTAACTGGGCATCACATTTGGAGCGAGCACTACGACCGTGAGCTTAAAGACATATTCGCTCTGCAGGATGAGATAACCATGAAGATTATGCAGGCCACGAGAATAGAGCTGACAGAAGGGGAGCAGGGCCGCGTACGGATAGGAAGGGGGGGGCAGACGGAGAACCTGAGAGCCCTTGAAAAAAATTACCAAGGAAATACTTTCTTATGGCGCGGCACGAAACAAGATAATGATACAGCTCGCCACCTATATGAGGAAGCCATTGCCCTTGACCCCAATTTTATATGGCCGTATGTGAATGTGGGTACGACCCATTGGATCGATGCGAGATTTGGATGGAGCGAATCGCCTGCTGAATCCCTTCAGAGGGCGTATGATTTTGCGCAAAAGGCTCTTGCCATGGACGACTCGTTTGATGGCACCCATTTATTATTGGCCTCCATCTACACTGTGAAACGTCAGTATGATAAAGCCCTTTCCGAGGCGGAACGGGCTGTTGCTCTCAATCCCAATGGAGCGGATGCGCATTATGTTTTGGCCGGGGTTGTAGGCTGTTTGGGCAGGTGGGAGGAAAGTGTTTTGTATGCCAAGAAATCGATACGACTCAGCCCGTTCCCTCCTGTCCATTTTTACTGGGTGTTAGGCCGCGCCTATTTCATGACGGGGCATTATGATGAAGCCGTAGTCGAATTTAAGAAGGCGCAGCAGATCAACCCGGATTATCTACTTGCCCACGCTTATCTTGCGGCCTGTTACAGTTCATTAGGTCGTGACGCGGAGGCTACCACTTCAGCAAAAGAAGTTCTTCGGATAAACCCCAAGTTCAATATCGAGTCGTATGCAAAAACACTTCCATATAAGGATAAAGCCGATGTAGAGCGTGAGGTGGCTGCGCTCCGCAAGGCAGGCCTGAAGTGAAGGCAAATAACTTGCAACGAAGTTCTACTTCATTAAACGAAGCACATTTCAACTGTTAGCATTCTGGAGGGTATCATGAGAAGGAATTTCCGGAAGGTACCAATAGCAGGCCTCCGAGGGAGATTGTACGATCCCCCTCGGAGGTCCTCCGCTAACTTGGTCCTTGGGAATAATTGAAATTTGAAATTCAAACTTCTGGCTCAATACTAATCAATCTCAAAGCAGGCTCCTATGAAAAAACACTGGTTGGTTCCCTTTACGACTTTGGTATTCGGGGTAGCCATCGGGCTTGGACTTCATGTTGCAATCGGGCAGCAAACTGCACCAACACAACCAAAAGGGATGAAGGTAATCAAGACCGCGGCACTTGATCTTGGCCCCCAGATCGAGGAGATGCGGGGTTGGCGATTGGGGGTGCGCGTGGTCCAGATGGAACCTGGTGGCCATTTTGTGATGCATAGCCACAAGGATCGCCCCGGCATGGGCTACGTAGTCCAAGGGGTGCTGACAGAACAGCGAGTCGGAAAGACGACTGAGCATCATGTGGGAGACATCATGGTGGAAGACAAGGACACGACGCATTGGATCGAAAACAACGGAACAGAACCAGTGTTGCTTCTGGCAATCGACATCACGAAAGCCCCTTAAGTGCAGAGTCGTTCTTAAGAATTGGCGGGATGTTCATAGCAGCTTTGGCTGATGAGTAGGAGCGAGATCCTTCGTATTCTTCAAAAACGGAGAGATGTTTTTCTGCTGTTTCATCTAGGACTGGCCTCGCGGTGCATCGGATACGGAAAAATTGAACGACGGTGACTGCGAGGCCGCTTTACTCATAGACTTTCTATTCGTAATCGTCAAACTCCAAAGGTTAGCTTGGAGCGAAGATAGGTAGGTGTTAGCAATGAGCGGAAGATGAGGCAGAAATCCCTTTTTAGGAGGGCTCAGTATCTGCTATCTATCATCTGTTTCTGATACTTCAAAAAAGCCACGATCTGATTTTCATATATTCACCCGGGATACGTGACTTCTACCAGTAATCCTCAGCCCAAGATGTTATCGTTGAGCAATGATTTGTAGGTGAAGTCGCCAAGTCAACTTGACAATGTCTGCCAAGTCAAGTTTTGATTTTTATGGTGATTTTTATGGTTTTGCAGAAGGTTGCCATCGCTACGCAGCTGCCTGCACCATCCCTAAAAATAAAAAGATGGCCTTGATTCGGTCACTGGCCAGAATTGTAAAAATCCATACTTTCGAATAAAGTCCCTCTTCCCTTCAACTTCTCCTTCTCCCACTATTTCTTTTGCCATCTCTCAACCAGAATTCTTTCCCTGCTTAAGACATCTTCTGCATCTCCCCTTTTTTATGATGCTTGAAAGATCTAAAAAGCTGGGATAATATAAAATAATAACAGGGAGGGTTCTTCAGGGGTTTGAAGTTTCAAAAATGGCGGATGCGAGGTAGAACATCAAGAAAAAGGAGATCTATACATGACGACATAAGTCTTATCGAGTTTGTCATTCCGGGCTTGACTAAGCCTGCCCCGTACTTGATACGGGGGAATCCAGTGTTTTTCCCTCCGGGCAAGAGGCCCTCATGGGCAGGAGGCTGGATTCCTGCTGGAGTTTACCCCGTACTTGATACGGGGCAGGAATGACGCCCTTTGTTGTCATGAATGTCGCTGTGTATAAAATGCTTAAATTAAGTGAGGATGGGGTTTTATGCTTTCCGTACAATAAGTGTATAAGGGAGGAATGATCATGAAAGAAAAAGAACGTCTCAATGCTTTGGAGGTGGCTCTCAATAATGAGATGAGAGAGCGCGAATTTTACCTGAAAAACGCCAAGAGAACGCAAAACCCCCTCGGCAAAAAAATGTTCCAGCAGATAGGAGATGATGAACTGGAACATTACGAACGGTTGAAACAACTCCATGAGAAGTGGAACAAGCAGGAAAAATGGCCTGAGACCGTTCCTCTGAGAGTCAAAGAAACCGTGGTAAAAGACATCCTTCTCGACTTTGTTAAGAAGGTGGACAAATCGGGAAAAGGAAACTCAGACGACTTGGAGGCTGTCCGGACAGCAATCGACTTCGAGGCCAAAGGAGCAAAATACTATGCCGAGCTTCGAGATAGTGTTTCTGATCCCAAAGAGAAACAGTTCTTTGATCTTCTGTCAAAGATGGAAAATGAGCATTATTTATCTCTCAAGGATACGGAAGAATACTTCATCGATCCTGCCTCTTGGTATCGAAAAGTAGAACACCACACTTTGGATGGGGCTTAGACCTTGGGCAATAATGGAAATGGTTTTTTGGAATCCATTAAGAGGGCAAAAACCGGGATAGTATCCAACTCACGATGCTGATCAAAATCGAGCCAAATACTGCCCCCAAAAATCCGTTGACGTGAAATCCCTTCACCAAAGCTGCCACCGACCAAAGCATTAACCCATTGATGACCAAAAGGAAGAGCCCAAGGGTCAGCACGGTGAGGGGAAGGGTGAGAAAGACCAGGATGGGCCGGATGATGGCATTGACAATGCCCAATAGAAAGGCAGCGACCAGAGCTGCGATCAAGCCATCTACCCGGATCATCTTTGGAAAAAGATAAGAGATGATCAGGATGGCCACCATATGGATCAGCAAACGAACGATAAAGATCATGACTTCCCTCACCGGTTAAGCTTGGAACCAACGCTCTCCACTTCAGTCCTCAACTCGCCTCTTCTCCAAGCCCCCGACCTAGCTAGACTTTGATCCCTTCTATATGCAATAAATGAAAAACATATCGTACCTTTCCCGATCCCCTGAAAACAGTAGGTACATAGCAGCCGATATTCACACCTCCGGATTGCTCTTCTTATTAGGTCCGGCTACCCCCACTGTGGGGATCAAAATGTGAATCATCACAAAGCACGAAAGTAAGTTGGCTAAGGAGTACACCTACCTTCAGTTTGTAACAAAACCTTAAGTTTAACGATTTTGCTTAGAAAGAAGCATAATGAAAGAGCGAGATATTGCATCCTCTGATCTTTATCGTCTCTTGACATTGAGGGCGAGTCAAGGCATCGACCTCGGGATAGTACACTTTTTCCGGTATTCTTTCTGTGCAGGAGAACCCCTACTGAAGAGGGAAGTGCGTCAGATGGCCCTTCATGGGTAGCAGGGTGCTTGAAGCACTGGTGCGAAGATCGCGTGGTAAAATAGGACGTTCCGTAAGGTTCAGCTCGACGCTTCGTGTCTCTCCCCTGTGAAAGACCATAAGACGAACCTTATCCCCTACCTTCAGCGAGTCAATTAACTTCAAGGAGTTCTCGGGGTTATCCAGCGGTTGTCCATTGATCTCGGTAATGATGTCTCCCCCCAGCAAAAATTCCGTTCCCGCAATCGTCAGGGGCAGCCCACCCCCTTGTATCCCCTCTTTCTGGGCGGGGCTTCCAGGATCCACCGTTTCAATGAGAAAGCCGTCGGCCAAAGGTAGGTTAATAATTTCCATCAGTTCTTTCTTGAGCAACTTCCCGCTGATACCCAACCAGGGACGGATTACCCGGCCGTGTTTTACCAGATCCGGGACAAATTTCTTGACAACATTAATGGGAAAGGCAAAACCGATATTCTGCGCCTCGGCTAAAATTGATGTGTTTATTCCGATCACCTCACCACACCGGTTCATAAGCGGTCCTCCCGAGCTCCCTGGATTGATTGATGCATCGGTCTGAATGAACGGAACTGTCAGCTGAGGAGAACCTGGCATGATACGGTTGAGTCCTGAAATGACCCCTCGAGTCAGAGTCTGTTCCAAGCCGAAGGGATTCCCGATGGCAATCACATCTTCACCGATCCGGATGGAATCTGAGTCCCCCAACACTGCCGTAGGGTGTCCTTCAGGGGGAACTGAAATACGAAGGACAGCGAGGTCGAAGATAGGATCCGCTCCCAAAAGTTCGGCATCGATTTTGTGACCATCGTCAAGGGTTACGATGATCAATTGGCGACCCAAAACCAAATGGGAGTTTGTAAGGACAAGGCCTTCATCATTGATTATGAATCCTGAACCTGCTGCCATACTGACCCGGCTGGTGATTTTAAAAGGATCGAGCGCCAATGCCGAGATAGAGACGACAGACGGTGAGACACGCTGAAACAGTTCGGGCATCGGCTCAGTGCAATCGGATTTGGCTATAGGCGGGGTCATTCCAATTATCGTTATAATAGAAACTATCAGAATTAAGAACAGGTACCTTTTCATATTTTATACCTCCTTTTCTTTCCGTTCTCTCAACTTTGTATACTCTCTAAATCCCTTTGCTCTCCTAAGTCATAAGATTCATATTAAGCTACAGTTTCTCGAAAGGGAATAAGGGGAATGCCGTATTTGTTGCCCAAAAATACTGTATTTTGAACCTACTTCTTGCGATTTCCTGTGGGTTCGACGGAACTAAAGAAGCCACTCATCTGCCATTGATAAAAGGATTCTGTGACTTTTTTGAATCGGGCATAATTCAACTTATCGTAGAGTCAAGGCCTCTCGTCATGAAAGGTTCATTACTTGGAAACCCACTTTCTTTCCGTTGGCCACAACTGTAACGGAATAGGACCCTGCTGGCATTACTACATTGTTACCGTAATGTGTTGATTCCAAGCCTTTTCCAATTGCTTGCATAATAACTATGGGAACATTTACTGACTCCCCGATTGGTTTTCTTTTAGCGTCCAGTTGTCGAAAGTTCATACTTACTTTAGCCGTGGTTATTGCTTTACCTGTTTTAGCGTCGAATATATGTATAACAAGATGGCGGTTGGGATGTGTATTTGCTTCAAGTGATAGGGGTTCAGCACCACTAATTATCAACATCCCTGCCTTCACTTTCTTGGTCGTGACTTCATCTGCCGTGAAGAATGGTTCTGCCGGTAAAATATGTAATTCGATTCGCATACCGCCCACAGTAGCTGTCTTTATGACATTTCTTGCATCAACAGAAACTGCAAATGCAATAACAAGAACAAGGGCTGTTTGAAACATAATTGACCATTTAGACATACTGTTACCTCCCTTATCAAATTGATTTGAATGATCGTACTTATTTATCTAATATTTAGTTTTTATTATTGTATCCAAATATAGGTTATTTGAAGTCTACCGATTTTGGCAATCCCTTTTCATCGCCAAAAACAAACTGCTCTTTTGCAGCTGTCCTTCAGTTTCTTTATCTTTGCCGCAGACCCGCATTGCTGCCGTACGCATCTTTTCACGCATCTCCTTCATCTGTGACATAGGACTCTCGATCATCTGGAGGGAATCCTTCATCGTCTTGTCCGCTTCCATCACCTCCTTGGTCATGAGTGCTGACTTTGGTTTTTCATCTGGACGAAATAATTATATACCGATAAATGAAGAGAAAGAAATGGGGGAAACAATGTATGTTGCGAAGACAAAGGCTGTATTCTTGGGCAATATTTGGAAGAAATTACATGGTTGGAGGGTTTTGTTCTAAGGCTTGGTTTGTTTGAGTATAGGAATTGTCTATAAAGTCCCGATCCGTAGACATTCCATTGAAGCTATCCTTTTAATTGGTTTTCGTATTCCGGCTTAAGAAACAGTTTTACTTTCTGTCTGGTTGTCGATTTGTGGTAATGGGAGTGCATAAGAATGTCGTTCCTATAAACCTACCCAAAGAGATTTAGATGACCACTTTTTTCCCAAAGGAAATGGGTTTGAGCTACTCCACTGGGTTTAAACCCATCTTCATTCCTCCTTTTCCAGAAGGCATAAAAAAGACAAGGGGAATAACGAATAAAAACCCAAGGCTAAAAAGAGGAAAGGTAATTCTAAACCCATCGGCAGGGGTTGAACTCAAATGAAGGATAATCGTAGTTAATGAGATTCCGAATGCTCCTCCAACAGACCTGGACATTCCTCGGAGCCCTGTAATGGTAGCCACTTTTTCCGGCATGAGTTCGATGCATGCGTTATTGGAAGCCGGCAGGGCAATTCCCATTCCGATTCCGGTAATCATGACCAGGATGGCCAGCGTTCCAGCAACTCCTAAATTGACACCGATCATTCTCAACAACCAGAGTCCTTGGCCCCCCAGAAGGATTGTAGAAAAAAACATGATGCTCGAACCTAACACCATCGGCCATCTGTAACCCCATCTCCGGAGCAAGAAACTGGTGACAGTTGAGGCTGAAATGATTCCGAGAGACCGAGGGGTCAGGATCATCCCACTAAGCAGAGTGGATAACTTATGCACGGAGGTAGCATAAAACGGAATAAAGGCAAAGATTCCGAGAAATCCTGCGCCCATCATCACATTGTATAGGTTTGCTGCCATGAAAGGCCTTGATCTTAATAAGGCTATATCCAGAATTGGATTGGCTTGCTTCTCTTCTTGGCGGAAAAAGAAGTAAAAGAAAGAAAAACTGACAACTAAAAAGACGCCGGTTAGAAGAAGAGATGAAGCAGATAAGTTCTCGGCAATGAGATTTAAGCCGAGCATGAGGAAGAGGATTGTTCCAAAGAAAAAGGAAGCCCCCACAAAGTCTATATGGGATCGAGAGTGAACCTCTGAGCCTTCCAACAAAATCATGACCAAAACAATCAGACTGATGCCGATAGGTAAATTGATGTAAAAAATATATCGCCAGGAATATTGGCTTACGATCCAACCCCCTAAGTTTGGACCGACCATACCCCCTATAGGAAAGAAACTCGTAACTAAGCCAACGGCCCTCTCTCGATGCTCTGGAAATTGATCACTCGCGATGCCTGCTGCGGTTGGGAGAAAGCTTGCTCCCCCGATTCCTTGAAAGAAGCGAAATGCCACCAAGCTGTAGATGTTGGGTGCGAGGCCACAAGCAAGGGAACTACCGGTAAAAAGCATGAGAGAAAACAGAAAGACCTTTTTGCGACCAAAGGTGTCGCTCAGTCTCCCCATCAACGGCATAGCGCTTGTAAGCGCAACCAAATAAATTGAAATCGTCCATGCTGCCCAGAGGACATTGGTGCCGAAGTCTCTTATAAGGTGTGACAGGGCCACTGCAACCACTTCACTGTCAATGGCGTACATTAGAAGGCTCAACCCGGCAGAAGCAAAAATAATGTAACGACGCATTTTGGGAACGATCGTTAGAGTTAAAGGATGTCGAAGAATTATTCTAATTATAATTGGAGTCTTCTGAATTATCTAATTGAAGTTCAACAAGGATTCGAACGTTGAAACCTTTCCCTCATCACTCAGATATGGCAACCAAGATTGACCCCTACCTTCCTACTCGGCCTCCACTTGAATTCATGCTCATAACGCCTCTTGGCAAAGCGATGCTGAGCATCTATGACCTCATTGGGATGTTGTTAGATTGTAATGGGTTAGAATCATTAGTAAAAAGAGTAGGCAAGATGGTGGCTCTTGATAAATAGCATCACGGGTATTGTCAAGAGAGATCTTGCGTCTTTTCTGAAACAACTTCCGTTTGACAAATTCTTTACGGCTCCAAGACCTATTTTCTCCCGACCATTCCTCTTTATGGAATTTAACAATTCTTCTAAAATAATTCCTTCGAGATAGAATTTGTTTCGTACAATCAATTTTCCTGTAACCTTTTTCGGAATGCATACGACTTCCTATAATGCGTCAAAAGGGGACCTGGCCACTAGTGATTAGCTTCCTTCGTTTGTTCCGTCTAGTTTGTTTTCATTGGGGACATCAGGGTCTTGGCAAGATGGCAAGTGATTGGCAACATAAAAAACCCCAAAGGATGTAATAATCACAATGCAGGCTACCGTGTATGCGAGAGATTTCCCTTGCCACAGCCCAACAACCCAATGCCTGAACTCATCTGCAATCACATTAGCCTTTCCTCCATAGAGTTCCATATCCCGTAAATATTTCTTCGTTTCTCCAGGCAGAATCGGATAAACAAATCCGCCCTCTTCTTCGTAACCAATAACCCCGCTCAAATTATTCTCAGCTGTCCGGTAGATCAACATGGCACTGCCCAAACCAACGACAAGGATAAGGGCGCTGATGAGATTAAGGCATGTATACAAATCTAAGGTTTTCCATTTCATGTTGTGCCCAGTTTTACGCCTTCCTTCTTCACTTTCTCACCGACGCAGGATTTCTCTTGGGCGCTGCTTCCTCGCTCTTCTCACGAAGGGTTAGCTTTTTCGGTAGGACCTTTTTGTAGCTTTCCCTCAGGTTAACAGAAGCGATTTTAGAAGCCAATGGGGTGAACGCTGTATTTTAAGAGGTAAAAGACTGAATTTTGAGGGCAACATGGTGCGGAGATTAGCTCAAATAACTCAGAAATTAATCCTTGAGACCCGGGAATACGAATTGGTATAAATGATTTCGGTTTGCTGTTGTATCAGGGAACGAAAGTGTAGAATCAGAGGGAGAAACAAACAGGGCGGGATGGAGAACTTTAAGCACTAAATAGCACATATCTTGCCGCACTCCGGATTAGGTTTGGATATGAAAGAAATATCCAAATCTTGTTTATCGACTATCGAAATGAACCTACACCCCCCCGTCAAAATCTGTCAGCAGATGATTACAGTCATAGCGCGTGAAGCCGAATTCACCATATTAAACTTAGGGTTCAAAAGTTGATCAACTATACGTCATCGGGGATGCCGTGGAACGCCAAGTAATTTTTATTCACCAACTTATGAAATATCTCCATGTCGTCCAGAAATCGATCAATAAATTTCAGCGTCGACTGGACATGCTCCGGCTGGATGATCAAGGCGTCGCTGCCGAAGAGTATCCGATCTTGATACCGTCGGATAAAATCTCGGTAGGATACCGGATCCTTTTCGATGAAGGGTCTGAGAGAGGATAGGTCTGTATAGCAGTTTGGATATCTCTCTAAGAGAAGAGATATTGCCCGCCTGGAAAATCCGAAGTGAGGGATATTAAAATTGGTCTGAGAGTGACGATGGATCATCTCTTCCACAAACTTGCCATATTTTCTTAAATCGACATGCATCATGACCGACATGCCTTGAGCGGAAGCACTTTCGATCAGCGACGCTGTAATTTCCTCTGATCGTTTACAAGTTCGTCCGAATGTCTTCTCCATGCCCCCGACTCTAAGTTCCGGGTCTTCCTCCGGCACATAGAGCAATTTGAGACCTTTAAAACCCCTCTGCCTAAACATCTTCATTTTTTGCTCGATTTGATTCTCGATAAATCGGCCATCTAAAAAGGGAACGATCTTCAATGGACCAGGCCAGGTTAGCGCCGGAAAAGGGTCTCTTTG
The DNA here is from genome assembly GCA_963826305.1 of uncultured delta proteobacterium. Taxonomy (GTDB): domain Bacteria; phylum Desulfobacterota; class BSN033; order BSN033; family UBA1163; genus CAWGWZ01. Next base: position 154,356 of record CAWGWZ010000003.1, on the reverse strand, counting down.
ATTTTCAAAAACTCTGGGAGTGGAATAGGGATGGTATTCCCCAGGAATCATCTTCAGAATCGTTTCCATTTCAGCGGGATATTCGGCGATGACTAAGACATCAATGCCTCCCACACCCATCGTTTCCAGAAGACGAAAAATACGTCTCAGTTCATCGAGCGGACATTCATAAAAAAAATGAATATGCGCGTCATAAAATTTCATATTCAAAACCTTCCCGACTTTTCTAACGTGTAGGCTGTGCACTTTTGTTTCACCACTATAATACTGTCTCGAGCAAATTTCCAATGAGGATCTCCAGGTCTTGCCTTTTGAATTTTCGAATAATTCTTTGTCAATTCACGATTTCGATTTTGTTTTGATTTTTCCGTTGACACACCAAATGTTATTTGTTAACCTTGTTCTCCGAAATGGTTGACAATCTTCCGGATTGCGGATTTCGGAATGCGGATTGCGGAATTTTTGAATTAGGATTTCTAAGGACACTTTACAACAGGGTCTTTATGCCCATTGAGAAATTGCGACTTATGGTCTTTGCCTCTCTGATGGCCGCCCTTACGGCTGTGGGGGCTTACATTCACGTCCCTATTGGGCCCGTGCCGATCGTCCTCTCTACCCTTTTTGTCCTTCTCACCGGTCTTCTTCTGGGAAGTCGCTGGGGGCTCGCCAGCATGGGTCTTTACCTGCTGGTGGGAGCCATCGGCATGCCCGTTTTTGCAGGAGGCAGAGGTGGATTGGCCCATTTTCTGGGCCCGACAGGAGGCTACCTTTTTGGCTATGTCCTCTCGGCTTGGATCACCGGTTTTATTTCGGAACGCTCCCGCGGCCTTCTGATCCTTGAGATTTTTGCCGTCGCGGTCGGATCTCTTACGATCTACAGCCTTGGAATCCCCTGGCTTAAAGTGGTCACCCAAATGTCTTGGCCTAAGACACTGATCATGGGTATGGTTCCTTTCCTCATCGGCGATGCGGTCAAGGCATCGGTTGCTCTCGTTCTGGCTCGGGCCATCCGGCCCATTCTGCACCGTCAACTGCACTCCGTTTCCACCCTCGCCCCTGCCCTCTCCCGTCGAAGGGAGAGGGGGAAAGAAATATGATCGAAATCAGAGACCTCTGCCATGATTATCCTGACGGAACGCATGCCTTGAAAGGGATCGACCTTACAATCCCGAAAGGTCAATTTCTCCTCATCTGCGGTCCCAATGGAAGCGGTAAGACGACTCTCATCCGGCTCATCAGCGGTATCTTGAGACCCACTTCCGGGGCTGTCCACGTAAATGGTCTGGATCCCGTACACAATTCCCGGGAAGTCCGCCGTCTGGTGGGCATGGTCTTTCAGGACCCAGACAGCCAGATCATTGGAGAGACGGTGAGAGAAGACATTGCTTTTGGTCCTGAAAACCTCGGGCTTTCCACCGAGGAAGTCAACGAACGGGTTGATTGGGCACTTCAGGTGATGGGACTTAAAGATCTTTCAGAAAAACCCTGTTACTTGCTTTCAGGAGGGGAGAAGAGGCGCCTTTCTATTGCTGGAGTTCTTGCCATGAGGCCCCAGGTGATTCTTTTTGACGAGCCTTTTTCCTTTTTAGATTATCCTGGGATTCAAGAAGTCCTGAAGCACATGGTACGTTTACACCGTGAAGGGCACACCCTCTTGGTGACCACCCACGATGTGGAAAAGGTGATTGCTCACATAGATCGCATCGCAGTCATCCAAGACGGGAAACTGAAGGTCGAAGGCCCGCCCGAAGAGCTCGCTATGATACTCTCACGCTTCGGGATCCGACCCCCATGCTATGCGATTTTCGGAAAGGAAAGGCTTTCATGGCTCAACGAATAGCCCTTCACTACCACCCCGGAAATTCTTTTCTCCACCGATGGGATGCCCGATGCAAATTTTTCGGGCTCCTGACGATTACCACAACCCTTCTCCCATCGAAAATCTCATGGCTCATCATCGACTCCGGGATCCTATTCGGGCTTCTCATCCTGTCGCAATTGCCTTTGAGACAGTCCCTTCGAGATTTTCGAACCTGGGCGATCTTCCTTTTTATCCTCTTTCTTCTTCAGGCCTGCTTCGCTCCAGGCCCCCGTCTGTCTGCTTTCCCATGGCTTCCCATAAGCACGGACGGGCTCCGCCTGGCGAGTTTGACCTGCTGGCGTATTGGACTCATTCTCGGTTATGCAAACCTCTTTACTGCTGTGACCCGGCCTCGGGAAATTCGGGATGCGCTCATCTGGCTTCTAAAACCTATTCCTTTTCTTCCCGAACGTCGGATCGGGCTCATGGTCTCCCTTACCCTCCGCTTCTTTTCACTCATTCTGGATCAGGTTGAGGAGGTCCGTCTGGCCCACAGGGCTCGACTGGGTGACAAAAACAAGAATCCTTTTCGCAAAGCGAAATTCCTTGCCCTTCCTCTTCTTCGGCGCTCCTTTTCCCAGGCGGAAGAAGTTACCATCGCACTCGCCGCAAGAGGCTTTCGTGATGATTTACCCCTTCAACTTCCTAAGATGCCCTTTCCCCATTTGATCCCTCTTCTGGCCTTTATAGGGTCCCTTCTAATCATCATCGGGTGGTTTCATTTATAGCGATAGGATGATGACATCTCCTTCGGCCTATTCATCCATCTCGGCGAAAGCCCTCACCGGGAATGAGGCACCTTTTACAACCCGAGGCGGTACGGCATAGAATCTGAAACCGGTTCGAGGAAGAACCGATAGATGACACAGATGCTCGACGACGAGAATCTCTGAAGCAAGAAGCCGTGTATGGGCCGGCCGAGCTGGATCCATCGTATCATCAACGTTCCAGAAGTCCACCCCTACTAATGCTGCTTTTGAACGCACCAAGAGATCGACCACCTCTTCTGATAGGTATGGTCCAGGCTCCCAGTAACTATCTTTTCCCCATTGCTGATCCCATCCTGTTCTGAAAAGTACAGCCCTTCCATGCAATTCCGATTCGATGCAATCGATGCTGACGGACCGAGTTGATGAAACCGCTGCATCAAGAACAATTCCAGGGAGACCTGCCACCCTTTCAAGGGGAATGCGACTGAGGTCTCTTCCCCCTGGGTACCGATGAAAAGGGCTGTCCAGATAGGTTCCCACATTGCAGACCATTTCTACCTTTCCAATATAAAATTCTGCTTTGCCGTTGTAGTGAGAACGTGACGCTTTATGATCAAGAAAAGATCCAATCTCAGGACTTGGGAAGCCAGGATAAGCCTTCATTCCATCTTCGAGAGGATGATTCAGTTCTACAAACCTTCTCATGGCGATTCACTCCCTCCGGGTGGCTTAGGAGATAACCTAAATGGAGCCTATTATACTCCAAATAGGGAGGTAGAAGCGAATGGTAAATGGAATAGAATATTGGGGAACCCTATGAAAAGGTCGGTGGATTTGAATTAAGCTGGAACCATCTTTGGAACGAGGAAGGAAAGGAACCCCTCTTTCAAATTCTCCCTTTCGATCTTTTCAAAGGCACATTCCACCGCTGACCTGATCTCCTCCAAATCAACCGGTTTCATCGCCTGGTAAAAGATCCCTGCTCCCCGAAGACGCTTCACCAATCCAATCGATTCTTCTGAAGAGATCACAATCACCTGAATTCTTGGATGGATCTTCTTAAAGATGGCCACTAAGTCACAAGCCTTCACGCCTTCAATCTCATCGTCGAGGAGGACGACATGAATGTTCCCATTGCGAACCCTTCGAATCATATCGCTCACGGACTTGGCTACCTCCACCCGATACCCAATGCCATGGAAATATGTGGAGAGCGATCTGGCCCAGACATCATCCTGATAGGCTATGAAAATCATCTTCGGTTTCATGGTGAATTCTCCTCTTGCTTTGAGGCCCCCTGCCCTTCTATACTCCTGCTTGCCGTGATCCTCCTCTGGTTGACGGCTTGCTCTTAACCGGGCGGGGGAGAAAGTTCTTTTTCTATCCTATGCAGCCCGGATAGGCATCTGGCTTCTTCGAAAAGAAGTAAAGCCCGTAGCAATGAAGGAGGAAAGGAGGATACCTGCTGGGGTCAACTGGGCTAAGACAACCAGGATCCCAAAGGTAAGGAAGAAACATACCCCTAAAAGCCCTACCCCTCTGACTCCTCCTGCATAGCCGATTCCGAAAGAGGCCAGCGTGACTGACAAGATAAACACCAGGCTTAGGATAATCAGGATCTTTTTCATCTTCTGCGACATTGGAATCATCTCCTTTACAATTTGCTCACTTCTTCACCGGAACTGGCTCAGCCCCTGGGATAAGGACTTCCTCCTCAGCCTTCTTCTCTTTCTTAAATGCCATGGTTGTTGCAGTACCGATGAAGCTGAAGAATAGAATCGCTGCCGGTATCAGCTGAAGAAGAACGATAATGGCTCCGATGATGATGAAGATCCAAAGAGCCGTTCCAGCTTCCTTGAAGCTAATCCCTCTTGCAAATGCAGGGGAAGCCATCAGAGCAATCAACCCAACCATCAACCCAACCTTCAATCCTTTTCTCGTCTTTTCCATCTCTAGTTCCTCCTTTCTTTTGTTTTCAATCTAAGGGAATGCATTTGGCGTGCCAAGAAAAAAATTATATGTTAACTAATTGAAATTATTGACTTATTAAAAATTTGTGGAGGTTGAAGGAATGGTTTTGGAGGCCAAATTGAATATTCTGAATATACAAAAAGATGCTTGAAAGCGAGCTTTATAGGGGATAACTAACTGAATTTATGTAGACAATATAAAAAATATACGCAATTTCCGGAAAGAATAAAAAAAATATACAAACCTTTCAACCGAACCTTGCCTTATAATGGAATCTACTGGGGTGGTTTTTACTGGCACTTGCCTCGCATGTCAATCGGCCAAACATCTGTAACGATCCCATTTCTGGTACAGTACAACACATCAAAGAGATTGACAGTGGGATCACAATGGGAAACTACCAGCTCAAGAACTTCCCCGATTTCAAGCCCTTTTGCCCGATTTTCCAATACGATTCTACCATGCTCATCTCCCCACCATTCGTACTCTAAACCTAAATCAGATGGATGCAAAACGTACGGGGTTCCCCCATGATGATAGAGTGCCTTCAGGCCAGCATCCACCGTAACAAATTCGGAGTGATTCCTGCTGATCACAGTAGTGAGCAAGGTCAGCGCCGGCGGGAATTTCTCAAAATGAGAAGGGTTTTGGGAAGAGCCAATACTTAGGTACTCGGCATCCATCATGGTGTAGGACCCAACTTGCAAATCAGTCAGTTCAGGTATTTTGCAATCAATTTCATACGTCCCTGTTCCTGTACCGGTGAAAATATCACAGGACAAACCGGCTTGGCGAAATTGTCGGAAAACTTCAGCAGCCCTCTTCATCCAATCCAACGATGCTCGACAACGTTCATCGAACGATGAGATGTGTTGAACATGACCGGCATAGCATTGTACTCCGCGCAAACGCAACCAAGGCAACCTATCTATCAATTGTCCCATCGCCAATCCATTTTTCAATGGGGCACCCGTACGTCCCATGCCTGGATCGAGATCCACGAGTACATTGAGTGTTAAACCACGTCTCTCAGCTGCCTCATTCAGTTTCGTAGCATTGGCGGCGTGGTCGATAACGACCGTTAGCCCGGGATCAATGGATAAACATTCCATGAGACGTTCAATCTTATAATCTGTGACAACTGGAGAAGTGACGAGGACACCGTGAAACCCATTCTTCACGAGGACCTCTGCCTCAGAGACTTTGGCCACACAGATCCCGGTACAGCCGGCCTCCATCTGCATTTTAGCGATATGGGAACATTTGTGCGTCTTTGCATGAGGCCTCAATTGCTTACCGAACGAAGCTGCATGGCTTTGCATGGCCCGGATATTCTGTTCGAGAATATCTTCATCGATCACGAGACATGGAGTATCCAACTCCCATTTTGAAATGCCTTTGCTTTCCCTTTGTTCCGACATTTTTCCCTCCTTCTTATTCTGCCCCGATGAGAAGCCCAAATTTCCATCAAAGTCGTAATGAATGTCCATTCTTTTTTAACCAGAGCCTCTGTTTCCTGCAGTCAGGGAGGATCGCCTCTAAATGGCTCCAGAATCTCTTGGAGTGATTCTTTTCTTTTATATGGACAAGTTCATGAATCAGGATGTAATCGATGGTGCTCAAGGAAGCCATGATAATCCTCCAGCTGAAGGATAACCGGTCATCCCGGGAGCAGGAGCCCCAACGGTACTTGGCGCTTGTGATTCTTACCCCTTTTGGAAACAGTTGAAGTCGATTACTGTAATAATGGACTCTCCCTACGATCTTCTCTTTTGCTTCCTCCTTATACCACTGAATAAAAAGATCTTTCGCCTCTTCAATATGATCCTTATCAAGGATGAATCTACCAAAAGATAATCTTAGTGGATGCCCTTTATGACTGGCATCTTCTATTTCTAACGGATACGATTCTCCCAAATATAAGAATTTCTCTCCAGGGAGAAATGCCTTTTCTGCTTTCCCGATCAATCTTTCTTTTTCTGATATTTTTTTGACGATCCATGGCTGTTTATCCTCGATAAACTTCTCGATCTCCCATTTCGGTGTGCGATGAGGAGCGTGAACAACAATTTTCCCATCTTGTTTGATATGAAGGGATATTGTTTTTCTCCTCTTTCTGCTTCTTATCAAATGATAGTTAAGATGAAGACCCATTTTTTTTCATACCTTTGAAAATAAGGGATGTCAGGCCTTCTCATCACTCCCCTTATGAATTACGTTTCCACGCTCATCATCAGAAGAATCCGCTCGAGGCAGATCTGGAATCTTTGATCATCTTCGCCCGTCCGCTTTTTTGGCCCTTTTGTCCTTCCTCCACTGCGCCGAAGTTTGTTCTTGACCTCTCGCTCCTCCAATAAGAACGCCATTCGGTCGGAACGAAATTCCCAGCCAGCTGGGCTCAAACATCTTGCTCCTTTCCCCAGCACTATGGCTGCCAGGCCCCAATCCTGGGTCACAACAACATCTCCTTGCTCCGTCATATTGATGATCTTTATGTCAGCTTCCTGGGAATCGTCCCCCACCGCAACATGGTGATCCGAATCGATGCTGTGGTTAAAACTGGCCACTGTCCACACCGGGATGCAATATTTGCGTCCGAGGTTCATGCAGATGCGCAAAACGGACTTAGGGCAAGCATCTGCATCGACTAAAATCTTCATAGACTGCTTCCCTTCTTTAATATCGGTACATCATATTTCTGCAATATGTCCAATGTCAAGGAAAGTAGCCAACTTGCCCACCCCCAGTTTTTCTTTCTCCCTGACTATTCGGGCGGATTGGATCTATCCTCCCCCGGCCAACCCCCTCTTCAAGACTTCATAAGGCCGGTGTTTTAGAAAGCGTTGGTAACCTGACCAGGAGATAGAATGGACATCCCTTATACGTTGAGGTCCCCGTTCCCCACTGATAAACGGTGCGGCCTGTGAAGTCTTTCCGAGGGGCTCGCCCAGGGGGTTTATGTGTCTAAGAGTTTGAGTGGCCATAAAAACTGGGGGAGGGCAAGAAGCAGCCAAATATTTTCTGAGACAAGTTTGCTTCGCTTTTCTTGGCTGATGAAGGATTATTTCGTGCCGTTAAAAGCGACGTGAAATGGGTAAAGTCGCTGGGAGATGTTTAAAAGGCGGGCGGCTGTTTAATCTCACAAATTCAGTAACTTTTAAAAATCCCTCTTTCTTGATTTGAGGCCGTAATCCATAAACGAATAACATGCAATCAAGATGGCTGAGAAAAAGATTCCCTCAACGGGATGAAATATGTGGAAAGGTTTGCCATAGGTTGGAATTGTCCAGAACTGAGTTGGTGCCGGTATCGTGCTGAGGACGATCAGGGCGTTCGGAGCATTCGCATCGGGGTAAAGCCTTAAGATGCCCGCTGCATACAACGAGAGCCCGCCGAACAGAATCGATGCAGTGATGGTAAATATAATGAATTTATTCCATTTGCGGGAAGAATTTGAATGGAAGGCAAGGGATTCAGATTTCAGATCTGACAGACTATATATGAATGCCACCCCAATGCCTGCACCGATCAAATTGAGTACAATGTCATTAAAATCAAGATACACGCCAATGTTCTTACGATAAAGAACGATGTACTGGTATGCCTCGTCAAATGCACCTGAAAGTGTCACCCAGAAAACAGTTTCTCCAAAATGCTTAAAAAGAGCAAAAACAGGTAAAGTGAGAACGGCATACTGTGGAAAGTGAATATTCTCCACATTAAACACGACGAGCATCTTGTACGAAACAACGACAAGAAATGCAGTAAAGATCCAGTATATCATCTTTAGACACCGATGTTCTCCTTTTACGATTCTCATGAGAACAAACACTCCACAGACAACCATAACGATGAGGCTAATCAGGAAGATCAGATCATTATAGACTTTGAAGGAAAGTTTCTCAGACAACCAATCAAAAATCGCTGAGACGTCTCTGTGGAAAAGAATGACAACCATCAAGTAGGTGCATGCAAGTACAGCAGTGAAAAGTTTTCGTTCAGAAAGCCATGCTATCAGTCGATCCATTTCCGATCGCTTCAATAGTGGTTTTATGGTTTCGAGCCCATTGCATCGTTTGTGCAAAGTCCCGGATCAGGTGTGAGGTTTCGCCTCACCGTCTCTAGACCAGGTGATGCCACCCATGCACAAACATATCATCGTGATGGAAAAAATGTCAAATTCCAACGGGCTGTTGCCAAAGCTATGAGTCTGCTTTTTTAAGCTGGAGTCGTGGCGTAAAACCAAACGTTCAAGATTCGTTTGTCTTGAAAGAACCAAAAAAGGCGAACGGGCTATCATCCTTCCCAATTCGCCTTCCACATCAACGCCCTTTGACGCTATGCGCGCCGCGCTTAGCGTCTTTTATTTAATCTTAAACGATTCCTCCATTCCAATATATTTCTTCCTCAGTTTTGGTTTCTCTATCTTTCCTGTGGGATTGCGGGGAACCTCACCGAAGAAAACCTTTTTGGGCCTCTTATATTTTGGTAACTTTTCGCAAAACTTGAAGACATCCTCTTCCATAAGCACTTTTCCTGGGACGACATCGATGATCACCGTCACCACTTCACCCAAACGTTCATCTGGAAAACCAATGGCTGCTATATCCTTAATGCCCGGAAGGGTATGAAGGAAATCCTCAATTTCCACGGGGAAAATATTCTCACCCCCTGAGATGATGAGGTCTTTCTTCCTGTCGACCAGAAAAATAAAACCCTCTTCATCCTGTTTCGCCATATCTCCTGTGTACAACCACCCATCCCGAAGGGCTTTAGCGGTTGCCTCTGGGTTTTTATAATATTCCCTCATCACACCATCCCCACGAACCACCAGCTCTCCCACATCTCCCATTTTGACAGGATTTCCTTCCTCATCCACGATGCGGGCTTCCCAATTAAACCCTGGAATACCGATCGCTCCGACTTTATGTTCATTTTCTATCCCAAGGTGCACACAACCTGGACCCGTCGACTCGCTCAGTCCATAGTTGGTATCATAGGCCATCTTGGGAAAATACTCTTTCCAGTGTTTCACCAAGGAAGGGGGGACAGGCTGTGCCCCAATGTGCATGAGCCTCAATTGATCGAGCTTGTAATCCTTTAACTTGATCTCCCCGCTATCGAGTTTTAAAAGGATGTCCTGAGCCCATGGGACAAGAAGCCAAACGATCGTCCCTTGCTCTTCGCTGACCGCTTCAAGAACCCACTCTGGCGAGATCCCTTTCAAGATGACAGCAGGTCCACCGACGATAAAGCTTCCAAACCAATGCATCTTGGCCCCCGTATGATAAAGGGGCGGGATGAGGATGAAATTATCTTTTTTGGTCTGATCATGATGGGCGTTCTCGGTAATACAGGCACAGGCCATATTCTTGTGGGTCAAGAGAATGGGTTTGGGTTGGCCTGTCGTGCCAGAGGTAAAATAGAGGCCACAGGGATCATCGAAGCCAATTGGAATGTTGGGTGGGTTGGAGGAAGATTTTTCTAATAATTTATCAAAGGATTCTGCATAGCTCGGAATTTCTCTTCCTACGAAGATGTAGTTTTTCACCGTGTGAAGATCATCCTTTATCTTGTTGATACGATCGATAAATTCTTCTCCGAAGACCACACATACAGGTTCTGCGACATCACAACAGTACTTGATATCATTGCCCATAAAACGGAAATTGAGAGGTACGGCCCATGCCCCGGTCCGGACGATCCCGAAATAGGCAATGAGCCAATCGATCGAGTTCATCATCAGGTGGATGACTTTATCACTCTTCTTAATCCCTTTTTTGATCAGGACATTTGAAAATCGGTTCACCCTTTCGTCAAACTGCTTCCATGTGATCTCACTTCTCTTATTTTCACTGGGTATTCTTTCAATGAGCGCCACATCATTTGGATACAATCTTGCATTTCTTGCCAGCATTTCTCCAATATGGATGTCCAAAGTTCCCATATGGTTCCCCCTTTAAGGTAATATCCGATTCATTTACTTACTTCCAGCTGCGCCGGTCTAAAATCAGACTGTCCTTATCAGAGAGAGTTCCCCTTTCTATGAACTCAAGTTTATCGATCTTAACTGTGCATATTTCTTTAAAAACATTCTCAAATTCGCGCTGAAGTTTTACCCGATCTTCTGGTCCAGCCTCTACCCTCACTGTTAGATAATCCTTAAAATCCACCCGATCGACAATAGCTTGCAGTCTCATTTCGCCAAATCGGGATGACACAAGTCTTAATTGGCTGGGGGCGACAAACATCCCTCTCACCTTCGTTGCTTCACCCACCCTTCCTGCAATACCTGTTAAGCGGAATGAAGTCCGACCACACGGACAGCGCTCTTTGATGTAGCTGGAAAGATCTCCCGTCCCAAATCGGAAGAGAAAGAAGATGTGATTCAGTCTGGTCACCACGACCTCGCCTAATTCCCCTGGGGGGACCTGTTTTCCGGTGGCCGGATCAACAATTTCAACAATGACTTCCTCACAGATATGCCATCCTTTTTTTTGGCTGCACTCATACGCGACATCTCCTACTTCCGTCGCCCCGTACATCTGATAGGTATCGATGCCATATTCCTTTTCAAATTTCTCCCTCAAGGAAGGTTGAAGCGGTTCAGCGACGAAGCTGGCCCGTCTTATTTTGAACTTATTCTTGAAATCATAACCCATCTCCTCAGCCTTCTTGATGATCGCCATCAAAAAGCTGGGAGTACCTGTAAACCCGGTGGCGCCCAGGTCTCGAATGAGTTGAACCTGATTTTCAGTGCTGGAAGCGCCTGAAGGAATGATGGTTGCACCCACGCGTCTCAGACCGCTGTGGAAGGTCAACCCGGCGGCAACCATGTGGTAAGAAAAAGCGTTCAGAACAACATCTCCTTTTCTAAAACCGGCTGCATAATAGCCCCTTCCCCAGATCGGGTCCTTTTCCGTAAGATGGGGTTCATAGACCGGTCCAGGGGAGGTAAAAATGCGATCCGTCTCAACATCTGGGGCACAGAATCCTCCGTAAGGAGGTTCTTCCATCTCGAGTTTGACAAGCTGCTCCCTGGAGATCACAGGCAATTTTTCCAATTCCTTGATGGATTTTATCTCTGTAGGACGGATGTTCCGTTCATCGAAGATCTTTTTGACCCGACTGGATTTTCGATATCCCAGACCAACCATTTTTGCCAGGCTTTGGTTATAGTAACTCTGTCTTTTCGTCAGAGTCATATTCTCCTTCAGGTCAAAGTAACGGGACTCTTTAGCTTTGACTGCCATATCTCCCCCCCTTTTATAAATCGCATGCCGCAGAGCGGATAATGCATAAAATCCCAAATCACAAATTCCAAATCCCAAATAAATTCCAATTTCCAATGACCAAACAGATTTTGTTCCGAATTTAGGTGATTGAGATTTATTTGAAATTTGGTGCTTGGGATTTGGTGCTTCCATAATCGCTACGCGCTTTGCTCTATGCTCTCTGCGATTTAAAGCCAGCGTTTACGCCTTTTATAAGACTTCACGTCTTTGTATGACTTGAGCGCACCGGAGGTCGCCGTACCCAGATAAAACTCCTTCACATCCGGATTTTCCCTCAGATTGGCAGCGGCCTCTTCCATCACAATTTTGCCATTCTCCATGACATACCCGTAGTGGGCGATCAGGAGTGCCATGTTGGCATTCTGCTCCACCAGGACAATGGTTGTTTTCTGCTCTTCATTGATTCTTTTCACAATCTCAAAAATCTCTCTGACCAGAAAAGGCGCCAAACCCAAGGAAGGTTCATCCAACAGTAAAAGTTGGGGTTGTGCCATCAATGCCCTGCCCATGACAAGCATCTGTAATTCGCCACCACTGCAGTATCCGGCCAATCGGTTCTTTCGAGCTACCAAAGGTTGAAAGTAATGGTAGACTAATTCAAGATCTTTCTTATAGGGTTTCCCCCAACGAGTGGCTGTTCCAACCCTGAGGTTTTCTTCAACGGTCAAGTATTTAAAGGGCTGACGGCCTTCCAGGACCTGAATGATCCCCAATCGTGTAATCTCTTCTGGGGATGAGTTGTGAATATTGTGACCTTCATAAACAATGTTGCCCTCAGTCACCTTCCCATTCTCCGGTTTGAGCAATCCTGAAATGGCCTTCAAAGTAGTTGTCTTCCCTGCCCCATTGCTACCGAGGAGTGATACAATCTGTTGCTTCTTGACAACAAGAGAGACTCCCTTGAGTACCTGGATGACATCCGAGTAGACGACACTGATATTGTTAAGTTGAAGTAATAGATTGTCTTCCATAACTCCCTCAATATGAAAATGGCCAGAGTCGAAAGCCGGAACGGATGATGCGCCACACCTCTGCCAGTCCCTTGGGCTCAAAAATAATGAAGAGCACAATGGCCAGTCCAAAGATGAACTCACGAAGAGGTGCAATTTGTAGTGCAATCTTGCTGAGCGAGCCGATATTCATAAAGAATTCGGTAGCGTTACTCAATAATTCATTTAAAACAGTGATGAAGATAGCTCCGAACACAGAGCCAGGAATGCTCCCCAGGCCTCCGATAATGATCATTGCAATATATTCTACAGAGAGAGAAAGGCTATAGGGTTCTGGTGTGATACTGCCTATATAATAAGCCGCCAAGCCTCCGGCAAACCCGGCGTAGAAGGAACTGATGGCGAAAGAGAGGAGTTTATATTTAAAAATGGGAATGCCCATGCCTTCTGCTGCCCGATCATTATCGCGGATGGCGATAAATGCACGGCCATACCGCGTGCGGATCAGGTTAACCGCCATCCAGGTCAAGACGACGAAACAGATAAAGATCACATAGAAGAAGGCGAGATCGCTCTTCAAATTGAGTCCGAAGATATTCGCCTTGGGAAGAAAGATGCCTTCTGCTCCATTGGTAAGGCTCGCCCAATTCACCAGGAGGTATTGAATAATGAACTGACCTGCCAGCGTGGCAATGGTGAGATAGAGATGTTTCAGACGAATCGAAGGAATCCCAAAAATGATTCCCACGAATGCGGTAATGACTCCTGCTGCAGGAACAGAAAGCCAGAAAGGAACCTTTACAGCGGTGGCAAGAATGGCAGCGGAATAGGCCCCTACCCCGAAAAAGGCGCCATGGCCAAGGGAAATCTGACCCGTATAGCCAATCAGGAGATTGAGCCCTATGGCAGCAATCGCTGCGATCCCGATATGATTGATCACATACAGAATATAATGACTGCTAATGGTGGGGATAATGGCAAAAAGGAGGAAAAGCCCGATCCACATCCATAGCCTACCAAAGTCTGTTCCAAAGATGGTCAGCTCTTCATCGTATCGTTCATTAAATTTTCCACAGGGATGTAATTTCAGCTTTCGCATTCTTCCTCCAACCTCATAACTATAACTATGAACCATGAACGATTAACCATGAACATTTTGTTTACCATTCATTGTCTAATGTCCATCGTTTCTCCATCTATACTCGCTCAATTTCTACCAGGCCAAAGAGTCCATAGGGTTTCACCAAAAGGATAAAGACGAGGATGATATAAGGAACAATGTCCCTCAGCGAGGTGGAAACATAGCCCGCTGTAAAAGTCTCGAGCAATCCAATGATGACCCCGCCGATAATGGCTCCACCAATACTCTCCAGCCCTCCGAGGATGACCACAGGGAAAACTTTGAGGCCGATGCTGCTGAGCTCGTGGACATTGATGCCATTGATAATACCCAGAATAATCCCGCTCATCGCACAAACCAGAGCGGCAATGGCCCAGGAAAGGGCAAAGACCCTTCGCACATGAACTCCAAGAGAGAGTGCAGCAGGCTGGTTATCCGCCACGGACCTCATATAGATTCCCTGAGAAGAATATTTGAAAAACAATCCGAAGATCACAAGGAAGATGATGCCGATGATAAACGTAGCGACATAAACCGGTGGAATATTGATATTCCCCATCTGGATCGTGAGATTTTTGGGCAGGAACTCTGGATAGTTGTGCAAATTTCCACCGAAGATGACGAGCATGATTCCCTTGAACATGGCAGCCAATCCCACCGTCAGCATGATGACCTCAATGAGGGCTTCTCCAATCAGAGGACGTAAGAAAAGGCGCTCGATGATAAACCCGAGAGCGAAACTTCCCACGATCGTTATCAAAAAAGCAAGCCAGATGGGTAATTTAAGCCATGCCGCCAAGACCAGAAAGATAAAGGCTCCGATGGCCAGTAATTCACCGTGCGCGAAATTGAGGACGCTTGACGACTTAAAGATCATGACAAAGCCAAGGGCAGCTAAGGCATAAAGAAATCCAATAGATAATCCTTGAAAAAAAAGTTGAAGAAAAAATTCCATAAGGCACAACCTCCCTTATTCAACGGTTAGGATCTTCACTTTCGTCTCAATGGTGCCGACCTGTCCGTCTCTATAACGTACCTTGCCTGTGACCTCTAATTCTTTCTGGTCACTGTACATCGCCTCGATCAATTTGATGTACTGTTCATAAACAAATTTTCTTCGTACCTTTCCTGTTCTTGTAAGTTCTTCGTCATCCGCGTCGAGAAGTTTATACAACAAAATGATCTTGTGCAGCCTCATTGGCTTGGGCAATTGCGTATTGACCAGCCGAACTTCACCAAGAATGAGCTCTTCAACGGGAGGCTGTTGAGAAAGATCCGTGTAAGTGGTGTAAGGAATCATTCGATCCTCTGCCCAACTGCCAACATTCCCGAAATCGATATTGATGAATCCTGTGATATAGTCACGTCCTTCTCCCCAGACGACCGCCTCTTTGATGTAGGGGCTGAATTTCAGCCTCGTTTCGATAAAGTCCGAGGAGATGGCTTCGCCCGCTTTGGTGCGCATGATCTCTTCTTTGCGGCCGATGATGAGCAGGTGGCCATCATCATCGATATAGCCTGCATCGCCCGTATGAAGCCAGCCGTCGATAAGGGCCTTCTTGGTTGCCTCTGGATCTTGGTAATAACCGACAAAACAGGAAGGGGTTCTGACAAGCACTTCCTGATCTTCTGCAATCTTGACCTCTGTCCTGGGCAAGGGTTTGCCGACAGACTCTGGCTTCACCTCTCCATCAGGCTGAACCTGAAATACTCCACCGCCCTCGGTAAGACCATAAGCATGTTTGAGGTTTAACCCTTTTGCCCGGAAAAATCGTATGACATCTGGACTGATGGGATGTCCACCTGTCACAGCGGCGCGGATTTGCGCGCACCCCACTCGATCCAGAAGCGGACGATAGACCAACCTGGCCGCAATCCGGTGAAGAAATTGTAAATAGGAAGGAACGGGTTCCTTTTTAGACTGGTGGTCGACCACAGCTCCCCCGATCTTCTCGCCTAAGGTAAACAACTTGCGCTTAATCCAACTCGCATCAGCGATCTTCACTCTAATTTTGGAGGCGAGGTCTTCCCAGAACCTTGATGAGGTGATGATGACTGCAGGTCCAATTTCACGAAAATCCTCCGTAGCCGTTTCAGGCGTCTCAGGAAAGTTCATGCTCATCCCGGTGAGCGGTGAAACACCCATTCCCCACATCTGATCGACAATCCATGCAGTCGGGGTGATCGAAATCCAATTATCCCCGATCCCAATAGGAGCCGTCTCAACCCATTTTCTGGCAATTTCAGTAAAACTCTTATGGGAGATCATCGCTAACTTAGGAATCCCCGTTGTCCCGGAGGTCATGATCATCAGGGCGACCTCCTCCGGTTTTCCCTTCCATAATTCCTCTTCAAAAAGATTGGGTTGTTTCGCATCAATTTCTGCACCGAGGTCCAAAAGCTCTTTAAAACTCATCAACCAGAGGTTATTGGTATAAGTTCTCATGCCCGTCGGATCAACATAGATGACCTTCCGGACATAAGACAGTTGCTCTTTCATTTCTAATAGTTTATCTACCTGCTCTTGATCCTGGGCGACCACATAGGCTGCTTGAATCCGATTCAGCATTGTCGTCAGCTCTTTGGCAATCGAAGAGGTAAAGAGATTGACGGTGATGGCACCGATGGTCTGAGCCCCCAATTCACTGAACAACCATTCTGGATGGTTGTCGGTGATGATGCCAATATTTTCACCCCGTTTGAGACCGAGGGCGAAGAAACCTAAAGCCACATGCTTGGTATACTGAAAGTAATCCTGCCAATTATAGGCCTGCCATATTCCATACATCTTTTCGCGAATGGCAATTTTCTTTGTCCCCAACTCTTTTGCCTGTTTAAACAATATCTGGGGTAATGTATATTGGCTCAGCGATAATACAGCTTCTTGATCAGGACGGTCTATTTTTCTTACTTCCATATCCACTTCGCTCCGCTTCGCGTTTGGAATAATGGGGAAATCATTTCCTTCTTAACCCAATGTTCCAGTGTTCCACTCTTCCATTATTCCATTTATTCCATTGTTCGAGCTTTCCAGTTAAACCTTGGCCGCATCACCCAGGTAGGCCTTGATGACCTCGGGATGATTTTGAATCACCTCTGGTGGGCCTTCTGCGATCTTCTCCCCAAAATTTAAGACCATGATCCGTTGAGAGATACTCATCACGATGGACATATCATGTTCAACCAAGATCATGGTCTGACCCCATGCCGAATTGAGCTCCAGTAAAAACCGGACCATATCTTCCTTTTCCTCAAGAGTCATTCCGGCAAAGGGTTCATCAAGCACCAAAAGTTTTGGTTCCAAGGCTAAGGCGCGGCCTAACTCAACCCTCTTCCGCAACCCGTAAGGCAAGGACCCAACCGCTTTCTTACGGATAGGTTGCATCTCCAGAAAATCGATGAGCTCCTCCAAGACCTGACGGTGATAAACTTCCTTCCTTCGAACCGATGAAGAGAAGACTGCCGCTTTACCAATGCCATAATCACAGTAAAGGTGACGCGCTAAAAGCATATTGGCCAATACCGTCATACCCGGGAAGAGTTCAATATTTTGATAGGTCCTTCCAATCCCTTTTTTTGTGACCTCATGGGGGTGTTGACCTGTAACCTTTTCTCCGTTAAAAAGGATCTGCCCCTTTTGTGGGTGATAATAACCTGTGATGCAGTTCAGGAGACTCGTTTTTCCTGCACCATTGGGTCCAATAATGCTGACAAACTCACCCGTGCGCACGGTGAGATCGACATCATGAAGCGCCATGACACCCCCAAAGTTCAGAAAAATTTTCTTCACCTCCAACTCAGCCCGCTGGTCCCTCAGCTGAGCAGGGGCGAAAACACTCGGTTGGCCTCGAAATGCCTTCATCTATCTCCCCTTCAATGCCTGAATTTCTCATTTTCCGAGAACTTTCAATACTTGAACCTTCTCCTTTTCAGGATCGAAGAAATTCGTTATCGGTGAATAGGTCGAATCCTCGTGAATCTGAACAATCCTTCCCTTAAAAGACCCCTCATGATAGTCTTTGTTATAAGTCACATAGGGAATCAGTCCTCCAAAATCCTCACTCTTGAATGTCTCCATGGCCTTATTAATATTCTCTGCATTGATGGTCTTGTATAATCCAGAAGCCCGATGGGCGGATCTTTCTTCGATCATGGCGACAACGACCCCTTCCCAGTATGAGGTTTCGAACTTATCCACTGACTTATATCTCTTCCATAGATCCTCCAGTAATTTGATACCCCATGTCTTATCTTGGGGCAGGACACCACAGAATTGCATGGCGAGTCTGTCGCGGATGAGACCCTTCGCAGAGTTTAAAGAAATCCGGGTCTGTGGCGGTCCACGTTCCGAACAAAGGTATATTGTAGTTGTGGCGATCAAAAGCCTTCATGGCTGTGACAACGGCAGCCGGAAGGATCTGCATGAAGACATACTCTGCACCCTTTGCTTTCAAGCGCAGCACTTCCGTCGACAGATCAACCGTTGCCGGAGGAAACTCTTCGATACTAACAATGTTGATATTATTCGTATGAGCATACTCCATGCTTGGGTCATGAATCGATTTTCCATAGACGTTGTTATAGGTTAACAAACCCACCTTAGGAGCATCTTTCCCCTTATGAATCGCCTTAATGTACTCCAGGACTGCATAGGAATCCAACACGTAGCTTCCAAAAGGTAAATACATATAAGCGATTGGAGGTTTGAGGATTCCTTGATAGGTCGAGTAATTGATCGTTGGAATTTTGTATTCCTGAATGATGGGCTTTACCTGGATACCTGACCCCGCATCCCATGTGGCAATCATATCCATCTTTTCCTCGCAGAACTTTTTGACATATTTAACCGCCTCAGGGACTTTGTAAGCATGATCGACAATCGTCAATTCGATTTTTCTCCCCGCAATACCTCCTTTTACGTCATTGACATACTTTATGTAATCCTGATGACCTTTGGCATGGTATTGGCCCCATGAGGAAGCAGGACCGGTCAGATTGATGACTGCTCCTATCTTGATGGGTTGAGCCCATCCACTCACAGACAAACCAATACAAAATATCCCTATGATAACTTCAAAAATGAATAACTTTTTCATAACTTTCCCCTCCCAAATTGATGGCTCAAGATTTCGATTCCCTAAACATTCTTCTTATAAATAATCTCTTTTTTAAGAATACTCCTCCCACTTCTTACTATTTCTTCTTTAGGCTTCTGACGTTCGACCTCCTTTCTTCAACGTATTTGACAAAACCGCCCCTCTTAGCACGCTCCATCGGCTGTGTCTCCGGGGCACTGCAAGTCGCCGACACGCATACATCCCCTGCGCCAATCTTCTGAGCGGCACTCCTCCGTGCTGAATTAATCTCGGTATCGAATACTCTAAATATCTGAAAAAATGCGCCTGTTATATTATCATTGGATACGACTTTCTTCGATAAAACCGTATTCCCCGTACTCGAAGGTGATTGTCTGAATGCAACAAATTGTCTGACCCAAAAGGAAACATCTATAAGGAGATCCCCCACGACTGGGTTTATTGTACACATCCAAAAAATTATTGCAAGTAAAAAATTTCACGACAAAATATCATTATTAATTTAAGGTGCTTAGCGAACCTTCGAGACCCTAAAGTATTTAAGGTTCTTGATAAGGTATACCCCCCCACAGAGGGTATTGTAAACCCCCAAAAAATTAATACGAGTAAAAAGATTACACGAGAATAAAATAATGGCTTAATTTAGACGGACCGAGACGATCTTAGAGACCCCAGGGGTCTCCATGGTGATTCCGTAGAGAGTGTTGGCAGTCTCCATCGTCTTCTTATTGTGGGTGATGAGGATGAACTGAGATGTTCTTGAAAAGTCTTTGACCAGGTCGATAAATCGATTAATGTTGGCATCATCTAAAGGCGCATCCACCTCATCCAACAGACAGAAGGGTGTGGGTCTGATCATGAAAAGTCCAAAAAGGAGAGCCGTAGCGACCAGAGCCTTCTCGCCGCCGGAGAGGAGGTCGATATCCTGGAGTTTCTTCCCAGGGGGTTGGGCAATGATATCGATCCCGGTGGTGGAGGGATCCTGTTCGTCCAAGAGGAGAAGGCTGGCCTGCCCACCCCTGAAGAGCCTCACAAAAACCTCCTTAAACTTCTCGTTGACCAGATGAAAGGTCTCCAAAAATCGCTTCGTCGTTGTTCGATTGATCCGGAGGATCGCCTTTCTTAAGGAATCGAGGGCCTGATGAAGGTCGGCCTGCTGTTCTGACAGGAAATCATACCGCTGCTTTAGCTCTTGATACTCCTCGATGGCCATCAGATTGACCTCTCCAAATCCCTCTAAGGCACTTTTTAACTCTTCCAATCGTTTCGACATCTCCTCCTTCGGGAATTCTGCAGGGGAGGTTCCGAACGAGGTAGAAAGTGTGGCACCATACCGTTCTTTCATCGATTCCTGAAGATGAGAGAGTTTCAATTGCACCTCTGAAGTTACGATCTCTTCCTCATGAATCT
The DNA here is from genome assembly GCA_963826305.1 of uncultured delta proteobacterium. Classification (GTDB taxonomy): domain Bacteria; phylum Desulfobacterota; class BSN033; order BSN033; family UBA1163; genus CAWGWZ01. Next base: position 133,943 of record CAWGWZ010000003.1, on the reverse strand, counting down.
TCTGCCTCACATCCTCCAGTTCCCGACGTAGGTACTTAGAGGAAGCCTCTACCTCTTTCCAATCATTAAAGAAAGTTTCCACCCTCTCTTTTTGAGTGGAGAGAGCTTCTTCTTTAAGACGGTGTTCTTTAAGGCTATCTTCTAACTCCTTTTCCCATTGTTGGATTTTCTCACGAAGGGAAACCATTTCTCCCCGGCATTCCCTGATCCCCTTCACTTTCTTATAGATTTGTTCCTTCAAAGTCCTCTGGGTTTCCGAAATATTCTGAATCTGACCCTCCAGTCCTTTCTGTTTCTCCTCAAGGGAAGCCAAAAAGACCTTTTTCTCGGTGATCCTTCCTCCGAGTTCCTCTGTCCCTTCTCCAACCTCTTCTACTTTCTTCTTCAACAACAGGACTCGTTCTTCTCTCTCCTTTTTCACACCCTCCTCTCTCTCCATTTGAGCAGAGGCTTCTTTTTTCTCCCTTTCTAAATCTTGATGTTCCTCCTCGAGCTGTTTCTGTTCAAATTGGACAACCTCCATCCTCTGTTGGAATTGAGAGATCTCCTTTTTCAATCCCACCAAGTCTCTTTCTTGATGGAGGAGTTCAATTTCCTTCTCCTGAATCTCCTTCCTTCTCCCCTCCGACTGGATTTCCTTCTCGCGGATCTCCTTGTGGAGACGTTCTTCTTCATCGTAGGCTTTTCGGCATTCTTCCTCTGCTGCTCTGACACTCTGCTCCAAATCTCTGATCTCTCTTCGTCTTTCCAAAAGGCCAAGCCCTTGATCCCGGCTTCCTCCTGACATCACTCCGGAGCGCTCCAGGACATCCCCCTCTAAGGTGACGAGAGTTGCAAATCCTCCGTCATTCTTCATCCAAAGGAGTGCCTCCTCCCAGTTTTCAACCACCCCGACATCCCCAATCAAAAATTCCGCCATCGGGGCAAACCCTTCTTTTACCTTCACGAAATGCGAAAGAGGAATGGGCTTTCCTTCTCCATAGAAGACCGGATTTCCAGTGCGGATCTCTTGAATCCCTTTAGGGATGAAACTTCCCCGGCCGAGGGACTCTCTTTTTAGGAAGGCCATTGCTTCCATACCTTCCTTCTCTCCCTCCACAATCAAATATTGCAATCGCTGTCCTAAAACGGCTTCGAGAGGAATCTCATATTTCGGGTCTGGTTCCAAGATATCTGCCACTGCCCCTAAAATCCCCTTCCATGTTTCATGTTCCTCTCTCTTCCGCAAGAGAATAGACCTCACCCCTTTTTCATACCCCTCATAATTCTCTTGAAGCTCTTTAAGTGAGAGGTAGCGAGAACGATCTTGCCTCAAGGTCTCTTCCAATGCTGACCGCTCTGTTTGTCTCTGATATAGGACTTCTTTTAACCCCCCAATCTCTCCTTCCAACCGCATTTTTTCTTCTTGACAGACCGACTGGACGGAGAGGCTGAATTCCCTCTCTTTGACTTTTTCGGAGCAGGCCCCTTCCAACTGAGCGAGCCTTCCTCTCACCTCTTCAGATTCCTTCATGTTGGAGCGAATCCGCTTTTGAAGATCGTCTTTCCTTTCCTCAAGGTGGGCAAGGCGATTCTTAAGAGAGGTCAGTTGGGTCAGCGTGTCGATCAAACCAACCTTCTCAGCTTCCAATTCTTCTAAAAGCTCATGGTAGGTTGTCCTAAAATCGTTGAAAAGGGTCTCCCATTCCTTCAGTATCTCTTCGTTCTCCCGGCATTTCTCCTCCAAATCTCTCCTGGACTGTTCGATTCTTCTCTGGTCTCCTCGAGCCCCTCTCCAGACTCGGAGGGATGCCCTCACCTCTTCGATGGATTGAATCTCCTGTTTTTGAAGGCCTCCCTCTTCCCTTCGAAAAAATTCGATTTCGTTTTCCATCTTTTGAATCTTTCGGCCCAGTTCGAAAATCTCCTGCTGGAGGCTACGGAGTTTCTCCTCTTCCTCCATGCCACTCAGCCTCATGCTTTCGATCAAGGCCTCTTTCTGTGCGTTTTGAGCTGAGATCTCCAGCTCTCGATCTCGAAGGGCTTTGAGATACCCTCTCGCCGCCTCCCCCTTCTCTGAAAGTTCGGCATAGTCCTGGAGGGCAAAACGGATTTCGATCTCCTTGACCTCCCTCCGTATGGCTTTATACTCTTCCGCCCGTTTCACCTGACGTTCCAGAGAGACGGTCTGTCGCTTCACCTCGGCGATGATATCCTGAATTCGGAGAAGGTTTTGCTGCGTGGCCTCCATCTTCATCAAGGCGAGCCTCTTCCTCTCCTTATATTTGGCAATGCCCGCGGCCTCCTCGATCAAAAAACGCCGATCCTGAGGATTGGCATTGATGAGATGTTCCACACGTCCTTGCTCCACAATCGAATAACCATTGACTCCGATGCCGGTATCCAAAAAGAGATCCGTGATGTCCCGCAATCGGCAAGGCACTTTATTAATCAGGTATTCACTTTCTCCGGATCGATAGAGTCTTCGGGTGACCGTAATTTCACTATACTGCTCGTATGCTTCGGGAGCCGATCCATCTTCATTGGAGAATGTTAAGCTCACCTCTGCCATTCCTAAGGGTTTCCTGCCGTCTGCCCCATTGAAGATGACATCCTCCATCAACCGTCCACGTAAGTGTTTAGCACTCCGTTCGCCAATGGCCCAGAGCACGGCGTCTACGACATTCGACTTTCCACACCCATTGGGTCCCACGATCGTCGTGATCCCTCCCGGAAAAGAGAGATGAAGGCGATCCACAAAGGATTTGAATCCGGTCACCTCAAGCGATTTGAGTTTCATGAAGTCCTCTTCATCCTCTGCCTTTTGGGAAAGGGATTTAACAATGTTAGATCCAAATGTCAAAACCAAAATGTCAAATCAATGTCAAAAAAGAGATTTTTTATCTGTCATTTGGATTTTGGCTTTCATTTGATCCCGCTTTGGCGGGATTGAGCTTTGGAATTTCACATTTCTAATGACTCGTTGCAAGGCCCTCAATATATCGGATTGCTTTCTGGAGTCGTTTGATCACCTCTGTTTTGCCCAAAGCCTCCATCACCTCGTCGATGGGAGGGCTGACGGTCTTACCGGTCAGAGCCACCCGGACAGGCTGAGCAATCTTCACCAGGGGTGCTCCGCCGATCTCAGCCAATTGTTGAATCAGTCGATGAACATTCTCTTTTTCCAAAACCGATTCCTTTGATAGAGAAGCCATGACCTGGTTGAACATGGGTATGGTCTCTTGATTCAAAAATTTCCCCGCGGCTTTCTCATCATAAGCGATCTCTTTACAGAAGTAAAATTCAGAGAGGTCTGCCATCTCCACTAAGGTCTTAGCTCTCTCCCTGAGGGAGAGAACGGCCTTTCTCAAAAGATCGGGATCGATGTTCGAATACCCCTTGGCTTCGATAAAAGGCCCAACTCTCTGAACCAGTTCCTCCAATTCTATTTTCTTGATATACTGCGCATTGAGCCAATCCAACTTTCCTGGATTGATCGCCGCTGCAGATCTTCCCACTGCCTCCAGACCAAATTTCTCTATCAACTCCTCGCGGGTGAACTCTTCCTGATCGCCGTGAGACCACCCCAAACGGACCAGATAATTGACCACGGCCTGGGGAAGGTAACCCATCTTCTTGTACTCCATAACCGATTGTGCCCCATGGCGTTTGGATAGTTTTTTCTTGTCCGGGCCCAGGATCATCGAAACATGACCAAATTTTGGGATGGGGTAGCCCAAGGCTTGATAAATCTGAATCTGGCGGGGGGTATTGTTGAGATGATCGTTTCCTCGGATGACATGAGTGATTTCCATGGTAGCATCGTCCACCACCACCGAAAAATTATAAGTGGGGAGCCTGTCACTTCTCAGGATGATGAGGTCATCCAATTCGGTATTGTCAAATTCCACCTGACCTTGAATGAGATCCTCCACGATAGTCTTCCCTTCATCTGGAGAGAGAAAGCGAATGGCAGAGGGTCTTCCAGGAGGAAAAGATTTCCGATTAAGACAAGTCCGATCGTATTTGGGCTTGATCCCAGCCTTCAGGGCAGCTTCCCGTTTTGTCTCCAATTCTTCTGGTGTGCAGTAGCATTGGTAAGCCTTCCCCTCTTTCAAGAGTTTCTCCGCGGCCTCCTGATAGAAGGAAATCCGTTGAGTCTGATAAAACGGGCCCTCATCCCAATCCATGCCCAACCAGGTCATCGCATCCAGGATCACCTGGATCGACGCCTGGGTGGAGCGAGCCACATCCGTGTCCTCGATGCGGAGTATAAAGACTCCTTGAGCATGGCGTGCTAATAGCCAATTGAATAGAGCGGTCCGTGCGCCTCCAATATGCAAGTCCCCCGTCGGGCTTGGAGCGAATCGAGTCCTCACCTTGCTCATCATGACTTTAAGCCTCGATTATGGAATGAATAATAAAAAAATCCCCCCTCGCCCCCCCTTTACCAAAGAGGGGTGGGGGGGATTATCTTTCCCAATTAAGGAGTTAAATGAGATTGTCAATCGCCTTAAGCGCCTCGTCCAGTTTCTCAGTTTTGGTCCCCCCGGCCTGGGCAAAATCAGGACGACCTCCTCCAGTTCCTTCAAGATGGAGGGCGATCTTTTTGATCAAATCGTTGGCACTGAACCGATGGGTGAGATCAGCGGTCACCCCCATGATCAAGGTAACCTTGTCTTGGCCTCGACCTCCCAAGAGGATGATCCCCGAACCGATCCTTGCCTTCAACTGGTCAACAAACTCCCTCATTCGCTTGATATCCTTCCCATCCATCTTGGCGGAAAGGACCTTCACCCCTTTTATCTCTCTGACAAAAGGAAGAAGATTCGAGAGCTCTTGATGGGATAACTTGTCCTCAAGGGATGAAAGCTCCCTCTCCAACTCCCTCTCTCTTTCAAGCAACCGCTCTATCTTTGAAGAAAGTTCCCCAGGAACGGATTTGAGAGAAGTGGCGATATCCCAAAGTTCCCTCTCCTTTTCTTTAATCAATCGGTAGGCCCCTTCTCCGGTCAAGGCCTCGATCCTTCTCACCCCTGCCGCAACTCCAGACTCGCTGACAATTTTTAAAAAGCCAATATCCCCTGTCCTCGAAGTGTGAGTTCCTCCGCAGAGTTCAATGCTGAAGTCCGAGACCATTACCACCCTGACTCTCTCGCCGTACTTTTCCCCAAAGAGGGCCATCGCTCCTGTCTGGAGCGCTTCCTCTACATTCATGATTTTTGTTTCTATCTTTGCGTTCTCTCGAATTTTTTGATTGACCAAGACCTCCACACGTTCCAGTTCTTCCCTCTTCATTGGAGCGAAATGGGTGAAGTCAAACCTCAGACGTTCCGGTGAGACCAAGGAACCTGCCTGATGGACATGATCTCCCAAGACTTCTCTCAAAACGGCTTGAAGAAGATGTGTGCCTGTATGGTTGAGGGCAATGGCTTTCCTGCGCTCCCCATCCACCCGGAGAACTGCCTCCATCCCCTCCTTCACCCTCCCCCTCTTTACTTTCGCCTGATGAATAATCAACCCCTCCATCGGTCTGATGGTGTTCTCCACTTCCAGGGAGAATGCCTCATGAAAGATCACTCCCCGATCCCCCACCTGGCCGCCCGCCTCCCCATAGAAGGGCGTTTTCTCTGTGACAAGTTCGATCTCGTCACCTTCCGCCCCGAAAGGGACGATTTCATCGCCTTTGATCAATTTAAGAATCTTCGATTCGGATTGAATCTCTTCATATCCCAAAAAGGTTGTCTTTATCCCATCATTCGCCAGCCTTCGGTAGATCTCTTTTGTCTTTCCCTCACCAATCCCCTGCCATGCCTGCTTGCTCTTCTGCCTCTGGTCCTCCATCTGGGTTCTGAATCCCTCTTCGTCAAAACCTATTCCTCTTTCCTGAAGGATCTCGGCTGTCAGATCAAGAGGGAATCCATAAGTATCATAAAGCCGGAAGGCCACCTCTCCGGAGAGGACATTCTTCTCTTCCCTCTGAAGCTCTTCCAACTCTTCTCGCAGGATTTTCAACCCTGCATCGAGGGTCTCAGAGAAACGTTCCTCCTCGTTTTGGATGACCTTTGAAACGAAGGCCTCCGTCTCCCTCAGTTCAGGATAAGCCTCTTTCATCAGATCCACCACCTTAGAAGAGGTTCGATAGAGAAAAGGACCGTCGATCCCGAGCATCTTTCCATGACGCATCGCCCTTCTCATAATTCGGCGGAGCACATATCCCCTGCCTTCGTTCGAGGGAAGAACGCCATCGCTGATCAGAAAGGTCGCCGCTCGACTGTGGTCAGCGATCACTCGGAGGGAAGTATCGGTTCGTGGGTCTTTTCCATAAGGAACCCGACTGATCATTTCGATCTCTTTAAAAATGGGGCTGAAGAGATCGGTGTCGTAGTTACTTTTGACCCCCTGAAGGATGGCAGAAATCCGTTCCAGACCCATCCCCGTGTCGATGCAGGGCTTGGCCAGAGGATGAAGCTTTCCCTCACCATCTCGATTGAACTGCATGAAGACGAGGTTCCAGAGTTCCAAGAACCGGTCGCAGTCACAGCCCACACGGCAATCTGCATGACCGCAACCCACCTCGACTCCTTGATCAATCACGATCTCTGAACAGGGGCCGCACGGCCCGGTCTCCCCCATGGCCCAGAAGTTATCTTTCTCCCCCATCCGTACAATTCGGTCTGCCGGAATGCCAATCTTTCTCCAGAGATCAAAGGCCTCATCGTCTTCGAGATAGATCGTGATCCACATCTTCTCCTTGGGCAACCCCCATTGGTGGATGAGGAGGTCCCATCCCATTTCAATGGCCTCTTTCTTAAAATAGTCTCCGAAGGAGAAGTTCCCCAACATCTCAAAGAAGGTATGGTGCCGGGCTGTCTTTCCCACGATCTCCAGATCATTATGTTTCCCTCCGGCACGAACGCATTTTTGCGAAGTGACGGCTCGACGATAGTCGCGTGTCTCTTCAGCTAAAAAGACCCCCTTGAATTGAACCATCCCGGCATTGGTGAAGAGGAGGGTAGGATCGTTCTTGGGGACCAGAGAGGAGCTCCGAACAACCCGGTGTCCCCTCTCCTCGAAGTAACTGAGAAATGCCTTTCGAATCTCATCCGAAGTCATTGCTTTATACCCGGGCCTCCCCCTCCCCGCATTTTCGGGTCCGAAGGCCTCCCAAATCTCAATTTCTTTTCCTCCTCTATTTTCTCCTCTCTTTTTTCCTCTTTCTCCTTCTCGAAGCGTTCAAGATCACCCCAGGTGGTGTCGCTCGTCGCGAGAATCCCCTTCACCCTCAGAGCAAAGTCATCCGGATTGTTAGAGTGTTTAAGGGCTTCTTCAAAGGTGATCAACCTTTCTTGCATCAGGAACATCAGCGATTGATCGAAGGTCTGCATCCCATAGCTGGTGATCCCTCTGGCCATCGCATCATTGATCTCAGTGGTTTTATCCTTTTCGATGATGCACTCCCTCACCCTTGCGGTGGAGACCAGAACCTCCACTGCCGGCACCCTTCCCTTCCCATCCGCCCTCACCACCAATCTCTGGGAGATCACGCCTTTTAACACACCCGAAAGTTGGAGTCGAACCTGCTTTTGATGGTAGGGGGGGAAGACAGAGATGATTCGAGTGATCGTCTCGGTGGCATTCAGAGTGTGGAGTGTAGACAGCACCAAATGTCCGGTCTCGGCGGCTGTCAGAGCGGTCTCGATCGTCTCGAAATCTCTCATCTCGCCCACCAAGATCACGTCCGGATCCTGCCGGAGAGCCACCCGTAATGCACTGGAGAAAGTATTTGTGTCGGAGCCGATCTCCCTCTGATCTACGATCGACTTCTTGTCTTCGTGTACAAATTCGATGGGGTCCTCGATGGTGAGGATATGACAATTCCGGTGATTGTTGATGATATCGATCATCGAGGCCAATGTAGTGGACTTCCCACTTCCAGTCGTCCCGGTGACGAGGATGAGGCCCCGTTGCTCCAGAGAAATATTGGTGATCACAGAAGGCAGGTGGAGCTCCTCCAGGTTCTTGATTTGGTAAGGCACGATCCGGAGGGCAATCCTCAGTTTTCCTCTCTGCTGGAAGACATTGACCCGAAACCGTCCCATGCCGTAGACCTCATAACCCATGTCCACCTCTCGATTCTTGATGAATCGCTCCTTCTGCCAGTCGTTCATCAGACCGAATGCCATTTTCGACAAGTCATTATGATCAAAGGGTTTTAACTTAGCCCAGGGTTTCAGCACCCCGTTCACCCTGAAGATCGGGGGAGCCCCTTCCTTGATATGGACATCAGAGGCTTCCTGGGACAAGGCCTCCATTAAAATCTGGTTCAAATCCATCTTCTTCTCCTATTTATCCCACTTGTCCAGCTTTGGAGATGCGGAAGTTTTCAAGAATCTCTTTCTCCATCTGTTCCAAGATCTTCGAATTCTCCTTCAAAAACTGCTTGGCATTCTCCCTCCCCTGGCCGATGCGCTGTCCCCCATAGGCATACCAGGTCCCGCTCTTCTCCACGATGTTCTTTTCCACTGCCAGATCGAGGACATCTCCCTCCCTCGAAATTCCCTCACCGTGGATGAGGTCGAACTCCACCTCTTTGAAAGGAGGTGCCACCTTATTTTTCACGATGCGAACCTTCGTCCGACTGCCGATCACTTCTTGGCCCTGCTTGATGGAGGCGATCCGCCGGGTATCCAATCGAACAGAAGAGTAAAACTTCAGGGCATTGCCTCCGGTGGTCGTCTCAGGATTTCCAAACATGACCCCGATCTTCATCCGGATCTGATTGACGAAGATCACGATCGTGTTCGACTTGCTGATGGTGGCTGTCATCTTTCTCAATGCCTGAGACATCAACCTAGCCTGAAGCCCCATATGGGCATCGCCCATCTCCCCTTCGATCTCTGCCTTGGGAACCAAGGCGGCCACCGAGTCAATGACGATCACATCCACCGCACCGCTTCGAACTAGATCCTCGGCGATCTCCAAGGCCTGTTCACCGGTGTCGGGTTGAGAAATGAGGAGATCATCGATATTCACGCCCAATTTCTTTGCATAGTGCATATCTAAGGCGTGTTCCGCATCGATGAAGACAGCAATTCCCCCTTTTTTCTGAGCCTCTGCAACAACATGGAGGGCCAATGTCGTCTTTCCTGAGGCCTCGGGCCCATAAATCTCAACCACCCGACCCTTCGGCAATCCCCCCACGCCAAGAGCAATATCTAAGGAAAGGGATCCAGTGGAGATGGTGGGAATCTCTCCCAGCATACTATCCGCGCCCAATCTCATAATGGCACCTTTCCCGTATTGCCTTTCGATATGGGTGATTGCTAAATCCAAGGCCTTTTCTTTGCTTGAATCGGTTTTCATCATCATCCCTCCCCAAAGCCCCGACTCTGCCGCCGGGGGCCGCAAGGCGCATGGCGCAAAGCGGTCACCCCCTCCCAAACCCTCCCCCCTCGAGGGGGAGGGAGAGGGTGGGGGGCTCTGCTCTATGCTATTAATTGCCGGTAAATTGGTGCCTATTTTTTATGGGTTTCCTAATTTGATCTCCCTTAAGGGTGTGTAGATCGGACCCGAAGGCCTCAAATCACTCTTAAAAAAGATGACCGCTTCAACCTGAAAATCTCCAAATTCCTCCTCTTTATATTTCTCCATCCTCCCGACCAGTTCTTCTTTGCCTCGGCTCGATTTCACCCTTCCTAAGGTCAAATGCGGGTGGAACGGGCGATCTTCGGCCTGAAATCCCATTTTCTCGAATAAGACTTCTGACCGTTGCTGCAGGGAAATGATGTTTTCCTTTCCGTTCGTCAGCCCCATCCAGATCACCCTTGGGTTTTTCAAATGAGGGAAGGCACCTATCCCCTTTGCCCTGAGAAGAAAGGGGACGGTGGTCTGGATCGGGCCCTCAATCGATTTGACGATGGGTTCAATCTTCGACTCCTCAATATTTCCGAAAAATTTTAGAGTGAGGTGGATCTTTTCAGGACTTACCCATCGCACATCAGCGCGGGATGATTTCAAGTCTCCTTGGATCTCCTCGATCTTCTTTTGGATCGCCCTCGGAAGTTCAACTGATAGAAAGGATCGGATCAATCAAAAAACCTCTTCATGGCCTGCCCAATCCCCATTCAATAAGGGAAATCTGTGAAAAGATCCCAGGATTCACAGGGCGGACAGGGGGATGTCGGAAAAACTGTAGAGCGGCTACCTTTTTCAGGCTTAATGATAAGTATTGAAACCTATGTAAGATTGATACCTTAAACTGCCTCATGACCCATACATTTTCAAAGTCCGCATTCTACGGTTTTGGAGATATCCCTCTGGCCGGTCCACTGCCCCTAATTCTCTCACACCTTCAGGGGATCGGGAGGATTATTAATGGTTCGATGGTAACATAATTTTAAAAAAAATCAAAGAGAAAAGCCTTCGGAATTATTTAACGAAAAAGGCCTGTCCCCCGTTTGAAGGACAGGCCCATTGCGCCTTTTATTGAATCACTTTTTTACTTCCAATAACGGTCGTTGGAGACCTGTTCTCCGACATTGATCTTATAAAAATCCTGGAGGGGAGTGAACACCTCTTTATCTTTTTGATAGACTTCTTTGAGGGCATTTCGGACGATCTCCACGCCTTTGGGTGTCATCTTTCCGAGGGGCGGACGGCATGGTCCGGACGGTAGCCCAAGACCTTTCATCATCGTCTTGATCGGCACCGGATTTCTGAATTTAGCCGGAACCTCAAATCCTTCGTAGGACTCGAAGGTATTGACCACCACCACTTTAAAGAGGGGATCGAGGACTTCCTTTAGACGATTGGCCCTTTCCATATCTCCATTTCGTATCGCCCTTACCATGTCGTGGATGGGGCCGGGCACGATATTCGACATCACTGAGACCACCCCAGAGGCACGAATTTCATTTCGAGCCATCATCTCGTAAGTTTTATCATCATCGCCGGAGAGAATATCGAAGTCTTCCCCCAAGAGGGTTCTCGTCTTAGCCATCCGTTCGAGATCTCCGGTTGCTTCCTTTACCGACCTCACATTCTTATACTTACGGTGGAGAATGGCCAAGTCCTCCACCTCCAATTTCGTCCCCGTTCTTCCCGGGATCACATAGGGCATGACGAAGGCCCTGCGGAACGCCTTGGCAATGACTTCGTAGTATTGCGTTCTCAGTTCAAGGGAGGAGGGCCCATTATAATAGCAATCTACCAACAAGGCACCCTCAGCTCCGACCTCAATAGCATGTTTCGTTCCCCTGATCGCCTCTTTCGTAGAGTTCGAACCTGTCCCTGCCATCACAAAGGCTTTTCCCTTTGCCCGCTTCACCGTTCTCGTAATCACCCGGTCATGCTCCCTCCAATCCAAAGTGGGAGATTCGCCCGTCGTTCCTGTGGGAACGAGGTTTGCTCCATTCTCTATTTGGAACTGGACATTCTTCTCCAAACCCTCAAAATCAATTTCTCCTTTTCGATCGAAAGGTGTGATCATTGCCGTCCAACAACCCTCAAACCTCTCAAGTTTCATCAAAACCTCCTCCTTCCCGTAGCGATATTTCTATCTATTATGAGGCAATAAAAGAAAATTTCAAGGAGAAAAGATTCACAACTTGATCTACGGCTTAATGAGCTTTCAAGAGCAATCATTGATGAGGGTTGGTTGAAAGAGTTGGCTCGATACTAATGGATCTTTACTCGAATGGACTCCAGATCATCAATGCCCTTTGGCATAACAAACAGGCATCTGCCGCCGCTTCGCTCTTCCCATAGCTCACCCAAATTCCGTTTCTCGGTTGAATCCTCGTTGCTCCAGTCCTTGGCGTTCTTGTACTCAACTACGAGCTGTCTACCGTCTGTTAATTGACAAACGAAATCAGGATAGAACTTGTCTGTTGAGGTCTGGAGCCAGAACGATGAATTCTCTCTCCCGGGTCCGGGCAAATTTCTGACCCAGTATTTCACTTCCGGCAGATTATCGATAAACTTTGCGCATTCAAATTCTTCACCCTCATCTCTAAGTTCTCCAACCACAGGATAATAGTGCTTCCTGAAACGATATCTACCGTCATATCGTGTATTGCAAGGATGAACTTCAGGCTGAAACTGGAACTGAACCTTCCGCTCTACAGTCAAGGGCGTTTCACATTCGGGCAAGAGGAATGTCTGAAATACTTTTTTCTGCTCCCTGGCTCGAAGGTCATTGATTTTCCTCTGAATTGCCTGACTGAGTTTATATCGATGGTCCGTAAGCTGATCAATGGAGAGACTCCGTATGTCGATCAAATAGGTGACAAGGCAATTCAAGAAAATTCCCATTTCCTCCGCAGATAAATCAGGATGGGCAAAGCTTCTATCGAGCGAGTGAACAAGTTGACCAACGTTCCAGCCTGAGTGTTTCGTAAAAAGCATCATCTGTTTTTCTAATTCCGGTAAGAAATGCGCTTCGAGCTTTCCATTTTTTGTGATGTCCACTTCACCGATTTGCGGTATATCCAGAGCCAGTGAAAATTCGCTTTCGGTGAGAATAGCGTCGTCAGGAGATAAGGCCCACCCGACATTATCAACCAATCAAGTGTGGGCATTTAAATTACCTTCAGAAATCAAAAATCTTAATCCTCTGATCTCAGACCTAATCTACTGCCTCTAACGCTTCTCTCCAATGATCCAAGAGTTGTCATTCCGCGATAAGCGGGAATCCAGATCGAATACACTGGATTCCGGATCAAGTCCGGAATGACAAAATGCGTAAAGCTTTTTCTGAGACATTACACTAAATACCCTCAGAATGACGTAACTGCTCCAGCATGCTTTTTATGTCTCGATAGCACTTGTCGAAAGAATCGGCACGACGTGCCGCATCCATGTCAAAAAGAGCGGCAAATGCTGGTTGATCCGTCGTTTCCGCGTAGCTTCGGCCAGGCGTCATCTTATCGCTTAGCCATTCCTTTGCACCGCGGATCGCCTCCGGGTCCGGAGGCGGCTCAAGATTGTTAGGGAGGCCGTACTGTCCCCGCAGAGATTCCGCTGCCGCCAAAAACCACGCCTCAAATTCCCTTTTGCAAGAATAATCGCAATCGGCAGATCACCACGTGTGGCGGCAGCCCGTTTCAGCAAGACCGGACCATCCTCGGCCGGACAACCGTTTTCCCAGTCGCAATCGACGATAACGAGAATCCCACCTCTCCCCTGCAGTTTTCGGGCAGCGAAGTCAACAGACCGTTCAATTTCGCCTTCCTTCAACAGTCGTGAAGCCGGAACCCGGAGGGGCGACAGGACTTTTGGCACGAATCCCGGATCAATCGCCTGTGCAATTCTGCGTACGAGAATTGGAACCGCTTCGCATTCCCCATGTCCCTCAACGATTGCAGCAACTTTTACTTCTGTCATGGTTTGTAGTCTGCGAAAAGCTCAAGTTGATATGAAGGAATTTTCGCCACGGCCTCTTCGTCAGGTTCTATCTGATTCAGCCTCAACAACTCGCCGGCGGTGTACAGGCTTCCCCTTATCGCAGATCGTCCCGCCTCGTCAAGTGGGGCAATCCTCGTTTCACCGTTCCTGTTCACGACGGCCAGAATATTTCCATCCGGAATATCTTTGTCGTCCAGCAGGTCCGGACTGTGACTGGTCACTGCGATCTGTGTCGTCTTCGACGCGGTGACAAGTCCATCTCTGAGCACTCCAGCCGCCCCGGGGTGCACAGCTACCTCCGGCTCTTCAATTCCCACGAACAGAACCCTCTTCGCCGCTTGGCTCGATGACTGAAACAGGGCTGTCAGGACGCCCAGGGCCCGCAGGGTGCCGTCAGACATGTTTTCCGCCATGAAACGCCACGCATCCTTACTGTTTCCTACAAGCTGGCGAAACTCCAACGTTTCCTTTCTTCCCACATGCTTCACGTCAATCCCCTGGATTCCCGGCACCACTTTTGATAAAAATGTAACGAGACGGTCAAACCCCTCCCTGTTCTCCTTGGCCATCATGCTCAAGACGCTTGCCAGATTGCTTCCATCCCGCTTCAGTACTTCTCCGGTATCGGGCGGTTGGAGCTCCCGGATTTCATCGGGGTTCAGGTTGTAGAAACCCATTCGTGACAACGCATCGTACAGCGGCCTGAAGGGTGCAAGACCTGATGCGGCCACAAGATAGAGCCGATCTCTGGAGGCGGGTGGTCCAACCTGAAAACTGGACTTTTTGAGCACGCCGTCTTCTACCCGGTAAAAATCTTTTTCCAAGAGTCTGTTACCAAAAATTCTGCATTCTTCCTGCTGAACCTCAAATCCACCCCTTTTCTGTGCGCCCACACGAAAGGCATAGACTCCCTGGGTTCCGTCAGGCAACTGCCATTCAAGGCGGATTCCAAAATGGGTGGGATGCCCGGATGATCGTCGTCTGACTTCGTTGATTCCTCCTCTTTCCCTGAGTGCATGCTCCAACGAGGTATTGAGCGACTCCGTCACCAAACGAAGGGCATCGAGAAAGTTACTTTTACCAGCCCCATTTTGCCCCACAAGGAAAGCCAAAGAACCAAGGGGCACTGAGCATTCCTTGATGCTTTTGTAGTTATTCAGAACCACCCGTTTCAGAAAGACCAGGTTAATCATAGGTGCCTCCGATCTGTTAAATCCGCCTCACGAAACTCTTCTTCGGGATCAGTGAAAAGGTTACGATAGATATCCTGCCTTTTTGCCACGCGGAGAATCTTAAGGATCAAAACTCATCTATGGTAAGACTATAATCAATTCCCTCTGGTTGATCAAGAAAAAATATTGACGCTGTTCAGGTAACAGGGTTGAAGGGTAATTGAAATGAAAAGGTCAGACGCAGCCTGACCTTTCAGCTAAGCCGGGAGGTTAAGGTAAAGGAAGTGATTGCACTACCGATAACGCAAGACGGAGTCTTAAATTACGTCACCTGAACGATACGACGACCTTCGAGGCGGCCGAGAATTTCGATAAGCTTTGTCTTCCGGGCGTTGGTCTGACGAAGTTTCGAGATATAATTTCCCCACTCTTCCTCTCTTTTCAGTTTTTTCAGGAGACCAAGGACTTTTCTTAAATAGACTGCTGCGGTTTCGTAGGCCTTTGGCTTTGTTAAGGCAATCTGTTTTTCAGCAACATTCTTCCATATGACTAAGGCGCGGTCAGGGTAGTCATCTGCCACTGCTTCGGCAATTTGATCCTCTTGATAACCATCCCATCCCCAATAGCCTTGTTTCTTTAATTTTTGATGGTCGTACCATTTGAGAACATCTTCAAGCCGTTTCTCTTCAATGGCAATGTCAATAAGTTCATGGGTCATTGGGAATTGACCTTTTCTGACTTCAATACTTTCTTTCACTCCTGTATCCGGCAATGGCCACGAGGCATTTGTCTGAGGAAGCTTCCCTGTCTCTAAATAGGTCAGTGCGGCTGCCCGAACTTCTGGCCACACTTTTGCCCGCTCTGATGCTTTCTTCATTTCCTTATAGCCCTGAAGGGATGGGCTCTGAATAAAATCTTCGATCCGGAAAGCGGCGACCTGAAGCCAATTGCCATCCTTTTCCCTCATTTCCCGCAACGTATCTCGCAAATCTTTCGCAATACCAGGCCACTTTTTTTGCGTCTCTTTAATCCCCTTATGAATCCACTGCTCGGCCTCTTCAAGCCGCTTGGCTTTTCTGAGGAAATCGACCAGGCGGCGATAGCTTCCCGTCTTCAGCACCTCCTCTTTACATAAGGGTATGATTTCCTCGTGCCGACCAGAATTTTCAAGGGCTTGTATAATTCGGTTGGTCAAACTGTCTCGATGGTAGCTTTCTGAAAAATTATCATCATTTTTCGCAAGCTGGAGATTATTTAATCGTTCAAGAAGCCTATCCGCCACAGTGCTCCAATCAGAAGGTTTATGTTTTCTCTTCCAGAAGGATTCCGATCCGTAGCAAAGCTCATATTCATCCTTGAGTTCTACATCAATCACCCAGAGCATCTGCTCAACAGGAGAAAGAGAAGATTTAGGAATGGCCAAAAAAACAACTTCCAAACACGAAGAGATCTCCGTGCCCGTCTCTCCCTCGTCATGGCTCATCTCCACCTGCCTTATTCCGGCTTCGAAAAGTTCTCTCCCCAAGGAAACGACTTCATCTGCGTGTCCTTTAGCCAAAAGAGATTCCAGACGATCTTTTACCCGTGAGTAGTCAGGGACATAGCCCTCATCATTCCAATGGTTTCTCCAGGCTGGTTCCGAACTTAACTCGTGAATTTCTTTTCGCACGGCAGCAACTACTCTTTTCACCGATCCCTTTGAGAGATTTTGGCGGTCCTCCAGATCTTCACGGACACTCGGGTGTCTCTCTGAGAGATCCTTAATCAATGCCATCAATTGCTCTTTGGTTTGTTCTTGCAAAAAACCCTTCAAGTCCATCGGGATTGATTTCCAACCTTTTTTGGAAACAAGGTGAGCGGAATCTAACTCTCCCTCCTCATCCTCGTCTTCCCAATCCTCTTCATCCATCCCCTGCAATAATGCCATACGTTTGTCCTGTCCTGTGATTTGAGGGATTTCAAGGTTCTTCTTTAGACAATCGAGATATTCCAACACTACGGCCACCGCATGTTTGCAGTTATTCCCATAAGGACAGGTACAGACTGAGATCAATTCACCGTGTTCAAAATCAACCTCTGTGGCATATCTTTGCCCTCCATGAACCCAGGCAATGAGTGCCCCGGTTTGCGTTTGGACCAATTCTTTCACACGGTGGCTACGCTGGTAGCTTTGCCCTCGTGAAAGAACTCTGCTCCCGGCCCACTGTTCGAGATCGTCCCATGTCATTTGCTTGAAAAGATCTGTCTTTGAAATTTTTCGATTCATATTTTCCCTTATCTCTTGGTACAAAACGCAGTCTTCTTACCCAATACTTCATAAAAAAATTGGAGGCTCTTCTCAGCAGCCTTTTCTTTTACCTCTCTGCGGCTCCCTTTTAGATCTAATTTCCTCACCCACGTTCTCTTTCCGCTGGATAATCCGATGAAAACTCTTCCAATGGGAGATCTCTTCGTTCCGCCTGTTGGCCCTGCCACACCTGTGGTAGATAATCCGAATGTCGTATTGAAAGCTTTTTGAACTCCTTGAGCCATCTTCTTCGCCACCTGTGGACTCACCGCTCCGTACCTTTTTATATAATTCAACGGAATCCCTAAATGCTTTACCTTCGATTCGTTACTATAGTTAACCATTCCCCCCATAAAGTAGTCTGAACTCCCTGAGATGTTGGTGATACGATCGCAAATCAGCCCACCAGTACAAGATTCCGAAATGGAAATGGTCCATCCTTTTTTTTTCAAAAGATCTCCGATCAGCTTTTCTAATTTCATGGGTAAATCCTCACGCCCTCACCCTACCCCTCTCCCGCCAGGGGAGAGGGTGCAGTAGGAGATGATCTGAAGAATGATATTGGCATAGACTCCAGCCAAGACATCATCGAATACGACCCCATAGCCCCCCTTCCACTTCCTCTCCAGGTGACGGATGGGAAATGGTTTGAGAATGTCGAAGAACCGAAAGAGAAAAAAACCAAAAATCAGACAGCGGACCGTTTTAGGAACCCAGAGCATGGTGACGAGGAAGCCCATGATCTCATCGATGACGATCCTCTGATCATCCCTCTTTCCAAAATGCTTCTCGGCATTTTCTGAAATCCAACTCGAGAGGAAGAAAAAAGCGACGAGAGTCAATTCATAGAGCGGAAAAGGAATCTGAGAGAGAAGGAGGTAGACGGGGATCGCTACAAGGGTTCCCATCGTCCCTGGAACAATGGGAGAGTAACCGACACCAAACCCTGTAGCAAAGAAGAGGAAGAAACGATTCATCTCCGTATTGCGGATTTCGGAGTGTGGATTTCGGATCTCTAGTTCGTCAGAGTCTGACGATGACTCCTTTTTCCTTCAAAAATGACTTGACCTGGGAAATGGTGTATTCTCGATAATGGAAGATCGAGGCCGCGAGGACCGCATCGGCCTTTCCAAAAACGAGTCCTTCATAAAGATGTTCGAGAGTGCCCACGCCGCCTGATGCAATAACTGGGATGCTTACCTGTTCGGATATGGTTCGGGTCAACTCAATGTCGTAGCCGTCCTTTGTCCCATCCCGATCCATGCTCGTCAGCAGGATTTCGCCCGCTCCCATCTCCTCCATTCTCTTCGCCCAGGGGACTGCATCGATCGCTGTTGGCACCCTCCCTCCATGGGTGTAAACCTCCCAACCCTCACCTTTCCTTTTCGCATCAATGGCAATGACAATGCACTGGCTTCCAAAACGCTTTGAGGCTCTTTCTACCAAATTGGGATCCTTCACTGCCGCGGTGTTGATGGAAACCTTGTCCGCTCCGGCCTTCAGGAGTCTTCGAATATCTTCTAAGCGTCTGATTCCGCCTCCTACTGTGAGGGGAATGAAGATCTCCTCCGCTGTCCTTCGAACAATGTCGATCAGGATCTCCCTCTCCTCATAGGAGGCGGTGATATCTAAAAAGGCGATCTCATCAGCACCCTGTTGATCGTAGACCTTTGCATTCTCAACCGGATCGCCAGCGTCCTTCAGGTTGACGAATTGGGTGCCCTTCACCACCCTTCCGCTCTTCACATCGAGGCAGGGAATGATCCGTTTGGCCAGCATCTTAAATGCCTTAAGGGAACCTCTAATAATTTAAATTTCGAGACTCAGAATTACGTTAAGTTGTAAATCCGAAAAATGTTAAGTAGAAAAACGCAAAATTCAACTTACCCCGCCTGTCAAAAGTACCGTTTTAAGAGTTTTAGGGCGGCTCTATCGGGCATTCTTGCCCATTGGGCGTACACCAGGAGATTAAACCCCCTGCAGCACACAGAATCGATCCAAATTGTAGACCAAATTCCTCAACCCAATCTTCGCCTTCGCCCGGATCAACCCAATCGTTCGGATGATCAGGTTCCCCGCCCGCATCGCCTGCACCCCAAAAACATGTTCCACCCGACTCCGAATCCGGGATCGCGTCCGATTCCCTTTCTTCTCTCGCTCCGTCAACTTCTTATGCTTACACCCCTTCCGCTGAAGATGCTCCCGAAATCGACGCCCCCCCAACGCTTCCAGCTTCTCCTCCGAACGATACGCCGAATCCGCCCACACGTCTCGACTGCTGTTATCTTCATCCAAAAGCAACTCAAAGACCTGACTGTCATGAACCGACGCAGGCGTTACTTCATAGTCTCGAATCAACTTGTGCTCCACATCGATATCAATGTGATTTTTGTATCCATACTGATTCTGACCATTCTTCCGAGTCCATCGGGCATCGGTATCCTTCTGGCGCTTCTTCTGTTCACTCCAACCTTCTGGGGTCTCCCCCGCCTTGATTTGCCGGTTTTCATCCCGGCTATTGCGCTGTCGGGGAGCAGCAACAATACTGGCGTCGATAATTTGGCCTCTTCTGGCAGAAAATCCTTTTTCTTCCAGAAATCCCTCAAATTCCTCAAACAACCGTTTGATCACCCCGACCTCCGTCAACTGCTCCCGGAACAACCAAATGGTCTTCTCATCCGGTACCGCATCTCCCAGGGAGAGGCCCAGAAACCTCATAAAGGACAACCGGTCCCGAATCTGAAATTCAATCTTCTCATCCGAAAGGTTGTACAGCGATTGAAGAACAAGCACCTTGAACATCAGTACGACGTCAAAGGGTTTTCTCCCGGCATTGGATTTGCGCGCTTTGTCCCGTACGGCTTCCAGTTCCGGTCGAAAACGCTCCCAGTCTACCAGTTTCTTGAGTTTCGGCAACGGATCTCCGCCCGCATCCAGTTGCCGAAAACGAATTTGCCAATCCAAAAGTCCGGTCTGCATCATCTCTTATCCCTCTGGGTTGATTTCGATGTCAGACCATAACACACCGGTAGTTATATTGGTAGCAAAAATCGCTAATTTTTAGAGGAACCCTTAAGTTAGAATCCAGAATACAGGAGCCAGAATTCAGAATGGACAAGGTCGTTTCTATTCTGGCTTCTGGCTTCTGACTGCTGATTTCTTGGCTATTTGTACGGCTTCTTTTAAATCGAGACGGCCTGTATAGAGAGCGCGGCCCACAATGACGCCGATGACCCCGTCCGGTTCGAGTCCCATCAAATGCTTGATGTCTTCCATCCGAGAAACCCCTCCCGAGGCAATGACCGGGATCGAAGTTGACCTGGCCAAAACCTTTGTTTCCTGCCAGTTCAGGCCTGTGCCCATCCCATCCCTTTCGACATCTGTAAAGATAATAGCTGAAAGCCCTATGCTTTCAAACTGACTTGCCAGGTCGATCGCTTTGATGGGAGCAACTTCATTCCAACCCTCGATCGCCACCCTTCCTTCTTTCGCATCGATTCCGAGGATCACTCTTCCGAGAAAACGACGGCAAGCCTCCTCAATCAATGGAGGATTTTGAAGGGCAGCTGTTCCCAATATAACCCATCTCACTCCGGAAGAAAGGTAATCCTCAATGGTTGCCAGATCACGAATACCGCCACCCACCTCTATCGGAATATCGAGGGATCGCGCAATGTCTACGATCAACGATCGATGAAAGGGCTTTCCCATGGCCGCTCCATTCAAATCAACCACATGAAGCCTCTCTGCCCCCTTTGACTCCCAATATCTGGCCATTTGAGCAGGATCTTCCGAATAGACCGATTCTTGATCCATCCTGCCCTGAGAGAGTCTCACACATCTGCCATCTTTCAGGTCGACTGCAGGGATGACCATCATTGCCCTTCCTCCAGTTCCCTCGATTCGGGCAATCGCTTCAACATCTCATCCATCCCCACGCTGGCCAGTTCCTCTGCCGTCAGCCAATGGGCTTTCCTTCTTAAGAAGGATCCGATCTTCAACAGGTCTTCGCTGAGGGGTTTCTGCGTCTCATCAAATTTTCCCTTCCATACAATCCTCTCATCTCTCAACCTAAAGAGATGAACATCGAAGCCTACAGAGGCGGGTTTCTCAACCCCGATAGAAGATCCAATCCTCTCCTCGAAACGGAAGAGGTATCCGACCAATATGAAATCTACTTTCAAATCCTTTCCAATTTGAATGGCAGAGGGGATGGGTTTCTCTTCGAATCGTTGCTTAACCGGAGGCGACAGGACTTCTTCCGCTTTTTCCAGGGGAAGGACTTTGAATGTTCCAACAGCCTCCATTTTCTGGTAGAGAAGTTGCGTTAGAGTATTCTGAGCCCCGGGTACAACTTCACCCGCTCGGTAGACCCCTTTGCAGACGGGGCATGAAACGGCCCCTCTTGCTGGGTCTTCCGGTCTTTCAATAAAAAAGGGTAGGATGGCCAAGCTAAGCTTTGTCTCTGCCCTCGCTCCAAGACTGCATGTGAGGATCACCCCAGATATCAAGAGCAATAACAAAAAGTATCTCACCCGCCAACGGCTTAGAACTCTCTTCATCTCTCCCTCACTTTTTGGCGCCGATCTTCTTGGCATCTTCCAAAAATTGTGCAATCCCTTTATCCGTCAAAGGGTGTTTCACCATCTGGTCAATGATAGCGGGTGGGATGGTCACGATCTCAGCACCCATCAGTCCAGCCTCCATCACGTGGATGGGGTTTCGGACACTGGCCACAATGATCCGGGTTTCAATTTCATCATAGTTATCATAGATTCCCCTGATCTGTCGGATCAGTTCAAGGCCATTGAAACTGATATCATCGAGCCTTCCCAAAAAGGGGCAGATATAAGTCGCTCCGGCCTTGGCGGCCAAAATGGCCTGACCGGCGGAGAAGACGAGCGTCACGTTTGTCTGGATCCCCTCGGAGGAAAGAATCTTCACCGCTTTCAGGCCTTCATGATTGATGGGGATTTTGATCACGATCTCATCGCCCCATGTCACCATCTGCTCGGCCTCTTTCACCATCGCTTCACAAGTCGTTCCGGTCACCTCCACATTAACGGGCCCTTTCACTTCCTGCGAGATCTTTCGGATCAGAGTCTCCGCTTCTTCCCCCTCCTTTGCAAGAAGCGTTGGGTTGGTTGTCACTCCATCGACCAAGCCAAGCTCCTTCGCCCTCCTGATCTCATTGAGATTTGCCGTATCGATAAAGATCCTCATGAAACCCTCCTCTCGCCCCTCACCCTTCCCCTCTCCCCCTTGGGGAGAGGGATGGGGTGGGGGGATTTTCAATCTGCAATTCGCGATTTACAATTTGCAATTAAGTGATCCCCCACGATCTAACCATATCGTGAATGGCCTTTGTCTGCCGCAGAAGCTTCCCCATGTCATTGAGAGGGATCATGCTGGAAGCATCACAGAGTGCTTGGCTCGGTCTGGGATGGGTCTCCAGAAAGAGACCATTGCAACCCACAGCCACTGCAGCCCTGGAGAGATGGGGAACGTACTGGGGGCTTCCTCCTCTCGGATCTTCACTCGGAATACCGTAATTTCTGACGACATGGGTGGCATCGAAGATCACTGGACAGCCGATCTCCTGCAGGATGGGAATGGAGCAGAAGTCAGAGACCAGCTTGTTATACCCGAAACAGGTCCCTCGTTCGGTCAGAAGAACCCGACGATTCCCAGTGCTGTGAATCTTCTTGACCGCCCCTGCCATGTTTTCCGGAGCGACAAACTGCCCCTTCTTAATATTGACCGCTCTCCCCGCCTCTCCAACTTTGAGAAGAAGGCTCGTCTGTTGACAGAGAAAGGCTGGGATTTGAATGATATCCAGAACCTCCTTGGCCTGATCCACATCCTCCATCCGGTGCACATCGGAGAGGACAGGAATCCCCAACCTCTCTTTCACCTTGCCAAGGATCCTCAAGCCTTCTTCGAGTCCCGGCCCTTTGTAAGATTTTTCAGAACCCCGATTATCTTTTTCATAGGAGGCCTTGAAGATCAAGGGAATCTTCAGTTCTCCACAGAGTTCCTTCAACTGCTTTGCGATCTCCATGGCGATCTCTTCCCCTTCTAAAACACAGGGGCCTGCGATCAGCACCAACGGGTTTCCCTTTCCGATCCGGATCTCTCCCACTTTGACTTCGTTCATCGAATGCTCCTTCTAAATGCCGTCATCTGTGTACATTAATTCGTTAAACTACCCGGAGGTCTCCCCTCTCCCCTGGTGGGAGAGGGATAGGGTGAGGGGGAAAGTGCATTTCACCCCCATCCTCACCCTCCCCCGTCAAGGGGGAGGGGAATATAGGGTTAAATGGATTTTACGAAGTTCTCCAATATCCTCAATCCCTTTTGCTGACTTTTCTCTGGATGGAATTGCGTCGCAAAAAGGTTCCCCTTCCAAATGCTCGAGACGAAAGGCTCCCCATATGTGGTGAAAGTCGAAATCCACTCTGTCTCCTTTGGAAGGACATAGTAGGAGTGCACAAAATAGAAGAAGTCACCATTTTCTATCCCCTGAAGTAAAGGGACCTCTTTCTCCTTCTCAACCGTATTCCAACCCATATGGGGGACCTTATGCTCTGGATCAGGTCTGAATTTTACCACCTTTCCTTTGATCAGGCCCAAACCTTGATGAGACCCAAATTCCTCACTTTCTGAAAAAAGGATTTGAAGGCCAAGACAGATGCCTAAATAGGGTTTCCCTTTTTGGATCGATTTGAGCAAGGGTTCAATCAGCCCATACTTTTTCAAATTCTCCATACAATCCTTGAAGGCACCCACACCTGGCAGGACAACCCCGGAAGCTTTCTCAATCTCCTTTTTGTTCCGGGTCAATTTAGCTTCGAGGCCGATCCTCTCAAAACCCTTCTGAACATTTCGAAGGTTTCCCATCCCATAGTCAATGATAACAATCTTTGGTTTCATCCTGCTTCGCTTCCAAGTTCGGATTTCGGAGTGCGGAATGCGGAATGAAAGTCCAAAATCCTCACTGAAAAACTCCGCAATCCGAATTCCACATTCCGCATTAAAGGATCCCTTTGGTCGATGGGATTTGGGAGGCCCGTTCATCAAAAGAGACGGCTTCCCTCAGGGCCCTTCCTACACCTTTAAACACGGCCTCCACCATATGATGGCTGTTTCTTCCGTAAAGGAGATTGATGTGGAGGGTCATCCCCGCGTGGTTGCAGAGAGCCCTGAAGAATTCCTCCACCAGTTCGAGGTCAAAGGTCCCGATCTTTGACCTCCTCAGCTTCATGTGAAAGACCAAAAAGGGCCTCATCGAAAGGTCCATGGCTACGGAGACCAATGTCTCATCCATCGGGGTGATGGCCATTCCGTACCTCTCGACCCCTTTCGCTTCTCCCATGGCCTTTCTAATCCCATCTCCAAGACAGATTCCCACATCCTCAACCGTGTGGTGAGCGTCCACACTGATATCGCCTTCTGCCCGGAGGGAGAGGTCGATCCTGCCGTGGTAGGCCAGCAGACTGAGCATATGGTCGAAGAACGGGAGGCTGGTATGGATCGAATGTCTTCCGGACCCATCGAGATCGAGTTTTAAAAAAACCTCTGTCTCCTTTGTCTTTCGGTTCACCTCTGCCTTCCGATGCCTCTTCATGCTTTCTCCTCGCATTGGAAACCATTTTCAAATCCCCCCAGCCCCCCTTTCCTAAAGGGGGGAGAGGGGGATTATTCTCATCATCTCTCAAGATTTCTAATCCTCATCTGAACCGCCCGATAGTGTCCTTCCAATCCTTCCAACTCCGCAAATCTCTTCACATCGCTCCCAAAACGCCTCAAGGCCTCCCGCGTAAAACTCATCAGGTTTGTCCTCTTGATAAAATCCTCCACGGCCAAAGGCGACGAGAATCGGGCTGTGCCCGCCGTCGGTAGGATATGGTTGGGCCCGGCCAGATAATCTCCGATGGCCTCAGGAGTATGGGGACCGAGAAAGACGGCGCCCGCATGTTTCACATCCTTTATCAACGGTAATGGATTCTGTACAGCAAGTTCCAAATGCTCCGGCGCAATCCGGTTTACCAACTCCATCGCCTGGTCAAGATCTTTGACGACCAGAATGGCACCTCTTCGATCAAGGCTGGCGTGTGCGATCTCACCTCGTTTTAGAGAGGAGAGCTGCCTCTTCAGCTCCTTTCTTACCTCGCTTCCGAATCCTTCAGAGGTGGTGATCAGGATGGCCAAGGCCATCTCATCATGTTCGGCCTGTGAGATCAGGTCAGCAGCCACAAAGGAAGGTGGCGTCTTCTCGTCGGAGACGATCACAATTTCGCTCGGTCCAGCCACCATATCCACATCCACGGCTCCATAGACCAGTCGTTTGGCCGTAGCCACATAACGATTTCCTGGTCCAACGATCTTATCCACCTTGGGGATCGATTTCGTTCCATAGGCGAGTGCTGCGATCGCTTGAGCTCCTCCTACACGATAGATGTGATCAACCCCGGCCAGGTCCGCTGCCACCAGAACAGCAGGATGAATCCCCTCTTTGTGAGGTGGGGTCGTCATGAGGATCTCCTGGACCCCCGCCACCTTTGCAGGGATCGCAGCCATGAGCACCGTTGAAGGATAAGAGGCCTTTCCACCGGGGACATAGATCCCAATTCTCTCCAATGGCCTGATCACCTGTCCGAGCCAAATGCCCCTCTCTTCTTCCTCAACTGATGCAATCGAACTGTTGCTCAGAAGTCGATGGAATCTCCGGATACGGCGAGCTGCCTTCTCCAATGTTCCCAAAAAGTCCTGAGGAACCTTTCTGTAAGCCTGCTCTATCTCCCTTCTTTTCACCTGGAGTTGGCGGATCGATAATCGCACGCCGTCGAAGACCTGAGCGTAATGGACGAGGGCTTTGTCTCCTCTTTGCCTAACATCCTTTAAAATAGAACGGACCTCCCTTTCGATACGAAGGCCGTCCTGAGCGACCCTCTGTTCCACCTTCGAGAGATATTCCTTAAATCCCCTCTCTCCCGCTTCGAAAAGCCTCAATCTCCCTCCTCTTTCACCCTTTTGATATCCGCTCCGAGTTTGGCCAATTTTTTATCCAGCCCTTCATACCCCCGATCTAAGTGATAGACTCTGGAGACCTCTGTCACGCCCTCTGCAGCCAACCCCGCCAGGATGAGTGAGGCACTGGCCCTCAAATCGGTTGCCATCACCTCTGCTCCACTCAGGTTCTCCACTCCCTGGATGATCGCAGAATCTTTTTGGATCCGGATATCGGCCCCCATTCTTCTCAGTTCGCTCACATGAATAAACCGGTTTTCGAAGATCGTTTCAGAAATGACGCTCAGACCTCTGGCCAAAGACATCAGAACCATGAACTGGGCCTGCATGTCTGTTGGGAATCCTGGATAGGGTTGTGTCTTCACATCCACGCTCCGGATCCTCCGGTTTCCAACCGCCCTCACGCCGGATCCCTCTAAATCGATCTCCATCCCTGACTCTCTCAGTTTATGGACAACCGTCTCCATATGGTGAAGCGGACAGTTAAGGATCTTTATGTTCCCACGCGTCAGTCCAGCAGCCACCATCAGTGTCCCTGCTTCGATCCGATCCGGGATGATTGCGTGCTCGACCGCTTCAAGTGATTCCACTCCTTCAATCTCAATCAAACTGGTTCCTGCACCATTAATCTTTGCTCCCATTTTATTCAATACATTGGCTAATTCAACCACCTCTGGTTCCATGGCTGCATTTCGCAGAGTGGTCTTCCCCTTGGCGATTGCTCCGGCCATCATCAGATTCTCCGTTCCGGTCACGGTTGGATTGTCAAAGGAGATCTCAGCCCCTCGCAATCCATCTGCCTTGGCCTCGATATAGCCACGACGGAGTTCAATCTTCGCTCCCATGGCCTCAAGTCCCATGAGATGTAGGTTGATCGGCCGGGCGCCGATCGCACATCCTCCAGGAAGGGAGACTGCTGCCTTTTTCATTCGAACGATGAGGGGGCCCAAAACGAGAATGGATGCCCTCATGGTCTTTACCAAATCATAAGGCGCCTCATCGTTTGAGACTTCTGTGGCATCGACGCGATAAATCTCTTCCTCCTCCCATACTTTAACCCCCAGATTTTTAAGAACCTTGACAATGGTCCGCACATCCCTCAATTTGGGGACATTCCTGAAGAGGTTGGCTCCGTGGGTAAGGAGACTGGCCGCAAAGATCGGAAGAGTGGCATTCTTTGAACCACTCACCACCACCTCTCCGATCAGTCTTTCCCCTCCTCGGATGACGATCTTATCCATCTCAAAACCTTTAATCCGAAATCTTAAGATCGAAACTCGAAACGCCTAATCGTCAGGTGTGAGGCGTAAAGCAATCATATTTTACACCTAACGCTTTACGTAATCGCTTCATGTTTCGAATTCTGCCTCTCGTTTTTTTGGGCCTTGACTACTCTTTCAGTACTTGAAAGATCCTGGATCATTTCGGACATCAAGAAATATCCTTCTTGCTCCATCATCTTCAAAACCCTTTCTCCTTGACCCTGTCCCACTTCCAATAGGAGCCATCCTCCCCTTCGAAGATAAAAAGGAGCCTGTGAGACGATTCTCCGGTAAAAGTCCAACCCGTCCTCCCCTCCATTTAAAGCGATGACAGGTTCATAGTCCTTTACCTCCTTCGGTAGTCCATCGATCTCAGAAAAGGTGATGTAAGGAGGGTTAGAAAGGATGAGGTCAAAAGGTTCTCTCTCTCCAAAAGGGCGGAATGGCTCAAAGAGATCGCCATTTACAAACTTGACTTGATGGAGAACGCCTGCAGACGTAGCATTCTCTTTTGCTAATAAGAGGGCATCTCTGGAGATGTCAGTGGCCACCAGAAAGAGATTCCTCACCTCCTTCGCCAGGGAGATGGCCACAGCGCCGCTTCCTGTTCCTATCTCTAAAGCATACGGAGTTCTCTTTGAAGGATTGTCGGACAGGATAAGGAGGGCCTGTTCAACCAAAAGTTCTGTCTCCGGTCTCGGGATGAGGACACGAGGATCCACTTTGAAATCGATCGACCAAAACTCTTGATGGCCCAAAATGTACTGAAGGGGCTCACCAGAAATCCTTCTTTCGATCAACCCCTCCATCGTCTCCCTCTCCTCCTCCTTGAATTCGTCATTGAAGTGAATATAGAGCTTTTCCCTGCCGAGGTTCAGAGAACGGGCCAGAAGGAGTTCTGCGTTCAGCCGGGGATTTTCAATACGATGGTCCTTTAAACAGTTCGTTGACCAATTGAGAAGTTCAAAGACCGTCATCTCCAAACCATCATGTCAAATTTCAAATGACAAATGAAATCCAAATTCCACAATTTCAAAATACCGCCTCTCGGGATCTTTTGAAATCTTGGCTTTGACTTTGCCCTTATTTTATTTGGCATTTGAACTTTGTAATTTGACATTCGTGTTTTCCCACTCACCTTTGAGTGCTTCTGCTTGATAATGGGCCGTCAATCCATCGATGATCTCATCCAGCTCCCCCTCGAGGACTTCGTCCAGACGGTAGAGGGTCAACCCGATCCGGTGGTCGGTCACTCTGCCTTGGGGGAAGTTGTAGGTACGGATGCGCTCGCTTCGCTCTCCGGTTCCCACTTGGGTCCTTCTCTTTTCCGAAATCTCCATCTGTTTCTCTTGCCGAGCCTTATCCAGCAACCTCGCCCGAAGGATCTTAAGTGCCTTTGTCTTATTTTTGTGTTGGGATTTTTCATCCTGACAGGAGACGACCATCCCTGTAGGGAGATGGGTGATCCGCACAGCAGAGTCCGTCGTGTTCACACTCTGGCCACCCGGCCCCGAAGATCGGAAGATATCGACCCGGATGTCATTCGGATCAATCTGGACCTCCACCTCTTCAGCCTCCGGAAGGATCGCCACGGTGACCGTGGACGTATGGATGCGGCCCTGGGACTCTGTAGCGGGAACCCTCTGAACACGGTGGACACCGCTCTCAAACTTCAGTCGACTGTAAACCCTTTTCCCTTCGATCAGGGCAATGATCTCCTTGAAGCCACCGACACCGGTGTAGTGGCGGCTCAGTACCTCCATTCGCCAACCATGCTTTTCCGCAACCTTGCCATACATTCGGAAGAGATCGGCCGCAAAAAGTCCTGCCTCCTCTCCTCCCGTCCCAGCCCGGATCTCCAGCAAGATATTCTTATCATCGTTGGGGTCTTTCGGGAGTAGCGCCGTCCTCAGATCCTCCTCCCACTTCTCCTTCTCCCCGAGCAGCAGATTAAGTTCGTCCTTGGCCAAACCTTTCATCTCTTCATCTTCATCGCCGGCGAGGAGCATTCGGTTTGCCTCGATCTCTTCTTCCACCTTCTTCAACTTCCGATAAAGGTCAACCACCTTCCCCAATTCTGCATATTCCTTGGCAACCTTCTGAAGCTCATCCTGCCTGTTAAGGACATCCGGTTGGCCTAAGAGGTGATAAAGCGTTTCGTAGCGGCGTTCCACTTCTTCCAATTTTTCAAACATCTTCATCGTCGACGCTCCAATTCCAAAACAGCCTGGAGAGCACGCAGAGCCACTTCGATCTGGGCCTCCGACGGCTCGCGGGCGGTCAGCCGTTGCAGCCAAAGCCCGGGTTTGATGAAATACTGAATCCCTCGGCTCTCCCGCTTTCCGTCCGCGAATCGGATGATCTCATAAGAAAGTCCTGCGATGAGAGGGATGAAGACCACCCGGGAAGCGACCTTATATCCAAATGGAAGATGATGGGGGATGAGGGCAAAGACCAAGATGCTCACCACCATGACGATGAGCAGGAAGCTCGTTCCACACCTGGGATGGAGGTAACTGAAGCCCTTTACTCGATCGATCATCAGTTCCTCACCGGACTCGAAGGCAAAGATCGACTTATGCTCTGCCCCGTGATATTCAAAAACACGGCGGATCTCTTTGAAAAAGGAGATCCCCCAGAGGTAAGCGAGAAAGATCACTAATCTGATCGTGCCGTCGACCAGGTTGAAGAGAAGTCCGCTTTCGGAGAGCATGGGAATGGCAAACCGCATCCACTTTGTCAAAAAGAGAGGGATGAGGAAGAAGAGGAAGATCCCGAAGCAAAGGGCAATCGTAAAGGTGAGGCCCATGGTCCAAGGGCTCGGGTCCTTCTCCTCCTCAGAGAGGGCCTGACTGGCGGAGAAGTTGAGAGCCCGGATCCCTAAGACGAGGGCTGAGAGCAAGGTAATGACCCCTCTGACCAATGGGAATTTCAGTAAGAGATGCCTTTCAGAAAAGAATTTCAATCCTTCCTGTTTCACCACGATTTCGCCATTTGGCTTCCGAACCGCAACGGCCATCGAATTGGGGGACCTCATCATCACCCCTTCGATGACGGCCTGACCGCCGACTCGAATGGGTCTCCCCTTCTTTGGACAAACAATATGATCAGGTAGAGAATATCCCTCATCGGGACCTCTTCTCCAAAAAAACATGAGAACCCTCCAAATGAACTAATGCTGACTACCTGCTTTTAGAAGGAGGCTAATGAGGATGGCCAAAATAGACCAGGAACCCTTTGCCATATCCCAAGGTAATAGACCAAGGGATATCGACCGAAAAGGGAGACGATGGGTGAGTGAGCGGGTGTCAATTCTTCTGATCAATCTTCTTGCCATATTTTCTCTTAAACCGTTCTATCCTTCCAGCAGTATCCAAGAATTTCTGCTTCCCGGTGAAGAAGGGATGGCAATTTGAACAGATTTCTACACGGATCTCCTTCTGTGTGCTCTTCGTCTCGAAGGTCGCTCCGCAAGCACAGGTAATGACGGTATCAAAAAATTTGGGGTGAATCTCTTTTTTCATCTCCAGGGCCTCCAACTTCTATTTTACCGATTTCCCAGAATTTTTCAACTCCTTTTATCAAAAAACTCCTTTCCAATCCCCCTATTCCCCCCTTCCGCAAAGGGGGGTAAGAGGGGATTATTGATTCATGGAATCGAGGAAGTCTCGATTGTTCTTCGTGGCATGCATCTTCTCCAAAAGAAATTCCACGCTTTCCACCGTGTTCATCGGTTGAAGGACCTTTCTGAGGAGCCAGATACGGTTCAGATCGTTGTGATCCAAGAGCAGCTCTTCTTTTCGGGTGCCAGAGCGTTGAATATCAATGGTGGGAAAAACCCTCCGGTCCAGCAAGCGTCGGTCTAAGTGTATTTCCATATTTCCAGTCCCTTTAAACTCTTCAAAGATCACCTCGTCCATCCGGCTCCCTGTATCGATGAGGGCCGTGGCGATAATGGTGAGGCTTCCACCCTCTTCAATGTTTCTTGCAGCACCAAAAAAACGCTTCGGCCGTTGGAGGGCATTCGCATCGATCCCTCCCGAGAGGACCTTCCCGCTGGGTGGGACGACCGTATTATAGGCCCTCGCAAGACGAGTGATGCTATCCAGAAGAATGACCACATCCTTCTGATGTTCCACCAATCGCTTCGCCTTCTCGATCACCATCTCCGCTACCTGGACATGTCGCTGGGCCGGCTCATCGAACGTGGAACTGATGACTTCTCCATCGACGGAACGTTCCATATCGGTCACCTCCTCGGGCCGCTCATCGATGAGGAGCACAATCAGGGCGATCTCTTTGTGATTGGCAGCGATACTATGGGCAATCGTCTGGAGGAGCATCGTCTTACCCGTCCTTGGAGCAGCGACAATGAGACCCCGTTGCCCTTTTCCGATGGGTGTGAGCAGCTCCATCACCCGGGCGGAGTAGTTATCCCGTTGGCCGTCAACCTCCATTTGGATTTTTTCCTGAGGATAAAGTGGGGTCAGGTTGTCGAAAAGGATTTTATCTCGGGCGATCTCCGGATCTTCATAATTGACGAGCTCGACTTTCAGCATAGCAAAGTATCTCTCTGTGTCCTTCGGCGGTCGAATCTGACCCGATACCGTGTCCCCGGTTCGAAGGTTAAACCGCCGGATCTGTGACGGGGAGATGTAAATGTCATCGGGCCCGGGCAGATAATTGTAATCAGGAGCCCTCAGAAACCCAAACCCATCGGGCAAGATTTCCAGGACCCCTTCTCCAAAAATCAGCCCGTTTTTCTCCGTCTGTGCCTGAAGAATGGCGAAGATCAACTCCTGCTTCCTCATCCCGCTGGCCCCTTCGACATTGAGATCCTTTGCGATCTTGTTCAACTCATTAATCTTCTTCTTTTTCAAATCCTTGATGTTCATAACCCTCTCCTTATCCTCCTCAATCTTTCGAATATTGAACTCGAAGATAAATTTCTCGAACCTTAGAAATCACTTGGAAGGTCTTTGCGATTCCGGCCGGTCTTTTTTTTGAACGGCGATCCTCTTTAGCTCTTGAAAAATCTCCTTCGCTCTCCTCCTCATCTCCTCCAAGGAGCCTTCATTTCGAATGACGAAGTCTGCCACCTTCAATTTCTCCTCGGGAGGCATCTGGGAGGAAAGTATTTTGCGGGCATCCTCTTGGTCCACTCCATCCCGGTCTTTTAGCCTTTCGATCTGCTGCTTCTCGGTCGAAGTGACGACGATGACCTTGTCCATCTCTCGATGATCTCCGAGTTCAACAAGCAGGGCGGCATCGATGACGACGATCGCTTCAGGGTCCTTTTGGCCTATCTCCCTCGTTCTTCGCTCCATTTCCTCCCTGATCCGAGGGTGGAGAATTTGGTTCAGGAGTTTCCTCTGCTGGGTGTCAGAAAAGACCCTGGCGGCCAATTTTTTTCGATCAATGGACCCGTCTTTTTGAACGATGTCCTCGCCAAATACTCTGATCAACTCATTCCACGTGGATGTATGGGGCTGGACCAGTTCCCTCGAGACCTGGTCTGCGTCGATGACGTAAGCGCCCTCCTCTTTCAATATTTGAGAGACCGCTGTCTTTCCGCTCGCCACCCCCCCTGTCAGTCCGACGGTGAGCATTCACTTTACCGTAAATGCCAAATGACAAAGTTCAAATTGCAAATTAAATCCAAAACTTAAATTCCATAAATGTTTTAGATTTTGGGCTTTGACATTGAATTGACACTTGCCTGCCTGCGGTAGGCAGGGATTCTGGCATTTGGAATTTTTTTGATATTAAATATCGAGGCGCTGCACAAAGAGGGCATTCTCTTCGATGAAGTGTCGCCTTTGCTCCACCTCATCGCCCATTAAGATGCTGAAAATTTCGTCGGCCTCGATGGCATCTTCCACCTTCACCTTGAGGAGAGTCCGGGTCTCTGGATTCATCGTCGTCTCCCAGAGTTGCTCCGGGTTCATCTCTCCCAAGCCTTTATATCTTTGGATCGCAAGCCCTTCCCTTCCCAACTGGTTCAGAGATTGAAGCAGCCCCTCCTCCTGATCGATCGTCACCTTCCCTCCTTTCTCCACCAGGATGTACGGGGGAGGTGCCATCCCTTGAATCTCTTGATAAATCTGGAAGAGATGGCGATATTCAACGGAGGCGACGAGATCCCAATGAACCTTGCTCCGCACATCCTTTCCGTTCGACTCTTGAACCTCAAACCCGTAGAGGTTGTGCTCCTCGTCCCAATTCAGATCGAAAACCTCAAACCCGCTCTTTCTCAGTTGTTTCTGGAGATCAGCAATTTTCCCCTTATCCTCGAAGGTCGACTTCGTTCGGATTCCCTTTTCGAGGAGGAAGCTGAGCAAGGATCGAGGATACCGCTTGTTTTGGATCCGCTGAACGAGATCATGATAAACATATATCTTTTCCAAGAGGAGACCTAATCTCTTATCCGCCAATTTCTTCCCGGTTCGCTCGACCGTCACTTCGCTTTTGCCAATGGCCCGGTCCATCAAATATTGATTGAAAGCTTGTTCGTTTTTAATATAGACCTCATTCTTTCCCTCCGCCACCTTGAAGAGGGGCGGCTGGGCGATATAGAGATGTCCCCTCTCAATGACCTCCGGCATATGGCGGTAGAAAAAGGTGAGGAGGAGGGTTCGGATATGGGAGCCGTCCACATCGGCGTCGGTCATGATAATGATGCGGTGGTACCGAAGTCGATGAATGTCATAGTCCTCTTTCCCAATCCCTGCGCCCAGAGCGGAGATGAGGATACGTATCTCTTCATTGGCCAACATCTTATCGAAGCGAGCCTTCTCCACGTTGAGGATCTTGCCTTTGATGGGAAGGATCGCTTGAAAGGATCGGTCCCGACCTTGTTTCGCAGACCCTCCTGCAGAATCACCTTCCACGATGAAGATCTCACTTAACTGGGGATCCCTTTCTTGGCAATCAGCCAATTTTCCCGGCAGGGAATCACCTTCCAGGGCTCCCTTGCGGCGGCTCAGCTCTCGTGCCTTCCGAGCCGCTTCCCTAGCCCTGGCGGCATCGATCACCCTGGAGATGATCTTTCTGGCAACAGCAGGGTTTTCCTCAAAGTAACTTCCCAGTTTTTCATTGATGAGGGCTTCCACCAATCCCTTCACCTCGCTGTTTCCCAGTTTCGTCTTGGTCTGGCCCTCAAATTGAGGCTCTGGTATCTTGACGCTGATGACGCCTACTAAGCCCTCGCGGATGTCTTCTCCTGTGAGATTCTCCTTGACACCTTTCATGAGATTGGCGTTGGTCGCATACTGATTGATCGTACGGGTGAGGGCGGTTTTGAATCCGACGAGGTGGGTTCCCCCTTCGTGAGTATTGATGTTATTGGCGAAGGAGAAGAGACTTTCGGCATATCCGTCATTATACTGGAAGGCAATCTCTACATCGATCTCGTTTTTTATCCCTTGGATGTAAATGGGCTTCGGATGGATACAATTCTTATTCTTATTCAAATATTCAATGAAGGAGAGTATCCCCCCTTTGTAAAAGAACTCATGTCGTTTTTCCGACCGTTCATCCCCGATGTTGATCGATAGCCCTTTGTTGAGGAAAGCCAATTCTCTCAGACGTTGGGAGAGGATATCGAAACTGAAAGAGACCGTTTCAAAGATTTCACTGTCCGGTTTGAACCGAATCTGGGTCCCCGTATTTTTGGTTTTTCCCGTGACCTCCAGTTTCGTCTTGGCCTCCCCTCGTTCATAAATCTGATGATAGACCTTCCCATCCCTCCGTATCTCCAAGTCTATAAACTCGGAGAGGGCATTGACCACCGAAAGACCCACGCCGTGCAGACCTCCAGAGATCTTATAGCTACGATTATCGAATTTGCCTCCGGAGTGGAGTTTGGTCATCACCACTTCCACGGCGGGACGATTCTCTTTCTCATGCATATCGACAGGAATGCCACGGCCATCATCCCTTACGGTCACACTATTATCGATGTGAATGATGACTTCAATTCGATGACAATATCCGGCGAGGGCCTCATCAATGCTGTTATCCACCAGCTCATGAACTAAATGGTGAAGACCTTCTGTCCCTGTATTTCCAATATACATCGCAGGCCTTTTCCGAACAGCAGAGAGTCCCTCCAAGACCTTGATCTGTTCCGCCGTATATTGTTCCACACTTTCCTTCATCACTTCTCCTTTATGATCCACTCTGGCCCCCCGTCCCGCCCCAGGCAGACATGGACAAGAATCGGACAGGTTTCATCTTCAGGCTGAATTCTTAAATCCTCATCGGCATGATGATGCAGAGTTGATGCGAGGGCTCTTTTGAAGTTGAGGGTTTAATGATTCCAGGGCTTCCTTCATCCTTCAATTCCATAATGACCTCGTCCGTGTCGATGACACTCAGCGCCTCGATCAAATATCTCGCATTAAACCCAATCTCAATAGGAGGACCTTCATAGACCACCTCTACCTCTTCCTTTGCATCTCCAAAATCTTGATGATAGGAGGAAATCTCCACTGTATTTTTCTTGAGCAAAAATTTTATCCCCTCCACCCTCTCGCTGGCCATGGTCGAAACTCTTCTCAAACATCCATACATCCTCTCTTTTTCCATCACCAATTTTTTGTCGTTTCCCTTCGGAATCACCTGTTCATACTCTGGAAACTCACCGTCGATCAGCCGGATGACCATGAGGGATTTTTCGAACCTAAAAAAACCATGGGTTTGATCAAAGTAGATGTCCATTGTCTCCCCTTCATCTTTATCCCCTATTATTTTTTTCATTTCCAAGACTCCTTTTTTAGGAATGATAATCCCCTTTTCAATGCCTCGGATGGTTTGGCCTTCTCGATCGATGAGGGAGAGACGATGGCCATCTGTTGCGACCATTCTCAACATCTCCTTTCCTCCTTGCTCAGTGTTCGATACTGCAGATCCCTGTTTCTTCTGTAAGAAGAGAATTCCGTTAAGGTGATATCGAGATTCCTCATTGGAGGCGGCAAAAGCGGTCTTGTCAATCATCTCCTTGATGACGTGAGTCGAAACTTTTGAAAAGTGTTCATCTTGATAGGTGGGAAGGGACGGGAATTCATCTGGATCTAACCCGACAAGATTAAAAAGGGATTTTCCACATTGAAGAGTGATCCAATTATTTTCCTTCTTCTCTATATGGATGGTCTCCTCGGGTAACTCCCTTACAATTTCATATAATTTTTTTGCTGAAACGGAGGCCTTTCCGCTCTGCTGGCTTGTAGCCAATAATTCTTCCCGTATTCCCGTTTCTAAATCCGTCCCAGTAAGATAGAGGGAATCTTTTTCCCATTCCATGAGAATATGGGAAAGAATGGGAAGGGTAGTCTTCCTTCCTGCAACGCTTTGCATTAAGCTGAGTCCTTTTAAAAGTTCCCTTTTATGAATGTCAAAAGTCATCTCTTTGCCCTCCTAATAAATAATAATATTTCTATATTCTATTCTACCGTCATCACCGTCTATCCCTGTGAAAATGAAGAAAGATATCCTAACCCTAAAAAAAGAAAAGGAATATTAATGTTGAATTTCATCATAAGAGACTGGGGAAATTTTTCCTTTTTGGTAAGCGGATTCCCAATCCTTTCTCTTCTCATCATCCATTCACAATTTATCAACATCATTTATGATTTAATTTGCCCCTCCAGATTCTCTATCATTTCTTTAAAAGAAGTCTCCTTTTGCACTTTTTCTTCGACCTTTTTTATGGAGTGAAGAACGGTGGAATGATCCTTTCCTCCAAATTTTTCTCCAATTTCTATTAGGGAGGCACTTGTTAATTTTCGACAGAGGTACATCGCAATCTGCCGGGGAAGGACGTAACCCTTATTTTTTCGTTTCACCTTCAAATCTGAAATCTTCATATTAAAAAAGTTGGAGATCACTTTTTGAATGACGTCGATCGAAATCAACTGTTCCTTCGGTTTAATAATATTTTTTAAGACTTCTTTAGCCAATTGGATGTCGACAGGTGTCTTGGTAAGGGAAGCAAACGCACCGATTCGAATGAGAGATCCCTCCAAGACTCTGACATTGGAATCAATTTGCGATGCCAGAAAGAAAGCGACATCGTTGGGAAGGGAAATGTTTTCAATTTCCGCCTTCTTTTTCAAAATGGCAACTTTCGTTTCAATATCAGGAGGTTGAATATCGGCAATGAGACCCCATTCAAAACGCGATCGAAGTCGTTCTTCAAAATTAGGGATATCCTTTGGAAACTTATCGCTCGTGACGACAATTTGTTTCCGTGCCTCATAGAGGGAGTTGAAGGTATGGAAGAATTCGGCTTGAGTTCTCTCTTTCCCGGAGATGAATTGAATGTCGTCAATGAGCAAGATGTCCATCCTTCTAAATTTATTTCGGAACTCATCCATCTTCTCATATCGGAGTGAATTGATCAGTTCATTGGTGAACTCTTCAGAGGAGAGATAGCAGATCTTCTTCACATCTGGCAGAACATGAAGTTGAATGATATGGTTTCCGATAGCATGAAGCAGATGGGTCTTTCCCAAACCTACCCCTCCGTAAATAAAGAGGGGGTTATAGTTCTTTGCCGGTAAGTTGGCAACCGCCAAGCAAGCCGCATTAGCGAATTGATTGCTCGCCCCCACCACAAAGTCATCAAACGTATATTTTGGATTGAAAATGGGCCGGAAAGTATGGGGAGCCTTTGTCTCCTGACTTTGAACAGGAGGGGGAATGAAATCTCTTCCGTTTATTTTTTCATTTCTGATTCGAAATTGGAGATGGCAGGGCTTTTGAGTCAAAAAGGAAAGCGAATCTCGAATATGAGAGGAATAGTGTTCGTTGATCCACTCTTTGAAGAAGCGGTTCGGGACCTCCAATTCCACGTTTTCTCCCTCCATGGAGAGAAAGTGGATCGGTTTGATCCAGATGTCGAAATTCTGTTGACCGACCCTTTCCTTTAATGAATCGGTCACCTTAGACCATAAATCTTCCATGAACTGGACCTTGATGACTTGGGGCGTTGGATGAAGGTAATCGATGAAATGGGCTGGATCGACCCCAAAAAGAAAACATTTTCATTTTCAATTAGTTACAAATCTCTTTTCACAATGTTTCCACAACTGTGGATAAATGAAATTAAAAACCAAAGAGGGGAAAAATTTGGGGATTAGATTATTAACAAATCCGGAATTCATAATAACACTATATTTTCAAAAAATACAAGTATTTTTTTAGGGTATTTTTTTAGATCGGCTTCATTCCTTCTCTGCCAACCTCCCTACTGCGACCACCCGTTCTCCTTCTTCGAGCGTGATCAGCCTTACCCCTTGGGTACTTCTTCCTTGAATGGGGATATCCACCGCTCTTAAACGTATAATTTTCCCCTTGTTGGAAATCAGCATCAATTCGTCTTCATCCGCTACCGTTTTGATGGATACGACATCTCCTGTCTTTTGAGTCCTCTTCACCGTAAAGATACCGGATCCTCCCTTGTTCTGAATCCGATATTCAGAAGCCTGAGTTCGTTTTCCATAACCATGCTGTGTGACCGTCAAGATCTGCGTTTGAGGGGTGACCACCTCCATCCCCACGACCTCGTCTTCTTTTGAAATCTTGATCCCTCTGATTCCACGGGCGGCACGCCCGATCTCTCTGATCTGAGTTTCAGGAAAATGAATCGCCTTTCCCAATTTTGTCCCGATGAACAGATGTTGTTTGTCATCGGTCAGCTTTGTCGAGATGAGTTCATCCCCTTCATCGAGATTAATGGCGATGATCCCGCCAGCCCGGGGGTTGCTGTAAGCTTCGAGAGCCGTCT
This sequence comes from uncultured delta proteobacterium, assembly GCA_963826305.1. Classification (GTDB taxonomy): domain Bacteria; phylum Desulfobacterota; class BSN033; order BSN033; family UBA1163; genus CAWGWZ01. Next base: position 95,018 of record CAWGWZ010000003.1, on the reverse strand, counting down.
TTTTGATAACCCCTCTCTTGGTCATAAAGGTAATGAACTTCCCTTTGGCGAACTCTTTGAGGGGAAGAATCGTCGTTACCTTCTCATTGGAGCTAAGATTGAGAAGATTGACAATGGCTTTACCCCGAGTGAGGCGGCCGGCCTGGGGTAATTCATGAACTTTCATCCAATGGATCTTTCCCGCATCGGTGAAGAACAGGATATAATCATGGGTGGAGGCGATGAAGAGATCCTCTACAAAATCCTCCTCCTTGACGTTGATCCCCACCTTCCCCTTTCCTCCACGGTGTTGGCTTCGGTAGAGGCTGATGGCGTTTCTCTTAATGTACCCCGTGTGGGTGATGGTCACGACCATATCTTCTTCGGCGATGAGGTCTTCGACCCTAATCTCTGGGGCGGTCTCCACAATTTCAGTATGCCTCTCGTCTCCGTAAGCATCTCGGATGGAAGTAAGTTCCTCTTTGATCAGATTGAGAATCAGTCGTTCGCTGGAAAGGATCGCTTTCAATCGGTTGATCAACTTGATGGTCTCCTCATATTCTTCGACAATTTTCCGTTGCTCAAGGTTGGTGAGGCGCTGGAGCCGCATCTCCAGGATCGCTTGAGCCTGTTCTTCCGACAGGGCGAATCGCTCGACCAAGCGATCCCTTGCCTCTTTGGGGGTTTTGGATGCTTTAATGGCGGCGATGATAGCATCGATCTGGTCGATGGCCTTTTTCAGCCCTTCAAGGATATGGGCTCTTGCCTCTGCCTTTTTTAGTTCATACCGGGATCTTCGAGTGACCACCTCCTGACGATGTTGAACGAAGAGATGGAGCATCTCCTTCAGGGGGAGAAGCTTCGGCTGATTCTGGTGAATGGCCAGGAGGATGATCCCAAACGAGGTTTGCATTTGGGTATGCTTAAAAAGCTGATTGAGGATGACTTCGGCCACCTCGTTGCGCTTCAATTCAATCACTACCCTCATCCCCTCGCGATCCGACTCGTCCCGGATAGTGGAGACCCCCTCGATCACTTTTTCTTGTATTAGTTCAGCGATCCTTTCGACCAGTTTTTTCTTATTTGTCTGGTAGGGAAGCTCTGTGATGACGATACTTTCTCGCTCCCCTTTTCGATCCCTCTCGACGATCGCCCTGGCTCGCAGCTGGATCACGCCCTTCCCCGTTTCATAAGCCTGCCGGATTCCCTCTTTGCCATAAATGAATCCACCCGTAGGAAAGTCAGGTCCTGGAAGATGGGCCATCAATTCCTCGATCGAGATCTCAGGAGTGTCGATCATGGCAATAAGGGCAGTAATGGTCTCCACCAGATTATGAGGGGGGATATTGGTGGCCATCCCTACCGCGATCCCAGAAGATCCGTTGACGATGAGATTTGGAAATTTGGATGGAAGCAGAGAAGGTTCGAGAAGGGAGTCATCATAATTCGGGACAAAGTCTACCGTTTCTTTATCGATGTCCGCCAACAATTCGGCCGCAAGCTTAGCCATGCGGATCTCTGTGTATCGCATGGCTGCTGGAGGGTCGTCGTCGATCGAACCGAAGTTTCCCTGGCCATCGATCAAAGGATAACGAAGGGAGAAATCCTGGGCCATTCTGACGGTGGCATCGTAAATGGCCATGTCGCCGTGGGGATGGTATTTACCGATGACATCGCCTACGATCCTCGCTGATTTCTTATAAGGCTTATCCCAATCATTATTTAACTCGTTCATGGCATAAAGGATGCGCCGGTGAACAGGTTTAAGGCCATCTCTCACATCCGGGAGGGCTCGGCCGATGATGACGCTCATGGCGTAGTCCATATAGGACTTTTTCATCTCATCTTCGATATTGACGGGAATGTTTTCGCGGGCAATTTCCATTCGGACTCCTAAGAAATTCTATTCATCTTGTTAAAAAACTTAATATAAAAACCTCTCGTCTGTCAACAAGATTTCGAGCAGCCTTGACAATTAGGAAGGAATATGATTTACTTTGAAAGTTTAATTATTTCAAAAAACAAGCCACCTTGCCCCATCGAGAGGAATCCGATGAAAAGAACATATCAGCCCAGCAATATTAGGCGGAAAAGGACCCATGGATTTTTGGAAAGGATGAGTACCAAAAGTGGTCGAGATGTTTTAAAACGGAGGAGACTAAAGGGAAGAAAAAGGTTAACTGTGTAAACCCTAAAATTCCTGAGGATGGTAAGTCAATCAATGGGATGGATGAACAGTGATTTGACGCACGGTCTGCTTAAGGAACAAGGTGAAAGGAGCGTTCGGTTTTGCAAGAGTGGAAAGGATAAACGATCCTCAGGATTTCAAAAGGGTGATGAAATCAGGGGGGAGGGTTACCTCCAGAAATTTCATCCTCTTCATGAAAGAGAATAAAAATTCGTTTCATCGGTTGGGTATTGTGGTGAAGAAGGAGATCGGGCCGGCGACCTTTCGAAATCGAATCAAACGATATGTTCGAGAATTCTTTCGCCTCCACAAACATGAAATTAAAGGATCTTTCGATGCTGTTCTTCTTGTAAAAAAGGGGTGTTCGGTCAATCGATATAAAGAAGCCGAAGAAGAATTGAGAGGACTCTTCATTTTATGAAAAAGGGAATGATCACAAGGTTGGCCAAAGGAGGGCTCATCATTGTCATCCATCTCTATCAACATACAGTTTCAATCCTCCTCGGACCGTCCTGTCGGTTTAGCCCCTCCTGCTCCTCTTATGCTTTGCTATCGATCCAACGTTTCGGAATCATGGACGGGGTCTGGCTAACCCTAAAAAGACTCGTCAAATGCCATCCTTTTCATCCTGGTGGATACGATCCAGTTCCGGAGATCCCCGCAAATTCTTAGGAAGGAGATTTGAGGCAAAGGATATATGGAAAAAAGGGCTATCCTTGCGGTAATATTGACATTTTTAGTTATTATGTTGTGGGGAGTCATTCAATCGAAGTTCTTCCCGTCGCCACCGAGTAAGCCGCCAACTCAAGAAGTAAAGAAAGAGCAGCTTACGCCACAAGAGAAGGGAGTCCAGAAGGAGGTAGAATTAGGAGGGGCAAAATCACCAAAGGAGAAGGATATTCCGGTTCTCAAGATTGTTCCTAAAAAAGAGATCCCTGTTGAAACAGAAAATTATTGGGCAGTCTTCACCAATGAGGGTGCAAGGTTAGAACATTTTAAGCTTAAAAAATATGAAGATAGGGTGGAAGAGTCTCTCTTTACGATAAAATTGACCCAGTTCATCCAAAACCTCTTGGGCAAGAAGGAAGAAGAGCCGAAAAGGCCGGCCCCACTCGATTTGGTCAATACAAGTGAAAAGGAAGGGTTTCCCTTAGGGCTTACCATCTTTGACTCTCCTTCCGAGGGCAATTGGGAGGTGGATAAGGATGGACTCCGATTACTCCGCACCGGCGAGAAGGATGAGATCACTTTTGTAAAGACCTTACAGAATGGACTCAAGGTGTTAAAAAGATATAGATTTTCGTCTGATCAATATGCCATCGACTTGGACGTGGAAGTTCAAAATAGCTCTTCTAAAGAGATGACGAGCCAATTCGGCCTTGACTGGATAGGAAAGATTGAACTGGCCAAACTGGCCAATGACGGGAACAAAGATTATGGGTTGAAGTACGCCTTTTTTAAAAATAACAAGGTGGAGAAGAAAGACCTCGGAGGCTCAGGTTCCTCAGGCTGCACCCCTGGCTGTGGAACTTCGAAGAAGAGGATCGAGCCTTTCGAAACCTCAGACAAGGGTGATATCCGATGGTACGCCTTCACAGGGGAATATTTTACAGCCCTGTTGATCTCTCCTCCATCCGAAAAAAATATCACCTTGTCGGTGAAGGGGGATGAAAAGAATCTTCTGGAGGCCAGCCTGACGACTCCCCCTTTTTCCATCCCTGCAAAGCAGGCGGTCAAGATTCCATATCGAATCTACATAGGGCCTAAGGAAGAAGAGCGGTTAAAAACGTTAGGGGTCAATGCGGAAAAGCTGGTGGATTTTGGCTTCTTTACAGTCGTCGCAAAACCCCTTGTATGGTTCGTAAAGCTCACCAATAAGGTGACGAAAAATTTTGGGATCGATATCATTATCATCAGCATTCTTATCAAGATCATCTTTCTGCCGCTCACACAGATCAGTTTCAAATCGATGAAGGAGATGCAGAAAGTACAGCCGGAGATGAGCCGGCTCAAAGAGACTTTTAAAAACGACAAGGCGAGGCTTCAGCAGGAGATCATGCTGCTCTATAAAAGAAGAAAAATCAACCCCATGAGCGGATGCCTTCCTATGTTGATCCAGATCCCTGTCTTCATCGCCCTTTATAATGCCCTTCAATACACGATTGAAATGAGGCACGCTCCCTTCTTCCTTTGGATCAAGGACCTTGCGGCAAAGGACCCGATCTATATCACTCCACTCATCATGGGAGCAACAATGGTGATTCAGCAAAAGATGACCCCTACGGCAGCCGATCCAGCGCAAGCCAAGATGTTTATGCTGATGCCGGTGATGTTCACCTTTCTTTTCCTCAGTTTTCCATCCGGATTGGTTTTGTATTGGTTGGTCAACAATATCTTATCCATCGCTCATCAATACTACCTAAATAAGAGGGTGTGAGGTTCGAATCTTGGAAGAAGGAATTGAGATTGCCAGAGAGCTGATGACGGGTTTGCTCGAACGGATAGGAGTAAGGACAGAGATAAAGGGATGCTTAAAAGAAGGGGACATTTATCTCGAAATCCAGGGTGATCGAGAAGCAATTCTCATCGGAAAGCATGGTCGTACATTAGAATCTCTTCAGTTTCTTATCAACCGTATGGTCAATAAGCGGTTGAAGGAATCGGTACGGGTCGTTTTGGATATCGATGATTACAGAAAGAGGAGGGCGGAAACCCTGAAAAAGATGGCCCTTGGATTAGGGGAGAGGGCCAAGAGGATAGGTCATGCCTTGACGATCGGCCCTTTCAATGCCCACGACCGGAGGATCGTCCATATCACTCTTCAAGAAGAACCCGGCCTTAGGACAAAGAGTTTTGGGGAAGGGCCATTGAAGAAGATCTCGATCATTCCGAAGGTGAACGAGGGGGGAGAGTAGGGCCCCCTTGAGTAGAAATTCCTCATTGACTCCTTTGATAGAGATTCCAAAGAGAGGAGAAGATACGATTTCAGCCATATCAACTCCGTTTGGGGAGAGTGGCATTGGAATCGTGCGGATGAGCGGTCCCTTGGCGGAACCCATCGCCAAGAAATTATTTAAGCCCAAAAAAGACCAACCCTGCTTTATTTCCCATCACTTTCATTACGGGGAGATCATCGATCCCCAAAATGGTCGTCCCATTGATGAAGTCCTCATTGTTCTGATGAAGTCTCCAAAGACGTATACCCGTGAGGATATGGTGGAAATCCACTGTCATGGCGGGTACTTCATCCTACAGAGGGTATTGGAACTGATATTAAGGCAAGGGGCGAGGATGGCCGAGCCCGGCGAATTCACGAAGAGGGCTTTTCTCAATGGCCGAATCGATCTCACCCAGGCTGAGGCCGTGATCGATCTGATCAACGCGAAGACAATGGCCAGCCTTGAAATCGCCAACCAACAACTGAGAGGGGTGCTCTATAGGGAAATGACCTCGCTCAAGGAAGATCTGGTTGGACGGTTATCCCTGATTGAAGCCCATATCGATTTTCCAGAGGAGAAAATTGAGCCGATCTCGTTAGAGGAAATGAAACAAGGCTTAAGGGGGATGATCCATCAAACGGATGGCTGGATCGCCTCCTATGAGGAGGGAAAGATCTTTCGTGAGGGGATCTCGTGTGCCATCATTGGAAAGACCAATGTGGGCAAATCGAGCCTTCTCAATGTGCTGCTGAAAGAGGAAAGAGCTATTGTGACCCCCATCCCTGGGACGACGAGGGACGTGATAGAAGAGGTTCTGAATATATGTGGAATTCCAGTGCGTTTGATGGATACTGCAGGTTTGAGAAAGGCCATGGATTCCATTGAGGAGGAAGGGGTGAGGAGGGCAAAGGAGCGGGTGGCAGACTCTGACTTTGTGCTGCTGATGCTCGATGGAAGTCGGGCCCTGGACACAGACGATATGGAGATTTTCGAAGAGATCAAAGCGAAGAAGAAGGTGGTGGCGATCAATAAGACCGACCTTCCTTTAGAGATCCCCCTGGAAGAGGTGAAGAACCGATTTCAGGAAAGCCCTGTTGTTCCGATTTCTGCTCTGAGAAACGTTGGGATCGATGATCTAAAGGAGGCCATCTATCACTACTTAATTCACCGAGATGTGAGGTCATCGCCAGAGCACCTGATCGTTGCCAATATTCGCCATAAAACCGCTCTTGCTCAGATCAGGGATAATCTTATCAATGCAGTAAAGGGACTGGAAGAGGGGACTTCCTTTGAGTTCATCGCCTTCGAAATCCGTTCTGCGTTGGAAGCCCTTGGAGAGTTAGTTGGAGAGACGACAACCGAGGAGGTATTAAACCGAATCTTCGAACAATTCTGCATAGGAAAATAATGTTTCACGTGAAACATGTTTTGGTTGATGTCTGAAGGATTTTTAGGATGATTACAATTCAACCCGAAAGGGAGGAGCATTACACGGCTATTCATGAGATCAATGCCCTTGCTTTCGGCCGCGAAAACGAAGCAAGGTTGGTTGAAAGCCTCCGTAGATCCGCCGAATTCATTCCGAGGTTGTCCCTTGTGGCCATTGAAAATGGAAGAGTTATTGGCCATATTCTCTTCAGTTGCGTTAATATTAGAGCAAAGGCTGGCTCAGTTCCCGCTCTCGGCCTCGCACCTATGGCCGTTCATCCGGAATTCCAAAATCGTGGAGTTGGCTCTGAGCTTGTGGAACAGGGACTCGCGGGTTGCCGAACTCAAGGGTATAGAATTGTCGTTGTAATCGGCCACCCCCAGTACTACCCCCGTTTCGGGTTCACTTCTGCCAGGGCGAGAGGGCTTGAAGTAGCATTCCCTGTTCCGGATGAAGACTTTATGGTTCTCGAAATTGCCCCAGGTGCTTTGAAAAATATAACTGGCATGGTCATATATCCTCCAGAATTCTCAGATGCTTAGGAAAAACAGAGAGTAGAAAGACCTGAGTGTTTCACGTGAAACATTCCCCACATGTCCTTCTTATCAATCCCTGGATCACCGATTTTGCGGCTTATAATTTCTGGGTGAGACCCCTGGGCCTCCTTTATATTGCCAGTCTTTTAAGGAAAATTGGGTTTCGGGTCACGCTCATCGACTGCCTCGATTTCGCCGTTAAAAGAAAGGAATATGGGGATGGGAAGTTTTATAAGATCAAGATTGAAAAACCCTCTCCTCTCAAGTCCATCAAACGAAATTATAGCCAATATGGAATACCTGAAGAAATATTGTTGAAAAAATTCTCATTCATTGAAGAAAAGCCGGACATCATTGGCATTACTTCAGGGATGACCTATTGGTATCCAGGGATATCTAAAGTCATTGAAATAGCAAGAAAATTCTTTGAGAAAACACCAATCATTCTTGGCGGAATCTATGCTACCCTCTGCTATGATCATGCCCGATGCTATTCAGGAGCAGATATTGTGTTTAAACGTGGAAATGAACAAGAAGCCTTAAAATTAATCTCAGAATGGACTGGTACGGAACTCCGCATTCCAGAATCCCTGCCTGTCGGGCAGGCAGGCGAATTCCGCATTGATTCTTTGCCATATCCGGCTTTTGACCTCTACCCTCAACTCGATTATCTCTGTATCGCTACTTCGAGGGGATGCCCATTTCAGTGTACCTATTGTGGTTCTAAATTTTTGACGAATGGTTTTTATAGGAGGGACCCTCTCAAAGTAGTTGATGAGATTGAATACTGGACAACTCAATATCAGGTCAATAACATTGCCTTCTATGATGATGCCCTTCTAATCGATCCCTCCCGACATATCATTCCAATCCTAAATGAGGTCACCAGAAGACGCATTCGATGTAACTTCCATACGCCGAATGGCCTCCATGTCAAAGAAATAGATGGAGAGGTGGCCAACCTTCTCTTTCAGGGAGGATTTAAAACGATCCGCCTGGGCCTCGAGACATCGAATGAAGCGACTCAAATCGAAACCGGAGGGAAGGTGGGCAATCAGGATTTCAAAAGGGCTGTTCGGAACTTAGGAAAGGCAGGGTATTCAAGGGAAGAAATTGGAGTTCATATCATGGTTGGGTTGCCGGGCCAAAGGGTAGGGGAGGTGAAAGAAAGCATTGCCTTTGTTAAGGAGGCGGGTGCAAAGCCCATACTGGTAGAATATTCACCCATTCCCCATACTCCATTATTTGAAAAGGCAAAGCAAGTGTCGCCGTTTGACCTCGAAAATGAACCCTTGTTTCACAACAATTCGGTACTTCCTTGTCAATGGGAAGGATTTACGTTGGCAGATTACAGAAAGTTGAAAGAGGAGCTGAGGAGGGAATAAATGAAACCATCTGAAATTGTTAAAGATATTTACATTGTGGGAGGACCAGACATTACTGACGGCCGAGATGGATGTGTTTATCTATTATGTCTTGGTGAACTGGTCTTAATTGACACTGGGGCAGGGTGGAGTGTCGATAAGATAATCAATAATATTGAAAAGTTTGGATTTGATTGCAAAAATCTAAGTAAAATCATCCTCACCCATTGTCATATCGACCATATCGGCGGTGTCCCAAAACTTAAAGGGAGGTACGGGTCTAAAATCTATATACACAAATTAGACGCCCCACCGTTAGAAAGTGGGGACCAGGTCTTGACGGCCGCCAGCTGGTATCAGACAACTTTTCCACCAACCCCGGTTGATGTGAAAATCAATCTTCCGGAAGAAGTATTGATGATTGGCGGGGAAAAGGTCGTCTGCCTTCATACGCCTGGTCATACCCCGGGATCAATATGCATCTATCTGGATAAAGATGGAAAACGAATTCTTTTTGGTCAGGACCTTCACGGCCCTTTGCTTTCTGAATTTGGATCGAGTCTCGAAGATTATGGCCGATCTACAAAGAAGTTACTCGACCTCGATGCAGATATTCTGTGCGAAGGCCACTTCGGAATCTACAAAACGAAGAAAGATGTAAGAAATTATATTCTCTCTTATCGCCGACAGTATGGGGTGGAATAATCGGTTCTGGAATAGCCTGCTTTATCAATAGTTTTTTCAATCCTTGGTACTATAAGCAACCAAATCGACAAATAGTTCTGCTAAATCCAAATCTATTTGCGTTTAGCGCCAAAAATATTCTTGATAAAAGAATATTATTATTATACTCTTTTTAATAGAGTATAACAGAGGGAAGTCTATATGGCAAAATATTTGAAGAAAGTTCAAGTGTTACTGACTGAGGAACAGCTAAAAGACCTCGAAGAGATTGCCTCCGAGAATCATAAGAAGCTGGGCACCCTCGTCCGTGAGGCTATCGAAGAGTACTACCTTAAGAAAAAGAAGCAGCAGAAGATTGCCGAAGCCGTGGACCGGCTCCTATCACTACCTGAAGTTCCAGCCCCCGAGAATTGGGAGGACTTTGAAAAAGAACTTGCCAGGACCCACGGATTCCATGAATGAGTGAGTCCATCTATTTCATTGATACAAACATTTTTCTTTACTCTGTGGGCCGAGACCACCCACTGAAACCAGCCTCTGTCACCGCAATCCATCGCATTCGGGACGGTCAAATCACGGCTGTTATTAATACGGAAATTATCCAGGAGATACTCTATCACTTCCAGTCAATCAAGCAACTTCCTATAGGAATGCGGTTGGCAAAAGATGCGGTTTCGATCGCTGCTCGAATCTTCCCGGTGGAAGAAATAGATTTGTCACTCGCCATTGAGCTCCTGGAGTCCTATCCTAAAATTCAAACAAGAGATGCCTTTCATGCCGCCACCATGATCAATAACGGAATAAAAGAGATCATCTCCACCGATCCCCATTTCGACCTCATTCATGAAATCAGAAGAATCGACCCGACGAAGCTCAGTTGAGGCTGTGGATCAGACTAAAACGATTGCCAGACGCCATGCAGAGGGCGGCCCCAAGGTCGTGATAAAAAATAATTTGCAGAATTACTGAAATTCTGTTATACTGAATTTCGAGATCCTTGATATCGGAGGAAATATGCGCCAAAATCTTTCGGTCTCCAGCCGGGGACAAATTACTCTTCCTGCTTCGGTACGAAAACGCTTGGGCATCCAATCCGGAGGAATTGTGACCCTTGAGGAAAGGGATAATGTCGTGGTGTTACGACCTGCAGCCGTATTCGAGATTGAAACCTATTCCGACGAAGATATTGCCCAGTGGGACAAAAAAGACCGTCTTGAACCTGCTGAGCGGAACGCCCTTTTAAAACGCCTGAGGAAGCGATCTTGATTCGCCTATTCCTTGATGCAAACGTGCTCTTCACGGCTGCACATAATCCTTCCGGAAAGGCAGCGCTCATCATTGACCTTGGAACCCAGGGATATTGGGAAGTGATGTCCTGTGCCTACGCAATCGAAGAAGCCCGTCGTAATATTTCAATCAAATTTCCAGACTACTTGGAAAAATTTGAAGCATTAATGGCGACGGTTATAAAAGTCCCTTCCAGATCAGGTGGAAACTGTCCAGCGATTCTTCCAGAGAAGGACCGGCCTATTCTCGAAGCCGCTATCCAGTGTAAGGCGTCTCATCTGCTCACAGGAGATATCAAGGGCTTCGACCCTTTTATGAATAATCCGAGCCTTACGGGCGGTGTTCTTATTCAGACGGCCTCAGAATTTTTAGATGGCTTTATGAAGTCAAAGAGAAAAAAGGGTAGGTAATACCATCGGGGGTAAATATGCAAGGGTTTGGTGACAAACAATTAAAGCGCCAGGATTTTGTGGACAATCAAATTTACGATTTAGTGAAACGACTTATTCCACCAACCAAAAAGATAGAATGGGACATCGAAATGGTCGCTGATATCAGAGATACAATTCAACATTGGCTTGTTGATCGTTATAAAATCGTTGATGAGTTGGAATTTTATCCATGATGAAAATAGAAATGTAAATAGGGTCAACAATCTTGACTCAGTGAAGGAGGACTTCGTAAAAACAAGGATTTGAGGGAGTGTGGAGGGGGTAAGGGAATACTTTATTACGATTACCTGACACTCTGCACTGGAAAAACAAATTTAGGCAGTTTCACATTATTTGTTTCGTCAAAAAATAGACAAGCGCTATCTTTTCTCTTTTCTCCTCTTCGCTCACTCCTTCTAAGTCTTTTTCCAAAACCTCTCCGCCCCAGGATTCCTCGCTTCAGGAGGATGAGTTTTTCAATTTGGATTTCAGCCATTTTGGGAACTCGATCTAGGGAGATAAAGTAATGGGGGTTTTTTTTAGTTGACGAAATAATCCAAAATGGATATTATTCCATTTTAGTAATACTAAAATGGAATATGGTCCATGGAAAAAATCATTGATCGATTGCTGAAGATTGATCTGCCGAAAGGGCGGTCCGCTTTCCTGTGGGGGCCAAGGAAAACGGGAAAGACTACTTACCTCAAATCTGCCTTCCCAAACAGTCTGATCTTCGATATGCTCCAAACCGACCTTTTTCTCGAGTTTGCGAAACGTCCTTTCCTGTTGCGGGAACAGCTCATGGCGGCAAAGCCTGAACGATTGAAAGAGCCGATCATCATCGATGAAGTTCAGAAGGCACCCCAGCTGCTCGACGAGATCCACTGGCTTATTGAAAATAAAGGTCTGCGGTTTATCCTCAGCGGTTCCAGTGCGAGGAAACTAAAACGGGGCAAAGCAAACCTGTTAGGAGGTCGTGCATGGCGCTATGAGATGCACCCGCTTGTCTCCGCGGAAATTGGGGATCTGGACCTTCTTAGATCGCTCAATCGGGGTATGATCCCCGATCACTATCTCCAGGCGGAATACAATAAATCGCTCCAAGCTTATGTCCGGGACTATCTCAAAGAGGAGGTATTTGACGAAGGCCTGACTCGAAACATTCCTGCGTTTTCGCGGTTCTTTGATGCAATGGGGTACTCCCACGGCGAACTGACGAATTATGCGAACATCGCAAGGGAGTGCGGAGTGGATGCTAAGACGGTCAAGGAGTACTATCAGATTCTCATTGACACTCTGCTGGGTGTCTTAATCGAGCCATACAAGAAAAGGCAAGAGCGACAGGTGATCACGAAAGCGGGAAAGTTCTACCTGTTTGATGTCGGCGTTGCAGGCGCCATCACGCAGCGTCATATCCCTGAACAAAGGGGAGAGCAGTTCGGAAAAGCCCTCGAACATTTCATCCTCATGGAGATCTTGGCGTATCGTTCCTACAAAGAGCTAAATTACGAGGTGAACTTCTGGCGAACCAAGACAGGGCAGGAAGTGGATTTTATTTTGGGGCGCGGACAAGTTGCAGTTGAGGTGAAAGGAACCCGTCACGCAGATAATGCAGACCTTAGACACCTCAAGGCTTTCATACAAGAGCACCATCCTAAAAAAGCATTGCTCGTCTGTAATGAACGCACTCGACGAATACACGAAAACATTCATATTCTTCCGTGGCGCGACTTTCTTTCCATGCTATGGGAAGGAACGATTATCCAGTGATCCCTTACCTTAGAAGAGTAACGTTATAACTTTTCTTTCTGCCTATCAGGTTGATTCAGAAAGGTGACCGGTATGACACTGAATGAAACCGAAATAAGTAATTATCTGCGGCCTTTTTTGGGGCGGCACGAAGATAGTTTTCAGCAAGCCTGGGTAGATATACTTGAATGTAATCCCCAAACATTAGAAGAAATTACTCCCATTATTAGGAAGGTTAGAAACAGAGCTATAAAACAGTATATGAATAGGAAATACAGAGAGGAGAGCTTGTACAAACCCATTGGAAAGAATAGGGATGACAAATTTACCCTTGAATCAATACTGGAAAGTCCTGCAAATGAAAATACCGAGGATAATGAGAATGGGGGCAATGGCCTTTATAAAAAAATAGTAGACTTTCTCATAGGAGAGTACTTCAATCAAAAAAATGAAAACCTCGAGCTAAAAAGAAGAGATATTGAACTCAAAGCAGAAAGACTTAGGTTACGAGGAGAATGGCTTAAATTTAAGAGAGATCGATTTGAATCCTGGAAAAAACTGATGGAAGATAAAGGGAGGCAAAGAGAGAATCAGTTTAAACTCGAAGTCCAACTCCAAAGGGAAAAACTCGAATTTAAAAAAGAACAGTTTTACCTTAAGGAGAAAAAACGGACAGGGAGAGATGAAAAGTATAAAAGATTCCTGAAGGAAAGAGAGGATAAGCGTAAGATCAATTAATCGGGGGGTTCATCGGGAACAGAGCGAAGGTAGACCTCTATTAAATCCCTCTTGACGCTTTCTTCAATTAGTATTAATCTGTAATACAGAGGTGATGAGATGCCAAGAAGATCTTCTGTTCTATCCATATCTCTTCCACCCGAGCTCTCCTCTGACCTCGATTCGGTTGCGAGCCAAGAGAGAAGGTCACGAAGCGAATTGGTTCGAGAAGCAGTGCGGCAATATATTCTCCTGAGCCGATGGAAAGCCCTGCGCCAGAAAGCTTCGCTGAAGGCAATTCAACGAGGGTTGAAAGAAGAGGATGTGGAACGATTGATCGACGAGGAGCGAAGTGCGCGTCGTCGCAGACACTAATATCTTAGTTTCAGCCCTTCTATTTGGTGGAACTTCAGAACAGGTGTTTTTAGCAGGACTGCGAGGGGAGATTCAACTTCTCACCTCTCTCTCCCTTTTAAAAGAATTTGAGAAGGTACTCAAAGATAAATTCAAATTAAATATTCATTTGGTGAGAGAGATCATAGAAGAAGTGATGGATGTAGCAGAGATCGTAGAAGTGTCCTCCCATATTAAGGCTATTTCGTATCCCGATGAAGACAATAGAGTTTTAGAATGTGCTGTCGATGGTAAAGCAGAATTTATCGTCACGGGTGATACCAGACACATCCTCCCACTCAGAGAATATGGAGGGATAAAAATATTAAGCCCTTCTGAATTCCTAAAACACCTACCCACTGTTTTACTCTGATCGATTCTTACTATTTTATTAGTTTTTATCTTTTCTTACCTTCGCTTACCCCTTCAAAGTCTTTTTCCAAAACCTCACCGCCCCGATGATTTCTTACTTCAGACCATGATCCCTCATTAGGGGGAGGAAACAACAACCAATAGTAAAGATAATTGGGTAAATGGAAAGATAATATTTTATAATTTTAGAGGTTATTTTTATTGTTAAAACGCTTTTCAATTCATATGCGAAGTTGATCGTGGATTAAACGAATGGCTAATTCTGACAAAGAGTTTATTTATGAAGACGGAGTCTGTTTTGAGGTAACGCCTTATGGACTTCTCTGCTGTCCAAAAGAGAGCAAGGATAAGAAGCATGATTGCCCCGACTGCAAATTCTGCCAATGGTGTTCTCATTCGCGATGCAGCCTCTGCCTCGATCAGGGTAGATATGAACGAGAGCCCACCAATCAACCCTAATTATTAAATTTTAATCGGGGACCCCTCATATTTTTGTAACGGTGTAAAAGAGATCAACTTACAACGTCTTCCACCTACATCATCTTCGTTAAGTCTTTTTTCATCGAATTATTCAGCCATTAAGCCCTTTGGAGTGGAGAGTATTCATAAATCAGCTAAACATCTGCCGGTCTTTGTCCTTTTAAGCTCAGAACAGAATTCTGCGTGCATTATTATCAGGGTATGGATATTCCATGTGCTTGGCTGTGGCCCGCGCAACAGCTTCCCCGCAATAGCGAGCAACCACTCTCAGCGCCATATCGATGCCCGCTGAGATGCCCGCAGATGTGAGCACGCGGCCGTCCTCGACGACATGCTTTTTGTACTCCACGGTTACCGTGGGAAAGGAATCACGCATCCAGTCCAACGACCGCCAGTGAGTGGTTGCGTGAAGTCCGTTCAGCAGCCCGGCGAATCCCAGCAGCATCGATCCGGTGCAAACGGAAGTCAGTGTTTCGACTTCCGTAGCGCGAGTGCGCAACCAATCGAGCATCACTGGGTTGCTCAATTCTTTGCGCGTGCCCCAGCCACCGGGGACGACAAGGATATCGAGGCGAGGACAGTTCTCAAATGTGTGGTGAGGAATTACTTTCATGTTGCCTGTCGTTGTGACAGGGTTGGAATGCTCAGCCACCAGCAATACTTCGAAGGGCGAAGGTTCTTCTCGCCGTTTCTCTTCGTTAAGGCGGGTTGCCGAGAAGACCTCAAATGGACCGCAGAAATCGAGGACTTCGATATCCTCAAAAAGGACGATGCCGACACGCTTCCTCTCCATCTGTTTCCCCCTTTCCTTCAGGTCAACCGGAGATCCGCGGCGCAGGTAAAACCTGGGTCCGCTCGATTTTATTGGTAAGGCTTTTTCTTTTCTATCAAATTTATGAATTCTAAAATCACGGTCACAAGGTCTTCAGAAACTGGCAGAGACGGATCGACATATGATACGAGTTGCTTTTGGACTTCGTTCGGCACCCGTTTAAGAACATGATTCATTCCTTCAATAAGGATCAGCTTTGCTCGCTTGCTCGCATCACTTAATAGCGTTGCATCGTCGATGGAGGTTTGAATATCGGTAGTTCCCTGTATGATGAGGAGAGGGATATCCAATTTTACAATCTCCTTTGCAGGGTTATACTTGATCCAAGATATCAAATAGGGTTGCACACTCTCTCGAAAGAGGGCGTTCAGAGCCGTGGGGGGTTTTTCTACAGTTCTACCAGCCTTGAGTTCAGTAATGATTCTTTCTGTCTCTTTCATTAAATCCGGTGGGAGGTGTTTCTTCGTTTGCTCAATAATAATATCGGGTGCGGGCCTTCCCGCACCCGATATCGAAATAAACCCGTCAACATTCCCTCGTTGGGCGGCCATCATACCGATTAATGAACCCTCGCTATGCCCCAGAATGATATATTTACTATGTTTACCCATGTTCTTCAAATAATTCATCCATCCTGTCACGTCATCGATATAGGTTTCAAATCTGAGATCTTCTTCTCTCAAAGCTGAGGAGGCACTTTTTCCAATACCTCTTTTGTCAAAGCGAAGGGAGGAGACCCCCTTGCGAGAGAGTGCTTCGGCAAGAAATTTCAGGCTGTTGTTTTTTCCCTGTAATCCAAGAACATTTCCGTCCCGGTCGGTAGGTCCAGAACCGGAGATAATCAATATGAGAGAGTGAGGACCTGAGGATTCCGGGGTTTCCAGAGTTCCATGTAGTTGGCCAGTCGAGGTCTTAAACACTATTTCTTCGGAATTTGCGACGGATGCAAATAACGCGACTGTTAGCAAAATGATCAGTTTCTTCATTTTAGTCCCAATTTCGTTAAAAGGTTTTCCCCTGAGACCTCTATTTTAGGGAGTAAACCTCCTTGTTCAATGGAGTTGTGTAAACTTACAGGCCACCCTCCGTTGGAGCCACACGGAACACCTGGCCTCCCGGGGCCTGAAAATAGAACCGCGACTTGTCTTCAAATTCCACTTCATGTACGCCAAAGTCAATCAACTGTTGTTTGAGAACGCCTGGATGATCGGTCTTGATCTCCATCCAGGTTGCCTTTAATTGTTCCTTTTCGGATAGCGTATCCACCTCATCACAAAAGAACAGACCCAGGACGAATCCTCCTCGGAACTCGTAAAGATCTACATCCGGATAGGGTAGGTCAGGAAGCTTTCTGCAACCTAATATGTCAGTATAAAATCGCAATGCTCGCTCCCGGAGATGATACGGCAAATGCATCTTCAAATGATTTCCTACGATAATCTCCATTTTCGATTTCTCCTGATCATAACTAAGGCCATGCGCGGCCTACACTGAGTCGCTGTCGATCCGCTTGTTCGTGAGCCTCATTTGTCATGGACAGTTGGAATCTGCATGGTCCGGTAGTTGTCTTCAAGCAGATGCCATCCCATGTGCTCCCAGAAACGACGCCCCTCGATGTGTAATAGTTTAGTCCTTTTGGAACTTTTTTAATCACGCGCCCACAATTTTGTTGACTTGTGGGCTTTTTTGTGATTTAATAATATGAGTATAAATACTCATATAAGGAGGGGATTTAAATGAGCCGAACAGACATCCTGAAGAAGCGCCAGGCCCGGCTGAGGGAGGACATTGCGTCCATGCTGGATAGTTTTCTTATCGGGACGGTCGCAAAGTCCCCTTCCATGACCGGCCATAGCCTGACGACGAAGGTGGAGGGAAAGACCGTAACGCTCTATGTCCGAAAGGACATTGTCCCGAAGGCTTTGGAGATGGGCAGGCGGTACAACAGACTCTGGACATTGATCCAAGCGCTCTCGAAAGTCAACTGGGAGATCCTGAACCTGGAGAACAGCTAGGCGTGCCGCGCTACCCCTATCCGCCTCATGATTTTGAATGCTTATACAGGCACAGCTGCCCCTATCTGGGCGGATTATCCACCCGGTGGGTCCTGGGGGAGTACCGACGGGCCGCCGATGTGTACCAGGAACATCTGCGGATCATCGATGGCTTTGATGGCGACTTAAAAATCAGGGATGAGCGGATACGCGTTCTGGAACGGGAGAATGCGGAACTGAAGGCGAAGCTTCAAGCATTGCATCAACGGCAATTTAGGCCGAATAAGAAGAAACACGCGGAGACTGGGGGAGAGGGGGCCTCATCGCGCAACGAAGGGAAAAAGAAGAAACGCGGGGCGCCGCTGGGACATCCGGGATGGGTGCGGCCCAAGCCGGACCATATTGACCGGACCGTCCACGTGCCCGCTCCCACGATCTGCCCCCATTGCCAATCGGACGAGTTGAGGCCGATGGAGGAAAGGACGGAGCACTTTCAGGAGGATATCCTCATCCGGCCTCGGACCACGGTTACCCGCTATCTGCATGGGCAGGCGTTTTGCACACGGTGCCATCATCCGGTGGTTCAGGCAGGCGAGGACGAGCTTTTGAACACCCCCATCGGGCCAGTCGCAAAATCCGTGGCGCTGTACTTACGCTATCGGATAGGAATCCCCTATAGAAAAACAGCGGAGTTGTTCCGGGAGCTCTTCGGCCTGAACTTTGTTCCTGCCTCAGCCCTTCTGTTCGATCGCAAAGCGGCGGCACGGGGAAGGCCGATCTATGAGGATTTGCGAGACAAGATCAGGGCCTCCGACGTGGTCCATGCCGATGAAACCTCATGGCGCAGTGACGGCGTGGGGCATTTTGTATGGTTCGCAGGCAATGAAAACCTCGCCTTCTTTCATATCGACCGGCATCGCTCTGCAGAGGTGGCAAAAACCATCTTCGGAGAAAACTTTGGCGGTACCCTGGTGCGCGACCGCTATGCGGCCTATAACGGTATCGGAGTGGACTGGCAGATCTGTATCGCCCATATCCTCACAAGGGCCAAGGAAATCAGCGGGGAACATGCGCTCCTGCCCCAGACCCAGAAGGACACTGCTACGGGCCCCTTCTGCGATCGCCTCATGGATCTATGCTCACGACTCTGCGACGCGGGGCAGAAGCTCACATCCGGCGATATCCCCTGGAAAACAGCGCCCAAGATAGAAAAACGCTTCCTCAAGGAACTCAACAAGATCAGCAAACAGAGGCTTCGTTTCAAACCCGCCGAGACCCTCCGGGCCTATCTCGTAGGACCCGAGCAGAAATTTCTCTTTACCTTCCTCCGGCGCCCCGGCGTACCACCCACCAACAATCACGCAGAACAGTCTCTTAGACCTCTGGTGATCTTCCGCAAGATCTGCTTCGGAACGAGATCGGAAAGCGGACTGAAAACCCACAGCATCCTTCCCAGTCTGGTGCAAACCGCCAGAAGACAGGGCGTTCATCCAAGGGAATTCCTGCAGACCCTCTTCACTGCAGATACGGCAACGGCTCAAGCTGCGCTGTATAATAATTCAAGTTGATGTCTCAATGGCCGGCAGGAAAGATAGGGACTAAACTATTACCTCGATGTTTTCATCCAAGACAAAGGTATTACATTTTTTGATGCCCTGGTTCGCAAGGCTCGAAAGGCACTTGTTCACAAGCGCCCGGGCCACACCTCGACCCCTGAATTCCCGTATGACCGCAAGATGACGTAGGATGCCTCTTCTTCCCTCATGGCCACAAAGCACTGTGCCGACAATCCGGTGGTCACTGCAGGCGACGAAGCACAGCCCCTGATTCCGCCGCAGGTAGATTTCAATATCCTCTCGACTATCGGACTCCTCAAGGCTCAGACCTTCGGTCTCCTGCCACAGGCGATACGCCTCCTCATAGTCATCAGTCGTCATTTCACGGATTCTGAAAATCATCTTTGGTGTCGCGAAGGACCGTTTATTTTCCTGCAACAATTTGTGGAAATGTTACACGCAATATAAGTAATTATACCCTTTAGTAGAACATGTCAAACAATGATTCCGGTTTGAGGAGGTTTGGGATTTGTGTTATGGATATAAATAAATGATTCGAATGATACCGAATTTTACGGATGATATTGAATCTTATTAAGAAATTCGACTAATTTGCTGCCGTTTGTCTCATTCGCTTAGAGGTAAGATGGCTTTTGTATTGGGTATTGATATTGGCTCAGCGGCATCGAAAGGAATTGCCCTCGGCGGTCACCTCGATGATGGGGGGCCTCTGGGTTCTTTTGAGTGCCCATCCGGGGGAGATTTCAGGCTTACGGCCGAGAGGGTAAAAAATGAGTTACTTTCTCAGGCTGGGGTATCAGCAGGTGATGTTTCCCGGATTATTGCTACGGGATATGGATCAAAATTGGTGACCTTCGCCGATGAGGTAAAGCTCGATATCGTCTGCCATGCGAAGGGCGTCTCTTCTCTTCTCCGCTCTGTGAGGACCGTCATTGACGTTGGGGATCTTTATACGAAGGTCCTCCGCATCGATGGTAAAGGAAGTATGCACAATTTTTTATTGAGCGGAAAGTGTGCCGGAGGCAGCGGCAGAATTCTACAGGTCATTGCCAAGGTTCTTCAAGTCAAGGTGGAGGAGATAGGTGAGCTGTCTCTAAAATCGAAAAAGAGAGTTGATTTTAGCACGGGGTGTGCCGTTTTTTCGGAGTCGGAGGCGATCTCCCGGATCTCCGAAGGGGTCGCAAAAGAAGATCTTCTGGCGGGCATTCACAGGGCTCTTGCGGCTCAGATCAACAGTCTGGTGGAGAGAATGGGGGTTGAAGAGGATGTGGCCATGGTCGGTGGTGGTTCGAGAGACGTGGGCCTCGTCCAAGCTTTAAAGGAGATCAGAGGCCATGATATCATGGTTCCGCCAAGGCCACATTTGACAGCTGCATTGGGTGCTGCGATTATCGCCATGGAAAAGTTAGCAGGCTGCTGAAAAACGCCCATCTGGTGCGTTATCCGGCCGCCTCACCGTCTCGGCGGCGTGGCAAGAAGTCGCTCCTTATTCGTCGCGACACCACCCCTCATCCTTCCCCGTATCAAGCACGGGGCAGGCTTGTTGCGGCGTACGGCCAAGTACGCCTCACTCCTAAGGATTTCGGGAGCCCCCGTAGGCGGGATTTCGCACTGCTCAACTTGCATCTGGGCATTTTTGAGCAGCCTGAAAAGGCACTTCTTGATCCTAAGCGTTGAGACAAAAAGATTGAAACTAAAGGCTAAATCATGTATATTCTGGTAGGACGTTTCTAAAAAGGAGAAGGTCGATGAATGACAGACAAAATAGCATTTTAAACACGGTAGAAAGGTATTACAAGGATTACGGGCTCAGGGCGAAGAAGCTGAAGGAGGAGGGGAAAAAGGTCATTGGCTACGTCTGCTCCTTTGTTCCTCTGGAAATCATTTCGGCTTCCGGGTGTATCTCTTTTCGGGTGAGAGGAAATGTACATGAGCCCATTACCACGGGGGATACACTGCTGGAAACCATCGTATGCCCCTATTACCGTAGTGTCTTTGACCTCTCGGTAAAAGGAAAATATGACTTTCTCTCCGGTATGGTGATCCCCCACGGTTGTGATAGCATGGTGCGAAGCTACAGTGCTTGGAGTTATTCTCTGCCATATTCCTTTTTTCACTTTGTCAACATTCCTACTGTCTGTGACGAATCGTCGTTTGAATTCTTTAATGCGGAGTTAAATACCTTCAGGAGAAGCCTGGGCAAATTCGCTGGGAAAGAGATCACTGGTAATGATCTGGCTCAAGCCATTCGAATCCATAATGAGAATAGGGACAAGGTGAGAGCCCTTTATGAATTTAGAAAGGCAGATCCGCCCCTCATCTCTGGAGCAGAATTGACGATCCTGTTGATTGTCGGATCAAGCTTGCCCATTGGTGAGTCGAACACCTTGTTTGACCAGGTTTTGGCAGAGATTGGTGGAAGACAGAAACCCCCACTCAAGAAAGGTCCCCGCATATTTATCGATGGTGCTTGTCTCGATAACATTGAACTCATCAAGCTGACGGAAGAGATCGGAGGCAATGTAGTGGCCGATACCATTTGTAACGGGGCCAGGGATTACTTTCCGCGTACGGAAGCTGGTGGAGATCCCATCAACGCACTGGCCCGTCGGTATCTGGATAAAATCAATTGTCCCAAGACGTATAGGGCGAACAAAACAGGCACCTTTGAGGGAGATATTGCATCTCGCTTCGGTGATATCGGGGCCTATGCCAAGGAATTCAAAGTGGATGGTGCTATTCTTTACGTATATAAATATTGCGATCCTTTTGGCTTTGAAGTCCCTGCACGAAAAGCATACTATAAGTCGATCAATGTCCCCCTTCTTCATCTGGAGGATGTCTATTCTGCGGGTACGATTGGTCAACTCAAAACCAGGATCCAGGCCTTTTTAGAGATGATCGGCTAACATTTGTCGCTTAGAGTGAGATTATTGCCAAGATGGCAACAAGAATTCTCTCATGGTTTGCGAAGCACTAAATTACAGATAAGCTCCAATGACCAAAATTCAAGTTTCCAGAAAGAAGCGTTTAGGTCATTTGGAATTGAAAATTGAAACTTATTTGGGATTTGGAATTTGATATTTGGAATTTGTTAATGCAAAAACTGTTTGATTCAGGCCACGCCAGGTTAGGATAATGGAGATTCTGAAATAAGGGAGGTATAGATAATGGCAGAGGAACAGAAAGAGGCAAAACCAAAGAAGAGGATGACGGCAACCCAAGCGGCTGCTTCCATCGGCCCCATGGTCAAGGAATTTATTACTGGTACCATCCGTGCACGGGCAGAGGGAAAACAGAAAATAGCCTATACGTTTATCGTCTGCCATCATGAAGAGATCTTCCGGGCCATGGATGTGCTGCCTGTGTGGACAGAGAATTTTGCCGGTATCTGCGGGGCAAAGAGAGATGCAGAAAGATTTCTTCAGAGGGGAGAATCTTTGGGTCTTTCCCGGTCCTTATGTACCTATGCCCTTTGTGGGATCGGTTTTGACCAATGGAGAGAAGAATTGGGTCAAATGCCTCCTAATGCCCCATGGGGCGGACAGGCAAGGCCTGATTTCATGATATCCAGCGGACAGATCCTCTGTGACCCGCGATCCAAGTGGTACCAGGCCTCTCAGCAGTTTATGCCGGATGTTCCGATCTACAATATCGACCTTCCCTATCCCCTGTTTCAGAAGGACCGGGATCATAGGGAGGTTTGGGACTATTACCATAAATATATCGTCAAGCAATTACGCGGACTGGTGGCTTTTCTCGAAGAACAGACCGGGAAAAAGATGGATTACGATCGCCTGAGAGAGTTAGTTGATCTCAGCGATCGGACCTGGAACCTGATCGAGGAGACCTATGACCTTCGAAAGGCCGTACCTTGCCCCATGGGAACTGGTGACGCGATGAATACCATGGTACCCATAAACTTTATGATGGCCACCCAGACGGCTTACGATTTCTTCGTGGGCCTCAAGAAGGAATTAGAGGAAAAGATCGCTAAGAGAGAGGGAGAGGTCCAGGAAGAGAAGTACAGACTCATGTGGGGAGGCGGATTGCCCGCATGGTTTGCCTTGACGGATTTCAATTACTTTAACAGCAAGGGGGCTTCATTCCCTGTGGAGACAACCTATCGAATGGTGGCCCCTCTCAACCAGATGGATATTCCCGAAACCAAGGATCCGATCGAACACCTGGCATGGAGGTGGCTCGGATACTGGACCTTCTGGTATGATAAGGCTAAAAAGCGGCCGGGATCAGAGCCTGATGTGGAACGGTTGATCAACAGGATCGAAGAATACAAGATCGATGGGGTGGTCATGCATGAAGCCTTTTCGTGCCGAACCTGGCATGTGGGCCTCATCTGGCAGTTACATCAACTGGCAAAAATATACAAACCCATCCCTGTATTGATGATAGGGAAAGACGGAAAGAAGGAAAAGGTTCACAGGGAACTTCCTTCCCTCATACTGGAAAGTGATATCATCGATATTACCTCGTATTCAGAGGTAGATACAAGAAACAAGATCGACGCCTTCATCGAAACCCTGGAATCGATTAGAGCAAATAAAGCAGCCTGATCCCCCTCACCCTTCCCCTCTCCCCGCTAGGGAGAGGGAGGGGGTGAGGGGTGCCAAAAACCTTTTAAGTGGTACCCTTGACCTCCTATTTTGCAGGCATTGATGTCGGTTCCACAATAACAAAGGTGGTGATCCTGAATGAAGGGATCATCGCTTCGATCATCAAGCCTACAGGACCAGAGCAGCGCCGGCTTGCCAATAAGGTCATGGAAGAGGCGCTCCATAAGGCTGCTATCTCCTTCCAAGCGATTACCTACATTATCGCTACAGGCTATGGGAGAATTAACGTCCCTTTTGCCGATAGACAGTTCACAGAAATCACCTGCCATGCCAAGGGCGTTTCCAGTCTTTTTCCTAAAGCCAAGACGATCATAGATATCGGGGGGCAAGATATTAAGGCAATAAAAATAGATGCGACTGGCAGGACCATTGATTTTGTGATGAATGACAAGTGTGCGGCTGGTAGTGGCCGATTTATAGAGGTGATTGCCGATACCCTTGGCGTCCCATTGGATAGAGTTGGCGATCTCTCTCTGCAAGGCGAGAATCCTGCAAAAATAAGCAACATCTGTACCATATGGGCCCAGCAGGAGGTAGCAGCCAGTTTAGCAGAAGGGGTACCTATTTCCGACCTTCTTGCAGGGGTTCATCAATCCCTCGCAGAGAGGATAAGCAGAATGGTGAATCGGCTGAGGTTGGAAGAGGCAATTATCGTGACGGGTGGAGGCGGTAAAAATAAAGGCCTGCTGAAAGCCCTTTCCGAACAATTGGGCCATCGGATTCTGGTACCGGAAGAACCTTTGATCACCGGAGCCCTCGGTGCTGCCCTGCTGGGAAAGGAGATTGTGGAAAAGGCCAAAAATAATCATACTCCCCTTGAAACAAAAGAAAGAATCTTAGAGGAGATCGAGATCCTGTAGAATCATAGGTTGCAGCATTTTCGAATCCCTTTCAGTCACCTGCAGAGATGAGGACCAAGGTTTCCTTCCACAAATAACGATTGACTTTATAAGTCAATTTATATACAATTTATGCATAAAAAAATGGAGAAATCTATGCGAACAACGCTCGATATTGATGCAGAACTGATTGATAAAGTTGTCAAAACTACCGGGGCTCCCTCCAAAAAGAAGGCGATCGAAACAGCCATGAAAGAATTTCTTCGCACAAAACGGAGAAAGGAATTAAGTGATTTGATCGGTCATTATGAGGAATTTGGCGTTACACTAAGAGATTTAAAGAAGATGCGGAAGGACCCTTGAAATGATTCTGGTCGACACCTCTGCCTGGATCGCCAGTTTTAAGAAGGCAGGGAATCACGATCTTAAAGAATTCATGAGGCAAGCCATTGTCTCCGGCCATGCGGTAACTTCACCCATCATCATCCTGGAACTCCTCCAAGGATGTCGGTCCGTTGAAGAGCGGGATTCTTTGAGAATCAAGTTGGAAAGCCTCGACATTTTACCTATTACGCCAGGTGTTTGGGAAGAGGCTTATGAACTGGGATTTTCACTCAGAAGGAAAGGGCTTACGATACCAACCGTGGATTTGATCATTGCTGCTCTTGCCCTCGAAAACAGGACTTTATTGCTCCACCATGGCGAGCATTTTGAAATGATCGTCCCTTACTTTCCCAATCTGCAGACAAGGTGTTTTAAATCAAATTGATCCAGATAGGATCGTGATAGAGGATGATCCAAATTGGGGGGGCAGTAACATGAAGATCAACATTGACGAACTCACCGAGGCGGAACTTATCGACCTCAATCATAGAATCGTGGAGCGCCTTCGCTTCCTGAACCAAATGCGTGCGCACGGGCAAATGTTGGAGTTCAAGATTGGCGATCGTGTCACCTTTCAGCCTGGGAGTCGTTCACCTGTAGTCGGTATGCTGACTCGCTATAATAAGAAGACGGTTACAGTCATCACCGATGATGGACAACATTGGAACGTATCCCCGAGTCTTCTGCGGAAGGCGGAGTCACCAAGAAATGTTGATTCCGGCAAGGCTAACGTAATCCCTCTGAAAAAGGGAGGTCGGGAGGGATTTTCAAAGCGCTGAAGTATTACGGTTTTTTATGGTGAACAGAACGATGAAGAAAAAGCGAAAAACTGGCGCCGTGACCGTAGATACGGTGCTGTGGTCGGATGTTCGGGACCTGATTCTCGAAGCCCGACGGACGGTTGTCCGCGGGGTCAACGCCGCGCTGGTCTGGACGAATTTCGAGATCGGCCGCCGGATCGTGGAGTATGAACAAAAGGGCAAGTCTCGGGCGGAA
This sequence comes from uncultured delta proteobacterium, assembly GCA_963826305.1. Lineage (GTDB taxonomy): Bacteria > Desulfobacterota > BSN033 > BSN033 > UBA1163 > CAWGWZ01. The sequence continues at coordinate 69,214 of CAWGWZ010000003.1, read as the reverse complement.
TATGCGGAGCGAGCAATACGCCGGTTGGCACAACGCCTGACCTCGGAATTCGGTGAAGGTTACTCGTTTCGCAACCTGAATCTAATGCGCAAATTCTATCTGATATATGGGGAGAAAAACCGAATTGTGCAGACGGTGTCTGCACAATCTTCGGCAGCGGCAAAATCCGCGACACCGTCGCGTATTTCTGGGGGACAGATTTCGCAGACACTATCTCCGAAATCTGCCCCCCCAAATTTTTTCTTGACAAAAACTGAATATTTGTTAGACTTTTTTGTCTAAAGAATTGAGGGACAATCAGATAATAAAAGAAAGGGGGTGAAACAGTAATGAAGAAAGGGTTGATCAGCATCGGGGTCCTTACGGGTTTCCTGCTCTCCATCCTGGTGGTGAGTGGCGCTTTTGCTCAAAAAGAAACTGTTACCTTCGATGTTCCTTATGGAAAAGTGACATTCAGCCATAAGAAACATGCCGAAGCATTAAAAATCGATTGCCTAAAATGCCACCATACCTGGAAGAAGGGCGAGACCACTGGCAAGCTGTGCAAAGACTGCCATAAGGCCAAGGCAGAAGGGAAGGCTCTTTCGATGAAAGATGCTGCCCATAAGGACTGCAAGGGTTGCCATGAGGAGGCCAAGAAGGCCAACAAACCTGCCGGGCCAACAGGATGCACTCAGTGCCATGTGAAGGCCAAGAAGTAACCTGAGATTTTCTTCGCGGGAAGTTGAAAAGGGGTAGATCAAAAACAGGATCTACCCCTTTTTACTTGACAGTGGCTGATAGGTTATGTTAAATATTTCAATTACTTCCCTGCCCACTGGTAGCTGCGCCTTCCTGCGGGAGGCTGGGGGCGGGTATTAAAAGCTTGTACCTTTTTATAAGACCCCTATGAAAGAATCGAAGATTCCAGTCAGTGGAAAGGAAAAGGGATTCGTCGTGATTCTCTTTGACCTTTTCCGTTCGCTTAAACTCACCATCTTTCTTCTCATTCTGATCGCCATCCTTTCGATCCTCGGCACACTCATCACGCAGAATGCAACCAGTTCGGAATATATCCAAAGGTATGGAATTGGCCTCTATGAGGTGTTGAATTTTTTCAACCTCTTCGATATGTACCATTCATGGTGGTTCAGCGCCATCCTCATCCTTCTGGTGATTAATTTGATTACCTGTTCCATGAATCGACTTCCAGGAATATGGAAACAAGTTTTTTCTAAAAGCGGGACAGGTCCTTTAGAAAATTCCTTGCTCAAGACCCTCCCATATGTTGAAAAAATAATAAATTTAAAATCAGACCAGGTACGAAATAAAGAGGATTTCCAGTTTTCTATTAGGAGGTGGCTCAATACAAAAAAGGAAATTTTGTGGTCTATATTATTTTGCATTTTATTCCCAATTATTATTCCATCTGTCATCATTGGCTTGATCAGAACAGAAAACCAGATTGAAACAGAATCAGATACCACGCTATGTGCGGAAAAAGGAAGGTTTTCCAGATTAGGAGTCTATATCACCCATTTAAGCATTCTCATCATTCTGATTGGAGGGCTATTGGGTTCCATTTTGGGTTTCAGGGGATTTGTCAATATCTTGGAAGGGGAGACTATAGACCAGATCTATTTAAGGACGAGGGACGAAGAGATCCCAAAGCCACTTGGTTTTTCTGTGCGCTGTGACGATTTCAAAGTTACTTTTTACGACCTTCCAGGAAGAAAAGAAAAGCATGTACGAGAATATAAAAGCCTCCTCTCGATTCTTGAAAATGGCAAAGAGATTTTGAAGAGGTCTGTTGAGGTCAATCATCCCCTTCACTACAAGGGGTTGGCCTTCTATCAGTCGAGTTACGGAGCCCTCAACGATGTCACCTTAGGGATTCAATGGAAAGAGAAAAAGGAGAAGAGTCTTTTGAAGGTCCTTGAAGGAGAGACCGTTCCGATCCCCAATTCCAATTCCTTTCTTCGAGTACTGAAATATTCTCCCCAAATCCATAACCTGGGGGAAGGGGTTCAGGTGGTCTTCTTGAAGCCCAACCAGGAGCCGCGAGCCTTTTGGGTAATAAAGGGTTTTCCGCAGTTCGGCCAGCCCAGGGATACCGAGTTTATCCTCACTTTTGAAGGGATCTCATCCAAAGAGTATACAGGGCTTCAGGTGGCCAAAGATCCTGGAGTCTGGGTAGTCTGGATAGGATGTTTTCTGATGATCAATGGTCTAATTCTCTCCTTCTTCTTTTCCCATCAGAGGGTTTGGGTCAGGATTCCCAGACAATCGGGTGGAGAAATTGTATTAGCCGGTTCCACCAATAAGAACAAGGTGGGTTTCGAAAAGACATTCGGTGAACTGGGGGAGGGAATCCGGTCATCAGGATCGAAGTCATAATGAAAAATGTCAAAGTTCAAATAGCGAATTTCCCGAATGATACCGAACCTACCGAATTCAATTTATTCGCACCATTCGTTATCATTCACTCTATTTGCTTATGAAAAAAGAGGTTCGTTCCATTGTCATCACGGGTTATGGCACCAACTGTGAAATGGAAATGGCCTATGGGTGCCAGTTAGCAGGTTCAGAGGTCGTTGATATTGTGCACATCAACGAGCTGATCAGCGGAGACAAACGGTTCGATGACTACCATTTCCTGAACCTACCAGGTGGTTTTTTGGATGGGGATGACTTGGGCGCAGCAAAGGCCGGAGCAAATCGTATCCAATATGCGAAGATATCGGGACGGTCAGAAAGGCTTTATGATCAGCTTCTTCGTTTTATCCAGGCGGGAAAACTGATCCTGGGGGTTTGTAATGGGTTTCAATTGATGGTCAAGTTAGGGCTCATTCCAAACATTGAAGGGAGGGACGGGCATCAGGAGGTCACCCTCACTTCCAATGACTCCGGAAGGTTTGAGGACCGATGGGTCTACCTAAAAGTCAATCAAGACTCTCCGTGCCTTTTTACGAAGGGGATGAAAGGGGTTTACCTTCCCATCCGCCACGGAGAAGGCAAGTTCATTCCAAGGGATGAAGGGGTTCAGACGGAGTTGAAGAAAAGGGATTTGGTAGCTCTTCAATATTCGAGCGAAGCGTTTCGTGGACCCGTCATGGAATATCCTCTCAACCCCAATGGTTCGATCGATGCCGTGGCTGGGATCTGTGACAGGACAGGACGACTTCTGGGAATGATGCCTCACCCAGAGGCCTACCTCCATCGAACCAATCATCCTCGCTGGACTCGAGAGGAGTTGCCGGAAGAGGGGATGGGTGTTCTCTTTTTTAGAAATGCGGTGGAGTACATTCGAAACCATTTGCTTTAACCTGTCTCACCTTTCCCCTTGCCTTAAAGGGGAGAGGGAGGGGTGAAGAGGAAGGGAGGAACCATGAATAAAGCCGAGCTTATCACGAAGGTTTCAGAGAAGGCGAACGTGACACAGAAGGTGGCGAAGGTGATTGTCGACACTCTCTTTGATGGGATGAAGGAAAGCCTGGAAAAGGGGGAAAGGATTGAGATCAGAGGATTCGGAAGCTTTGTGGTGAGAAATTACGGGGGTTACAAAGGCCGAAACCCGAAGACGGGAGAGATCGTGGATGTCCCCCCTAAAAAACTTCCTTTCTTCAAGGTTGGAAAAGAACTCAAGGAGATGGTGAATACTGGAGCAGGGGGAGGAGCTTAAAGGTTCTTCCAGTATCGCCTTTGAATCTCTTTCAATTGAAGGATAAATCGTTCGACTCGGGGGTAATTGGCTTTCTCCTTTTCCATCAGGTCTTCTTTTTCAAGGGGTGAGGCCTGAGCGAGTTCTTTTAGAACGGCTTTCACAGACCGACTCTCCCCAGTTACATCATATCCCCCCTCAAGGGTGATCGCCAGTTTTCCTTGAGCGGTGGCCCTGGCAATTTCCATCAGGATTTGGGTCATTCTTGAAAAGCCTTTCTCTGTCACCTCCATCCCGCCAAGAGGATCATCATAGTAGATATCAAACCCGGCTGAGACCAGGATCAACTGGGGTTGGTATTCCAAAGCAATGGGCCTAAGGATTTTTTCAAAGATATTTCCATATTCGGCATCACCGGCTCCGGTGGTGAGAGGAACGTTCACGTTGAATCCTTCTCCCCTCCCTTTGCCCACCTCCGTCGCCGCCCCGGTTCCTGGATAAAAGAATCCATAGCGATGGGTGGAAAAGTAGAGGACCTTGGGATCTTCGTAAAATGAATGTTGTGTACCGTTCCCATGATGGACATCCCAGTCCACGATGAGAATCCTCTGGAGAGAGAAATTTTGGATGGCATATTGGGCACCGACGGCTACATTGTTAAAGAGGCAAAATCCCATCGCCTTGTCTCGTTCCGCATGATGGCCGGGGGGCCTCACCAGTGCAAATCCATTATCGAGTTTTCCCTCCATAACCGCCTTGATCAACTCGAGAAGACCTCCCGCAGCCAGTAGAGCCGTTTCGTACGACTTGGCACAGGTGGAAGTATCCATATCGAGTCGGTAGTAAGGCTTTCCTGCCGTGGACGCGACCAGATCAACATAGGTGGAAGAATGGATCATCTCCAATTCCGCTCGAGTGGCTGGTCGAGGGTTCACCACCTCAAGCTGACCTTTCATCTCTGCTTCTTCGAGCATCTTGTAGATCACCCTTAATCGTTCTGGACTTTCTGGATGGCCAGGGTCCATCACATGATCTAAATAACGGTCATTCTTGACAACCCCCGTTCGGTGCATCGGACTTCCTCCTGCCTACAAGACGAGATTGAGTTCCAATAGTGATGGATATAGGCTATCTTTTTTATCATCCTTTGTCAAGGTAGCAAAAGTAGTTTTTCTTGACTTTTCATCCAGAGACTGAATAGAATATTTTTTTTAAGAGGGAAGGATGAATTTTCGAAAGCTCGAAGATCTTCTGAAAAAGGTGAGATCAGGAAAAACCTCCATCCCGGAGGCCATGGCTCAATTGAAATCGCTTCCTTTTGAAGACCTGGGTTATGCCAGGGTTGACCATCATCGAAGCCTTCGAAAAGGTTTTCCAGAGGTAGTCTGGGGAGAAGGGAAGACCTTCGGACAGATTCTTACAATCATGAAGCAGTTGAAGAAAAATGACCAGAATATCCTCGTCACCCGTCTGGAAAGGGGGAAGGCGATCGCCATTCGAAAGGTCTTTCCAAAGAGCCAATATTATCCTCAATCAAGGGTCCTTACCTATCTTACCCATCGAGTGAAAACCGAAGGGAAGGGAACGATCCTGGTCATCACTGCGGGAACCACGGATATCCCTGTTGCCGAGGAAGCCGTCATCACTGCCCAGTTCATGGGAAACCGCGTAGAGACCCTGTACGATGTCGGTGTAGCAGGCATTCACCGACTGCTCTCGGAGAGGGGGAGGCTGGAGGCGGCCCGTGTCCTCATCGTGGTGGCCGGGATGGAAGGAGCGTTGCCGAGTGTGGTGGGTGGGTTAGTAGATCGGCCGGTGATCGCCGTTCCCACCAGCGTTGGATACGGTACCAGCTTTGGTGGAATTACCGCACTTCTTGCTATGCTGAACTCATGTGCTTCGGGGGTGGCCGTGGTGAATATCGATAATGGATTTGGAGCCGGCACCATGGCCAGTTTGATGAATCGAATATGAACCCGGTTAGAAGGGTGGAAGTCGTTGACTCTGAGACTCATTACGGTATGCTTATACGGAATTGATTGCCGTAAAGAACGGGGTTTTCTAACGGAGTGAAGACCTTAAAATGACTGAGGTGGTGTGGGTCAAGTTATTGAATGAAGGAGTTCCTCTTTTTCTACTCATTGGTCTGAGCTTTGCTCTTTATCGCGGGCTTAAGAGGAACCAGATCCTGCTCTCGGAAAGAGAGGAATTGTTGAAACGTTATCTTCTATTTCGAGGGGACAAACAGGTCCGTTTGAAGATCTACGGAGACGACGAGAAGGTATACCGGGAACTCCTCAAGAACCTTTCGAACAGTTGGAAAAATTTTAAAAAGACCTACGACCAGTGTCTCCTCACCTTGGCCCGGAATACCACGAAGACCAAACAGATTTTGCAGCTCATCACCTTAGCCCTTCTGATTAACAGCGCCAGGCTCTTCGTAGAGGAGTACTTTTTTTTCGGCCTGAAGGCCCGCTTCCTCTATATTGTGGGGAGAGAGCTCTCCAGTTATATCTTAGTGATCCTCAGTTTCTTTTTGTTAAGGACACAGACCCAGAGATTTCTTTCCTTAAAAGGAGAGGGAGTAAGGATGGATCGGGAAATTCTTTTCTTCCCGAACAACATATCGGCTGAGGGTGAACAAGAGGGTCTTTATGATGAATTCGATCCCCTCGAGGGAACAGGAGTAGAGGATGGGAAGGAAGATCAGAATCCTCATCAAAGATCTGAAGGTTGAAGCCGAGTTGAACGAGTCGAAGACCGCTCAATTGATCTGGGAGACCCTGCCCATCGAGGCGAAGGTCAATCTCTGGGGCGAGGAGATCTACTTCGCCATTCCAGTGAAGACTGGCCTCGAGGAGGGTGCGAGAGAGGTCGTCTCGTCCGGCGAGCTGGGATATTGGCCAACAGGACATGCCTTCTGCATCTTTTTCGGTCCCACACCGGCGAGCCGGGGTGATGAGATTCGGGCAGCCAGTGCAGTCAATGTGATCGGAAAGGTCTCCTCCGACCCCAAAGTTTTTCTGAAGGTTAAGGACGGGGCTAAGGTTACTCTTGAGAAGGCCTAACCCAACTTCCGCAGTTATCGGGGTATTTTGATCGTAACTTATTGATTTTACGTAACCCAAAGAAAAAAGTTGTCACTACAAATTAGGTTTTACAAACCTCTTTGGTAGATTCAATTTGAGCTTTTGCAAGAGAATCAGTTGGTGAGCTGACGGCGTTTCTATACACCGCAGCTTTATCTCTTTGCCATTTCGAGTCGGTAGAATCACGTCCGTAAGTTTAATTTGAGAAAGCTCCGAAAAGATCTTCCTTGGCTCATCTCCAAGGCCAGCTTGGCGACATAATCGCCCCAGCGTCTTCCAGAGTACGTAAGCTAAAAAACAAACCAAAATATGAGCCCGGACCCGCTCCTCTTTTTGATGCCATATGGGACGAATACTCAGATCACTTTTATGAATTCGAAAGGCTTCTTCTGCCTCTGTTAACTGAATGTAGGCTTTCCATAAATCTTCCGGAGACCAATCCCGAATATTACTGCGCAACATGTAGCACCCCTCACTTAACCGTGACCACTGCCGCCATTCCTCCCTCTTCGTCCAAATGATTTTTGCTCCACCCGTCGAGCCTTTTTCCACCCCAACATCGAAAAGCCCCGCGGCTCGACTGTTTCTCTCCAGCAAACGACCTATACGACGCTCTATCAGGTTCACCTGATATCGACGCTTTTCACAACTCTTCTCCATCCGGATCAGGGCCTCCTCAATCCGTTGCTCAAACCGATCATGGATCGCTTTCTCCTTTTCAACCCGATCTCGACTCCGGCATAGAATAAAGACTTCTTTGCCGTCAGGGCTATCCACCCGCTTGACCTCCAATCCACTCTGAACCTCCTGCCAATCTGTCTTCAATAACTCCCCTTCGTATTTTTTCAATTGCCCACGTTGCGTCCCCAGAATATAGCACCGCCCCTCTTTCGTCAGTAATCCCATGTTCTCTTCGCTGACCATCCCACGATCCATCACCCAGATCCGGTTCGCCTTCCCATATCGGCCTTCCATGAGCTCAATGATTTCTTCCACCGTGGTCACGTCCGTACGATTCCCCGAAAAAAGCTCATACCCCAGTGGAAACCCCTCCCGACTCACCACCAATCCAATACAAATTTGCTTGCAATCCCCTCGATGATCCCGTGAGTAACCCCGTTGAGCCAGAGGATTCATTCTGGCCTCCCCTTCAAAGTACGTGCTCGTTACGTCGTAGAGAAATAAATCATAGTCCAGATGGAACAAAGAACCCGCCCTCTCTTTCAAGTGTCGCTCGAGAGCTTCTTTGTGGGGTAAGACCTGATCCAGAGCTCGGTACAAACGATCCTCATTGATCTTCTCAGAGGGGATTCCTAAGAGATCAGCCAGGGCCGTCTGCTCAAAAAAATGCTCCGCAATGTGCAGTTCACTCGATGGATGACAGAGCCGGCACAGGACTAAAACCTCCCCGATGATGGCCCATGGAATCTCCTCCCGACCCCCGGGAACATGCTCTAGAAAAAATTGATCTAAGCCTAACCAATGCATCAATTCTAATCCCAGCCACGGCCCACCAAAGTCTACAACGTTTTCAACCCTCACCCTTTTGACATCAATCTCTACCCACTCCGGTTCAGTCTTCTCAAACAGATTCTGCTGGAAACCAGGAGTCCCTTCTGCAACACGTTCGACTCCCAGTCTGCCTGCCTCGTCCATCTCTCCCAGCCAGGCAACGACTCGTTGCCTGGGGCCACGCTCGGTACGATAGGACTCCACTAATGCCCAATAGTGATGCGCCTTGCCATCCTTGTGAATCGTCGTTTTCCTGATGTACACACGCCGATTATCACGCGTTTGGCGAACAAGTCAATAGGGTAGGTTGTCACTACATTGCCTTTTTGCTCCCTACCCCAAATGGCCCCACGTCTTATCAAGTGCTTATGTGTTCTTGGTCCGCAAACAATTTTTTTAAACCATTAAAACTGCGGAAGTTGGGCTAAGGTCAAGAACCAAATTACAAATGTCAAAGTTCAAATGTCAAATAAATTTCAGGAAGACATTCGGTCTTTTAACGTTCTTAGTTAATCGTTTTACTTGACTGCTTGAATCCTCGAGCCGTTGAACCCTTACTTTGACTTCTTCCGGTATTGTTCCAATTTTGCACCTTTGATTAAAACATCCCGCAAACCCCTCCTCACCTCCCCGTCTTCAATCTTTTGTAGAACTCTCTCGATTCGATTTAAGGTTCCCTCATCAAGATCTTCCTCCCGCCAGACCTCGGTCTTTGAAGGCGGTGGCGAGGAATCAGGGATTTTTCCCAATTTGAATCGAATATCCTGAATGTGTGGCTCGCCCAAAAAGGTGTTTATCTTTTCTAAAAGTGTAGGTTTTAGAAATTGAAGCTGCTGCATCCAGGTCGGATGGGAGACATCAATGAAAAGGATCCGATTTCGGATGGAGCGAGGTTGGGTATGAAGAGCCAGAGAATCACCCACAATCTCTTTCCAGGCTCCAAAGGTGGAATAGGCCTTCAAGGGCACATCGATCTCCAGGTTCTTTAAGGTTTTTTGAAGGATCGAATGGAGGGATTGGGGCTTTTTCATGGCCTCCTACGAAAATGTCAAATGCCAAAGCCCAAACCTGGTTCGGCATGATAAGAATGTCATTCTGAACTCGATTCAGAATCCCTTTTGAGCTTTGACATTCGTTTGACATTTGGTCCCGCCTTGGCGGGATTGAAATTTGGAATTTAGAATCTATTCGAACGATATCTTTGTTGGATCAATCCTTGGAAAAAGAGGACTGGGTTTGGACACCCTTCTTCCTGGTTTCAAGCCTCCCCACTTTCCGTCCTCCCTTAAATTTCGTTCCCAAAGATTCTCCTCTATGTTGAGGTGTAACCACATTCTTTCAGAGGTCGACGGCATGAAGGGGGCAAGAAGAAGAGCAATGATTCGAAGAGACTCCAGGCCATTGTAGAGAACCGTGGCTAAACGAGGCCGGTCTTTCTCCTCCTTGGCCAGGGACCAAGGGGCGGTCTCATCGACATATTTGTTGCTGGCGCTGACGATCTCCCAGATCGAGGCCAATGCCCTGTTAAAGGCCAGGTCATCCATCTGTTTAGATAGTTGGGGAAAGACCCGTTCGGAAGTCTCCTGAAGCCGTCGATCGACTTCCTGTTGGGCGACCTCTTGTGGGTGGGAAGGAGTGGGAATAAGACCATCGAAGTATTTAATGGCCATGCTGAGCGTCCGACTAAAGAGATTCCCCAGATCGTTCGCCAGATCGCTGTTGACCCGATGGACCATCGCAGCATGAGAAAAGTCCCCATCGATCCCAAAGGGGACTTCCCGCAGGAGGAAATACCTGACTGCATCTACCCCATAAGTGTCGATCAGACGATTGGGCTCCACTACATTCTGAAGGGATTTTGACATCTTCTTGCCCTCAATCGTCCACCATCCGTGGGCGAACACCATTTTCGGGGGTGCCAAGCCGATCGCCCTGAGCATCGTCGGCCAATAGACGGTGTGGGTAGTAAGAATATCCTTGCCGATCAGGTGGACGGCTTCCGGCCAGAACTCAGAGAATGAATTCCCCCCAGAACCATATCCAATTCCGCTCACATAGTTGATCAGGGCATCGAACCAGACGTAGGTGACATAGTCGGTATCGAAAGGGATTTCAATTCCCCATCTCAACCGTTTCTTTGGTCTTGAGATACAGAGGTCTTCCAAGGGGCTGCGGAGAAACCCTAAGACCTCATTCCTTCTCGAGGAGGGGAGGATAAATCGCTCATTTCTTTCAATATGCTCGATGAGCCAAGATTGATACTTGCCCATTCGGAAGAAGTAGTTCTTCTCCGAGATTTCGTTCACCGAACGAAGGCAATCCGGACACTTCCCTTCGGTGAGGTCCTTTTCAGTCCAAAATCGTTCGCAAGGGACACAATACCAACCCTCATAGTTGTCCTGATAGATCTCCCCGCGATCGTAGAGATCCTGAAGGATCTTCTGGACCACCTTTTTATGCCGCATTTCTGTTGTGCGGATGAAATCGTTGTTGGAGATGGTAAGCCTCTGCCAGAGGGATTGAAAGCGTTTGACCATCTCATCGCAGTGAGCTTTTGGATCCACTCCCCGCTCCTGGGCAGCTTTTTCTACCTTCTGGCCATGCTCGTCTGTGCCTGTGAGGAAAAAGACCTGATACCCCTCCAGGCGCTTGTAGCGGGCCGAGATGTCAGCGGCAATGGTGGTGTAGGCATGGCCAATGTGGGGGACATCGTTGACATAGTAGATAGGGGTGGTGGTGTAGAAAGCCCCTTCAGATTTCGGACGCATGGATCGTGATCTCCCCCCCTTCCTCCAATTCAACGGTCACGGTTTGGCTGAGCACATTCTGACGGATGATCTTTCCCTTTCCAGAACGGGTGACAATGTGTTTGCCCACCTTGGGGAGGTCCTTCTTCAACTCCATATAGGTGGGAAACTCGTATGCCAGGCAGCACATTAACCGGCCACAAACTCCGGAGATCTTTGTCGGGTTTAGGGCAAGGTTCTGTTCCTTAGCCATTTTGACAGAGACCAGGTCGAATCGATTCATGAACTTGGCGCAGCAGAGTTCCCTTCCGCAACTCCCGATACCACAGACCATTTTGGCTTCGTCTCTCACCCCGATCTGTCGCATCTCAATTCGCATGCGGAATTCTGCAGCCAGATCCCTGACCAGTTCACGGAAATCGACCCTTTTTTCAGAGGTGAAGTAGAAGAGGGCTTTGGAGCGGTCTAAGAGAACCTCTGTTTTGACCAGCTTCATGTTCAAACCCTTCTCCTTAATCTTTCGAAGGCAGAACAGGAAGGCCTCCTTCTCCAGTTGCTGGTTTCCCCGAAATTGCTCCAGATCTTCCGAGGTCGCTTTCCGAATCACCTTTCTTGGAGATTTCAGAATAAAGCGCCTTTCCTTTTCATGAGGCACCGAGAGGACCTTTCCAAGGACCAACCCCTTTTCTGATTCGACGATGATGTTCTCGCCTACATCAAGTGGAAGATCCGTCGCATCGAACTCTTCACATTTTCCATTGGGTAATTTGATAAAGACCAAGCGAATCATTTTCTCTATCCTTGAGCCCATGAGAGCATCATCGCCTCCAGGGCCAATGTCGTATTGGCGTTGCCCCGGATGGCGAGTGTGGTTTGATGGAGAATTTCTATTCGGTTCAAAAGGGAGGAGAGGCTCCACTCCGTCCCGAGAGTCTGCATCTGTGGCAGGAGATCGGAATGGATCAGTCTCAGGCCATGCTTCAACGTCTTCACCATGACAAGATCCCTTAACAGGGTCTTCGCCATTTCAAGGACCAAAAGAAGATTTTCCCGTTGAGAGGGCAATGATTCGACCCAACTCTCTTTTTCCTCGAACGAGAGCGACTGCAATTCCACTAATCCCTTCAGGAGTTCTTCTCTTGGAATCTGGCGTATCTCCTCCTGGATCTCCAATGCCTTTCCAGGACTCCCCTCTGAAAGAGAAGCCAAAAGATGAGCCTCCTCTTCATTTAACCCCTTCTGTTCCATCAACCATTTTGAGACCAACGGGATGGGCAAGGGATGGAAACGAATGGGCTGGCATCGGGAAAGAATCGTGGGTAGCAATAGCCTTGGGTTATTTGCCAGCAGAATGATCACTGTATGCAGTGGAGGTTCCTCCAATGTCTTGAGGAGGGTATTTGACATATTAGGGGCCATTCGGTCTGCAGCGCAGAGGATGCAAACCCGGCGCTCCCCTTCATAGGGTCGGTAAGCCAGATCCCTCTGCATCTGCCTCACCTGGTCTACCTTGAGGGTCTGGCCCTCCGGTTCGATGAGCGAGACATCGGGATGGAGACTGTGATCAATCTTTTTGCAGGAGAGGCAATGATCGCAGGCATCCTCTTTTTCCATCCCTCTATTGAGACAGTTGAGGACCTTGGCAAATTGAAGAGCCACATACTTCTTTCCAATTCCCTCATTTCCCAAAAAGAGATAACTATGGACCACCTTATTCGTTCTGATCGCCCGCCTTAAAAATTCAATGGACCTGGAGTGTCCTAAAACATTTTTGAATGACATAATTTTTTTCAAAAAGGGTTCTAAGATTCGAGGGTACAAGGGTTCAAGTTTAATAATTTATAGACGTTTTGTTCGCTTGACCCCTCGAACCCTTGACTCCTTGAATCCTATTAGTTCATCAACGATTTGGCGAATCCTCTGATACACCTTCTCTTCACCCTGACGGGTGTCGATCACTTTCATCCGTTGGGGTTCCCTTTTGGCAATGGAAAGGTATCCTCTCCTCACGCGATGGTGGAATTGAATCGTCTCGTTCTCGAAACGTCCTTCTCTCTCCTGCTTAAGGGCTCGATTCCTCCGGAGCGCTCTCTTCAATCCCAGATCAGAAGGACAATCCAAAAGAAAAGTGACATCCGGCTTGATGCCTTGAGAAGAAAGACGGTTGAGCTTTGCGACCCAATTCAGGTCCACCTTGCGGCCATAACCTTGATAAGCGATGCTCGCGTCGCTGAAACGATCGCAGAGAACAACCCCCCCTTTTTTTAGAAAGGGGTTAATCACCTCTTTGACATGCTGTGCCCGTGATGCTTCGTAGAGGAGGAGTTCACTCAGAGGGGCCATCCCACGATGGTCTGGGTTCAAAAGAATTTTTCTTATATTCTCACTGATGGGACACCCTCCTGGCTCTCTGGTCACTTTACAGGGGATGCCCCTTTGGGTCAGGTATCTTTTTAGACGTTGAATCTGAGTGGTCTTTCCGCTCCCCTCAACTCCTTCAAAGGTGATAAAGAGAGACAATCTTTACTCCCCAACGACCTATTCAATAAGTATTTGAAATCTAAAATAAAATATAATTGATCGCCCTGTCCATTGTCAAGGTTCCCCTTTCTAACTTTCAAATTCCTCTCCTTCATCCAAAATTCCATATCCCTAAATTAAATAACACCATCCAAATTTATCTGCCCTTTCCCCATAGTGTATCCCTGTTATCTCATCATATAGTTTCTGTGATAAGGGTCCAATTTTCCCATCGTTGATGACGATTTGCTGGTCCTCGTGGTGAATCTCCCCGACAGGTGAGATAACCGCTGCCGTCCCGGTGCCAAAAACTTCCTTTAATTTACCTTCCTTTGAAGTTATAAAAATTTCGTCAATAGAAATCCGGCGCTCAAGAACTTTGATCTTCCATTCTTTTGCCAGATGGATCACCGAATCGCGGGTTACTCCCGGGAGAATGGTTCCTTCCAACGGTGGAGTGATCAATTCATCGCCAATGACGAAAAAGAGATTCATCGTTCCCACTTCCTCAACGTACTTTCTTTCCACCCCGTCAAGCCAAAGAACTTGGGTGAAACCTCTCTTTTTGGCCTCCTCTGCGGGGAGAAGCGTTGCGGCATAATTGGCCGGTGTCTTAGCTGCCCCAAGCCCCCCTTTTGCAGCTCGAATATATTCTCCCGGCGTGGTTAATCTCACCGGATTGATCCCCTCTTTGTAATACGCTCCTACGGGAGAGGTGATGATGATGAAACGATACGTGTCAGAGACCTTTACGCCGAGAAAGTCATCTGTAGCAAAGATGAACGGACGGATATATAGGGAGTATCCTTTCTTTCTGGGGACCCAATCTTTATCTAAGTTCACCAGGTTTTTTAATCCGTCCATAAAGACATCCAAGTCTATCTTTGGGATGCAGAGCCTCTTGCACGACAAATTCATTCGTTCATGATACGTTTGGGGGCGGAAGATATTAATGGCACCCATCCGGGTATAAAATGCCTTGAGGCCCTCGAAGACGATCTGTGCGTAGTGCAATGAGCACATGGCTGGAAAGACCTCAATGGGTCCATATGGAATGATTTGGGGTAAACCCCATTCCCCATCCTTATAATCCATGCTTAGCATGTGGTCTGAAAATACCTCCCCAAACCCCAAATTTTCAAAATCGACTTGATCCCTTCTGCTCTGTCGTGTCTTTACGATTTCCATTTTTTAGCTCCTCTCCGAAGATGGTAATCTATTATAAACAAAGGGAGATTATGTGTAAACCCCCGAAGCAGTGCCTATTATACCCCCATTATCAAAGAAAATAAAACCAAAATGTGACAGGAAATCAAAAGGGGAGGTGCCCTATTTACCCGGTTTACCGATAAATGGGAGGAGAAGGAGCCAGGTCAGGGTCAGGGATTTCGGATCCCGAAACAGGCTGAGGCCGATGGTCATGCCTTCGTGGCCTGCCGCTGGCTTGTCACGATAGGTGCCCAGGAGGCGATCCCACCAGGGGAGATTAAAACCGAAATTACTATTATGTTCCTCAATCACCACAGAGTGGTGAACACGATGCATTTCTGGAGTGACCACGATAAGACGCAACAGGCGATCAATGCGACCAGGAAGTTGGACATTCCCATGGTTAAACATGCTGGTAGCGTTGAGAAGTACCTCAAAGACCACCACGGAAATCGGAGGGGCTCCCAAGACCACAACAGCCGACATTTTAATGGCCATGGAGAGAAGGATCTCTATGGGATGAAAACGGACTCCTGTCGTGACATCGAAATCGAGGTCTGTATGGTGCACCCTATGAAGACGCCAGAGGGCGGGTATAGTATGAAACATGGCATGTTGAAGGTAGATGACAAAGTCAAGGCCCACTACGGCGATCGCCACCCCCGTCCAGTAAGGTAATGCAATATTGTTCAAAATCCCCCAAGCACGGTCTTCTGCCAACAAGGCCAACCCCACGGCTTGAATAGGGAGCAATAGTCGCACGGCCAGTGTATCGATGAAAACTAAACCCAGATTGCTATACCAACGGATACCCTTTGAGGTCTTTAAGGAACGGCGCGGCGCAAGGACTTCCCAGATGGCCATGAGAACAAGGATGCTGAAGAAGAAGACAAAGCGGATGGCCCATTCGTAGGCCAGAATCGGATTACTCATTTATCCCACCACCTTTTTGGAAGACGATATCGCCGTAGTAGGCCGTTGCCGACTCACCGGTGTTATCCGTATCGGTCATGATCGCCACGCCGGAGATCATCGGCGGCTCTTTGCCAAAGCTCTTTTTGTAATCTTCATAGACATTGCGTTCCTCACTCATCCATTGATTCAGTTTCGTCTCGCCACTCTCCACCACTATCATCATGACCCGGTCGGTGTATGGATTCGGAACCATTGTGCCTATGGGGGCCTTGCTTTCCCAGATGTAGTTGATCGCCGCAAGGGGGGGATACTGGCCATAGAGCAGTCTGATCGTTTCGTATTTGGCCTTTTCGAAGAATCCCAACTTGCTCGGGTCATATTCAAAGGTGATATAAAGTCGGGCCGGATAGTCGTCGCCATCCTTTCGGTGGACGTCACCTTTTTTTAATATATTGTTCACCTTCCATCGCCATTGCACAATGGGGTATTCTTTTGGGTTGATCTTGATGTCCCGAGTCAGGCCCGATGCTGAAGCTTCGGCAACAGCCCTGATGACGACAGTGTCGCCGTCTTTGACCAGCGTATAAATTGTATGACGTTCGATCTTCTTGAAGAGTAAAGGCTTCCAGTTGGCTGGCAGAGGGTTCCCTGCTTCCTCGGATGAAAATTTTCCCACTTCGATGACGGGCGGGGGTTGACTGTAAGCGGCCCAGAGAGAGACCACGAGGGTGATGATCAGAGCAGAAATTCCGGTTATTATTTTCATCGATCTAAGCATCTCCTTCAAATCCCCCCATTCAACTCAAAGACTCACTTCAAATAGCCTTCGAGCATCAGGCGCTCCATATCTTCAGGTCTATCCACATCCCAGCGCTCTGGTAACTCATGCCATTGCCATCCCAATCTGCGCAGACGGGCACGAGTCTGGTCCAAAACAGATTCGGTTCCCCAAGAGATACCCATAAACAACTCAGGGTCGTAATGACGGAGGCCGAGCAGGAAATATCCTCCATCTTGAGCAGGCCCGATTACCGCGTCAGTGCCCTGCACCAAAACCTCTGCCGCCTTTCTCAGGTCGTCTTGGGTCAGAGAGGGGCAGTCGGTTCCAATCAAGAGAGCGGAGGAGGCCCTTTTGAGGGTTTTGTCAAAAGCCCATCCCATTCGTCTGCCGAGATGACCATCCGGTTGCGTATGCAGTTCAGCCTGGAATTCCATGGCACACCGGATGAAAAAGGGATGTCTTACAGTGGGTGTACACCAGAGGTCTGTCGGGCCCAAGCTTGCATCTACTGCTGTGGCAAGGCAATGGAAAACCAGCTTTTCATGGAGGGCAGCGGCGGACGTTGCCCCCATTGAGGGGATCAGGCGCGTCTTCACCTGTCCCGGAATGGGCGCTTTTGCAAAGACGATAAGTTGGCAGTCCGTTTTTTTCACGGCCATTTACAAATCTAATAGAATTGAGCCAGAGACCTCGCATCAGCACCCAGAAGATAGGCCAAACGGAGGAACCACATGAGGACGATAGTCCGGAAGATACCATTTTTCTCCCAGCGGCGGCTGGAAGTCAATACTCGATGCCAGAGGCAGAGGGGCCTTCCTTGCCGCTTCAAGGTCTTGCTCAGGGCGATATCTTCCATAAGATCAATCTCCGGGAAGCCGCCCACGGCTTCGAAGAGTTTGCGCTGCACAAAGATCCCCTGGTCGCCGGTGGTGACCCCGGTCAGCCGGGAACGCCAGTTCATCAACCATTCGGTGATGCGAAGTAAAAAATGTCTGCCAGATAGTCGTACATCGAAACGTCCCCAACTCTTTCCCTGCTGGTTCAGACCATCGATGATCAACTTGTCCGCACCCTCAGGCAAAGAGGTATCGGCATGGAGAAAGAGGAGGACCTCGCCCCTTGCGACTTTTGATCCGGCGTTCATCTGCCGACTCCGACCTCTTGAACTTCGAATGATCCGATCCACAACGGGCTCTGAAAGGGTGATCGTCGCATCGTCACTCCCCCCGTCCACCAGAATCACCTCGTGGCCTGCCACCCTCAATGGCTGCAGGGCAGAAAGAGTCTGAACGATCAGAGCTGCTTCATTCAGGACCGGAACGATCATGGAGATCATCGTCGTCATCGTCTCGCTATGTCCCTTATCTTTCCGAACTCAAAAGAAGATGCCTTATAAAGAGATTTTACTGTGGTATGGATCCACATTCAAGAGATCCCTCTTAGGAGATTGCAATGCCTCACTGAAGCGTGGGTGAAATCCGATGATCCGGTACGAATGTCTCCGAAAATCTTACAAAGCGGATGGTCTAAATTTTTGAGGGTAGGGGTAACGTTCACCATCCATAGCGCGGTCCTTGCACGGTTGGGTCATTCTTTTAGCTCAGGGACAAACTGATGTTACCGCCATAAGATTTTCTCCGGCATCCCTGCCGGATCTCGGCAAATTTCCACGGTAGAGTGAGAAGGTGTGAAAAAATCCCCCCACAAGAAAAACTTGAACAAGGAAGTGCGTGTGGTATAGTGCTTACAGACAAATTCGGGATTGGGGGTAGCGATGGAGTTGAATTTAAGAGAGGAAGTGAAGAAGCCAAGACCACGGCTGAAGCCGATTAACCGGCAACAACTGGTGATGCGACCGATGGACGTGGAGCAGTTAGTGGCGGAAGACCACGAGGTACGTGCGATCTGGGAATTTGTGGGGCGACTTGATCTAAGCCAATACTACGAAGAGGTGGAGGCTGTGGAAGGGGAAGCGGGTCGTCCGGCACTGGATCCTCAGTTAATGGTTAGTTTATGGATATATGCTTACAGTAAGGGGGTCGGTTCATCGCGAGAGATTTCTCGGTTATGTGAATACGATCCGGCTTATCAATGGTTGACGGGAATGGAGCCGGTTAATTATCACACGTTATCGGATTTTCGGGTGGATCATAAAGAAGCTTTAGACGAGTTATTTAGTGACGTTTTAGGGTTATTAAGTGCAGAGGGTTTGATTAGCTTAGAGCGGGTGATGCATGATGGGGTCAAGGTGAAGGCCTGTGCGAGTGGAGATACCTTTCGGCGGGAGGAGCGAATACGGGCACATTTAGAGAAGGCGCGAGAGCAAGTCAAGCAGATGGGGGATCCTCGTGTGGCCGAAGAGGTGGGGCCGCGAGTGGCGAAGGCGCGTCAGCGAGCAGTCCGAGAGAAGCAGGAGCGACTGGAAAAGGCTTTGGAAGAACTGGAAGAGATTCGGGCTATCAAGTCGAGTTTGGAAGAGAAGAAGAAGGTGCGGGTGAGCATGACCGATCCGGAGGCACGGATCATGAAGCAATCGGATGGGGGATTTGCTCCGAGTTTCAATGTTCAGATTACGACAGATGCCAAGGAGAAGGTGATCGTGGGGGCGGTGGTGAGTCAGTGTGGGAGCGACTATGGGGAATTAGTTCCCGCAATGGAGAAGGTGGAAGAGAACATGGGCCGTTACCCTGAGCGGGCGGTGGTGGATGGGGGGTTTATTAGTCGAGAGAACATTTTGGCCATGGACGGGAAGAAGATCGATTTGATCGGTCCGATGGGAGATGGTGCAGAGCAATCCGTGGGCCAGCTAAATCGTCGAGGTGTGGGGCCAGCTTTTCGACCGGAGGCGTTTCGTTATGATGAAGGCAGTGACACCTATAGGTGTCCGGCCGGGAAGGTGTTAAGGCCGGATGGGAAGGAAGAACAGCCTGGGCGGATCAACTACCGATATCGGGCACAGGGGGTCGATTGCCGGGCCTGTTCTTTTCGAGAGAAATGTTGTCCTCAAAGCGGGACGAGAGGACGTTGCATCAGGCGAGCCGTGGATGATCCGCTGGTTGTCGCCCATATGGAGAAGATGCAAACCGAAAAGGCCCAAGAGATCTATAGACAACGGGGGGAGGTGGCTGAATTCCCCAATGCGTGGATCAAAGATAAGATCGGTCTTCGACAGTTTCGATTGCGGGGGTTAATCAAGGTAGGTATGGAAGTATTATGGGCTTGCCTGACCTACAACATTAAACAGTGGATTCGTTTGTGCTGGAGGCCCCAATGGGCATAGTTTTAAGGGACAAGCAAGAAATTGATCCCGAGAGGGTTAGTAAAGAGAAAGATTTTTTGGCCAAGAGAGGTTCCATCTACACCTCATGGAGCGCAAGATGCCTCCTTCATGATGATTAAACCATTAAACCGCTCCGCCTACTAATTCGGGCTTTGTCTGAAATGTCATGATCATAAAATCCGATTTTTTCACACCTTCTGAGGCATTATAGGATATTGACCTCTTCAACTTGCTTATTTCCGAGCGTTCATATATAGTAGAAGTCGCTAAGGGACTTGTGCTCTGTGCATAGCGTGAAGGGAGGGCATATGGGAGAAGAAGAGAAGATCGTTGATGGATTTCGATTCCTTCCGCCAGGCTTAAAGGCCTGGGTTCGGACCTTCATTCCTGAAGAGGAATTCAGGGGGTTCATTCCGTGGACCCCAGTGTCTAAACCCTTGAGTCAGACAACCCTTGCTCTGGTGACCAGCGCCGGTATCAGTTTAAAAAAAGATCCTCCTTTTGATATGGAAAGGGAGAAAAGGGAAGCCATCTGGGGTGACCGCTCGTTTCGAGCGATACCAAGAGGTACTACTGAAAAGGATATAGAAGTAAATCACCTTCACATTAATACCACATATATCAAACAGGATATCAATGTCATCCTTCCTCTGGCCCGGATGGCCGAGTTTGAACAAGAGAAGATCATTGGGCGTTTGGCCCCGACCGCTTATTCTTTTTATGGTTTTCAATGGCAGAACACTGATTTTCTTAAAGAAGCTATCGAACCCATTTCCAAAAAGATGAAACTCGAAGGGGTGGAAGCCGTATTCCTAACCCCAGCCTGACCCTTCTGTTGCCAGTCCGTCGGACTGGCCGCCAGGTTTTTGGAGGAGACTGGATTTTCCACTGTCGTCCTTACCCCTACCCACGAGTTTCACCGGGCTATAGGCATACCGCGATCAGCAGCCATTGCATATCCTTACGGTCGGCCGGTAGGACAGGTAGGGGATCGGGAAGGTCAAAGGAAAGTTCTTCTGGATGCTCTTTCAGTGCTGGAGAAGGCTAAAAAACCAGGCGAGATCTGGCACCTTCCTTTTATCTGGCATGAGGAGCCCAAAAAGACAGATTGGCAACCGCCTGAGATGTCACCTCTGATTAAGTTTTATTTGGAAGAAATCAGACAGGCCAGAAAACCTCAATGAATTGGCGAGTTAAGGGATTTAGGGATGATTCAACTTGCAATTCCTGAATTCCTCAATCGGATCGAGATGCGAAGCCCTAAGGCCCAAAAGGCTTCTATGACCAAATAAGCTTAATAAAGAACTGTTTTTTTATGGAATACCCTTTGCCTTAATGGCGAAGATTGCCCGTTCCGCCTTTTCCATCGCATCATCAGATTGCCCCCCAAGACTAATCTCTGCCTCTTCAATCACGGCCCGCAGGCGCGAATCATACTCTCCCCAAGACTTGACGCATGCAAGGTAGCCATCGTAAAGATATCGATCTAAGAGGAAACGTGCTCGACCTTTCAGCGATAGCGCCTGATAGCGATCAATCCTTTCAAGGAGTATGTCCCTCTTTGCAGAAAGCGGTCCTTTCGTGGTGAACACATTGGTCATTTGGAATGTTTCGATGGTGCAGCCAAAAGTGAGCCCTTCAAGTAACCTTCTGAACTCGGCGATCATCTGATCTTCACTCGGTGCCCCGAATTCCCCGGATTCCCATTTCCGGCAAAGGGGAGCAAGTTCCAGAATGGCCAAACTTCGTACCCTCACCTCAGTGGGCCTGATTTGATTTAGGACTTGAATCGTCTCCAAGATATGTTTTTCACAGAGCTCCCTGTTGTTTCCGGCAAGGCCGGGCATCACAAAGGCAGCCATGTTTATACCGGCATCCATTATTTTTTGACCACCTGCAATATGCTCCCCCTTCTTGGCACCTTTTCTCATGTAATCCAGAACCTCATCGCAGCCTGATTCGATGCCGACAAGACACCAGGAAAGGCCGGCGTCTTTCAGTTCTCTTAGCTCCTCCGGCGATCTTTGTGCACATGTCTTTGACCTGGCATAGCAGGTGATCGTATCGATCGTTGGGAACCGCTTCTTCAAGAATTGTACCACTTCGACGAGATCCTCAGGTTTCATGAAGAGAGCATTGGCGTCCTGCAGAAACACCCTTCTTGCACCGTTTATCAACCAGCTGGCAATGTGGCTCAGGCTCTGCACGGCAAGCCATTGTTCCTTCGTCACCTTCAGGGGATACTCTCCATAGATCTCCGGGTGATTTCCGATGAGCGCCTCGATCACCTCTTTCCCGATGGCTCCGGAAGGGCCAACTTCCTGAGAGGCCACCTCGAAGAGATCACATACCCTGTGTATCGCCTCGATATCACCCTTGATTTCGGAAAGACTGCGGGTTCCAAATCTCTTTCCCTTGTACACCGGGCAAAATAGGCACTGGTTCCAGGGACAGTTCCTGTTTACCCTTAAGAGCAACGACTCCCCTTCACCAATTGGACCCATTGGGCCTATTTCTACCGTATAATCTTCTGGTCTGCGTCCAGTCATCATCTTTTTTTGCTCAACTCGCGGTCGCCTCTCACCTCCCCTCATCCTTCCCTACCTACATATACTACAATGATGACAAAAAGGAAAATAGGAGGGATAAGAGAGCATCTTACGATAACCCGGGCTCACCAGGTCAACAGACCCTGTATCCTTTTTAACTTGAAATCTATGTCTCTCTCCCATATACTGGTGCTGCGATCCTCCAGAAAGGAATTCTTATTACCCGGAGAGTCGTCTGAATTTGTGCGGAGTTCTAAGGGACTTTTTTCGGGTCGGAAACTCCGTTCACACTAAAAGGGTAGGCGATGCTCAAGATTTTTAAAAGATTCTGGCGGCTCAGGGAGCGTCGAAAAGAAAGCCGGATTTCTGTCGATGCCACTGTCAAGTTCAGAATCCTGGATGGCAGGAATCCCACCATCTCTTCTCGAGTGCTTCAAGGAAAAGTCCTCGATATCTCTGCGGAAGGGCTCTGTATCGGAACCTACACAGTGCAAATCGATGGGTTGCACATCTTCCATCCAGCGTCTCAGCATAAGAACAAACTGGAAATGGAGGTAACACTCCATCCGGATCTGGCACCCCTGAGGACCTTAGGTGAGGTCAGATGGTACAGCCGTGTTGAGGATGAGACAGGTTCGATCTACAAGGTGGGAGTCAACTGGCAATCCCTGGGCCAGAGTGACCTCCAGACGCTCACAGACTTCTTGAGGGGAAAGGAGTTCATTTTAAGCAAGCTAAAATGACGGCAGAAAGGCCACTGATTTAAATAAAAAGGTTCCCCTTCATCGTTTCGTCATCTATATAATGAGAGATTTCTGGATTTTTTCAGAAATCTCAAATGGGCGATGAAACATTGTTTGACTCGCTATGATCGGGATGGTACGGCCTTCCGTGCTTTTTCGAGGTGTCCATTCGATTCGGAAAGCATTCTAATCGCTTCTTCGATCTCAGCCTTTACCTGTTCTAATCCCAATTCACCTGCCCTTTGAGCCCACCTTTGGTATTCACCCACGTGACTCTGATTGTGTTCTATCCAGTGCTCAATGACGATCGATAATTTTTGCATCTCGTCCATTCGTTTCTCCCTCCGAAGTAGTTTCCTCTTCTCAGTAGATCCGAACCTTGTTTCATTCTGATTTTACCCTTATTGCCCTTCGGACATCAACTGCCTTCTTTCCAAGAGAGCGTGTAGTAGTTTTTCAGAGCTCTCGCTGAGAACCCTTGACAGCTAGATCCAATGAGTCCATCATAATAAAAGATGGAAAAGTAATGAGGGATAGCGATTTCATCATCGGCAATTCAAATGGGGCAGAAATCGATGGAGGGCTTTAGCCGAAGGGATTTCTTGAAATACTCTGGGACGGCTGGAGGTTTGCTGTTTGTTGAAATGGACGGAGGTTTTGGTATGTCGGGCAAAAGAAGCTGTGTTGCATTGGTAAGGACAGATAATCGTCAGCATGGAGTAAAGGCATCTCTGAAGGCTCTGGGGATCAATCCCGTGAAGGGCAAAGAGGTTCTTATCAAACCAAATTTCAACACCGCTGATCCCTTTCCAGGTTCCACCCATAACGATACATTGGTAGCCCTGGTGGAAGAGATTTGGGAAAGAGGGGCAAAATCGATCAGCCTTGGAGAGAGAAGCTATCCGCCGACTCGGGAGGTCATGGAGAAGAAGGGCATTTTGCCTATCATGGATAAATTGAATGTCAAGGTCATCGACTTCGACGATCTGAGAGAAAAGGATTGGGTGTTGTTCAAACCCAGGGAAGGTCACTGGGCGAATGGATTTCGGATAGCAAGGCCTATCCTCGATGCAGAGTGCCTCATCTCAACCTGCTGCTTGAAAACTCATCAGTTTGGAGGGATTTTCACCATGTCGCTTAAGCTCCATGTTGGCGTTGTCCCAACTTTCCGGCATGGATATGAGTACATGCGGGAGCTGCATAGCTCCCCTGATCAGCGGAAGATGATTGCAGAAATCAATGAGCCCTTCAAACCCACCCTCGTCATCCTTGACGGAATCGAAGCTTTTGTGGATGGCGGTCCAATGACGGGAAAGCGCGCCAAGGGAGAGATCTTCCTCGCCTCCACTGATCGGGTGGCCATGGACGCTACCGGGGTGGCCATTCTAAAGCTCCTCGGGAGCAATGCAAATATTATGGTACCAAAGATATTCGAGCAGGAGCAGATTTCAAGGGCTGTGAGTCTTGGTCTGGGTGTGTCATCCCCTTCTGAGATCGAGGTGGTCCCTGTCGATGAAAAGAGCCAGGATGATCGAGAGCGTGTGGTGGAAATATTGAAGAAAGGGTGATAGGAAGCCTTCCGATCCATATCATCAGATGTGATGGAAGGGGTAGCCTTAGTCCTCAGAACAACTATTTTACCCAATGAATCTGGAAAAATAGGGCGTTTACGTCAGTTCCGAAGGACACGGTGGACACCCAACAAAATCAGAACTCCTCCCAGGATCTGCTGAGAATAAATCTTCTCCCCCATGAAGAAATAATTGACCAGGACAGCGCACAGGGGTATGAAATAGGTGTAAACCAATGTCTTCGTGACTCCGATCCGTTCGATTCCTTTATACCAGAAGACATGTCCCACCATTCCCGAAAAGACCACTGCATATCCCATGGACCACCAGGCTTTCTCCCCTATCTGATTCCAGGCTACGTGTTGGGTTGAAAAGAGATGGGCAACCCAGAGGACGAACGAACTGACGATCATGCAATAACTCATCAGTCTCAACGGAGAATAGATCTTCAAAAGAGGCTTCGACCACGCAGAAAAGAAGATCGCGGAACAAAAGCTTGCCATTAACGTCAACAGATCACCGGAGATCGTGTTTAGAGAAAAATGGAGCTTAGCAGTGGGTTTCAGGATCACCAGAACTACTCCTGCCAGGGCCAACAGCATGTTCCAATATTGACGTTTTCCTACAGACTCCTTCTCAATCAGATCTACATAAAGAGCTCCCAAAAGAGGTTGAGTTGAGAGGATCAGGGCGGAGTTGCTGGCGGAGGTCAGGTTGAGCCCGAGGGACCATAGAATCTGATAAAGCCCGAGGCCAAATACTCCCACGATCACAACCTTTCCCAAGTCTTCCTTTCGTACTCGAACTCCTTTTTCTTTCCAAAAAGTGACTATCAGCAAGAGGATCCCAGAAGCGGTGAATCTAAGGGCTGCGAAGAGAATCGGAGGCAGGTCTTGATAGGCCGATTTAACAATTCCAAAATTTGCTCCCCAGACCAGTACAACGGCCCCGAGGAGAAAATAGCCCATTCCCTGACTCCCTCCTTGCATCTTTTTCTTATACACCCCAGGCGTACGGTGAGTTATAAAATCATCTCTTGGATTGAATGGATTGTTCCATTGCTTATATAACAACCTGACGAGCAACGCAAGATTGCGAACATCCCTGATGTCGCCTCCAATGACGAAATCATGCCCAACGTTTCGATCTTTTCGGGAGGAGACAGACGGAATCAAAGGGTTACAATTGTACTGTCCTTTTGGGTTATCATTGGATAGAATACCCAGAGAGCGATTTATATGGTATTCTATTGGAAATATGACGGATAAGGTATGGAGACAAATTAAACGTTTTGCAAGATGAGAGCTTAGCCAAATGGAGGGAGGAGTTAAGATGGGAGCAACACGGGGAACGGCCTTAGTGACGGGGGCAAGTAGTGGGATCGGGAAGGAGACAGCGAAGAGACTGAGCAAAGAGGGTTTCCAGGTGATCGCCTTGGCCAGGAGAGGTCAACGTTTATCTGAACTTGCAGCCCAAACTCCGAACATCCTCCCCAGGCGGGTCGATCTCACCGATGGCCCAGCTTTAGAAAGTTTCTGTTCTGAGCTCTCAGGGCTTTCCGAACCTGTTTCAGTTCTGATCAACAACGCTGGATTCAGTTTAAGGGGCGGCCTCGAAGATGTCCCACTCTCTTCTATACGGCGTATCTTTGAGGTCAATTTTTTCGCCCTGATCAGGGTGACCCAGGCCTGCTTGCCTGGTATGCGCCGGCTGAGGAGGGGGACGATCTTCAATATCAGTTCGATGGTAGGGAAGTTCCCCTTTCCCCTAAATGGAGTCTATTCAGCCAGTAAGCATGCCGTGGAGGCCATCAGCGATGCCTTGCGCATGGAGGTTCGTCCCTTTGGTATCCGAGTGGTGACGATCCGGCCCGGGGTGATTGGCACGGAATTTAATGACACCGCCAATCAATTGACAGGTGATCTCCTCTCCCGAACTGATCCTGATTACAGGCCTGTTTACCAAGCCTTTGGGGCTGGCATGGCCAAGCTGTTTTCCACAGTTTCCATCCCAGGGCCAGAAATAATTGCCAACATCATTTTGGAAGCTGTTCTTTCCGATGCCCCAAAAGCCGTTTATGAGGCAGGGCCTCTCATAGAGGAGATCCTTGGAAAACGAATCCAAATGGACGACGATGCCTTCGACCTGTTCATGACCGAAAAATCAGGTCTGAAGGGTCTAAAGGTCTAACTGAGAAAGGAGGCTCTCTTATGTCAGATGAAACTCTGGAACTCCTTCGCGAGCTTACAGAAGCTCCTGGTGTTTCGGGCTACGAGCAGGAGGTCCGTGAGATTATTCGGAAACATCTTCAAAATATTTCTGTCATTGAGCAGGATCGCCTCGGCAGCATCGTATGCCGAAAAAAAGGTGAGGCTGAAACGCCACGGATCATGCTTGCCGGGCACATGGACGAAATCGGCTTCATCGTTAAGCTCATCACAGACGAAGGATTTGTCAAATTCAGCCTTCTGGGAGGATGGTGGGGCCATGTGATGCTGGCCCAACGTGTAGTGATTAAGACTCGCCAAGGCGACGTTCCCGGCCTCATCGGTTCCAAACCCCCTCATATTCTCTCGGAAGAAGAGCGGAAGAAGCTCCTGGAGCCAAAGGATATGTACATCGATATAGGGGCCACCTCTGGGGACGAAGTCAAAGGTCTCGGCATCCGGCCTGGCGATCCCATCATACCCGTCTTCCCCTTCACTATCTCAAAGACGGGTAAGACTTACCTGGCCAAGGCCTTTGACGATCGGGTCGGATGTGCACTTTTTATCGATGTGATCAGGAGACTGGTTCAAGAAAGACATCCGAATACCGTGTACGGCGTCGGCACGGTCCAAGAGGAAGTAGGCCTTCGGGGAGCCCGAACAAGCTCATGGGTTGTCGAGCCTGACGTTGGACTCACGATGGAGACAGGGGTTGCAGGAGACGTACCGGATGTAAAGAAGGAGGATGCCCAGGGAAAGCTCGGTAAAGGCCCGGTCATCGTGATCCGGGATGGCAGCATGATTCCGAACCTCCGGCTCCGAGATCTCTTTGTTGAAACCGCGGAGGAACTCCGGATTCCATACCAGTTCGATCTCCTCGACCGAGGAGGAACCGACTCAGGGGCGATTCACCTCCACCGTAGCGGGGTACCAAACCTTGTGATTGCTGTGCCGACCCGGCACATCCACAGCCACGCAGGTATCATTCACCGAGATGACTACGATCAGGCAGTTCACCTGGTCACGGCGGTGATCAAAAAGCTTGATGGAGAGAGGGTTGCAGGGCTGACAAAATGACACCAGATGAAGAGCGATATAACCTGATGAGAGGGGGGCGTCTTTTTAAAAAGATTATCTCAAGAGATTAGAATAAAATCCCAAGAAATACGTCAAAATATATGAAAGATGACCAGCAGGGTATGGCTGGCTTAGGATAGGTTAGTAAAGATAAATATTTTGAATGGGATAGATAAGTGCTACATCACTGAATCGTAATTATATTAGAAGTAAGAAAGAAGGTTTTAGGAGAAAGTTTTAGGAGGTGAAAAGAAATGAAAAAAATTTTAATGATTATCATGACTTTGTTAACCTTGGTCCTGACAGCCGGGGTCGCTTCGGCGTGGCATGGCCATCCCCACTTCGGTTTAGGGCTCTTTATTGCTCCGCCGGCTATTTGGGCACCTCCCTTTGGTTACTACCGTGCCTATTACCCGCCTTACGGGTATTATGCTCCCGATTATTACGATTATGGTTATCGGGTTTGGGTGCCGGGGCACTGGGAACAACGATGGACTCCCTATGGGTGGCGAAGGTCTTGGGTTCCGGGCTATCGGGAATACCGTCGCTGACAGGTTTATCTCTTCTATTCTTCATATGAAAACATCATGCCCGCTGGGTAGTTTCCTGCCCAGCAGACATGCAGCCTCTTGGAAACGGACCGTTATCCTCAAGGCTTTTCCCAACGCGCGGCAAGGAATGCTCCTGTATTTAAATCCTTCTCGCGTCCTTCTCCTTCTACCTCAACAGCAACGCGAGGGTCATCTTCTTTCTGAAAATGGATGGCTGTCCTGATGACCCCATCGACAGACGCAATGGAGCGCAATTCATCAGGAGACCTAAAAATCGCCTTCTCAAATATCGTGGACCTCTTTTTTGCCTCGGCTCTTCTCTGCGAAGCCCAAGGGCTCAGGCTGTTCAGAGTAGCGACTACAATATACCCCTGCTTTTTGGTCACACGGAATAGCTCTCCGAGGGCACTTTTTGCGTCTTCAATGAACTCAAAGGCGGTAACCGAAACTACTTTGTCAAAAGAATTTTCCGGAAAGGGCAGGTTTGAAATATCTCCCAAAACCATTTGGAAAGGGTATCCCCTGGCCTTGTCTCCTGACCGCCTGAGCATGGGTAGAGATATATCGAGTCCAATTAAGTGTGGGCCAGAAGAGAGAATATCGAGGGTAAACACTCCAGTGCCACAGCCAGCATCCAGTATGATCTCTCCACAGCATGGCGTCAATAGATCCAAAAGGATCTCTCTCTCAAACTTTTTTACAAGGGCGCCAATCGGTGTTGTGAACCATCGGTCGTACCGATCAGGCCATGTATCAAAAAGTCTGCCCTCTTCCTTCTTACCTATCACATGCACTCCCTCCACGTGTAGCCTGCCCTCCTCTTTCGCTGTTCTGGATCAATGAGCTCATTTCAAGGTAAGCATCTGGACAGCCAAGTTGCAGGCTTGTTTCATTCCCTCCGCTCCCATGAAATCTATTTCGACGAGTGAACGCCCCATCACAACATCTGTTTTGACATCGACAACTTTCACCTGCAATAACCAGCGGACGATGCTCGGATAATAGACGTCACCCACGACAACGGCGTCAATACCGAAGACCTCTCTTAGCTTGGCTCTTTTTGCTTCGTCGAATCGATCCGTGTATAGATCCTGATTCTGGAAGGCCTTCAACAGCTGTCTTCGATCGACCGTTGCGATTTGTGGGAATTTATCCTGAAAGCGAAGGGCAAAAGTATCCGACACTTCGCCCGTAGGATCCCCATTAAACGGCAAGATCGCAATTCTTTTATACTCGAGAAATTCCTTTCTAATAAAACCACTTCCACTCCACTGGGGTACCTTCTGGTTTAGGGAACAGCCCGTTACAAAGGCAATTGAGCAAAGCAGTGAGAATAGAGCGAGACGACCAATTTTCATCAAAAGACCTCCTTTCGATGCCATACGAGGTAAACATCACGAACCCATCACTGATAATTTTCTTTCTCCTGTCAATCTTCATTTATTATACATGATTGGGCGGATTGAAGTTAGAGGGGGGATGAATCTTGAATAATGGCGGGGAGGAGAACAACCATCTCATTCATTCGAAGGGTACAATGAAATCTCTCTATTTTTTTAATACCTCCACCACCTCCACATAACTGAAAAGCCATTTACTCTCGATCTTCTTTAAGGCACATTCAAGTTCGTGGGTTTCATCCACATCTTCTCCAGTTGTCGTCCTCCCTTTCAGCTTGCCCGTTAAAGTGACTCTTGCTATTCCTTCTTCCGGGAAGGCAACGTTAAAATCGTAAAATTGTAAAGATAGATTTGAAAATGGAAACCGGGCGCTGGCAGCATAACTGGATATTTCTTCAGGCGTATAACGACCTGAAAATGATATAAGGTCGGCTTTGAGCTCACAGTGTTCGGCAAACAAGGTGCCAATATTTTTGATTTTCTGCGCCATGGTGAAGGTGTTTTCGCCGGTCTCCTTCGAGGCCCATTTCGATAGGAGATGAAATTGCTTCTTTACTTTCTTTTCTTCACTTTGGAAGAGGTGGAGGGTAGCCCCTATGCCAAAGATCACCACTAACACAGCGATGATGAGGTATTTGATTCTCACCATAGGGGTCCACCGATGATCCGCTTCATCGGGGCTTGCCCGAAGTGATGATTTTCCATTGGCATATTTCGATTATCCCCAACCACATAGACGCAATCTTTTTCAACTTGCCGCAGTGGCAGGTTCCAGCTACAAGGATAACGGACGTAAGGTTCATGTGTCTCCTTTCCGTCAACAAAAAGCCTCCCATTACGAAATTCAATGCGTTCGCCTGCCACGGCGACCACACGCTTTAGGAGCATCACCTTGTTACCCGCAAAACGGATTGCGACCACGTCATATCTTTTGGGTTCCGAAAGGATATAACGCAACTTCCAACAGAAATTGATACTTCCATCGTGATAGGTCGGCTCCATACTGTGTCCCTTAATGAGGATGGGGGTGCAGGTAATAGTTTAGTCCTTTTGGAACTTTTTTAATCACGCGCCCACAATTTTGTTGACTTGTGGGCTTTTTTGTGATTTAATAATATGAGTATAAATACTCATATAAGGAGGGGATTTAAATGAGCCGAACAGACATCCTGAAGAAGCGCCAGGCCCGGCTGAGGGAGGACATTGCGTCCATGCTGGATAGTTTTCTTATCGGGACGGTCGCAAAGTCCCCTTCCATGACCGGCCATAGCCTGACGACGAAGGTGGAGGGAAAGACCGTAACGCTCTATGTCCGAAAGGACATTGTCCCGAAGGCTTTGGAGATGGGCAGGCGGTACAACAGACTCTGGACATTGATCCAAGCGCTCTCGAAAGTCAACTGGGAGATCCTGAACCTGGAGAACAGCTAGGCGTGCCGCGCTACCCCTATCCGCCTCATGATTTTGAATGCTTATACAGGCACAGCTGCCCCTATCTGGGCGGATTATCCACCCGGTGGGTCCTGGGGGAGTACCGACGGGCCGCCGATGTGTACCAGGAACATCTGCGGATCATCGATGGCTTTGATGGCGACTTAAAAATCAGGGATGAGCGGATACGCGTTCTGGAACGGGAGAATGCGGAACTGAAGGCGAAGCTTCAAGCATTGCATCAACGGCAATTTAGGCCGAATAAGAAGAAACACGCGGAGACTGGGGGAGAGGGGGCCTCATCGCGCAACGAAGGGAAAAAGAAGAAACGCGGGGCGCCGCTGGGACATCCGGGATGGGTGCGGCCCAAGCCGGACCATATTGACCGGACCGTCCACGTGCCCGCTCCCACGATCTGCCCCCATTGCCAATCGGACGAGTTGAGGCCGATGGAGGAAAGGACGGAGCACTTTCAGGAGGATATCCTCATCCGGCCTCGGACCACGGTTACCCGCTATCTGCATGGGCAGGCGTTTTGCACACGGTGCCATCATCCGGTGGTTCAGGCAGGCGAGGACGAGCTTTTGAACACCCCCATCGGGCCAGTCGCAAAATCCGTGGCGCTGTACTTACGCTATCGGATAGGAATCCCCTATAGAAAAACAGCGGAGTTGTTCCGGGAGCTCTTCGGCCTGAACTTTGTTCCTGCCTCAGCCCTTCTGTTCGATCGCAAAGCGGCGGCACGGGGAAGGCCGATCTATGAGGATTTGCGAGACAAGATCAGGGCCTCCGACGTGGTCCATGCCGATGAAACCTCATGGCGCAGTGACGGCGTGGGGCATTTTGTATGGTTCGCAGGCAATGAAAACCTCGCCTTCTTTCATATCGACCGGCATCGCTCTGCAGAGGTGGCAAAAACCATCTTCGGAGAAAACTTTGGCGGTACCCTGGTGCGCGACCGCTATGCGGCCTATAACGGTATCGGAGTGGACTGGCAGATCTGTATCGCCCATATCCTCACAAGGGCCAAGGAAATCAGCGGGGAACATGCGCTCCTGCCCCAGACCCAGAAGGACACTGCTACGGGCCCCTTCTGCGATCGCCTCATGGATCTATGCTCACGACTCTGCGACGCGGGGCAGAAGCTCACATCCGGCGATATCCCCTGGAAAACAGCGCCCAAGATAGAAAAACGCTTCCTCAAGGAACTCAACAAGATCAGCAAACAGAGGCTTCGTTTCAAACCCGCCGAGACCCTCCGGGCCTATCTCGTAGGACCCGAGCAGAAATTTCTCTTTACCTTCCTCCGGCGCCCCGGCGTACCACCCACCAACAATCACGCAGAACAGTCTCTTAGACCTCTGGTGATCTTCCGCAAGATCTGCTTCGGAACGAGATCGGAAAGCGGACTGAAAACCCACAGCATCCTTCCCAGTCTGGTGCAAACCGCCAGAAGACAGGGCGTTCATCCAAGGGAATTCCTGCAGACCCTCTTCACTGCAGATACGGCAACGGCTCAAGCTGCGCTGTATAATAATTCAAGTTGATGTCTCAATGGCCGGCAGGAAAGATAGGGACTAAACTATTACGGGTGCAGAGGTGACCGAAAAACAGATAGGCGAAGAGTGCAACAAGAGAGGCTCTTATCAAGAATCTAACTGTTAACGATGGGGAAAAAAATTGGCGAATGTTCTTATTTCCATTCATCGCTCTCAAGCTTGGAGATACCATGGATTCGTATTGGGGTGGTCTGGCCGGATGATTCCTTCGCAGCGAATTAAACCATACTCTGCGATCACCTCCAGAAGAGAGGTTTCAAGAGATCCTGCGGGATCGCCCTCAAGGGGTGTTGAACGACATATTCCGGTCAGACAGGCCGATCACAGAGGCTCCAAGAGCCCATGTCCTCTTCTGTGATTCCCAGTATATAGAGGATGTTCTTGAGGCGGGTTCGGCCCAGACTCATATTGGCTGCGCGCTCCAGTTCCCTCTTTGCATTATAGGCAATACCCAAGCCGGCCTGACCCAGCATCAGAATGTCATTGGCTCCATCCCCGATGGCGACTGTTTGATCAAGAAGAATCCCCTCTTCACTGGAGACGAGATTGACGATCTTTGCTTTTTCGGCATTATCTACAATCTTTCCCAACACTCTGCCGGTGAGGGTTTCATTCTTAATCTCCAGTTGGTTTGCAAAGACATAATCCAATCCCAGTTTCTCCTTAAGAGAATCGGCAAAGTAGTGGAATCCCCCGCTGACCAGAACCAGCTTGAAGCCCAGCCGCTTGAGGGTCATGACCAACTCTTCGGCCCCCTCGGAGAGTTTCATCTCATTCCTGATTGTCTCCATCTCGTTGACAGTTAGCCCCTTAAGAAGAGCGACTTGCTGGATCAGGGCATCTTCAAAATCGAGGTCACCCCTTCTCGCCTTCTCCGTGATTCTTGAAACCTCTTTCCACACCCCAGCCCTTCGGGCCATCTCGTCAATAATCTCCATATCAATCAAAGTGCTGTCCATATCAAAAAAGACTAAGCGTTTGTTTTTGCGATAAGCCTCCATATTCTGAAGGGCCAGGTCGATATTGAGCTCATGGCTTTTGGCGATCACCCTTTCCTTCAAACGACGGAGGCTTCCGACCCTATTCACGCTCATCGTCAATTCCACACAACTGGCACAGTGGCGGGTCAGATTGGTAATCGTTTCAATGTTGGCGTTTTCATCTCCCAGGATATTCGTCATCTCTGCCAAGGCTCGAGTATCCCCAAAGTAAGTCAGGACGAAAAGGTTTTTGTTATTTCGGCCCCTTACCTCTTTTTCAGAGAAGATGCGGAAGTTGAGGGTCAAGTGAAGACGGTTGGCTTCAAAGAGAAGATCCTTGAGCACACTATCTTTTGATTGCCTGGCTCCGCTCATGTCCAAGAGAAAAGAGAGGCCAAGAAAGTCCTGGAGGGATGCCTGTTCGATATCCACAATCTCCACGTTGTTGTCCACCAGGATCCTGCTGAAAACGGCGATGATCCCGGGTTGGTCTTGCCCAGATACTGTTACCAATACAAAGTCCTTTTTTTCATCCATCAACGAACCCCTTAATAATAGGTGATCCAGGGTCTCGTGGTTCTCATTGTCCCCCATCACCTTATATATATGATTGTCGTTGCAAAAGTCAACGCATGGCGCGTTCTGTTTCGTTGACGTTGTAAGTAAACCCCTCAAAGCCATCGTTTGCTGAAGTATCTCTGGGAGATCAAGAAGGCCTGGACGAATTGGGATAGGTTCATGGACCACCAGACCGAAACTGCTCCGAATCCAAAAAGGGTAACAGAGATATAGCTTAAAGGGATTCTCACCAGCCAGATGCTGAGGGCCACCCTGATCAGAATGCTTCGGGTGTCCCCTGCCCCATTGAGCCCTCCAGCAAGGATGATACCCCAGGCCATGAAGGGCTCACTGAGCATACTGATATAGAGATATTTCGTGCTTTCACGGATGACGATCTGATTGTCAGATAAAAGAGAGGCGATCCAACGCGCATTGATCACAACAGCGATGGCCATGACCGCAACGATTGCGACACCGATCGTTGCGGTCACCACTCCACTTCTCAAAGCCTCCTCTTCCTTCTTTTCCCCCAGTAAATTTCCGACGATCACCGCGTTCGCCAAGTTAAATGCAAAGGCGGGGAGATAAATGGCCGACTCAATTCTCAATCCCGTCGTCAGAGCGGCGAGAATCTCCACCTTCTGTTCGGGCAGCGTGCTCAAGATTAAAAAGAGAACCATTGAAGAGAGCTGCCATAAAACCTGGAGCAACCCGATGGGCCAGCCAATACGCGCCATTTTCTTAACCGTTTTGAGAGAAAATCTCTTCCTATGGCCCACGAGCATTTTCACATGGAAGAGATTCACCCAGCTTCCGATAAAGACACTCGAAGCGGTCGCCAGAGCAATCCCTCTAAAACCAAGGGGAGTGTGAAAGACCAGAAAGAAATTGAGGAGGATATTGATCATGCACACGAGGGCCATCGTTTTCAACGATTTTTTAACGAGATAGCAGGATCTTAAGATGCCGTTACTATTGATGAGGACATAGTGGAACAGCAGGCCAATGGCATAAGTATTAATGAAGGGGATACTCAGCTCCTTAAGTGTTTCGGGAATGTTCAAAAAATGGATCAGTTCCGGGGTAAGGAGAATGCCAGCCACTGCCAGAATCATTCCGGCGACTGCGGTGGTCACAAGGGAGGAAAAAATCGCTTCGGTTAATTCTTCCCTTTTATGCGATGTAAAGAGTCTTGAGACGACGGAGACCGTACCCACTGTGAGCGCATTGGCGATGACAATGAGAATAAAATAAAGTTGTATGACAAAACCGTAGGTGGCCTGAACTTCTTTACTCACCCTCCCGGCAATATACACATCGGTCAGGCCAATCAAAAACTCAAAAAACATGATCACCGTGATCGGCCAGCTGATCGACCAACTTCTTGAAACGAAAGAACGGAGATTTTCACTCTTGAAGAGCGTCCGAATTTTGTTGTGGCCCATCGCTTCACTCCTGACCGGAGAGGAAGAGATACGGATTAAGATCGTCAATTCCGATAAGAGACTATTCAATTGGAATTGGAAAGTCAATAATCATTGGTGGGGAAAGCATGGGAAGCAAGCATCCCCAATTCCGTGAAATTAGCAGAGGAAGACAGACCGGTCTTCGAAAGCTTTAGAGATGCGGTCATTTGACATGTTAGGGGTAACTTTCGTATTTGCTAAAATACAGGTTTTTGATGGGGTTTTCAATGTTCGAGTTAAATCCACAAGAGGTTCCGCCCTGCCTTCGTCCCGCAAGGCGGGACTACGCGCAGGCAGGTCTAAAACTTTCTCAGCCATCCTGTCTTCCTCGTGGTGCTTAATCTCATCACGGAAAAAAAGATGCTTACGCATGGGAAATCAAGATAGTATGCCCGTAGAGTGTTCTGTTATAATTATTAAATAAGCTCAGTTTAAGAACTTTGGCCCGTAGAATGAGAAATCTTGTTGAGGATGAGAGCTTAAGAAATAAAAGATTCATCTTTGAAAACCGAGCTGCTGCGGGGAGGGAACTCTTCCAAATTCTCTCCGATTTTCATCGTTTGGATCCGGCCGTTTTTGCTATTCCCTCAGGGGGCGTGCCGGTCGCAATCGCGATGAGGAAGGATTGGCCTTTCGAATTTGATTTATTGATTGTCAGAAAAATTCAGATCCCCTGGAATACAGAAGCTGGTTTTGGGGCGGTCAATCTCGACGGGGAAGTAATATTGAATGAGGAACTCCTCCGTTCTCTCAGACTTCCGCAAGATATCGTTCATGCTCAAATTGAAAAAACCAAAGAGATCCTTAAGAAACGTGACCAAACGTTTCGGAAGGGTAGGGGATTTCTTCCTATCAAGAATAGGATCGTCA
The DNA here is from genome assembly GCA_963826305.1 of uncultured delta proteobacterium. GTDB lineage: Bacteria > Desulfobacterota > BSN033 > BSN033 > UBA1163 > CAWGWZ01. Next base: position 32,557 of record CAWGWZ010000003.1, on the reverse strand, counting down.
TTCTTGTGGATGATGGTCTGGCCTCAGGGTATTCGATGATCGCCGCCATCCATTTTGTTAAGAAACGGGATCCCTCAAAGATCCTGGTAGCCGTTCCCACCGGTTCTTACAGCACCTTGTCGAGAATCTCTCCCCTTGTCGATACCCTTTACTGCGTCAACGTAAGAGAAGGTTCCTCCTTCGCTGTTGCGGAAGCTTACAGGAACTGGTACGACTTGAGCGATGAAGAGGTGCTGAGCCTGTTGGGTCTTTCGCAATAGATAATTGGGTATGATATATTTAGATACTCCGTGAGAGAGGCTATCTCATTGATATAAAAATGCTTTTCAGGAGATCATTCGTATGACAAAGGAAGGATGGAGGGCATTGTTTCAAATCCCTTTGCCCGCTGTTGGGGTTCCCAACCAAATGGCAGATAGGGGGCAGGGCGGAAGAAAGTTGTATCCTCAAGAGGCGGCTCGGCAGTTGGAAAGTTTCTGACGCCTCCGAACTGGGTTAAATCCAAGTCTAAGAAGAGGCAAAAAAACATAGCAAAAAATGGCAAAAAAAACAAAACAAACAAAAAAATTGTGTTAGCTAAAATTTAAAAGTGCACACCCTTTAATTCAGAGTTTTTGATTTTTTGGATATCGATTAATTTGTCTTCACACCAGAATCTGATTTCAGAAATGTCTTTGTTCAGAGGGTAGATACGCAGGGTGACCTCCTTTCTCGGAGTTGCGTGGTTGACTTTAATGGGTAGGTTGTTAATAGAGATTCTTCTGTAGGGGTCGACGGTTCTTTTCATCCTGAGGCAGAAGATATCTTTGACGGATTGGAAAGGGGGTCTGATTTTAAATTCTCTAAAGAGAGACTGTTTCTCTTTGAGAGCTCTTTTAAATCGAAGATAAGGAATCTCCTGAGTGGTGGAGTGAACTTGGTGGTGGTTATATTTTAAGAGTTCTTGGTTAAGGATTCTTTGAGCTTGTTGGATCTGGGTGACATCTTCTCGGACACAGGTACGGATGAGGTGGTCCTGGAGCCAGCCATAGGGTCTTTCGATCTTGCCTCTGGCTTGGGGGGAGAGGGAATGGATGACCTCGACATTGCAGTCTTGGAGAACTTGTTTCCATTGAGGGGTGGTTTCATCGGTGAGGAGGTGGTGTTGATCCCAGAGGGAGTCTCTTCCTCGGACAATTCGGAAGATGGAGTGAGAATCGACGTAGTAGGCGTAAGGGAGCCCGAAGCGGAGGATGACGGTCTGTAAGGCCAGGATATGGGCCCAGCTGGTTTCTTTTTGGATCAAAACGGCATAGAGCATGAACCGGCTATAATCATCCAGGGATGTGATGAGATACCATTTCTCTTTTGCAGCGGGTGCCCAGAGATGATGGGAGGAGTTATGTTGGATCAGTTCCCCAGCATAACGGGTTAAGACTTCTCGGTCATGGACAGTCCTCTTGGGTTTCCTGAGATAAAACCCATGCTTTTTGGCTCGGTCAATGATCGTGGGGAGGGAGACTTTCTGATGGTATTGTCCTTTTAAACGATCTTGGATGTAGCTGTAATTGTAAGATGTTAAAGGGACCTCTTTGTTCTGGATGATTTTCTTTTCGATGGCCAACTCTTTGAGGATATTCTGTTCGATCTCTGGAGAGATGATTCGTGGAGGGGTTGTTCTTTGGTATTGAATCGTGAAGTCTGTAGGATTTTCTTTATACTGTTTCAGGAGCATGAAAAACCTTCTTTTCTTGATTCCCAGAATTTCTTGGATATACTTTCGTTCAACTTCGTTCTGGAGATAGCGGTCAAAAAGTTTTTTAAGCTCATCGGATGAAAATCTTTTGTGCAATTGAGACATAATCTAAAACCTCCTTTTTGTTTCTTTAGATTATGTCTTCCCGTCAGATCAAAGAGGTGTGCAATTTTAAACTTTAAACCCATCAAAAACGGTGCACTTTTAATTCTTAAATGACACAAACAAAAAAATTGTTGACAAATCAAAAAAAATCTGATAGATATATTAAGTTTTTCCATTTTAATTGGCGGTTTAAATCTTCTAATTTATAACTTTTTGAAATGATTCATTTTATTAGAGGAACATAGATGCCTACGATTAGTCAATTGGTCCGAATTGGAAGGATGGGTGTAAAGAGCAAGACCTCTGCCCCCGCTCTTACGGGATCTCCTCAAAAGAGGGGGGTTTGCATTCGAGTCTATACAACCACGCCTAAGAAACCTAATTCCGCCCTTCGAAAGGTTGCCCGAGTGAGGTTAACCAATGGAATTGAAGTGACCACTTATATTCCAGGGATTGGGCACAACCTCCAGGAACATTCCGTCGTCCTCATTCGGGGGGGGAGGGTAAAAGACCTTCCAGGAGTTCGGTATCATATCATCCGTGGCACCTTGGATTCGGTAGGCGTTCAAGACCGCAAACAGAGCCGCTCTAAATACGGAGCCAAAAGACCTAAATAAGAAACTTCTCTTACAAAAATACTGAGGAATAGAAAGAAGAAGGAGTCGCCATGCCCAGAAGAAGAGAAGTGAAAAAAAGAGAGATATTATCAGATCCAAAATATCATGAGACCTTGATTGCCAAATTTATGAATGGAATCATGCGTCGTGGGAAAAAGAGTCTAGCGGAAAGCATTTTTTATCGTGCTTTAGACATTATTAAAGATCGGACTCATCAAGATCCGGTCAAAACCTTCAACCAGGCAATGGATAATGTAAAACCGCTGATCGAGGTGAGACCCCGGAGGGTTGGAGGTGCAACCTACCAAGTCCCGGTTGAAGTCAGGCCGTCGAGAAAAACCGCTTTGTCCATCCGGTGGATCATTAGCTATGCAAAACAGCGCTCGGAAAAGACGATGCAAGAAAAGCTTGCAGGAGAATTGATCGACGCGGCCAATAACCGTGGGGCTGCCATCAAAAAGAAAGAAGATACCCACAAGATGGCCGAAGCCAACAAGGCCTTCGCCCATTATCGTTGGTAAGGAAAAAATTGGAATATTGGAAAACTGGAATACTGGAAAGATGGGGTCAGACGAAAAAAGGGAAAAGTCTTTGTGATTTCTCAATATTCCATTGTTCCACTATTCCATCGTTCCAGTTTTTTTAAGAAAGAGGTTTTCAAAAGTGTCAGATATAGGATCGAAAGCACAAACTCGAAACATCGGAATCATGGCCCATATCGATGCAGGGAAGACAACGACGACTGAAAGGATTCTCTACTATACCGGTGTCACCCACAGGATAGGGGAGGTAGATGAAGGTTCCGCGACCATGGATTGGATGGAACAGGAAAAGGAGAGGGGGATCACCATTACCTCTGCTGCCACTACCTGTTTTTGGAAAGAACACCGAATCAATATCATCGACACCCCAGGCCATGTTGACTTCACCCTTGAGGTGGAACGATCCCTTCGCGTCCTGGACGGAGCGGTTGCAGTCTTCTGTTCGGTCGGAGGGGTGGAGCCCCAGTCCGAAACGGTCTGGAGACAGGCTGACAAATACAGAGTCCCGAGGATTGCCTTTATTAACAAGATGGATCGAACAGGTGCGGACTTCCAGGGATGCCTCGACATGATGGTGGATCGTCTCAAGACGGCTCCTCTCCCGATCCAGCTCCCCATCGGAAAGGAAGAGAATTTTCAGGGGATCATCGATCTCATCTCCATGAAGGCTGTTATTTACGACCCCCAAAGCCTCGGGGCCCGTTTTGACATCCTGGACATTCCAGATGGCTACTTGAACGATGCCTTCCGGCAGAGGGAGATTCTCATCGAGAAATTGGCGGAGCGGGACGACCTTATCATGGAGAAATTTATCGAAGGTAAGGAAATTTCAGGAACCGAATTGAAACGGGCAGTCAGGGACGTGACCCTTCAGTTGAAAGGAACTCCGGTTTTGTGCGGGGCGGCCTTCCGAAACAAGGGGGTCCAACCCTTACTGGATGCGATCATCGATTATCTGCCCTCCCCCCTCGATATCCAGCCGGTGAAAGGGATGGATCTCCAGGGGCAGGAGGTAACCTTCTCTGCAAATAACGGCCATCCCCTCTCAGCATTGGCCTTCAAGATTATGAACGACCCCTACACTGGGCAACTGACCTTCTTTCGGATCTATTCTGGATCTCTTAAGTCCGGCGATTCTGTCTTGAACCCCACCAAGGGAAAGCGAGAACGGATCGGACGCCTGGTCAAGATGCACGCCAACAAACGGGAGGAGATTCAAGAAGTCTCCGCCGGGGATATCTTCGCCGCGGTGGGTCTCAAGTATACCACGACGGGGGATACCATTTGCGATGAAAAACAGCCAATCATTCTCGAATCGATGAACTTCCCCAACCCGGTGATCTCTATTGCGATTGAGCCCAAAACAAAGGGAGATCTTGAGAAACTCGGAACCTCCCTCCGGAGATTGACTCTGGAGGACCCTTCATTCATAGTGAAGACCGATGAGGAGACGGGGCAGACCATCCTTTCCGGAATGGGCGAACTCCATTTGGAGATCATCGTGGATCGGCTCCTGAGGGAGTTCAACGTAGAGGCCAATGTGGGAAAGCCTCAAGTGGCTTACCGTGAGACTATCACGAAGACGGTCAAATCCGAAGGCCGATTCATCCGTCAGTCGGGCGGAAGAGGCCAGTATGGTCATGTCTGGTTGACCCTGGAACCTCAACCCTCTGGGAAGGGTTTTGAATTTGTCAATAAGATCGTGGGAGGAAGGATCCCTAAAGAATATATCCCCGCGGTTCAAAAGGGAGTGGCAGAAGCCATGGAAAAAGGGGTGATGGCAGGGTTTCCCATGGTCGATGTGAAGGTGACTCTCATCGACGGTTCTTTTCACGAAGTTGACTCCTCTGAGATGGCTTTTAAAATTGCGGCATCGATGGGTTTCAAGGAAGGAGCCCGGCAGGCTCATCCTATTCTTCTCGAACCTTTGATGGCCATCGAAATCATCACTCCAGAGGAGTTTACCGGGCAGGTCGTCAGTGATCTCAACGCCAGAAGAGGGAAAACAACAAAAGTGGAATATCGCGGAGGAACCAATATGATCGCTGGGGAAGTTCCCCTGGCTACCATGTTTGGATATGCGACCGATCTTCGGTCTATCACCCAGGGAAGGGCGACTTTCACCCTTCAATTCTCCCATTATACTCCGGTGCCACACTCCGTAAGTGAGGAGATCCTTTCTGAACTGAAAAGGGTCGCCTGAGTGCACCTCAAGACCTAAAGGAGGGTTTGAGCCATGTCGAAGCCGAAGTTTGAGAGGACGAAGCCGCATGTGAATGTGGGGACGATAGGGCATGTGGATCATGGGAAGACGACGTTGACGTCGGCGATCACGAAGGTATTAGGGACGAAGGGGTTGGCCTCGTATATGGCGTTTGATCAGATAGACAAGGCGCCGGAGGAGAAGGAGCGGGGTTTGACGATAGCGATCGCGCATGTGGAGTATGAGACGGTGAAGCGTCATTATGCGCACATTGATTGTCCTGGGCATGCGGATTATATCAAGAATATGATTACGGGGGCGGCGCAGATGGATGGGACGATCTTGGTGGTTTCGGCGGCGGATGGGCCGATGCCGCAGACGCGGGAGCATGTGTTATTGGCGAAGCAGGTGCGGGTGCCGTATATCGTGGTATTTTTGAACAAGGTGGACATGGTGGATGATCCGGAGTTATTGGATTTGGTGGAGTTGGAGGTGCGGGAGTTGTTGACGGGGTATGATTTTCCTGGGGAGGATGCGCCGGTGATACGGGGGAGTGCGTTGAAGGCGTTGGAGTGTGGGTGTGGGAAGGTGGATTGTCAGTGGTGTAGTGGGATATGGAAGTTGATGGATGCGGTGGACAGTTTTATACCGGAGCCGGTGCGAGAGATCGACAAGCCGTTTTTGATGCCGGTGGAGGATGTGTTTACGATATCGGGGCGGGGGACGGTGGTGACGGGTCGAGTGGAGCGAGGGGTGGTGAAGGTGGGGGATGAGGTGGAGATTGTGGGGATACGGCCGACGATGAAGACGGTGTGTACAGGGGTGGAGATGTTTCGGAAGACGTTGGATCAGGGTCAGGCGGGAGATAATATAGGAGTTCTTCTTCGTGGGACGAAGCGTGAGGAGGTGGAGCGGGGTCAGGTGGTATCGAGGCCTGGTGCGATCACGCCGCATCGGAAGTTTAAGGCGGAGGCGTATATTTTGACGAAGGAGGAGGGGGGTCGGCATACGCCATTTTTTAATGGGTATCGGCCTCAGTTTTATTTTCGGACGACGGATGTGACGGGGGTGACGACGTTGCCGGAGGGGGTGGAGATGGTGATGCCGGGAGACAATGTGAATTTGATGGTGGAGTTGATCACGCCGATAGCGATGGAGAAGGAGTTGCGGTTTGCGATTCGGGAGGGGGGGCGAACCGTGGGCGCCGGCGTCATCAGCGACATCATCGAATAAGGGGAAGGGGTATCCAAATGACAGCTCAGAAGATCAGGGTCTGCTTAAAATCCTACGACCATAAACTTCTCGATAAGTCGACCGCAGAGATCGTCGATACGGTTCGGCGAACTGGTGCCAATGTGGCAGGTCCAATCCCTCTTCCCACAAGGATCAATAAATACTGTGTGCTGAGGTCCCCCCATGTCGACAAGAAATCGAGAGAGCAGTTCGAGATTCGGACCCACAAGCGCCTTCTCGATATTTTAGAGCCAACCCAACAGACCGTTGATGCGCTCATGAAGCTCGACCTGGCTGCTGGAATCGATGTAGAGATCAAGCTGTGATTCTTTCTATACCTTCCCTAATAATGGGAGAGAACGGGATTTAGGACGAAGACAATGAAAAGGACGTTGGGAATCATCGGAAGAAAATTGGGAATGACTCAAATCTTTCTCGATGACGGTTCTGTGGTCCCAGTCACTGTGGTCGAAGCTGGCCCGTGTCCGGTGATCCAGAAGAAGACAAGGGAGAAGGATGGGTATCATGCCCTTCAACTCGGCTTCCTTCCAAAGAATAACCAAAGGGTAAACAAACCGCTATCCGGCCATTTCAAAAAGGCGGGGGTGGGTCCCACTTATTACTTAAAGGAGTTCCGTGTTGAGGACGGCGAGCAGATGGAAGGGGGCCAGGTGGTCACGTTGAACCTTTTTAAGCCGGGAGATGTCGTGGATGTCACAGCCGTGAGCAAGGGTAAAGGGTTTACAGGAGTGATCAAGCGACATGGATTTCATGGCTCACCCGGATCCCATGGCACGCACGAATATTTCCGTCACGGAGGTTCTGTCGGTTCGGCAGCATTTCCTCACCACACCTTTAAGGGCTTGAAGATGCCGGGCCAACATGGGAATCGGAGGGTGACCATTCAAAATATCAAAATCGTGGATGTCAAAGAGGATCAAAACCTCATCTTGCTCAAGGGGGGAATCCCTGGGAGCCGTCATGGATGGATCCTCATTCGAAGTGCAACTAAGAGAAAAGCTTCTGCTGTCCCATCGGCTTGAGGAAGAGGACTCGATGACTACGTGCGCTGTCTATGACATTGGGAATCAAAAGGTGAGCGATATCGAATTGGACGACCGGGTCTTCGATGCAGAGGTCAGCCCTCATCTCTTTTATGATGTCATCCGAATGCATTTGGCCTCTCAAAGAAAAGGGAGCGCTGCAACCAAAAATAGGGCCCTTGTCCGAGGAGGAGGCGCAAAGCCCTGGCGACAGAAAGGGACTGGGAGGGCCCGAGCAGGATCCCGACGATCCCCTCTCTGGAGAGGAGGAGGAACCATCTTTGGTCCAATGCCCAGAGACTACTCCTTCTCTCTCCCCAAGAAGGTGAAGAGGGCGGCACTCAGGGCTGCTCTTAGCTTAAAACGTCAGGAGGGAAAACTCATTCTTCTGAGCGACTTTCCAATGGAAGGGTTTAAAACTCGCCAGGTTATTGAAACACTGAGAAGATTTCAGATCGAGGATGCCCTCATCGTGACGGAGGGAAAACATCCCCTCTTGGAGCGATCGTCCCACAATCTCCCTCAGATTCAGGTTCTCCGTTGCGAAGTCCTGAACGTCTACGATATCTTGAATCACGAACACTTAATTCTACTCAGTCCGACGATTCAAACGATACAAGGGGTACTCGCATCATGAAAGAAGCACAGAAGATTATCCGAAGGCCTTTGATTACTGAAAAGAGTACCCAACAGAAGGAAGTAACCCATCAGTACGCGTTTGAGGTTCATCCGGATGCAAATAAGATTGAGATTCAGTCAGCGGTTGAACGCCTCTTCAAGGTGAAAGTCATCCAGGTACGGACCTGCAATGTTTTGGGTAAAGTAAAACGCCTTGGGAGGAGATTCGGGAAGAGGCCTGATTGGAAGAAGGCGATTGTCACCCTTAGAGAAGGGGATCGAATCGATTTCTTCGAAGGAGCCTAATAGAGAATAAATTTCAAAAACCAAATGTCAAATGCCAAATAAATATTAAGTATTGAAGTTCAAAAGCAAAATTTTTGACCTTTGCAATTTGGAATTGATTTGACATTTGGAATTCTAATTAGGGGTTAAAAGATGGGTATCAAGAAGTTTCGGCCAACCTCTCCTGGAAAACGGTTTCAAACAGTCTCCGCATTTGAGGAGATCACGTCCTTTACACCGGAGAGGAGCCTTCTCTCTCCTCTAAAAAAGACCGGGGGAAGAAACTGCTACGGAAGAATCACCTCATGGCATCGAGGAGGAGGCCATAAACGAAGATATCGACTCATTGATTTCAAGCGGGACAAAAGAGAGATCCCGGCCTGGGTGGCTTCCATTGAATACGACCCCAACCGATCTGCCCGGATCGCCTTGCTTCACTATTCGGATGGAGAGAAACGATATATCTTGGCACCTGTCCAGCTGAAGGTGGGAGACCAGGTGATCGCGAGCCCGAGGGCAGATATCAAACCTGGTAATGCCCTTCCACTCCGAAATATCCCAACGGGGACCCTCATCCATAATATCGAGCTGAAGGTGGGAAAAGGTGGACAAATCATCCGGAGCGCAGGAGCCTATGGTCAATTGATGGCGAAGGAAGGGAAATATGCCCACGTTAAACTCCCTTCGGGTGAAGTCCGCTTGGTCCTTCAGGATTGTTGTGCCACCATCGGACAGGTGAGCAACCTCGAGCATGAAACTATCTCGCTGGGAAAAGCGGGAAGAAATCGTTGGCAAGGTTGGAGGCCCGTCGTCCGGGGGGTGGCCATGAATCCCATCGACCATCCTCTGGGTGGAGGAGAAGGGAAGAGTTCGGGGGGCAGACACCCCTGCACGCCGTGGGGGGTGCCGGAGAAGAAAACCCGGAAGAATAAATCGACCGGTAAATATATTTTGAAGAGGAGAGATTGATGGCCCGCTCAATCAAAAAGGGACCCTTTATGGATTCCCATTTGATGAAAAAGGTGGAAGAGATCCAAAGGACGAAGGAAGGAAAGTTGATCAAAACCTGGTCCAGGCGATCCACCATCCTTCCTGAGATGGTGGGGTTGACCTTTGCGGTCCATAATGGGAAAAGATTTATTCCGGTCTTCGTGACCGAGGAAATGGTCGGGCATAAGTTAGGGGAATTCTCACCGACCCGAACCTTCCATGGCCATTCAGGAGACCGAAAGACGAAGATCAAAGGAAAGACAGCCTAATAAAGGGTGGAGAAGAGATGGAAGTCAGGGCGAGATTGAGATTTGCACGAATGGGGCCGAGAAAAGCTCGATTGGTGGCCGATCTGATTCGAGGGAAAAAATCGGAAGAGGCCTTGAACATCCTGACCTTTACAAAAAAAGCGGCGGCCAAAATCATCATCAAACTCTTGAAATCGGCTATTGCCAATGCCACTCAAAAGAAAACTGTTGATATCGATCGTCTTTACATTAAGAAGATCACGGTGGATCAGGGGCCGACCATGAAAAGATTTCAACCGAGGGCCTTGGGCCGCGCCACGACGATCCGAAAGAGAAGCAGCCATATCACTATCGTTTTAGACGAAGCGTAAGGGAGGAGGAACCTTGGGACAGAAAGTGCATCCAACCAGTTTTCGATTAGGATTGATCAAGACTTGGGATTCCCGATGGTATGGGGAGAAGGATTATCCTCAACTCCTCATTGAAGATATCCGGATCCGTGAATATCTCAAGAAAAAACTCTACCATGCCGGGGTTTCAAAAATCGAGATTGAACGTGCCGCGAGTAAGGCCAAAAAGGCCAAAGTGACAATCTTCACCGCCCGCCCGGGCATCATCATCGGAAAAAAGGGAGCGGAGGTGGAGAACTTAAGGAAAGAACTTCAAAAGATGACCCAGAAAGAGATCTTTATCAACATCCAAGAGGTCAAGAGGGCAGAGATCAATGCTCAATTGGTCGCTGAGAATGTGGCCCTTCAGTTGGAAAGACGGGTGGGATTTCGGAGGGTGATGAAAAAGGCCGTCAGCTCCGCACTCAAAATGGGGGCAAAGGGGATCAAGATTTCCTGCGCCGGAAGGCTGGGAGGAGCGGAAATGGCTCGAAGAGAATGGTATCGGGAAGGTCGGGTCCCTCTTCAAACCCTCCGGGCAGATATCGATTTTGGCCAGGCTGAAGCAAAGACCACTTATGGGATCATCGGCGTGAAGACATGGATCTTTAAAGGAGAGGTCTTCCCTACAAAAGAAGGAGAAGACCTGGCCGCCTAAGGAATGATAATTACTAAATCCAAATTTCAAAACTCAAATGTCAAATGAATGTCAAAGTTCAAGATCCAAGAAATTTGACATTTTGATTTTGGGTTTGATTTGACATTTGAACTTTGGCATTTGGCATTTTAACTCTAGGGTCATTGAATTATGTTGATGCCGAAGAAAACAAAATATCGAAAACAACAAAAGGGGAAAAGGAGAGGTATCGCCTCTCGGGGGAATATGCTCAACTTTGGTGATTTCGGGCTCCAGGCTATGGAATGCGGATGGTTGACCTCCCGGCAGATCGAAGCTGCACGAATTGCGATGACCCGGTTCATCAAAAGGACCGGCCGAATCTGGATCCGCATCTTCCCGGATAAACCCATTACCAAAAAGCCTGCGGAAACTCGGATGGGGAAAGGGAAAGGGGCTCCTGAAGATTGGGTGGCCGTCATCCGACCCGGTCGAATCCTCTACGAGATGGAAGGGGTTCCCGAAGAGAGAGCCAGGGAGGCGTTCCTCTTAGCCTCTCATAAATTGCCCATCCCGACCAAATTCATCATGAGGGGGTAGTTGTCTATGAAACCAAAGGAGCTCCGCCACCTCAGCGAAGGGGAATTGTTGGAGAAAGAACGGGAGCTGAACGAGGAGCTCTTCAATCTCCGTTTCCAGCATGCCACAGGACAATTGGAGAATGTAATGCGGGTCCCTCAGGTCAAACGGGACATTGCCCGGGTGAAGACGATCCTCAGGGAGAAGGTTCTGAACAAGGGGAATTAAAGCCAATGGGAGAGAGAGGGAAGCGAAAGACATTAACGGGCGTCGTTTCGAGCGACAAAATGGAGAAGACAGTAGTCGTAATGGTGAATCGTCTGGTCCTCCACCCCACCTATAAGAAATATATCCGAAAGAGGACAAAGGTGAAGGCCCACGATGAGAAGAAAGAATGTCATATCGGAGATAAGGTTCTCCTGATCGAAACCCGTCCCCTCAGTAAAGAAAAACGCTGGCGTGTCAAGGAGATCCTTGAACGGGCCGCTTAACCAATCATCCAGGCAAAGCAATGGGCAGCGGTGTAGGAGTCGATGATGATTCAGATGCGAAGTATCCTCGAAGTCGCCGATAATTCGGGAGCCAAAAAGTTGGGGTGCATTAAGGTTCTCGGCGGTACGCGCCGGAGATATGCAACCCTGGGTGATATCATTGTGGTTTCAGTCAAAGACGCGCTGCCCAACTCGAAGATCAAAAAAGGGGATGTGGCTCGTGCGGTCATCGTCCGGACGAAGAAAGAGGTGAAACGTCTTGATGGTTCCTACATCAAATTTGATGACAACTCCGCGGTCCTCATCAACCCCCAAGGGGAACCCGTTGGGACCCGAATTTTTGGTCCTGTAGCAAGGGAACTTCGGGCCAAGCGGTTTATGAAGATCATCTCCTTAGCTCCAGAGGTACTGTGAAAGCCTTTCTGGACCACTGGAAGAATGGAATTTGAAATGAGCGTCCCAAGATTTCATATCAAAAAGAATGATCTGGTAATGGTGATCAACGGGAAGGAAAAGGGGAAGAGTGGCCGGGTCCTGAAGGTTCTTCCGGAGAAGAAAAAACTGATCATCGAAAAGATCAATTTCATCAAGAGGCATTCTCGGCCCCACGGTCAACAAAGGCGAGGAGGGATTTTGGAAAAGGAGGCCCCTCTCCATGTCTCCAATGTGATGCTCCTCTGTGAAAAGTGCAATAAACCGGTTCGGATTGGGCACCGCATCGTGGAGGGCAGTAAGAAGGCACGGTACTGTCGGAAATGTGGGGAGGTCTTCGATAAATAGGTGATGTGATGGCCAAATTGCAAGAGGTCTACCAGCAGAAAGTAGTCGCCGCACTGATGAAGCGATTCAACTATCGGAATAGGATGGAGGTCCCTAAACTTCAAAAAGTCGTTATCAATATGGGGTTAGGGGAGGCCATCCAAAATATAAAAATTCTCGACTCCGCTGTCCAAGAGCTGAGCCAGATCACCGGACAGAAGCCGGTGATCACGAAGGCCAAGAAATCGATTGCCCAGTTCAAATTGAGGGAGGGGATGCCGATTGGATGCATGGTCACTCTCCGAAAAGAGAGGATGTACGAATTCTTCAATCGCCTGGTGAATGTGGCCCTCCCGAGGGTGAGAGACTTTAAGGGCCTCTCTGGAAAGTCCTTCGATGGGAGGGGGAATTATGCCCTGGGAATTCGGGAACAGCTGATCTTCCCGGAAATTCATTATGACAAAATTGACAAGGTGAAAGGGATGAACATCGTCATCGTGACCACGGCCAAGACCGATGAGGAAGGGAAGGAACTGTTGAAGTTACTGGGAATGCCGTTTAGGAATTAAAAGACGCTAAGCGCCCAGCGCTTTGCGCAAAGCGGTAATATTTGAGCGGAGGAGGAAATTGGCAAAACTTTCGTTGAGGAACAAGGCGAAGAGATCTCAGAAGTTTAAGGTTCGTGAGTACCATCGATGCCCTCTCTGTGGAAGGCCGAGGGCTTATTACCGGAAATTTAATATGTGTCGTCTCTGTCTGAGAAAATATGCCTCCCGGGGTGAGATTCCTGGAGTGATCAAATCTAGCTGGTGAAAAGTACGGGGGTTCCTATGTCCATGACCGATCCTTTAGCCGATATGTTCACCCGAATTCGGAACGGCTCTAAGGCCAAATTTGAAAAAGTGGATGTCCCCTCCTCGAAACTGAAACGAGAGGTCGCGAAGATTTTGAAGGAGGAAGGGTTCATCAAAAATTTTAAGGTGGTGACCGAGAATCACCAGCATGAGATGATCCGAATCTTTCTCAAATACGATGCAAACCGAAAGGGAATCATCCATATCAAGCGGGTTAGCAAACCGGGACGGAGGGTCTATGTCGGGAGCGACCAAATCCCATCCGTCATGAGTGGACTGGGTACGTCGATCCTCTCCACGCCAAAGGGAATCCTTACGGATAAATCTGCGCGGAAGGCCAACGTCGGGGGAGAGGTTTTATGCTATGTGTGGTAGCATTAATTTTAGATTTCAGATTGGCGATTGCGGATTGAAAAATCTTAAATCTGAAATCTGAAATGAGGTTGAGGTAACTATGTCTCGTATTGGAAGGATGCCGATCGCATTGCCAAAAGAAGTGAAGGTCTCCTGTGATCCATTGAAGGTGGAGGTGACGGGACCCAAAGGCCACCTCACCCAGCCTCTGCCTCAGGGAATTTCCGTCTCCGTGGACGGAGAAAAGATGTTCATTCACCGCGAAGATGACGAGCGCAGCTCAAGAGCCCTTCAAGGTCTGACACGGAGTCTCGTCGCCAATATGGTCACCGGGGTGACCAAGGGGTTTGAGAAACGACTTGAGATAATAGGAATTGGCTTCCGAGCAGATTTTCAAGATAAGGCGCTCAAGCTCTCCCTGGGATTCTCTCATCCCATTCTCTACCCCATCCCGGAAGGGATCAGGGTGGATATAGAAAAGCAGACCCAACTCACCGTTAAAGGGATTGATAAGCAACGGGTGGGAATCGTCGCTGCCAAACTTCGTTCGATCAAACCTCCCGAACCTTATAAGGGGAAGGGAATACGATACGTGGGGGAGAGGATTCGGAAGAAGGTAGGAAAGACCAAAGCTTAAGAAATCCCGCCCCGCTTAAGGCGGGACAGGCCTGCCTACCGGTAGGCAGGGAGGAGTGCCTTGAAAAACAGAAAGAAAGTGGCCCGACTGAAAAGAAAAAAGAGGGTGAGGAGCAACCTAAAGGGAACGCTCGAACGGCCTCGCCTCAATGTCTTTCGAAGCTTGAAGCACATTTATGCTCAGGCCATCGCGGATACGACGGGGAAGACCTTGGTCAGCGCCTCCACCCTGAGCCCAGAGTTGAAAGAGAGTGTTCGCTATCCAGGAAATGTGGAAGCGGCGAAGAAAGTGGGAGAACTCATCGCTAAAAAGTGCCTTGAGAAGGGAATCCAAAAGGTGGTCTTCGACCGAAATGGATATCTTTATCACGGCAGGGTCAAGGCATTGGCCGAGGCGGCCAGAACGAGCGGTTTGATCTTTTAAGAGATTCCCGAAAAACTCGGGAAATCTTAAGAGAGCTTAACGTATTTTACCAGAGCTCTCTCCAGGAGGAATGGACATTGCCGAAGATTGATCCAAGCACATTGGAATTGACGGACCGGGTGGTACATATCAACCGGGTGGCCAAAGTGGTCAAAGGAGGCCGACGATTCAGCTTCAGCGCCTTGGTGGTGGTGGGGGACGGGAATGGCCATGTGGGGAGTGGTTTAGGGAAAGCCAACGAAGTCCCTGAGGCCATCCGCAAGGGAATTGAACATGCGAAGCGGAGCTTGATCAAAGTTGCCATCATCAATAAGACGATCCCCTATGAGGTAATGGGGAGATATGGTGCGGCAAAGGTTCTGTTAAAGCCCGCCTCTGAGGGAACGGGCGTCATCGCCGGTGCTTCAGTCAGGGCCATTGCTGAATCCGCGGGGATCCAAAACATCCTAACTAAATCCCTTGGATCGAACAATCCTCACAACCTCATTAAAGCTACCCTTCAAGCCATCGGCCAACTGAGGGCTCCTGAGGAGGTTTATGAAAAGAGAGGTGAGAAAGCAGCGGAAAACTGAGGAACCCGATATGGAGAAGACGATTACGGTGAAGTGGAAAAGGAGTGTGATTGGGCGGCCCAAAGACCAAAGGGAGACCATTCGGGGCCTTGGATTCAAACGACTCAATCAAACCGTCACCCTGCCGGATCGACCCCAGATCCGAGGGATGATCAGTCATGTGGAACATTTATTAGAAGTGGTGGATGGATCTGAAAGGAAACCCGGATGAAACTGGAAGAACTGAAACCTCCGAAGGGGGCAAGGAAGAAAAGGAAACGGGTGGGAAGGGGGATTGGGTCCGGTCATGGCAAGACGGCCTGCAGAGGCGCCAAGGGTCAGAACTCCCGTTCCGGCCGAGGAACCAAGGCCGGTTTTGAGGGAGGGCAGATGCCCCTCCAGCGGCGACTTCCTAAAAGGGGATTTCGTCCCCCGTTTAAGAAACGGTTTCATATTATCCATGTTGGAGATCTCAATCGTTTCCCAAGGGATACCGTGGTGGAACCCGAGCTCCTGCTCCAATCCGGCCTTCTGAAGAAGGGAGGGGCGGTAAAGCTCCTCTCCGATGGGGAACTTGAGCACCCTTTGACCATCCGTGTCCATCACGTGAGCAAGGCCGCGCTTAAAAAGGTGGAGAATGCCTCCGGGAGGGTTGAGGTTATCGGCTTATGATTTCAGGGGCCCAGAACATTTTTAAGATACCCGAACTGAAGAGGAGGATCCTGATCACCTTCTTCTTCTTGGCGGTCTATCGCATCGGCGTCCATATTCCTACGCCTGGGATCAACGGGGATGCACTGGCCTCGTTCTTTGAACAAGCGAGGGGGACTCTCTTTAGCCTTATCGACATGTTCTCAGGGGGAGCGTTGGAAAGACTCTCCGTTTTCGCCCTGGGCATCATGCCCTATATCAGCGCCTCCATCATCCTCCAACTTCTCACCGTAGTGATTCCCTATCTCGAACGCCTCCAAAAGGAGGGGGAGATCGGCCGAAAGAAGATCGTCCAGTATACCCGTTACGGGACCGTTGTTCTCAGCATGATCCAGGGATTTGGGATTGCTGTCGGCTTGGAGAATATGCGAGGAGCAGCGGGTGAGATGATCGTTTTGATTCCGGGATGGTCCTTCCGGATCATGACCGTTATCACACTGACTGCTGGCACAGCCTTTATCATGTGGTTGGGTGAGCAGATTACAGAAAGGGGAATCGGGAACGGTATTTCCCTTATCATCTTCGCTGGGATTGTGGCGAGAATGCCAAATGCCATTGCCCGCACCATGGAGCTTTTCAAAGTCGGACAAATGAACATCATCACCATCCTGGGTCTGCTCATCATCATGGTATTGGTGGTCGCGGTGATCATTTTTGTCGAGACCGGCCAGCGGAGACTTCCTGTTCAATACGCCAAACGAATTGTAGGACGGAAGGTCTACGGTGGCCAGAGTACCCATCTTCCGCTCAAGTTGAACACCTCAGGCGTCATCCCTCCTATCTTCGCTTCCTCCATTTTGATGTTTCCACTGACGATCGCCAACTTTATGCCGAAGCCCTGGTTGGAGGCACATCCTTGGGTTCAGTCGATCGTCAATAGCCTGGGACCGGGTGCGCTCCTCTATAATCTTCTCTACGTAGGATTCATCATCTTCTTCTGCTATTTTTATACAGCGGTCACTTTCAACCCGAACGACGTGGCCGATAACATGAAGAAGTTTGGCGGCTATATCCCTGGAATCCGGCCGGGGCAGAAGACCGCCGAGTATATTGACAAGGTGCTCACCCGCATCACCCTCGGGGGAGCCATTTATGTCTCGGTCATCTGTGTCCTCCCGACCATTCTCATCAGGAGATTCAACGTCCCTTACTATTTCGGAGGGACCTCTCTGCTCATTGTGGTCGGTGTGGCCTTGGACACGGTTCAACAGATTGAAGCCCATATGCTGACGAGACACTACGAAGGGTTAATGAGAAAAGGTAGGCTGAAAGGGAGACGGGGGTAGATTAAGATCCATTGCAAATTGCAAATTGAAGATTGCAAATTGAAAAATGAAATAGGGAGTTTTTAATGAATCTTATTTTGTTGGGTCCTCCTGGAGCGGGAAAAGGCACTCAGGCACAAATGATCGTGGAACGCTATCGCATCCCCCAAATCTCCACTGGGGATATTCTTAGGAGTGCGGTGAAAGAGAGCACCCCTCTCGGACTGAAGGCCAAGGCCTTTATGGACCAGGGGCAACTCGTTCCGGATGAAGTGGTCATCGGCATTATCGATGATCGGTTGAGAGCACCGGATTGCAATCCGGGTTTCATCCTTGATGGATTTCCAAGAACGATTGCCCAGGCGGAGGCCCTTCAATCCATCCTAACCAAGATCGGGAAATCGATTCACCACGTCATCAACATCGAAGTGGACCCCGATGAATTGGTACGTCGTCTCACGGGCAGGAGGACCTGCAAAAACTGTGGGGCGATGTTCCACGTCCTTTTTCATCCACCCAAACAAGAAGGGTCTTGTGATCGGTGTGGGGGAACGCTTTATCAACGGGCGGACGATAAGGAGGAAACCATCCGAACAAGGTTGATGGAATATCAGAAACAGACCGCCCCTCTCATCGAGTATTACCAGTGGAAGAATATGCTTCGCTCCATCCAAGGAATGGGGGGGCAGGATCAAATTTTTGAGCGAATCGTTCGTCACCTGGGCGCGACGCCCAGATAAGGAGAAGGACGGAGTAACCATGCCAAAGGAGGAGGCAATCCAGGTTGAAGGGAGGGTTTTGGAGACTCTTCCCAACGCCATGTTCCGAGTGGAATTGGAAAACGGCCACAAGGTATTGGCTCATATTTCTGGAAAGATGAGAATGCACTTCATCAAGATCCTCCCAGGTGATAAAGTGACAGTTGAACTGTCACCCTATGACCTGACTCGGGGCAGAATTATTTTCCGGGAGAAGTAGATGATCCCCCTCACCCCCTTCAGCAAAGGGGGCGCTGCCGTCCAAAGCCAGACTATGGCGCCGGACGGATGGGGGATTTGAAAGTTTGAATTCAATTTCCTCGACAACAGGGTAAAGACAGTGAAAGTCAGGGCTTCGGTCAAAAAAATCTGTGATAAGTGTAAAATTGTAAAACGAAAAGGGGTGATCCGGGTCATCTGTGAAAACCCTAAGCACAAACAACGTCAAGGATAGAACGACAATGACCAAATTCCAATTTCCAAGCACCAAATAATGACCAAAATCTCAATGACCGAAATAAAAAAAGAGTAGTTGTTTGGATGTTGGGAAATTGGGATTTGTTTGGAATTTTGGATTTGGATATTGAGGTTTAACTGCTGGTGAGATGACGGATTGCGAATCGTTAAATATTCTCACCAAGGCTTAAATTAGGAGAAAAAGCTATGGCACGCATTGCTGGAGTTGATCTTCCAAAGGACAAACGGGCTGAGATTGCCCTCACCTATATCTACGGGATTGGAAGACCCTCTGCCAATAGAATTCTTGAAAAAGCGAATGTTAACAAGGAGACCAAGGTCAACAAGTTAACGGAAGCAGAGGTGGTCCGCATCCGGGACATTTTAGAACAGGAATTCAAAGTGGAGGGAGATCTCAGGCGGGAATTGGCCACCAACATCAAACGGCTCATGGATATCGGTTCCTACCGAGGACTTCGCCATCGCAAGTCTCTGCCTGTTCACGGTCAAAGAACTCACACGAATGCCAGGACGCGGAAAGGACCCCGCCGGGCAATCATGGGGAAGAAGAAGGAGAAGGAATAGCTCGGTAACCCCTGTTAGAAGGTCTGAATAGGGCTTTAAATTGGAAGGGACATCGGATGGAGTTCAATAGAATAAATGGTGATACTTTCTTTCTAACAGGGTAAAGGAGGAGATATGGCCAAAGGGCAGGGGATAAAGAAGAAGAAGATAAAAAAGAATATTCAAACAGGAATTGTTCACATTCAGGCGACGTTCAACAATACCATCATCACCATCACCGATACAGAGGGAAATGTCATCACCTGGTCCAGCGCGGGCACACAAGGCTTTAAGGGCTCCAGAAAAAGTACCCCTTTTGCAGCTCAAATGGCCGCAGAGGATGCTGCAAAGAAAGCGATGGAGCATGGTGTTCGAGCGATCGATGTCTATGTGAAGGGTCCAGGAGCAGGGAGGGAATCAGCCCTGCGATCGCTTCAGGCTGCCGGTCTGAGGGTCCACCTCATCAAGGATGTCACGCCCATTCCCCACAATGGATGTCGTCCTCCCAAACGGAGAAGGGTGTAGAAACACTTAGTAATCAGGGTTAAACAGGAGGTTAAGCGTTGGCGAGATATACGAAATCGGTTTGTCGGCTATGTCGGAGGGAGAATCTCAAACTCTTTCTCAAAGGGGAGCGGTGCTATACCGAAAAGTGTGCGATCGACCGGAGGAACTATGCACCCGGGCAGCATGGTCAAGGCCGGAAAAAGTTCTCGGATTATGGGGCCCAGCTACGGGAGAAGCAGAAAGTCAAAAGATTGTACGGTATTCTGGAAAACCAGTTCAGCAATATCTTCAAGGAGGCGGACCGACAAAAAGGCATCACCGGGGAAATTCTCCTCTCCCTTCTGGAACGGAGACTGGACAACGCGGTCTACCGGCTGGGGTTTGCCAATTCGAGAAATGAAGCACGCCAGCTTGTAAGACATAACCACTTCTTGGTCAACCAGTCAAAGGTGAGCATCCCTTCCTATCTCGTCAAGCCAGGGGATGTGATTGAGCTTCGAGAGAAGAGCAAGAAGGTCGTCCGCATCTTAGAGGCCTTGGAAGCCGTAGCACGGCGAGGAGTTCCTCAATGGTTGGAATTGGACAAGGAACAACTGAAAGGGAATGTGAAGGGTCTGCCGACACGTGAAGAAATCACCATCCCGATTCAGGAAAAGCTGATCGTTGAGTTGTACTCGAAATAGTCAAGTTTAAACCTTTCGCCCCGTTGTCAAAATCAGAGATGGGTCAAATAGAAGACAAGTGGAAGATTTAAAAAGGGTTGTTTCGCTCGGGAGCCAATGTTTTTACACTTACGGGGTGAACCTTCAGGGGAGGCAATATGCATCAAAGAATCTTGAAAGACCTCATTCGACCCAAGCGGTTGGAAGTGGAAAAAGAAACACTAACCCCCTTCTATGGAAAATTCGTCGCTGAACCCTTTGAGAGGGGCTTCGGCATCACGATTGGAAACTCTCTTCGACGGATCCTCCTCTCTTCCCTGCAAGGAGCGGCGATCACTTCAGTTAAGATAGATGGGGTGCTCCATGAATTCTCGACGATCCCAGGGGTCAAAGAGGATGTCACGGAAATCATTCTCAATCTCAAAGAGGTAAGACTGAAACTTCATACCGAAGGTCCAAAAACGATTCGGGTGAAGACGGAAGGCGCTAAGGTTCTTAAGGCAGGTGATATTGTCGCCGGGGATGCGGTGGAAATACTCAATCCGGAGCATTACATTGCTACGCTTTCAAGGGATGGCAAACTCTCCGTGGAAATGGTGGTGAAGATGGGGAGAGGTTATGTTCCTGCAGAGCGAAACAAGGAGGAAAGCCAACCGATCGGAACCATTCCCATTGATGCGATCTTCTCTCCCATCAAGAAGGTGAACTACACGGTGACGAATGCCCGGGTGGGGCAGATCACGGATTATGACAAGCTAACCTTGGAACTCTGGACGGATGGAAGTTTGAATCCGGAGGAGGCCGTTGCTCATGCAGCGAAGATTCTGAAAGATCAACTCTCCATTTTCTATACCTTTGAGGAGGAGGAAGAGACGGAGATAGCGATTCCTGAGGATCAGGAGGAAAGCGAAAAATTAAACGAAAACCTCTTTCGAAGCGTGGATGAGTTAGAACTCTCTGTCCGGTCTGCCAACTGTTTGAAACATGCGAATATCAAGCTGATCGGAGATCTGGTTCAAAAAACAGAAGCGGAGATCTTGGCCACCAAGAACTTTGGCCGGAAATCCCTCAACGAGATCAAAGACATCTTGAGCGAAATGGGACTGAGCTTGGGGATGAACCTGGAAAATTGGCCTCCCAGGGCAGCGAAAGAGGAGATGGAATCAGGAGCCATTGGATAGGAGGAGTGGATGAGGCATCGCGTCGCCGGCAGAAAATTAAGTCGCCATACTCAACATCGGGAGTTGATGTTTCGCAACATGGTGGTTTCATTGCTCCAACATGAACGGATCCAAACTACGCTGGCTAAGGCAAAAGAACTCCGAGGTTGGGTGGATAAGATCATCACCCTGGGAAAGAAGGGCAGTCTCCATGCCAGAAGACATGCCTTTGCTCTCCTTCGTAATAAAGAGATTGTAAAGAAACTCTTTGATGAAATCGTCCCTCGGTTGAAAGAACGGGAGGGAGGCTATACGCGGGTCTATAAAATGGGATGGCGGCAAGGGGACGGGGCTCCTCTTTCCCTCGTCGAACTGGTCACCTTTTCGCCACCGGAGCAGAAGAAGAAATCACCCGTGAAAAAGGCCAAGGAGGTTCTTGAAAAAGTTGCGCCCAAAATAAAGGGGAAGGAAGAGAAGAAAGAGAAAGAGGGAAAGGAAAAGAAAGAGAAAAAAGAAAAGAAGGTGAAGAAGGAAGAAAAAGAAGCTCCGAAGGAGAAGAAAGAGAAGAAAGAAAAACCGAAGAAAAAATCTTCGGAAGACAAAAGTAAATAGAAGTCTTAAGCCTGAAAGGCCCTATGCCGTTTGGTATAGGGCCTTTTCATTTCTGTTCTTTAATATCGCTGTAATACCGGTGGACCACCGGTAGGAGTTAGCCTCAGGAAAATCTTGAAGAGCCGCCCCCAGGACCACAAGAAGAGGATGATTCTGATGCCTTTGATGAAGAGAAACTGGAAAGGATTTTCTCAGGCTTTCGTCCCCCACAATAGGGACATTTCAGCGAGTCCCCACCTTCGTCCACTTTCTGAATCTTCTCAAAAATTTCTCCACATCTTCGACATCGATATTCGTAAATAGGCATCTTTACCTCCCTTAAATTCGCATAGTGCATGGCGCATCGAGCATAGCGTAAGATGAAGCACCAAACCCCAAACAAATCCCAATGACCAAAATCCGAAATCCTAAACAAAACCGTTTGGGTCATTTGAAATTGGAATTTGGAGCTTATTTGTAATTTGTAATTTGGGATTTTAAACTCCATGCCCTTTGCTCTATGCCCTTTGCGAAATAACCTCATAGCCAGCATCGGCGATGGCTTTCTGGATTCGATTGGATGCCACCTCTTTCGTATTATCAAATCGAACTTCCCCTTTTGCAAGGTCTACTTGCACATTCTTAATTCCTTCCAGTTGACTCAGCGCCTTTGTGACCGACATCACGCAATGCTGACAACTCATCCCTTTTACTTTCAAAATAGAAGCCATCTTATATTCCTCCTCTTTTTGTCAATAGAAATTTTTCGGCGACATACCTTTTTATTTCATCTTTTCTTCAGGACGGGCTCAGAATAATACGCGGTGACCTTCTCATTGCTGTGGTCGGTATCGGTTTGAATCCCGATGGACAGGACTTCTTCGGGTTCCGTTCCAAAGGCAGTCTTGAAGTCTTTCTGAATATTCCGCTCCTCATAGACCCATTGTCCGGCCTTACCTTCTCCGGATTCCAGGACAAAGACCTTGCAAGATTTCTCTCCGGGATGGTCAAAAACACGACCTTTGGGCAGATGAGTCGCCCAGATGTATTCAATTTTCAATCCCAGAGGTTCTCCCCCCCCAAACATCCTAAAACCTCTCCCTTTTCCGAAGACGGCCATCACCCGGGCTGCGGCATCAAATCGATCTTTCTTCGTTTCAATCGCGGAACGGACCACATTCGATATCTTCCATCCCCAGGTAAGGATGGGATAACCTTTCTTTTTTTCTTCAACATCCTTAAAGAGTGAAGAACGGCTGCCCAGGCTCTCAGCCTTGATGATCCCTTTCCCTGCCCTCGAATATTGAGTGGGAGGGACAGTGAAGTATTTGACCAGTTTCCAGCCTTTGACCGGCGTTTCCTCCTCTTCCGGTTTCTCGGGTGCAGAAGGCCCGAATGGAAGTTGAGTAAAAATCAAGATCATCATGACGGGAATCAATAAGTTTTTCATTTTTATCCTGGGTCTTCACAACGCAACCCTAAGGTTGCGGCCACCTTATTTTTAGAATTATACACCATATTTTGATTTATTCGTTGAAAAATAGGGGAGGACCTGGTAGACTTCAGGCTATGAAGAAACCCTCCCTCGCCCTTGGAAAGTATATCTTGATCCTGATCATCCCGATCATCTTCTCTTCCACAGCCCATGGGGATGAATCCGGTACGATTCCTTCCTTTTACAAACCCCTGATCGATCGCCTCCTACAGGATGGATTTGATTTCGAATTTTTGTCTAAATTATTGTCGGATCCTCGAGCAGAGTTAAATCCTGCATTGATGACCATTTCCTTGGATTCAAGGGAAACCAGAGAATTGTATACCCAATTTTTGAGTCGAGAATCAATCCTTATTTCTAAAAAATTTCTCAAACAGAATCTCAAGCTCTTGAGGAAAATGGAAAGGCTGTTCCTTGTGGAGAAGGAGGTGATTGTAGCGATCCTCCTGGTGGAATCCAGATTTGGGGAGAATATCGGAAAATACCGCATCATCCCCACCTTGGCCAGCATGGCACTCATTGACTCTCCGGATAATCTCCAACAAAACTATCTGATCCTCCGGGAGATCGACCCTGAACTCTCCTATGAATGGATGGAGGGTTTGGCAAAGAAGAAGGCAGACTGGGCTTATCATGAACTGAGATGTTTTCTAAAGATCATTCGCCGTGAGGAGAGCGATCCTTTGGAAATCTACGGTTCTTATGCAGGGGCCCTTGGCATGCCCCAATTCATCCCTTCGAGTTATCTCGCTTATGCTGTGAGCAAAAAAAGTTTTGAGGACTGGCTTTTGAGCAGGGAGGAGGCAATCTTCAGCATCGGAAATTACTTAAAATCTCATGGATGGAAAAAGAGCCTTTCCATTAAAAAGAAGAAACAGATCCTCTGGTATTACAACCGCAGCAAACCCTATATTGAAACCATTCTCCAATTGGCTCAAAAAATAAGACATTAATTCCTAAACAAAAATATTTGAAATTTCCCCTCTCCCTTCCCC
This sequence comes from uncultured delta proteobacterium, assembly GCA_963826305.1. Taxonomy (GTDB): domain Bacteria; phylum Desulfobacterota; class BSN033; order BSN033; family UBA1163; genus CAWGWZ01. The sequence continues at coordinate 8,121 of CAWGWZ010000003.1, read as the reverse complement.
TCTCCCCACAGGGGAGAGGGAGGGGGTGAGGGGGCTCAATTGAAAATTTTAGAAGAAAATTCTCAGATTTAATGTGTAAGACTAGGTAATGAGGTAAAGTTAAATCATGAAAAAACAACTGCTCATCATTGCCACGTTAGATACAAAAGGAAGGGAAGCAGCCTATGTAAAGGATTGCGTGCAAAGAATCGGCATCCATCCCATACTGATGGATGTCGGTACTTTGGGGGAACCTTTAACCCATCCCGATATCACACGGGTCGAGGTCGTAGAGGCTGCCGCGTATGATTTTGAACATTTAACTAAGGCAAAGGACCGCTCCGTCGCTATTAAAGCAGTACAGGAAGGCGGAGCAATCCTGGCAAGACGTATGTTTGAAGAAGGAAATCTCCATGGGCTATTTGGAATGGGGGGCGGAACCGGTACCGCGATTGTCACCTATATTATGCGTTCCCTTCCTTTCGGCTTGCCTAAGGTGGTGCTCTCCACTGTGGCCTCTCGGGATACAAGGGAATATGTGGGAACAAGAGATATCGTCATGTTTCATTCGGTTGCAGATATTTTGGGTCTCAATGAATTCATGCGTCTCATTCTCGGGCAGGCATCTCATGCCGTGTGCGGAATGATAGAAAAAGGCAGTGTGATCAGAAAAGGAAAACCGATGGTGGCCGTGACCGCTTATGGCATCAATTCAATTTGCGCGATTCAGGCTGAGCCTCTGCTCCGAGAAAGAGGATATGAGATGATCGCTTTTCATGCAAATGGATGCGGCGGGATGGCCATGGAGGAATTGATTGCCCAAGGCCTGATCGCAGGCGTGCTTGATTTCACGACTCATGAAATTGCTGATGAAATGTTCGGAGGATATTGCAAAGGCATCGGCCCGTCGCGGCTGGAGACTGCGGGAAAGATGAGAATCCCTCTCGTGGTTGTACCCGGTGGACTCGATAACGCAGTCTTCAGTCCTTTTTACCCCATGCCAGACCGACTCAAGGGAAGAAAGATACATCCTCACGATATCCGGTTTTGTGTTCGAATGGGACCTGAAGAGATGAAACAATTTGCCCAAATCATCGGAGAAAAACTGAACAGATCAAAGGGACCAACCCATGTGCTCATTCCTGAGAAAGGCTGGTCTGAAGCTGACAAGGCTGGTATGGAGCTTTTCGATCCAAAGACGGATCAGATTTTTGTGGAAGAACTGAGAAAGATCTTGACTCCAAAAATCCCAATCGAGGAGGTAGACTTCCATATCAGTAACCCTGCTTTTGCGCGAAGAGCAGTGGAAATTTTGGATCATATGATGCGGTCAAATAGGACACAATCCTAATAACTGACCGTGGCGGGCCCGTCCTCCCTTCCTCCTTCAGAAAACTTCACTAACTCAGATCAAAATTATCCCCCCCCACCCTTCCCTCCCCCTCAAGGGGGGAGGGTGAGGGGGGGGAAAGATTTATCCTTGAATTTATCACCTGCAATAATTAAACTGCTTATTAACAAAGGGGTGAGGGAGGTGTCAAATGATCAAAGACGATAGAAATTATCATCAACGGCTTCAGGAGTTTTGTGACTGTTATTTGGAGACCGATCCTAAAACGGAGTTGGAGAGAGCCAGCAAAGGGGTTTCTGGAGATCCGAGTGGTGATTTAGATGAACTGGCCCTGAAATTTCTCGGTTTAGGAATTTTTTATGGAGCGAGTGAAAAGGCTAAAAAGGTTTCAATCCAGCGGTCAAAAGAAGGAAAGGTATTATTTACGGTCGATGCCGGAGGCAAATACCAGCTTCCTCCGCCCAGCGCCCGTGTAGCGGATCGAATCATCGCCATTGCTCGATCCATCACCCACATCGAAGCGGATCATGCGAAGGAACCCGTCTCAATGGGCTTAAGGAACGATCGAATTGAACTTACCTTCCAATTCAACCGAAAGGAAGGTAGAGAATCTTTCTCCATTCTGTTCCCTAAACTTTAGAGAGGCTCACTCTTTCCTTATTTTTGCAAAAGAAGTTTTTCATCCGCGATGCCAAACTGGTCGATCATTTCTGGAATTGTCCATCTCAATTTCTCCTGCCCTGAAACATCAAGGCAAAGGTCTTGGATAAGATTGGGGGCCATGATTGCTTTGGAAACACGATGAAACATAGGAAGGGTATAGAGGGCGGAGCGAATGGAAAAGATTAAAAAAAGATCTCAAGAGTTGACGGCGTTCTGCCACTGAATCATTTGATTAGAAGCTCACACAAGGTGAGGAGTAAATGAAATAAGGTAGGCATGTTATCCATCTCCTGAATTTTTGACCATTTTCAAATCCCTCTTTCACTATTTCAATCCCAATCCTTAGCAGTCTTGAATGGCGGATTTGGGTTGTATACAGACCATCCCCCATCCAAGGGTAAGGAAACCCCTGTGATGTAGCCGTGATTTAAAAAGAAGTCGACACATTTCACATAGTCTTCTGCATAGGCTATCCTTTTCATTGGCATATTAGCCGCCATTGCCGTTCTCCATTCTTTATGATTGTCATCCACATAATTGAGGCCAATAACAATGCAGTTGACCCTTGTCTTTGGGCCAAGGTTACGGGCAAGGTTTTCTGTAAAACGTAAAACCCCGCCCTTTGCGGCATCATAGCAAGCGTCGGTAGGGTACCATCCGGAATGGATTCCGGGCAAGCCAGAGGTGAGCACGATGACACTCCCTTCGGTTAGCAATCGCAGTAATCTGTGTGTGATGATCATGGGTGCGATCAAATTGATATTTACCGAATCTAAGATCTGTTGAGAAGTTATTTTGTCGTGCCCGAAAGCATTTGCTCCCCCTGCAATATGGATCATCGCATCCAATTGATTTTCATCCTCCAAAATCTTGTTGCACATGATCTCAACTTGGTTTAACGAGGCGTAATCCGCTAAGTAGGGTGCATAAGGAATATTTCCCTTATCAAGCTGGTGATGTGTATCTTCGAGAGACTTTTTCATCTCACTCCCGTGGGTCAAGATTCTATACCCTTTGGAACCCAAAAATAGAGCCACCTCCCTACCCACCGAGCTTCCTGTACCTGTCACCAATGCTGTTTTCATATTTACCTCCTGTAAATCGGGATCTCATCATTACCCGTTTGAAAACCGGGACAATTTGGCCAGTTGATCATACCGCCAAGGATTCTACGGTTCGTTTACGAAAATCTGTGCCTCGAACTCAGTAGATTCATCAGCCCCATCAAATCACTCAGTTTTTCTAAATTTAGGATAGCCTCCACGCTTTTATCGATCTGTTCATTTGGAAGGATACCACTTGTGAACTTGTAATAAAGTTGTATGTATTGTTCAAGCGTCAGCGGTTCTTGGGCGGATCCAATGGTATGCATCCTTTGGCCTGAAAATCTTTTGCCGTCTTTCATTTTGATGACCACTTCAGCGGGTGCTTGCACTAATACCGGAGATCGATCTGAGTGAATCATCACTTCGACCTTAGAACGCGCCTCTTTGTATCGGGGATCTAACAAAACATCCACATCAACATTATTGAAATTGACATCCCCATCCAACATCGCTGCCCCGAGAAGATGTTGAAAACTAAACTGGAGATCTCCCAGGGATTGGGGTTCCGGACGATTACACCATTCATCAGCCGGGCTGGCATGCACTTCGATTTTCTCCATCTCTTCAAATGAGAGGCTGTGCTCTTTTTTTAATTCGAGAACTAAGTCAATTTGCCGATGTGTAAAAAAACAACAAGGATATTTTTTAATGCCAATATTTCGGAACTGCCATTCTTTACCTAAATCCACAACCATCTTTTCTGGATTCACTTTTTCCTTACCGAGGAAGTTCGTGAGGTATGTTCCCATATCAGGATTCCCGCTCATCCCTTCTTTGGCCATTTCGGCAGCCAGGATTCCTTGTAAAGACTGAAGTGAAGATTCTAAAAAATGAGCATCTGTTCCAAGATTCAATAGTGAAATACCAGATCCTGACATAGCCAGCCCTAATGCGGAAGCCGTTTCTTGGACGCCTAACCCTAAAGCTCTTGCTCCGGCAGCCGCCGGCCCCACCGCACCGGGGAAGACCACCACTCCTAACCGTTCGGTTGGGAATGAACAGGTTCTCGTGTGAGTCTCGAGACCAACGACAAGTGCCTCGATTAGATTTTTTCCAGAAATCCTCAGATGCTCTGCCAGAGGGAGGAGTAGGGGGATCACCGTAATATCCCAAGACACCCCTCCAACGAAACTATCATCTTCCAACTCGCTCGCATGAGCGAGAAAGGCGTTTAAGAAAATCGATTCCCATAATGACGTTTTAAAGCCGCAGCCTATGACTCCAACATCTTCACGAAGATTTCGTGATTTTATCATGTGAGACATCTTCCTTCCCGAAGGCGTGGTTGATCCAGCCAGCGTCCCCGCAACCGTTTTTAGCACCAGCCCCTTCGTGAAACTCACGACATCTTCAGGAATTTGTCGATACTTCGTTTCAACAACGAACTTAGCCAGTTGTGATGCAATCGGAAGATCCATCTTTCTACCTCCCCTTAGAATTGTTATGAAGCTCTATCCTTCAGATAGGATATTCGATAAGACGATGGCTATATTCTGCCGTTGGCATAGCAATGTTGATCGCTGCTGCGGCATAGCCATGTTTATCCATAATCGGGGCAGCGATAGCCCGATTTCCAATGGAGAGTTCTTCGTCATTGATCGCATAACCTTTTTTTCGAACGCTGTCCAATTCTTCAATGAATTTATCCAAACGAATAATGGTACGAGCAGTCAGAGGCTTGAATTTCAATGTCTTAAGAATGGATTGAGTCTTATTAGGATAGTCCATTTGAACAAAGGCCTGGAGGAGAGATAACCCCTTCGCTAAGGAGTTGAAAAAATAACGGGGCCTTTGCGGGCGTGTCAAGTATTTTTTGTCCCTGTCATCAGAGACAAAATGATTTTTATCCCTTTTCATTCTTAGATTTAGAGAAGCCATAAAAGACCAGGCTGGCAGCCATGCCCAAGAAGCAGATCAGGAAAGAAAGGTGATAGGCACCGGCTGGGTAAGCTTGGTTTACCCTCGGAAAGGATTCAATGATCTTCCCCAAGACTGGCATAAAGACTGCGCCTCCACCCATACTGAAGAAATTGACAAATGTCATCACGGTGCCGGAGATGGTGACGGGAAAGAGTTCCTTAGCATGAGAGTAGATCACTATCCCAAAGCTATTGAAGAAACCGATGAAAAAGAAGATGGGACCATACCAGAAAGGACTCTGGATCTTCATCACCCCGATCAGAGGAAGGAGGCTCAGAGCGTAAAGACTCAATCCCCACAGGGTTACGCCCTTGCTGGAATCAAAGGTCCGATCGGAGAGCCTGCCTGCAATGGGACCTCCCACAATCGTTCCAATGGCCATCAGGATGAGCACATTGCCTGTTTGAACAGGGGAATATCCCTTGATATCCATCAGATAAGGACCCAACCACAAGCCTTGAAGGCCAACGAAAGTTCCGTATCGAAAAAAGGCGACGGCCCCGAGTTGCCAGAAGGTAAGAGAACTCAGGATCAGTCGCATCGATTCAAAAACTCCTATCCCTTGATCAGATGAAGAAGGGAGAAAGTTCTCATCTTCTCTCTTTTCTCCTCCTAAAACCCAGAAGGCTAAAAAGGCAAGAAGGGTAGTGATCCCACCAGAAAGAATGAAAGTGATCCTCCATCCAATTGTCGACGCCAAATAGGCCAATGGAGAGGCGGCAATAATGTTGCCGAAAGTACCAACCGAGACGAGGATGCCGGCAAGCGTGGCAAACTTCTCCGGAGGAAACCTCAATATGAAGACCTTCATCGCACCCATGAGCACGGAAGCCATCCCCACCCCAATTAGAATCCTTCCCAAAAGAACTGTGGTAAAGGATTGCCCAAAGGCAAAGAGAAAAGCGCCCAATCCTCCGATCAATGGAAAAGAAGTGATGATAATTCGAGGACCGATTCGATCGAGCATTGGTCCTAACGGGATTTGAAGCAGGGTAAAGGAGTAGAAGTAAGCGCCTCCGAGGATGCCGAGGGTCTCGGCATTAAGACCCAGGTCCTGGGTGAGATTGGGAGCGATGACTGCATTCGAGACGCGGTAAAACATGGAAAGGATGTAGAGGGCGGAGAGAGCAGAGAAGATGAAAAAAGGTTTAAATGATTGGGGTGGTTCTGTCATTTGAGTTCCAGAAGGCCCACCAGGCCTATCCACTTCTCGCACTAAAACTAAGAAATTTTCGTTTTAAAGTCAATGGCTTCATTTGCTCAAACCATGAGAAGGACTCGAAAACGAACCGCATTATTTCGTCACGCTCGGGAAAGCGGGTATCCAGAATTTTATTTTTCTCATTCTGCCTCTGCATTCCTGCTTCCGCAGGAATAACAATGAAACGAGAACCAGACCCATTTTCAACTTGAAGTCGATGAGCTTTCAGAACCCCTCGCCTTTACGGCGAGGGTAGTTCAGTGAGTGTCGCACCCCAGGTGAGCTCCGATAGTGATTGCATGGCAGAGGTACTCTTGGTTCTGGGAGGAGTGGCCTCATTTCCGTGGCGGGCAGAGGATGCTGAAAAGATCTTACAGGGACAGAAGCTCTCTGAAGGGCTGGCGAAGACCGCTGGAGAAGTTGCTGTGGCAGATGCGCGGCCACTGAGGGATAATGAGTATAAAGTTCAATTGGCAAAGGAACTGATCCGCCGGGCATTGCGAGCTGTCGGTTTGAAGGATTAAGGGATTTAGTCATTAAGAGATTGAAGAATTCGCGAATTGGGGAATTGAGAAAGTAACAATTCCTCAATCCGCAAATCCCAAAATTCTCAATTTCACTAAATTTTTTCGAACATATCTTTCGGGGCACCGCATACCGGGCAGGCCCAAGTGTCAGGCAATTTCTCAAAGGGCATATTGGGAGGAACGTCACCATCGGGATCGCCCTTTTCTGGATCGTAAATGTAACCACAGATTTTACATTTCCATTTTTCCATCTTCGTCTCCCCTCTGAATATGTTCCAATCGCCTTTGAAGTAACACCGATCGTGATTCAGTTCGGCACTGTAGCTGCCATAAAATTTGAAATCCTAACGTCGAAATCGGAAAATTCCGAGCAAGAAAAGAAATCATGTTTTGGAAATTTGGCCATTCGGACGCCCGGATCCAAAATTTCTTCGAGATTTCGTGACCTATCCCCCTTGTTCATTTCGAAGTTCAAGAAGAGAGATCCACTTCGACGTTAGAGAAAATGGATCATTTTAGAACCCGATCCTCTTCGGCCTGACCCCATCCACCGCCAAGGGTTTTAACAAGGAGTACGCTGGCGGTCGCCCGGCGGCTGAGGATGTCCACTGCGGTTCTCTCGTTGTTCAATGCGACAGCTTGATCTACGATGACGTTCAGTTGACTCAGTGTTCCCGCCTTATATTGGTTGATGGCCAATCTCACCGATTCTTGGGCTGCCTTTACTGCCTCATCTTGCACCCGGGCCTCTTCCTCTAGAATACGAAGCGCAGCGAGATTGTCTTCCACCTCTTGAAATCCGGTCAGCACGGTCTGACGGTACGATGCTACGGTAGCGTCATAGGCAGCTCGTGCCTGGGCGGTCTGAGCCCGTCTCAAGCCTCCCTCGAAGACGGTTTCCGCTATCGCCGCCCCAACCGACCAGAAACGACTTGGCCACGTCAGCCATTTTGCCAGATCCGCGGCTTGAAAGCCGCCCGATGCGCTCAACGTGATGTTCGGATAATAGGCTGCGATGGCAACCCCGATCTGAGCATTTGCTGCTGCCATCAGTCGCTCGGCGGCGGCGATATCGGGTCTGCGTTCGAGGAGTTCCGAGGGCACGCCGACGGGTATGGCAGGAGGGACCATCTCAATCGGAGCGATCGGGATGGAAAAGACTGATGCGGGTCTGCCAACGAGCAAAGCGATCGCGTGCTCCAACTGTGCGCGCTGCACCCCTACGTCAATCGCCTGAGCCTGGGTGGTCTTAAGCTGGGTCTCCGCCTGAAGTACGTCCAGCTTGGACGCCACACCGCTCCCGTACCGGTTCTTTGTCAGTTCGAGGAACTTCTGGTAGGCGGTGACCGTTGCATTCAGAAGCTGTTTCTGCTT
>CAWGWZ010000002.1:0-201264 GCA_963826305.1 uncultured delta proteobacterium | reverse complement strand
TCACAGGATTTGTTTGAAATCAAACCAAAAACTCTCCTCCCTCACCTTTACCCTGTGGAGTATGGTTCACTACTCCACAGGGCAGGCCCTCTCCCCCCACGAGACTGTGTCGTAATCCGCGAGAAACTACTTCAGTTGAAACACGGAACAGGTAGTCGGGTGACGAAGCTTTAGCCCAACTTCCGCAGTTATCGGGGTATTTTAATCGTAACTTATTGATTTTACACAACCCAAAGAAAAAAGTTGTCACTACAAATTACGTTTTATAAACCTCCGTGGTAGATTCAATTTGAGTCTTTGCAAGAGGATCATCTGGTGGCGTGATGGTGTTTCCACACACCGCAGCTTGATCTCTTTACCGTTTCGAGTCGGCAAGATCACGTCCGTAAGTTTGATTTGAGAGAGTTCCTGAAAGACTTTCCTTGGCTCATCTCCAAGGCCCGCCTGACGACACAACTCGCCCCAACGTCTTCCAGAGCACGTAAGCTAAAAAACAAACCAAAATATGAGCCCGAACACGCTCCTCTTTTTGATGCCATATGGGACGAATACTCAGATCGCTTTTGTGAATTCGAAAGGCTTCTTCCGCCTCCGTTAACTGAATGTAGGCTCTCCATAATTCTTCCGGAGACCAATCACGAATATTACTGCGCAACATGTAGCATCCTTCACTCAACCGAGACCACTCCCGCCAGTCCTCCCGTTTTGTCCAAATGACTTTCGCTCCACCCATCGAGCCTTTCTCCACCCGAACATCAAAGAGACCTGCTGCACGACTATTTCTCCCCAGCAACCTGCCGACACGACGCTCCATGACGCCCACCTGATATCGACGTTTTTCACAACTCTTTCCCATCCGGATCAAAGCCTCCTCGATCCGTTGCTCAAAACGATCATGAATCGATTTTTCTTTTTCAGCCCGATCTCGACTCCTGCACAGAATGAAGACTTCTTTTCCATCAGGGCTATCCACCCGCTTGACCTCCAATCCGTACTGAACCTCCCGCCAGTCTGTCCTCAATAACTCCCCTTCGTATTTTTTCAATTGCCCACGTTGTGTCCCCAAAATATAACGCCGCCCCTCTTTGGTCAGTAATCCCATGTTCTCTTCGCTGACCATCCCACGATCCATCACCCAGATCCGTTTGGCCTTCCCATAACGGCCCTCCATGATCTCAATGATTTCTTCCACCGTGGTCACGTCCGTCCGATTCCCCGCAAAGAGCTCATACCCCAGAGGGAAACCTTCTCGACTCACCACCAATCCAATACAAATTTGCTTGCAATCCCCCCGATGATCCCGAGAGTAACCCCGTTGCGCCAAAGGATTGATTCTGGCCTCCCCTTCAAAGTACGTGCTCGTTACATCGTAAAGAAATAAATCGTAATCCAGTTTGAATAGATGACCCCACCATCTCTTTCAGATGTTTCTCAAGGGCTTCTTTATGCGGTAAGACTTGATCCAGAGCCCGATATAACCGATCCTCATTGATCTTGTCAGAAGCAACTCCTAATAGATCCGCCAATGCCGTTTGCTCAAAAAAGTGCTCGGCAATGTGAAGTTCACTCGATGGATGACAAAGCCGGCACAACACTAATACTTCCGCCATGATGGCCCAGGGAATCTCTTCCCGACCCCCGGCAACATGCTCTAAGAAAAATTGATCTAAGCCTAACCAATGCATCAATTCTAATCCCAACCATGGCCCACCAAAGTCTACAACGTGTTCAACCCTCACCCTTTTGACATCAATCTCTACCCACTCCGGCTCCGCCTTCTCAAACAGATTCTGCTGGAAACCAGGTGTCCCTTCTGCAGCATGTTCAACTCCCAGTCTGCCTGACTCGTCCATCTCACCCAGCCAGGCAACGACTCGTTGCCTGGGGCCACGCTCGGTACGATAGGACTCCACTAATGCCCAATAGTGATGCGCCTTGCCATCCTTGTGAATCGTCGTTTTCCTGATGTACACACGCCGATTATCACGCGTTTGACGAACAAGTCAATAGGGTAGGTTGTCACTACATTGCCTTTTTGACCTCCTACAAAAAAATGCCCCCACGTCTTATCAAATACTTATGGGTCACCGGTCTAACTCCCAGCCCTTAAAAAAATTTTTTAACCTTGAAACTGCGGAAGTTGGGCTAGGATTCAAGGGGTTAAGTGAACTGCTGAGAAAACAAAGTGTTGCCAAGATGAGTAGAAAACTTGAATCCTTGGACCCTCGAATCCTTGAACCCTATCGGTAGGAAGGAGCCATCGATGCCCATTGTTCAGATTAGCCTGATTCAAGGAAGGACACCGGAGAAGAAGGAACAATTAATTAAGAAAGTGACGGATGCGATTGTCGAGGTACTTCAGGTTCCGGCGGATCGGGTTCGAATTATCCTCAATGAAGTCCCCAAGGAAAATCTGGGGATTGGCGGAGTCCCGCTCTCCAAAGCAGATTTGTGATGATCATTTTTGTCACCCCATCCCCCCTATCCCCCTCTTAGTCTTTTGGAGACCTCTGCCGTGAGCCGACAAACCTTTTCTGCCAAGGAAACGGTAAGGGAAGCGGTTCCACAACTGGGAGTAATGATCGCCCTTTGAAGAAGGGACGGATCAATTCCTTTCTTCGCGAGAACCTCAACCCCTCCCTTGAAACGCCTGACCAGACTTTGAGAATCCTCTTTTAGGATGGCCTCGCTCGTTGGGACGATGCCCCAGGCCAAGATTCCCCCTCTTTCTAAGAATGCTTTTAATTCCTTCGGATAAAGGGAGAGCGTTTCCAGATAATCATAGGCATCGAAGCTAAGGATGTCGAGATTCGTCGAAAGAAGCACACTCCAGTCCGTATTTCCACAGCAATGGGTCCCCTTCAATCCCTTCACGGCATCAAAACATTCATTTAAAGAGAGGACGATGTCTTCCCGATTCAGGCTGGAGAAGGCAGACCCAAATGAGGAGAGGGAGGGCTCGTCAAAAAAGAGTATCGTTGGAATTTCAGGAAAAAGGCCGTTGAACCTCTTCTCCATCCACCGGGCTTTTAGTGATAAGTGTTTGACGAGGATGTCCCTCATAGTAGGGTCATAAAAGATGGGTTTTCCTTCCTGGTCGGCTAACGCGAGGCCAAAGGTAATCGGCCCTGTGACCTGGCCCTTGATATACTTTATTTTCTTTCGGTGGGTCTCCGAAGAGAGGTCCTTTAAAATCCGAAGTCCATTTGAAAAATGTTCTGTAATTCCAAATGGCTCGAGATTACCGTCCTCGAAATGCTGGTAAAATCTTTCGATTTCTTTATCAAATCCATGAGAGGTATCCACCCAAGCCTTTTGTTCCTTTTCGTTCCACCTCAGAGAGGGAAACCCCTCAGAGTATTGAACGACCATACCTTCCAGAAAGGACCGTTTTGGCAATTGGGGCCAAAAAGGAATGTCAGGGAAGTTTTTGAGGATAAGACGAAAGACTTCTTTCTCGTCTTTGTGGGGGAAGGATCCGATTCCTGTTGTGATGAAAGGATACTGAAATTCCATAGCTTTTCATAAAGCCATTCTATACAAAAAGTCAAGGATATTGTTGCCACGCCCTTTATAACCGCTTGATTATAGATGTGAAACTTGACAAGCAAAGGTTCGATGATTATCTATTGATCTATAATTTTAAGAGAAGGGGGGTGTATCTTTATGCAGGTGAGGCCACTTCACGACCGACTCATCGTCAGGAGGTTGGAGGAAGAAGAAAAGACCAAAGGAGGTATCATCATCCCTGATACGGCCAAAGAGAAACCGATCGAAGGGAAGGTGATCGCCGTCGGAGATGGAAGGATCAAGGAGGATGGTGCAAAGATTCCGATGGAGGTGAAAAAGGGCGACCGGATCCTTTTTACTAAATATGCGGGTACTGAGGTGAAGATTGATGGAGGAGAACATCTGATCATGAAAGAGGATGATGTCCTCGCTGTCATTGAATGATATTTGGAGTGAAAAGAAAGGAGGAGCCTTATGGCGAAAGAATTGAAGTTTGATCAAGAAGCGAGAAATGCGATTCTGGAAGGTGTCAATATCCTGGCGGATGTGGTCAAGGTGACTCTGGGGCCCAAGGGCAGAAATGTCGTTCTGGAAAGGTCTTTCGGCTCTCCGGTGGTGACAAAGGACGGTGTCACGGTTGCCAAAGAGATTGAACTGGAAGATCACTTTCAGAACATGGGCGCCAAGATGGTAAAAGAAGTGGCCAGTAAGACCTCGGATATGGCCGGGGATGGAACGACGACCGCAACGGTTCTGGCCCAGGCGATCTGCCGCGAAGGGTATAAGATCGTGGCCGCCGGTGCCAATCCCATGGATATTAAGAGAGGGATCGAGTTTGCCGTGGAGGAGGTCATCAAGGAGTTGAAGAAACTGTCCAAACCTGTCAAGGAGCAGAAGGAGATTTCTCAGGTGGGGACAATCTCGGCCAACAACGATCCGACCATCGGCAGCATCATCGCCGAGGCGATGAATAAGGTGGGAAAAGAAGGGGTGATCACCGTGGAGGAGGCCAAGGCCATGGAGACCACCCTGGAGGTCGTGGAGGGAATGCAGTTCGACAGGGGTTATATTTCTCCCTATTTCGTCACAGATCCGGGAAAAATGGAGGCTGTGCTCGAGGATCCCTATATCCTGCTTTTCGAGAAGAAGATCTCCAATATGAAAGAACTTCTCCCCATTCTGGAGCAGGCGGCCAAGACAGGCAGACCACTTCTCATCCTCGCAGAGGATCTGGAAGGGGAAGCCCTGGCGACTTTGGTGGTCAATAAACTTCGGGGGACACTGAAGTGCGCCGCGGTCAAGGCTCCAGGTTTTGGTGACCGGAGGAAGGCGATGCTCGAAGATATCGCCATTTTAACGGATGGAACGGCCATCTTTGAAGATGTGGGGATTAAACTTGAAAAGATGAAGTTGGAGGATCTGGGCAGGGCGAAAAAGGTGGTGATTGACAAAGACAATACCACGATCATTGAAGGAGCAGGGAAACCTTCTGCGATCCAGGGCCGGATCAAACAGATCCGTGTTCAGATCGAAGGGACCACCTCTGATTATGACAAAGAAAAACTTCAGGAGCGATTGGCAAAACTGGCGGGAGGAGTTGCTGTGATCAAGGTGGGCGCAGCGACTGAGACGGAGATGAAGGAGAAAAAGGCACGCGTGGAAGACGCGCTCAATGCCACACGGGCCGCTGTGGAAGAGGGGATCGTTCCTGGCGGCGGAGTGGCTTATCTGAGATGTTTACCCGCCTTGAAGAAGATGAAACTGGAAGGCGATCGACAGACAGGCGTTAATATTATTATCAAGGCTCTTGAAGAGCCCATCCGGCAGATTGTTGAAAATGCTGGCCAGGAGGGCTCCGTGGTGGCACAGAAAGTGAAACAGGAGAAAGGGGCCTTCGGCTTTGATGCAGATAAGGAAGAGTATACCGATATGATCGAGGCCGGGATCATCGATCCGACAAAAGTGGTGAGGTTCGCCCTCCAGAATGCAGCCAGCGTGGCCTCTCTGTTGATCACCACAGAGGTCGCCTTGGCTGAGAAGCCGAAGAAGGAGCAGGCCGCCGGTCCGCCTATGCCTCCGGCTTATTGATGAATACCCCTCGTCCCTCCCTCTCCCCACCGGGGGGAGGGGAAGGGTGAGGAGGTTGAAGATATTCCCTCAGTAAATCTTTTGGGGTCAGCAATGGTTGATCTCCCACCATTGGTCTTACCCGAAGACCGGACAGAGGCCTATAAGGTTTTCAACTCTCTTCCCATCGAGGGCCAATTAGATATTGTTCTGCGGGCTCGAGGGAAAGAGCGGCTCCATTACCTGTTTCTCTCAGAGAATCCAGAAAGATTGGTCCACCAGCTCCCGGAATTGGAACTATTTTTAACGGTGAAGGAGGTTGGAGAAAGGGATGCCCTCGACCTGATCTCCCTTACCACACCGGAGCAGTTTCAATATCTCCTTGATCTGGACTTCTGGAAAAAGGATCGGTTGGATCCCGAAAGGATCCTAAACTGGATAGAGATTTTACTCGAATCAGGTGAAAACAAGGTTAGCCAATTTATCCGCTCCGCAGTTCCCGAATTCATTGCTCTTCTTCTAAAGAAGTTCCTCCATGTCACCACCATTGAGGGGGACTACCTGGAAAGGATGGATAGAATCCCCCTTTTTACTTTAGATCAATTTTACTTCATTGATTTTAAGGGAATGAGGACGCGAGAGGTTTTCGAGCCTTTTTTAAGAATCCACTACCGTATCGATGGCGAGGGTTATCGAAGATTGATGGAGTCTCTCATCTGTGAAATCGAGTCAGAACTTGAAGAAATAGGATATCGCTTGCGAAATGGAAGATTGAATGAGTATGGCTTTCCTGATTTAGAGGAGGCCCTAGAGATTTATCGTTTTGTCAACCCTGATTCTCTGATTGCAGAAGTAAGGATTCCTCCCATCACGGGTCGCGAAGAAGTGGGCAGGGAAAGATCCGTGTTCTATCTCACCTTCCAAGACGAAGGCCCTTTTCTCTCCTCCATCTTCTCTAAAATTGATGATCCTCATGAGCAGGATCGATTGAGGCAAGAGATAGCAGCTCTTTGTAATAAAGCCATCATCGCAGAGGCGATTGACTTTCCCAATATTGTGGCCATGGAGAGGGTCGTAAAAAAAGTCCACCATTATCTCAACCTCGGGCTTCAATACCTAAGCAAGGAAGAAGAGACGAAGGCATCTGTGATCGTTCGATCATTTCCCATCCAGAGATTATTTCAGTGCGGAGTGAGCACGACGCTTCTTCTAAGAAGAAAGGGAGAATCCATTTTGAAAGGACCTTGGTTTTCAGATGATCAGGAGAATCTGACATTTTTAGATCCTCCCCACCTCGAAAAATTTGAAGGGATTTTAAAGAAGAGACCGGAGATCTACCGGAATGGGATGTTCGAGGATTTCAAGAATCTTCAGGATTTAAAAGAGACGAAGACTTTTTTGGAATTCATCGAAACGATTGCCAACACTTTAGGAGAACGATTGAATGTCTCTCCACGGGACTTGAAGGAGTTGGACTTGACGGGTTGCCATCCTGAGGAGTGGCGTGGGATCACTTTCTCTACCATTTTTCTTACCGCTTTGGCAAACCAAATTCTCAAAGGAATTTTTCAATTTGAAGCGATTGAAAAGGCGCGGTTAAAAGATCTTTTCTCCCGCATTTTTGAGAAGGATGAACAGGGGAAGGGGATTGTAAAGATGGAGACCAGAAAAGGGTTAAGAGAATGGTTGGATTCGATCGAGGGGGAGGAAAACAAGCGGCAACATCTCCATGCCTTCGGGGATTTTTGTCTCGATCTGATCGAAGAGCAATACGGAAGAATTCCACGAGAGGAGGAAATCGACCCCCGATTTGTCAAAGGCCTCCTGATCTGCACCTAAAAAATCTCCCCATCCCTAGCCGTCACCATGGCGGACGCAGCTGCTGAGCCATAGAGTGCATAACGTATAGGCCTGCCGGAAGGGATACCCTTCCGGGGAGAGCCGACTTCTTTCATGTCAACAGCATTATCGGGCATATGAAGGGATCCTTTTTTCAAGCTCAAAGGGTTATGATTATCCCGAAATGCTTAGTGGATTGAAGTGCGTATCATAGTCGTAGGCATCCAAACCCTCCCTGCCCTTTAAGAAGTTTACGATAGCGTAAGTGAGTGGTGTCACAGCGGCTTCATAGGCTGACTTCACAAGCCATTGTGTTACGATCGCTGAAGCCAACTTCTCAATGGGTATCGTCCCCACAAACGCAAGCACCATGAACACCAAGGAGTCCAGCCCTTCACCAACAAGCGTTGATCCGATCGTGCGGGACCAAAGCCAGCGTCCCTTCGTAGCGATTTTCATCTTAGCCATGATGAAAGAATTTGAAAATTCCCCTACCAGGTAGGCGAGGAATGAAGCCGTCAGTAGTCGAGGAGTGTAACCCAGGATACGCTCATAGGCTGCCTGCCCATCCCAGAACGATGCCGGAGGCAATACTTGCCCGATCCCGAAGGCAACGACAGCAATGAGGTTGCAGAAGAAGCCCAGCCAGATGACCTGTCTTGCCCGGCGGTAACCATAAACCTCGGTCAGCACGTCGCCAAAGATATAGCTCATTGGAAAGATGATAATACCTGCTGGCAAAATAAACCCGAAAACATTTACCAGCTTTACTGCTGTGATGTTGGCCGTCATCAGACAGGTGATGAAAATCGCAACGATGAGAACAAACCATGAAGAATATTTCACTTCTCTTGAAGCGTTGCTCTGTTTTCCCAACTCCTTCTTCCATCTCCTTTCGTAAGGTTCATATCAATTTCTTAATCCACCTATGAATCTCTCAGGGTCGATGTAAAAGACGAAAAGGGCAGAGGTGGAAAGACTATTTTTTTCTTTGCACCGACTTCCATTCCGAGATGAAATATGGCTAACTATTCCGGCTCCGTCATTCCCGTTCCGATTTCTTTTTCAGCTTTGCCATGTGAGTATTGATATCGCTGGCGGGCGAATTCGATGACCCCGGGAAGAATAGATATAACAATAATCGTCAGGATGGCGAGCGTAAAGTGGCGTTTTACGAATGGGATATTGCCAAAAAAATAGCCGGCAAAAATAAAGGAAGCAATCCAAGCAATACCTCCTGTCACGTTAAACATAATGAAACGGATATACGGCATGCACCCGATACCCGCTACAAAAGGAGCGAAGGTGCGAATCATTGGGATAAAACGAGCAAGAATAATTGTCTTCCCCCCATATTTTATGTAGAACTGATGGGTACGTTCAAGATGCTTTTTATTCAGGAAGCGGGATTTATCTTTGGTGAATACCTTCGGTCCCGCCATATGTCCTATCCAGTAATTTACCGTGTCTCCTGCGATCGCTGCAAAACTGAGAAGAATTGTTGACCATTTGATGTCGAGAGAGCCCATGGCAGCGAAAGTTCCTGTAGCGAACAGAAGCGAATCTCCCGGAAGGAAGGGGGTTACCACCAGGCCGGTTTCACAAAAGATGATCAAGAAAAGTATAGCGTATGTCCAGATGCCATAGTTTTGAATGAGTAAGTCGAGATGTTGATCTATGTGCATCAGGAAATCGATAAAAATCGTTACCACTGTCAGAAAGCCCTCCTTATCCTCCCCTTCGCCTCACCCGCTCATATCCTAAAAAGAAGGTTTTAAAACCGAAAATGAGATGACCTAAGCTCTCTTTCATATGAAGCAGGTATTTCGCACCCATCCTTTATTAGATTAGCAAATCGGCACTAAAAAATGAATGGCTCAGAAATATTACCCGTTTCTCTTCAACGACGAAGAATGTGGGTTTTCTGATCGAGAAAAATTGCTCGCGAAGAGAAAATGCTTCGAAATTATCATATGATTTTTCTTACATGTCAATATGAAAGATTAGCCAAGTACGGGTTCCCAAACGGATTTTTCTTCTTGAACATCTACGAACGGTAAGAACCCGGCTTAAATCCAACCTTTGGCATTAACTCATCCTTTTCATCTCCTCCAATTCCAAGGCGAGGGATTCCCAGAGGCGAGAAAGTTCTTTCACCCTCTCCTGGGTCTTCTTATGAGTCTGAATGGTTTCATATGTCTCTTTCTGGTTTAGATAGAGAGAGGCCTCCGAAAGTCTTTGATTCAGATCATCCAATGTTTCCGTCGCTTCATTCAAAGATTCTTCCACCTCCTGGAATCTTTTTTCGAGACTGACCAGTTGCCGCCGAAATTGATCCATCTCTTGAGCCTTTCTTCTCCTCTCCTCCTTTGCCCTGTGGGAGGATTGCTTTGGTAATGGCAGAGGCAATGCCTGCATCACCTCTGCATTTTTTTGAGCGTCTTCCAATTGGGTCTGCTGCTTTTTATAAAGGTAGTAGTCATAATTGCCTGGAAAGAGATGAAGGGCTCCGCGATCGATCTCGATCACTTTATTGGCGATCTGATTGATCAGATGGCGATCGTGGGTGATCAAACAGATCGTGCCTTGAAATTGCTTCAGGGCCATCTCCAATACATTGCGAGAAGGTATATCCAGATGGCTGGTCGGTTCGTCTAAGAGAAGGAAATTGGCAGGTTTGAGAAGTATCTTGGCGAGAACCAACCGACTCTTCTCGCCACCGCTCAAAACAGAGACTCTTTTTTCAACCTCTTCCCCGCTGAAGAGAAACGTGCCCAGGAGGGTCCGAAGTTCTGTCTGGGTTTCATCGGTGGCAACGGAGAGGAGCTCCTCGAAGACTGTATTGTCAGGATGGAGGATATCGAATTGTTGCTGGGCAAAGTAAGCCCGGGTGACATCGTTGCCCAGTACCACCTCGCCTTTCTCAAAGTCGAGAACTCCAGCCAGCATCTTGAGAAGTGTCGATTTGCCTGCCCCGTTGGGACCGATTAAGGCCACCTTATCCCCTCGGAAGAGAGCGAGATCAATTCCCTGATAAACGTTAACATCGCCATAACTCTTGTGGAGATTTTTCACCTCCACAACTCTGTAACCGCTCCGTTTGGGCGCAGGAAAGTGGAATCGGATCTCTCTCTTCTTCTCTTTTGGAAGTTCGACCCGCTCCAATTTTTCGAGCAATTTGATCCGACTCTGAACCTGCTTGGACTTCGTGTTCTTAGCTCGGAATCGTTCGATAAACCTTTCGGTCTGCTCGATCTTCTTCTGCTGGGTTTTATAGGTGGCCTCGAGAATTTGCCTCCGGGTCTCTTTTTCTTCTAAGTAGTGGTCATAGTCACCGTAATACAGATCAATCTTCTGGGCTTCAATTTCTGCGATCCGGTCGATGAGATGGTTGAGGAAGACCCGATCGTGAGAGACGATGACCATGGCACCCGGATAATTAAGTAAGAAATTTTCCAGCCAGATGAGGGATTCTAAATCCAAATAGTTGGTCGGTTCATCCAGGAGGAGAAGATCAGGGGACTGGAGGAGGATTTTTGCTAAGGCTATTCGCATCAGCCAGCCTCCGCTCAATTCATCCGTAGCCCGGTTGAAATCCCTTTCTTTAAATCCCAATCCTTGCAGGATCTGTTTGGCCTCAGCTTCCAAGCCGTATCCGCCGAGGACCGTATAATGTTCCTGAAGTTTCCCATATTCCTTTGCCAACCTCTCTTGCTCTTTCGGATCCTCCATGGATGACAATTCTTCTTCCAAGATCTTCATTTTGTCCTGAAGGGATGTGATCCCTGACAGACTTTTTAAAACTTCGTCGAGCACCCTGTTTCCTGTGAAGGTGACGACTTCCTGGGGGAGATAGCCGATCTTCACCCCTTTGGCGATTCGGATTTCTCCTTCGTCGATCGATTCCTCTCCCAAGATCAACTTGAAAAGAGTCGTCTTCCCGGAACCGTTGGGGCCGACAAGGCCCATCCGGTCCCTCACTCCGATCTGAAGGGAACAATCCTTAAAGAGGACCTTGCTCCCAAACTGTTTCTGAACGTGGCTGAGGGTAATCACTGCAGTCTTATCGATTTCATAGATGATCGTCGACTAAATAGTATTTTAGTATAAACAGCTGGAATTTAAGGTTTCAACCCAGTGGAGTCAAAGACAATTTTGCATCTTATCTAGACGAGACTGGAAAGCCCCCGCTATTTGACTGTCATTCGTCTCATCCTTAATTTGGAGTATCCTTTTCGAGGATTCATTAACACGATTGGATCCAAAAAATTCTTACTTCGGCTGAAACCTGCTTAAACTCCTCATCCCCTGTGACCAATTCCGCCTTTCGAAGCTTCGCAAGGGCTGCAGCGAAGCAGTCACCATAAGACATTCGTTTAAGAGCCTTGAACTCAGCCGCCTGTTTAGTAAGCTCCAAATCGACAGGGATAACCTGAATGGGTAGGGTTGAGATGAGGTGTGCCACTGCCTCGGCTCGTTCCCGACCTGCCTCCCTGAGAGTGATGTAGTAAACTTCTCCCCAGTTCACTACAGAGAGAAGAAGGGGTTTTCCGGAATCCCTTGCTACCCGGATAAGTTCAATCATCTTGTCCGCTCCCCTTTCGTTCTCCAGGTATGCGATTAGGCTATGTGAGTCCAATACTCTTAGCGCCGCCTTCATAGCGCGCGCTCCTTTGCCTTCTCTTCCTTCAAAGCTTTGAGTAACCTTCCTTTTGTGCCAGTGATTCCGGCCATACTCCGAATGTACTCGTCAGTAATTGGTTTAATCACTATTTCACCATCCCTCTCGAAAAGGGAAACTTGCGTTCCCTTTTTGATACCAAACTTCCGCCGCAGCCTGGAAGGAATCACTACCTGACCCTTTACTGTTACGACTGCCTTGTCCATAAAACCTCCTTTTGTTATACATCTTAAGTTCGTATACCATATTTCATTTTGTTAGTCAAAAATATTTTTTCATACAAAAATATGAGAAGTATCCCAAAAAAGTAATGGGTTTCTGAGAAAAAGGGGTTTTTTTCAAAGAATTGATGGAATGATGGTTTGGAAGGAAGTTGTCATTTGGTGGGTGTTAAGAATCCTTATCATACTTATCAAAATTGTATCCTGCCTTCTTGTAATCCTCCAAGGCGCGGGTCTGCAAATCCTTTCTTTTTGTCTTCTCCGCCTCTTTATCGGCCAATTCCGCGGCGTGGCTCCATTTTCCCTCTTTCTCATACTCCTTGATCTTCCGATCCGTTTCCGTGACGGGGCTCCCTTTAATCACCACGGAAGGGGCGAAGATAACACGGTGGACGGAACTTTTGCAATGAGGACAGTGAGTGAGTGTCGGTTCGGTCATCCTCTGGATGACCTCAAAACCAGAACTGCAGTGATCGCAACCTTTATCCGGATCAACGGCTCTGTATTCGTAGGTAGGCATAGTTTCACCTCACATTAATAGATAATGTTTTTTATCAATTTGTCAAGAGAGAAAGCCCTCTGCTATAAAAACAATGTCAAATGTCAAAGCTCAAATTCCAATCGAGAGACGATTGAACCGGAGCTCGATCAAAACCTATCTGAGGTTTCGGGAGAGAAACTGCTTGACCTTAGTCAGCCTAAACGAAGTCTGCAAATCGAATTAAAATTGGGTCCCAAATTCCGATTTAGAAATTGTCATTGCGAGGGAACCGAAGCAATCCCGCCTTTTTCAATGAGATTGCCACGCCTGCGTGCCGAAACGCCTGCCTTGCTCCGGCGAAGGATAGCACTTCGGCGTGCAGGCACGCACCTTGTCCCGCTTTTAGCGGGACTCGCAATGACCGGATGGGAAAAGGGTTTCGGTTTCTAAATCGGGATTTGGGAGGGTAGTGGCTATTGACTTCAATTTTCGATTGTGTTAGAAAAATCACATTTTATCCTCACTCAATTCCCAAGAACTAAAATTGTCTTTAAATCTTGAAGAAGTCATTCCTACTATCCTCCCGTTCATGGGGAAGGAGTGGAAGGAGTAATTTTTCGTTTTTGGGGGCATTATGAAATCGAAGTATATGAGATTGATCTTTATTCTTCTCACCCTCTCCGTGGCCCTCTTTTTGGGTCTTGGATCTGTATGGGCTGCAACACCGGCTCCTGAAAAAGAGAGTCCCAAACCGGCAGCGGTGACGAAGGCTCCCGAACCCGGGAAAAAAGGGGAGAAATTCGTTATCAAGGGCCGCGAATATTGCACGGAGTGTATCGACAACTCGGAATGCCTCGGTTGTCATGGGAAAAAGATCAGTGAGAGGAAGTTTGCCCAGTCTGTTCATGGAGCCAACTCCTGTAACAGTTGTCACTGGGATATTATAGACGTCAAAGCCCATGTGAAGGCAAAAGGGGCAAGAATCCAAGCCGAACCAATCACCTGCCATCGATGCCATAAAAAGGAGGGGGTAGAACATTATGCGAGTGCCCACTTCATCAATGACATTCAATGTAAAGACTGCCATAAAGATATCCACGAGATGACACCTTGGAAGGGCGATAAAACCCGGGTGATCCAGAAATGCACGACCTGCCATTCTGATGACGGTTACTCAGAGAGCGTCCACGGCAAATCTGTCCTTGCAGGAAACCCGGATTCCCCCGATTGTAGCGATTGCCATGGTCTCCATAAAATTCCAATATTAAAAGGTGATGAGCCAAAAGTGGTGGCATTTCGGAAGGAGTTTCATACGGAGATCTGCCAGAAGTGCCATGCCGACAAGGAGATGATGGAACGAAATAAAGTCTTCCTGATCGCCACCCAGACCTACTACGAAAGCTACCACGGAAAGGTGGAGCACCTGGGCTACCCGAAATTGGTAGCGGGTTGTGCAGACTGCCACGGTTTCCACAGCATCCTGCCAAGGGATGATCCCAAATCCCTCATTTCTGACCAGCGTCTCGTTGAGACCTGTGGGAAATGCCATCCGGGCGCCAATGTCAACTTTGTCCAATTCATCACCCATGCAACCCATACGGATCCGGAAAGAGAACCCGTGCTTTTTGGAACCTTCATTCTGATGACCGTCCTCCTGGTCTCCGTCTTCGGGGTCTTCTGGATTCATGCTTTCCTCTGGTGGCGGAAGGACTTCTGGGAAAAGCGAGAATTGAGATCCAAAGGGGTTTTCTTTCCCCAACATGTGAGGCCAGATGAAGCAGGCCACATCTACCGTCGATTCAGCCCCTTCGATATCGTTCTTCACTTCACGATGATGGTTTCATTCATCGGTCTCGTCCTGACCGGGCTTCCATTAAAATTCTCCCATGCACCCTGGGCCAGTGGTTTGATGCACTTTCTGGGAGGAGCAAGAATGGCAGGGTTGATCCATCGGATCTGCGCAGGCATTACCTTTGCCTATTTTGGGGCCACGCTTCTCTATATCTTCTATTTCCTTTTCTTCAAGAAGATCAAAGGGAATCCGAACCCCCTTCAGCGGCTCTTTGGCCCAGATTCTCTCTGCCCTCGCTGGAAAGATGTTCAAGACATTATTGGAATGATGCGTTGGTTCTTTAGCCAAGGGGAGAAACCCCAGTTCGACCGATGGACTTATTGGGAGAAGTTTGACTTCTTGGCCGTTTTCTGGGGGATGTTCGCCATCGGATTTTCAGGATTGATGCTCTGGTTTCCGGAATTCTTCACCATCTTCCTGCCCGGATGGATACTTAACATTGCGACGATCGTCCATTCCGATGAGGCGCTGTTGGCCTCTGGGTTCATCTTCACCGTCCATTTCTTCAACACTCATTTTCGACCCTCGAAGTTCCCGATCGATACGGTGATCTTCACAGGAAGGTTCCCTAAATATGAGCTGGTAGAAGAACGGCCAGAACAGTATAAGAGGATGATGGCGGAGAAGACACTGGAGACTCATCGTGATCAATACCCGAGCGTGGCGGCGGACCTCTTCTCAACGATTGTGGGATTTGCGATGCTCGCTATTGGGCTACTCTGTGTCTTCCTGATCGGGTGGGAATTCCTTGTGTAATTCAGAATTCGGAATGTGGATTTCGGAGTGATGAGGCCATCAGCTATTGTTTAAATTACGCATTCCGCAATCTGCAATCCGCAATTTATTTGGAGATCTTGCATCCAATCTTTTCAAGATAGGTGACATAGTTGAAGGTGGGACTCTGATCTTTGGTGTGGCAGTTTCGGCAGATCCCGAGGGTCACTTTCCTTTCTATCCTTCCCTTTCCGGGATGCCCTTTCCCTTCCCCGTGGCAAGCTTCACACTGGACCCCCCGAAGATAAAACGGGATTTCCTCTACGGTGGCATACTCTCCTATTTTACCATAGCCGGTGGAGTGGCAGGACAGACACTCCTCCTGGCCGGATTTTGGTGAGGTGGCGATCGTTTCGGAAGCCTTGGCATGCTTGGTCCTTAGCCAATTTCTATAGTTCACTTCGTGGCATCGCTTGCAAGAGATCGCTCCAACAAAAGGGCTCCCTTTGGGAATTCGGGCGATCATCTCTTTCTCCGGTAATTCCTTTTCGGGGAGCGCCGCCACTCTTGGCTTGTATAACTTTGCTGACTCGGTACGATAGGTCTCCAATCCTTTCGTCACCTTGGGGTTGTCGACGATAGAGAGTTGGACAGGAATGGCGCGATATTTGTAAAAATTTTTATCTTCGAAGGTGACGAGAGTTTTCTCCAATTCCTTCTTTCTCGATTCCAGGAACCTCAATTCTTTAACCTTGATCTCCTCTTGCTTTCCTGACTTTGCCATTTCTCCTTTGATTTGCATCGATCTTGTGATCAGCCTTTCTAATCTCCTCTCCATCTCATCCTGCTCACTCGAAATCAGGAATTTGATAGGCTTTATTGTATCGGCGAGGGAGTAATCAATCCGGCCCAAATATCCTCCCCTGGGCTCCAATCGATAAATTGGAACCTCATTCACCCTTTCTGTCACGGTCCTTTTCGATTCTCCGCCCCCTCCGAGAATCAGGTCGATTTGAGGGTTTTCCTTGGCCAGTTTCCTATCCTTCGATTCGCCCAGTTGAGAGAGGACAACGATCAAGTCACAATATTCTTTGAAGCCTTTCGTGAAAGTTTTTGATGCCGATAGAGGTTCTAAAATGGTCAGTCCAGGTTCTTTTTCCTGAAGGGCGGTGTTGAAGGCATCATCCAAGAGCCCGAAAATTCCGATCCTTAGCCCTGCGATCTCTTTGATCACATGGGGTTTAAAGATTCCCTTTCCAGTTGCCTTGTCCACCAAGTTGGTTGAGACGAAGGAGAACCTCGCTTTTTGGCTCACATCGGAGAGGAATTTAAGCCCCATCATCAAATCCTTCTCACCCACATTGACCACATCATATTCCATTTCGTTATAGGCTTGGATAAGAAGGTCGACGCGGAAAAGGGCATCCCTGCGCTTGGTCTCCGTTTGAGGAGGTTTTCGGAAGAGGAGGTTTCCGGTGTCGAGGAGAAGGATCTTTTTCCCCTCCTTTTTTATTTGGGAGATAAGGGTGGCCTTCTTGGCGACCCCGCCAAGGGGATTCCTGAATCACCCACAGGGTTCGACCTCACCCATCACATCGTTGGTGTAGAGGATGCTAAATTGGGCTTTGGATGAGGCTTGAAGGAGAGGGCCATGGGACAGATTCGGGATCAAGACCGTAACTAAAATAATAGATAACCTTTTGAATCTCAAAGTCATCCTCTTTTCTGTTCTATTTAACAAACCGATACCCTTAAATCAAGTGAGTCGAAGGGTGGCGTTCCATCGTTTGTGAAAAAAGGGGTCCCTCTTGAACTGTTTCTTAAAAAATGCTACAAAATTAATACATTAACGGGTGGGGACCCTATTATGGAAAGTTTTAAAAATCTGGAGACTTTTAAGAATCTTTATCAATTGGTAAAGGCCTTCTGGATCGATTTTTTTAAAGAGGCAAAGAGAGGAACACAAACCCATCTCAAAGGAATAAAGATTTTTCTTCTTTTCTCCATCATCGCTTTTTTCCTTATCCTCGGAGGTCTGCTCAGATTTTCAGAGAGTCCAACCTTTTGCGGTATGTGTCACCAGATGAATGCCTATATGGATTCTTGGAGAGCCTCCAGTCATCGGCATGTTGCATGCTCGGAATGTCACTATGAGCCTGGTCTTTTTAACCATCTGAAGGGGAAGTGGGTGGATGGGCAGGTATCGCTGGCTTATTTCATCTCTGGGAAGAGGCCGAGTAGGCCCCATGCCGAGATAAGCGATGCGAGTTGTCTCCAGAAGGGATGTCATAAGATTGAGAATCTTCAGGGGGATATCATTTATAAGAATGTGGCGTTTTCCCATGGAAAGCATTTGGGCGAGTTGAGAAGGGGGATGAACCTTCGATGCACCACCTGTCATGCCCAGCTCGTCCAGGGAGCCCACCTTACTGTTCACGAAATCAACTGCTTCATCTGCCATTATTATAAGGCTGGTGCAAGAGGTGAAGAGGAATGCATTTCGTGCGCTGTAGGCGGTTGCACCTCTTGCCACGTTGAGCCCAAAGGGGACATTAAGGTCAAGGGGTGGAGTTTCAACCATGGAAAATATATCGCCAGGGGAGTGACCTGTGAGAAGTGCCATATCAATGTTGTTCAGGGAGACGCCCATGTCCCTGAGGGGAAATGTGTCCAATGCCATAACGAACCTCGAATACTGGGTACCCAATATACCTCTCAATTCATGCATAAGAACCATGTCGCCGACCACAAGATCGAATGCGCAGATTGCCATAGTTACATTCGACACGAGATCGGACCAATTCTTACCTTTGCCCGTACTCCTATCATCTGTGACAAGTGCCACAACAAAGAAATGCATCTGGGGCCAAGCGAGTTATACCGTGGGACCGGAGGGATCGGAGTTCCTGACTCTCCGAGCCTCATGTTTACAACAAATGTGGACTGTATCGCCTGCCATCGAAAAGGCGAGGAGAGCAAGGCTGCGCTCCATACTACAAAATATGTGGAAAGGGCAATGGGAGAAGCTTGTGTGGACTGCCATGGAGAAGGGTTTGATGAAACCCTGAAACAATGGAAGGCTCTTCTCTCGAAAGCGGAGAATGAGACAAACCAAAGAATCTTCAATGTCCAAAAAACACTCTATGATTTCGAGAAGACGAATGGAGGAGCAGCCGCCTTTAAGAAAGCACAGAACCTCCTCAACGAAGCCCGCCATAATTACAGCTTTGTCCTTCTGGGGAGGGGGGTTCACAATATCGAATATGCCTTCAAACTCCTCAATGCAGCCAACAATAAGACCGAACAGACTCTGACGGCCCTCGATAAAGGTTATCAGCCCAGAGAGTTTCAGACCAAAATGACCTGTACGAGCCTCTGCCATGTGGGGATTGAAAGACGCGCCGTCCCTTTTAATGATATCAAGTTTTCTCATGAAACCCATGTGGCCGGCAATGGGATGAAATGTTTGGACTGCCATTCCCCTCGTGAGTCTCATGGTAAAACGCTTCAGAAGAATTGTGCTGGATGCCATCACGGAAAAGAGATCAAGAAAGTCAAGTGTGAGGACTGCCATGTCTCCGTTAAGAGGGTGATTCAGGGAAAAGGGGGGATCGGCGTGAAGGAAATGCCAAGCAGCAAGTTGGATGTGGTCGAATGTATCGATTGCCATCGAGGTGTCACGGTAAAAAAGAAGGATACCTTCGATGCAATTAAGAAGCGTTGTATAGAATGTCACGATCAAAGCTACGGTGAGATTTTGGTCAGATGGAAAAGGACCTCTGAGGATTGGTTAAACAAGGTAAATCCGAAGATCGATAAGGTCAAAGAGGAGATCGAGCGGATTGACCGCCGGGGAGGTCATACCTTTGTCTATCGGAAGTTGTTCGGGGAGGCAGAGTTTAATTTAAATTTAGCGAAAAGGGGGAATGGGGTCCATAACTTGGAATATGTGGAAGATTTGTACGAATCTGCCAACCATCGGTTGGATGAGGCGATTAAACAGTTGGCAAAGAAGAAGTAGATTCGATTTTTTCAGGAGGGAAGTGAAGGATGTGCAAACGTTACAGAGTACTTGACAAAGGGATAGGAATTTAATAAATTTTTTCTCAAGATTTGTGAAAGGAGTCACAAAATTGAAGTATACTAAAATACCCGAAGCAACCATTCGAAGGCTATCGAGGTATTCAAGATGCTTGGAAGGGATGGAGGAACAGGGAGAGAAAGTCGTTTCCTCTGCCCAACTGGCCAAGAAATGCATGGTGAATGCGGCTCAGGTTAGAAAGGACCTGGCCTATTTTGGTGAGTTCGGAATTCGAGGTGTGGGTTATTATGTGGAAGACCTTCTCAACGATATTAAACGAATATTGGGATCGAACAAGGAATGGAGGATGGCACTGATCGGAGTTGGGAATTTGGGTTCTTCCCTCCTTTCTTATGAGGATTTTCTAAAACAGAATTATAAGATCGTTGCAGCGTTCGATATCGATCCACCAAGAGTGATCGGCAGGGTTTCAGAAAAGTTGGGTAGACCGGTAGAGGTCCTTCACATCAACCGGATCAAAGAGGTAGCGAGGGAGAGGAAGATCGAAATTGCCCTCATCACAACCCCTCCTGCTGAGGCTCAGAAGGTAGCTGATCTTCTGGTGGAGGCAGAGGTGAGGGGGATTCTTAACTTTGCGCCGGCCCAGATTACAGTCCCTGAAGGATATGTGGTGAAGGATGTCTTTTTCACAACGGTCCTGGACAATTTGGCCTACCTTTTATCGAACTGAAAAGAATGAATTGCAGGACGAAGGCCCATCCTGAAACTTGGGTGGGCCTTTCTTTTTTAATTCGGACCGCAAGAGAAAAATAGGATTGGAGAGCGGATATGAAAAGAAGGGTGGGGTTTATCGGACTGGGAATCATGGGAAGGCCAATGGCAAGAAACTTGCTGAGGGCTGGATTCCCTCTCGTGGTTTTCAGCCGGAGCAGAGGGCCGGTTGAAGATTTGGTCAAAGAGGGGGCGCTTTCGTCAGATTCCCCCAAAGGAGTGGCGGAGCGATCAGAGGTCATCATCACGATGCTTCCTGATTCGCCGGAGGTGAAAGAAGTGATCCTGGGGAAAGAGGGGGTCATTCAAGGAGCAAAACCAGAGTCTGTGGTCATCGACATGAGTTCCATCAATCCTCTGGTTACCCAGGAGATCGCAAAAACGCTGGAGGGGAAGGGAGTGAAGATGTTGGATGCCCCTGTCAGCGGAGGCGAAGCCGGTGCGATTCAAGGAACATTGGCCATCATGGTTGGAGGGAAGGAAGAGGTTTTCAGGGATTGCATGGAGATTTTTAAAACGATGGGGAAGAACATCGTGCGCGTCGGGGGGATCGGGGCCGGTGGGTTTGCTAAACTGGTCAACCAGATGATCGTCGCCATTAACATTGCCGCTATCGGAGAGTCCTTCAGTCTCGGAGTGAAGGCAGGTCTCGACCCTCAGATCATCTACGAGGCGATCAGAGGTGGATTAGCCGGGAGTCAGGTCTTAGAGGCAAAGGCGCCGATGATCTTCCGAAGGAATTTTAAACCGGGCTTTAAGATCAAGCTCCATCATAAAGATCTTTACAATGCCCTATCGACGGCGAAGGATTTAGGCGTTCCAATTCCACTTTCCAGTTTCGTCCAGCAAGCCTTCATTTCATTAATGACAGACGGGAGAGGGGAGGAGGACCATTCGGCATTAGCCACCTTCTTTGAAAAAATGGCAAAAGTGGAAATCAAATCAATTTGATCGAGCCCGTGAGGGATGGACGAACGTTGGATAGCTCATGGGGTTGACTTGGCGGTAAAAACTGCATATGATGTGCTAAAAATTTTAGAGCAGGAAAGGCATGGCGTTCAATAAGAAATTATCATCCTCCCTTCCCTCCATTATTACAGAGCTTCCCGGGCCGAAAGCAAGGGAGGTCTTAAGAAAGGATCAGGAATTTGTCTCTCAATCCTACACCCGTGTCTACCCACTGGTCGTAAAGAAGGCCAGAGGGGTTTGGGTGGAGGATGTGGATTCCAACCGATTTCTCGATTTTACTTCAGGGATTGCTGTCTGCAATACCGGGCACTGCCATCCCCGGGTGGTGGAGGC
The DNA here is from genome assembly GCA_963826305.1 of uncultured delta proteobacterium. Classification (GTDB taxonomy): domain Bacteria; phylum Desulfobacterota; class BSN033; order BSN033; family UBA1163; genus CAWGWZ01. Next base: position 179,784 of record CAWGWZ010000002.1, on the reverse strand, counting down.
CATTCATCGACAGGCAGAACGGCTCATCCATATGTCGGGCAGCGATTTCTATTATGATCTTCAATCGAACCTCGCTGCCAAACTGGCTGAGGTCACGCCAGGGCCAAAGAACAAAAGGGTCTTCTTTGGGAACTCCGGCGCAGAGGCGATTGAGGCGGCCCTAAAGCTGGCACGGTATCATACGAAACGACCTCGAATTATAGCCTTCCTCGGCGCTTTTCATGGACGAACCATGGGAGCCCTCTCCTTAACAGCGAGTAAAGTCATTCATGAAAAGGGATTCTCTCCCCTCGTTCCTGGGGTCACTCATGTCCCCTATGCCTACTGTTACCGCTGTCCCTACCATCATCAGACCTACCCTGGATGCAGCATTGCCTGTGTGGAGTGGATTCGTGAGGACCTCTTCAAACGGAGTCTTCCTCCAGAAGAGGTTGCAGCGATCTTCGTTGAGCCGATTCAAGGCGAGGGCGGTTATATTGTGCCTCCGCCTGAATTTCATCAAAAACTTTTTGAGCTGGCAAGAGACTTTGGGATCCTCTTCGTTGTTGATGAGGTTCAGACCGGGATGGGAAGAACTGGGAAGATGATGGCGATTGAGCATTGGGGCGTGACACCTGATATTGTCGCCTTGGCAAAGGGAATTGCCTCAGGGATGCCCCTGGGAGCGACGGTCTCGCAGAGTGAGGTGATGGATTGGGTCCCTGGTTCCCATGCAAGCACTTTTGGCGGAAACCCCATCAGTTGCCAAGCCGCGCTGACAACCATTGAACTCCTTGAGGAAGGACTCATTGAAAATGCTGCACGTCTGGGTGAATATATCCTTGGACAATTGAAAGGACTTCAGAAACGATTTCCCCTGATCGGCGATGTGAGGGGAAAGGGCTTGATGATCGGGGTAGAATTGGTCAAGGACCGTGAGACAAAGGAAAAGGCGATCGACGAGAGGAGTGCGATCATCCAGGCCTGTTTTGAGAAGGGGCTTCTCATCTTGGGATGCGGGGAGAATGTGATTCGCCTCATCCCGCCCTTGATTATCACAAAGAGCGAGGTGGATACCGCCCTTACCATCTTAGAAGAGGTTTTCAAGAATCTGAAGGCTTAACTTATCCTTACAGTTGCAAAAAAACGATCCAAGAGGGAGATGCGTGTGCTGGAAAACCTTTACAGCGGCACCTTTAGTCGTTTAGCTACCCTGTTTCCCAGCATATTACAAAAGTCACCTCAGGTGACATCGCATGTTACCCATAAAACATAGAAAAACCCGCATTGGAAAGGTTTGGAAGTACACGTATCTCCCTTTTCAATGCAACGTTGAGGTTATTTCAACATCTGAATCAATTCGTCGCAGGTAATAAGGTAGGCAAAACCAAATCCTAAATTCATTAACGTCGCAAGATGAAGTTCACCCCTTCCTGTGGCGGTTCCGTCAATCAGGAAAAATACCCGATAATCTCTCATAAAAGCATCCCGAGCCGTGGTCTCACAGCATAGGTTTGTCATCACTCCTGAGACAATCAAGTCTTGAATTCCTCTCGATCGAAGAGTTGTATCCAGATCGGTTTCAAAAAAGGCGCTGTAACGTTTCTTTGGGATCACTTTATCCCTTGGATCGAGACTCATTTCTGAAATGAATTTCCAATCCTCTGTCGCATCGATGATCAACTCACCCCACCATTCTCCGAGCACTCCACCGTCAGAGCCCTGTTTGGTGTGACCATGCTGGGTGAAGAGGATCGGGACATTTTCTTTCCGACAGGACTGAATCACCTGCAAGATATTCCCCAGGATCGGTTGGATAATCTGATGAAAGAAGTTCTGGAGATCGATGACGAGAAGGGCAGCATGCTTGGGGTCTATCACGGCCTTCCTCTCTCGATAGGGTTTCAATTCCTTTAGGATTTTTTTAAGATCGAGTTTCATCTTTTTTCGATAAATAGTTGATGAGGATCAATGCATCGATGTGGGCTGCACGGACCAGAGCATCCACGTCCACCGACTCATCTGTTGTATGAACCTGATCCACCTCCCCGGGTCCGAAGATGAGTGTTGGTATTTTGCATTGATTAAGATAAAAACGGGAATCCGTGAACCCGGAGAACGCTCTTAACGGCGGTTTTTCTCCCATCACTTCTTGGATAGCTCCTACGCCAATCTTAACGATCTCCTCTTCAGGATCGACTTCAGAGGCTGCGGCAAAGTCAATCTCTTCCATTTGATATTGAAAAAGGGGATCCTGCGATCGCAGAGAATCTAAAATTCCTTTCATCCCTTCTAATACTTCTTCCCTCTTTTCACTGGGCAACATCCTCCGGTCCACCTCGATCTCACAACGGTCAGGGACGATGTTGATCTTCGTCCCGCCTTGAATCTTTCCGATGTTCAGGGTTGGCTTTCCAAGCAGGGGATGTTCCTTTTCCAGAGGCATTGAATTTAATTGATTGATCAACCTCATCATCTTTGCGATAGCATTCACGCCTAAATGGGGTTTGGCGCTGTGGGCCGATTTCCCGAACGTGGAAATCCTGACCCAAAGTGCTCCTTTATGAGCGATGACAGGACGGAGATCGGAAGGTTCACCGACAAGGGCTGCATCGCCTTGGATCAACCCCTGTTGGGTCAAAAAACCCATGCCTTGATGGCCATGAGATTCTTCGTCGGAGACGAGATGGAGAACGACCGTTCCGTGAGGGAGATCGATTTCCGAACGATCGATCATAGAGATCGCTTGGAGAAAAGAGGCAATTCCACTCTTCATATCCGATGCCCCACGACCGTAAATCCTTCCCTTGCTGAGTTCTCCCTGAAAAGGGGGATATCTCCATTGGGAGGGATCTCCAGCGGGGACAACGTCCAGATGCCCATTGAAGAGGAGTCTTCGACCTCCTTTCCCCCAACTTCTCTCAGCAATGATGTTCCATCTTCTTCTTGGAGAGAGGTAAGTGTTGACACGGAAGCCCATCTTCGAAAGAATAGGCTTCAAGAAGAGGGCAATCCTCTTCTCATTCCCTGGGGGGTTCTCTGTCGGGATCTGAATCAACTGCCTGGTTAGTTCGATCAGCTGCTTCTTTCTTATAAAACGATTTAACTTCATCTTTCAAACCTCTTGACATGATTCATATTACAAAGAAATGGGCAGGAAGGCAAACAAAAATTGAAGTGTTGACATCCTCAGTATTAGTAGATAAAATGACAGCCGATTGTGAGATGGATAGAATATAAATGAGAAGGAGGTGAAAAGTGGAAGAAAGACTTTCTTAATATCTGTAAAGGAGGGTATGATGATGAGAAATCGAAAGAAGATTATTTTTTTGTTCGTATTGGGTTTATCTTTTTTAATGATTCCTCTTACCCTTTTCGCCGCTGAAAAGGAGATCAAGATCGGGGTGATTTATCCCCTCTCTGGAGCACTGGCAACAATTGGGAGAGATCTACAAAGGGCTGCGGAGCTTACTGCGGACGAACTGGTCAATAATAAGAATCCTAATGTGGATATCCTCATGGCAAAATGGGGAGGCATTCCAAGCTTAGGAGGGGCCAAGATCAAACTCATTTTTGCTGATTCCCGGGGTGAACCCGATCGCGGTGCCGACCTGGCCAAACGCCTCATCCTCGATGACAAAGTCGCGGGATTGATGGGCGCCTATCAGAGTGCTGTAACAAAGACCGTGAGTGCCGTTGCGGAGCGGTATGGAATTCCCATGATCAATGATTCCTCCACTTCTCCAGACCTTACCCGAAGAGGATTCAAATGGTTCTGGCGTACGACGCCGCACGATGAATATTTTGACAAAGACCTCTTCGAGCTTTTCAAGGGTTTGACCGAAGGGAAAGTGAGGGGGGTCAAATCCGTTCCAAAGGATCAACTCAAGAACCTCACCTATGCCTGCGAGAATACGGAGTGGGGGTCGAGTGTCGCCAAGGATCTTGAAAGATTCGCCAAAGAGTACGGGTTCAATATTGTGAAAGGACTCCTCTATAGTGCGAACGCCCCGGACTTAACTTCTGAGGCCCAAGCAGTGGTTGCGGCAAAACCTGATTCTATGCTCTTTGCCTCTTATCTTTCCGATTCGATCCTGATGATTCGGACCCTCAAGGGAATGAAAGCCTCACCTCACTTGTTCTGGGGGCAAGATGCTGGCTTCGAAATGGCTGACTTTCCAAAGACTCTCGGAGCTGATACCAATGGGGTTTTAACCCGAACCGTTTTCATCGCCAAGCTGGCCAAAGTCAAGAAGGTGGCTGGTCAGATTAATGAGCTCTATAAGAAGAAATATGGCGATGATTTGACTGGAGCGACAGCCCGATCCGTTGTAGGAGTTCAAACCTGGGCCTATGTTTTGAATCGAGCCGCTTCGACCGATCCAAAGGCACTCCAGAAGGCATGCAATGAGATCGACATCCCTGGATATGAGCTGGTCATGCCCTGGGAGGGGATCAAATTTGATGCCACGGGTCAGAATATCAAAGGCAGGGGCTTGATTGGACAATATCAGTGGAAAGAGGGGAAGGCTGAACTTGAAATCATCTATCCCTTTGATCTTGCCTCAGCGAATATGATCTATCCCTTTCCGGGATGGAAATAAACCACCTCTTAACTTCCCCTACCCTGGTGGGAGGGGATCGAGGGGAGGGGGACCAAAATCCTCATTTTCACCCCCACCCTCCCCCTCAATGGGGGAGGGTGGGGGAAGGAAGCTACCAGCCATGATCATCCTCGATGCAATCCTTCAGGGAATCCTGATGGGTCTTCTTTTCGCCTTGGTTGCGCTGGGCCTGACCATCATCTTTGGCGTGATGGAGATCGTCAACTTCGCCCATGGAGAATTCCTGATGATCGGGATGTATACGGCATATTGGACAAGCCTTCTCCTCCATGTGGATCCGCTCGTTACGCTCCCGGCTTCTGCAGTCGTTGGTATGCTGCTTGGATTGGCATCCTATTACTGGCTGGTCAAGTACTTAATTCGAGGTCCGATGATTGCTCAACTCTTTGGGACCTTTGGGTTGATGCTCTTCTTGCGATATCTTGCCCAATTCCTTTTTGGTACGGATTATCGGATCATCCAGAAAGGATTGCTCGTAGGAAAGAGTCTCTCTTTGGGTCCGTTCATCCTTGATTGGACAAAACTCTCCACAGCCATTCTCAGCCTCCTGGCATTCCTTTTCGTTTACTATCTTCTCCATCGAACCAAATTGGGGAAAGCCCTCAGGGCAACGGCATTGAATAAGGAAGCGGCTGCCTACATGGGAATCAGGACCGATCGGATGAATGCCTTCGCATGGATGATTGGAGGGGGGATTGTCGGCATTGCTGGAGGGTTGCTGGTTAATTTTTGGTATGTTTATCCTACCGTTGGGCTTCTCTTCCTCATGATTGCCTTTGCTTCAGTCGCCATGGGCGGATTTGGAAGTATCAAGGGAGCCTTCTTTGCTGGAATCCTTATTGGGATGATTGAAATGTTATTCCCAGTCTTCGGTGACCTGATCGGTTGGGATTTTCTTGGTCCCCAATTTAAATTCACCGTAGTCTATTTTGCGTATTTTATCATCGTCGTTTTGAGACCTCAGGGGCTGTTTGGATGGAAACATTAAAAGATGCCTTCGACTTCAGTGATTTTTCAAGGATCGAGCGGATCATCTTAGTGCTCTTTTCTATCTTTCTGCTCATCTTCCCCTGGCTCGGGTTTGGATCCTTTGTTAAAACCGTCATGATTTACTTCCTCCTTTTCTCACTTTTCGGAATGGGATGGAATACTATCGGTGGCTATGGCGGTCAGGTGGAACTGGGCAAGGCTCAATATGTGGGGATTGGTGCTTATACCGTGGCCTTGATGATGGTTTGGTGGAAGATTCCATTCTGGGTTTCCATGCCTATCGGTGTCCTTATCGCTATCGGATATTCGTTCATGATCGGTTATCCCCTTTTCAGACTGAAAGGTCATTACTTCGCCATCGCCACCATCTGCACCTCTCTGGTGCTTCAGGACATCTTCATCAACTGGAAATTGGTTGGCGCAGCCAAGGGGATTGAACTGCCCATCCGGGACCATCCAGACTTTCTCTATATGCAGTTTAAATCGGATACCTACTACTTCTATTTCATCATGGCACTCTTTTATGCCGCCCTTTTTTATATGAACTGGTTTCGAAAATCGAGGTTGGGTTATCAACTCCGAATGATCAAAGATGATGAGGAGGCTGCTGAGAGCCTCGGTATCGATGCCCGCTGGTGCAAGATCAAGGCATACTCCATTGCCTCGGCCTTTGTTGCGGTTGGAGGCGGATTCTTGGCCGTTTACAATTTTTACATCGATCCCTATTCGGTCATGGACTTAGACCTTTCGATCAAGATCGCTTTGATGGCGATGTTGGGAGGAGCGGGCTCGATGTGGGGACCCATCATTGGTGCAGCCTTCCTCATTCCCCTCGACCGTTTTCTGGGCAGCTGGCTGGGTGCCCAGAAGGGTCTGATCGGGGTCGATTTTATGATCTATGCTGCGATGATTATGGTGGTCTCTGCCTATCAACCGAGAGGAATCTGGGGCATCATTGAACAGTTCCGAAGAAAATAACCCCCCATCCCCCCTTTCGTAAAGGGGGGCGAGGGGGGATGAATGAAGAAGAGGTATACAGCATGGCATTTCTTCAGGTGGTCGATCTCGTCAAAGACTTTGGAGGTGTGGTGGCCAATAACCAGATCTCCTTCGACATCGATCAGGGAGAGATCATTGGCTTGATCGGCCCCAATGGCGCCGGAAAAACAACCCTGTTCAACTGCATCGTCGGTTACCACAAGCCCGATTCCGGGAAGGTGATCTTCAAAGGAAAGGAGATCACTGGGTTGAAGCCATTTATGACCAATCGGGAAGGGATTGGCAGAACTTTCCAGCTCACGAAGGTCACCGCAGGAATGACCGTTCTTGAAAATGTGATGGTGGGCGCCTTTTGCAGGACGGATCATCGTCCCGTCGCAAGAAACCAAGCCTCTGATCTATTGGCCTTTCTGAGATTGGAGGGGGTGAAGGAGTTCCATCTGAATGAGTTGCCCATCGCCAGCCAGAAGAAGGTAGGGCTGGCCAGGGCCCTGGCCACCGAACCAAAGCTTCTGATGTTGGATGAAGTGGCCTCTGGGCTCAACCCAAGAGAGACCGAAGAGATGGTGGACCTTATCAAGAGAATTCATCAGGAGATGAAGATCACCCTCTTTCTCATCGAACATGTGATGGAGGTGGTCATGCCCATCTCCCAGCGGGTGATCGTTCTCGATGGGGGTGAGAAGATTGCTGAAGGATTACCGAAGGAGATTGTGAAGAATGAACGGGTGATCAAGGCCTACCTGGGGGAGAAGTATGCTAAAGGTCTCTGAGATTGAGGTGCGTTACAGTGGCGTCCCCGTGATTCATAATGTCTCCCTCGAAGTGAACCGAGGGGAGTTGGTCTCTGTCGTGGGTTCAAACGGTTCGGGGAAATCGACCCTCCTGAAAACCATCGCCGGAGCCCTCCGTCCCTCCAAGGGTTCGATCCAATTTGAGAATCAAGAAATCTCCTCACTTTCCACGGCCGACATTGTTCGGAAGGGAATCACCTACATCCCGGAGGCTCGTTTGATCTTCGGACCCCTCACGGTTGAAGAAAATCTGGAATTGGGGGCCTACATCCTCAATGACAATGAGGAGATAAGAAAGAATCTGGAGGAGGTCTATCGTCTCTTCCCCCGTCTTGCTGAGAGACGTCTTCAGCTGGGTGGAACCCTCAGCGGTGGAGAGCAGCAGATGCTTGCCATCGGAAGAGGATTGATGTCCAGCCCTAAACTCCTCATGCTCGATGAACCTTCCTTGGGCCTGATGCCAAAACTGGTGGACGAAATGTTGGAAGCCGTGGCCAAACTGAAAGAGGCCGGAAAGACGATCCTCCTCGTTGAACAGAAAGTCCGGGAGTCTCTCGAACTCTCCGACCGGGGCTATGTGCTCCAGACCGGTCGGACCATCCACCAGGGAACCGGCAAAGAACTCCTCAATGCCGAAGTGATCAAAAAAGCCTTTTTGGGATTGTAAGCGTTCGGTGGCCAGCGCTCAGGATTTTAGATTCATCTTCCCGCCGCCTTAATCTGTGTAATATTTAAGCCTTGCGTGCGCCTTGTAAGACAAAAACGGGTTCTTGACTTTTCAAATGCCCACTGTACAATGTACGTAAAACTAAACATGAAGGAGGGACCGACCATGGCAAAAGCAAGAAAAGTGAGAGAGATTAGTTTTACCATTCCCAATAAGGTTGGATTACTTTCAGAGGTAACTGGGGCGATCGCGGCGGCAAAGGTCAATATTGCTGCCATTTGTGCCTATGGAATGGAGAGTACTGCCTATTTTATGCTGACCACTGACAGTAATGCAAAAGCCAAGAAGGCCCTTGCACCATTGGGGGTCGGGATTGAAGAAAGGGATGTAGTGGAAGTGGAAGTGCCGGACAAGCCAGCAGAATTACAGAAGGTTGCGAAGAAGATTGCTGATGCCGATATTAATATCGAATATATGTACGCAACAGCCAGCTCAGGTAAAACCGAGGCCTGTATTTTTATGACATCAGATAATAAGAGGGCGATCAAGGTCATCAATAAATAGATTAAGATTTCAATAACTTATCGAGGATGAGGACCTCGATCTCCTTAACCCGTTCAAAAATTCTGTCGTTGGTCAAGAAGGCGGCCGCACCGTAAAGAATGGCTGTCGCAAGCTGTACGGCATCAGGTGCCTTGATTCGCTCGGTTGCTCTTAGCTCAGCGGCTTTTCGGGCTATCTCTAAACCGATCTCATAAAACGTGAGATTTGGAAAGGTAGTCAAATAAAACTCGTAATCGTGCGCAACTTCCGAGAGGCCATCTGCTTTGGGTTTGGTAAGAATCTCTACCAATGTCAGGTAGGACGTAATTCCTTCATTTGTTCCCTTCTCCAAGGCATTGAAGATAATTTCTGTAAGAGGAGCGTAACGGGGATGATCCTCAAGATGGTAGATAAAGATCGAAGAATCCAGGGCTATCACTGGATGATTTTTGAGAAAATTCTGTAGACGTTTCATCTCCCTTCCCAGGAATCCCTTTCTTTTCTTATATAAGAAGTAGCATCCACACCGCGCCAGACCGAACGGTGTAATCCCCGCAAATGTTTCGAATAGCTCTTTGGCTTTGGCCTCAGAATAAGGCGATCCTTTTCCACATCAACGATCAATTGGTCTCCTGGGCCGATCGCTAACTTCCTGCGGGCTGATTTGGGAATGGCAATCTGATTTTTACTGCTCAGAGTGACTACAGCTTTAATAACCAGTCTCCTTTCACTTGCAATCTATTTTACTTTTTATCATGAAGTAAAGCATTAGTCAAGATAGCTTTACTCTTTCAAAGAATGGAAAATTCATGTCTTGCTCGAATCGGATTTTTCTGGTATATCTCTTTCTATGGAAGGCGTTGAACAACTCACTCCAAAAGAAATCCGGGTTCTCATCCGGAAAGGGAAATGGGATCAGCCCACGGCAGGGCTGGCCATGGGCTATGCCCAGGCCAACCTGGTCATCCTTCCGCAGAAATATGCCTTCGACTTTCTCCTCTTCTGCCAAAGAAATCCAAAGCCCTGTCCTCTGCTTGAGGTTTTGGAACCAGGAAAATTTCGGACGGAATATTTGGTCTCGGATGCCGATATCCGGACGGATATTCCGCTTTACAATATTTACCGGAAAGGGAAGAAAGAGGCTACCGTGAAAGAGATCAGGAGCCTTTGGAACCAGGACTTCGTCACCTTTCTTTTGGGCTGTAGTTTCTCCTTTGAAGAGGCATTGCTCAGGGCAAACATTCCTGTCCGTCATATCGAAGAGAATAAGAATGTTCCGATGTTTATCACGAATATTCCTTGTAAGCCGGCAGGATCTTTTCACGGGCCCCTTGTCGTGACAATGAGACCGTTCCCTCCAGACAAGGTCGTCCGTGCAGTTCAGATCACCTCTCGCTATGCCTCGGTTCACGGAGCTCCTGTCCATATCGGTGACCCTTTACAGATTGGAATCAGAGATCTTAGAAAACCCGACTTTGGAGATGCGGTAGCGATTGGAAAGGGGGAGGTTCCGGTCTTCTGGGCCTGCGGTGTGACGCCTCAGGCCGTTGTGATGAAGGTGAAACCTGATCTCTGCATCACCCATGCGCCCGGCCATATGTTCATCTCCGACGTGCTCAACGAGGAGTTAGCTACGCTTTAAAAGAGGTTCAACTTCCCTGCAATTCAGACAGTAGGGAATTCCAACCAGGCGGATTCCTCCGGCCCCACGTGACCCCGCTATAAATCGCTATTTGGGGGGGCTAGGAGATTTGCCTCCGTTTCCCTTGAAAGAAATTTTTGGGGAGCTTCACTTTTTTCTTGACTTTTGTTTTAAAATCTGTATGTTATTAATATATGGGCATACAGAGTAAAATAGACCGAGAGAAGTTGAGTCGACTTCGACAGTCCCTTCTTCACCTGACCGACGCGATCAAGGGACTTGTCGAACCTTTTTTTTCTGACCGGCCAGTGATCAAAGGGACGGTCTATGAACTGAAGCGCCGATGTGGAAAGTCGGGGTGTAAATGCGCTCGTGGGGAGCTTCATGCGCGCATGGTGGTCAGTGCCAGCGAGGGAGGGAAGACGAGATTACAGGTGATCCCCCATGGATTTCTTGTTGAGGTTCAAGTGAAGGTAGGACGTTATCAGGAGCTTCGGCGGGTTCGGGCCCGACTGGGAGAGATTTATCGGAAGATGCTGCAGGTGATGGATCAGATGGAGGGGATGCGTCGGGAGGAATGGTCTTCATCGAGCAACAAGCGTCCGGGAAGGGTGAAGCGGGATGGACCTCGTGATTTTTGAGGAGAACAAGCCCTTCGTTTTGGAGGCGCTGGGGAATGGAGAGTTTGACTATATGGAAGCGGCCAGCGAAGTGTTCGAGGCCGATTTTTTCCGTTTCATCAAAGCCCGAGCGATACTCGATCAACTGGCAGAGAGTTATCCTACGCCGCGGAAGAAAGAGGATGTGCCCTTCTGGTTTTATGTAGCCAGCAATCTGTCCATGCGGCTTCACGGGGTGCACGCTTTTGATGCGTTTCCCCTGGTGGTTCGTTCTGGAGGGATGCTTCAGGCCTTTGGGCCCAAGGCGGGCCGCAAGGTGGTTCATCCTAAGACAGGGGAGACGACGATCTTCTGTGAGGGGTTTAACCAGAAGAATCACTACGACCGGGAGACCCCCTGTGATCCGGATTATTTGCGCAAGGTCGCCAAGGACACCGAAGGCCAAGCCTTGATGAGATGGTTTGGGCAGGATGGGGTTCGGGTGTTTCAGCGCCAACGTGCCTTTGATCCAGGAGGCCTTTTCATCGGGGATGCCTCCTACTTGTTTGTTCCGGACAACCCCCGCTATGAAGGCTCCGTGAAGCTTCTGTTTGACGAACACGATCATCCCGTTTCCGAGGGGCAATACCACAAGATGACCGATGGACAGAAGATCCGCTGCCAGTGGCGGCGGTGCTATAAGATGGTGACGTTGCTGCACACGAACCGGGCGTTGGACTTCTTCCTCTTTGTGGCGGTGAAGGTGGTTTCGGGCAAGGACCACGAATCTCCTGTGCTTTATGCTTTGGTGAAACGGTTTGTGGAGACGGTGGGTAAAGGGGTCATGAAGAGACTCATCCTGGATCGGGGTTTCTTGGATGGGAAGGCGATCTCCGTCTGCAAGAAGAAATACGACATTGATATTCTCATCCCGATTCGTCAAAACATGGATCTCTATGTCGATGCGATGGCTCTGTTCCAAGAGCCGGACGTTGCGTGGGTGGAGTGCAAACCGCCGAGAGAGGAGGTCAAGGAATCGATTCACCTCAGGCCCAAGGCCATCCGCAAACGAGAAAAAAAGCGGCAGGAGAAACTCCGTCAGTTAAAACAACAGCCGCCCCCACCGCCCGAAGAGGTCTTGATCAAAAAAGAGGCGGCTGCCATTGGCGAGTTTCGGAGTTGGTCCTCCTGCACCGTACCTCTCACCGTGGTGGCCAACCGGGAACACTATGCCGATGGTCATCAGGAGATCTGGTTCTTAATCGACACCAAAGAGGTGCGGGATCCAAGCCAGACCCAGCAGGAGTACCATCTGCGTCCCTCGACGGAAGAGCGGTATCGTCAGCTCAAGTGTTTTAGCGACTTGACCCATTTCACCTCTCGTGCCTTCTCCGTGGTCATCAATCAAGTCGTCTTTATTATGCTGGCCTATAATCTTCTTCAACTTTACCTGCTGAAGCGAGGACGCAAGGAGCTGAACCAAAAGACGCTCCCTCGTATCCGTCAACAGCTTCTGCCTTCCGATAACCACATCATTGTCTACTACCAGACCTACTACGGTCTATTCAGACCGTTCGAACTTATCGGATTTGTGGTGATGCTTCATGAGGAAGCACGCAAAAAGATCGCAGACAAATGCCGACGTATCGGTCGTGAGTTGAACGGACTGATGCAGAATCCTCGACCCCCATAGAGGTTTTACCTCTACCGCCAACAGTGATCACCGCTCAACGTTTACCTCGTAAAAGATAGAGGGAATAATCGCTCTGCCATCGTCGATTCTTCTCGTTGCCTCCATTAAAACTGTCTGCCGACTTTGAAACGCCCTTCCTAAAATCCCCAGCGTCGTGCCTTTGACTTGTTGACCCACCATTGAGAACCTTCTAACCCCAAACCGGCCTCCTTACACGAATGCGGACCTCTATAGTGTCTGAATTGCATTTCAACTTCCCATGGGGTTTGACAATTTAAGTTGATTCAGATAGACTTTCAAAAAAATTAGTCCCTTCTTTCCCCTCCTTAATAGATGGGGGCTGGAGGGATTTGAGGAGGACAGAGAAATGAGAAGATTTTTTTCGGTATGCTTGCTTGGTTTGGCATTGAGTCTTTTGACCCAGATCGCCCATGCGCAGAAACCCGTCTACGGAGGATCTATCACGGTTGCCCAGGGAGTGGAACCCCCGGGGTTGGACCCCACCACCGCAACTTCTCAAGCCATCCCGCGTGTTGTTTATACCAATGTATTGGAAGGCCTGGTCAAGATCGATCGAAATGGAAAGATTGTACCGGCCCTGGCCAAGGATTATAAGATGTCAAAGGACGGGAAGGAGTATTCATTTGTCTTGAACAAGGGCGTTAAATTCCATGACGGAAAGCCTCTTGATGGGGAGGATGTGAAGTTCACGTTTGAAAGACTGATGGATCCCAAAAATGCCACCGCTCACCCGGAATACTATAAAGATATTGATTCGCTTCAGGTCGTGGACCCCTTTACGGTGAAGATCAAACTGAAGAATGTCAACTCGATGTTTCTTTTCAACCTCGCCCGGCCAGATTCGATCATCGTCAACAAACAGGGTGTGGACAAATTGAAAACTGCACCGGTCGGGACAGGGCCGTTTAAGTTCGTGGAGTGGGCCCGGGGGGACCATGTCACCCTTGTCAAATTTGAGGATTATTACAGGAAAGGTATCCCCTATCTCGACAAGGTGACGTTCAAATTTATCGGAGATCCAAGTGCCCAGATTGCCAGCCTCAAAGCCGGTGATATTGATGCCATCGCCTACGACGTCAGTCCGGAAAATGCGTTGCTCCTCGAGAAGGATCCCAAGTTCAAGGTGTTCAACGGCTATACGACGACAAAGGTGATTATGTCCATCAACAATTCAAGGAAACCCTTTGATGACGTTCGTGTCAGGAGAGCCATGGCCTATGCAATTGACCGGAAGGCCATCATCAAAGGAGCCATGTCCGGATATGGCGTCCCCATCGGAAGCCACATGGATCCGGGTAATCCTTACTATGTCGATCTCACCTCCATGTATCCCTATAACCCTGAAAAGGCAAAACAGCTTTTGAAGGAGGCTGGCTACCCGGACGGGTTTGAAGCAGTCATCAAACTTCCAGAACGGTTTGCCTATGCCAGACGCTCCGGAGAGATCATTGCAGATATGCTCTCTCAGGTGGGAATCAAATTGAAGATTGAGTTGATCGAATGGGGGCAATGGATTGATCGTGTTTTTAAAAATGCCGACTATGACCTCACGGTCATCGGCCACGCAGAACCCTTTGATATTAACATCTATGCCAATCCAAACTATTATTTCCGGTACAACAGTCCAAAATTTCAGGAGACGCTGAAAAAGGCTGAGATGGAGGTTAACCCTAAAGTTCGGAAGGAACTTTACATATCCTGTCAGAAGATCATTACTGAAGATGCCGTGAACAGCTTCCTTTTTGTATTGCCCAGCCTTCCGACCATGAAGAAGGAGGCCATGAACTGGTGGAAGAATTATCCGATACCAGCTGTCGATGTCACCGAAGTCTGGATACAGAAATAGATTCGGAATTTCAAATGTCAAAATTTAGTTTTTTTTCATATTTGAACTTTGTTGTTTGAAATTGACGGTTGGATTATAATTGGCCTGGGGATTTAGATTCGAAACCTCAGGCCTTTTCTTTCGGAGGAAATCTCGAGATAGCCATATGGCAACCTATTTGCTCAAAAAATTCTTCATCCTCCTTTTGACGCTCATCATCGTCTCGATCGTTATTTTCGCTGTCCTCATGGTGATTCCGAGTGATCCAGCCCAGATCATCCTGGGCATCCATGCGACCCCGGAGACGCTTCAGGCGTTAAGACACCAACTGGGATTGGATCGGCCTGTGACGGTCCAGTATCTCGGCTATATGAAGAATCTGGTGATGGGAGATCTGGGACGATCCATTACTTATGATGTCCCCATCAGCTCATTAATCTTCTCCAGGCTTCAGGTGACGGTTCCTTTAGCGGTCCTTTCGATGATCTTTGCCATTCTCATCTCGATTCCCATGGGAATTTACTCCTCATTGCATCGGAACCGGGTCGGCGATTACGGGATCATGGTTTTCTCACAGGTCGGTCTGGCTGTCCCTGCGTTCTGGGCAGGCATCCTTCTGATCCTTCTCTTTGCTGTGACGCTGCATTGGTTGCCTGCTGGAGGATTTCAGCCTTGGCAGGTCGATTCGATGAGAACGCTGAGCTCTCTTTTTCTTCCTGCCCTTTCCCTGGGACTGGTGAGGGCCGCCGTGCTCACTCGGATGACGCGTTCCTCTATGCTTGAGGTTCTGGGGGAAGATTATATTCGGACGGCGAGGAGTAAGGGGTTACCTCAACGAATGGTCGTGTACAAACATGCCTTTCGAAATGCCATTATCCCCGTGGTGACCATCGTTGGACTACAAGCGGGCGATCTTCTCGCGGGGGCGATCATCATTGAAATGGTCTTTCATCTACCTGGGGTGGGAAGACTGGTCTTCGAGGCAATCGGTCAGAGAGATCTCCCCGTGATCCAGGGAGTTGTCCTCTTGATTGCTATGATGATTGTTGTCATCAACTTCGTGATCGATATCGCTTATCGGTACCTCGATCCACGGATTCGGTTTGAATAAGCCCCCTCACCCTTCCCCAGAGACTGTGTTGTAATGGTGAGGGAGAGTAGATTTTGGCGGAGCAGGCAGTCAGGTTCCTCAGCTTTAGAATGCGGTCGTTTAAAGTTTTGGGTAATCGGCCTCCTTAGAATTGGGATTCTTTTCATGGGCTTGGATCCCCGGAGCTGAGCAATAAAATGTTTCCGCCCTGCCTTCGCCGAAGCGGCTACGCGCAGGCAGGTCTAAAGCTTCGTCACCCGACCGCCTGTTCCGTCTTGCAAAGGAAGTAGCTTCTCGTTGATCATGACACAGTCCCCTCAGGGGAGAGGGATGAGGTGAGGGGATTGTAGGAAATGGAGATGAATTTTCGTCGCCTATTTCGCAACATCAACTTTGCCATCGGGTTTTTCATCACGCTGGCCATTCTCCTTACTGCCCTTCTCAGCATGACCTACACCCCTTTTGATCCAAATCGAATGAATCTTTCCGAACGATTTCAGGCGCCCAATGGAACCCACTGGTTGGGAACCGACCAGTACGGAAGGGATATCCTCAGTCGGGTGATGAAGGGGGCGGTGAATTCCATTATCGTGGGGCTTGTGGCTGTTTCGATTGGCATCGGTTTTGGGATCCTCTTGGGTTCCCTGGCTGCCTTTTACAAGAAGTGGGTGGATGAGGCCATCATGAGGATCTCCGATGTGCTCTATGGGTTCCCAGCGGTTCTCAGTGCTATCCTCATCACCTCTATCCTGGGCCCTGGAATCGTTAACAGCATGATCGCCATCGGAATTTTCAATGTCCCCATTTTTGCGAGGCTCACCCGAGCCACTTCCCTGTCGATATGGGAAAGAGACTATGTGACCTCCGGGAAAGCGATTGGGAGGAGCAATGCAGGCATCGTCTGGAAATACATCCTTCCTAATATCCTTTCACCCTTGATCGTTCAGGGAACCATTCAGTTTGCGATCGCCATCCTGGCCGAGGCCGGCCTGAGCTATTTGGGCTTAGGGACGCAGCCCCCTCATGCAAGTTGGGGAAGGATGCTCAACGAAGCCCAAACCTTTCTGGGGACTTCGGCCTGGCTCTCGATCTTTCCCGGGTGTGCCATCGCTTTAGCCGTATTAGGATTCAATCTTATCGGAGACGGGTTAAGAGATATTCTCGACCCGAAGTTCGCAAGAGAGATGAGGAGATGAGGAGACACGCTTGCGGGCCGTAGCGCTTCAGCGAGCAGGCACGGAGAACTGGGTTGACCCAATCACCCCTGCCTGCGGCAGGCAGGCTATCTCCGAGTCACCGAGTCATTAGCTAAAGGAGTAGAAAATTGAAGATCGATCGCTTACTGAGAGAAATCAGGAAAGAGGAGTTAGTACAACTCACACAGGATCTTGTTCGAATTCCCAGTGTCAGGCGTCAAGGTGAGGGAGGGAAAGAGGAGAAGGTCGCCCTTTTCCTCTCCCATCTTTTAGAGGAGATAGGGCTCGATGTGGTCGTGGAGGAGGTGGAACCTGGTTCTCCGAATGTGATCAGTGTGCTGAGGGGGCAGGGTGAAGGCCCATGCCTAATGTTTGAATGCCATACGGATGTCGTCACGGAGGGCAATGCCTCTGAGTGGAGATACGGGCCCTATGAGGGGAAGTTAGTGGCCAATCGAATCTACGGAAGGGGAGCCTGTGATACCAAGGGAAACTTAGCGGCTGCCGTTAAGGCGGTCGAGGCGATCAGTCATTCGGGCATCCCTTTCAAAGGAAAAATCCTTCTGGGGATACTGGTCGATGAGGAAGGGATGATGAGTGGGGTAAAACATTTTATTCGCCGAGGATGGGCAAATGGCGTCGATGCCGCCCTGATCTGTGAGCCGGTGGATAACCGCCTCTGCATCACACAGAAAGGAGCCCTCAGGGCCGAACTGATCACAAACGGAAAGATGAGTCATGGGGCCATGCCTTTAGCCGGCCTTAATCCCGTCCCCCCGATGGTATCGATCTTGGAGAAGGTAAGACAGTTGGAGGAGGAGGAGATTGAAAGATTGGGGAAGGACACCTTTTTAGGATACCCCAGCATTACGGCCACCGTACTTCAGGCTCCTGTGAAAGGGGAGCCTCAGCTCAACGTGGTTCCTTCCCAATGCAGGGCATTATTGGACATCCGGACGATTCCAGGCCAGTCCCATGAAGCCCTGAAGAAACAGTTAGAGGAGATTGTCCAAGAGGAGGAAAGGTTGGTCTGCTCCAGTCTCCAATCAGGTCGACTCAAGGAGATCCGAGAGGATCTCCAAAAAGGTCTCTCCAAAGGAATCTCGTTTAAGGCCACATTCCATGTGTTCGAAGATCGGCCTTGGACCAAGACCTCCCAGGACGAAACGATTGTCAAGGTTGTTTCGAGAGCGTACCGATCCGTCACCGGACAGGAACCGATTTACGATGGCGTCCCCGGTGCAACAGATGGCACCTTTCTTTCTGCCTGGTCAGGGATCCCCATTGTCACCCTCGGTGCTGGCAAAAGAATGATTCCCCATCAAAAGGATGAATGGGTCTCGGTGGATGATCTTTATCTCACAGCGAAAATCTATGCCGCCAGCGCTTTGGAGTTTCTAAAGTCCTAAAAGGATGTTTGAATTTTTCCATCAATTCTTGTCCACCTTTTCACGCCCTGTTTTTTTAAGGACGCGGAAAGTCTCGCCAGGGAAATCCGGGCCATAAACATCTTTGGGATCGAGAATGTTGCGAAGTTCGTCACGGGTAAGGCCATAAATACTCATTTATTTAAGCCTGGCCCCAAGTCTTTTCTCCCATCTCCACCCCATAATTTCTTCTATTCGCACGTGAGGATGTGCGCCTTATTTAACATTCTTTGGAATACTTCGGTCTTTTCTGTGGAGAAATAACTATCGTTTAATAAGTCGTCGCGATTTCCTATCAGGGTCAACTGCTCTTTCGCACGGGAAAGTGCCGCACTAATTAGCTCCCGTTTCGCTGTGAGGTGGGTAGGTTTTATGTTGTCAGAAAAGGCCAAGCAATTTTTTGAGATCCCCGAATTCAAGCAGTACGCCATTGCCGACGGAATTTATAAGATACTCTTTAGCTCTCACACAGAAATCTTTCCTTATGGGCCATCCCGACAAAATGATGGGCAGCTCTTATTCCCTTTTGCAGTTAAATTCTCTTAAGAATTTTGGGGGAAGTCCAAGAAAATGAAGCCTTGATAAACATCTGAATATCTGATATTCTGTAAAACAGAGGTGATTATGATGGAAATAGAGACGACGAAAATTGGCAAACGTGGGACGATAGTCATTCCGGCTGGTCTGCGCCGTAAATACGGGTTCGAAGAAGGGTCCCTGGTGATCGCAGAAGCTCGGGAGGAAGGTGTCCTCTTACGACCGGCAGTGACGTTGCCGTTGGAAAGGTACACTCCTGAACGAAAGGCTGAATTTCTCCTCAATAATGCCGTCACTCCCGAAGACTATGCATGGGCCCTTGAAGAGATTAAGAAGTTAGGGATTGATCCCAAAACCATTCCTCATGAGAAGCCAAAAAGCCGATGACCATTGACCGGATCTTTCTCGATGCAAATATCTTATTCTCAGTGGCCTACGGAAGTCCAGGTCTGAACCGCCTATGGGAATCTGCCCGCCAAAAACGATGCACGCTATTTGCCTCTAATTTTGTTGTTGAGGAGGCAAGCCGTAACCTCTTTCATCCCGAACAAATGAAAAGGCTAAGGGATTACTTATCAGAGGTAAGAATCGTACCCGAAGTCGATCCCACTCTCCCCTGTCCTATTGAACTGCCAGAGAAAGATCGACCAGTGCTCATGGCTGCTATTTCAATTAAAGCCGATTATCTGATGACAGGCGACTCGACCCACTTTGGAAAATATTTTGGACGAACTGTGAATGGCGTAAAGATCTGTCGGCCTCGAGATTATCTCTCTAAACCCCTGCGTAAGAAAAAATAGCTTTCAGCTTTGAGCTAATTTCGCATTCGGCAATCCGCATTCCGCATTTGGAACGGGCAACTTTTTTATGGATGACACCAGAGATCAGTATTCAAAGACTTAACTTGTTGAATTTTGAGATCTGACCCCTATCTTGCCCACTGTCGATTCGCTCTTTAGCCTTCCATGTAAGAAAACATATCTTGTTGGAAAACATCACCATAACTTTTAAAGCCATGAGAATTCGATTTCAACAAAATATTCTCGATAGTTATCTTGAAAAATTATGGGTCTAAAAAAGTGCAAAACTTTAGTTATTTATTTAAGCGCCATAATTCGTCCTCTAAATTAATCGCTATGCGCTATGCTCCGTGCGCTATGCGTGCATTTGAATTGGGCCAACTTTTTTATAGATGCCACCGGTTTCTACTAGGTCTGTTTCTTAAATAACTTAAGAACGTCCCCGCAAGCCCTTTCTTTAAACCTTACCAACTTTAGATATTTCACTCTGAATCATCGGGCCAGATAGTGTTCTCGATGCAATCGAAATGGGATTCATAGGAGGCGCTCTTTGTGTGCAGGCTGAGTGTCAATGATTGTCTGGCGGATCAGTTCAGCAATAAGATCGTCGTCTTGCTTCAGGTTATATATTCCGCTATGTGATGGGTCATTTAGTTCGGGGGCGTGAAGCACCGCAAGGTTTCGAGCATCCGGGCTCCCTTGCAGTACCGTTTCCCTCATAACCCCAACATTTAGAATGGCCATTCTTGCATTTCTGCCTACCCGGCTAAGCTTTTGGCCAAATATTCTCTGAAGTTCAGCAACTTCACTTTCTCTATTGGGACACATGAGAAATTCCAACCAATTTACTGATAAACTCTCTTCGTCTTTTCTCAACATGAAGGCAGTTGCTTGAATTTCGCCACCCGGTGCCTGGGTAGCCTTGCAGTAACGAGCGATATGATGCTGGTCCGGTATCCTATCCCCTTTCATTCCGAGATCCAATCCCATATGTCGTAAGATGCGACCGTTTCCATCAAAATGTCGGAAGTCGCTGTTCCCGAAAGTCGAATTTGTTGTTCAGGATGCCTATCATTTGGTTTAAACACAACGAAGCGAACACCCCCACCAGATAAGAAATGTACACTGAACAGCCGATTTTGTTCTCCTTTCCAAGATGCATAAATATTATTTTCCGGGGTTAAGGATATTGTTGGGCACTTCAGCTTGGGATTGAGTTGAAAGAAACTGTAAAAATTTTGAAAGGAGTCAATATTTATACTGACTTCCTCCTCTTTTGCATCGTGGAATAATGATAGAAGCCTGTTTGCCAGTTCACTACACAAAACGGAAAGTGACGTTCTAATTCGGAAGATCGCTTCTTGTATTTGATCCTCTTCGTAATCAAGTAAATCTGCTTGTGTAAATGGACCCATTTCTTTTTGAAAACTACCCGCTTCGCTTGCCTCACTATTCTCTATGGTTACGAATGGCGTCAGAAAGTAACGTACTTTCTGAGGCAATAATAATGAAAACTCTTGGGGAGAGACACTTTCTCGGCTCCATGCTGAAGAATACGATTCCTCCTTAGGGAAGTTTGCGGTAAGGTATTTATCACTATACAATAAACCCTCTCCCATTGCTTCAAACCCTTCACGAGTGTGTAGACGTAGTTCAGGCATCTTCCCGCCCCCAATAAACCTTTTGGATTTCAGAAGTCATTAAATCAGCAAACCCTTGAACTATCCATTCATGTGCCAAATCAAACCATTCGCGCAAGGCTCCTAGGTTCTTTGATTCGTCTATCCCCGTCGCTTTCAATTCAAGCACAAACAAAGGAATTTTGTCGGCAGCTCGTGTTGCCTCTTTTAGATTAACGGCCAAACTGCCCTTCGCTTCAGGGAGTGGAAATGCTGTTCGCCACGCAATGTTCACTGGGTTCGGTAAGAAGCGACCTGCTATTTGTTTCCAGACAAAATCCAAAAACACTTTTGGGAGATCGTCAATCGTATTCCATCCTTGCCCCTTCGGGATATGATTGATATAGCTGAGTTCATACTCGATTGGCCTGAGTTCACCTAAATCAAATTCTTTGAAAAACCTTTCAAGGCTATTCTGCACATTCAGAAAATTCTTGATGACATGGGAGTATCGAGGATAATCATTTTCCCTACGTCGCCAATTGAAATAAAACCGATCGAACTGAAACTGTATTAATTGGTCATCTGCCTTGTTAATAAACCATACCCTTGGTAAGGGTATCCCCGTTCTAATATCTATTTGAATCTCACCCTTGGCCGACGCTATTGGCGGGGCGTGCTGGATAATCGGATACTCCTGACGAAATCTATCCCAAAGCTGCCCGACGTGGCCGATGTGAATTTGGTCTGGAGTCTGGAATCGCATCCCACAAACAACCTCGTTTATAGGGGGGTTCTTGTAGCTTGGAAGAACCTTCGCCGAAGATGAGTCTGGGACTGGGTGATCCATGAAAAACCCTCGCTTACTCTCTATTCATGTGAAATCAAGGTGGAATATATACCAAATACTCATTTGCGTCAAGCAGAGCTATGAACCATGTCTTCCTAAACAACTTAAGGAACACAATAACTCACTTTTTCCCAAGAACCGATTTAAGCCCCTCAGGATTCATTTTAGCATATTTTTTCGTCACATTCGATCTTGAATGGCCAACAGACTCCTGAACCCTGTCATTCCTGCCATACTGACTGCTTCGGTAGCTGATGAGTGCCTTGCCCCCTGGTATAAAGAGATTTCCAACGGTCGTAGTGTTTAGCTCCTGAATAGGTAGTGTATGTGTGTGTGTGCCACCGGTACGCCTCCATGGAGGTGGGCATGCACGTCGTGTGGCTCAGGGGGAGGCGAATTGTCCACATACCGGCGAATGTTGAGATTGAAATCGTTTGCGCTGATTTCGTCAATACTAACGGCACGGGCATACCCTGGCACTTCGCCATAACGATCGAAGGTGGAAACAATCTTTTCAACATGCTCAGGCCGAAGATAATTCTGGGCGCGGCCAGCATAATACTCAGCGTCGGCATTAATAAAAAGGATGTGCCTTTGGCGGTTTTCAGGCTTGTTGGGGTTCGGTGCTTGTCGCGAGAGATTGGACCGCATGACCAGAATACACGCCGGGATACCCGCTCCGTAGAATAAGTTTTGCGGCAAGCCGATAATTGCGTCGATGAGATCTTCCTCAATGAACCTTTGACGGATTTTCTTTTCTTCGCCGCCACGGAAAAGAACGCCGTGAGGCATGACGGTGGCGACCATGCCGCCAGGCTTGCAAACGGCCAGCATGTGTTGGGCGAACATGAGGTCTCCCTTCTTGCCTGTTGTTGGACACCACCCCCATCGAAACCGCTCCGGGAATTCCATTTCCGTCCGGGAATAATTTTGACTGAAAGGCGGATTGGTAATGACGCGGTCAAAGCGCTCCAACTCACCTCCCTCCCGGTGGAGCGGGTGAAACAGTGTGTCTTCACGGTGGATGACGGCGTCCGGGATGCCATGGAGGATCATGTTGAGCTTACAGATCGCCCATGCCGAGTGGCCATTGTCCTGGCCACAGAGCCAAAGGTTGCGGGGGTCTTCTCCACTCTGTTCGACGAACTCCCGACTCATGATCAGCATGCCGCCTGAGCCACAGCAGGGGTCATAGATTTTCATGCCGGCACGGAGTTTGAGCAACCGCACCATAAGGCGAACAACGTCGCGCGGAGTATAGAATTCCCCTCCTTTTTTACCGGCGGATTCGGCGAACATATTGATCAGGAACTCGTAAGCTGCACCAAGCAGGTCCGAAAACTGAAAGTCTTCGTTTCGGAGACGGTAGCGATTGAAATGGCGGACGAGAGCCCTACAGTCTTCATCAGTGAGTACACGCTTTCCTCCGGCCATCTTCTGGAAATGGATGTGGTCTAAGACATGCTCCAACGATGGATTGTGGTCGCTCAATGCGCCGAGGGCTTTGTCAAGTATCTCAGCGATGTTGGCGGCGTTGAGATTGGGGACGATATGTTCGTTCCATAGGGCCTCGGTCGGAACGAAAAACGTATCGTAGAAGTCAGGGTTATTCCCGTAACGTTCAACGGCGACATCATGCGCTACACCTTCTTCCACTTTCCGACCGATGAGCCGCTTACGCTCGGCATCGAATACATCCGAGCAGCGCTTCAGGAAGAGCATGCCGAAGATGTAGTCTTTATACTCTGCGGCGTCCATGCGGGGCCGAAGAATGTCCGCAGCACCGTAAAGGTGCCTTTCAAGTTTTGCGAGCGATAACTTGGGCATGCTTCAATTACTCCTAATTAGAAAAATTCTTAGCACAACTGCCGTTATTTCTATGAAGTGTTTTGACTTTAGTATGAGTTTACCAGATTGGGGGAAAAAATCAACGGGATTTAAAGTCTGGGTGAGCGCCTAATCTTCGGGGCCTTCTTCCGATTTCGATGCCTTCTCTTCTTCTATGGCCTCATCCACCATCTGATCGACATCTTCACCCATATCTTCTCCCATCTCCTTGCCCATCCGCTTCATCCACTTAGCCATGCTCTTCGGATCTTTCTCGTCCAAGCCACCCCATTTCGATGGATCGGCCAGGCTCTCCATCCTTCTCTCTTCCGAGCGGACCACCCTCACTCTGGAAAGGACTCGGGACATCTTCTTGCTTTTACATTTTTTGCACTGAGGAAGAAAAATCTCATCGGTCTTCATCAAAAGAAATTCAGAGATCTTCCCACAATCGTTACATCGGTATTCGTAGATTGGCATATCTTCCCCTTCCTCCTATCCCCTCCCCGCTTGGGAGAGGAGGTTTTGAGGCATTTTTTCTAACAAAAAAGTAGAAATAAAGAAGATTGATGACACCTGTGAGGGTCAGACAGAGGAACATTGTCGGATAATTGGTCAGCTGAAGGATGATGCCCATGATTACTGAACCCATGCCTGCGCCCAAATCGGCCAGCGCTGTAAAGGTGCCCATGGCTGGGCCCCGGGAAGAGCCTTCCCGATCCATGGCATAAACTAACAAAGCGGGGTAGAGGAAGGCACTGCCCATTCCCCAAATCACTGCGACAAGGATAAACATCGATAGGGTGGTGGAGAAGGCGAGGATAGGCATCGCGATGATACAAGTGATCAAACAAGGGAACATGACTTTCTCTCTACTGTAGAGATCCAGTATCTTTCCGCCGAACGCACGCCCAACGACGAGCACGATGGCAAAGGTGGCGAAGAAAAGTCCCGGGTTGGCAACCCCATGGTTCAGGGCATACAAGGGGAAAAATGCGATCAGGGCCCCCCAGATAATGTTGACCATAAAGGCCATAATGGCGGGCGGAAGCGCCTCGCGACTGAGGAGGGGTTGATCCTGTACCGATTGATTTTCCAACGGATCGGGTTCCCTTCTTCCTAATTTGATCGTGATCAATAAGGAGGCCAAAGATAGGCCGGCGCAGGCGAGAAAGAGTACGGGAAAGTTAAACCGATTGATCAGAATCATTCCGAAGTAGGGGGCCAGGGCAAAAGCGGAATTGATGGATACATAATAGTAACCGATGATTTGGCCACGATGATTCTCAGGGGTAATATTGGCGATTAAGGTGAAGGCGGCAGTCGTAAAGAAGGCCAATCCGATCCCCTGTAGGATCCTCACGAGCAGAAGAGGCCAAAAGGGGGTTGCAAAGAGATAGGCGATGGAGGAAAAGGTGTAAAGGAGGGCCCCAGCGACCATAAATTTTTTTTCAGGAATTCTTAAAAGGGCCCTTCCCACGAAGGGCCGGAGGATTAAGGAAGAGACGCTGAAGATCCCGACAAGAACCCCGATCTCCGCTTCCTTGGCCCCGAAGCTTGAAAGATAGATAGGAAGGGTGGGAATAAGGATGTAGAATACAGATGAGAAAGCAAACTGGGCAGAGAAGACGAGGAGAAAATCACGGTTGAATATCTTCTGCATCGTCATGTCTCATTCTGCCTTATTCTAATTGAAACCGCACTTTTTTTGATGGGGATGAAACTCCTCCTCTTCTTCTTATACAGTTCCTCGATGCGATCTTCCATTTCGGTCAAACTTACAGCTCCTTCGTCAGATCATCCTCTCTTGTTACCCGGTTTTGAATTCCTATCGATCGGCCTTCTGGTACCCCAGGGCATCATTTGCAATAATCATCTTATGAATGTTGGCAGAACAGGGAGTAACGTCCCCTTTCGGAGGACCAGTGGTCCCTGAGCTGTAGAGTATCCCAGCGTTCTCATCTTCTCGGCAGGCTACCGCCTCAAAGCGTTCCGATGATTGGTTTATCTCTTGCCAAAAACTCATGTCACCCTTTTGGGGGCCTTCCCCTTTTTCCAAAGACACTACCAAAATTTTTATGTCCTCTAACTGATCTTCGATTTGGGTCAATTTTTTGCGGTTTTCAGCGTCGGTTACGATCAGCTTGACGCCGCTGTCCCGAACCCGGTAAGCAATTGCTTCTGGTCCAAAAGCAGTATAAAGAGGGACATCTACGCTCCCAGCCTTCCAAGTCCCAAGAAAGACGATGTAAGTTTCGGGAATGCGTGGCAGAAGCCGGGCCACCTTGTCACCTCGCTCGATCCCCAGGCCTCGGAGCAAATTGGCAAATCGGTTGGTGAGTCTTTGTAACTCCCGGTAGGTGATCTTTTGGCTTTGCCCGTCCTTCCGGATACAGAACAGGGCGATCTTACGAGGATCTCGAGCATGGCGATCAACCGCCTCATGGGTGATGTTCAATTTTTCTTTGGGATTCCAATCTAAATATTCTCGACAGAATGCTTCCCAAGAGAAGGCTTTGTATGATTCTTCATAGGTCTGCATTCGACACCCCCTTCAAAAAAATTTCATAAGTAAAGTACCTGTTATGCCGTCGAACCACTTCTCCACGAATAGGATTGGGGTTCCGCCTTAACCGAAGGGATTTTGTTACCCTTGATTGATCGATGATGATTCAATCATATTCTAAACGATCTCGATTCCTTGAGAAGGGAGTTTACGGGGCTGACGCTGAGGTCCTTACATGTTGAATCGCCCATTCTGTAGGTGGGGCAACGGATTCACAAACAAAGAGTGTTCAAAAAGCCCCTTTTTACCGTCGTCGGTCCTTATTCATTAAGATATTTTAGGAGGCGTTGTTTGGCACCTTCCAGGTGCTCTTTCGTCACAAATTCGGCCAGTGCGGAATTTTTTCCCTTAAAAGCATCGATGATCTGTCGATGTTCCTTGAGGGTTGCTTCCCATTGTTCAGGAATGCGAACAAATATAGGTGTAAATCGATTCACTAGCCTACGATAGTTGACTTCCAAATCGATTAAGTACGAGTTTTGGGTTGCCTCTTGAATCAGCCAATGGAACTTATTGTTCAATGCAGATACGAGATCCACATTCTTTTGACCCGAGGCTTTCATCATCAGAAAGTGATATTCCTCCAATTTCTCAATTTGCTCATCTGACAGTTTCTTGGCAGCGAGGCGACTCGAAAGCCCCTCTAAGACGATCAATATATCGTAAATATCAGAGACATTCTTTTGTGAAAGTGTTACGACTCTGGCCCCTACACTGGGGGTAATTTCGACAAAGCCCTCCTTTTCTAATTGGTTCAGCGCTTCTCGTATGGGTGTTCGACTGACATTAAATCGCCGAGAAAGAGCAGTCTCCGTCAGGTGTTCACCGGGTTCATATTCTTCATTAGCGATCGCATTTCGTAACTCTCTGATGATGTCCTTTTTAAATGGCATAGGCTCCTGTCGTCTCAGTCATCCGAAGTCAAAGACTTCAGAAATGCTGTCTCGGGCAAACTGAAATTGCATGAAGAAGATGCATCACTTTTTCAAGTTCATCATTACGATCGCTTGGCTTGGACAAGTATTCGCACACAGACCGCAACCCCAGCATTTCTCCGGGTCGAACTTGACAACCTCCTTCATTTTTCCCTTGACCTTTTTTCTGGAACCGTCATGGTAGAAGGCATTGAAGTGACAGCGCTCCACGCAAGTCCCGCAGAGCTTACAACGTTTCCAGTCAGGGCTCGCAATGTATCTGATCGTAGGCCAGAAACCTTTGCTGCCTGCCTCCTGTGCAGACGTGAGAAGAAGGCAGTCGCAGGCACAGCAATTGCAAAGGCTATATTTTCCTCGAGTCTGCCAGTCATGTTGGGCCGTGTGGATCAGACCCTTCTTGTCTGCCATGTGAATCACTTCTTTGGCTTCCTCTTTGGATAACCTCTTTCCATGGCCTCGGTCGAGAATCTTCGTCGCATTCTCGCCCATCCAAATACAAGTCTCAGTAGGCCTTTCGCAGTTTTGACCCAGCCGGCGGCAATCGCAAGGCACGAGGGCGATATCCGTAGCAGCATCAATAACCTGCTCCGCCTCGCTCAGCAGCATGATGGTGTGATTCGTCCAGCTCCCCAACTCACTTGCCGGCCGACCCTTCATGAGCTGCTCAAGCAATACACGCCGTTTGGTTATAAATTCGTTATAATGCCATCTGTGTATCAACTTGCGGGCTTTCTTCGGGATGTCGTCCCAATTTCCAAATCTGGCATAAAAAGGAATGAAACTGTAAAAATCGAGTGGTGAGTAAATCACTCTCTTGTTTTCAACTTTTTTATCCAACAGTCCGCGAGAATAGCCTCTCTCTAATAAGCTGGATGTCTCCTCCTTTGTCATTCGGATGTGATTGGCTACCTCGACCGCTGTCATAGCCCTGCCTTTCATGCATACAAGAAGGTGCATTTCCTCCTCATTTACCATCATCTGGGCGTAAGGCTCCGCTGCTTGGGGAACTTTGAATACAGCGATGAACTCATTCAAGAGCTTCATTTCTCTGCCACCAGCACGCAACCGCGTGTCGCAAAAACCAGATGAGAAGGTAGACGGAGTTCAGGGTAGTCGATCTCTCTCTCCCCACATAACAGGGTGTATTTCATAGGCGATTTATTGTCTCATTGTTTCGAGACCTAAGATAATTGTCGTTAGATTGTATACAACATACTTTATTGAAAACCCTTTGTCAAGTTCTCCAAAATAGAACTCTGAAAAATTGCCAGGCAGTCTCTTGGTTCCGCAGATTTCAAAAGAGGATTAGACGCTTTTTCCTGATTTTTCAATGCATGTTGCATCTGTGTGATCGATTCCTAATCCTTGCCTTCCGGCAGGCCGGAATGCAATCAGGGATTTCTCGACTTCTTGAGAAATCTCTTACTTTTGACTTGACAAAAAGTACCGAATCGTTTAAAGTGCATACAACAAAGCCATCGAGCGCATAATCTCTTGAAATATTGAGCATATTTTAAAAGTATCGTATACAATATATTCGAATGTTGAAATTGAGAAACCGGATAGGGATTCAGGTCCTTGGTATTTCTCGGCAAAAGAAAAGGGCGATTGTAAGCAGTCGGAGTTCAAAAAAGTCGGTTAAATCATAAAAATACTAAAATTTGTTAACCAAAGGAGGGCATATTAATGGAACAAATATCGTCTGATGCATCGGCCTGGAAAGAAATAGATTGGATGAAGCTAACTAAATTAAATATAGAGAGAGTGCGGTCTCTGATGAAGAAGGATGGGGTTGATGCTTTGTTTGTCCACCACTCCGATAATTTTCAATACGTCACCGGATATTTAAACCCTACTCACTACCATAGTTTTAGCTCTCCCTTTAGACAAGGCGCCATGGTGTTGGCAAAGGAAGATGAACCAGTTATGTTAGCAGGTGCTGCAGACTATTTTGATGTAAAAAATTTCTGGTGGATCAAAGACGTCAGGTCCATGCCAGCACGATTTGATTTGTGGCCGAAGATTGTCAAAAAAGTTCTACAAGACTATGACATCAAACGAGGAAAACTTGCCATCGACCCACATTCACCCTATACTCTCGTGGATAGGATCAGGCAAGAACTGAAGGAGGGGTTTTCGTTTGTCAGTGGAAGGCCGATTCTGACAAAAGCAAGAAGTGTAAAGAATAATGAAGAAATAAAGGTCATACGCCGAGCAGCAGGATTGGCCACGGCCATGGTGGTTGCCGCAAAGACTGCAATCAGAGAAGGGGTTCGAGAGATTGATGTCGCTATGGAGGCGGAAAGAATGTTGATGAAGCTTGAACCGCTCGCCCATACATCTTTCAAAACATCTGTGATGTCAGGGGATCGGGCAGCCTACCTTGATCGAATACCATCCAATAAAATTATAGGGCGAGGAGAAATTGTGAATATCGATGCGGGATGTTACTACCTCGGGTATCTTTCAGAGTTTTCAAGGCATGTGATGGTGGGAGACCCAACAAGAGAACAAAAAAGATTATATCGAGCTGGATTTGAAGCCGAGCAACAAGCCGTCAAAGCCATAAAACCAGGGGTCAAGACTTCGAAAATTGATCGCATCGCTCGGGACGTCATTGCCAAAGCAGGTTACAGAAAGTACCAGCATCCTCACTACACCGGCCATGGCCACGGATTAAGCGGTCATGATTTACCCATCATCGGTGATCCAGGACAAGTGGAAGAATACCTTTTCGAAGCAGGTATGGTGGTTGCAATAGAACCAGGAATATTCAAGCCTGGGGTAGGGGGCGTAAGGGAAGAAGACGTAGTACTCGTTACGGAAACAGGGCATGAAATTCTTTCCAGAGTGGAATACGAGGATAAACTCTTAGATTAATGATGAAAAAGGGAGATGACTTATGGATGTGAACGAAGCATTGAAGATGATTAAAGACAATGGCATTGCCTTTGTTGCATTACAGTTTACCGATGCTCAAGGGAAACTCTATGCGTTATGGGTTCGTCCGGAAGAACTCGAGACAGGGTTGAAATATGGTATCGGTGCATCTGGATATCCTTACTTCACAGGTCACGAAGAGAGCGATCTGCTATTAAAACCCGATATGAGCAGTTTCAGGGTTCTTCCCTGGCTGACGAATGGGAGGGCAATGGGCTCGGTCATGTGTGATATCTATCAGGCGAACAAATCAGAGGAGCTTGAGGAAGTTCCGCGGTTCCTGCTGAAGAGAGCCATTAGAAAATTGAAAAAGGAAGTGGGAGAGAATGTAAACCTTTTTACGGCTCCCGAATGTGAATTCCATCTTATCAAAAGGGGGGATAATGGGGAGCTTCGTCTTCATGATCAAGGTTCCTATTTTTCTCCACCCCCTACGGACATGGCCCATGAACTGAGAGAAGAGGTTTGTCATGCGTTGGATCAAATGGGCATCAGAGTGATCAAGCAGCATCACGAAGCAATTCGGGGGAAACATGAGATCGATCTTGAGTATGATAACGCTTTGGATATATCGGATAAAGTGCAATTGGCCAAATTGGTTCTTAGGAAATTGGCAAATGACCGATGCCTCATCGCTACGTTTATGCCGAAACCATTTAATGTCCCAGGTGGTGCAGGTTGGCATACTCATGTCAGTCTGATGGATGAGAAAAGGGAAAAAAACCTATTTCATTCCAGCGAGGGGAAGTACGGTCTTTCCGATCTTGCGTTGCATTTTATCGCAGGCGTTCTCAGGCATGCCAAAGCACTAACTGCCCTGAGCAACCTATCGGTGAATTCGTACAAGAGATTGATTCCGGGTTATCAAGCTCCGATTTACATTTCTTGGGCAAGAAATAATCGTTCGACCCTGATCCGAATTCCTGCCTCTCCACCCAGAGGGACGCGGTTCGAATATCGTGCAACGGATGGCCTGTGTAACTACTATCTCTTCTATGCTGCGCTGATCTGCGCAGGCTTAGATGGTATCGTTAAGAGTGAATCACCTCCGCCACCGTTTGAAGGAAACGTTTACGCACTCACCGAAGGGGAGAGATTGAAGAGGGGCATCGAAAGCCTTCCAGGAAGTTTAGGAGAGGCCTTGGAGGAATTGAAAAAAGATGAGGTGATAAATAGTGCACTGAAACCCCTTACCCCAAGGTTTTTAAGGTTAGAAGGTGAGGAGTGGAACGAATATTCGACGCGGGTACATGAATGGGAGAGGCAAAAATACCTTGAGGGACACTTTACAAGATATGCGGAATTCCGAGAAACAGGAGAAAAGGTTCTTATATGATGGAAGCCACAGTGGCCAAAAGGCTTGCCTTTTGGGACGATCTTGTTCGATTTTGTCAGAGGCTGATTCAAACACCCAGTGTGTCGGGGCAAGAAGGAGAAGTAGCCCGAATAATACAGGAAGAGATGAAAAAACTGGGTTACGATGAGGTATCGACAGACCGGGTGGGGAATGTTATCGGTTTGTTAAAAGGGGATCGCAGCAAACCTTCCATCTGTTTTACGGGTCATATGGACACTGTTCCTCCAGGTGACGAGAGCCGATGGGAGTATCCTCCTTTCTCTGGAACGATTGCTGAAGGCCATATTCATGGAAGAGGTGCAGGCGACATGAAGGGGTCCCTCGCAACTCAAATTTACATTCCTGCCGTGCTCAGGGAATATGGGATGACGAAGGGTGAAACAGGGAACCTCTATGTCATTGGTGTGGTTCAAGAAGAGAAGGGCGGACTCGGTTCGATGTATTTGGAAAAAAATATTAAGAGGGAGATCGATTATGCGATCAACGGTGAACCGACCTCCAATATGATCAACACTGCGCAGAGGGGGCGCTCAGAATTTATCGTCACTTTCAAGGGTAAATCTGCTCACGCCTCCCGACCTTGGGAAGGTATCAATCCTTTCTACGATGTGGCAAGATTCCTGTTGAAATTAGACGATCTGGAGATGGTGAGTTATTCTGATCTGAAATCGACGGTGGTGCCTACGATATGTAAAACCGACACGGAAACCTCCAACGTCATACCCGGCGAGTGTACGCTGATTTTAGATTGGCGGGATGTCCCGGGTGAATCAGAAGCCCAAATTCTCAACAAGATAGAAAGGATACTCCCTGAAAATGGGAAGGTGCGCCTTAGCGAATACGATTTAAAGACTTACACAGGCCTTACCCTACGGATGAAGCGCAGAAAATTACCCTTTTCAGTGGATAGAGGCCATCCGGAAGTTGAGGCCGTAGCAGAGGCTGTAAGAACGGTTCTCAAGAGGGAGGTGGAAATCCGTTGGTGGCAAGGGGCAACGGATTGTGGATATTTCGCGGACGAGGGAATACCGATCGTTGGATTTTCTCCAGGCGAGTCAAAATATTCGCACACGAGTAGGGAAAGGATCAGTTTAGAAATGATGCAGGAAGCGGTGAAGTGCTTTCCTGCCATCCTCTCTAACCTGTCGAAGCTGGAGAAGAGAAAGAGGTGATATCCGATTCGCTATGATCAACCAGGGGATGAGACGATCTGCAGAATTTGTGAAAAATCTAAAATTCAATCGACTCGATGATCGGACCGTCGAAAAAGCAAAAAGCTGCCTTGTCGATTTAATGGGGGCTGTGTTGGGGGGAGCGAAGACGAAGGCGGGTCAAATCTCTCTCAAAATCGCAAGGATCTCAGGGGGGGCCGGAGAAGCGACAATATGGCCTACAAATGATAAGGTTTTCAGCCAAAATGCTGCCTTTGTCCACGGTACCATGGGCTCGGTTTTGGATATCGATGATGGTCATCGAGCGGCAGTTGGGCATCCAGGAGGCGTGGTGATTCCAGCAGCCTTCTCCATCGCAGAAAGTAACCAGAATACGGGTCAGGAGTTTCTTGAGGCGATCGTTTGCGGCTACGAGGTCGGGATTCGCGTTGGGCATATTTTTAGGGTCAAATTACCACCTGCCACAAGCTTAGGGAGCGGACGATGGGGAAGTGTGGGTGCAGCGGCTGCGGTGTCGAAGCTTTTGCGGCTCAATTTAGAAGAAATCGAGCAGGCCCTTGCGATTAGTGCCACTTTGGCTCCAGTGGCTCCCGTTACAGACGATCTCAAAATAAATGGTTTCGTGCCAATGACCAAGTTTTGTAGCGGATGGGGAGCCGTCGTGGGAATCCATTCAGCCCTCTTGGCAAAAGAAGGATTTACTGGGGTTTCCTCTGCGATTGACTTTTCTTTAAGTTCGCTCCCGGATTATGGGGAGTCTTTTGAAATCAATAATGTTTACTTTAAACCCTACACCTGCTGTCGATGGACTCACCCAGCCATAGAGGGGATCGTGCAGTTAATGAAAGAGCATCATGACGTGAGAAGAGGGACGATTAAGAAAATTTCTGTCAGAACTTTTCTTGATGCAACCCATTTAAATAAGGCCCATCCGAAGACGATGGAATCTGCCCAGTACAGCATTCCCTTCTTGGTCGGTGCTGCGGTAACCGACGGAGAGGTGGGCCCGGATCAAATCATGGAAGAAAGGCTATCCGACCCGGATATTACAGCTATTGCGGATAGGGTTGAAGTCCTCCACAGCCCTGAACTCGATAAGGATTTCCCGAAGATGGCCCCTTGTGAAGTAGAAATCGAGACGACCTCTGGGAAATTCTATAGAGCGAAAGTGACTCGGCCCAAAGGGGACCCCCAAAATCCATTGAGTGATCGTGAATTCACGGATAAATTCAAGAGACTTGCCACGAAGAGCATCCGTTTAGAGAATTCAAAAAGAGTGATGGAAGGGGTTCAGAGACTGGAGAAGCTCTCCAATTTGACCGAGCTGACAAGTCTTTTTCATAAATAAAAATAAGACGGATGAAGATTTGTAAAGGAGTTGTCTATGAGCACGACCCCGCCTGAGCGGAAAGGGCCTGCCCGGAATGATTTAATTTGGAGATTGGATGACGAGAATCCTTCGCATGAGATAGAGCGCGAAATGCTTCAAGAACAGGGGTATACGAATTTAGTGGTGACTCGGAGTTCTGCTTACAGAGAGGATTATGGTAAGTATGCTCCCCAGGCTAAAGGGATCCTCCTTCAAGTCAGCTTTTCCCCATTGAGCGCAGAGGATATTCGAGGATTAGCTTCCTGTAAAATCATATCGGTTACAGGAGGGGGATTTAACCACGTTGATATTGATGCGGCCACCCGACATGGAATCATTGTCACCTATGTCCCTGGTTACTGTTTGGAAGAAGTCTCCGACCATACTTTGGCTTTGATTCTGGCTCTCAGCCGGCATTTGCCAGAGTGCCAGAATATGACCAGGAAAGCTTTGTGGAAAGCCTCTGATATTGGGCCTCTTACAAGGATTAAAGGACAGGTTTTGGGAATCCTGGGTTTGGGGAGGATTGGGAGAGCCGTCGCCCGGAAGGCGAGGTGCTTTGGCTTGAGCGTAAAGGGATATGATCCGTATGTTTCTGAATCCGATTTGTCGGGACAGGGTATTGAGTGCGTTCGTTTCGACGACTTGGTTCGTACTTCTGATTTCATTTCCCTGCATGTGCTTCTGACCAAAGAGACATATCATCTCTTTAATGCAGAAGTTTTTGAGTCGATGAAAGATACAGCCTACCTGATCAATACCTGCCGAGGAGAAGTGATCGATGAGTTAGCCCTCGTTGATGCCCTCAAGAAACGAGAAATCGCCGGTGCAGGCTTGGATGTTTTAGCCCAAGAGCCCCCCGATCGTACGAACCCATTGCTGTCGATGCCTAACGTGATTGTGACACCTCACTCTGCCTTTGTTTCTCAAGAAGCGCGGATGGAATGCAAGTCCAGAGCGATCAAAGCAGTAGCCGACGCATTAGAAGGAAAAATTCCAGAAGATATGATTAACCCCGAAGCACTTAACCATCGGTGAGCCAGTGGGTCGTATTGAAAGGAAGGCAAAATGAAGGCAAAGAGAGGAGAGAAATATCTCAATGAAAAAGCGGAATGCATGCCAAGAAAAGAACTGCGCCGTCTTCAAGTGGAAAGATTAGAAGGCCTTTTCAATCGAGCGCGCACCCAATGTTCTTTTTATAGAGACTTCCTTGAAAAACACAACGCCCAAAACGTAAAGATAAAAAGACTGGAAGACATTCAAAAGCTCCCTTTGATGAGCAAAAAAGAGTCTCGCGAAGCTTATCCGGACAAATTGCTTTTAGTTGAAAGAGAAAAGGTGAAGCAGATCCATGGAAGTAGTGGAACAACGGGGAAGTCTACGCTCATCTTTGCAACGAATAAGGATATCAAGCTATGGGCGGAACGGAACGGACGAAATCTCTGGGCTATCGGCCTCCGCCCGGGAGAATATTTTTTAAAAATCGGGGGTTATGGACTGGCCACGGGAGCCTTTGGATATCATTTCGGAGCGCACTATATCGGGGCTTGCGTCATTCCCACCGGATTGGGACGGGCCCAGCAAAAGATCGAATTGATGGAGGATTTAAAAGTAGCTTGTATTGGGGGCAGCCCTACATTCATGGCATATATGGCCCAACTGGCTGCTGAACAAGGGATGAATTTTCATGAGAAGCCTTATCCAAGGGTCGCGATATTTGGCGGACAACCCACTTCCACATCGACACGGAATAAGCTTGAATCTTTGTTTGGCCTCATGGCTTACGATGAGTATGGGATGACAGAACTCCTCGGTCCCGGAATGGCCTGTGAATGCGAGAGGCGAGAGGGGATGCATGTTTGGACGGACCATATCCTCGTTGAGTGCATCGATCCGAAGACGGGTGAATGGGTGCCTGATGGGGAGGAGGGGGAATTGGTCTGGACATTTTTAGTCTCAGAAACGGTGCCCATCATCCGGTACCGGAGCGGTGACCTTTCCAAAATCATCCCTGAGCCATGCAGCTGCGGCAGAACGCATATCAGAATTGGGAGCGTCAAAGGGAGAGTCGATGACGGTGTTTCCATCGGGGGATTTACAGTTTTTCCCTCACAAGTGGAAGAGGTTCTGTTCAAATTTGAGGAGGCAGGTTCCAATTTCCGATGCATCGTGGATTCGGATGAAAAAGGGCTTGATCGACTGGTCGTCGATTTAGAGGTGAGTGATCGAAATTTACTCGAAGATGAAAGAAAGCAGATCGATTTAACGAAACGTCTAAAAGACAGTTTTCAAGCCGTTTTGGGAGTCACTCCCAAACAAATTAACTTTGTAGAACCGTATAGCTTGCCGACGGCAACAGATGACCAATCTAAGACAGGCAATATACGCATGGTCGACAAGAGGAAAATGGACTGATGGAAGAGCAATTCGCAAAAGGGTGTCATGTTTTGGGAGAGGCACTCATCCGAGGAGGCTGCCGTTTTTACTGCGGCTATCCCATTACTCCTGTGTCTGAGCTCCTTGAGTACATGTCGTGGAGGATGCCACAAGTGGGGGGCATATTCTTACAGGTGGAGAGTGAAATCGCGGCGATCAACATGGTTCATGGTGCTGCGGCGACGGGAAAGCGAGCAGCGACCGCCTCCTCTGGCCCTGGAATTAGTTTGATGCAAGAAGGAATATCTTATATCTGTGGGGCAGAGCTCCCTTGTGTGATTATAGATATTAGTCGGGATGGTCCAGGTCTCGGCGGGATCAGCTCTTCGCAATCCGATTATTTTCTCGCAACACGAGGGGGCGGGCACGGTCCCTATCGGACAATCGTATTGGCACCCTCCACTGCACAGGAAATGGTGGATATGGTTCTTCCCGCTTTTGAGCTTGCCGAAAGGTATCGAATCCCCGTATTGATGTTGACCGATGCGATGTTGGGTCAGGCCTACGAACTCGTTCACCTTCCACCGCCCCTCCAAGAGCTTCCCCCTCCCCCTCCCTGGGCTTTGACCGGTGCATTCAACCGGCCGAGGAATAAATTTCCTGAATTTTTCAGTGGAGAAAAACTCAACCTAAAACTCCAGGAGAAGTATGAGAAAATCAGGAGAGAGGAAGAACGATTCGAATTATGGGGCGACAGGATGGACGATCTCCTCATCGTGGCCTTTGGCACCATGGCTAGGGTTTGCAAATCGGTCGTCTTAAAAGCCTCCCAAGAGGGGATCCGGACGAGTCTGTTTAGACCCATTACTTTATATCCTTTTCCCTATGAAGAGTTGAAAAAGGCTGCGCAGAAGACGAAGAAGCTCCTGGTGGTGGAGATGAGCCCTGGGCAGATGATCGATGATGTAAGGATCGCCGCGGCCAATCTCAAGGACATTGAATTTTATGGACGGGTAGGAGGGATCGTCCCTACGAGCGACGAGGTCATGGTGCAGGTTCGCAAAACCATTGACCCAGCAGGAGGGTAGCGAATTGGGTAAAGATAGAAGCAGCGTGCTCTTCGATGTTCCCTTTCAATATTGTGCAGGAACTGGCTGTACTCATGATATCTTAACTCGAATGCTTGCAGAGATCAT
Source organism: uncultured delta proteobacterium (assembly GCA_963826305.1). GTDB lineage: Bacteria > Desulfobacterota > BSN033 > BSN033 > UBA1163 > CAWGWZ01. The sequence continues at coordinate 142,150 of CAWGWZ010000002.1, read as the reverse complement.
CGAAGAGCTTGAGATACGGGACAAATTAATATTAGTTGGTCCAGTCGGATGCTCAGAACAGATTATCAATTACCTGAATGTCGATGCCGTGAGCGGTCCCCATGGAAGAGCCCTTTCTCTGGCCACGGCAGTCAAGCGGTGTCTCCCGGATAAAATCGTGATCACCTATCAAGGGGATGGAGATTTTGCATCGATCGGGATTGCTGAGGCGGTTCACACCGCGGCGAGAGGGGAGAAGATTTCTACGATATGGGTGAACAACGGTCTTTATGCAATGACGGGTGGTCAAATGTCCGTCACAACCCTTTTAGGACAGGCAACGAGCACAACAACGGGAGGAAGGAATAGAGAGGATGCAGGAAACCCCTTGCATGTCTCAGAAATGCTGGCGAGCATCGAGAGATCTTATTTCATCACCCGGGAAGCAGTCAATTCCAGGACCAACAAGGATCGATGTCGGGCATCGATTGTTAAAGCGATACAACTCCAAATGGAGGGCCATGGGTTCAATTCGGTTGAAGTATTAGGGGTTTGTCCGACCAACTGGCACCTGTCTCCAAAGGAAGCAGTGAAGAGGCTGGAGCAAGAAGTGATGAAAGAGTATCCTTTAGGTGTGAAGAAGGATATGAGCAAGGGGGCGGGTAATGGGTAGGGAGGAAATATTGGTAGCTGGTGCAGGCGGACAAGGAGTCTTGTTCTTCGGGACGATGATCAGTCTCATTGCTGCCCAAAAAGGGAAGAAGGTGATCTCCATTCCTTCTTACGGCGCAGCCATGAGGGGCGGAGAGGTCAAGTGCGGGGTTGTCATCTCCGATGAAGAGATTCATGATCCGGCGGTGGAAAATGCTGACTTCGTGGTGACATTAAATGAGGCCTCCCTGAAAAAGTATGGGTCCAAAGTAAAGGAGGGCGGGGTCTTGATCTGCGCGGAGTCGGAGAAAACGGCGGCAATCGTTTCTTCTTTTGGTAAAGAATTTCAGCTCATCTCTGTCCCCTTTGGAAATTTAGGACCGGAGAAGTATCACAATATGATCGCGATGGGAATTTTTGCAGAAATGGATACCAACCTAAATGTGGATATGATTGAGGAAGCGCTAACGAAGGAGATGAAGAAAAAAGGCAAGGGCAGCCTTCTCGAAGAAAATCTCAAAGCAATCAAAGCAGGAAGGGACTGGTACGTAGAGAAAAGGAGAAAACAAATTGTATCTGACCGATGATGAGCAACAAATGTTAGAGGGGAAATTTGGGGAGGCAATGGCCTACGCAATGAAGATCCAAGTTGCCTTGGGGGAGGCCTTTGATGCCGAGCGGATGGTGAGGATCCATCGAGCTCATGAAGCCTTTGGTGCCTCCGAGTCAAGCGTCTGGTTCTTGGAACTCCTTGCGGAAATGGGTGCCCGTTGTCAGGTACCCACAACATGTAATCCCACGTGGGATGCCGATTACTTGAAAAGCATAGGTAAACCGGTCTTCGAAGAAGACGTGAGGCCTACGGTCAGAGCAAGGGAGGCCCGCAAAAAAATAGGGATCATTCCGAGTGAGTGCTGTACCCCATACCTGGGGGATAATGTCCCCCACGTTGGCGAGATCATCGCATTTTCAGAATCGAGCGCGACACCGTATGTCAACTCTGTTTGCGGGGCGAGGAGTCACCGCGAGTCCGCCAATAGCGCACTGGCTGCAGCGGTTATTGGGAGAGTTCCGTGGTATGGCCTGCTCCTGGAGAAGAACAGGAGGGGGGAAGTTTTAGTCAACGTGGAGGCAACGCTAAGAAACGATTTTGATTATCACTGCTTGGGCTATAAGGTTGGAAAGGAAGTGGGTGCGAGCATTCCTGTTTTCACGGGCATGTCTTCTCTTCGTCCTTCTCCCGAGGAGTTAACGAGCCTCGGTGCCGAATTGGCTACCAGTGGCGCCGTTGCGATGTACCATCTTGTCGGATTGACTTCAGAAGCACCGAACCTGGAAGCAGCTCTGGGTGGAGAATCTCCCAAGAAAGAAGTGACCGTGTCGGATACCGATCTAAAGAAAATGCAACAAGTCACCTCCTATGGCGAGGGCAAGATCGATTTTGTCATGTTTGGGTGTCCCCACTATAACCTGAACCAGGTTCGAGATGTCGCTCGCCTGTTAGAGGGGAAAACGATTTCCAAAGGTGTTGACTTCTGGGTGATGACTTCTTTTTATACAAAGGAACTCGCAAAGCGCATGGGATATCTTGAGATCATCAATAGGGCAGGAGGACATCTGATCGCTGGAACGTGTTCCGACATGATTTGCTGGGAGCGGTTTTATAGAGGAAAAGTTGGAATCACCGATAGTTTCAAAGCCGCTTACTACGATTTGCCGAGAGGGATTCAGTTCATTCTCAAAAGAAGGTTTGAATGTATTGAAGCCGCTCTGAGAGGGGGTTGCTAATGGGTGAAAAACAGGTTCTTTCATTCAAATGCCACAAAATTTCGGGCGGTACAGGCGAAGGGAGAGTCCTGATTTCGATGGATGATATCTGCTTTTATCTCGCTCATCCAGATACGGGCAACGTGATGGAGAAGGATCATGCCTTGGAGGGGCGGAGCGTGGCGAACAAGATCTTAATCTTCCCAGCCGGAAAGGGAAGCTCTGTAGCTCAAGGTGCGGGTCTTCACAACCTGACCAAGAAAGGAACAGCTCCCAAGGCCATGATTGTCCGAAATCCAGACCCCGTCTTGGTGGCGGGTGCGGTCATTTGGAATCTCCCCCTTGTAGATCGGGTGGAAGAAAAGTTTTATCAGAACGTTCAAAATGACAGTTACGTGAAGGTGAATGCAGATCAGGGTTTGATCACGTTAATAAAAGAGGATTAGTCACAAATCCTCCTGATCGTTGTGCGGTTGACACGAAGTTAGGAATGTAGCAAGGTTCGAGCATATCTATCCCCTGAACTTTAACGTGTTCGATACCGGGTGGAGAGCGGCCAGAAGCAGAGATATTCGTTCTTGATCGTTTGCCTTAGGCACGGAAAGGAAAGAGAAGATGACACGAAAGATTCGCGTGAATAAAGGGGCAAGACTGCGATGCAAAGGGTGGCGCCAAGAATCGTTGCTCCGCATGTTGGAAAACGTCCTCGAAGTTGGTGAGCGGCCCGAGGATCTGGTCGTCTACGCTGCTACCGCCCGTGCAGCCCGAAACTGGGATTGTTTTGACAAGATCGTCCATGCCCTCCAGATCTTAGAGGAAGGGGAGACCCTCGTCATGCAATCGGGAAAGCCCATTGGAATCTTTCCTACTCATCCCGAAGCTCCCCTCGTCGTCATGGCGAATGCAAATCTGGTAGGGCGATGGGCCGTGCCCGAGGTATTTTATGAGTTGGATCGCCGCGGCCTCACAATGCCTGCTGGATTCACTGCTGGAGGTTGGCAGTACATCGGAACCCAGGGAATCGTGCAGGGAACCTATGTGACCTTTGCTGCCGCTGCTCGGGAAGCCTTCGGTGGGACGTTAGCGGGACGACTGGTCATCACGGGCGGCTGCGGGGGCATGGGAGGGGCCCAGCCACTTTCTGTAACAATGAATGGTGGCGTTGCTCTGGTCATCGAGATTGATGAACAGAAAATAAGGCGCCGGATCGATACAGGGTACTGCGATAAGATCTCCTACAAGCTGGACGAAGCCCTCGCCCTTTGCAACAGGGCCCTGGCCTTAAAAGAGCCTCTGTCCGTCGGCCTGGTCGGCAATACGGCAGAGGTCTTGCCGGAGCTACTGCGTCGCCATGTGATCCCTGACATCATCACGGATCAAACTTCAGCCAGTGATACGCTCTACGGATATATTCCGGCAGGCCTCTCGATCGCCGAGGCGGCCGAATTACGGAAGAGTGACCAGAAGACCTACCTTCAGCGTGTATTTGAATCCATTGGGAGACATGTGGAGGTCATGCTGGAATTCCAGAAAAAAGGGGCGATGGCTTTTGAATATGGCAACAACATCCGGGCTCAGGCGGTGACCGCTGGGGTCAAGGGCGCTTTCGACATCCCTGGCTTTATGCCTCGTTTCATCAGACCTCTTTTTTGTGAGGGCCGTGGTCCTTTTCGTTGGGTGGCCATCTCTGGCGACCCGGCGGACATCGATGCCATCGACGAGGTGATCTTAGAAGAATTTGCCGAAGACCCGTACGCGAGCCATTGGATCGGGATGGCACGGAAATACATTCAATTCCAAGGGCTTCCTGCTCGGATTTGCTGGCTCAAACATGGTCAGCGGAGTCGGCTTGGCTTGATCGTCAATAAAATGGTTCATGACGGAACGCTGCACGGCCCCGTCGCTTTTACCCGGGATCATCTTGACGCTGCTTCGGTTGCGATGCCTTATCGGGAAACGGAGAATATGTTGGATGGCAGTGATGCGGTGGCAGATTGGCCGTTGTTGAATGCACTCCTGAGTGTTGCCTGTCGAGCCGATCTGGTGACCATCCATTCGACGGCTGGCGGAAGGGCCGGCCATGGGATGAGCTGTGGGACAACCGTCATCGCCGATGGGACGGAGGCTGGAGGTCGCCGGGCCGAGCGGACGTTGAACGCTGAAACAGGATTGGGCGTTCTACGATATGCCGATGCCGGATATGATGCAGCGATCGAGACAGCCAAGACAGCAGGGATCCGCACTTTACAATTTTAATGAAAGGGGGTGAAATGGGAGTACGTAAAAAGGTAGGAGAGGCCTTTAGTTCTCCACCATCAACGAGTACAGGAGCCCTTTTGATTGAGCGCAGTCGGAGGGGAATGGGAGGCTATTAGACGGCTAAAGTTTCTAAATGATCTTCTCAAAGAGAGGTGAGAAAATGATGAAAAATTTAGTTAAAAGATGCTTTGTTGGAATCTTGATTTGTGCCTTTGCAATGGGCTTTTTCAGCCTTCCACGGGTTGCCGGAGCAGCCACGGACAAGTTTAAGGGACAGGAACTAACGGTCCTGATCTGGGGCACGACATGGAATTATGGAGTGAAGTTCGCCGCCGAGAAATTTGAGAAGGAATACGGTGTGAAGGTCAAGCATATGACTCAGACGAATGCGGCCGAAGGCCTGGTCAAGCTTCAATCGATGAAAGGGAAGCCCTCTGTTGACGTCTTGTTTACTATTTCCTCAACAGTTGATCGTGCTGACCCCGACCTATTAGCTGAAATCCCGGAATCGACGGTCACGAACAAAGCAGACCTGGTTAACGGGGCCATCGCAAAAAAATTCGTTGGCTTCTACTATTATCCCTTCAGCATTATTTATCGTCCTGATCTCGTCCCTAGACCGCCCAAAAGCTGGGAGGACCTCTGGGATCCAGCCTTTAAGGGCAAGGTAGGGATCACGAGTGCCAGTTTTTTTCAAGCCTATTTTTTGGTCCTGTGTGCTTACCTGAATGGCGGGAACGAGAATAATATTACCCCAGGGTTCCAGAAAGTGAAGGCAATCCTTCCCAACGTCGTCACGATCTACGACTCCGATGCCACGGCCCGTAAGATCCTTGCCCAGGGTGAGGTGGCAGTCGCTATCGGCCCGCCTTCTTACATGGCTTACCTCGTCCAGCAGAATATACCAGTCAAAGTGGTGAGCCCAAAGCCGACGCCGATCATGTTTGATGTGATGACAATCGTGAAAGGCGGGAAGGAGGAGTTGGCTGCCGAGTTTATTAAATTTATGGTCACCTATGAGGCCCAGGAAGCAGGGGTTACTCCTTTGAAGATGGTTCCGGTCAATAAGAAGGTTCCGCCTGCAAAAGAGTTGGAGGGCGCGGTTCCCAATCCAGCAGATACCATCAGCTTTGACACGGCTGTCATTAATAAGAACATTGGCTCTTGGGTAGAACGGTGGAATCGCGAGATTGCTACGAAGTGAAGAAAAAGATATGGTGGATGTGGATATAATAGATGTTGAATTTAGGGACATCAGCAAGTCTTACGGGCCCAACGAAGTACTCAGAAATGTCTCCCTCTCTATCCGGAGAGGAGAACTGTTGACCCTGCTGGGGCCCAGTGGTTGTGGAAAGACCACCCTGTTGCGCATCCTGGCAGGGTTTGTCCGTCCTTCAAAAGGGGGGGTCTGGTTGGGGGGGAAGTGCATTAATGATATCCCGGCCTCGAAGCGTAATGTCGGTTTAGTCTTTCAGAGTTTTGCACTTTTCCCCCACATGACGGTCTATGACAATGTGGCCTTCGGCTTGCGCATGCATCATATGGGTAAGCAGACCATCGAGAAGAGGGTGACGGATGTTTTGGAGCTTGTTCACCTCAACGAATGGAAGGAGGCCTATCCCAGCCAGTTGAGCGGCGGAATGCAGCAGCGCGTTGCCTTAGCGCGGGTCCTTGCCATCCAGCCGAGGGTCCTCCTGCTGGACGAGCCCTTTGGAGCCATTGACCGGCGTCTCCGTGATGAGATGCAGATTGAAGTGAGGAAGCTACAGCGAGCATTGGGCATCACCACCCTCTTTGTCACCCATGATCAAACAGAGGCCTTGATCATTTCTGATCGCATTGCCGTCATGAATCACGGTAAAGTAGAACAAGAAGGAACCCCGGTAGCGATCTATGATTCGCCAGAGAACGTTTTTGTGGCTCGCTTCCTTGGAACGCCAAACCTGATCCCTGCACAAGTGTGTCAAGTCTTGGAAGGTTTTACCGTTGTTGAGTTGGGAGAAAACCTCCGTTTAGGGATCCGCGCAACTTGTAACCCGAATGTGTCCGATGTGACCGTGGCCGTTCGGCCAGAATGTATCGGACTTTCTCCGATCGGTTGCCAGCCGCTGAGAGATCCGGCATGTGCTTGTCCCTCCGGTACATTCCCCTCAATCCTTTGGGCTACAGGAGTGGTGGCCTTTGTTGCAAACTTGGGTTCTCGGGTATCTTACGAGGTCAAGCTGAACGGAGGACCTCTTCTGGTAGTCGAGACTCAACGGTTGGATCGTTCGACCATGTATCGGGCAGGTGACCCTCTCCTCATCGAATTGAAAGGAGAGCACTGCACCATCCTTGAAAAATAATGGCGCCTTTCAGGGAGAGGGGATGGGCAAGGCCGTCATGTCTATCGAAGAGCAAAAAGGATCCGGAACGCAGTTTATCAAATTGCTGGAGGAAGATTTTGCTCTCCTGCCTCGCACATCCATCATGATGCTGCTGCTTCCGGGTCTTGTCATCTTGGCTCTCTTCGCCGCCAGTTATTCCTCATTCATCTCTGTAAGCTTCCATCAATCCGTTTCAGGCAAGGCAGCGTGGGGTGGTGCCTTGACTCTTAATAATTACCGGCGTTTCTTTTCCGATCCTCTCTACCCTTCTTTCCTTTTCAACACCCTTTACCTCTCTGCACAAATGACGATGGGCAGCCTTCTCCTTGCCTACCCCTTAGCTTATTGTCTGGCTCGCAGCAGCTCCACACGGATCCGGCACATCATCCTGATCTCCTTGATCGTTCCATTCCTTTCCGGTGGCCTCACGCGCGCTTATGCCTGGATGGTGATTTTGGGAAACAGAGGTTTGGTGAATTCCGGTCTACTTGGCCTGGGTTTCATCGAAAGTCCATTGCGTTTGATATACAATCGGTTTGGGGTCATCACCAGTTTGATCCATTTTCTGCTCCCCTTTACAACCCTCTCTCTCGTAGGCCCTATTCGAAATGTGCCCCGTGCTTTAGAGGAGGCAGCGGTGAACCTGGGTGCTTCTAAACCAAACGTGTTCCTTCGGGTCATGCTTCCTTTGACTCTGCCGGGAATGGTCGATGCCGTCTCCCTTACCTATGCCATTGCCCTGAGCTCTTTCCTGTTCCCCATGTTGTTGGGGGGAGGCAGAGTGAATATGATGGCGAACGTAATCTTTGAATCCATTTTTGTTTCCTTTGATTTTCCCTTAGCCGCCACACTCGCCACCCTCTTGCTGATCGTTTCTGTATTGACCGTAGCTTCTTTTACGTACCTACAGCGTTTGGTTCGGAGAATCTATGGCTGAGCGCAGCTCTTCGATGAAGATTTTTCGTGAACCCGGTGGGATTGGCAATTTCGTCGGTCTGTTCGCAGCCCTGGTGGTGGGGTTTCTTATCATTCCTGTCATCTTTGTCATTTTTTATTCCTTTAATAGTACCGCTTATATCACTTATCCCCCCAAGGGAGTTTCACTTCACTGGTATAAGAACTTCTTCGGTCTGGAGAATTTCAGGCACGCCATCGGGATCAGCCTCGGTCTTGCCGCAGTGGTCACCCCTGTAACAAATGCCATTGGGATTGGTGCTGCCTATGCGGTGGTCCGTGGACGTTTCCGGGGAGCCCAACTCCTGAACGCCTTTTTTCTTTCACCTCTCATCATTCCAGGGGTGGTGACCGGCTTGGCGCTCATGACGTTTTTTGGGACCGTCGGATTGAAATGGAGTTTTATTAACCTTGCCCTCGGCCTCACGCTATTTTCTCTGCCATTTCCCATCCGGACGGTCAGTGCCAATATGCACGGGTTGAACCCAGTTATTGAAGAGGCTGCCATCAACCTGGGGGCCAGTCGGTGGACCAGTTTTTTTAAGATTGTACTCCCGCAATTAAAGCCAGGAATTCTGAGCGGGTTCATCTTTGTCTTTGTCACAGTGCTTGACAATGTCACTGTTGTGATCTTTCTGACCAGTATCGGCACCACCACATTATCCGTGGAAGCCTTGGAGTATGTGCGGGCCATGGACGATCCCACCATTGCCGCCATGTCCGCGATGCTGATCGCCTGTACTGTCATTTTAGTCTTTGTCATCGAGCGTTTTATCGGCCTCGATAAATTCATGAGTCTTGAATAGTCTAATGTCCACTTCCCTGAAATAAAAAAAGGCTCACTACTTATACGATAGAACTTTTTGAATGGGTGGGCATAGGCGATAAGGAAGGCGAGGTAATTCTATGGATTTTGATTTAACAGAGGAACAGAGGGTCATGGTGCAGGCAGTCAAAGATTTTGCTGCAAAAGAAATTGCTCCCCATTTGAAAAAAGAAGAGTTCGATCGAGAACTGGTGAGGAAGATGGGTTCCTTAGGCTTTTTTGGCTGTGCATTTCCCGTTGGTATGGGAGGGTCGGAATTGGGTTTCCTCGCCCATTCCATCGTCTGTGAGCAGGTTTCTACGTACGATTCGGGCTTGCGCAGCCTTTTCAACCTTCAAGCTCTTACTGTACCTTATACGATCATGGAATGGGGCAGCGATGTGGTACGAACGAAATACGTCAAGGCCCTCGTCACCGCCGAAAAATTAGGCTGTACCTGTTTCTCGGAACCGAATGCCGGATCAGACATTGCAGCGATCGAGACGGAGGTTGTAGAGAAGGGAGATCATTACCTGATCAACGGAATCAAAACATGGATTTCTAATGGGACAGTGGCTGATTACGCTGTCGTCTATTGTACTTTCAACCGATCTCTCAAGCATAAAGGGCTCTGTGCCATTGTCGTTGAGACGGATCAGGCCGGCTGGCAACCCAAGGAGATTCCCAAGCTGGGAGATAAATCCTCACCGATTGCAGAAGTCTTTCTTGACGACGTCGTGGCGCCCAAAGAGAACCTCTTAGGTGAGTGGGGGGGCGGTTTTAAGGTGGCCATGACGGCTCTGGACAGAGGTCGAATCAGTGTCAGTAGCGGAGCTTTAGGAATTTGTCAGGCATGCCTTAACGCCTCAGTGAAGTATGCAAAAGAACGTGTTCAGTTTGGACGCCCCATTCGGGATTATCAGATGGTCAAACAGATCATTGCAGATATGGTGACCTATACGGAAGCATCTCGTCTCTTGGTCCGGTCCGCGGCTTGGCTGAACGATCAGGGACGGCCCTTTACGAGGGAGATCGCCATTGCCAAGTATTTTGCTGGGGAGGCCGCCGTGCGTGCTGCGGGTTGGGCCATGGAAATCCATGGAGGGATGGGGTATTCTTTAGATCTCCCTGTGGAGAAATATTACCGTGACTCAAAGCTCTATCAAATTGGTGAAGGGACAGCCAATATCATGCGCCTCATCATCGGAGATGACGCGTTGGGAGTAAAAAAGGCAAATCGGCCTCGTATCAAGATCCCAGGTCAATTTAGGGATATTCAATGAGATTCTGTGATTCATAAAAACCTATATTTGGAGTTGAAAGAAGAAAATGAGATCAGAATTGACTGAGCCTTTATGGATGGCCTTTTGGCCTGAAAACGTTCCAAAAACGATCTCTTATCCTGAGATCCCTGTCTTTGCAATTCTCTCAAATGCTGCCAGAACCTTCGGTGAAAAGGTAGCAACTTTCTACGAAGGGAATCGCCTCACGTTTCGGGAACTGGAGGATCTTTCTGACCGATTTGCCTGCGCCATCCATGCAATGGGCGTCCGCAAGGGAGACCGCGTCATCGTCTATCTCAGAAATAGCCCTGAATTTATCATTATCTATTATGGCATCCTGAAAGCTGGGGGAATTGTCATTACGGCGAGCCCCATGTTCAAAGAAATGGAATTGGCCTATCAAGCGAATGATTCGGGTGCTGAAACGATCGTCTTTCTCGATGCCCTTCACCCCAACATCGAGCCCCTGATCGGTCGTACTTGTCTAAAAAGATTTATCTCCGTTGGAGACCGGACCATTCCAGAAGCCTTACTGTTCAAAGAGATCCTCTCTCAACATCCACCCCGCCCTCCTAAGGTGGCCATTCAGCCGAAGGAAGATGTGGCTGTCATTCAATACACGGGCGGAACAACAGGCGTCCCCAAGGGGGCCATGATGACCCATTTCAACTTGGTCTCGAATGCCATTATGAATGCCCAGTGGTTTGCATGGACCGAGAACGATGAGGTCATGGGCGTGACGCCTTTCTATCATACTTGGGGGCCAACCGTTTGCATCAATTCAGTCTTTTATGTCGGAGCAACCGTATACATCATGTCTCATTTCGAACCGGAGGAATGCCTGGAACTCATTCAGAGGGAACGGATCACGATCTTTTACGGTGTCACTTCTCTTTGGCAGATCTTCATCAACCATCCTTCCATCCGCAAGTATGACCTCTCTTCGCTTCGGTATGTGAAGGCAGGAGGGATGCCCGTTTTGAGTGAAGTGAAGAATGAATGGGAAAGGATCACTGGGGTACCTTTGGTTCCTGGATACGGCCTGACAGAAGCGTCTCCGGAATGTATGAACAACCCTCTTCATCGGGTGAAGGTTGGGACCATTGGCATTCCCATCATGGACACCCAGGCGAGAGTGGTTCACGTTGACCAAGGGAATGCCTTGCCACCGGGAAAAGAAGGGGAGTTGCTGGTTAGGGGACCTCAGGTGATGAAGGGTTATTGGAAGAGGCCTGAGGAAACAGAAAGAACCCTTGAGAAGGGGTGGCTCCACACAGGAGATATTGTCGCCATGGATGAAGAGGGCTACTTTCACTTTGTTGAACGCTTTAAAGATATGATCAAGTATAAAGGCTATGGCGTCTTTCCCGCTGAACTCGAGGATCTGCTCTTGCAGCATCATGCTGTTCGCGAGTGCTCGATCGTCGGAAAACCCGATACCATTGCAGGGGAAATACCCCTTGCTTTCGTGGTCCTCAAGGACGGACAAAAAACGACTCCCGAGGAACTCATCGAATTCTGTCATGAGAGGATCGCTCCTTATAAACGTATCCGTGAGGTGCGCTTTATAGATCAATTGCCCAAGACACCTGTGGGCAAGATCCTGAAAAGAAAGCTTCGAGAACTGATTTGAGAAAAGAAAAAGGGCGAATTCCATCCGTTTTCGGAATGGGAGGAGACAACGGTGGTGACTAAAATGATCAAAGTTTTTGATCCGACTTCGAAGAAAAGGTTCAGGGAGTCGGAGATGGCAGAGCGCCCCATGAGTCTGGCAGATAAGGTGATGGGGATTGTTTGGAATGACAAGCCTGGAGGGGAGGTCCTTTTGAACCGCTTTGGTGATCTTTTGGCAGAACGCTTTCATTTGAAACAGACCTTGAAACTCCATCATCAACTTGGTGCTTCCATTGCTGAGAACAGATTGAATGAATTTGCCGAGAGGTGCGATTTTGTCATTGTGGGTGTGGGCGATTGAGGGGGATGCACGTTGTGGTGTATCCACAACGCGATTGAGTTTGAAAAAAAAGGAGTTCCCACCGCAACCGTTTGTACTTATGAATTTGCTTCTCTTGGAAGAGAAACAGCTCGGGAAAGAGATTTCCCTCATCTGGCGATAGTCAGTGTCCCCCATCCCATTGGGGGCATCGACTTGGATCAAGTGAGAAGGAAGGCGGATAACGCTTTCGAGGATATGGTAAGGATTTTAACTATGTCCTCGGAGGAATTGTCCGAAGAAAGTAAAAAGCAATTTTAATTTGAGAGGGACTCGAGGAGTTCCCTCCGTTCGTATTTCGAACCGTTCAGTGTCATCCATTCGTCAAGGTTAACCCGTCTCAGCTTCTCAGTTTAAGTTAAGGGAGGAGAGATGTTGGCTCATTCAGCGGAGATGGCTTCAGAAAAAATCGAAATTCATGAAAACATGGAGGAAATCAATGAGTTCTATTACCAAAAGGGTTGGACGGATGGACTTCCTATAATTTTACCAACCGAAGATCGGGTCATGAAAATGCTTACCGGAACCCGAAGAAAACCAGAGGACTCATTGGGCATCGTCCCTCCTGGTGGAGGGGAGGCTACCGTAGAAAAAATTGCCATTAACGCTGTGATGGCGGGGTGTCTTCCTGAATACATGCCAGTCATTCTATCCTCTGTTGAAGCCCTCTTAGATAAACAATTCAATCTTCACTGGATACAGTGCACAACCCACCCTGTGGCCCCACTCATTATTGTAAATGGACCCGTTCGAAACAGGCTTAAGATGAACTCAGGATGTAATGTTTTCGGACAGGGTAATCGAGCCAATGCCACGATTGGCCGTGCCATCAGACTGGTGCTGACCAATACAGGTGGAGCAATACCGGGCAAACTTGACCGAGCAACCCATGGACAGCCCAGCAAATATTCCTCCTGTATTTCAGAAAATGAAGAATCAAATCCCTGGGAACCCCTTCAGGTGGAGAAGGGTTTTGATAAATGGTCGAGCACCGTCACCGTCTGCGGCGTTGAAAACCCGCATAACATCAATGACCATAATAGTATCGATGCAGAGGGCATTCTGACCACCTTTGCTGGAACGATTGCCACTCAAGGCAATAATAACATTCTCTATCAAAGAGGCGACTCTCTGATCGTGATCGGACCTGAGCATGCCAGAACCATTGCAGAGAGTGGTTTCTCCAAGCAGGAAGTCAAACGTCTCCTTCATAGGAAAGCCCGAATTCCTAAGGCATCATTTTCCAAAGAGCATCAGGAAGGTCTCTTCTCTCAATTTCCTGACGAAGCTCTTATCCCCGTCGTACCTAAGGAAGAGGACTTCATGATCATTGTGGCTGGCGGTGCAGGAAAACACTCTGCCTATTGTCCTGGCTTTGGGTTTACTCATTCAGTTTCAAAAGAGATAAAGCCGTGATCAGATGCCATCTCACTGCAATTCAGACAGTAGGGAATTCCAACCAGGCGGATTCCTCCGGCCCCACGTGACCCCGCTATAAATCGCTATTTGGGGGGGCTAGGAGATTTGCCTCCGTTTCCCTTGAAAGAAATTTTTGGGGAGCTTCACTTTTTTCTTGACTTTTGTTTTAAAATCTGTATGTTATTAATATATGGGCATACAGAGTAAAATAGACCGAGAGAAGTTGAGTCGACTTCGACAGTCCCTTCTTCACCTGACCGACGCGATCAAGGGACTTGTCGAACCTTTTTTTTCTGACCGGCCAGTGATCAAAGGGACGGTCTATGAACTGAAGCGCCGATGTGGAAAGTCGGGGTGTAAATGCGCTCGTGGGGAGCTTCATGCGCGCATGGTGGTCAGTGCCAGCGAGGGAGGGAAGACGAGATTACAGGTGATCCCCCATGGATTTCTTGTTGAGGTTCAAGTGAAGGTAGGACGTTATCAGGAGCTTCGGCGGGTTCGGGCCCGACTGGGAGAGATTTATCGGAAGATGCTGCAGGTGATGGATCAGATGGAGGGGATGCGTCGGGAGGAATGGTCTTCATCGAGCAACAAGCGTCCGGGAAGGGTGAAGCGGGATGGACCTCGTGATTTTTGAGGAGAACAAGCCCTTCGTTTTGGAGGCGCTGGGGAATGGAGAGTTTGACTATATGGAAGCGGCCAGCGAAGTGTTCGAGGCCGATTTTTTCCGTTTCATCAAAGCCCGAGCGATACTCGATCAACTGGCAGAGAGTTATCCTACGCCGCGGAAGAAAGAGGATGTGCCCTTCTGGTTTTATGTAGCCAGCAATCTGTCCATGCGGCTTCACGGGGTGCACGCTTTTGATGCGTTTCCCCTGGTGGTTCGTTCTGGAGGGATGCTTCAGGCCTTTGGGCCCAAGGCGGGCCGCAAGGTGGTTCATCCTAAGACAGGGGAGACGACGATCTTCTGTGAGGGGTTTAACCAGAAGAATCACTACGACCGGGAGACCCCCTGTGATCCGGATTATTTGCGCAAGGTCGCCAAGGACACCGAAGGCCAAGCCTTGATGAGATGGTTTGGGCAGGATGGGGTTCGGGTGTTTCAGCGCCAACGTGCCTTTGATCCAGGAGGCCTTTTCATCGGGGATGCCTCCTACTTGTTTGTTCCGGACAACCCCCGCTATGAAGGCTCCGTGAAGCTTCTGTTTGACGAACACGATCATCCCGTTTCCGAGGGGCAATACCACAAGATGACCGATGGACAGAAGATCCGCTGCCAGTGGCGGCGGTGCTATAAGATGGTGACGTTGCTGCACACGAACCGGGCGTTGGACTTCTTCCTCTTTGTGGCGGTGAAGGTGGTTTCGGGCAAGGACCACGAATCTCCTGTGCTTTATGCTTTGGTGAAACGGTTTGTGGAGACGGTGGGTAAAGGGGTCATGAAGAGACTCATCCTGGATCGGGGTTTCTTGGATGGGAAGGCGATCTCCGTCTGCAAGAAGAAATACGACATTGATATTCTCATCCCGATTCGTCAAAACATGGATCTCTATGTCGATGCGATGGCTCTGTTCCAAGAGCCGGACGTTGCGTGGGTGGAGTGCAAACCGCCGAGAGAGGAGGTCAAGGAATCGATTCACCTCAGGCCCAAGGCCATCCGCAAACGAGAAAAAAAGCGGCAGGAGAAACTCCGTCAGTTAAAACAACAACAGCCGCCCCCACCGCCCGAAGAGGTCTTGATCAAAAAAGAGGCGGCTGCCATTGGCGAGTTTCGGAGTTGGTCCTCCTGCACCGTACCTCTCACCGTGGTGGCCAACCGGGAACACTATGCCGATGGTCATCAGGAGATCTGGTTCTTAATCGACACCAAAGAGGTACGGGATCCAAGCCAGACCCAGCAGGAGTACCATCTGCGTCCCTCGACGGAAGAGCGGTATCGTCAGCTCAAGTGTTTTAGCGACTTGACCCATTTCACCTCTCGTGCCTTCTCCGTGGTCATCAATCAAGTCGTCTTTATTATGCTGGCCTATAATCTTCTTCAACTTTACCTGCTGAAGCGAGGACGCAAGGAGCTGAACCAAAAGACGCTCCCTCGTATCCGTCAACAGCTTCTGCCTTCCGATAACCACATCATTGTCTACTACCAGACCTACTACGGTCTATTCAGACCGTTCGAACTTATCGGATTTGTGGTGATGCTTCATGAGGAAGCACGCAAAAAGATCGCAGACAAATGCCGACGTATCGGTCGTGAGTTGAACGGACTGATGCAGAATCCTCGACCCCCATAGAGGTTTTACCTCTACCGCCAACAGTGATCACCGCTCAACGTTTACCTCGTAAAAGATAGAGGGAATAATCGCTCTGCCATCGTCGATTCTTCTCGTTGCCTCCATTAAAACTGTCTGCCGACTTTGAAACGCCCTTCCTAAAATCCCCAGCGTCGTGCCTTTGACTTGTTGACCCACCATTGAGAACCTTCTAACCCCAAACCGGCCTCCTTACACGAATGCGGACCTCTATAGTGTCTGAATTGCATTGCCATCTCAAATTTGAATTGACAGGGATTCCATTTTCGCCGATAATCCGGTCAAGGATCAACCCAAAGACATCATCTTTATGCTCTTCTTAATAAAAGGGTACGAATTCGTCAAGGAGTGAGCGGGCAGGACGATTCGTCATCCCGAGGAAGTGGAGAGCAGAGAGCTGAAATCTTTTGTAAAGAGAGGAAGTTCTTGACCTTTTCGTTCCGGATGTCAGAAGGGGCAGTGGTTTGAATCGTCAAGGCAAGCGAGAATATTACCGCTTCTGATTATGTCGGTTCTCCAAGATCACCTGGTCAAAAATCTCTCCGCAAGAAATGCATCTCCATCCAAAAAAATGTTCACATATCCCGTAGAACTTCTCGTAGATCATAATGCCTCCGCATCGATGGCACTTCATAAGAACCTCCTCAGAAATAAGATGATTAAAGTTTTCCCACAACTTTTCCCCGCGTTTGCTCGTCATCTTCGTGGGGCCACCTACCTCATTGGCACCAACGTTCGCTCCTCCTGCCCTTGTTCCTCTCCTTGGAGAAGGCTCCGGGAACGACCGTTATGGGACAATTTTCGATAAAAAGATGTGAGAAGTAAATAAGGTAGACCCTGTATTTTATGAAGCAAAATACTGTATTTTGCGGCTCATCTACTATGTAGATTCTAGGTACGGACTGATGGAGGATGAATTCTACAAGATTTTACGGTTCGTGAGGTTGGAAATATAATCCCGTATTGTGCGCGAAGGTCGAGGTTTATGAATAGATGGGCCCGCCAGGGCAAACGATTAAATTGCATCAGTATTTGTAAGTTAGTTATAAAGAAGACTGAGGGATTGCACAAACCCTTCTGTCTAATTGGGATGGGTCACCCAAATTCCGATTTAGAAATTGTCATTGCGAGGGAACCGAAGCAATCTCGCCTTTTTCAATGAGATTGCCACGCCTGCATGCCGAAACGCCTGCCTCGCTCCGGCGAAGGATTGCACTTCGGCGTGCAGGCATGCACCTTGTCCCGCTTTTAGCGGGACTCGCAATGACCGGATAGGAAAAGGGTTTCGGTTTCTAAATCGGGATTTGGGGGTCATAAATTTCTTGAATTTCTTTTCGATAATTTATAGAATATCCGCCGCCGATGGCAAAGGGTAATTCATAAAGGGAAAGAATGAGGTGATGGGCGTCTTTGCCCCTTTTTTAATATCCCAAAGAGAGGTTTCAACATGCAGAGAGAAGTGATCAAAGCCAATGTCGTCGTCTTTATCGCCAGTTTCTGCACGCTTGTCATTGAACTGGTGGCGGGAAGGATGATGGCACCTTATGTAGGGGTTTCCCTCTATACCTGGACGAGCATCATTGGTGTGGTGCTTGCCGGAATCAGCATCGGAGCCTATCTGGGTGGACGGATTGCGGACCGATATCCTCGGCCCTCGACACTCGGCTGGCTTCTCTTCCTCTCGGGCTTAGGGGCCCTCTCCATTTCGCCCTTAACCAATCTGGCCGGAGGAGCCCCGTTTCAGACGAGTCTGATGGTCCGAATCCTTCTCCTTACAACCATCATCTTTTTCGTCCCCTCCTGTCTCCTCGGGATGATCTCACCGGTTGTCGTCAAGCTGACTCTCAACAATCTGGAAAAGACAGGCAATGTCGTGGGAAAGATCTATGCCTTCTCCACCCTTGGTTCCATCCTCGGTACCTTCGCCACCGGATTCTTCCTCATCTCATGGATGGGGACTCGTCATATCCTTTTGGCCATGGGGATTATTCTCGTCCTTTCTGCTCTGGTCTTCGGAGGCTTCTTCAGTCGAAAAAAATCTCTTGTCCTCTTTTCCATCTTTCTCTTCCTCGTCCTTCTTATTCTGCCATTGGTCGCAATGTACGGATATGCCGCGATCTGGCCAGACGAAATATCACTTCCCCTCTCTCCCGTTCAATCCTTGAAGACAGCCTACGGATACGCCTTCAAGCCGCCCCTGGAAGAAGAGACCTATTTCTTTAAGGAAAGCGATTACTATACGATCAAGTTGAAGAGGAGCATCAGAGGGAGCGAAGGGAATCCCTTAGAGTCCTTGATCCTCGACCATCTGGTTCATTCTTACACAGACTTGAGGGATCCATTCTATCTGGAGTATGAATATATTCGGATTTACGAAGAAATAGTGAGATGGCAGGCAAGCAAGCGAGAATCGTTTAAAGCCCTCTTCCTGGGCGGAGGGGGATATACCTTCCCTCGTTTTCTCGAGGCAAAATATCCAAAGGCAGGGATCGATGTGGTGGAGATTGACCCGGAGATCACCCGGGTGGTGAAAGAATATCTTGGGATTTCGGAGGATACAAAAATCCGCTCCCTCAATGAGGATGGCCGTTGGTTTGTGATGAATTGCGAGGAGCAGGGGAGCTATGATTTCATATTTGGAGATGCCTTCAATGACCTATCGATACCCTACCACTTGACCACAAAAGAATTTGCCATGGAATTGAAAAGGCTTCTCAAACCAGACGGATTGCTTCTGGCCAATGTGATCGATAGTTTTAAAAAAGGAGCCTTCATGCCTTCCTATATCCGAACCTTGGAAGAGGTGTTTGGCAAAGGGAATGTCCATCTCCTTACTCTCAGTTCGGATTATGACCGCATCGGGATCAGCACCAGCGTCGTGGTAGCAAGCCCTTATAGGTTAGATATGGACGATTTCGTCACGGCGGTCAAAGGGATGGAGGACGAAATGACCGCCCATGTTATGCCTCAAGAGCGGTTGCAGGAATATCTGAAGGAACGCTACTCCGTGATCCTCACCGACGATTACGTGCCCGTGGACAATTTGATCGCTCCGATCTTTGAAGAGCGATTCGGATATCGGCCTTGAGACCGAAGGAAGTTGAAACTCGGCATTTAGGCCGGTCACGGCGTTGGCTGGAGCATGATTTATCCCCCCTGTGGTCCTGACGACATTTTGTGGAAGCTTCCCCAGTTCCGTGAAAAAAAAAAGAAGCAGATAGACCGGGCTTCGAAAGTTTTAGAATTGCGGTTATTTGGAGTCTTAGGGGTAACTTCTCATTCACCGAGATAGATGTTTTTCCAAGGGCTTTTGAACGTTCCAGTCAAATCCATTAGAGGTTCCGCTTTAAAACTTTCTCAGCCGGCCTATCTGCTTCTAAGGCACGGATGGGCCTCATGAATCTATCACGGGAAAGAAGACGCCTACACATTTTGTTTTCTTATTGACAGCCGGAGCAAATGTTTTTATAGTAGATGTAGATTGTCAGACAATCATACCGAAAAGAGCAAAGAGGTGGAGATGTACAGAGAAAAATTGGAAGGTGTCTTTGCACCGATCGTGACTCCCTTTGACGAGGAGGGTGAAATTTCTTACCAGGGGCTGGAAGAAAATATAAAAAAGTTAAACTCGTCCAGATTAAGAGGTTATCTGGTTCTTGGAACAAATGGGGAATTTAAAAGTTTATCTGAGGCAGAACGTCGGAAGGTATTGGAAGCGGTCATTAAAATGTCTGCAAAAGATAAAGTGATTATGGCAGGGACAGGCCGTGAATCGACCCAACAGTCCATCATGGATACCAAAGAGGCAGCTGCCATGGGAGCACATTTTGCAAGCTTGATCGCCCCTTCCTTTTTCGCAAAAAAGATGACGGACCAGATTCTCTTAAGACACTTTCGCTTGATTTCCGACGTGTCCCCTATTCCGGTGCTTCTGTATAACAACCCAGAGGTTGCAGTGGTGACCTTCAGTACCGGTTTGATCAGTGAGGTATCGAAACATCCAAATATCATTGGTATGAAAGACAGCTCCAAAGGAAATTTTGCTTCTTATCTTTTGGCCGCAGGTCCCGATTTTAACCTGTTGGCCGGATCGGCAACTTTTTTCCTGGAGGCCTTGGTCATGGGCGGTGTGGGAGGAGTCCTCTCCATTGCTAACTTTGCTCCGGAGGCCTGCTGCAAGGTATATGATCTCTGGAAAGCCGGGAAATTGGAGGAAGCAAAAGCAGAGCAGTACAGACTGATGACGTTAAATCAGAGGGTCTCAGGGCGATTTGGTGTCGCAGGGGTTAAGGCAGCTATGGATATTGCAGGATTCTATGGCGGCCCTCCCCGGACTCCTCTTTTACCCCTAACGAGCGACGAGAGGAAGAAGTTAGAGGAGGATCTTTTAAATTCTGGCTTCTTAAAATAAGAAAGCCCCGTTGAGGAGAGTTTGTTTCAGAAAGGAGCATGACAATGGCAAAAAGGAAGACCCTTTACCTCCACGATATGACCTATGTGGATGTCGCTGACTATCTGAAGACATCTGATGTGGTCATGGTTGCCATGGGAAGCCTGGAGCGTCATGGAGCCCACATTCCTCTGGGCTGCGACGCCTTGACCACCTGGGAAGTGGTGAAGCGGGCAAGTGAGAAGGCTTCCGTGATTTACACCCCCATCATTCCCTATGGTTATTCACCTCACCACATGCATGGGAAGGGAGAAGGCACTGGGACGATCACTCTTTCCGGAGAGACTTACCGTCGGGTCGTTTATGATATTGGTAAATCCCTCATCTATCACGGTTTTAACAAAGTGGTCTTTGTCACCCATCACGGTTCCAATTCGAAGGTGGTGGACGAGGTCCTTCGCCGCATCCGTTATGAGACCGGGGCGTTCACCTGCTGGTACAAGACGCCAACAGAGAGAGAGTACAATGCCCTGAGGGGTATCATCGAAGGTCCCCCAGAGGAAACCCCGGGCTGGCATTCCGGAGAGATTGAAACGTCTACCTGTCTCGCCTATGACGAGACATGTGTGGATATGTCCCAGGCCGTCCAGGATCGGACCCATGCCCCAAGGTGGATGGGGCCAGCCTTCTCAAAAAAGGATGGTTCTGGAATGGTGGAATTTATGGAGACGGAGCAGGCATGGGTTCCTATGGAACACCATGAATACTCGGATACCTCCACCATCGGAAATCCGTTCCGGGGGAGCAAGGAGAAGGGGCTCAAATATTTCGAACACAGTGCCAAACACCTGGCAGCCTTTCTGAAAGAAGTTAAGAAATTTTCTATCCAGGCAACGAACCGGGAATTTAACAACAGAGCCTAATCTTGAAAATGACCAAATCCCAAGCTCCAATAACCAAATAATGACCGAAACTCTAATGACTAAATCTTCTTAAAGTTAAAAGTCTTAAACATATGTTTGAGTCATTGGATATTTGGTAATTGGAATTTGTTTGAAATTTGGGATTTGGCTATTGGAGTTTGGTGTACCGAGAGTCGCATGCCTCTGAAACCTGTTGAAAAGATCTTGGTCTCCGATGGTATCCTCGAGCAGATCCGAGATCTGATCCACTCCGGTGAATTTTTTCCCGGTCAGAGACTTCCTTCGGAAATAAAGATGGCTGAGCACCTGACTGTCAGCCGAAGTTCGTTAAGGGAGGCCCTCAATGCCCTCGTGCACCTTGGCTATTTGCAACGGCGGAACAAAGGAATCTATGTGAATCCTGAAATGCAATGGCGGACAAATCTCTCCATCCCTTTTCCCAGATCTCAGGAGGACCTCAATGTTGCGGAGATGATCGAAGTGCGCAAGATCATCGAAACTGAGCTCTGCGCGTTGGCCGCGAAGCGAGCTGAGGCAGAAGACATCAAAGCCTTAGCAAAAAGCTTCCAACAGATGAAAAAACGGTTAAACGACCCAGTGGGTTTTATTAATTCGAATCAGCACTTTCACCTCTGCGTTGCCAAGGCAGCCAAGAATCGAATTCTTGAAGATTTTATTGTGAAGGTCCGCGATCTGCTCAGAAGCAACATCGCCATGGTGATTGAGAAGTCAGCCATCAGCAAACGGTCATTGGGCTTTCACCAGCGAATCTTTGAGGCGATCAGGGATGGCGACGTCTCTCGAGCACGCCGGGCCATGGCAGAACACATTGCCGATATTGAAAAGGAATTCGTAAAGATACTCTATCGACCGTCATCATAAACTTCCCCTTCCCTCCGTGGGAGGGGAAATATGTTTGGAAACTTTTAAGAATCTTTGATTTGTATTTAGCGACGGGGAGAACTTTGAAGGTCCCAGAAAAGATGATGGCAGCGGTATTGATGGCCCCTCATGTCTTAGAGGTTAAAGAGGTGGCTACTCCGCTGCCGGGGCCAGCGGATGTGCTCATCCGGGTTGAGGCCTGCGCGGTATGCAGCTCCGATGTGAGCCTGATGACAAAACCGTGGCCAGCTCAGCCTCCCTACGGAAGTTTTATCCCGGGCCATGAATATTCTGGAACGATTGCTGCCCTCGGCGAGACCGTCGATGAATTCAAGACCGGAGATCGGGTAGCCGTCGAAGCCCATCTGGGGTGCCTGCGCTGCAGGAATTGCAGACTTGGCAACTATACGGCGTGCTTGAATTATGGGAAAAAAGGCCATCGTGCGAACGGCTTTACCACCAACGGTGGCTTTGCCCAGTATGTGGTCAACCATGTCAATACCGTTTATCCCATCCCTGATTCGGTTGGTTTTGATGAGGCCTCTTTGATTACCAATCTTGGCTGTGTGCTCTATGGTTTTGAAACGATCGGGGGATATATTGTCGGCGATTATGTGGTGGTCATCGGACCGGGTCCCCTGGGATTGATATCGGTCGAGGTAGCGAGAGCACTCTGCGCAGGAAGAGTCATTCTGGTCGGGACCAGGGCCTCCAGGCTTCAAATGGGAGAGACTTTGGGTGCGGACCGCATCATCGATATCCACCAAGAGGATCCTGTTCGAGTGATCAGGGAGGAGACAAAAGGCATTGGAGCGGACCTCGTGATCGAATCTTCTGGGGCTGCCCAAGCCCCTCAAACGGCCATTGACATGGCCAAACGGATGGGCAAAATTTTGCTTTTGGGATTTCCGGAGGAACCCGTCCAGACTGATTTCTCTGCGTTGGGAAAGGACAACAAATCGATTCACACGGTGAGAGGAGAAGGATGGGCAAATTGCGGAAGAGCCGTTTCTTTGTTAGCGTCCGGCAAGGTAAATCTCAAGTCTCTGGTGACCCATTCCTTTTCTCTTGCGGATATCTCTGAAGCGTTCAAGACCTTTAGAGAGAGGATCGGGGGAGCGATCAAAGTGGTGGTAAGGCCCAACCGCAATTAGGCCAGCCCTCCGATTGGAGAAAGGAGGTGGAGATCGAAAAATCAAAACTCTTCTCTTTTTGAAAATCCTTTTTAGAGCGGGGATCATTTTAGAAACCGCATCATGACCAAGGAGGGGTACCATGAGAAAGAACATTTTCTTATCGATCATTCTTTTTTCTTGTCTGATTTTAAATCCAGTGATCTCAGCTGCGGCGGAAAACCCGAAGGTCTTTAAATTGGGGTTCATTACTTCTCTCAGTGGGACTTTTGCTGCCGTTGGAGAGACTCAGAGAATGGGAGTTCTCCTCGCCGTGGATCAGACCAATGCGAAGGGCGGGTTGAGGATGCCCTGGGGCAGAGTGAAGGTCGAAGTTCTGACCAAAGATGACGAGACAAAACTGGACGTTGGCGTTCGCCGGTTCAGAGAACTGATTGCCGAAGGGGCCAACGGTATCACGGGAACCACTTGGAACCCGATGGCGGCCGCATTCAATGAGGAATGCAAGATCACGCCGGTTCCCTTCTTTCCGGGATGTGTCCCGGCGATCGATTCTTTCAAAAAGGGGAACATGGCGGATGCGACTTTCTCTGTAGCCTTTACGCCATGGAGCATTGGCTACCTGGGAGGGGCCATCATGAGTAAAAACATGGGAAAGAAGAAGATTTATCACCTCTCGAGGGCTGATTCCTGGGGAAAAACGATCCGAGAAGGCCTGGCTGAGGCCTTGAAGGAATATGGAGGAGAGGTAATCGGCCTATCGGAGAGCCCTCAAGGAACGATCGATTATACCGCAGCCATCAATAAGGCGAAGTCGATGAAACCCGATGTCTTTTACAACGATTTCTTTGCCGGAGATGCCATCGCCTCCTTTAAACAGGCCTATGAATTAGGGCTTTCCAAGGACACGACCATGTTCAGCGCTTGGATCACGAATGTCGTCGGAAGCGGAATTCCTGAAAATGCCCTGGCAGGACTCTATGCCCTCAACTATTACTACTACGATTTGGAAAAGTTTGAAGATAAAGATGTTGTCAAACGGGCAAAAGAATACACGGCCGCCCACATGAAAAAGCACGGGGAGCCGCCCGACGCCTATGGCACGATCGCCTATATCGCCTGCGAGCTGATGTTCAAAGGAATTGAAAAGGCAGGTTCCTTCGAGGCAAAGAAAATCAGCAAGGCCATCATGGAGTCGAAAGATCTGACCTGCGTCAAAGGAGCCGTCCATTTTAGAGAAGATCACGAGATGGTTTCAAAGTATGCTGCCTTCGTCGTCAAGGGGAAGGAACCAAAGGAGAAGAAAGGCAAGTGGGATCTTTTCAAGGTGGAAGGCTATTTTGGAGGCGACGCAGCCCTTCCGTCTTTGAAAATGTTAGGGTTTTAGTTGGGCATCTATTCAACCCCCCTCACTCCTGCCCTCCGACAGGGATGAGGGGATCGTCAATCAATCCTATGATGGTGGACGATGGATCCTTCTCATCTGGATGTCATCAAAACGGAAAAAGTGACGAAACGGTTTGGGGATTTTGTTGCCGTAGATCGGGTTGACTTTGTCATCCATAGGAATGAGACCATAGGCATCATCGGCCCCAATGGGGCCGGGAAAACCACCTTCCTGAACCTCCTCACCGGATTTTATCCACCGGACGAAGGGTCTGTCTTTTACGAAGGGAAAGAGATTACGGGTGATTCTCCAGAAAAGAGGGTTGCCGCCGGCATTGTGAGAACATTTCAACTCGTACGGGTGTTTGATAACTTAAGGGTTTATGAGAACATGGGGTTGGCTTATTACAGAAAAAAGAGAGGGTCCTCTCTCCCCTTCCATATGTTTATTTCCAACTTGGATCATCATGAGATTCGGCAGCAGGTGAATGAAAGTCTGGAGATGTTTGAACTCGGCCATCTTTCCGGAGAGAGGGTTGGAGATCTTTCTCTCGGAAGCAAGCGGAGGCTTGAGATCGCCATGGCTTTTGTCGCAAATCCGATTGTCTTGGCATTGGATGAGCCTTTTTCAGGCCTCAGTGATCTGGAAATCGATGAGGTCATCCGGGTCTTCAGAAAATACAGTCATCAAAAAACGATGCTGATCGTCGAACACAAGATTTCGAAACTGATCGACATTGTTGACGGCCTTGCTGTCATGCATGAAGGGAAGATCATTGCCAGCGGGTTGCCACGAGAGACCCTTGAGGATCCAGAGGTTCGAAGGGTTTACTGGAAAGTATGAGGGACGAAATCGAGGGATAAGAAATGTCTTCTCTCCAAGATGAAAAATTACTTCAGGTGAGGGAATTGAATGTCTCTTATAAGAAGTTGAAAGTCCTGTTCCAGATCTCCATGGAGATTCGTGCAGGAGAAGTGGTGGTAGTGGTTGGAAGAAATGGGGCGGGGAAGACGACTCTCTTCAAAACGATCACTGGCTTTATAAGGAAAGAGAACGGTTCCATTTTGCTGAAAGGCAGAGAGATTGGCGCATTAAAACCTTACGAGATTGCAAGGTCGGGTGTCAAATACATTCCCCAGGACAAGATGGTTTTTGCAGACTTGAAAGTCCGTGAAAACCTGGAACTTGGAAGTTATGCCACCCGAGATTATGACTGGGAGAAAGTCTTTCAGTATTTTCCTAAATTAACTAACCTGATGGATAGAAAGGCCGGGCATTTGAGCGGCGGGGAACGGCAGATGCTCTTAATCGCCAGGGCTCTTCTGGGAAATCCAGAACTTGTGCTCATGGACGAACCGACCGAGGGACTGGCCCCACACGTTGTCACGGATTTAACCCACGTCTTTAAGGAAATGAGCAAGAAAATAACTCTGGCCATCATTGAGCAAAACCTCCCCTTGACAGGAGAGATCGCCGATCGGGTTTATTGTATGAAAGAGGGAAAGATCATTAATGAGACGACCGATCGGCAGGATATTAAAAGCCTCGTTTTCGAAAGTTGTCTATAATGTTGAATCGAAGTGAACACGACATCAGATATACGAATATTAATGCTCTTGGAAAAAGTCCCGATTTGTCACCCTGAGCTTGTTTCAGGGTCCTGTGAGTCCTTGTTCTTGTGAGATGCTGAATCAAGTTCAACATGACATTTTTTTGGTTTTTGAGTTTTTACAAATTTATCAATATTGAGAATGATCAAATCCCAGGCACCAAATGGTAAGATACCGCGTCATTCGGTCAATAAGTTTTTATTCATTGAATGACTTACTACTGAGAGTATGAAATAGTTTGCATTCGGAACCGCAAAAGGTTGTCATTGCGAGCCCGTAGGGCGTGGCAATCTCGCCTTAAGATTGCTCCGTCGCTGCGCTCCTCGCAATGACATACTGGGGCTAATGCAAACTATAATAGGCTCTCCTTAGCAATTACCCGGTGACCTGATGACTGAGAAGAATTTGGATTTACTCCTGAACCTGTCGGGAACAGGTCGGGGGTTTGAAATTTGATGATCGGGATTTCATTTATTGCGTCAAGATGAATCACCCATTCGTGTAGGGGTAAAGATGAAAAACAGTGTGAGAATAATCGGGGGACCCCTATTACTGGTGGCGGCTCTGATCGTAGCAAGAATACTGATTCCCACCAAAATGAATTTCATCACAGAAATTTCTATTTTTACGATCTATGTGATGGGTTGTAATCTCCTCTACGGATACTTAGGGATGGTCTCCTTTGGACAACCTTTTTATCTCGGCGTAGGGGCCTACTCTGCAGCGATTTATTTAGCCTACCTCGGAAATAACCCCCTCGTTTCGGTCGCTTGTGGCATAGGAGTTGGGTTGATCGTAGGCGTGGTGCTGGGCCCTTTCTTTGTACGGCTCCGGGGGGATTATTTTGCCCTGGTCAATGCAGCGATCTGCGCGATCGGTCTCTTTGTTTTTGAAAAGCTCCTCCTTCCCATCACCCGGGGGGATGACGGTTTATGGTACCGGGCAAGAATGTCAGAAACGCCTTTGCTCGATATCAGGCAGCCGGCCAATTTCTTCTTTTTTGTTCTTTTAGTTTTTGCCGTGGTCCTGATTTTATTCCGATATATGGATCAATCCGTACTGGGTATTTCCTTTCTGGCCATCAAGGTGAATGAGAGAAAGATGCGATTTTTGGGTTACAGCGCCTTTAAAATTAAGTGGATCGGATTCACCTTGGCGTCCATGCTTTCCTGCTTGGCAGGGGCGCTTTATGCGGTCAATTTTGGTTTTGTGAATCCATATCTGGGGACACCCCATCGAGCTGCTGAGGTTCTCGTAGCCACCCTCATTGGAGGAGCCGGTACCGTGTATGGGCCTTTTTTTGGGTCTTTTGCCTTTATCGGGATTCGGGACGTGGTGAGCAAATATATTACCCGATGGGAATTCTTTGTCGGCATCCTCACTCTGATTGTCCTGTTCAGATTTGCGAAAGGGATCTGGGGAAATATTGATCTACTCATTCACGAAAAGTTTGGGAGAAAAAGAGAGAGCATCCAGTTTGGAGATGTATCCTGCCCTGTGAATCAAAAAGGAGATCAATAGAAGACCGTGGACATGGAGATGTTTTTTAGAGCGGCTGTCTTCGGAATCAGCACAAGCGGGATCCTCTTCCTTGTCTCTCTGGGGATATCGATCGGGTTTGGTCTGATGAGAATTGTGAACATGGAGCAGATGATCTACTACACCTTTGGAGCCTATGTCACCTACACCATGCTCACCCTTTCCGGAAGTTTCTGGTTGGGATTGGTGTGCGGGGTGCTCCTGGCTGCTCTTTTGGGCTTTCTGGTTGAGAGAATGTTGCTCCGCCGGGTTTACGGTCAAGAATTGATGTTCACCATGGTGGTGACCTTTAGCGTCTTTTTAATCGGGATCGGGATCGTTCAATATGTATGGGGACTCGTTCCGAAGCCCGTTGCTTCACCGACTGAAATCATGGTGGATCTCTGGGATGTGAGCATGCCCCTTTATCGCCTGATTATTATCGGCATCGCCGCTTTAGTTTATGTCCTCATCCAACTCCTTCTGAATAAGACGATCATCGGAAGGGCGCTCCGGGCTGGGATTGAGGATCCGGATAAAGTTCAGGGGCTCGGGATTAATATCTATAGAATTTTCACCTTTACCTTTGTCGTGGCAAGCGGCCTGGCGGGTCTGGGCGGGGCCTTGAATGCTCCTCTCATCATGGTTGGCCCCTATATGGGATTTGATATGCTCTTATACGCCTTTGTTACCGTCATCCTGGGTGGCCTCGGAAGCATCAAAGGAACTTTGGTCTCGGCCATTATTTTGGGTCAGGTGATCTCCGTGGGGGGAACCATATGGGCTCCCCTCTCCTATATTGCGCCCTTTGTGGTCATGTTCTTTGTGATCCTTATCAAGCCAACGGGACTGTTTGGGATTGCAGGTAAGGCATTTGGGTTTGAAGAATAGATGAAATAATCAATGGTCAGTGAGCAATAGTGAGCAATGAGGAATTGAATGAAAGCCTTTGTCCTTCGAGACTATAACAAAGATATGTTGCTGGAGGATGTGGCAGATCCCATACCGGGCCCCCTTGATATTATCCTCCGTGTCAAAGCCTGCGGTCTTTGCGGAACGGACCTTAAGATTCTTTCAGGGAAAATTCCACCACCTATTGTCACCCTCCCCCATACACCGGGCCATGAAATTGCAGGTGAGGTGGTGGCCATCGGCTCTGCCGTGAAAAATGTTTCGGTAGGGCAGAAGGGAATCGTCTATTTTTACGTCGGGTGCAAGGATTGCGAAATGTGCAGGACAGGGAGAGAGAACGTCTGTTTTTCGATCCGGCGTCTCGGATTTGAACTCCCTGGAGGGTTTGCCGAATTGGTCAAAATGCCAGCCTACAATTTCTGTCCGTTTCGTGAGGGAATTTCTATCCATGAGATAGCCATCCTCCCGGATGCCGTCGCCACGCCCTATCACGCGCTAAAAACGATGGGTGGGGTGAAGGCTGGCCAGGATGTATTGATCATGGGTGTGGGAGGATTGGGAATCCATGCGGTTCAGATTGCAAAGCTGATGGGAGCCAGAGTCTTTGCGGTGGCAAGAAGAGAAGATCCCCTGAGATTGGCCTCTGAGCACGGTGCCGATTTTGTGATTGACTCGTCAGAAGAAGGTTCCTCAAAAAAGGTCATGGAAATGACCGAGGGAAGAGGTGTGGATGTGGTGATTGAGAACGTTGGCTCTGCTCAATCCATGGGATGGAGTCTTCCCTGCCTAAAAAGACGAGGACGACTTGTCCTGGTGGGTTATGATCCTTTAAGCCCCTATCCCCTCAATCCCATGGAGATGCACTACAATGAATGGATCCTGTGCGGGTCGAGAGTATCCACGAAGCAGGAACTTTTGGAGGTCATCGATCTCGTCGAGAGAGGAAAGATTAAACCCATTGTTTACAAGCGGTTCTCTTGGGAAAATGCGAACGGAGCCATCCAGGAAATTCAAAAAAGAAGAGAAATAGGAAGAACGGTTTTGACCTTTTAAAAAAATCCCTCTACGCCTCCATCTAAGAAAGGGAGGCTGAAGAATCCCCCTTTACTAAAGGGGGATGAAGGGGGATTAATAATTTTGGTGGCTTGAGGTCATGAATAAGACAGTCTTATTGATTGCGACATTTGACACCAAAGAAGAGGAGGCCCTCTTCCTGGAAAAAAGGATTAAAGCCAAGGGGGTTCATGTCCTCACCATGGATACAGGAATTCTTGCTCCCCCTCATAGCAAAGTCGATATCGATCAAAATCAGGTAGCCCTTCGAGGAGGCATTCCTCTCAAAGAAGCTTTGGCCACAGGCGATAAAGCCAGGTGTATCCTCAATATGATTCGCGGCGCGGAGGTGATCACCCGGGAACTGTATGAGCAGGGGGAGTTTAACGGGGTCATCAGTATCGGTGGCGCCCAAGGAACGGAGATCGCGTGTGCAGCCATGCGGAAGTTGCCTGTAGGTGTCCCCAAATTGGTGGTTTCCACCGTTGCTTCAGGTCGGGCTGCTTTTGGTCCCTTTGTGGGAACCAAAGACATCACCATGATGCATTCCGTAGCAGATATACAGGGATTAAACTTTTTGACCAAAACCATTTTGGAAAATGCAGCAGGTGCCATTTGTGGGATGATGGAGAACCTTGAAGAAAAACGAATGAAGCCTGAAAGAATCCCAGTGGCATTGTCCATGTTAGGTACGACCACGCCGGGTGCATTGCGATGCAAAGGGATTCTGGAAAGCAGGGGTTTTGAGGTGGTCACCTTTCACCAGAATGGTACAGGCGGCATCGCCATGGAGGATATGGTCAGAGAGGGCGCTTTCAAGGGAGTGCTTGATCTCAATCTCCATGAAATCGGAGATCGTTTTGTAGGGGGATTGCATAGCTCAGAACGGGACGATCGTTTGGAAGCTGCGGGGGAGATCGGGATTCCACAGGTCGTGGCTCCGGGAAGCATTAATTATGTGGTTCTGGGGCCTCTTGCCTGCCTATCCCCTGAATGGAAGTCTCGGAAGCTCATCGTCCACAATCCGAACCTTACTCTGGTCCGGCTGAATCGAGATGAACTTCGGGGTGTGGGAAAACAGGTAGCAGAAAAACTCAACCGGGCAAAGGGGCCCGTACACGTATTCATTCCATTGAGGGGATTTTCCTATCCGGATAGAGAA
This sequence comes from uncultured delta proteobacterium, assembly GCA_963826305.1. Taxonomy (GTDB): domain Bacteria; phylum Desulfobacterota; class BSN033; order BSN033; family UBA1163; genus CAWGWZ01. The sequence goes on along the minus strand of CAWGWZ010000002.1, from coordinate 111,395 downwards.
AATCTGCCCCATTGGGAACCAGAGGGAAACCAGGCCTTTGTCGATTCGCTTAAAAGAAATCTTCATTCATCGATTCCTTTGACCGAACTGGACGCCCACATCAACGACCCTGAATTTATCGATCCTGTGACAGAAGCCTTCTTATCGATGATGAGAGATCACGGAAAATAATATTCAAAGGAGAGCAATATGTGTAAACGCCTCTTAAATCGAAACGCCGTCGTCACGGGTTCTGCCCGCGGTATGGGGTTTGCAATCGCCAAGGCATTGTATCAGGAGGGAGCTCGGGTGGCCATCATCGATATCGATGGGAAGGGCGCGGTCGAAGCTGCCCGACAATTGGACCAAGACGGCGGACGTGTCGTCGGCAAGAAAGCCGACGTCACCCAGAAGGCTGAAGTGAATGGTCTGATCAAAGAGGTTAAAACACTTTGGGGAAGTGTCGATATCCTCATCAACAATGCCGGAGGTGCCTTGAATACACCTTATCCTCTCGATGAAATTGAGGAGAAGGACTGGAATCTTGTCGTCGATGTCAACCTGAAAGGAACCTTTTTATGTTGCCAGGCCGTTATTCCGGAGATGGCAAAACAGGGCGGTGGAGCCATCGTGAATGTTTCGGCCCTGGCAGGTCACTGGCGGGCCTCCCTCGCTGGGGTTCAATATACGGCAGCCAAGGCCGGTGTTGAAGGATTGACCCGACAGCTTGCCTATGATTGGGGAAAGGCAGGAATCCGTGTCAATGCAGTCGCTCCCACAGTGACTTTGACAGGAGATCGGGTGGAATCGCTCTGGAATGCAAAAAGCGAACAGGAAAAAAAGAAGATTCTTTCTGCCATTCCCCTGGGTCGGCTGGGGACGCCTGAAGAGGTCGCATCGGTGGTGGTCTTTTTAGCGTCTGACGAATCAAGTTACATTACAGGGATCACGATCGACGTGAACGGTGGACGTTATCTGCGATGAATAGGAAATCATCTTAACGAATATTACTTCCGCAGCCCATTGAGAGAGAGGCGATGGAGCTCATTCAGAAAGCGGGATATGAAATTGTTCTTTCGCCAGATTCAAAGCCCGAGACGGTTCTGCCCCTGATGAAAGGGGTTCAGGGGATCATCCTCAGGACAGGAATAAGAATGACTCGAGAATTGATGAGCCATGCTGATGACCTCTGGGTGATCTCCAGAACAGGTGCCGGTGTCGATAACGTTGATGTCCGGGCAGCTACGGAGATGGGGATTCTCATCACTTGTGTTCCTGGAGCCAATACCATTTCTGTGGTGGAGCATACCGTAGCTTTGGTTTTAGCCTTGACCAAATGTCTCCCACTGATGGATCGGGAGGTACGGCAAGATCATTTCGATATCCGTTTTAAGAACCTTCCCCGTGATCTAAGAGGAAAGGCCTTGGGGGTGATCGGCCTTGGGAGGATCGGCTCCGAGCTTGCCAGAATCTGCCACCAGGCTTTTGGCATGCGTATCCTGGGATACGACCCATATTTGACGTCAGAGGCAAGGGCTGTTTTTCAGGATTGGGTTGAATTTTGCGACACGGAAAGGCTTTTCCGCGAATCGGATATCGTTTCCCTTCACATACCCCTCTTGCCCAGCACCCAAAGACTAATTGGTGCCAGAGAGCTCAGTTGGATGAAACCCGATGCGTTTCTCGTCAATACTTCTCGGGGAGGTGTCTTGGATGAGGCCGCCTTAGTCCAGTGCCTTAAGGAGAGGAGAATCGCTGGTGCCGGACTCGACGTTTTTGCTCAGGAGCCGCTGAAGAAAGATCATCCGCTCAAAGAATTGGATAATGTGATCCTAACGCCTCACACGGCTGCCCTCACCCGGGAATGTGTCTTGCGGCTGGCTCTTGAAGCGGCCCAGTCCATCATTCACGTTCTCAACGGAAAAAAGCCCTCTGAAGGTATTCTGAACCCTGAAGTCCTTGCCCAACCCCGCTGGCAAGGATTTCCCTCCGTTTAGGGGCAAAAAGGGCACAGGCAAATTTTCTCATTACTTCAAATATCTTTTAGACTCTTTGACATTTTGGGATTCAATTAAAAAGTAGCCTGCCCCCTTTTTCTCTCTTATCCTTCAGATTGACAACCTCGGGACTACAGGATATATTTCTTTTACCTCTTAATCATGTAAGAAAAAATTATATCACCGAGAGAGGAAGAATATGCCTACTAAAGCAAAATCCAGGGCACGAAAAGAGAACAAGGCTGATGGTAAGCCAAGGTGTGGCCTATGCGGGAAAACAAAAAAATTGACGAAAACAGAATGTTGCGGTCAGTGGATTTGTGATGATGAAGACAAATATGTTCTGTTTTCCTATGCAAGAAATAGCTGCTACAGGAATCACAGACGTTACACTCTCTGTGGATACCATCATACTGAAGAACATCCAGGCGGCTGGAAGGACTGTCCGAAGTGCAGGAACTTCTTTGAAACTGAGATGTACGTCTTTTATGGAACGAATGAGTTCAATTTCCAAAAACTGGAAAATCCTCCCGCGTACTTGCCTACCAAATGTGCAAATTGCGGAGCAGTTATCTCTCTGGGATATGATAGCTATTCAACAAAAGGAAGCGAATATTGGTGCGAAGAATGTACACGGAAGGAAATGGAGGGCGCCTTCCCTCGATTAAAACATTGAACCCCGGTGGTAAATTCGTAATTCCCTTAAAAATAGAGCCGTCCCCTTTACCCCTTCAGAACTCATAATCCCTTGACAGGAAATTGATATTTGCTATACTAAACTTAGTAACTAAAGTTTTGCACTTTTTTAGACCCATAATTTTTCAAGATAACTATCGAGAATATTTTGTTGAAATCGAATTCTCATGGCTTTAAAAGTTATGGTGATGTTTTCCAACAAGATATGTTTTCTTACATGGAAGGCTAAAGAGCGAATCGACAGGTCCCCGGAGGCACGTGGATCCCTTAATCGCTGAAGGATTTTCAAAAGGATTAAGATGCAATAACTCAGAAGGACTAAGGCCACATGACGCTGGATGGCTTGAGGATTTCGAACTTGATAATGCCCAAGACCTAATCTTTGTTTCAGGTCTTTGATCATCTGTTCAATCTTCCAGCGTTTGGCGTAATATTTAACGATATCCAAGGCAGAGAGATGGAGATTCGTAGAAACAAGATAGGAGGTCTTCTTTCGTTTCTCTTTCACGACCACGACCGCTACTTTGCCCAGACCCTGGATGATGCCAACGAATCGGGCGATCTTGAGGGTCTTGTTTTTCCCATAGACGAACAGAGAGACTTCTCGATAGGCTGAATGGAGAGTAGAAAGAGTGGTGACTTTGGTTTTTTCTCCATTCATGAAGAGAACAGAAGTGGTTCTGAGTTGAGAGATCATATGGTAACCATACTTTCGACAAAGCTGAGCCAATTGTTTCGCCCAATACCAGCTATCCGCCAGAAGGTAGACTTTACAAGAGATCGGGAGCCGAAGGGCTTGGAGCATCTTTTGGGCCATGGTAATCTTGGTCCGGAACGAACCGCATCCCTTGGTCCCTTTCGGATGATAGAGTTTGGCCCAGAGGGGCAGAAGAAAGTCCTTATAGAGCAAGGCCGAGAGGACCCATTGGTGGCCAAAGACATAAGCCTTCTGAGCATGATCGCGATGCCAAGCGCATCCTGGAATCTTTTTGCCACTCTTGTGGGTGATCGTGTCATCCACGATAAGAAAGAGTACGGAATGGGCTTTAATGTGCAGGGTATGAAAGAATTGCTCCAAGGCGGTTTCGGCCACCTCCTCCATGGCCCAGACGTTTTGCCCAAGGAATCGGGTGAAACTGGAGAGAGATCGATGAAGGAATGAAAAGCTGAGAGATTGGACCATCGAGGAGGTATGAGTTTCCTTACCCAACTGGATAAACCCGATGACAAAAGAGGAGAATAGTTTGAAGGAAGGTCTTGAAAAAACTTCAGAGAAACAGGATAATAGTCCTTGGATATCTTGTTTTGCATTTCGAATGTTCATCATAGGCTGTTCTCCTTTTCGGGCTAAACTAAGTTGGCGCTTTTTTTAGCCTATTTTAGGATAACAGCCTTTCTTATGCACTCAATAAAAAGTGCAAAACTTCAGTTAGTAACACTAAGTAACAACAAAGGAGCAGTATGGCCAGAATAAGTAAGACTATAACCTTATCTTTGCCTCCCGAGATGGTGGATAAAATTGAGGAGCTAATGAAAGAAGAGGGCAGAACAAGGAGCGAGCTCTTGAGAGAAGCCCTCCGAAGATATGCTGAGGAACAGGAAATGAGAAAAATCTACCGTTACGGGGAAATAAAGGCAAGGGAAAAAGGAATCACCGAAGACCAAATAGAAGATATTATCGATGCCCGCCGAAAGTAAATTAAAACCAAAGGTGGTAATCGACACCAATGTCTTTGTCTCTGGGTTAACTTTCAAAGGTAAACCCAGAGAGGTTTTAGATTTGGTCTGGAGAGGGTATATAGAAGCCTGTATCTCTCCTTTTATTTTAAAAGAGTTAGAAGAAACTCTTAAAAAGGATTTCGGTTGGGACAAAGATCAAATTAAGCACACAATAGAAAAAATCAAAGCTAAGACAATCCTAATCCACCCGAAGAACAAGGTCTCTGTTATTAAAGAAAAGGAGGATGATAACCGCATTTTAGAATGTGCCATTGAAGGAAGGGTTCAATACCTCATTTCTGGTGACAGAAAGCATCTCCTACCTTTGAAAGAATATCAAAGGACAAAGATATTATCTCCTGCTGAGTTTCTAAAACTTTTGTTCTTACAGAATTTGTGAAATATGGAAAGAATCTCTTCAGGTCTCAGGGGATAAGGATTTTTCATAATTTTAAGGACTTCACTCGTTTTTTGAATGCAGAATGAAGACAAGATGGACTCCTTGAGTTATTGCATAGGATAAGTTATAAAAAAATATGGATTTTCATCGTTTCTTGCTACCTCCTAAGGGACAGATAGAAAATTATCAAATCCCACCTTTCCCCTATGACGGCCTTTGTTTTATCTCTTTAAAGAGCCCTGCTCCATTTTTTTATGAGATGCGTTGTAATGATACCGATACGAACTATTCAGACAAACCCATTCTTTGTGGAGGCAGAAAAGAACTTCTGCCTTTTGGTAGTTATAAAGGCAGAACTTTTAGTTTCGATTTTAGATCTAAAGTGGAAATCCGTCTTGATGTTAGATTCGAACCTCGAACCTTCTCCATGAAAGATTCTAACTTCCGGGAATATACCCTTGATGGTCTATATTGGAGGGCACCAATTGAAATAGAGGCCGGCAGGGAGGCCGAAATTTCTTTGACAAATTTTCGGGGTGGGCATTATGACGTCCATCAAATATACTCCCCTCAACATAAAGGACTTTCCTGCAAGATAAAATACCACAATCAAACCATCGAGGATTTTGATTTAGAAAATACTTACCGATTTAAGAGACCCTGGGTATTCAGATGGCCAGATTCGGCAATAATTTGTCTTAAAAATGAGGGAACTTCTAAATTAGAAATCCAACCCAATGAAATTTATTTTGCTGGGTATCTATTGAAGCCAATTAAAGTGTTGGAGGCGATCGCTCCTCTCAATGCTCGGAATAGCTTCCTCATCGAGGGGATTGTAACTTAGGAAACACTACTCTCTCTTGCTTTTTCAATTCCAATTTTCATGGCTTTCTCAAGTACGTCTGTTAATGGATCATAATTCTTATTGATAAAAACCTCTTTCATAGCCTTGAAGTAGAGGTCTTTTTTTTGAGGTTTTCCTTCTATATCAAATAATAAGGGGGGATATCCTGCTTGAAGCGCCATGAGGTCGGCTATTAAACGGCCGATCCTTCCGTTTCCTTCTCTGAAAGGGTGAATCATTTCGAATTCCCCATGGATAATAGCTATAGCCCGGGCGACCTTTGAAAGATCTTCACCTTTTTCCAAGGAGGTGCAGTTTCCCAGAATTTCCCTTTCGAATTCTTCCATCAGTCTTGGAATGTTTGGGCTTCCGTCCTGCAATGATTCCGGAGGAAATGTAATCCCCTCTTTGCTTAAATTAACCCGTCTATAATTCCCCGCCCATTGATAAATCCCCTTCAACCAATGATGATGCATCTCCTTTATCAGGTTTTCTGTAATGGCAGGGGGGGGATCTTCTGAAAAAAGTTTGTAAAAATGAATTTGCGTCTTTTGGAAAGCCGTAGCTTCCAGCTGGTCCATTTCGCTCCGCTTTCGGATTCCAAGCTTATTTTTTAAAACTTTGGCTCCATGTTCGTACTGGTTTTCAATTAAACCCTCGGTTGAATATTTAATGGGTTTGAGCATCTTAGGATCTCATAATTTTATGGACGTCCCTCTTGCCTTTAGGGCATCCTCTTTTTAATAGGAAGTCATAGTGAGTAAATAGGTACAAGAATCTGGCGTTCTGCCTTACGGCGCCCACGGATAGTCTCTTCAACGGTCTTGAGGACATTCGCTGCATAGTAACGTGTACCGCATTCTTTGCACACACCGGCAGGCACGTTTTCAATAACCACATATGTGCCCCTAACCTTCCGAGACAAGTTTACTTTCTTCTCGACGATTACTCCATTACAATATTCACAGCGTTCGCCCTTCCAAAATTCCATCATTTCCTCCTTTTCATTTCTTAGGTTGATCTTCGTAAACGGTTATAACACGGACTTTACCTGTTTGAGTAATGCGGCATACAATCCCGATGGGACGTTGATCCAGTGCCGAGCCGACAACCTCATATTTGCCTTCTCGCGGCCAAGTTCGGCGAATCCTTCCCGTTAATATGCCATATTCTATATCGTAAATGTCAAAGCCTTCTGCCATGGCTTCGTCATCGGCATGTTCTGTGAGATAATATAGACCATTGCGAACAAGTTCTTTAATTCGTCTAATCTTGCTCAACCAAAATCTCCTTCAACCATACCGATTTCATCTACGTCCGAAAATATCTAACATGTCTCGTAAAAAAGATGGAGGCTTATCATCTTGTTCTCTCGTTTTAAAATAATATCTGGCTTGATGGTATTAATAGAACCGTCCCTTTATCTTCCTATAGTCTCATGGGTGTCCCCTTATACTATCACAATATTGGTGCGAAGAATGTACTCACAAAGAAATGGAGAGCATCTATCGTCGAGCGATACATTGAAACGGGGGTTACCCTCGTAAAAATAGAACCGTCCCCTTTTCAATTTCAAGAATATCCACTATTCTTTTCAATGCCTCCATGCCCTCTTCTTGTAAAATGAGGGAGATGTCCCTAGTATTCTAATACTTTACCCATGATTGATCAGCTATGAATAAAGTGAAACGATAATATTCATCCTGTCCAGGGATAAGACAAGGGATAGTCTGTTGAGACTTTATCTCTTTAATACCTTTTGGCAGATTTTTCTTGAGATATTCAAAGACACGCTTTCCGTCTCCATTCGTGACAACAGAAAAAGAATCTCTTCCTTTTATCTTACACTTGTTGACTAAGATTTCTTCAATCAGTTTTCTTACACAGTCTCGGCCTCTGGCTTTTGATTTGTCTTTTGGAACTACCTTTGCAACAGAAGAAATATCGCAGCTCTGTGAGTTAATTCCTGCCAATAGTTCAGCGTCTTGGTCTGCATAAACCATGTAGTATTCTCGCTTCTCTTGTGATAAGGCTCTTGGTGGATCGCTGGCTTTCTCTGCATGAAAAGCCTTTCTGAGATTTTCAAGTAGCTCCCCGCCAGAATAATACATCTGTTTGAGCCATGTGTCAGCTTCTTGGGTTATTTCCTTAATTGTCAAATTATCTGCCATATCTTTCATTAAATATTGCTGTCCCTGTGGCAAGTTGTAGCATTGTACCCCGTTAATGTTCAGAAACCTCTATTGCTTCATTTCCTTCAGGACTTTGACGAGATTCTCATACCGCTGTTCAATAACGTCCGCCTTCGCATACTCTGCGAGTACTTTGACGGCATTTTGCCCCACCAGTACCGAAAAGTCGTGCGCAACCTCCAAAGTGACATGATAGGAAAATCCATTGGCCGGGTTTTCATTGTAAAATGCTCTGATTTCGATTTCTCTACCGTTGTATTCCATGTCGATCTCATACTGCCTTCCGTGGGCCTGAAAGGTCTCCAGAGTCATATTGCGCCTCCTTTCCAAACACTTATTGTATTGAATTTATATTTCTCCTAAAGACCGCACTCTTTTACCCTTCTAACCGAATGTCGATAAAATAGACCCGGCCCCAACAACTTTCCCCATTAAGCTGTGCTTCTCCGTAGTTCCCTTGTCTGAAATGCTTCTTCAATCCCTGGGCGAATCCAACGGGTTCAGACACGATTATTGACAATCGGCTGCAAAATAGAACCCTTTGCCGGGGTCCCAAAGCCAATACGCAAGTCAGACCCCAATTGCCCTTTCCAAATACGGTGCCCTCGAATACACGGCTTTCCAAAACAAATGTTGGGATCAATAGAAATTCTTGAAAGGAGTTCTTTTTTGGTCATTTCGAACCTCCTGTATTCTCAATCTAATTCTACACCAAATTCGGAAACTATTAAGTAAATTTCTTGCTTTTGAACCAATTCCTTACAGGAAGACCGCTCTGAGAAATAGATCTTGCTGCGAGTGAAACTAAGCCTGCCGAAAGGCAGGGAACCAATCTCATTTTATTGGTTCACCAAGGTATCCCGACTCCTGAGTTTTTGTCCAGCTACGAAGCCTGACCGGTTGAGAGTCTCTTGCCGCTCATTTGACTATCTTTTGATTAATTGAAACCAGACGTCTCTTTGGATTTCCTTTTGAGAAATAGAACCGTCCCCTTTTACTTTATATATTGTCCCTCTTATTCCTGCTTTTCTTTGTAGTGTAATCGCAGTGGTGTAGTCGATATATTAAACTGCTCCTTATCAAATCGGACAGAATAGACATTTTGGCATACCGAACGATCCTTTAGTAAAGCCTGATAGTACTGATATGCGACCAAATAGTAACCCTTCTTCTGATAACATGGTAACGTAACAGATAAAGTGCGGTCGTTGACGCGGAAGAGGCATGTCACAGCAAAGAGAAGGCCGGTTTCTTGGTCACCATCTACATAGTGGAACAAGAGCAAACCGTCTTCCAGTGTATCACCCATATCGTTCATGGTATCATTGGACAAAACGGAAATCGATCCGTTGAATTCAGCAAAGTAGTTGATTGACTGTTCCCTATCTGCTTTGTCTTGGTAGAACGCAGCCAAGGCGCGGCGTACCTTATCACCAGAAGCATCGAGAACCCATCTGTAACCAAGCATTCGAAAGAGCGCAAGATAACCACTTTTGAGGAGAGAGCCTATAATGGCGGAGTTGGTTACTGTAATAGTAAACTCGACCTCCAGATCCTTGTAATACTTGTTTTCAAGCCTACCATTCCTTAGAAATGGTGAAATCATAGTTGTCCCATCTGGGTTGAAGAGATTGATCTGCTGAAATCTCCCCCCAGCTTCGGTGTTAGAAAAGAAGGTCCCCATCTTCTCACCAGATGGAGCAGTGATTCTGAGATTACGAGCTTTGCGAATCAATTCCTGTTTTGTGGAAACAGGAATATTTAACATTTTGACTAAATCTGGCTCGATGGTATGGCCAAAATAATTATCAACGTCCTTTCGTTGGATTACCGTTACCCGAGAAGCTTTGTTGATGCGCTGATTGAGTATGTGTCCATCGCATAATTCGGCATTAGGGTCATCATCAAGGGTAATAGGACAGACAAACTTTTGGACTATTATTCCTGTCTGAGCAGAATAATCAGTATTGAGATAGGCGAGTTGTCTATTATCTACAGCCATCGATAAAAATCCAGGAAGTTAAAAGAAAGGGAACCGCCCCCTTTTCTTCGTTTTCCCTCTTGACAGGAACAATATAGGATGTCCCATTTATCTGAACGTTCGAACAGCGGCTTTACGGTCTAAGCGGCGCGGTGTCGAAAGTGACTTACGCTTTGCCATGTTCGGCTGGCTGGCGCTCCTTCAACCAGTAGTAATGCATAAAGACATACCCCCAGACCACCTTTACAAGCTTTCGCACTGTTTGAATGTGAGACATCCCCGGCGTAGAAGGCTCGTCTGGAAAGCTGTGATCGAGAGCGCATAGTGCCTCGAGTTGATTAAGGTGATCATTTGTTTGTTTCGAAGCCACGAAGCACTCGAGACGTTCTTTCAGTTCCTGCGCCAAGCCGCTCTCACAGGCAAGTAGCGCTTTGGCAGCAAGACGAACACTGCCTATCATAGCGTCGAGCCTGATGCCGCTCTCGGAAACGAAACGATATCGCTCTACAGCAGCTACTGCTGGGGCTACATGCTTCAGTCGTTCACACGCGCCTATCGTTTCATCGGAGAGAATTTTGCATACTTGAACAAACCGCTCTTGGTTTGTGACAAGTTTCTCCTCAAGACCAGCCTGTTCTGCGAGATCCGCCCCTACCAGCAGTGCCCCAAGACAGAGCTGAAATATTTGCCTTCCGTACGAGAGAAGCGAGCGATACAGCGGTCCATCCGAGATTTTCCGCAGGTCAGTCGCGACGAAGTGCAACTGCTCTGCACGTCCTTCGTGAACGATTCTGGAGCGAGTGTCATAAAACTGTCGAGCCCAAATATCTAATCTCGAAATTCTCCCAAGCAGCAGCGCAATCGTGTCAATCAATCTGTCAGTCTTTTCGTCAGCGGGTAAACTCAGAAGAGATTCAAAAGCAATCGCCAGATTGATGATGGCGGTTGAGTCGTCATTCGACTTGTCATTTGCAGCATTGAACCAGCGGATCGCTGTAAAGATCCGGGATGACACAGTGGTTTTAGGCTTCCGCAGTAGTTTAGGCAGTAAGCGATAGTCGGCCCTCGCATCTGCCGCGCGTGTCAGGTCAGCGCTTAAGTCTTGCGATATGTTCAAAGTCATATGAGGCTTTGGGCCGTACAGACGTGACCCTTTAGCCGCCCAAAAGTAGTGACGAAAATTATACAGGCCTGCGTATCCCTTAACTTCACCGCGGGAGTCAGGCGTGAGGTCTGCGGGAGGTTCCGTTGCTTCGACGTGAAAATCTGGCCGGACAACATCGATCGGTACGTGGCTTGGACTCAAAATTGCCATAGTGGCGTGTTCGGATGAAAGGAAAAGATCGCCAAATATGTCGTGGGGTGAAGCATAGAGGTATGCTACGACGGCTTGGATGTTGGCGAGAAGCTGCAGATCTACCCCTGGATCATTGAGGTCCACGTAAGGAATGATGGCGTAGGTGGCGGAACGCAAGCGAAGGTTATCTTGCAGGAAAAGCATGCCTGCGATTTCTTTTACGTACACCGCCTGCCCTGCTGCTAGGTGTTCGGTATCCTCGGTAGAGCGAAAGGTAATATCGCCGATCGAAACCGCATCGCTGGTTTTCAAAAATGGAAAGACAGCGAAACTGTATTTTTCAACATCTATATGCATTGTGGTCAGCCTATGAGTTTGTCCGCCGAACAATAATTAAACTTCAACTCATAATTCCTCCTAATCCTATGCCCATGAGTGGATTTTGGCAAACAAAATATCAGAAATTCAAAAGATTTTAGTGGGGTACAATTGCTATTCATTTGTGTTATTTCGCTTACTTGGGCTCTCAATATGATATTTCCTCAGTTACTTTCCTTTCTCATCCTCAACAATCCTGATCTCTTCCTTCGTCAACTCATACAACTCGTACACGAGGTAATCGATTTGGTGGTCGATGGCGTCAATCTGACGTTGCAATCGGGTCTTGTTGTCTGGAGTTTTTGCCGCCACCAACTGTTTGTGAAGCGATAGCATCTGTTCGACCAGTTCAACCATCCTGGGGGCATGTTCGGCAATGATTGTGGCTGAGGGGAAAGGCAACGAAAGAATATCTTTAATTGTGACTTGAGGAAAATCGTCTTTAACAGCCTGTGTTACCTGTTTAATGTAAAGAAAAGAAATCAACTTACTATTGAGCACACCAAGTAATACTCGAATATCGATGTTATTGTCACGTACTCGAACGGTATACAGGTTTTTGTTTGTAATAAATGTTACTTCGGTTAATGCCGCCATCAATTGTTGGCGGCGGTTGACAAGTCGCCGAAGTAATAATCTCCTTCCTTCGAACCAGAAAAACTCTTTGGGCCTTTCCCTCATCTTATCGCCAAACTCTATCCACTGATTTGCTATTACATTGATTTTGTACCGGTACACATTGCCCTCAAAATATCGATGACTCTGATCAGAAATGGGTTTACTTGTTAGCAGCGACTTATCGAACAGAACTCCCCGCTTCATGTGAACCACATCACTTAGGGTATGCGGGCAATTAACTCTCAATCGACGAAGCAGATAAACCGTCTCAGGGTCAAGGACAAACTTGTGGTCTTCGGTTGCTTGCCAATCCCTTTGCTTTACTCGCTTGTATTCGGCTTGCTCTAGCTCGATACGAGTTAACTTCTCGCGCTTCCCGAAAACGTGCGTCTGAATAAGATGACTTGTACCTGGGGTTTCATTTGATATAACAACAATAGTTGTGTCGACGTAGGCTTTTGGAAAAACATCAAACGGCAACAAGATCAGACGTTCAATCCGATAGTGCAAAAGAACCGAACGTAATCTGGCGTAATCTGGTCCGCCAATCCAAGCTGATGGAACAATATAGGAAAGTCTTCCCCCTTTGCTCAAAAGGCCAAGACCCCTCTCGATGAAACAAGTATATACGTCCTTAACGCCGCCAAAAACCTTGTATTGTTGACTGAAATAAGTAGCTTCAGCAGCTTGAAACCAGGCGCCATACGGTGGATTTCCGATCACGGCATCAAATCCACCTTGTTTCATGATGTCTGAAAATTCTTTTTCCCAGTCAAAGGCGTTGATTCGATAAATCTCCTCGTTGTCGAGGAAGTTCATTTGTTTGCCCTGATAAAAATCGGGACCGATTAGGGAGTTCCCGCATTTGATGTTGCTTCCCAGGTCAGGTAAAGCCCGCTCTCTGAATAACCTCATCTGTCGTTCCAAAGTATCCTGATTTTCACCTTCGAGAACCTTGAGAAGCAAACTCAGTTTGGTCACTTCAACTGCCTGTGGATCAATATCTACACCATAGATATTATTCAAAAGAATCCTCTTTTTCTCTTGAATGGTCAAATACCATTGGCCGCCACGTCCCTGATAAATCTCTTTTGGTGCAGGGCTAAAGCCCTGCGCTACATTTCCCTTTTTTGAGTGACGGGTGAGATACCAATTCAAGTGATAGTCCAAGAGATATTGGTAAGCTCCAAGGAGAAAGGAACCTGAACCGCAGGCTGGATCGAGGATTCGAAGGGAACTGATCTGTCTGGGAGTTTTGCCTTCACAAAGTTTCCCTACTGTATTCTTCACGATGTATTCAACGATATAGGTTGGAGTGTAATAGACGCCACCGGCCTTTCTCACCTCGGGTTTTTCTTCCACCTTTGCCCGATGGCCTTCGGTGAGCCGGATCACCTTCCCGAGAAACTGTTCATAAACATGGCCTAAGATGTCTGCGCCGAGGACTGAGAATTCATAAGGAGATTCCGGATAGTAGAGATTCTTAAAGATGTCTTTCAAAGGTTTGTCTTCTATTTTGAGTTCAGGAGTTAATCGATCTGTTCTGAAGTCGAAAAGGCCGGAGTTATACTTATCATCAGCATGGTAGAAGATTTCTCGAAGACGGCGGTATGTGTTAGTGCCATTGAGAAGATTCTGGATCTGACCATAATGCTCAATCCCTCGATCCTCGCACATCCGTAGAAAGATGATCCGGTCAATGGTGAGTTGAACGGCAAAGTTAAGTTCCCGGATAGACAGTTTCGGGTTTTTTATGGCGATGTCCTTGGCCAATACTTCACGCCAGGACTCAATCTCTTTTAAGAACTCAGCATCTACCTCTGTGGTTCCCCGCTTCTGCCTCTCGGATTCTGCAAATTTGTCAAAAGAACCCTTAAGGACGGCATCTTTTGAGAGGAGGTTATAGATCTCTTCAAAGGAATCGACGTATTGAGTATATGTGTAAAGCCGGACTCGTCCAATACTTGGTTTATCGCTCGGCTTCGGTCGAAGACGGCAGTCATAGATAGCCATCTCTTGAAAATCAGTCAGAATAGAAATGGGAAGTTTTGCGCTCCAGGCATACCGTCTTAGCTGATAGGCCGGAGTGACTTGGCTTTTGATATCGATGGAGGGCTTTTTGGTTTCGAGGAAGAACTTCCTGACACCTCCGATGCGAAAGCAGTAATCAGGTGCTTTCGTAGCACCGGCAATCTTAATAGCATCCTCGTGGATGACGTCTTTATATTGCTCCGCATATCCTGCCTTATTGGTCACGTCCCAACCAAGGGCCTCAAAGAAGGGATCGATGAATTCTCTTCGCAGTTGGGTTTCGTTGTAAACAGGACTATGGTAGGCCTCGATATTACGCTCGAAGCGTTCAACGAGGTTGGAAATTTGCTTAAGAGCTTCTTTCATGGTTTCCAATCTATTGATTGGACGAACGAGCGTTAAATTAAACCTTCAGCACTTCTTACGATGGCTCAAGAGTCAAAAAGAGATTTTCATCTTCTGGACTGCTTCCTTTCTTTAAGTATTTCCCTGCTAAGAGAAGATCCTCTGATCGATAATCTCAAACCAGGTTTCTGTAATCTCTCTCTGATCCTCTTTGCCTTTAGGGGCATCGCCTTATGAAAGAATTCCATTTGAGCCTCAAGCCACTGAAGCTTTAGTTCTATTGGCTTCTTACGATAGGCTTCGATCTCTTGTCTTGTCTTGTAATACAAGAGAGGCAACTCCTCTTGTTTACTCAGACCTCTCTTTTTCATCCTTCCAGTCGTGCATGATCTTCTTGAGGTGGAAAATATCGGCCCGATCTTGTGGCCTACCTGATTTTTCTTTCATCGCTATGAGTTCTTTTATTGGAACAACCGGTATGAAGATATTTTCAAACTTCATTTTTTTTCTCTGATTGTATACTGCATCAAAATCAAAAGGAATCTCGGTAAAAATATCAATGAGAAAAAAGGGGTTCTTAGGGTCATAAAGGCTAAAGACCAGCATGCCTTTATCCATCCTCCAGCTTTTTCTTTTCTCCGGATCAATGAAATCATCAAGTTTGACAGGAATCTTCGGCTTCAAACCGAGTCTTTTAGCAACCTTTATAAATTTTAGCAGGTTCCCTTTTTCAAGCTTCAAAACAATGTCTACGTCAGCCGTTGCTCTCTCAATCCCATAAAGATTTACAGCGATGCCGCCCGCCACCATATATTTTATTGATCCCTCGTTTAAAGATGAAAATAGTGTTTTAAAAAGTTCCATTCATTCAACTCGGAATAGGATGACGACCACGAGCGTAATTTGCTGTGAGGTTTGAACTATTATAGTTTTATACGGAGAGGCTGTAAAGGGAATACTTGAGGAGGGTTGGCGGCCCCCATGAAATGGAGACGTCACAACAAAATTGAGATTGCTTCACGGAGTTTACCCTGGGTAAAGGAGTGAGATTCCTCGTTTCGCTCAGAATGACAAATGGCAAAGGATTCGTAGTGACAATACAATCAAGGCAAGGGGATTTGACAAACTGGGGCAAAGGGGATAATTTGGGGACGATGAAAGAGATTGTTGAGGTGGCGGTCGCCCTTCCTGTCTCCAAAAGGTTTCATTACCGCATTCCCGAGAAGATGAGAGGGTCTCTTCAGGTGGGAATGAGGGTACTTGTTCCTTTTAAAGGCAGGAAGGTCACTGGCTTTACGATCGAACTTCTCGATTCTCTTCCAAAAGAGATAGAAGAGAAGTTACGGGAGGTTGAGAATCTCCTCGATGAGGTCCCCCTGATTGACCCCCAGATGCTCCGTTTTTACCGCTGGACTGCAGATTACTACCTCTATCCATTGGGGGAAGTGATCAAGACCGGGCTTCCACCAGGGCTTCACCTGAAGAGTGAGATGATCCTGAGCCTCACTCAAGAGGGGATGGAAGATCTTGCGCAAGGAGGTTCGGATCCGATTCAGCAAAAGATCTTTAGAGAGATCGAACGGTGTGGAAAGGTTTCTCTGAAGAGGATGTTAAAGATTTTTCCTGGAGAGGTGACGAAATCCCAACTTTTTTCTTGGAAGAGAAAGGGGTTTCTGAATATTGATGGAGTTGTAGAAGGGAAAGAAATCAAACCGAAATTTGAGAGGGTGGTTCGTTATCGAGGAGGTGAGCCTGTCCGACCCATTTCAAGGAAGCAGGAAGAAATCCTAAAGTGGATGGAGGAAAAAGGAGAAGTCTCCTATTCTGAATTGGGCAAGACATTCAAATCTCCTTCGAAGGCGATCCGATCGCTTGAAGAGAAAGGGCTCATTTCTATCTCCGATAGGGAGGTATGCCGAGACCTCTCGGCGCGACCCGAATTGAAGGCCTACCCAAAACCGGAACTCAGTTCTGACCAAGAAAAGATTCTCATCGAGATTTTGAAAGGGATTCATTCCAAGCAGTTTTCTCCCTTTCTCATCCACGGTGTCACGGCAAGTGGAAAGACGGAGATCTACCTTCGGGCCATTGAGGCGGTTCTGACTCAGGGGAAGGAAGCGATCGTCCTCGTTCCGGAGATATCCCTGACCCCGCAACTCCTCTCACGATTTAAGGGTCGCTTTGGAGAGAACCTCGCCCTGCTTCACAGCGGGCTCGGGAGGGGAGAACGTTATGACCAATGGAGAAAGATCTGGAAAGGAGACGTGAAGATTGCCGTGGGGGCCCGGTCCGCGATCTTTGCCCCTTTTAAAAATGTGGGGATCATCATTGTTGATGAGGAGCATGATCCCTCGTATAAACAGGAAGAAAAATTAAGATATCATGCTCGGGATCTGGCTGTGGTCCGGGCAAAGCAGGATGGGGCCACGCTCCTTTTGGGATCGGCCACCCCCTCCCTGGAATCGTTTTATAATGCCGAAAAGGGAAAGTTTCATCTCCTGAGTCTTCCGGAGAGGATCGAGGGGAAACCTTTGCCTCGGGTGGAGGTCGTCGACATGAAGAGGGAAGGGGGTCTCCTGTCGGAAAAGGTGAGGGCGGCACTCCAAAAAAATATCGAAGAGAAAAAACAGAGCCTTCTCTTTCTGAATCGAAGAGGGTTTGCTCATTTTATCCTCTGTCCGGATTGCGGCCTTACCTTCAAATGTCCAAACTGCAGCGTCACCCTCACCTATCATCTCCGGGATCGCTCTTTGCAATGCCATTATTGTGATTATCGAATCCCGGCACCTGGAGACTGCCCGCAATGTGAGGGACATCGCCTACGGGGGATGGGGATCGGAACCGAACGGTTAGAACAGGAAATCGGGACCTTATTCCCGGGGGCGCAGGTGGGCAGGATGGATCGGGATACGACCACACGGAGGCGCTCCCATCAGCAGATTCTGAAAAGGCTGGAAAACGGGAAGATCGACATCTTAGTTGGGACGCAGATGATCGTGAAAGGACATGACTTTCCAAATGTGACCTTCGTGGGCGTGGTCTCAGCGGATACGTCACTTCACTTTCCTGACTTTCGCTCGAGTGAGAGGACTTTTCAGCTTCTCACCCAGGTGGCAGGGAGGGCAGGAAGAGGGGAAGTCTTTGGAGAAGTGGTCATACAGACCTTTAATCCGGACCATTATAGCATTCTGAAGGCAAAGGATCACGACTTCATCGGGTTCTATCAGGAGGAGGTCGAATTTAGAAAAGCCCTGGAATATCCTCCGTTCTCCCGGCTGATCAATTTCAGACTGGTTGGGAACAGTGAAAGAAGGACGAAGGCCGTTGCAGAAGAGATGGGGAGGATTGGACAATCCCTGTTGATAAAAGGGTATCAGAAAGGGATAGAGATCCTGGGGCCGAGCACTGCTCCGTTTGCCAAAATGAGGGGAAAATTTCGTTGGCAGATGTTGGCAAAGGGAAAGAGCGTTCAGTTGCTTCACCAATTTGCACAGGAGTTGGCCATTCGATTGGAGGAAGAGGCAAAGGGAAAAGGTGTGAATCTGGATATTGATGTCGATCCTGTCTTTGTCCTATAATGGGCAAGATCTTGTTTTTCAATCGGAATAATGGAATGCTGGAATATTGGGCTTCATTACCAATTTGTTTCAAGCCCTATTTGTTTTTCAACATTATTCCAATCATCCAACATTCCAATATTCCTTGAAGTAAACTTGAGGAGAGGAAGATGATCGATCGAGCGCATGGTTATTTTGATAGGGAAAAAGAGACAATGTCAAAGGACGAACGAGAGGCCTATTTGAAGATAAGGCTCTCTGAAATTCTTCGTTACGGATATCGTCATTCAAAGGCGATTCGGTCGAGATTTGATGCAACGGGCGTAAAGCCGGGAGCCGTAAAGGATCTGAGGGATTTGGAGACACTGCCCATCACGAAGAAGGCAGATTTGGTTGCCTCTCAAAAGGACATCCCTCCATTTGGAGGATTTGAGGTCCCCCCCAGGAAAGGGATGAGGAGGATTTATATTTCACCCGGACCGGTCTTTGAACCGGGGGAGTGGGCTTCTAAGGATATTCGTTGGGCTCAAGCTCTCTTTGCCTGCGGGATGCGAAAAGGGGATATCGTTTTGAATACTTTTAACTATCACCTCACACCCTTGGCCTTCATGCTCGATGAGTCACTCCAGATGGTGGGGGCAACGGTCGTCCCCGTCGGTCCAGGAAATCTTTCCATGCAGATCCAGCTGATGCGACAACTCCATGTGACGGGATTCCTGGGAACCCCCAGCTTCCTCATGTCCCTGACCGAGACAGCAGAGGGGATGTCCCTTGACATTAAAAAAGATCTTTCTCTCAAGGCCGCGTTTGTCGGTGCAGAAATGTTACCAGAATCGCTCCGGCAGAAGTTGGAAGGGAGACTCGATATCTTCCTCCGGCAGGCTTATGGCACTGTGGATGTAGGTTGTCTTGGATACGAATGTTTGGAGAAGAGCGGGATGCACATCCCCGAGGACGTGATGGTTGAGATCGTTGACACGGAAACAGGAAAGCAATTAGAGATCGGTGCGACGGGAGAAATCGTGGCCACCACCTTCAATAAAGTTTTTCCGATGATTCGCTTTGCCACCGGAGACCTCTCCTATCTGATCGACAGTCCATGTCCCTGCGGTCGGACTTCGATGCGTCTTGGAAAGATTCTGGGCCGAACAGATCAGGTGACAAAGGTTTTGGGAATCTTCATCCATCCCTGGCAGGTCGATGAAGTGATGGCAAAATTCCCTGTGGTGGCGAATTATGAGGTGGTGGTGACCAGGAAAGAATATCGTGACGAGATGACGATTTATGTTGAATTGAAAGAGGAAGTAACAGACAAGATCGGGTTGAAGCGAAGGCTGGAGGGAGAGGTGCAGGAGTTTCTTAAGGTGAAGGGCCTGGTAGTGTTTGTTCAGAAGGGGGGTATTCCGGATCGAGCAAAAAAGATCGATGATCGAAGGATCTGGGAGTAGAAGGGATGGGAAACGAAGGAAGGATTAAAGTTGGCGGGATTATGGTAAGCACTGGATTAGCCATGGTAAGTATCTTGTCTGTTCCAGACCGCCCCGATGGTGCAGGGACGATTCTTCACGCGATGGGAAAAAATAATATCAATATCGAATTTGTTGTTCTCAGTGGCGACTTGGAAGGTAACGGAAACATGACCTTCTGCATTGATCAGAAAAATCTAGAGGTAGCCATAGAGGCTTTGGAGGCGGTCAAGCCCCTGATTGAAGCGAAAGGAATTTCTTACCATCCCAATGTGGCCATGCTCAGCGTCTTCGGCCCCCACTTTAGGGAAAGGCCGATGATCTCCGGTTTAATGTTCAATGCCTTGGGAACAGCGGGGATCAATGTCTTGGCGATCAGTACTTCGATCTCCAGCTGCTCCTGCCTGATTGGGGCGGATCAAACGGAGGATGCGATGAGGGCCCTGCACGAAACCTTCGAGGCTCCCCATCAGATTACCAAGTTTGCTCCATGATAATCCCCCTCCATCCCCCCTGCCTACCGGCAGGCAGGCTTAATAAAAGGCGGAACATTGATCCCCTCCCTTTTCTAAAGGGAGGTTGGGAGGGATTTCAAATTGGAGGATCGGCACTGTGAGGTCTGCGGCGCTCTCCTGGATCAGCACTTCTTTGAATTCTGCCATCAATGCAGAAAATATCTCTGTTTCGATCTCACGGGGAAAGAAAAGGCCTGTGCAAAGTCCCATCCCAATCATATCGGGTATTATTATTGTCCGGCTTGCCGGGATGATCTTTTCCTTTGCAGAGGTTGCGGCCAATACAGGACAAGGGGAGGGCGCTTCCCCCTCAAGGACCATCTCTGTGAAGAATGTCGAAATAGAAGGGAAGACTAAAAATCCCCCCTCGCCCCCCTTTACTAAAGGGGGGATGGGGGGATTATGGAGTTGCTATGGAAAAAGCCCTTGAGAAATTGGCTGAACAGATCCTCTCCTTTGGCGAAGCCTCCCTGGTCCATCTGAGGGAGAAGTACCGATTGCGGATTGAACATTTTGATGGGACAAAGGATTGGGAAAAAGCGGTGATCATCTACTGCATCATCAATGCTGTCAGCATGAAGAATACCCTCTTCAATGAAAATGTACTGAGGAGGAAGAAAGATAAAGAGGAAAAATCACTGAAGGGACATCCGGGTCTGAAACGAGTGAAATAGCAAATGAGGCTTCTCCCCCTTCTCGTCTTCTGGTGTCTTTGGTTTCTAAACTTTTCCACACGGAGCGCCTTCTCACCCATCCTTCCCCTCATCGAAGACACCCTTTCCCTCTCCCATGAGGCAGCCGGCGGGCTCTTCACCTCCCTTGCAGCGGGTTACGGTCTTACCCTTTTAGTAGCGAGTCGGTTAGCCTCCGCCTTTGGGTTTAAGAGAACCGTTGTCTTGGGCTTTGTGGGCATCTGTCTTGTCTTCATGGGATTTCAGTGGGCTGAAACGTATTGGACTTTTCACATCCTCTTTTTTCTTCTTGGCGTTGCCACAGGTACTTACATTCCATCCATCCTTCCCATCATCACGGAGACGTATGACTACAAACATTGGGGAAAGGCGATTGGATTTCATGACTCTGCAGCCAGTCTTTCCATCTTTGTCGTCCCCATTCTTATCGCCTTTGGCCTGCACTTCCTCTCCTGGAAAAGACTCCTTCTTGCTTTGGGTATCCCCTCTTTGTTCTTACCCATCTATTTCTGGAAGGTCTCTACCGAGCCGAAGCATGAATTGTCTGTGCGAGGGAGTCATTATGTCGATCTCTTCAGGTCTAAAACGACCTGGGTTATGAGCCTTCTCTGGATTTTTGCTTCCGCCTCCTGTATAGGGGTCTATTCCATTCTGCCTCTTTATCTGATCAAAGAGAGAGGTATTGGTTTTGATATGGCCAATACCTTGTTTGGGGTCTCCCGTATTGGTGGTGTCTTTGCCTCCATCTTTATCGGTTTTCTAACCGATCGTTATGGATACAGGAAGATGCTCCTATTGAGCCAGTTGACGACCGGACTGAGCACCATTGGTCTCTCCCTTGCCTCGAGCTTACCCCTCATCGTGATCACCCTCGTCCTTCAAGCTACCCTCTCCCTTACCTTCTTTCCTGTGGGTCTGGCTGCCCTCTCAAAGTTGACCCCTCCTTGGGAACGGTCTTTGACCATTGGAGTGATTGTCTCTTTTGGAGTGGTCTTTGGAATGGGAGTTTCGCCCTTTCTTTTGGGGCTGACGGCTGACTATTTCAATTTTCAAGTGGGAATTTTCTGCTTAGGAATCTTGACAACTCTCTCCACCTTGACGGTTAGATTCCTGGAAAGGGAATAGAATCCGGCCAAAGAGCTTTATTCCATTGGGCTGAGTGAAGCCGAAAAGTCTCCATATGGCTCTTACTTCATGGGTTATGATGAAGAAACCATCGAAAAAAACTCTTTGGGATTTAAAGACTTGACAAATTGAAGTTTTCTATAGTATAATGTGAAATAGTTTCACAAGGAAAAGATAAGGAGGTCGGTATGGAACTGAAGGGACCACTGATACGCACGGGGCATCCGCCCCATTCGGTTGCTAAAAGAAAAGATGGTTTTGCCCCCTCCCGCATTCTCTTTAAAGTTGCTCTCTTCGTTTTCATCTTCATCCTCTCCTTTCACCTCCCCGGTTTTCCCCATGGAATCAAATACCTCCTCTTTGGAACCCAGGGCAGGGAGCAGACTATACAGGAAATCCTTGGAGTGTTGGAGAGGCACCAGACAGGCTTGGCCAATGTGACGAAGGAGCAACTTGCAGAGGTAATCTACGAAGAGGCCACCCGATACAATTATGACCCAAAATTTATCCTGGCTCTCATTGCTATTGAGAGTTCCTTCCACAACTGGTCTGTCTCTGAACAGGGTGCCAAAGGATTGATGCAGATCATGCCCTACGTGGCAGAATCTATTGCCCAGGAACTGGGTATTGAATGGAGTGGGGACCGCACCCTTTTTAACCCCTTTCTTAATATAAGAATGGGAATTCACTACCTTTCTCGGTTGATCCTCGATTTTGACGACCTGGGGGTGGCCCTGGCTGCTTATAACTATGGTCCCACCTATATTAAAGGTCTTATAGAGAGAAAACAAAGAATTCCCGCCAGCTATTACCATAGAATCCTCATTGTCTACCGGGGCCTATAAGGACGTATGGAGGGGGATTCCTCACAGGGGAATTTCCTCTCTTCCTCGGACTAACTCTTTCGAGATCTTTAATAGAATTCCATCAGATTTTGTGGTAATTTATAATTAGGCACAGGAATAAAAGTCCTTGGTTTAAAGGTTGGGGCGAAGACGCCGATTTGGGTAAAGGTTATGTCTTTGGCCTTTGGCGTTCCCGACAAAGCCTTTTGACCCTAAACCGAACGGACACTCCCTAACCCTTACCTAAAAGACCATTTTGATGTTTCGCAGGTGATTCTAAAATGGCTTTCATCCCTTCCTATGTGAGGCTTTTTGAAGAAGGAGAGCTCAGTCAGCGGATCAAGCTCCTGAAAGGACTCCTCAAGGAATGTCAGCTCTGCCCGAGGGAGTGTCAGGTCAATCGACTGAAGGGGGAGGTTGGATACTGCGGAGCTGGGTCAGAACTTATGGTCTCCAGTGCTTTTCCCCACTTCGGAGAGGAGTCCCCCTTGGTTGGGTTTCACGGGTCAGGCACCCTCTTTCTCACCTACTGCAACCTTCGGTGCGTTTTCTGTCAAAATTACGATATCAGCCATCTCGGAAAGGGGGAACACAGCACCCCCTCTGATCTCGCACGCGCCATGCTGAGACTCCAGGAAATCGGTTGTCACAACATTAACTTCGTCACCCCCACACACTTTGCTCCTCAGATTGTGGCCTCTCTTCCGGAAGCAATCGAGAAAGGTCTTCGCCTTCCTATTGTCTATAACTGCTCTGGATACGAATCGATCGAGGTGATTCAACTCTTAGAGGACGTGGTCGACATCTATATGCCCGATGCAAAATACATGGATGAGAAATTTTCAAGACGGTTCTCCAATGCCCCAGACTATCCAGAGGTTATAAAAAAGGTTCTTAAAGAGATGCATCGCCAAGTGGGAGATCTTGTAACGAATTCCATGGGGATTGCTGAGAGAGGCCTTCTGATTCGGCACTTGGTGATGCCCGGGGGGGTGGCCTCCTCAGAAGCGGTTCTGAAGTTTATCGCCGAGGAGATCTCTGCTCACTCCTATGTCAACATCATGGATCAGTATCGGCCCGAATACCGGGCCTATGAGTATTCTGAGATCGACCGTCGGATCACCCATAAGGAGTATCTGGAGGCGATTCAAATCGCTAAGGGCCTCCATCTGCACCGCGGGTTTTGAGTGGAATCAAAAGAGGTTCTCCGAGAGATCCAATCCCTTAAAAAGAAAGTCCAACACCTCTCCAAAGAGATCGAATCGATCAAGGCCGCCTCCTTGGAAGATTCCTCCTCTGTCGAGGGGATGCTTAGAATGAGGGGGATACGGGTTTTTCGCAAGAATTCTACCGGTCGTCTCTTCTTTCCTGCTGATCTCCTCCCCTTTTATAAAACTCGATTTTACGAGATGATGAAGAAATATTCCTTTCGTCTTGTGCTGAGGGATATGATCAAATACCAGGATCGGTTTCGAATCCAGGATTTGACCCACTACTGTTCTTCGAAGGTGGCCCAGGGATACTGCAACCTGCTCTGCGAGATGGGGGTCCTTTCAAAGAGTGGAAGGGGCGGGTATCGAACTCGCGTCTCGCCCCTCTACAGTTTTGGGCCGACCCTGGAGTGGTTCATCGCTGAGTTGTTTAAAAGAGAGTTTGCCTCCCCCGCGATTCATGGGGTCAGCGTGAAGAATACCCCATCCGGTGGTGACTACGATGTCATCGCCTCTTGGAACCGAAGACTGGTCTACATGGAGGTGAAATCTTCTCCCCCGAGGGGGGTGGAATCGAGCGAGGTTTCCACTTTCTTCTCCAGAATCGAAGACCTACTGCCAGAGGTGGCCATCCTCTTCAATGATACCCAATTAAGGATGAAGGATAAGCTGGTCGTGATGTTCGAGGAGGAATTGGAGAGGAGGTATGGCCAGGGATCGATGACCCTCTATCCGGTGGAGAGGTTGATCGAGGAACTCTTCCATGTCCAGCATCGCATCTTCATCGTCAACAGCAAGAAGGATGTTGTTGAAAATTTTCAGATCTGTCTCAAAGATTATCTTCGGCATGGAGCTAAAGACTTATGAAAAACAAGGAGTTGGCAGACCTCTTCGGAAAGATGGCCGACATCCTGGAATTTAAGGGGGAGAATCCTTTTAAGATCAGTGCCTATCGAAAGGCCTCGCGAATCATCGGAGACCTCACGCAAGACATCGAGGAGATTACTGAGAGGGGAAAACTGAAAGACGTCCCAGGGATCGGCGAAGGCATGGCCCAGAAGATCTCGGAATATCTAAAGACTGGGAAAATCTCTAAACTTGAGGAAGTCAAAAAGGGAATATCGGATGAACTCATTGCCATGATGGATATCCCCGGGATGGGGCCTAAGACCCTTTCGATGATCCATAAAGAGAAAGGGATCAGTAATCTCTCCCAGCTGGAGAAGGCAGTAGAGGATGGTTCTTTGATTGGCCTTTTCGGGATGGGGGAGAAGAAGGTAGAAAATATCAAGCGTGGAATCCAACTCCTCAAGCAGAGCAAAGGCAGGATGAACTTGGGTATCGCTTTCCCATTGGCCAAACGAATCGTTGAGGCCTTGAGGGAGAAGACGGGGTCGAGAAAAATCGAATGGGCAGGTTCGCTTCGAAGGATGAGGGAGAATATCGGAGATATTGACATCCTGGCCACCGGTCCTGATCTCCGGAAGATCTTTCATACCTTCACCCATCTCCCCGAAGTTAAAGAGGTCTTGGCCTCGGGAGAAACCAAGGCCTCGGTCATTGTGGAGGGAGGAATACAGATCGACCTCCGGGTTGTGGAAGAAGGCTCCTATGGCGCTGCTTTGCAATACTTCACCGGATCGAAGGGTCACAACATCCATCTGAGAGGAATTGCTAAGGCCAAGGGGATCAAGATCAATGAATACGGGGTCTTTAAGGGAGAGAAAAAGATTGGAGGGAAGGAGGAAAAGGATGTTTACCAGGCTTTGGGAATAGATTGGATCGAACCCGAACTCCGCGAAGACCGCGGAGAGATTGAGGCTGCAGAGGAGGGCCACCTTCCCAATCTGGTTGAAGAATCCGAAGTCAAGGGGGACCTTCACGTCCACTCGAAATGGAGCGACGGCACCTCCTCGATCGAAGAGATTGCCAGGGCCGCTCAGAAGAGAAACTATCAGTATGTGGCGATTTGTGATCACTCGATGTCCCTTAAGATAGCCCATGGACTTGATGAATCGAGATTGATGAAGCAGATCGAGGAGATCGATCGTATTAATGAGAAGTTGCAAGGGGAAAAACTGAAAGGGTTTCAAATTCTTAAGGGGGCGGAAGTCGATATCCTGACCGATGGGAAGTTGGACCTCTCTGAAAAGGTATTGGAGAAACTCGATCTCGTTGTGGTAGCGGTCCACAGCGGATTCAAACAGGATAAGGCAAAGATGACGAAAAGGATCATTCGAGCCTTAGAAAATCCCCATGTCCATATCCTTGCCCACCCCTCCGGCAGGCTTCTCGGAGCAAGGGACCCATACGAGGTGGAGATTGACGAGGTGATGGAAGCTGCAAAGCAATTTGGGAAGGCCTTGGAGATCAATGCCTACTTCGAACGCCTCGATCTGGACGACATCCATTGCCGGAGGGCAAAGGAGATGGGAATCCGGGTGGCGATTGGTACCGATGCTCACCATCTGGATCAGATGTGGATGGTCAGTTTGGGAGTGGCCGTGGCAAGAAGGGGATGGCTCGAAACCAAAGATGTCCTCAATGCCCTCCCTCTCAAAGGCATCTTGAAATGGTGCCGCAGTGTCGGGAATTAGGGATTAGGTTTTATCTAATCCCAATAACCAAATCCCTAATCCCTGAATCTAAAACCAATGCAAGGTTTGTCTAATTTCGTCAACGAATTGGGGAAATGGAGAAGGAGTAAAGGAAAGGATAAAGGCCAGAAAAGCCATTCCCCCCATCCATTTCCTCTTCCGATCGAGCGGCGTTTGGTCATCCAATGGGGCTGGGTGTCGAAAGCCGAAGAGGATGATGAGAATGAGCAGAAGAAGCCATCCAGGGTTATAGAAGATGGTGATGAAGGCCATGAGAGCGATACCGATCAGGAAAATAATTCGGCTTTTCTTTCCAAACAGGGCATAGGCAATATGACCTCCGTCTAACTGTCCCACGGGTAGAAGGTTGAGGGCAGTGACAAATAGGCCAACCCATCCCGCATACCCGATGGGATGAAGGAGAACATCATGACTTTCCGGAACGTTGCCCATGACCAAACGCTGGATGAAGGAGAAGAGGAGAGGATCTCCCAAACGTATCGTCCCCTCTTTGAGGTGGGAGGCAGGAATCACCTCAGAAAGTCTTAAGCCGATCACAATGGCAGGGATGCTGAGGAGAAGGCTGATTAGGGGTCCCGCGACCCCTGTGTCGAAAAGGGTCTTACGTGACGAGACGGTGCTCTCCATACGAATCACGGCACCCAGTGTCCCGAAAGGTGAGAAGGGAAAAGGCAAAAAAAAAGGCAGCGTGGCCCTGATCCCATACTTCCGGGACATGAAATAATGGCCCATTTCGTGTCCCAGAAGGATGAGCATAATCGTAATGGAGTAAGCAAGGCCTCCGATGACCAACGTTGAGGCCACGGTCAAGACGAAAAGAACGATATGGATGATATTTCTTCGCATGGAAACCGGTTATTTCTTTTTCTTATGACGATCCCGATCCAATTGCTTTTTGTGTTTATGTTTTCGCATCTTCTTCCTTCGTTTCTTGACCACACTTCCCATAATCTCACTTCCTTTCCATTCTATGAATAATAAAAATTCGTAATCCCCCTCTCCCCCTTTACAAAAAGGCGGTTGGGAGGGATTTGGACTGGTAATTGTCTTCAATCAACAATCACATTGGTCTGGGTTCTCAGGACACCGGAGAGCCCTTGAAGTTTAGTAACGATGAAGTCACCCAGGATATTGATGTCCGGCGCTTCTACCAGAACGATCACATCATAGGGACCTGTCGTCGCATTGGCCCGTTTCACTCCCTGTATCTTGGCCGCTTCTTTCGAGACATCTCTGGCGGCTCCTGCCGTGCACTCAATAAAGACATACGCAGAAATGGGCATGAGATCACCTCCTTCAGAAAAATAGAATATCTCAAACCCCTTTCAATTTCAAGTGTAAAGTCTGTCCGTGTAAAGTCTGTCCGGTAAGATGCTCCTCTGGTTTCTAAAGGGTGTTGCGGTTTTAATCGATCAATATCTCCTCAAGCTTAAGCCTTTTTCTTGGCGGAGGAGATTCATCTGGATATCCGATCGGCAATAAAGCAACGACGTGAATGTTCTCATCCCACCCGAATATGTCCCGAATATTCTTTTCATCAATTAATCTTACCCAACAGGTTCCCAGACCAAAATCCAATGCCCTTAAGACAATATGCTCAATAGCAATGGCAGCGTTGAGTGCAATGCTTGAAGCCATCTGGTCTAGGGTTATCGATTTCATCCGGTGGACTCGATCGAGGATGATCGTCACAATTCTGTCTTCTACGGCTTTGATCCTCCCGAGATCCTGAATGCCTGAAACCGTTCCATCCAGGTATCCTTTCATGTCTGCGCAACAAACGATGACGACAGGCGCCTTCGCGATAAATGATTGGTCGTAGGCAGCCTGTGCTAATTTTTCCTTTGTCTCCTGATCCTGGACAATTTTGAATCGCCAGGGCTGGGCATTTGAACCGGAAGGAGAGAGTCGGGCAGCATCTAACAGTGCGAGGATACATCTCTCGGGGATGGGATCGGGTCTGAACCTTCGGATACTTCGTCTTTGTTCGATTGCATTCTTAACAGTCAGCACAGTCCGTCATCCTTTTATTCAACAAGGAAACTCGTGCGTCATTCACTATTTGAATAAGAATTTTGGAATCACCAGCGTTAGCCAAGGCCAATAGGTGATGAGAAGGACGGTGGCGAAGTTAACGCCGAGGTAGGGGAGCAGGGGCTTGGCCACCTCCGAAACAGTCACCCTCCCGATACTGCAGCCGATAAATACCCCGAGGCCGACGGGTGGCAGAAAGAGGCCAATTCCCATATTGGCGATCAGTATGATTCCAAAGTGAACTGGGTCAATTCCAAACTGCGTTGCAATGGGAAGAAGGATGGGCACCGTCATGATGAGTGCCGGGACCCCTTCCAGGATCGCACCCAAGAAGAGAAATGAGACGTTGATCAAGAAGAGGAAAAGGATCTTCCCGCCTCCCATGGAGTGTATCAAGTTGGCGAGGGCCTGAGGGACCTGCTCGCGGCTGAGGATCCAGGCAAAGACAGAGGCCATCCCTACCATGATCATGACCTTCCCAGTGATGATGCCTGTTTCCAAAAGGATCTCCAAGAGCTTTGGTACGGTGATCTCCCGATAGATAAACATGCTGATCACGAGGCCATAGGCGACGGCCAGGACGGCCGCCTCGGTGGGCGTGCAAACCCCGCCGAGGATGCCACCGAAGATGATGATAGGCATGAAGAGGGCCAAGAGAGATTCCTTGAAGGCCCTGGCAAGTGGCTTTATCCCTGGCCAATGGCCCGGTGGCACGCCAGCTTGACGGGCCTGAATATTCAGCTGGATCATCAGGGCAGCCGCCATGAAAAAGGCAGGAAGGAACCCGCCGGCGAAGAGTGCTCCGATAGAAACATTTGCAACCCCTCCGTAAACGACCATGGCGATGCAGGGTGGTACCAGGATGCCCATGCCACAGGCGGCGCAGACAATGGCCGTGGCGCGGGGCGGACTATAACCTGCCTGGTTCATAGCCGGTATCATGATGGAGCCGATCGCGGCAGTATCTGCTGCTGTGGAACCAGAGATGCCAGAAAAGAAGATCTCTGAAACGATGGAAACCATTCCCAGACCATTCCTGAGATGGCCGACCAGGGCACGCGCCAGATTGACGAGGCGGAGCGAGATCCCGCCCGTGTCCATCAAGGCCCCTGCCAGAATGAAGAAAGGAACGGCAAGAAGGGGGAAGGAGTCGGAACCTGTGAAGATCTTCTGGGGTACAATGACGAGAGGGATGTCTCCCTTCATCAATAGGCCAAGAATGGAGGCAAGCCCCATACTGAAAGCGATGGGGACATTGACGGCGACAAAAGCGATGAAGGTGATACTGAGAAGAAGGCCCACGGGAAACCTTGCTTAGCACCGCAATGGGAATATTGGAATCATGGAATGATGGGATATTGAGCTGTCTTTACAGGGAAATTTTTCCCCATCACAGTCATTGCGAGCCTTATAGGGTTTTAACATTATTCCATTATTCCAACGTTCCATTATTCCAGTCTTTAATGAAAATCACCAAGAGGTGGATGGCCATAAGCGCCCCCCCAACAGGAAGACAGGCATAGGCCCAGCCCATGGAGATCTCCATGGCCGGGGATTGCTGGGCAGTTGTCTTCTGTACAAGAGCAATACCTTGAATGAGGAGCACAAGGATGACGACTCCCATGAGAAGATAAATAATGAATAGGAGAAATCGTCTTCCCTTATCAGGCAGCATCCTATAAAAGAAGTCCATTCCGAAATGGCCACGCCTCTGCACACTGAGGGCAGCCCCGAGGATTGCGATCCAGACAAAGAGATATCGCGCTAATTCTTCAGACCAGTGAAGTGGCTGGGTCAAGACATAGCGATAAACCACCTGAAGAAAGACAACCACGGTCATGATCACGACGAGGCCGGTCAAAACCACAGCCTCCACCTTGGCCAGGATCGTATCGAACCTCGTCAGGGAACGTATGAATGGATTCATCTCTTTTAATAGAAAGATCATTTTGGGATTAGGGTTTAGGGGTTAGGGTATCGCAAACCCCTAATCCCCGATCCCTAAGCGCGGTATTTATTTGGTGGCGATGATCTTATCGATCATATCCTTACCAAACTGGCTCTCGAACTCCTTATAAACAGAGGAGGCCGCATCCTGGAACGGCTTCTTATTCGGCGTGGTCACCTGCATCCCTTTCGCCTTGAGCTCGGCGATTTGCTTGGCTTCAGAGTCGCGAAGTAAGTTTCGCTCATAAGTCGCGCACTCAATGGCTGCGTCGTCCATTATCTTCTGTATCTCTTTTGGAAGTGCATGATAGGCCTTTAAACTCATGAGAAGAGGAGTGGGGGAATAGAAGTGGCCGGTCAAGGCAAGATATTTCTGGACCTCGTATATCTTTTGGTAATAGATGATTGCGATGGGATTCTCCTGAGCGTCAATCGTCTTCTGCTGAAGGGCCGTGTAGACCTCACTCCAGGCCATAGGAGTGGGGCTTGCACCAAAGGCCCTGAAGGAAGCGAGATGTACCTTGTTCTCCATCGTCCGGATTTTGATCCCTTTTAGGTCCTCGGGCTTCTCGATAGGCCGCACGTTGTTGGTAATCTGACGAAACCCGTTCTCCCAAAAGGCAAGGCCTTTAATTCCCTTGGCAGAAAATGCCTCAAAGATTTCCTTGCCGATCGGTCCATCGAGGACCTTGTAGGCATGTTCCCTGTCCCGAAGCAGAAAGGGTAAGTCCACTACAAACATTTTGGGAACGAATCCTCCTAAGGGACCGGTCGATGTGACGACCAGATCGATGGTTCCAAGCTGAAGTCCTTCAACCATATCTCGCTCATTACCAAGTTGCGTGGAAGGGTAGACGTCGATCTTCACTTTATTTCCTGTCCTTTGAGCTACGAGTTCTGCGAATTTCACAGCACCGAGATGATAGGGATGCTCAGGAGCTACGGCGTGGCCGAGCTTCAGGCTTATCGGTCTTTCCTGACATATACCCTGATCAACCCAGGTCATCGATAGGATACACATGGCCAATAACGCAACGATCGTAAAGGACCCTTTCATGTTTTTTTCCTCCCTTTGAAAAGAATTTTTAAGGATGGAATCCAATATCCGAAAATGCTCATTTTGTCAAGGGTTTTACATCAACCTTTGATTTTACCCAATTCTTTCTCATCGATGTGGAAACTGTGTTGGTCCGTCGGGAACACTTCTTTCAACACTTCCTCTTTAAATGACTCAAAAGCCTTCAGCATCAGTTCGCTTAGATTCACATATCGCTTCGCAAACTTGGGCGTGAAGCGATCGAAGAGCCCCAGCATATCATGGACGACCAGTACCTGGCCGTCACAGTGAATTCCGGCTCCGATGCCGACCGTCGGGACCTTCAAACGTTCTGTAATCCTCTTTGCAATGGGTGCAGGAATCGCTTCGAGCAGAACGGAGAAGGCTCCTGCATCTTCTAGCAGCATGGCGTCGTCAATGATCTTCTGGGCAGCCTGGGCATCCCTGCCCTGGACCTTAAAACCACCCAACATGGAGATCGTCTGAGGAGTCAGCCCGATGTGCCCCATGACCGGGATACCCGCTCTGACGATGGCCTTCACAATATCTTTCACGCCGGCGCCCCCTTCCAATTTGACTGCATCAGCCCTTCCCTCCTTCATAAATCGGCCGGCATTGAAAATGGCATCCCCTTCCGATGTGTTATAAGACATGAAAGGCATATCTCCGATGACCAGGGCAAACTTCGCCCCCCGAGTGACCGCCTTGGTGTGGTGGATCATCTCATCCATGGTCACAGGGATTGTGTTCTCATAACCCAGGACCGTCATCCCTACCGAATCCCCTACCAGGATGATTTCAATTCCGGCCCTGTCTTCGAGCAGGGCCATGGGATAGTCATAAGCAGTGAGCATGCTGATCTTCTTCCCTTCGTTCTTCCTTGCCTGAATATCAACTGGCGTGATCTTTTTCCGTTCCATATCTTCCTCCCTCGATCTATCAGCCCTAAAGGGCTGAGTTACGTTTTCCATATCGATTGGAATTCAAGGCTTCAGCCTTGACCAAATCTCTTTTCGTTGGCTTTCACCAAATCGGTAATCGCTTGATTGAAAGGAACAGAAATCCCTAAATGATGGGCTTCCTTCACCAATGCTCCATTGATCGCATCGATTTCCGTCCTCCGTTTGTAGTCAAAATCCTGCCCCATCGAAGATCGGTTTTCCCCGGTTGCCTCTGCTACTATTTTGACTTTGTCAAAGGGGTTTCCTTCGAACCGGATCCCTTTTCTTTTGGCGACTTCTACAGCTTCGGATACCAGCGCCTCCATCAATCTCAGTGTTTCGGGATAGTCCAACAGTTGACCATTTTTAAATCCAGTTAAAGCCGTCAGAGCGTTCATGCCTATATTCACAAAAAGTTTAGCCCATACAAGGTCATGGATATTCGAGGAAACCTCGGTTTCAATCTTTGCCTTACAAAACCCCTGAGCGATCTCGGTCACCCGGTCGGTCACCTTTCCGTCCAGTCCGCCAATATAAGTCTCTCCCCACCCAGCATGGCGAATATGACCCGGTCCCAATAATGTCGCCCCATGGTTCGTCACTCCCAACACCACATTTTTTCGGTCGACCTGCTGACACACCGTTTCCTCATTTCCAAGACCGTTTTGGAGGGTGAGAAAGACCGTATCCTCTTTTTGGAGGACGAGAGCATCTGAAACAGCCTTTTCTGTTTGATAGGTTTTCACAAAGAAGAGGACAACATCCGCCTTCCCAACAGAAGCGGCCTCTGTGGTGGCATTGACATGGATATTTTCTGCCCTTCCCTTTTCTTCTAAGATAAGACCTCTTGAACGAATGGTATTGATATGCTCCTTCCAGATGTCGACCAGCCAGACGTGCTCTCCCGAAAGGGTGAGGAGACCACCGAAGAGGCTTCCCATAGCACCCGCACCCATGATGACCGTTTTCATTTTATCCCCCATTCCTGAATAAGCAAAAATTAACACGGGTTGATTAAAAAAACAAGAAAGCGGTGGGAAGAGGCTTCTCTTCTCAACGGCCTTAGAAAAAGGATATCGGGATAGAGGGGTGGGGAGCGGTCTTCCCGATAAGTTTGATTAAAATAAAACATTTTAAATTTAAATAAAAAAATCTTGACAACGGGCTCGATCTATATTATTTAAAAATTGTGGTCATTGAAGATATCAAACATGAGGTCAAGAAGCTTCATATCGGGAAGAAGATTCGGGACCTCAGGAAGAAGGCGGGTCTCATCCTTCAAGATCTTTCGAATCGAACGGGTCTTTCGAAGCCCCTTCTCTCCCAGATTGAGAAAGAGGTGGTTTCTCCTCCCATTGCCACTCTTCTGAAGATCTCAAAGGCGTTGGGCGTGAATATCAGTTTTTTCTTTCAGAACGATGATTCTGAGGAAAAGGTAGTACTGGTCCGAAGCAATGAAAGCAAAGTGGTCGACTCTCGATATTTCGGCAGGGAGGAGAGCGGCTATTATTATGAAGCTCTTGCGTACAAGAAATCGAAGAAATATATGGAGCCTTTCTTGGTGGAATTTAAGAAAAAGAAGCCCGAGAAATTATCCTATTTTAGCCATGAAGGAGAAGAATTCATTTATCTGTTAGAAGGAACCCTTGAATTCAGGACAGAGACCGAGCAATATGTCCTCTATTCAGGAGATTCCCTCTATTTTGATTCCTCTCTTCCCCATGCCTACCGGGCATTGGACAGAAAAAACGCGAAGGCTCTAACGGTGATCTATCCTGTGCGATAGTGCTGCATGAAAAATAGAGGTTTTGGGTTAGGGCGAGGAAGCCGGTTTTATGGGGTAAGAAATGATCGAAATCAGATTTCACGGACGGGGCGGACAAGGAGCTCAGGTGGCATCCAAAGTGCTGGCCGTCGCCTTTTTCCATGAGGGGTTCTATGTCCAGTCTTTCCCTGCCTTTGGGGTGGAGAGGCGAGGGGCTCCTGTGATGGCCTTCTTAAGGATCGATCAACAACCCATTCAATTGAGGGTCAATATCTATGAACCTGATCATATCGTGGTCTTGGATCCTACGTTGATCGGGGCGGCCGATGTCACATCAGGACTAAAGCAGGGTGGATGGGTCATCATCAATTCAGGCCACTCGCCTGAAACATTCCATCATCTGAAAGATTTTCGAACGGCTACCGTCGATGCAACCTCCATTGCCATTCGAAATGGCTTAGGTTCTCGAACGAACCCGATCGTCAATACGGCCATCTTGGGTGCCTTTTCGAAGGTGACCGGCCTTGTAAAGATCGACTCCATCGCCCTCTCCATCCGCGAGGAGGTTCCTGGAAAGAAAGGAGAGAACGCCCAGGCGGCAAGGGAGGCTTATCAGGAAGTGAAGTTTTAGCCTTCAGGAGTTCTGAGATGTCAAATCAAATCATTTTCAATAAAGTCTCTGAAATGCCCGAGATCGCCATTTCCCGTGGACATATGGACTGGAATAAGACGGGTACATGGAGGACGCAGAGGCCTTTTTATGAAGATAAAACAGCCCCTTGTAATGTAGCCTGCCCTGCGGGAAACGATATTGTTGCTTTCGTCCAAAAGATAACCCAAGGCGATTTTGAAGGGGCCTGGAATTTGATCAAGGAAGAGAATCCCTTTCCTGGGATTTGTGGTCGAGTCTGTTTTCATCCCTGCGAAACAAAGTGCAATCGCGGATCGTATGATGAATCGATTGCTATCCATGCCCTGGAGCGTTACGTCGCTGACTTTGCTTCTCAACTTCCTAAGAAAACAGGAAACATTTCACCCCAAGGTCAAGAGAAGATCGCGATCATAGGATCTGGACCAGCCGGAATGAGTTGTGCCTACCATCTGGCAAAACTTCATTATAACGTCACAGTCTTTGAATCCTCTCCCTTGACAGGAGGGATGTTAAGAATGGGAATTCCCTCCTATCGATTGCCAAAGGACGTTCTTAGACAGAGAGATGTCGGACATTGAGGCGTTAGGGGTGGAGATTCGCACCGGGGTTCCTATTGGCCAAGAGATCAAGATAGAGAAGCTGAAGGATTATCAAGCCATCTTCATCGCCACAGGTGCACATCGAAGTCGAATTCTCAACATCCCTGGAGAGAAAGGGAGGAGCGTTTTTAGCGGTCTTGATCTTCTCAGGAGGATCAATCTTGATGGAAAGGTAAAGATAGGTGAAAGAGTTGCGGTGATCGGCGGAGGAAATACAGCCATCGATGTGGCGCGATCGGTCATCCGGCTGGGTAAGAAGGCGACCATTCTTTATCGTCGTTCGAAGGAGGAGATGCCCGCTTTTGAGGAAGAGATGGTAGAAGCCCTCGAAGAGGGAGTGAAAATAAGGTATTTAGTCAACCCCCTTCGTATTCAACAAAAAGAGAATTTGAAAAGGTTGGAATGCCTCCGGATGGAGTTAGGGGAGAAAGATGAGAGGGGTCGGAGAAAGCCTGTTCCCATTCCCAACTCCAATTTTTTCATCAACGCTGATAGTCTGGTCGTCGCGGCGGGGGAGGAGATCGAAACCTCCTTTCTTCCAAAAGGGATTGGGAAGAAAGAGGGGATCCTTCTCACACAGGATGGCGGAAGGACAGCCATAGACGGGATCTTTGCGGGAGGAGATCTTACATCAAATCAGCGCACGGTGGCCCATGCCATTGGTTCGGGTAAGAAGGTGGCCATGGCGATCGACTGTTACTTGAGAGGCAATGATTCTGAAGAGGCGATCCGCCAAATTCTTGTTGGAAACGGTCCTTCCCTTTCGATATTCAGATATCTCCATCCCGGGGAGAGACCCCGAAATCCCCATGTGGTCAACTTTGAAGAGCTCAATATGGACTATTTCGAACCTGCAAGGAGAGAAAGGGAATCCAAACGCCGGCTTAAAGAGTGGATTAAAAGATTTACAGAGGTGACATCAACCCTCACGGAGAATGCTGCATTAAGGGAAGCAGAGCGGTGTTTCAGTTGTGGAACATGTAATGAATGCGAGAACTGCTATATCTTCTGTCCCGATGCTTCCATATTAAAGAAGGGAGAAAAGATTTCCCAGCAAGTGGATTACGATTTTTGTAAGGGCTGTGGGATCTGCTTCGTTGAATGTCCTCGCAAGGCCATTTCCTTGGAAGAGGAGGCACGATGAAGAAGGTGATTACGGGAAATCAAGCGGTGGCCTACGGAGTGATATTGAGCCGTGTAGACGTCATCTCTGCCTACCCCATCACTCCGCAGACGACGATCGTGGAAGAGCTATCAGAGCTCGTCGCAAGCGGTCGCATGAGGACAAAATTTTTAAAAGTCGAGTCAGAGCATTCTGCGATGGCTGCCCTCATCGGGGCCTCTACAGGAGGGGTCAGATGTTTTACTGCCACCTCGTCCCACGGATTGGCTTATATGCATGAGATGCTCCACTGGGCCTCCGGGGCCAGGCTTCCGATTGTGATGGTCAATGTGAACCGTGCCATCGGGCCGCCATGGAATATTTGGAGCGATCAAAGTGATTCCCTCTCTCAACGGGATACCGGATGGATTCAACTCTATTGCGAAAATAACCAGGAAGTCCTTGACACCATCCTTCAGGCTTTTCGAATTGCAGAAACGGCAAAACTTCCTGTCATGGTCGTCCTCGATGCTTTTGTCCTCTCCCATACCTCTGAGGCTGTCCAAATTCCTACCATGGAGGAAGTTGATCAATTCTTACCGCCCTACTTTCTGGAGTCTATGATCGACACCCAGGAACCCGTAACCTTTTCAGTGATCACCACTCCTGAACACTTTTTTGAATTCCGATATAAAATTCAAAAGGCAATGGAACAGGTTCCTGAGATCGCAAAGAAAGTGGACGATGAATTCAAATCCGGGTTTGGTCGGGGTTATGGTGCCATTGAAAGATATGGGAAAGAGGGAGCCGAAGTTCTTCTGATGACCTCAGGAACGGTGACCAGTACCTCAAGGACCGTCATCCAGAAACGAGTGCAGAAGGGATATAGCGTTGCAGGAATAAAGATCAAGAGATTTCGACCCTTCCCGTCTGAAGAAATTTATGGGGCGATCAAAGGGGCAAAGAAGTTAGCAATCATCGACAGAAACCTTT
The DNA here is from genome assembly GCA_963826305.1 of uncultured delta proteobacterium. Taxonomy (GTDB): domain Bacteria; phylum Desulfobacterota; class BSN033; order BSN033; family UBA1163; genus CAWGWZ01. The sequence continues at coordinate 73,799 of CAWGWZ010000002.1, read as the reverse complement.
CTGCCGGAGTCGGGGGGATCTTTGCACAGGAATTGAGGGCTTCCCTCTACTCCAGAGAGGAAAGACCTCAGGTCTTCGGATTCATCTCAGGATTGGGTGGAAGGGATATTACACCGGATCTCATCGAAGAAGCCATTCAATATACTTTGAACCATCCTTGGCCCGAAGAAGAGATCTTGTGGCTGGGTCTCAAGAAGTGAATAGTGAACGGTCAGCAGTAAGCAGTAGGCAGTGATAAAAAACAGAACAATAAGGTAGGGGTCTTAGATGAAGAAGACGGACATACCTCTTTCAGAGAATCTGGGACACGGTCACCTCGCCTGTGCAGGATGTGGAGCAGCCATCGCCATGCGACTGACCCTTAAAGCTCTTGGGGAAAAAACGGTCATGGTCTTCCCCGCCTCATGCTGGTCGATTATCCCAGGGTTCTGGCCCTATTCAAGTTTACGAATTACAGCCATCCATGCGGGCTTTGTCACGGGCGGAGCGACGGCATCAGGGGTTAGAGCAGCTTTGGATATAAGAGGTGATCATGATACTTTGGTGGCGGTATGGGCTGGAGACGGGGGGACCTTTGACATCGGGCTCCAATCCCTCTCTGGCGCTGCAGAGAGAAATGAAGATTTCATTTACATCTGTAACGATAATGAGGGTTACATGAATACCGGTACACAAAGGAGTTCAGCCACGCCTTTGTTCGCCTGGACAACGACCACTCCCGTCACACAGCCCAAAGAGAACCCTAAGAAGGACATCATAGCGATCATGGCCGATCACCAGATTCCCTACGCGGCAACAGCTACGATTGCCTATCCAGAGGACTTCCTACGAAAAATAGAAAAAGCCAAGAAGATCCGGGGAACCCGATTCATCCATCTTCTTTCTCCATGCCCACCGGGTTGGAGGATTCCTTCAGAACTCAGCGTTAAGATTTCGAGGCTTGCCGTCCGGTCAAGAGTCTTTCCCCTTTACGAAATCGAGAATGGAAGGTTTTATACCCTTCAAGAGGAATCTCAGGTCGTTCCCGTCAAAGAGTACTTGAAACTTCAGGGCCGCTTCAGCCACCTCACAGAACAGGATATCGGGGAGACACAAAGGAGGGTGGACGATGCATGGGAGCGCCTCCTGAGGAGAGCCCGCTGTTGACCCGCTTGTCCTGAGTTTAAATCGTTTGAATGAGAAGAAGGAGGGTGAAGCCGATCATCACGATCGTGGTCACCCAGGCGATGGTGTTGAAGATGGGGCCATTTGTATATCCCATCATCAACTTCTTGTCGTTGATGAGTAAAAGCATGAGGATCAGGACAAAAGGGAGAACCATTCCATTGATCACCTGTGAGAAGTACATGATTGGGATCAGAGGGAAGTCAGGATAAAGGATGATCCCTGCTCCCAAAAAGATGATCAAGGAGTAAAACCCATAGAACTGAGGGGCTTCGTCAAACTTTTTGTCTATCCCCGCCTCCCAACCCAGCGCTTCGCAGATGAGGTAAGTTGTCGATAAAGGAAGGATAGAGGCAGAAAAGAGGGAAGCATTGACCAGCCCGAAGGCGAAGAGATAGGAACAGTACTTCCCTGCCAATGGATAAAGAGAGAGGGCTGCATCCTTAGCGGTTTCGATTCGGACTCCGTGTTTGAAGAGGGTTTCTGCGCAGACGAGGATGATGAAGAAGGCAACAACGTTGACCATGACCCCTCCCATGACCACGTCGAATCGGGCAAATTTATAATCCTCTAATTTGATTCCCTTCTCCACGATTGAAGCTTGAAGGTAAAATTGCATCCAGGGTGCAATCGTCGTTCCCACCACGCCAATGAGCATCGTCATTTCTGAAGGTTGAAGGCTGAGTTGAGGGTTTAAAAATTGCTCAAACACGTACCCCCAATCTGGTTTTACGATGATGCCTGTAATGATGTAGGAGATGTAAAAGACGCATGCGACCAGAAAGGCTTTCTCTACGGATTTATAGGTTCCCTTAACCACCATCCACCAGACCAGAAAGGCGCTCAAAGGGACAGAGATAAACTTGTTCACCCCGAAGACTTCCATCCCTGCGGCCACCCCTGCAAATTCGGAAAGGACATTGCCCATATTCGTCAAGAAAACGCCCATCATCAAATAGAAAGTAATTTTAGCACCGAATTTTTCACGGATCAGGTCTGAGAGCCCTTTGCCGGTCACCACACCCATTCGGGCGCACATCTCCTGGATGACGATCAAGGCAATCATAATCGGGATGAGCGACCAGATCAGTTTGAGTCCATATTGTGCACCGGCTAAGGAGTAGGTGGTGATCCCTCCAGCATCGTTATCGACATTGGAGGTGATGATGCCTGGCCCCATCAAGACGAAGAAGAGCCCAACCGTTCTCCACAATGAGCCCCTCGAACTCGAAAACCATTTTGCGTAATTTCCCATGATGGCTTGATTTTTAGTCATTCGAATTTATTTCGAATTTGGTTATCTACCCTGCATCGGGTGCTAACACGTCGAGGACGCTCCGGAAACTGATCACCCCTCTCAGATGGTTCCCTTCGTCTACAACAGGAAGCGCTCTGAATCCATACTTTGCAAACGCCTCCACCACTTCATTCTGATCTTCATCAAGTTTAACACTCACCACTCTTGGGGGCTGGAGTTCGGAAAGGGTTTGATGGGATTGGGCGGTGAGTAGATCTCGGATGCTGATCACACCATGGAGGACTTCTTCTTCGTCCAGCACATAGATGTAGTCGATGATGTCCAAATTCGGAGCCTCCTGCTTTAGTCGGGAGATAGCTGTCTCCACCGTCACCTCAGGTGTAAGGCTGAGGTAGGCGGTGGTCATCAGCCCACCCGCTGTCTCATCGGGATGGACAAGGAGTTCTCTTAAGTCTTCTGCCTTCTCCTGCTCCATCCCTTCGAGGATTTCCTCAGCCTTCTCCTCAGGGAGATCGGCCAGAAGGTCGGCTGCGTCACTGGGGGACATCTCCTCGACAATGTCAGAAGCCTTCTCTACTGGGATGGTCTCCATCAGAGCTTTCTGAATCTTTGGGTCAATCTCCTCCAAGGCCTCGGCAGCGGTTTCTGTATCCAGGGCATGGAAGATTGCAGATCGTTCACGGCCACTCAAGTCCTCGATGATATCGGCCAAATCTGCAGGATGAAGATGGGAAAGTTTCTTTTGAGACACACTGAGTTGGAGGAGATCTGAACCGGAGAGAACTTGAACGTATTTCCAGGAGATGAATTGATTGGGAAGGACGTAGGAGAAGAGCCAGCGGAGGACCTGATCCATCACCTTTTCCCACCCCACCCTTCTCATCAGTCCCCGAAATCCCACATCGACGTGAACCAGCCGTAGCCGGGAATCTATTCGAAGAAAATGGAGATCGTTGACCCTCACCACCTTTGCCCCAAAGGTATCGACAATCTGTTTGTCCATCACCTCCTCACGGAGAAGGACGATATCTTTCTCAGGAAGGGATGTTTTGGGAACGAGGGGTTCGTTTTCAGAAAGGGTGATCTGGGGCTCGATTCGAAGAATCCTCTCCCATGTAAGGTAAAACCTCTTCCCTTTTGTCAGAACCATGATCCCGATGATCATCGGATAAGGTTCTGCCCTCCCGGCGACGAGATCCACAATCTTGCCCACTCTCTTGCCAGAAGATTGATAGACCTTCCGATTCAAAAAATCACTGAAAAAATAAAAATCTTGGAGGTTCTGATCCATAGCGAATTCTGTTCCAATGTAAAATGAAAAAAGTAAATTGTAAACCGTGTTTTAGTATTAAATTCTTACATTTTCAAGGCAAAAATCTTCTTGTAACATTTATGGAGCAATTCATAGAGCCCTATAAATATTTTGAACATCATGCTCGATGCCCCCTCACCCCATCCCTCGCCCCTCTGGGGAGAGGGGAAGGGTGAGGGGTGCGGTTGTCAAATCGAAATGGTTTTCACCTCCCCTTCCTTCATCTCTTGTAAGGTATTTTTTATCAAACCCAGTATATCTCCCTCGAGATCTTTTTGAGAATGAACCGAGAGGAGCAAACATTTGAGTCTTGAAAATCCTTTGCTCTCCATGAGCCGTTGAAACATCTTTTCCAGCTCCAAGGGATCGACTTCCCTCAAATGGGCCAGGACGCCATGGAGTTCATTCCTACCATATCGTTCTATGATGTCGTATTCCCGCGATCGGATTTGGGATCGGAGGTCATCGATGAGTCTCCCATCCCCTGAGAAGACGAAGAGGGTGAGGCTTCTGAGGTTTTGAACGATCTCCCGTCTCTCTTCCCCCACATGTCCGGGTGGAGGCTCGTAATCTAATTCCTTTAGAATCCGCAGGTTCCTCACGAAGCTGACCTGATTCTCTTTGGAATGAAACCATTGGCAAGGCGCACCGCTTTGGTCGATCCTGGAAACCTGCTTCCTCTCCATTGCCTTGCTTTTTTCCTGCGCCTGCTTCTGCATCAAGGTGTATTCAAATTTGGAGTAGCAATTCTTAGCGATGAATCCAAATTCCATGATCTCTTTGTCGCAGAGAGCGTCCCGGTGATAATACTGTCGGTATTTCCCCTGGAGGAGTTGCTGGATCGCCTTGATCTCTGTGAGCCGGTTGCGAATCTCCTTGTAGAGCTCACGGATGTCGATGACGACCTCCGGGGGAACATTTCTCTCAGGGGTGACCAGGAGACATAGCCCTTGGAAGTCCTGCACCGTCTCCTTTAAGTAATGATAGTTATTCTGAATGGTTTTTTCTAAACTCTGTGCATACCTTTGGACCCTGTCTTTCTCCATGGTTCATCTCCAAACCCATTCTACTTCAATTTCCATCATTCTCCAATATGAATTTGGCCGAGCCTTTTCCCTTCACCTCCTGCCCACTGGCACGCATTGGGAGCGGGGGAAAGGCGGGGAGATGAATAGGGTGATGAGATTTGTTGGAAAGAATGGATAAGTCAGGTTGGCAAGAGGAGCCCAATGTCGAGACGCCATGGATGGCACCTCAGGGAGATTTTTAGACGAGGAGAAGCCTTTCTTTGGAAGAACACAAATGCTTGCGAACGGGGTCATCCGCCGGTGGCATGACCAGTCTTTGCAACTCACTGACGTCAACCCATCGGAGATCGTGACACCCGATGGGCGTTAGAGTGCCTCTCTCAATCCGGCAATGATAAGTCAGGAGAAGAATGGGATGCTCCGGATAGAGATGGAAGACCGCCTCAAAAATGGTTCCCACCTCTGCCTCGATATCTAATTCCTCTTTCAACTCTCTTCGCAAGGCCTCCCTCGGCTCTTCTCCCTCCTTCACTTTCCCTCCTGGAAATTCCCAGAGCAGCCCATGGGGTGAATCGACCTTTCTCTGGGTGACGAGGACTCTTCCCTGCTCGATGATCACCGCCGCTACGACGATGACGGTTTTCATCTTATCCCTCAACCCGATTGCGGCCTGCCTTTTTGGCCCGGTAGAGGGCCTTGTCCGCCTCACGGATTAAGTCTGTGAGGTTTGAAATGGTGGGAGGGAAAAAGGTGGCCACCCCGACACTCACTGTCAAATCTCCATTGGGTTGGGCAGTCTCATTGTGGAGACGAGCTTCAGCCACATTTCTTCTCACTCTTTCGGCAATCTCCCTGGCGCGCTCTATTCCTGCATTCATCAAGATCGCCGAGAATTCCTTGCCTCCATATCGGGCGACGATATCAGTATGTCGGACCCCCTGGTGGATGAGCATGGATATGGCCTTCAACACCTCATCTCCGGCGAGATGTCCGTTGGTATCGTTATAATGTTTAAAATAGTCGATATCCATCATGAGAAGGGAGAGGGGGGAAGGATAACGCTTTTGACGCTCCACCTCCATGGTGAGTTGTTGGATAAAAAAACGATGGTTATAGATACCGGTCAAGTCGTCCGTATAAGAGAGAAGAATGGCCTCCTCCCTCAACTTCTGAATCTCCTTCAACTTCTCCTCATAGAGATCCCTGAACATCTGCAGTTCCCGGACAGATTGATCTCTTTCTCGAATCCTTTCGGCGAGTTCCCTCTTCGTCCTCTCCCACTCCTCTTCTGCCTCTATCCTTTCCCTCAAGTCCCGCAGGGTAACGAAAAATGTCTCCCCCTTAATGATCCCTGTGAACTCGACGGGGATCCGTTCTCGACGCCGAGTCATGACATGGGCCCTGAAACGCGCCTTTTTGTCTTGTTCCATCTCCTCGAATCCTTCTCTGATCCGACTGAGGTCTTCGAGAGCCACCGCATCAATAAAAGCCATTTTTTGTAGCTCATCCCAAGGGTAATCCAGCATTTCCATCCCTTTCGGATTGGCCTTTAAAAATTCTCCTTTTCGATCGAGGATGAAGAAAGCTTCCTCGATCACCTCAAGGATTGACCCCTGAAGATCGATCTCTTTTTCTAAGGCTTCCACCTTTCTCCTGACTTCTTTGAGAGAGGGAGATTTCATCTTCGATGCCTACTCACCGGGGAAAAATTTTATAATTCCTGAACCTGTTGAAACAGGTTTTAAATACCAAATAACAAATTTCAAATCCCAAATAAATTCCGAACTCCAATTTTAAATGACCTCAACGATTCTGTTTGGGGGTTCAAAATTTGGTCATTGGAATTTGTTTGGAGTTCGGTGCTTGGAATTTGGTGCTTCCAGCGTTTAAAAACGAGTACGGCCATTTATCACCTAAGACATCCGATCAGTTACACCATCTCCTGTATCATTCTTTCCGTCTCCTTCAACAATTTTGGGTCATAAGGGAGGATGTTTTTCAATGAAGGATCCAATGGATTCTCTGGATTGAAGTTTTGGAGAACAAACCTTCGGCCAGCCCTCAGCTGAGAGCCCAGGTTCTTTACGTCTTCTTTTCTGTGAAGACCTGGAACGACGGTCATCCTAAATTCGTACTCCACCTTTTCCTTCTTCAGGATCTCGATCGACCTTAAAATGAGGTTGAGGTCAACAGGAATGCCCGTCGACCGTCGGTAGCTAAAAGGATCCAACGGCGCCTTCACATCCATGGAGACAAAGTCAACCTGCCTCGCCTCGATGAGGTTCTCTAACATCTGGGGGTTTGAGCCATTCGTATCAAGTTTAACTAAAAATCCGCGTCGATGTATCTCTCTGGTCAGGGATGGAAGATCGACATGCAGGGTAGGCTCTCCACCCGTAAGGCAAACCCCATCAATCCAATCCCCTAAAGAGAGAAGGCGGTTCAGAATGTCATCAAAGTGAATCGAAGGGTACTGCTCTGCATGAAAAACGAGCGGGTGGTTATGGCAGTAAGGACAACGGAAATTGCAGTAAGGGAGGAAGAGCACAGAGCAGATTTTCCCTGGCCAATCCACAAAGGAAGTTTCTAAGAAACCTTTGATCTCAGTCATCATCAACCTGAATCGAATAGGAGATATAATCCGTCTTAGGAAATATCTCTGAACAGATATTGTTTCACCTCCTGGAGGGTCGGGACCACCCCTCTCCAACTAATCAACTCCCTCTCCTCCTCATCCTCGATGATGATGGAAGGGGTAGAAAGGATGCTGTAAAAGGATGCCTCGGCCAGACCATCAATGGTGTCCATGTCGTAGTTAAAAACCGGCACTCCCTCCTTCTTTAACTCCGTCCCCATCTCCCTGACCTGAGGACATTTTGGGCATTTCGCTTTGGTAAAGATTTTTATTGAACCCATTCCCTCCTCCTATAACACTGATCAATGTTAATTGATTATGCTTCCAGCTCCATCCCCTCTTCCTTCCCCGCCAGGAAGGCCTGGTTCCGGTACCGGTTGCGGAGTTCTCCGATTTTTCCTTTATTCCAACTGGAGATCTTAGTGAAATAGCCGGTGATCCGGGTAATCCCATCCACGTCTTCAGAGCCGCAGTAAGCGCAAGATGACCGAAGGCCCCGTGTCGTCCGATGGCAGAGGTTACAAGTGGTAAATTCCGGGGAGAAGGCAATTTGGTCATTGTGAGTCCGCTGAAAAGTCTTCATGACAAAGTTGGCCAGTGATGCCTTGGACGGCCGCGCCTCACCTAACCAGATATGGGTCAACGCGCCTGCCTCGATCAGGGGGTGGAAAAGCCCTTCCTGTCTCACCCGCTCAATGGGGTTCAACACAGAGGAATTGTTCAAGTAGGTCGAGTTCGTATAATAGACTTCACCTCTCGAGATATCTCCTTTGACGATGTGACCCGATTTGGGTGAATGATATTTGAGGTCCAATTTGGCAAATCGATAAGCTGTCGATTCCGCTGGTGTCTGTTCCAGAAGGAAATGCATCCCATAGCGTTGGCTGAACCTTTCCACCAACAGTTTCATATGGGCGATCACCTTCAACCCGAACTTGAAAGCCTGTTTTGATTGATGCATCTCCTGCCCGGTATGAATCTGCACAAGCTCATTAAGCCCCACCATGCCGACGAGAAAACTGGCGCGATGCATCCTCAGGTAGGGAGATCCATCCCGATCCATCGCAAGGAGCGCCAGCGGCCCCTTTTCTCCGAGGGAGAGAAGTCTTTCAATGAAGAGTTTCTTTTCCAAGTGGGCCTTCACGGCCATCTCGACGAACTCGCTAATCTTTGAAAAGAGCTGGGTGTCATCTCCTTTCGAAAGATAGGCGATTCTTGGAAGGTTGAGTGTCACATTCTGGAGGGCACAGTATCGCATCTTCCAGGGTTGTTTGGCATCTTCCAAGTCGGTTTGGTCGAGTTTGAAACTGAGGCGGCAGCATTCAGAGATTTTGGCGGTCTCCCCACGATCGAAGACAAAATAGGTGTTTCCCTTCTCAGAAGCGACATCACAGATGTGATGGAGAAAATCCATATGACCCGGGGTGCTAAAGAATTTCTCCGTAATATGAACCATCGGTTTTGGGAAGAAGAAGGGTCTTCCGGATCCATCCCCTTCCTCGTAAACGTCGAAGAGGGCCCAGGCAAAACGTTGCGCCTCCTTCATATAGTCACTGTAAGTCTTTCCCGTGAACTCCCCGCCCGGTCCGATGGCAGGGACATCCTCAAAGTGTTTGGGAACCTCCCAGTAGAGGTTGAGGTCGGTAAAAATCGCCTGTCCCCCTCTGGCGACAGCCTGTTGGGAAAATTCGAAGATCATCATCTGAGCGAGTTGCTCCAGTTCCTGATCCGACATCCCCACGATGTAGGGTGCGAAAAAGAGATTCACGGAGTCCCAGCCAATCGCCCCCGCAAAGTGGCTCTGGAGGGCTGCGGCGAACTTAACCATGTGTGCCAATAGCACCTCCGGATGTTTGGCAGGCTTGGCCATGGCGATCGAGTTCGGAAGGCTCAGGCCAAAGCGTTTGATGTATTCGAGGGATTGCCCGCTACAGTAAGGTCGATCCACGAAACCCAGATCGTGGAGGTGGATATCCCCGCGCATATGGGCATCGGCGATCTCCTCAGAAAAGACGGAGAGGAGAGCATATTCTTTCTTGATCCTCTCGGCCAATGTAAGATTGGTGGCCTCAGGCCCGTGAGGAACGTTAGCATTCTCCTTATTCGGGTGAAGGATGAGTTGGTCCACGTCGTAGAGAGGCATTCCTAAACGGGTGTGCATCTTCCGGGCCTGTTCGAGGCCCCTTTCAATCAGTTTGGTGTCAACCAGTTCCCGGATAAGAGGGGCAGTCACCATTTTGATTTTGGAGGTGGCAATTAAATCCTCTACCTCCCGAGCGATCTCCTTTGCTGTATCAAAATCGACATAGGTCTCTCGAAGGAGGGCATCCACGATTCTCTGACGATCCCAGTCATGCATTGATTCGTCAGAGGTGCGGACAAAAAGGGCCATGTCCGTGGTCTCAACTTCTTCCGTAAACTGCTGGCGGTCGCCCTTCATTTCAATCACAGTTGACATCTTATCTCACCTTGTATTGGGGTAGACTCTTGGCAGGCCTTTAAGAAGGGCCATATTTAGTATGATCTATGATGATTACAACAACATATTGTTGGTGTCAAGGGGAAAATCTACTTTGTGAAAAAAATCTTTTTTGCGACTCTAAACACCGCACTCTGAACTTTCCTTCGTCACTTCGATGAAGGAGACTTTTGAAACGGCCTCAGAGGTGTTTCGAGCAAGCGTTTGATGATTCCCAGAAAACCCTCTCCCATGCTCTTGATAGGAATGGCCTCAATCTTTGGATCATCCAAATTTCCTTTTACCTCATAGATATAGGAGAGGAAGGCCTTGTTATCGCCCGTAAGGATATAACCAGCAATCGGGACGTTGCTCAATACGGTGTCGAGAGTGACCAAGGGATGAATTCCTATTCTTGCATTGATCAAATTCTTGCCCAGATCGACGTTTCCGAAAATGGTGATCTTCATGGCATCGCTATCGACCAGGAAATCATCTGTAGAAGCGACGCCGTCTTTGATATGAATGTTCGCCATGATCTGATGGTAAGGAAGCCCCTTGGTCGCCAAATCTGGAAACCTGCCCCGGAATAACTGGGAGACGTTTAGAATGGAGAAGATTTTGGCAAGGAGATTGAATCGTTCGATTACCCCATTCTTCAATTCCAGCCTGAGTCTTCCGTTGAGAGACTCCTTCAACTTTTGGGTATCCTCTCCTTCTCCTCGCAACTCAACCTTATCGATATGTATCCTGCCAGTCACCACCACTTTCTGTCCCTCGCCCTTCTGGAAGAGGGTTCGTAAAAAACCCTTGGCTTCCATATTGGAGAGACGGGGTTTGATCTCAAATTTTATTCCTCTTTCTGTGGGCTGTATCCATCCCTCACCCCAGAGGTCCCCTCCATCCCCCTTGAATTGAAAGGGATGGAACAGCAATTTTCCATCAATTGACTTCGTCCCCAATTTCAGTTCTCGATAAAGGAAGCCTCGGTACCTCCCCTGGTCTACATCCACCTTGCATTCAATAGACCAATTTGAAAGCCAATCCCTCACCTTTTCAAAAGAAGTAGGGGAGGTTTCCTTTCTCTTGGGGAAGATCGGGTCGAGGTCCAATTGAGAGGAGGAGATTTCAAGAGAGAGCCACCTGCCTGATCCCGCTGAATGGCTATCTGTTCCACCGCTCGAGGGGGCGGCGGAGGGATAGGAAGGCGAGATCCGGGAGAGTCCCCCGGATAGAGTGAGGGGAGAATCGCCTAACTTCCCCTTCAAACCGTCGAATCGAACCTGGGTGGGAGAGAGAAGAAGGAAGCCTTCAACTTGAGAGAGGGGTACTGGAATCTTTTCATGTTGGAAAGAGATCCCCTTTAATCGGATCTCCCCCTCCTTTAAGGCCTTGGTCCATTCTTCTGCCTTCCCGAGCCATCTCAAACGAACCTCTGCCTGCCCGTTGATTTGTTGGATCCCATGCATCTCTGATCGAACCTGGTCTGAGAAGAGGGGGGAGGGAAGCAGGGCATGCAATTGCCCCAGATCGATCGTACCCGATGTGGAGAGGCTCAAGGTCTCTTGTTTTACAGAACCATCCACGGTCAGAATGGAATTTCCGGATTGGATTTTCACTTTCGAAAAACTCAGCCCGAGGTTTGAAAAGGAGAGAATCCCTTCTCTAAAGATGAGTGTGGTGGGGACTCCTTTTGGAAGAAGTTGGACTTCCTTCGGGATCAATTCTCCCTCATAGGAAAAAGGATGATGGGTTGCAAGTCTCTGCCCTTTAAATGAAAATTGGCCTACTCCCGATAGGCTCTCGATCCCCTTTGCCTTCAACCGAACCTCTTCTGGGAAAAGGGGGGATTGAGAAAGGGCAAAAAGATTTTTTAGATCCACCCTGCCTTTTGTTACCATCTCGAAAGATCCCAACTTCTCACCACGCTTCCATGAGCCATCCGTGAGCAAAGAGGAATTCCCAAACGCTACCGCAGCCCTCGACCATTGGAAATGTTCGTTAGAGAGGTCTACCTTGCCCTCTCCAATGAGAACAGGGAATGGGAATTGGGGGTGGGTGAAACGGACTTTAGACAGGTGGTAAACTCCTTGATGCTGGAAACGGAGCGGAGGTCTCAACTCCCCTTTGGCCGAGATCCGGTAATTCGCCCGACCCGAAATGAAGGTGATGGGTGATAGGGTTCCTGAGAGATCATTGGAGGACACTCCTATCTTCATCAGAGAGGGAAGATCCATCAAATCGGCTCTCCCTTCTCCATTGAGTTGAAGGGTTGGGACGAGGAGGAGCTGGTAGAAGATCCCGTTGGCGTGATCAATCGTCGAATGGAGAACCCTTCCCTCCACTCCTTCTACGTTCAGATGGCCATCTTTAAAGAGAAGATGACCTTTGAAATCTTCTAAGAGAGGAAGATCCCAAGGAAATTTCAAGCGGACCTTGTCCGCCTTCATCTCAACAGATAGGGTACGGGCATTTTGAAGTTGATCACAATGATCGATCTCGGGCATCTTTCCAGAAAGCTTGACAGAAAGGATCTGGACAGGGCCACTTCCTTCTGAACGGAAAAGATGATCGGACACGTCCTTGGTAATGATCCGATAGGGGATAAACTTCTTGCCATCAGAGAGGTCAAAGAGACCGCTCTGAGCCTCTGCCTCCATGCCCATCTCATCGGATCCGATCGCATAAATCCTTCCCTTCGCCTTCACCCATATCTCCGGAAGTTCGATGGAGAGCCGGGAGACCCGAATATCTTTCAAATCATAGTCCACGTCAAGGTCGAGGTCCACCCACTTCGGGTTTAAAATATATGAAAAGACCTGGGGGTGGTCGTAGACCACATTTCTAAACTTGATTTTAGCCGACGTCCTGAAGGCTCCTGAAAAGTCTCCTTGATAGCGGGCCTTCAGGTCGAGGATCCCTGAAATCGTCTTCATAGGAAGAAACGTTTTGAGATAGGGCCAGAAATGGAGGATTTCGATCCCCTTGAGATCCAACTCCGCTTCCACTCTTCCTTTTGAGAAATCCATATCCTCTGGGATATTCCGAATCGTCCCAGCAATGGAAAATTGGCCCTCTCCTTGGGGATAACCGGTTTTTCCGCTGAGGCGAAATGGGAAGGGTTTTTGATAGGAGACCTCTGGGATTTGAAGATTGAAGGACCGAATTTCCGTGGTCAGAGGTGAGTCGCCGAGGCTTTCATCTGAGAAAAAGATCTCTCCCCCTCGGAGGGTGAAGGAGCCTCCGAAGAGAGTAGCGAGGGTTTGAACGATCTTCTGCTGCGAAGCCTTTAAACCCTCTGGGGTCAAGGGACCATCGAAAATGTTGAATCGCCCGTTTTTATCCCTGCGGAGCTGAAGAATGGGCCGTTCGAGAATGATGCGCTTCCATTTCACTTCCTTCTTGAGAAGGGGAAATATTTTGGCGTTCAGGATCAGCCTTTTGGACTGAAGGAGATCGAACGACAAAGAGCGATCCTTTATTCGGAAGTCTTCGAAAGCGATCCCTACCCCACCAGATAAAGTTATTCTGGCTTTTCCTACGGTGACTTCTCTTCCGAGGGTGAGGGTCAACGATTTTTGAATGATGTTCCGATAGAGGTTGGGATCGATGAGATAATGGATGGATAAAAGAAAAAAGATTCCTACCGCAATGATTGGGATCAGGATCCAGAGAAAAGACCACTTCTTACGACGAGCCATCCGTTTTTTTAAACCCAAAAGTCCGGAGTTTTGAGTTCGGAGTGGAGTAATGAGTTCAGAGATAGGGATTAGTTAACAACAATAACTCAGAACTCTTAACTCCCGACTCCGGACCGTCTATTATGATCTCTTTATGGCGTGGGCCAAAGTGAGGACATCCACCCTTTTTGCCCCCGCGGCCAGCAGTACCTTCGAGCATTCGTTGACCGTTGCACCGGTCGTGTAAACATCGTCCACCAAAAGGATCGACTTCCCTTCCAGCTCTTCCCTCCCAACAACATGGAAGGATCCTCTCACCGCCTTCTCCCTCTCTGCACCGCTGAGACTCACCTGAGGAGCAGTGGGTTTGCTCTTTCGAAGAATTCTCTTCCGGCAGGGGATCCCTGTTTGACGGCTTAACTCCCTCACGAGGATGATGGCTTGGTTGAATCCCCTTTCTCTCAAACGATGTGGGTGTAAGGGGACAGGGATCAGAAGGTCGAAAAGGCTGGGGTCCCAATGACGGTATAACCCTTCTGTCATCCATTTCCCAAAAAAAGGGCTGAGGGAGGTTTTTCTCTCATATTTCCACCGATGGATTGCCTCCTGGAGAGACCCATCATAGAATCCCAAGGCCCTCGCCATTGTAAAATATTTCCTCCTGCTCAAACAAGCACCACATGTATGGCTCAGGATTTCCTTGGAGAGAAAGGGGGTTCCACAAACTGAACAGAATGGAGGTTCGATCCAGTGGATCTCCGACAGGCAATCTGAACAGATCCCCTGCTGCCTTTCCTGCAAAAATTTTTCACAGCAGTGACATTGAGGAGGCAACAAAAACTGGAAGATTCTTTCAGTCAAGAAGCGCATTCATAACCTAAACGGTAACCTTTCCCTTCGCCCCGTGGAGACTGTGTCGTAATGATGAGGGAGGGTAAATTCCGGCGGAATCCCGCCGTGGCGGGATCAGGCTCCTCAGCTTTAGAATGCGGTCGTTTAAAGTTACGGGTAATCGGCCTTCTTAGAAATTGCATTGTTTTCATGGGCTTGGATCTCCAAAGCTGAACAGCGAAAGGTTTTCGCCCTGCCTTCGTCCCGCAAGGCGGGACTACGCGCAGGCAGGTCTAAAGCTTCGTCACCCAACCGCCTGTTCCGTCGTGCTACGGAAGTGGCTTGTCGTTGATGATGACACAGTCTTGTGAGCAGGGGAGGAGATTGAATTTTGCCATGTGAGGGTGAGGGATGCATCATAAGAATTACAAAGGTAAGTGAACCCGTTCAGCGAGAGAAGAAAAAGGAAAGGCGGTCGTTTTCTCGTCCTCCTTGATCGTGTATGTACTCCACTGACGACATTGAGGACAGTAAGCAATCCATTCTCTTGATTCTCTTTCACAAGTGGTGCAGCGGAAGGGCAGGTAGGAAGTCCTGCTCAATTCGAAAGTCTTCTCAAACTCTTGGGCCGCCCGGCCGAAGTCTTTTTTATGGAGGTAGATCTCCGCCAGAAGCCGATGCAGAGCCGGAAAGTCCTTCTGCCTTAAACTGATCTCGTCGATCTCCTCAAGGGCTTCATCCAACATCTCCAGTCTCAAGCAGAGTTTGGCGTAAAAGAACCCAATCACCCAATGATCCGGATCCTTCGCCAGCGCCCTCTGGTAGATACGAAGGAGGGTGCTCGGGTCCTCACGGCTGAGATAGAGCTCTTCTAATCGAAGCATGAAAATGATGGATTTGAATCGCGTAAAACTCTTTCCCCAAACCTTCCCCGCAGAGGCCCATCTTCCCATTCGGAGGTAGATATCACCCAGCAAGACGAATCCTGGCTGGAAGGTCTTCCGTTCTCGAAGGATCTCTTTTGCCTCTTTGAGGGCCCTCTCCAAATTCTCTTCACCCTCCTGGTTCAAGAGATCCCTGGCATGCTCATACTTCAATCCCAAGTAGAAAAGGGCCTCCTCCCCTTCTGCCTGCTTTTCCTTGGTGAATTTGAGAATCGACTTTTGGACCCTGATCGCCTCCTCCCACCTTCGGCTATCGAGATAGATCTCTCGCAGACTCCTCAACGCCTTCAGGTTCGTCTCATCCATACCGATGGCGCGGTTCAGAGTCCGGATGGCCTCATCGAATCGCTTCATCCGTCGATACAGTTCTGTCTCACGAAGAAGAATATCCACGTTTCTCACATCGATCAGCCGTGCCCTCTCCAACCAATGGAGGGCCTCTTCCTCATTGCCGTCTTTGAGAGCGATCTCCGAAAGCCTGAAATAGAGATCGATCTGCGAAGGGTCTCTTTTCAAAACCTCAACGAAGTGGGCTTTGGCCTTACCCAGATTTCCTCGCAGAAAGTGATCCATCCCTTTATCCAACTCCTCCTTGAAGGACTCGCCCTTCTTCCTTTGTCGGGATTTCTGATAGCCTTCGATCGCCCTTTTGGCGTCTCGGGTTAAGGTGCTGATGAAGACTAACATGGCACCCAACACAAAGGACGAAATCATCAGGGTGGAAAGGTCGGTCGGAATAACTTCCCCAAAGAAATGGAATTCCACATCCACAGGATTGAGTAAAGAAAGCCAGCAGAAAAGAGAGATGACGATCAGGATAATGATCAACAACAACCGAACCAACATTTTCTATAAATTCCCTTTTTCCAGCTTTGTTAGACAGGGAACGCAATATTTTGCCACCGGCCGGACCTCGAGTCGTTTCAGGCTGATGGGCCCCCCGCACTCCTCACAGATACCGTACGTTCCATTCTCGATACGATCCAGCGATTCATCCACCTCTTGAAGCCTCATCCGTTCATTTTCATTCAGGCTGAGCAGAATCTGTTTGTTATAAATATTAGCCGCCTCATCCCCGATGTCCTGAGTCCCATCTTGCCCCATCTCTTTGGAAGATTCATAGATCTGTTTGACCTCTCCGATGATCTGCTCCCGCTCTTTCAGGAGACTCTTTTTGAATCGGGCAAGCGTCTTCTTATCCACTCCTTTTTTCAGATCCAATTGTTCTTTCTTCAATGGCGACTCCTTTTTGAAGATCGATCCGTGGGGCCTCGATCCAGAGCCCCTCCAGGTCATAGAACCTTCTGACCGGTTCCAGAAAGATGTGGACCACCACATCCTCGTAATCGATCAGGATCCACTTTCCCTCCTGCGTTCCCTCTTGACCAAGGGGCCGAATCCCTCTTTTTCTGAGTGTTTCCTCAATCCCTTGAGCAATCGCCTGAACTTGGCGATCCGACTTCCCACTGCAGAGGAGAAAGTAATCGGTGAAGGAAGTGATCCCTTTCAACTCCAGAAGGACCGGGTCCTGGGCCTTCTTTTCAATGGCTGCCTTCAAACAGAGCAAGGACTTTGTTCTTGAATCAGTGGTCATATCCTCCTGAAGGATATTTTGAGTTAAGCATTATATCAGAAAAAACGGTGATGACAATAAAAAAATGATGAAATGCATCATTTATCGCCTCATTGGCTTTTCCGATAAAGTCGGTGCTGTTGGACATAGGCTTCCACCTCGGCCGGGATCAGATACCTTACAGACTCCCCTCGTTCGATCAACTCCCGGACCTTCGTGGAAGAGATATCCAGATACGTGATTTCCCTAAAATGGAGGGTGTGACCTGCAGTATGGATCCAACCCTGGATTTGGTCATCATAGCGGAAAACCGGGACTAAAGACTTCCGGAGTTGGGAGTTCGAAGAGGTTTTCTGGAATCCAGGCCGGGTCATCACAATAAAGTTGCAAACAGAGAAAAGTTGTTGAAATTCTTTCCAGGTTTCAATCTCTTCAAATGCATCTCCTCCCAGGATAAAGAAAATGCCATCCTGGTTTCTCTCCCGGAAATAGCGGATCGTATCAATGGAGTAAGATTTTCCAGGTCTTGTGAGTTCAATGTCGGTGGTCGAAAAACCGGGGTTGGAAACGGTAGCCAACCTTACCATTTGCAATCGGTGCTTCGCTTCGACGACCCCCTCTGCCACTTTATGGGGGGGGATGGCTGCCGGGATGAAGACCACCTCCTGGAGGCCGAACATCTCCCGAATCTCTTCTGCACCCCGGAGGTGACCCAGGTGGATGGGATTGAATGTCCCTCCAAAAAGGCCAATCCTCTTGCTGTTCTGTTTCTTCTTCGCCTCTTCTGACATTGTCAAGTTGATCAGTGCTGATAAATTCCAAATCCCAATAACCAAATCCCAAACAATTTCCAAATTTCAATTCCAAATGACCGAAATTATTTTGTTTCGAATTTTGGTGATTGAAATTTATTTGGAATTTGGCGCTTGGAATTTGGTGCTTTCATCTTCGTATCTGTCCCTCTCCATAGACAATAAATTTGGTGGTGGTCAGCTCCTCCAACCCCATCGGGCCAAATGCGTGAAGCTTGGAGGTGCTGATCCCTATCTCTGAACCCAGGCCCAATTCGAATCCGTCATTGAACCTTGTCGAGGCATTCACCAAGACACAAGATGAATTGACTTCTCTTAAAAACCTCTGCGCATTCTGATAATCGGAGGTGATGATCGCCTCCGTGTGAAGGGAGCCATAAGTCGCAATATGTTCCATCGCCTCGCTGATTCCCTTCACCACCTTGACGGACAGGATCAGATCCAAATATTCCTCAGACCAGTCGGCCTCTTTTGCCTTCGTGATGTCGGAAAGAATCTTCCGAGTCTCGGGACATCCCCGGAGCTCCACTCTCTCTTTCTGAAGGGCCTCTGCGATTTTTGGAAGGAACCGTTCTGCTACCCTTTTATGAACCAGAAGGGTCTCCATGGCATTGCACACCCCGGGCCTCTGGATTTTGGCATTGAGGCAGATCCGTGTTGCCATCTCCAGATCAGCGCTCTCATCGACGAAGATATGGCAGACCCCCTTAAAATGTTGGATGACAGGGATCTTCGAATGCCTCACCACAAATCGGATGAGTTCTTCTCCGCCCCTCGGAATGATGAGATCGATCTCACCTTTCAATTGGAGCATCTCTTGGATCGCTTCTCTTTTGGTGTGAGGGACGATCTGGATCGCCTGCAGGGGAAGACCGGCCTTCACGATGGATTTTTGAAGGACATGGCCGATCGCTTGGTTGGAGTGAAAAGCCTCTGACCCTCCCCTCAGGATGACGCTGTTCCCCGACTTGAGGCAAAGGCCCGCCGCATCAGCTGTTACGTTTGGTCTCGATTCATAGATGATCGCGATGACCCCGATGGGAATCCTCATCTTTCCCACCATCAGGCCATTTGGCCTCCTCCACATCCTGACCACTTCACCCACCGGATCAGGGAGACCGGCCACTTCCCTCAGCCCATTCGACATCCCTTGGATGACCGCAGGGGTCAATCTCAATCGGTCCATCATCGCGGGAGAAAGGTGCGTCTTCTTCCCGGCGGCCAGATCCTTTTTGTTTTCCTCGATCAGCAGATTTCGGTTCCTCTCCAGATCATCTGCCATCGTGACCAGCGCCCCATTTTTTGCGTCGGTCGCAAGCCGGGCCAGTTGATGCGAGGCCTCTTTGGCCTTTTTGGCCATTTCCCTCGCCTCTGCCCTGAAGCCCAGTTTTTCCTTCATAACACCACCAAGTCATCCCGATGAATCACTTCGTCCGAATACTTATACCCCAAGACCTTTTCGATCTGTTCGGTACGAAGACCTTTGATTTTCTCCAGTTCGGAAGTACTATAGTTCACCAGGCCCCTGGCAAACTCTTTTCCTCGAGGACCCACGCAGGAGACCGGATCCCCCCGGTCAAAAGAGCCTCGGACCTTCGCCACTCCTGACGGGAGGAGACTCTTGCCCTTCTGGACGATCGCTTTCTTCGCCCCATCATCCACGATGACGTCGCCCTGTGGCTTCAAGTTGAAGGCAATCCAATGCTTCCGGCTGCTCAACGCTTCCTCCTTCGGCAGGATCAGTGTCCCGACCTCCTTTCCCTTAAGGATCTGGTGGAGAACTTCTTTCTTGGTTCCGCATGCAACCACGGTGGGTATTCCAAAACGGGATGCCTTTTGAGCAGCTTGGATCTTGCTCACCATCCCCCCGACGCTCATTTCACTTGTCGTCTCTCCTGCCCCGGCGGCAATGGCCGCGTCGATATCCTCGACCAGAGGGATCAACCTGGCATGGGGGTTGAGCCTGGGGTCCGCATCAAAAATTCCATCGATGTCGGTTAGGATGATGAGGAGGTCGGCCTCAATGAGGTTGGTGATCAAGGCAGAGAGGTTATCATTATCACCGAATTTGATCTCATCCACAACGACTGTATCGTTCTCATTAATGATCGGGATAATCCCCAGTTCGAGGAGTGTCAATAGTGTGTTCCGGGCATTGAGGAACCTCCGGCGGTGGCTCAGGTCATCATGGGTGAGGAGGATCTGGGCAACCATTTGCTGGTGGCGCGAGAAACAGCTTTCATAAATATTCATCAGCCGTCCCTGCCCTACGGCTGCCGTGGCCTGTTTCTGGGTGATCGATTGGGGACGGGTCTTATAACCCAATTTCTCCATTCCCGCCGCAATCGCCCCGGAGGAAACGATGACGATCTCATTGCCCTGGCGTTTCAACTCCGAAATCTCTCTGGCCAGATGGGAGAAGACCTCGTAGTGGAGCCCTTTCTTTACAGAGGCCAAAATACTGGAGCCCACTTTGACCACGATCCGTCTTGCCTTCCCGAGTGTCTTCTTCCGGATACTCTTATTACCCATTCCCCTCACCTGAAATCGATTCCAATCTTTGAGACACTTCCCCTATCAACTCTTCTAATCCCTCTCCCGTCCTCCCTGAGATGAGATAAAGCTGAAATCCCATTTTCTCGAATCGTTTCTGAAAATCTACTGCCCTCTTCCGCACCGATGGAAGGTCTATCTTATTGAGTGCGATGATTTGAGTTTTTTCCTGGAGGGAGGGGTCATAGGCACTCAATTCGTGATTAAGGGCTTCGAAGTCCTTGACCGGATTTTGAGAGGATCCTTCAGAGATATCCAAGAGGTGAATGAGAATACGTGTCCGTTCCACATGGCGGAGAAAGGTTAATCCGAGCCCCGCTCCTTGGGAGGCACCCTCGATCAATCCTGGAATATCGGCCACCACAAAGGAGCGGCAGTCCTCTCTGATCGCCACTCCCAAATTGGGAACCAACGTGGTGAAGGGATAGTCCGCAATTTTTGGCCTGGCAGATGATATTTTGGAGAGAAGGGTGGATTTTCCAACATTGGGATAACCGAGGAGGCCGACATCGGCGAGGAGCTTCAGTTCGAGCCGAAGCCAACACTGCTGTCCCTTTTCTCCTTTTTCAGCATGGCGGGGAGCCCGCAGGGTGGCCGTTGCAAACCGTGCATTGCCTCGACCGCCCCGACCCCCTTCTGCAGCAATGGACCGCTGGCCATCAAAGAGGAGGTCTTGCAGCACCTCTCCGCTCTGATCATCTCGAACAAGAGTTCCGACGGGAACTCGAATGATCAGATCTTCTCCATTCCTTCCGGTCTGGTCTTTACCTTTACCGTGGGTCCCTTTTTGAGCGCGAAATTGTTGTGGATAGGTTAAGTCGAGAAGGGTTGTAAGTTGAGCATCTGCCTGAAGGATCACATCCCCACCTTTCCCTCCGTCACCGCCGTTCGGCCCTCCTCTGGGGATAAAACGCTCTCTCCGAAAACTGACACACCCATTTCCGCCATCGCCCGCTTTCACCTGAATTCTCATTTCGTCCACAAACTTCATCTTTACCCCGTTAGTCCCGCCTTGCGGGATAAAAGTGAGGATGAACCTTATTCAGAATTTAAATACCTTTCAGAAAGGGTATGGTTTAAAGCCACGCCATTTCTAACGGGGTTTACTGATCACGGGAAAATGGAGGGAGGCCGCTGGCCGCGTTGGGCTCAGGGCCTTGGCCCTGAGCCGGTTGTGGTGCGGAGTTAAAGAGTCTGGGTGTAGACACTTACCTGTTTCTTATCTCTTCCCTTCTTCTCATACTTGACGATCCCATCGATTCTGGCAAAGAGGGTATAATCCTTTCCCAAACCGACATTCTCTCCGGGATGGATCCTGGTCCCATGTTGACGGACCAAGATGCTCCCCGCCTGGACCTGTTGCCCGCTGAATCGTTTAACGCCCAAGCGCTGTCCCGCACTATCCCTGCCGTTTCGAGAACTTCCACCTGCTTTCTTGTGTGCCATGCTTCCCTCCAAAAAATTCTAAGACCGGAATACTGGAACGATGGATTGTTGGAACAATGGTTTAACCCATTATTCCATTATTCCAATATTCCATCTGCCTGTCAGCTCAGAGCGATATCATTCACCTTCAGATACGTATAAGTCTGACGATGTCCTTTGAAGCGGCGGTAGTTCTTCCTCTTCTTCATCTTATAGGTGAGAACCTTTCTCCCCTTCATCTGCTGAATGATTTCACCCGCCACCACCGCATTCGTCAAGTGGGGAGTTCCGAACTGGACCTGACCTTCTTGGGATACCATTAGGACGTCTTTCAACGCGACTTGATCGCCCACTTTTCCGTCCAACTTCTCCACCCGGATGATATCCCCTTTTGAGATCCGATATTCCTTCCCACCCGTTTTCACCACTGCATACATCAGACGCCTCCGAATTAAGATAATGACAAATATTAATCAATTTTTCGCCCATTGTCAAATTCTCGTTTCAATATTTTGCTTGACTCTTGAATTTTTGTTTGACAAGAAAATCAATAGGTTTAAAGGTCCCGCCCTGCTGAAAAGGACCCAGTGGGCTCTCTCGCGAGGGTAGTCAGGACGGTCGCTTTTATTTGACAGGAAAACCATAGAAAACTACCAACATTAAAACTACTTGACAAGTGGGGATGTATGTTGTAATTTGTTTACAACGTTGTAAGGATTTTACAATATTGAAAGGAGGTGCTGAGATGGGTGCCTTATTTGGTGAGTATTTTAAGAAGAAACGTTTGGGAATTGGAAAAACCTTGCGGCAATTCTCCTTGGAAAACGGATTGGATCCCGGAAATATCAGTAAAATAGAAAGGGGAATATTACCACCGCCACAATCGAGAGAAAAATTATCACACTATGCAAAGTGCCTGGGAATCATAGAAGGGAGTGATGAGTGGTTAGAATTCTTTGATATAGCACGCACTGACGCCGGCCGTATCCCTGAAGATTTGCTTGCAGACAAAAATATAGTCGCTAAACTGCCGTTAGTTTTTAGAACCATAAAAGGGCAAAAACTCACCGGAGAACAATTGGAAAAATTTGCTCGTGAATTGGGGAAGCTCAATGAGCCAGGGTGACCTCATTGCTCCAATTCTATCTTACGATGATATTAACAAGCGTGCTGAAGACTTTTTGAGGGAACACAACCGAAATGAAACCCTTCCTGTGGATATCGAGGCTGTTTAATTCCGAATTCTGCAATCCGCATTTGAATGGGCCAACTTTTTTATGGATGACACCACATTTTTGGATAATTAGTTTGTACCTATTTGTTTTTTAAATAGAATAAATAGAATACGACAACCGGTCCTAATTATTTTCTTTTCTTCGGAGAGACTGTGTACTCAGTCTGAGGTTCCCGAACCTCGATCTGATCCGCAGGGATACGAACCACTTTCCCATTGCGCCAGATGGCAATCGGAACTCCATTGCGGCGATGTTCGGCGATAGCCTCAGCCACAGCCTTCCGAAGAGCCTCCTCAGCCCGATACGCCAGGAGAGTAGGAGATGATTTTTTCACCTCTTTCGTTGGTCTTTGTTTTTTATTCTTCAAATGATTCCCTCATTCAACGACCTGTTTTCCTTTGAGCTTTGCCTGCCCGTTCGAAGCCTTGGCGCAGGCGGGCCTGCCCGCAGGAGCTTCAGCATAGGCGGGGGCTTTCAGCTTTGAGCCTTACGCTATACTCCTTGCCCTTTGCGGTATGTCTCTTCAATTCTAATGATGAGCGTTTTTGTGCATGATCCTATCATCCTATCCCCCTATCCCCTCATCTCCCCATCTTCATTTTAATGGGCAGGGCCACCTTTTTTATGGATGCCACCATTCCTTACTGTATTTCTTAAATAACTTAACTACGTTGCTGACCCATATTCAGCTTTGATTACCCAATGACCTCCTATACTTTTTATAATATTGAACTTCTGATCGGTTCATACCGGGCCTGTGATCGGGCGCACGATGCTATTTCATTTTAGTCGTTGAAAAGTAGCTCAAAATTTCGAGGGGTTACAATTCGAATTCCCTTGAAAACCTTCAACTTAAGCAAATCCACGTCACCTGTAACAAGATAATCCGCCCTTGCCTCCAAGGCACACGCTAGGATCGCCTCATCGTCTGGATCTCGGCAAACGGACTGCACGGATTGCGAGGGATGGACAACGCTATGGATCGCTTCCGAAACGATCTGCAGGGCACTACGGGTTTCATTTCTTGTGGCGGAGAACTTCTTGATCAGAACACGGTCAAATTCTTGTAGGATAACCGGGCATACGATCAGATGGAACTGCTTTTTCCGGCCACGCGTCAATAGCTTTGAACAGATGCCCTCCGCGACAAAGGCGGCCACCAAAACATTTGTATCAAATACGACTCTCACGACACAGCCTTGAACACGTCATCTTCGCTCACAATGCCGCGCCTCTTTGCTTTGGCACTCAGGCGTCTTTGCGTCTTACGGAATTGTGCTTCCCAGAGATAAAGATTGATCGACTCTTTTACGATATCGCTCTTGGACCGGCCTGTGTTCTTTGCAAACTTCTCAAGTTCAGATGAAGTCTTTTCAGGCAAGCTAATGGAAAGAACTGAACGCATAGTGTACCTCCTGTATTACAATACACTACATTCTAAACGGTTGTCAACATCAGCCCCGATCTCCCCCTTTTCGTTCCAACGGATGACACCTTTTTCTCAAGTACCGAATTACTGTTGCCTGGCACCGAGATCACTTCTTATTATTTTCTTTTCTTCGGAGAGACTGTGTACTCAGTCTGAGGTTCCCGAACCTCGATCTGATCCGCAGGGATACGAACCACTTTCCCATTGCGCCAGATGGCAATCGGAACTCCATTGCGGCGATGTTCGGCGATAGCCTCAGCCACAGCCCTCTTTAAGGCTTCATGAGCTTGACGCACCCATAGAGAAGGCGATCTTTTTATTTTTCCCATTGCTTCTCCTTATATTTCAATAATAGAGTAAAACGATCTGAATCGACAATTTCCAGCTTTCCTGATTCTTCAAAGGCGGTCACCTCAGGAACATCTCCCGAGTTGTCAAAAATGATCCATCTGTCTACAATGGGTTGATAATATAGAAAGAAATTAGAAAGTCCTCTATCGAAACGACGACGCACTACGGCTTCCGGGATGTTATGGCCTCCTTGCCGCACTCGTAATTCAATCCGTTCCAAAGCGAGCTTCACGCTGGCTATCCATAGGAAAAAAAGATGAATGCTGTAGCCTTTCATTTGCTTCAATTCGTTTATGAGCCTGACGTATGACTTGCCGGATAATGTTGTTTCGAAACCGAAATCGTGACCCTGATTGCCTAAGGAATGGATTTGCTCAAGCATAATCCTTCCTGCGCGAAGGGCCGCCTTTTCTGGCGCAAATGGAGATAACCCCCCAGCGATAAGATCAATGTTCACGAACTCCAGACATTTTACATAATCCGGAAGAAACTTTTTGGCAAAAGTCGTCTTCCCAGCACCATTAGGACCCGCAATGATGTAAAGATTTGGTCTTGAATCTTTATTCTTCAAGTGATCCTCTCACCCGATAACTTAACAACTCGCTTTGGGCTTTGCCTGCCCGTTCGAAGCCTTGGCGCAGGCGGGCCTACCCGCCGGAGCTTCAGCATAGGCGGGAGCTTTCAGCTTTGAGCCTTACGCCATACTCTTTGTCCTTTGCGGTATGTCTCTTCAATTCTAATAATGAGCCTTTTTATACATGATTTTCTATCACCCTATCTCCCGATCCCCTCATCTCCCCATCTTCGTCTTAATGGATTGGGCCAACTTTTTTATGGATGACACCACACCCTTTGCTCAATCATAGTTTGAATACATCATCTTATAATGCTCTATTTTTTTCAAAGCAATTTGAAAGACTTTTTGAGGTTCTAATCTGGTGGTATCGATCGTTATGTCCGAAGGTACTTTTTTGAATTCCTTGTATAATTTGCGAACAAATTCAAATTTGTCAGAATAATCTGCACTGAAGGTCCACTCACCTCCCTGTTCTCCCCTCCTCTTTTTTCCAATCCTTCCATAAAGAACTTTTCTTTGGGCATCCAATTTTACTATCACCCTTTGTGGAAATGGTAGTGACACTTTGAGGAAGGTCTCCCTTGCATTAAGGCCTGTCGTTAAGGCCTGTCGTCTCAAGAATGCAATTTTTCCATTTCTTTTTAGACAGATCCCGGAACAAAGCTACCCATGCGTCCGCCTCTCCAATTGGTGACGATGAGAACATCGTCCGGTATTCTCCGATTTGAAAAATCGGAAAGCCTAATGCTTTGCTCAGTTTTTTGGCTAGGGTGGTCTTCCCAGACCCAGGTAGCCCAATAATGTGAATGATTGGGTAAAGAGATCTCATATAAGCAAACAATTTTACTCGATATCTAAAGAAAGTCCAGAATCCGACCAAGAGATTTGACTGAAAAATTTAGTCAGATATTACAGTCTTGCGTTGAGCCTTCAGGTATTCATCCTTTTTTATTAATTCCGCACTCCGAAATCTGCATTTGAATGGGCCAACTTTTTTATGGATGACCCTATTCTTTACTGTATTTCTTAAATAACTTAACTACGTCCCTGCTGACCCCTGCTGACCCACGTCCATAAGCCTGAAATCAGGCTCTATTTTTAGAAATGATTAATTCGATCAAGCAGTTAACTTGGTCCCACCCGAAACCTTTAAAGGACGATTCTTGGTAATTCAATGCCTTCCGATTGGATCGTCAAAACTTAGGAGGCGGGAATCGAACCTGTGGCTCGTTTTCCAACCTTACGATATTGCAAAGGAAATTTCAAGAGGATTCTTTACGGATAGTGTATGGATAGTGTCAATAGCTCTCTTCTTCTCTATTCCCAATGAAAATGTTAAAATTAACAAACAGCTCTTTTGAAATCCCTATTGACACTCTGTTTCTGATTTAATAAACTTCTGATTGGTTCCCGAATTGAGTAAAGGATTCACGACCGGTAATTCAATTGAGGAGTCTGGAATGAGAGCAGTGGTAACATACGAAGGCCGAGTTCGTATCGAAAAAGAGGACGGAGGAATCCAGGAATTATCCATGCGTGATCAAATTGTGGAAGTAATCGGTGCTGAAGGTGATAATATTTACGTGTGTAAGGCCATTGGATTCCCATGGGTGGGCAAATTTACGATTAGTAGAGAAAATGTCAGAATAATAGAAGAGAGATAAGCATTCTTAAGATCTAACCTAAATGTAACCATTACGGAAGGTAAAATGGGGAAAAAATATAAAAACTCACCAATTATTGAAGCTCTTTGTGAAATACAGCTTGTTCCCAGTCAACCATGGGATTTGACTTTGCCGGGATTGGTATATGAAAGGGTGAAGGATCAATTTCCAGATAAAAAGCAACAAATTGGAGTGGGTGTCCAATTTCGACCGACAGAAAAGGGTCTTGAACATAGAGTGGAACCTGCTCCACCACGTGTCCAATTTTATAGGAAAGATAAAACAGCCTTAATTCAAGTCGGTCCGGATCTATTTGTTGTAAATCACGTAAAGCCATATCCAACGTGGGACGTATTTAAACCTTTAATTTTAGGGAATTTTCAAGCATATACAGGTGTAGCTAACCCCCGAGGATTCAAGAGAATTGGGCTCAGGTATATTAATAAAATAATATTCAATGCCGAATCTATTAACCTGGAGGAGTATTTCAATTTCTTCCCTGCTATGCCTGAAGACCTACCTCAACTTCATGAAGGGTTTATATCCCGAGTAGAGATTCCTTATTTAAATAACCGTGATAGAATGATTATTACAATAAGTAATGCTACTCCTGAAGCGCCAAAAACGTTGCCAATAATATTGGATCTCGACTACATCATGATTCTTCAAGAAGGAATATCAATGGAAGGGTTTGAGGGATGGTTAGAACAGGCCCACTCAGCGACTGAAAAGGCTTTTGAATCCTGCATTACAGATAAATGCAGAATTTTGTTCGAGGAGATTAAATAATGGCGGCCCTATCATTGAGAAATAGGAATTTGTTGGAACCCGATGATCCAGCTAAATTGATGCTGATTGGTGGTCTATCATTTTCTTTTGAGAAAAAAATGGCAAGGGAAGTATTTTTGACTTCAATATCCACGCCTGTTACCGGAGATCCCGGAGCACGATTGTTTGGAGAAATAATCGAATGGAAGACTTTACCTGTTAATCCTCTTCCTGTTCAGATTTCTGAGGTGCAGGAATGGGAGAAAAAAATAGAGCAACTCAATGCCTTAGAGACTGTATCAGGAATGCTGAACGAACTGACTCCCGAACAGATAGAAGTTTTTGAACAGTCGGTAAAAAGGGGACCCTTTTTCAAATGAATTATGTGCTTGACACAAATATCATCACAGCAATCTTAAAAGATAACGAAATGGTGAAGGAAAAAATGAGCAAAGCCGTATTAGACGGCGATGAAATCTTTGTGAACGGAATAAGTTATTACGAAATAAAGCGGGGACTATTGGCTGCTAACGCTACAAAACAATTAAATCTTTTTATTCAATTTTGCAGTAAATTTCCTGTCTTGCTTCTTGATACCATGCCAATTTTTGACGAGGCCGCAGAAATATATGCACATTTGAAAAAGACAGCGGCCTTGATTGAGGATGCGGATATCTTAATAGCTTCGATAGTTAAGTTTAGAGATTTTATTTTAGTAACAAATAACATTGCCCATTTCCAAAGAATCCAAGGTTTAAAGACAGAAAACTGGCTTAGTTAAGAAACCTCAGGGTACTCACCCACGGGAAAAATCGCTTGAAAGCAAGGCCAGGGTTACCTACTCCCTTTTTAAGAAATTCCTCCAGGTTGAAAGGCTACCGGGTGGAATTTGCCTGTAGGCCATATTTACTCACTTTCAAGTTGATTCTTACTTTCAAAGAGCCCCCAAGGCCTTAAATACTGCATCGGTCGGATCTGAATAAAAGCTGGTCTGGAATTTGGCGAATAACTCGCCAGGTATTGTTGGAATATCCCTCACACTTGCCATAGGGAGAAGGATTCGCTTTGCCCCGCTGTCGAAGGCAACCTGCAACGATTCAGCCAGATTCTCAACCGGGATGATATTTCCACCCAAGCTCATGCTTCCAAGAACAACGATTTGCTGTTGCACAGGCTTCCCGAGAACGGCGGAACAGAGAGCAACAAAGGCCGAAAGTGTCAACGCTGTGGCAGGTCCACTGTTTTGGAGTTCAACAATATGAAGGTGGTAGTCGTGATCTCCAGCTTTGATCGATGCACTGACCCTTGAACCATTAGCCCTGAAGTAATCAAACCCCACCTTGATTGCTTCCTTGGCCGCAGTGTTGGAGCCAAGCCCAGAGGTCTTAAGTGTCCCATTCCCCGCAGTGACCTGAGTTTCGACACGATACAAGCCCAGGTGCCCCCCGCTTCCAGTTGCAACAGTATGGAGGACACCAGGATTCAGTGGGCCATCAGGTATTAGCAACCCACCACCCTGTTCGGGCACACTGATAAACTTCTCCTCCATCGACTCCTGATCGATGTAGCTGAAATGAACGTCAAAGAATTCCATACCGCCAATTTTTTTGAGTTGTTCCTTAACCCTGCGCCGGACTTCGAGGGCGTATTCTAAACAACGGCGAACGGCATCCTTGGTGTACTCCTCGTGCGGATATAAGAGTTTTAGGAGGCCAGAAACGGTGTGTTTGACAGCAATGGTGTCCCGCTGGTTCAGATCTCTTCCCAGCTTAAAAAATTTGTTAATCGCATCCCCAAAATTCCGTTTACGCATCTCCCGCATCCACTCAGCAAGGTAGTCCACGATGAGGCCGTACTGGTTTGTCAAATACTCTGGCCGCATTTTGGGGATTTCCCACCCTGGGATATAGGCGTGGAATCGATCAAAGAAAGCTGAATCGATCATGTCTTCTGGAAACGGGGCCAATAAGTGGTTCGTTTTCACCAGGGTATCCACCGGCTGGTTCAGGTTGCCGATAAAGACCATCGAGGCGTATGCGTTGATGGAATCCCGGCCACGTGCAAACGATCCCGAAGCCATGTAGTCCTTCATGATTTGAACACCATCTTTCTCTTTAAAGGAGATCCCTGCCACTTCGTCAAAGGCCACTACATCCCACAGGCCAACGAGACCAACCATATGCCGAGCCATATTATAAAAGAGGTTAGGAACCGTCGTTTGCCCTCCTGAGATCAGGATGCTATTGGGGCTAATTTCCTTGTAGATATGGCTTTTTCCTGTGCCTCGTGGACCAAGTTCACAGCAGTTGTAGTTATTCTCAACCAGTGGAATCATTCGAGCCAGCAGATGCCACTTGACCCGCTCGGGAAAGTTTGTCGGCTCCATGCCGGTTGAACGTAGCAGGACGTCAACCCACTGCTCCTCCGTAAAAGCTCTCCGTCCTTCGAATAATTCATTGAGATCCATGTTGGGCATCTGTATCGGTTTTAACTCGCGTAAAATAAAGGGCGATCCCTTTTGACCTTCCTCAAAGAAGTATTCCAGAGTGACAATGCACCAAATCCCTCCGACCAAAAGCTTCTCATATTTCTTGACTGTGTTACTGTCAACTTCAACCCCCTTCACACCGAGGTTGGAAAGAAGGGCCTCATAAACATCCCTCTTTTCGTTCAATACGACTGTCGCAAAGAGATGCAATTGCCGGCATAATTTACTCCCTCTTCGGAAATTGAAATTCGTTAAGATTATATCAGTTTGTCATATAAACAAAAAGCCCATTCTTCTTGAGAATAGGCTCTGATTTAAACGAATTGCTTTAATGCCCCCCTGTAAAATACTATTCAACTAAAGAAGGCAGATGGCAGTAGGCAGATTTTAATTAAATAGTAAGATACCCTAACCTATCAAGAATAGAATGAAAGATCAAACTTCGATAATGTTGAACTGCTCTTGGTGAAAACCGGTCTTACCTTTGATCACGATCTTCTTCCTCAATTTTTTCTCCAGTTCCTCCACTCCAGCCCTCTCCTCTTCATAAAGAAGGTCGGCAACCTCTGGGTTGACCTCTACCATGATGTTGTGGCCTCCCAGTTCGGAAGAAGTTCTCTCGATCTCCTGGAAGATCTCGTAACAGACTGTGGTTTTCGATTTGACCAGACCCGCCCCCTCGCAATAAGGGCAGGTTTCGCCAAGGATTCTGGAGATGTTCTCTCGTGTTCGTTTTCGCGTCATCTCCACCAAGCCCAGTTCTGAGATTTTGAAGATATTCATCTTCTGCCGGTCCTTTTTGATCGCTTCCTCCAACGCCTGATAAACCTTTTCCCGGTCTCCCTCTCTTTCCATATCGATAAAATCGAGAATGATAATCCCTCCGATATTCCGGAGCCTTAACTGGTAGGCGATCTCCTTCGCCGCCTCCAGATTGGTTTTGAGGATCGTATCGGCCACATTCCTCTTTCCGACGTACCTCCCGGTGTTCACATCGATGGCCACGAGGGCCTCACTCATATCGATGACAATATACCCACCGGATTTGAGCCAGACCTTCCTGCCCAAGATCTTGTCGATTTCCATCTCAATTCCATAAGAATCAAAAATCGGCTCTTCCTTCTCATAAAGAGTGATCTCATATTTTTGCTTGGGCATATAGGTGTTGATGAAAGAGATAATATTTTCGAATTCTTCCTTGGAGTCGATCACGATTCGGTTGACTTGAGGGGAGAGGATGTCCCGAATGACCCGGAGAACCATGGTCAGGTCGCTGTGGATGAGAGAGGGGGCGGTTGAACTTTCTCTTTTCTTCTGGATGTTATTCCAGACCCGAAGGAGAAACTCCATATCATATCGGATCTCATCGGGCTCTGCCCCCTCACTTGCGGTCCGCACAATGAAGCCACCCGAAGGGGGTTTGATCGACAGGACGATCTCCTTGAGTCTCCTCCGCTCCCTCTCATCCCTAATCCTCCTCGAGACACCGATATGATCAACGGTGGGCATGAGGACGAGATACCTTCCGGGCAGTGTGATGTGAGAGGTGATTCGAGTTCCTTTCGTACCGAGGGGTTCTTTTGACACCTGGACTAATACTTCCTGACCTTCGGAGAGGAGATCTTCGATCTGTGAAGAGGGATTAAAATAGGAGGGGATCTCCTCTCCCTGAAAGCCCATCTCCTCATAATCTTCTACCCCCCCATAAACATCGGAGACATAGAGGAAAGCGGCCTTTTCCAAACCAATATCAACAAAGGCGGCCTGCATCCCCGGCAGCACCTTCACGACCTTCCCTTTAAAGATATTCCCCATGATACCCCGATCCTTGGTGCGTTCGATATAGAGTTCTGCAAGGACCCTATCCTCCAAGAGGGCCAGCCTTGTCTCCTGTTGCTTTACATTGATGATCAACTCATTCGCCATCGCCCACCCCTCAGGAGAAAGCGGGAATAATGGAATAGTGGAATAGTGGAATGATGCGTCTTCAAGGGAAGAGGATTCCCCAAACATTCACATCTCATGGATCCCACTATTCCAGTTTTCCAGAATTCCATCATTCCAATTTGATGACTTTACATCGGGCAAGAGTCTCCCCTTCCAAACCCAAGATGGCTCCGATGATCTCCGAAGGTTTTGCTGTCCTTCCCATGCCCTCTTGGAGGACCAGTTCCACCCCCCAATTGAAGCCCTCCTCTAACCTTTCCTCTGTCTCCTTAATCTCCATCTTATTGATCAGAGCGCGAATATCCACGCTCCTCTTTTTTCCCTTTCGTTCCTGATAAAGGCAAAGTTCTTTTTTTTCCAAAGCTCCCTTGAGCCTTTCGAAGGCTTCTTCTTTTGAAATGAGATGATCCAATGGGATCCAATAGACCGACCGATGGAGCAGGGAGGATGGAGGCGAGGGGAGAGGAACCTCCTCGGCCCCGATGATCTCGATCCCCTGGGGAAGCATTGGATTGAGTCTCTCCATCACCTCAAGAGGGGTGGTTCTACCTTCTAATTCCATATCGACGATCTCCATCAAACTCTCTACTCCCACTGGCAGGGCTGTGGCGAATATGATTCTGGGCATCGGGTGAAAACCTTCAGAGTAGCAAAGGGGGAGCTCAGCTCTTTTAGAGGCGCGATAGAAGAGATGGGCAAGCTCGAGATGGCTGATGAACCGGACATCTCCCTTCTTTGTGAATCTCAATCGAACTTTTTTCTTGACCCGTTTCTTTCTAATTCCTTCCCTCTCTGACCTTTCAAACAGTCCGATTTCGCGAGAAGGAAAGCTGGCAATTTTGAGAGGATGACTTTGCCCGGAAGCCTCGCCGTGTGGGCGAAGAGCTTCATTCGGATCGCTTTCTCTCACCGTGATGGTTTTCCCGTTGCAGATCCCGCAGCGGTGACAATCTCCTATGCTACAAGGAGGACTGATTTCTTCTCTCAGGCCCTTCTGGAACTCCTCCCAAAGGAATGTCGAGTCGATTCCTGTCTCGACGAAAGACCAGGGAAAAGTCTCTTTGAAACCTTTCTTTCTGGTGTGGGCGCCCATCTCCACCCCCGCCTTCTCAAAGGCTTCCTTCCATCGGGCGAAAGAGAATTGGTCACTCCAGCCATCGAATCGGCATCCCAGCCGATGGGCCTCGACCAAAACCCGGGAAAGACTTCGATCCCCCGTTGAAAAAATTCCCTCCAGGAAACTCAGATGGGGATCCTGCCATTTTAAACGGAGTCGGTTCCTCTGCACCTCAGCCTTCAATAAATGGAGCCTCTCTTTCATCTCCTCCAATGGGATTTGGGACTCCCATTGGAAAGGGGTGTGGGGTTTGGGGACGAAGGTGGAGACGCTGACGTTGATGTTGGGATGGATCTTCTGCCTCTCTCCTAAGGAGGAGATCTTTCTGGATAGGCCGATGATCCCCTTCAAATCCTCTTCCCTCTCCGTGGGAAGCCCCATCATGAAATAGAGCTTGATGTTCTTCCAACCCTTTGAGAAAAGATCCGTGAGCCCCTGGAAGAGGACCATTTCATCCATCTCTTTGTTGATCGCCCTTCGCAGCCGATCGGTTCCAGCTTCCGGCGCAATGGTGAATCCTGTTTTTCTGACCCTTTTCACCTCCTCTGCAAGATGTGCCACGACGCTCTCGATCCTCAAGGAGGGGAAAGAGACCGCAACCCTTTTCGATTCGAATCGGTCCATCAGAGTGGAGAGGAGCGGTCCGATGTAGGAGTAATCCCCTGCACTGAGAGAGAGCAAAGAGACCTCTTCGTAACCTGTTCTTTCCAATGAGGCATTGAGGATCTCCTGAATCATCCCTGAACTTCTCTCTCGGTAAGGCCTGTGGATGAACCCTGCCTCACAGAAACGGCATCCTCTTTTACAGCCCCTGGCAATCTCAACATTCAACCGGTCGTGAACCACTCTCATGTAAGGGACGATCGGACAGGTGGGAAAGGGAGATCGATTAAGATCGGAGACAAGCCTTTTGCGAACCTTTTGACCATCCGTGTGAAGACGTGGGATGTAAACCCCCTCCAGTTGGGAAAGAGATTTTAAGAGATCCTCCTTCCTTCCCCTTGCCTCTTTCCATTGAAGTGTCAGATCGCAAATCTCGAGGACCACCTCCTCCCCATCTCCGATGACGATCGCATCAAAAAAATCGGCAATCGGTGCCGGGTTGAAGGCTGAAGGACCTCCAGCGATAACGAGAGGGAATCGATCATCTCTGTCTTTAGAAAAGAATGGGATACCGCCGAGGTCAAGCATATTGAGGACATTGGTGAAGCAGAGTTCGTATTGGAGGGAGAACCCCAGTATATCAAATTGATGGAGGGGAGTGGAGGACTCGAGGGAGGACAAAGGGATTTCTTTTTCTCTCAGGAGCTTCTCCATATCCACCCATGGGGCAAAGACCCTCTCGCAGGACACTCCTTTCTTTCCGTTCAAGATGTGGTAGAGGATCTGTATCCCAAGATGGGACATTCCTACTTCATAGACATCCGGAAAAGCCAAACAGAATCTCAGTTTGATCTCAGCAGGATTTTTTCCGATCGAGTTGATCTCCTGGCCAAGATACCTGACAGGTTTTGAAACGAGAGAAAGAAGCTCTTTCAATTGACCACCATACGCCAAGAAATTACCCTTCTAAGACGTTGAAAAATACACGGGAGAGGGGAAATCCTCGCTAAGGTTAAGCATTTATGTGGTTAAAAATACTATAATTTTAACCAATTGTCAATTTTCCAAATCTGTTTTCCCAATCTGTTTGTATTGACTAATTCATTCTGGATTTGTAAACTCGTATCAATAAAAGGGATTTTGATATCCGATGATCCATGCAGTAAACGGGACCGCTTTTCCAATTTTTCGATGAAAAAAATCAGGCTCCAATGAACGCAGCAAATCAGCTCATTGTATCCGTGCTCGGGCATTTGCCAAAGAGGCTTGTCAAGCCATTTGCCATGCGCTACATTGCCGGCGAAGGACTCGATGATGCGGTGCGTGTTTTGAGAGCGCTCAATTCGAAGAAGATGATGGGCACCGTTGATGTCCTCGGTGAAAATGTTTCGACGAAAGAAGAGTCTCTGAGCGCGGCAGAGGAATGTGAAGGAGCCCTTCACACGATCCATGAGAATCATCTCAACGCAAATCTCTCCATCAAACTGACGCAATTTGGCCTAAAGATAGATGAAGAGTTCTGCCATTCGAATGTGAAGAGCCTGCTGGAGATCGCCAACGGCTATAAGAACTTTGTTCGGATCGATATGGAAGACTCGTCGACGACGAGTGCAACATTGAGATTGTATGAAAAACTGCGCTCCGAAGGGTTTGAAAACGTGGGTCTGGTCATTCAGGCAAACATGCGAAGAAGCGAGGAGGATGTCCAAAGACTGATCCCCATGAAGGCAAATATCAGACTTTGCAAAGGAGCTTATATAGAGCCGGGGGCGATCGCTTTCAGAGGCAGGGAGGAGATCCAATTCAATTATCTAATGCTCTTAAAAATGCTTCTCGATGCGAAGTGCTATGTCGGCATCGCAACGCATGACGATTTTCTGGTCAGCGGTGCGTATCGATATATTCAGGAGATGAATCTTCAGAAGGTCGATTATGAATTTCAAATGCTTTATGGTGTGAGGATTAAACTTCGTGACCAAATGGTTGCGGATGGGCACAGGCTGCGCATCTATGTTCCCTTTGGGCAGCACTGGTATGCCTACTCCATCCGGCGATTTAAAGAAAATCCACAGATTGCTTGGTATGTCCTTCGCGCAATCGTAATGCCTCAGAAGGTGTGAAAAAATCGGATTTTATGATCATGACATTTCAGACAAAGCCCGAATTAGTAGGCGGAGCGGTTTAATGGTTTAATCATCATGAAGGAGGCATCTTGCGCTCCATGAGGTGTAGATGGAACCTCTCTTGGCCAAAAAATCTTTCTCTTTACTAACCCTCTCGGGATCAATTTCTTGCTTGTCCCTTAAAACTATGCCCATTGGGGCCTCCAGCACAAACGAATCCACTGTTTAATGTTGTAGGTCAGGCAAGCCCACAATACTTCCATACCTACCTTGATTAACCCCCGCAATCGAAACTGTCGAAGACCGATCTTATCTTTGATCCACGCATTGGGGAATTCAGCCACCTCCCCCCGTTGTCTATAGATCTCTTGGGCCTTTTCGGTTTGCATCTTCTCCATATGGGCGACAACCAGCGGATCATCCACGGCTCGCCTGATGCAACGTCCTCTCGTCCCGCTTTGAGGACAACATTTCTCTCGAAAAGAACAGGCCCGGCAATCGACCCCCTGTGCCCGATATCGGTAGTTGATCCGCCCAGGCTGTTCTTCCTTCCCATCCGGCCTTAACACCTTCCCGGCCGGACACCTATAGGTGTCACTGCCTTCATCATAACGAAACGCCTCCGGTCGAAAAGCTGGCCCCACACCTCGACGATTTAGCTGGCCCACGGATTGCTCTGCACCATCTCCCATCGGACCGATCAAATCGATCTTCTTCCCGTCCATGGCCAAAATGTTCTCTCGACTAATAAACCCCCCATCCACCACCGCCCGCTCAGGGTAACGGCCCATGTTCTCTTCCACCTTCTCCATTGCGGGAACTAATTCCCCATAGTCGCTCCCACACTGACTCACCACCGCCCCCACGATCACCTTCTCCTTGGCATCTGTCGTAATCTGAACATTGAAACTCGGAGCAAATCCCCCATCCGATTGCTTCATGATCCGTGCCTCCGGATCGGTCATGCTCACCCGCACCTTCTTCTTCTCTTCCAAACTCGACTTGATAGCCCGAATCTCTTCCAGTTCTTCCAAAGCCTTTTCCAGTCGCTCCTGCTTCTCTCGGACTGCTCGCTGACGCGCCTTCGCCACTCGCGGCCCCACCTCTTCGGCCACACGAGGATCCCCCATCTGCTTGACTTGCTCTCGCGCCTTCTCTAAATGTGCCCGTATTCGCTCCTCCCGCCGAAAGGTATCTCCACTCGCACAGGCCTTCACCTTGACCCCATCATGCATCACCCGCTCTAAGCTAATCAAACCCTCTGCACTTAATAACCCTAAAACGTCACTAAATAACTCGTCTAAAGCTTCTTTATGATCCACCCGAAAATCCGATAACGTGTGATAATTAACCGGCTCCATTCCCGTCAACCATTGATAAGCCGGATCGTATTCACATAACCGAGAAATCTCTCGCGATGAACCGACCCCCTTACTGTAAGCATATATCCATAAACTAACCATTAACTGAGGATCCAGTGCCGGACGACCCGCTTCCCCTTCCACAGCCTCCACCTCTTCGTAGTATTGGCTTAGATCAAGTCGCCCCACAAATTCCCAGATCGCACGTACCTCGTGGTCTTCCGCCACTAACTGCTCCACGTCCATCGGTCGCATCACCAGTTGTTGCCGGTTAATCGGCTTCAGCCGTGGTCTTGGCTTCTTCACTTCCTCTCTTAAATTCAACCCCATCGCTACCCCCAATCCCGAATTTGTCTGTAAGCACTATACCACACGCACTTCCTTGTTCAAGTTTTTCTTGTGGGGGGATTTTTTCACACCTTCTCACTGAAGCGTGGGTGAAATCCGATGATCCGGCAGAAATGCCTCCGAAATCTTATAAAGTCGATAAGACCCGACCACGGGCGGATGGTCTAAATTTTTGAGGGCAGAGGTAACATTCACCAACAATAGCGCAGTCTTTGTACGGTTAAATCATTCTTTTAGTCCAGGGACAAGCTGATGTTGCCGCTATAAGATTTTCTCCGGCATCCCTGCCCGATCTCGACAAATCCCTGCGGTAGAGTGAGGCATTACGTGCAATCTTCTCAAAAAGTTGACATCTCCTCAGAATTTGTGGTATTAAAAGAAAAATTGATCCGTATTTAGGTGGCGGAAGACTTAAAGGGGAACCCCGTGAAAATCGGGGACGGCCACGCCGCTGTAATCGGGGACGAAACTTGCCGGAGCCACTGTCCTGAGCCGTGAGTGTGTCGGAAGGTCGAAGGACGGGAAGGGGCAAGGAGGCCTGGAGGGCAGGAACGATGCCAGGCCACAGTAGGATGATCCGTAAGTCAGAAAACCCGCCTGGATGCGCTTCACAATAGGTCTTCGGTGGAGGGCTGTGAAGGGTGGCGTATGAAAAAACCCAGTCTTTCTTCTGAAGGCTGGGTTTTTTATTCTTAAGGCGATGAAGAGACTCATTTCAAATGTCATGGAAAACTGGAGGCTGAGGATCTCTGTTTCCATCTCATTAGGACTCCATCTTCTTCTCATTTTCACTGCTACTTCCTTATTCTCAGGTGCTGAGAATCCGCCAAACTTCCATCCATCGTATCAAAGTAATCCTTTATCCATCGGAGGAGGAAAAGAAATCCGTTCCTAAATTTGTTTCTCCTCTTTCTGTGAGGAACCCGATACAGAGACCGGAAAAAAGAGAGTCCATCCAGGAGGAAAAGCAGAGGGAGCCTATTCTTAGAAGAGAGATTGACCGGCCCATTCCTCTTCCTGTCCAGGCTGTTGTGAGAGATATTCCTGTCGAAGAGCCGAAGCTGGTTTTTCCTCCTCGAGAGGAAGAGAAAACAGTAGAAGAACCTGCTCACGTAGCCACGGATATCAGATTGGATAAAGCTTCCAACCTTAAGAAAGAAGAGCGTCTATCAATCTACTCCCTTCCTGGAGCGTTGCAAGGGAACGATCTTTCTGGTACCACCTCAGGAGAGGGGCCAGGGATTGGGCAAGGAGGTCCTCCCGGGGGAGACCCTGGAAATGGGACGGGGGCCGGAAGGGGAGGGTTCCACTTAAGAGTCTCCGGGGAAGGAACAGGGTTGGGGCAAGGAGGTTCCAGCGGAGGAGGTTCGGGAAATGGATTGGGGTCGGGAACAAATTCAGGGGAGGGAGATTCCCGAGGAGGAGGTTCTCGAAAAGGCGGAGGAATTTTTGGCAAACTCTTCTCCTCCTCTGGAGGGGCTGGCGGAGGTCATGCGAGATATGGTGAAAATCCTAAGCCTCCTTATCCTGAAGAAGCTCGAAAAAAAAGAATGGAGGGCGAAGTCCTCTTGAGAGTGGAAGTCCTCGCCAATGGCCGGGTGGGACAGATCGAGGTAAAACGCTCCTGTGGCCATGAAATACTCGATCGATCAGCCCTCTCGACGGTGAAACAATGGAAATTTATCCCTGCCAGCAGAGGGAATGGACCGATTCCCTGTTGGGTCAACATTCCTATCAAATTTCGACTTCAATGAAAATAAAGCTCCCGAGATCTCTTTTGATCCTGTCGTTGCTTGTCTCCCTGTGGCCGTCGTTGTCGCAGAGTGCTTCCCTAAAGTTTGTAGATGAAGTAGGAAGGAAAGTGGCTGTCCCTTTTCCTCCGAAAAAGATTGTCTCCTTAGCCCCCAATATTACTGAGATCCTCTTCAGGCTGGGCCTCGATAGAGAGATCGTGGGCGTCTCCATCCATTGCAACTTCCCTGAAAAGGCCAGGAGGAAGATCCAGGTTGGAAGTTATATTAACCTCGATTTTGAGAAGATCACCTTTCTCAAACCTGACCTGGTCATTGCCACCGGGGCTGGAAATACACGGGATATGGTGGGACGTTTGGAGAAATTGGGGTTTCCGACCTATGTGATCTTTCCAAAGGATTTTGATGGCATCCTGCAGAGCATTGATCACCTCGGTAAGGTGGTCGATCGAGAAAAAGGGGCTGTGGCGATCGTTCAGGACATGAAGAGGCGGAGAGAGAGAGTGATCGAACGGACCCAGGGTCTTCCTCGTCCGAAGGTATTTCTCCAGATCGGAGAGGCCCCCATCGTCACCGTGGGGAGAGGGAGCTTCGCAGACAACCTCATCGATCTGGCCGGAGGCGAAAATATAGCACGGAATGAGAAAAAGATGTACCCTCGATTAGGAATGGAGGAGATTTTGAAAAGATCCCCAGAGGTGATTCTTATCAGCTCGATGAATCCCAAGGGAGATTATCGAAGGTCGCTTCAGGAATGGTCTCGTTGGAAAGTGATCCCTGCGGTGAGAAATGGTCGCATCCACCTGATCGACTCAGACTTGATCGATCGGCCGTCGCCAAGAATCATCGATGGGTTGGAGGAGATTGCGAAGGTCCTTCATCCAGAGAAATTTAAGAAATAGGGCGAGATCGTTTAGAACGTTTCGATCGTTAATATCGTTGAAAGGTAAAAAGAACTTTAGCATGAAACGGATCTGGCCTTCTAACGAAATTAACGAACCAAACGATCCTAACGAATTTAAGGAAATGTTTTGATAATGAAGATCGTCACGCTGAAAAGAGTCACTCTCATTTCAATTTTCCTGAGCCTCCTCTTGGTTGCCGTCATCCTCCTCTCGATCACTGTGGGAAGTGTGAAGGTTGGACCCGCTCGTTCGATCACCATCCTCCTCCAATCCATTCTGGGTTTGAAGGGAGGGGGGACAGAAACGGAACGGGCGATCATTCTCTCCCTCCGATTTCCCAGGGCCTTATTAGCAGGCTTGGTGGGAGCGGGCCTTTCCGTGTCAGGAGTGATCTTTCAGGCTCTCCTGAAGAATCCTCTGGCCGACCCTTATATCCTTGGGGTCTCCAGCGGGGCAGCGGTGGGAGCGATCGTCGCCATATTGATGGGGTTAAGCACCCTTTCGTTTGGCCTCCCTCTGGCCTCCTTCATCGGGTCCCTCTTAACGATCGCCGTTGTCTTTTATTTCGGAAGGCAAGATGGCAAGATCCACCCCAATACTCTACTGTTGGCGGGGGTCATCATCGGGTCCTTTCTCTCTGCGCTCATCATGTTTTTCATCTCTATCTCTCAAAAGGAGGAACTTCATACCATCATCTTCTGGTTGATGGGAGACTTCAGTTTTTCCAATTATCAGGCCATCCGTATCATCTTTCCTTATATTTTATTGAGCTTCCTCTTCCTTTACTCCCGCGCTCGCCAGCTCAATCTCATCCTTTCCGGAGAAGAAAATGCGTTGCAATTGGGAGTGAATGTGGAGAATTTAAGACTGATCTCCTATCTCTTCGCTTCGATGATCACGGCCGCCTCCGTCTCCGTCTGCGGTCTAATCGGTTTCGTAGGACTGATCGTTCCCCATTCAGTTCGGCTTATCTTTGGGCCCGATCACCGTCTCCTTATTCCCTCTTCAGCATTGGTGGGCGCCTCTTTTCTCATCGCCTCTGACACCTTCGCGAGGACCCTTCTTGCGCCGGTTGAGTTACCGGTCGGTGTCATCACCGCCGCCTTTGGAGGTCCTTTCTTCATCTATCTCTTAAGGATGAGAAAGGTGGTGAAGACAATATGATCGAAGTCGAATCGATCTCCTTCCGTTATCACAAAGAATGGGTGCTTCAGAATGTTTCTTTTCAGGTCGGGAAAGGGGAGTTCGTTGGACTGATCGGTCCCAATGGCTCTGGAAAAACCACACTCCTGAAAATTCTTTATCGCCTTCTT
Source organism: uncultured delta proteobacterium (assembly GCA_963826305.1). Taxonomy (GTDB): domain Bacteria; phylum Desulfobacterota; class BSN033; order BSN033; family UBA1163; genus CAWGWZ01. The sequence goes on along the minus strand of CAWGWZ010000002.1, from coordinate 32,146 downwards.
TCTCCCCAGCAGGGAGAGATCTTTTTCGAACATGTCCCTTTGAAAAGAATGAGTCGAACGGATATCGCCAAGAAGATTGCTGTAGTCGCTCAAGAGGCCTATCCTCTTTTTCCGTTCCGCGTGATAGAAATTGTCCTGATGGGAAGGTCTCCTTACCTCGGGCACCTGGTGTTCGAGAGGGAGAGGGATCTGGAGATTGCGAGAAAGGCAATGGAGTGGACGGAGATCCTTCCGATTTTTGAAAGGCCCATTGATGAACTCTCCGGCGGGGAAAGGAAGAGAGTCTTCATCGCCAGGGCGTTGGCTCAAGAGTCGGAGGTGGTTCTTCTCGACGAGCCCACGGCCAACTTAGACATCCATCACCAGATCGAGTTCTTGGATCTCATCCTTGCCCTCAATCGAGAGAGGGGTCTCACCATCGTCATGGCCTCCCATGATCTCAACATTGCCTCCGAATTTTGTGATCGGCTCATACTCCTCCATCAAGGAAGGATTTATAAGACGGGGATTCCCGAAGAGGTCATCACTGAAGAGAATATAAAGACCGTTTATGGATGCGGGGTATGGGTGGACAAGAATCCCATCTCCGGAATGCCCCGGATTAATCTATTGAAGAAGGGAGTTCGTAAAAGTGGAACTCTGGAAAGAGATTGAGTTGGCACAAGACAAGATCCGAGGAGCAATCCGTTGGACCCCGACGGTCTATTCGGATACCTTCTCAAAACTGACCGGCAAAGAGGTCTACCTCAAACTGGAAAACCTACAGAAGGGGGGTTCCTTTAAGATCAGGGGGGCCTACTATAAACTGTCACGATTGAGTCCTTCGATGAGAAAGGAAGGTGTCGTAGCTGCATCCGCTGGAAATCATGCACAGGGAGTGGCATTTGCCTCCTCTCTCTTAGGGATCCCATCAACCATCGTCATGCCTGAAGGAGCCTCTCTTGCGAAACAGATGGCGACTCGATCCTATGGTGGAGAGGTCATCCTCTTCGGTCAGGATACGGATGAAGCGCTCGGTCATGCAAAAAAATTGGCAGAGAGTAGTGGAATGACCCTCATCCACCCTTTCGATGACGAACTGGTGATTGCCGGACAGGGCACGATCGGCCTCGAGATCTTGAACGAGGTTCCGGAAGTAGAAGCGATCGTCGCCCCCATTGGCGGGGGAGGTTTGATCTCAGGAATCTCCACGATTGTAAAAAAGAGAAGACCCAAGATAAAAGTCATTGGGGTTCAGTCCGCTCAAGCTCCATCCGCCTATCTCTCTCTGAAGGAGAAGAAAATCGTGGAGATGAAGGTGACACCCACGTTGGCCGATGGGATTGCTATCCGGAGGGTGGGCGAGATCACGTTTCCCATCATCCAGAAGGGGGTCGATGAGATCGTCACCGTTCAGGAAGATGAGATCGCTTCAGCCATTCTCATGCTGATGGAGAGGAAGCGTGTGGTGGCGGAAGGGGCAGGGGCAGCACCTTTGGCCGCTCTATTATCGAGGAGATGGAAGATCAAAGCAAAGAAGGTCGTCCTGGTCATCAGCGGTGGCAACATCGATGTCAACCTCCTTGACCGGATCATTGAGAAGGGACTTACTCAAACGGGAAGGGTCATCCGTTTTGCCGTTCTTTTAAGAGATACCCCGGGCTCCCTGGCAAAACTTTCCAATCTCGTCGCGCAATACCGCGCCAACATTCTCCACATCATCCACGAGCGGGCGGCCAAGGATATCCCCATTGGGTTCTCAAAGGTGATCTTGGTGTTGGAGACGCGGGGTCCAGATCACATCCGTAAGATCAAAAAAGGGTTAAAGAAGGAAGGATATCCCCTTCAGATCCTGAGCTGATACCACTGCACAAATCATTTTGTAATAATCAAGTTCCAAGCACCAATAATCAAATAATAACCAAAATCTCAATGACCAAATTTCTAAAAATGCTATTCATGAATAGGCGTTTTGGTCATTTGGGCATTGGATAATTGGGATTGATTTGGGATTTGGAATTTGGGTATTGGTGCTTCATTGATGAAAGTACTGTTTACAAATTCCTCACTTCATTGTAGGATGTTTTAGACATAGGGGATGGAAAATCTCCCTGGGTTAAAAGGAAGGGACTAAGGATGATGGAAGGCGAGCATACACTGGCGGTCTTTATCGATTTTGAGAACCTTGCCCTCGGATTTAAGGGGAAGAAGGATAAGCGGTTTGAAATTCACAAGGTCTTAGAGCGCTTAGTCGAGAAAGGAAAGATCATTGTGAAGAAGGCCTACGCGGACTGGGCCGATTATGCAGAATATAAGAAGCCCCTCCACGAGGCAGCCATTGAGCTGATCGAGATCCCAAAACGTTTCATGAGCGGGAAGAACTCAGCGGACATAAGGCTCTGTGTGGACTCCATCGACCTCTGTTATTCGAAGGAGCACATCGATACCTTTGTCATCGTTTCCGGCGACAGCGACTTCTCACCTCTCGTCTCCAAACTCAAGGAGAATGGGAAACGGGTGATCGGCCTCGGAATGAAAGAGTCCAGCTCCAATCTCCTGATCGACAACTGCGATGAGTTCATCTACTACGAAGACTTAGAACGACCAATCGGAACTCCTCCCATGATCGAACAGGATCTGCCTGAAAAGAAGAAAGAGGCCTTCCAACTCTTGGTGGACTCCGTGGTTGCCTTGGTCCGTGAGAATAAGGAAGTCCTTTGGTCCTCCTTGGTTAAGGAGACGATGAAGCGCAAGAAACCTTCGTTCAATGAGTCCTATCACGGATACCGGACCTTCAGCGACCTCCTCGCAGATGCGGAGAAGGAAGGGATCATCCGGCTCCGAACCGATACCCGAAGCGGCACCTATGTCATCACCGGTTTCGGCAAAGAACAGAGAAAGGGTGAGAAAGAGGAATTGAAAGAATTGAAGGAACGGGAAACTCGAAAGGAACAGAAAACTCAGAAGTTACGGACAACCCAGAAACCACATTGGCGGCCACGACAAGGGAGACCAAAAACCAAAGCATCGGCAACCATTTCTGCTCCGACGGTTGCCGAATCCGCAGGTTCCGAACCTGCTCTCTCGGAATCTCCTGCTTCAACGGAACCTTCGCCATCAGAACCCAATGCCTCAGAAACATAACCGTGATATGAAAGGACAACGCGGGTTCACCTCTCCTGCCTCCTTCTAACCCCTTCCCCCCTTGTGGGGGAAGGTTGGGATGGGGGATTGGATAAGATTAATGCCAGAGAACTAAGGAAAAATCTCACAGAAGCTGAACGAAACAAATTGCCGACGATTCGGAACGCACTGCATGGATAGAAGAACAGGGCTTTTCTATATTGAGATTCTGGAATAATCAAGTCTTAAAGGAGATCGAAGCAGTCAAACATCCCCCCACTTGATCCTCCCCCACAAGGGGGGAGGAGATGAATTGGAAGGCCTCCCCCGCAACCAGGAGGAGATAATTTGGGAGGCCTGTGGCATAAGGGGGGGGGAATAAGGTGGGGGTAATGCGTAGCCGATGGGTGAGAAAAAACTTTCTCTTTTTCATTTTCGTTTTCATCTCCCTTGACCTCGCCCCCAAGATTTCATTTGCCTTCCGAGATCTCGGTGTTCCGGTCAAAGAGGCGGCTTGTTGGGGAGCCTACCTCGGCCCTGGAAAGACGGGAAACCGGAATACGGTTTACCTTTCTTTTGGACAGTACAAAGCACCTCTTTTCCTTCTCGCCATCAATCCCGATACCGGTGAAATGCGGCAATTCAAAGAACCTCTCTCCTCTGAAATGGGATCCTGGGGATTTACGGTCGATCACGAAAATCGGATCTATCTCGGGAGTTATTATCACGGCCACCTCCTTCGTTTCGATCCGAAAACAGAGAGATGGGAAGATCTCGGACAACCTGGGGGAGAAAAGGAATCCTTCATTTGTAGCCTGACGACAGCACCCGATGGGAAAATCTGGGGTGGGACCTATCCCTCGACCAGTCTCTTCTCTTATGATCCGAAGACCGGGATGAGCGCGAATTTTGGCCGGATGGATCCTGAACAGTTTTACTGTTATCCGACAGCAGGGGAAGATGGTTTGATCTATTGTGCGATCCAGTTTGAAAAGATGGACGTTGTGGTTTTCGATCCAAAGACGAAATCCAAAAATTCCCTCATCCCTCCAGAGGGCCGAGAACCTGGCCGCGTGAGGTTGGTCAAAGGGAATGACGGAAAGATTTATGCAAGGATTTCGGCCCCAGATAGATGGTTCCGTATTGAAGAGGGTAAAAAGCTAACTGAAGTATCTAAGTCGGATATCCCCTTTCCTCCCGAAGGTCTTCCTGATGGTCGGCAGTTTCATCTTATCGACAATAGGGTCTTACGGATTGAAAACCCTGCCACAAAGGAAGCAAAGGAGATTCCCCTCAAATATGAAGCCTCTGGAGCTTATATCTTTGCGGTCGGTGCTGGCCCGGATGGCCGGATCTATGGAAGCAGTATGCTCCCCCTCCGTCTCTTCGTGTACGATCCTGACAATCACTCTCTTACCCATCTTGGAAAGGCCTCTCATGCGACCGGAGAAATTTATTCGATGGGGTCTCTCAATGGTAAACTATATCTCAGCTCATACCCTGAGGCTCGTCTCTCGGTATTTGATCCAAAAAGGCCGCTGCAATTTGGCGATAACGAAGACTCCAATCCGAGGGATCTCGGTCCCATAGGCGATGGGCAGTATCGACCGAGAGCCATGGTTGCTGGACCCCATGGAAAGATCTATATCGGGAGCTATCCTGATTATGGACTCTTAGGCGGGGCGATCAGTGTCTATGATCCAACGAAGAATGAGAAAAGGGTCTATCGACATGTTGTGAAGAATCAGAGCATCGCCTCACTGGCCTATATCGAAAAAATGGATCTCATCGCAGCAGGAAGTTCTGTCCGGGGTGGGACCGGCACACGGGCCACTGAAAAAGAGGCAAAGCTTATCTTATGGAATCCAAAAGAAGAGAAAAAGGTTTTTGAAATTACTCCCGTTCCAGAGGCAAAAACGATCTTCTCGCTTGCAACAACCATGGATGGACTCCTTTACGGGATCACAGACAATGAGAAGGTTTTTATCTTCGATTCAGAGAAGAGAGAGATCAAAAAGGTTTTCGATCTCGGATTCAAGGAGCCGAGAGAGATCTCTCTCCAATTTGGACGAGATGAAAGACTCTATGGGCTTGCCAAGGAAGCGATCTTTGCTATCGATCCTAAAGATGACCGAATATTCTTATTAGCCAAGCCTCCTGTTCCGATTGATTCAGGCATGGCGATTCTGGATCGAAAGATTTATTTTGGTTCTGGGGCAAACCTCTATGAGTTCGAAATTCCTGTCATTTCCTCTAAACCAACCGAGTAATATCCTCGGCTATCTTTGGATAATCGGTGAGCATCTTCATGTCGTGGCCGGGGAAAAGAAGATCGAGGGAGGAAACCTTCGATTTCACCTTGTCGTAGGTCTTCATCCAGGCGACCATATCGATGATAAAGCAACTCGGGATTTCTTCTTCATAATTCCTGAAAATGTGGGCACAGTCCGATCCAACAATAGCTGTGCCCTTGGCGGTATTCACGGCGACCACCTGGAGGCCGGGAGTATGGCCCGGTGCGAGAAGAAGTTCAATCCCGGGAATGATCTCCTGATCTCCATTCACGAGGATCAGCCTTTCTGTGCCCTCCAGTTTGGCAAGACGTGCATTTCCAACTGCGTCAGAGAGCATAAGGAAAGGAGGCTTCTTGGCGACGGGGTCTTTGATCCAGAAGTTGAATTCCTTTTCTTGAACATAAAATGTTGCATTAGGAAAGAGCCCTGCTCCATTGGCGTGATCAAAATGAATATGAGTCATCGCCACCCTCTGAACTCGGGACGCTTCGACCCCAATCCTTGCCAAGACATGGACAGGATTGATATAACCCAGGAGTTGCATTTGCTGGGCAAGAGTTGGAGCGACACCGCAATCCACGATCAGGGTCTCATCCTTCCGTTTGACGACCCAGAGGTAGTAATTGATCTCGATCTCCTTCTCCCAGTCCGTGTTCCAAATGGCCTTGGCCATTGGGCGGAGGAAGGGGCCTGCATATTTAACAGCGTAGATTTCGTAGATGGGCAAAGACATTGTTAACTCCCTTCTGAACAAATTAAAGTGATCATATCACCTGTTCAGAACGCATAAGCGGTGCAATCAGAGATCGTACCCTACAAAAACGAATCATAAAAACCGAACCGTAGAGCCCTTTCCCCGAACGGGCCGAATGTTTTTTCCCAATAATCAACGTTTCTGAACAAATTCTTTAAATTCTTTTAAACTACCTTCCTGCTCTCTGAGCAGTTGATGAGCCTCTTCGATCGATATGGGCTCAAAGCGCACGCGATCACCTGGTTTCAATTGTGCTACCTTCGTTAAATCCGTTGAGATGACTGTTGCGATTTTTGTATAACCTCCGGTGACCAATTCCGTTAAGATGATGATCGGTTTCCCATCGCCAGGAACTTGGATTGCCCCTGAAATAAGACCTTCCGAAATGATCGACTCCTCCACGTCGGATCGCCTCTCGATCTTGGAGCCTTCCAATCGAACTCCCATCCTGTCGCATTGACGAGTGACCTGATAGGATGTGGTGCAAAGTGTTTGGAATCCCCTTTCCGTAAAATGGTGATCCTGAGGTCCAGGGATCACTCTCACGAGCGCCTCCTTTTCAAAGGGAGGAATTAGATCACTTGGAAATCGTAGACCTATTTTATTTAAGGAAGATGGACGGTCGGGGGTATAAAGAATGTCCCCGCGTCTCAACGCTCTTCCCTCTAAGCCGCCAAATCTTCCTGAAAGATAGGTTGAACTGCTCCCCATGATCTTCGGAACGACAAATCCACCGTTTATGGCCAAATAGGCGCGGCATCCTTTTCGAAGGCTTTTGAAAGCGATGACATCGCCTTCCACCAAAAGATGGGTCCTCCACATCTCCAACGACTCCCCATTTAATGTGGGAGAAAGGTCTCCACCCGTGATGGCGACGACGATCTCTCTGATTGCTTTTAGTTTAAGCCCCATAATCGTTGTCTCGAGGCAGGGATCTTCATCTCGGTTCCCTACCAGAAGATTTGCTGCCCTCGAGGAGAACGGATCTAAGGCTCCGGACGGAGGGACTCCAAACTGACTGAACCCATAGCGACCAAGATCCTGAACGGTGGTCAGAATTCCGGGTTCGAGTATTTCAAAGGCTTCTAATTTTTCCATCTTCAAACTCCCACAATATATCTATCCCTTCTCTTTTGGTGGCCTCCTGCCCGGAGGGGAGGGTTGGGTTGAGGGTGCCGCTGGGAAATAAGAGCTAACTTAGACGTAGCGTCATTCCGGCGAAAGCCGGAATCCAGTCAAATAATCGTATGATACAAATCCTGCCAATTAGGATTGGTACCCTCAATCAATTCCAGTTTCCACTTTCGCTTCCATTCTTTCAACTGTTTCTCCCGCTGAATACTGGATTCCATACTCTCGTGGAGTTCATACCAAACCAGCTGATGAACACTATAGCGTTTGGTAAATCCTTCTACCAAATTGTTTTTGTGCTCCCATACCCTCTTGGCGAGGTCTGAAGTCACACCGATATAGATGGTCCCATTTCTTTTGCTCGCCAGAATGTACACCGCGGGTTGTTTATTCACTGACTTCTCCCTGGATTCCGGCTTTCGCCGGAATGACAAATGGGAAAACCCCCGCCTATTAGGTTAGCGCTTATTCCCGCCGGGGGAGGGGAGATCAGTTGTGTGATCGCCTCCTACTTGTCCCATTCACTCAATTCTTCCTCGCTGATGGGATAGAACTGCACAAGGTCTCCCATCTGAAGAAGGGCCGGCGGTTCCCTTTCCGGGTCAAAAAGTTTGACAGGAGTTCGACCGAGTATCTGCCAGCCCCCTGGACTATCCATTGAATAAATCCCTGTCTGCTTCTGTGCTATACCCACAGAGCCTGCAGGAACTAATAGCCTGGGGGTTTTGAGCCGGGGCGTGACCAATGCATCTGGAAGCTCTCCCATATAAGGGTATCCAGGCACGAAACCGATCATGTAGATGAAATAGGGTTTGCTACAATGGAGTTGGATCACGTCCTCCGCAGAGATCTGATGATATTTGGCTACCCCTTCTAAATCCGGGCCACAGGTGCCTCCATAGACAACAGGGATTCGGGTCAATTTTGGCTCTGGGAAGGGAGTCTGTTTGAGTCCGTCTTCAATCCGCAGCAATTTCTCTTTCAAATTATTGAGGGATAGGATTAACGGATTGTAAACAATAAGCAAAGACCGATAGGTGGGAATTGTTTCAATGATCCCTTCGATCGCCTCGGCTGGGATGGCAAGGGCCATCCTCCTCACCTTCTCGTTGACCTCGGAACTGATCTCGTCTCCGAATTCGAGAAGGAGGCCACGATCACCCATCAACAGAAAATGTGTTTTAGGATAGAGACCCATTGTACTAAAATAGTTCGGAGTGATTAGTTCGGTGTTCGGAGTATTTAGACTTAGGGGTCCGAACTCTGAACTCCGAACTTAGAACTCGGATTCGAATCCGTCAGACAAACCATTTCATTGGAATGACGGTCACACCTGAAGCCTTCAATCCTTCTCGAATTCTCTTAACCATCTGGACCGCAGCAGGGTTATCACCGTGGACACAGAGCGTATCCGCCTTGAGTTCGATCTCCGTCCCATCGGTGGCAATCACCTTCCCTTCAAGAGCCATTTTTAATGCCCTTTGCGCAACGACCTCATGATCGTGAATCACCGTTCCTTTCTCTCTTCGAGGCGCTAAGGAGCCATCGCTCTTATACGTACGATCTGGAAAGGCTTCAAAGGCGATCCGTATACCATAGCGCTTTCCGATCTCCAGGAGGGGATCCCTGTTGGAAGGGGCAAGAACGACCAGAATCATTTCCTTATCGATTCTGGCCATCCCTTCTGCCATCGCCTCCCATATCTTGGGATTCGAGACTGCCATATTGTAAAGAGCTCCGTGGGCCTTCACATGTTGAAGTTTCGTTCCCTGAGAACGCGCAAAGGCCTGCAGCGCTCCCATCTGATAGGTCACATAGTCCTGGATTTCCTCCAGCGTTGCATCGATGTTTCTCCGTCCAAAGCCCATGAGGTCAGGAAATCCGGGATGAGCTCCCGCCTCTACCCCATACTGCTTTGCTAAGGAGATCGTCTTTCGCATCACCCCTGCGTCTCCTCCATGGAATCCACACGCAATGTTCGCAGATGTGATGTGGGGGATGACCTCCTCATCAAGCCCCAATTTATAAGCGCCAAAGCTTTCTCCAACATCGGAATTTAGATCGATCTGAATCTTCTCTTTCATGTTCCCTCCTCCCGTACCATTTGGATGGCCCCCTTGGGACAGACGGATGCACAGATCCCACATCCCTTGCAATACTCCAAATCGATTTGAACCTCACCGGTCTCCTCATTGCGTGTGACACACAGGTCTGGACATAAGAGGCTACAGATCTCACATGATTCACATTCTCTTAAACCGAGGCAACGCTGGGCCTCTTTGAGAGCCTCTTCCTTTAGGAGACCGCTTTCAACCGGAGAGAGACCTTTTCTCCGTTTTTTGAGAGAGAGGGTTCTTCGTTTTGGGATTCGCACCACTTCTTTTTTACATTCCTTGACCATGCTTATCGTTTATGAAATGTCAAATTTCAAAGTTCAAATGCCAAATCAAAATCCAAAGCTCGAATATCAAAAAATCTTGATTTTAAACTGTGACATTCATTTGACATTTGGATTTTGACATTTGGCATTAATACGTTTCAGGCAGAGAGGTACCGATGAATTGATTCGGCTCCTTTCTTTCCAGCAGCGATCGCATCGATTGCCCAACCTGGCCCTGTGACCACATCTCCACCTGCAAACAGACCTTTCAAGCTGGTCTCACCTGTTTCCGGATCGATTCGCACCGTTCCGTCTGGATTAACGCTCAGTCCCTTGAGGGCCCTTCGATCGACTCTTTGGCCGATCGCTGCGATGATGGTATCCGCATGGACCTTGAAAGCGGACCCCTCGATTGGAATTGGCTTTTTCCTTCCTGTCCCATCGGGCTCGCCGAGTTTCGTCCTGACACACTCCATTCCAACGGCTTTTTCTCCGCTCCTAATTATCTTTACTGGGGAGGCGAGAAAATAAATTTTTACTCCCTCGCGCGTCGCCTCGTCCACTTCTTCAAGGATCGCAGGCATTTCAGTTCTTGATCTCCGATAATAGACCTCAACTGTTTCCGCACCAAGCCGGATTGCCGAACGAGAGGCATCGATGGCCACATTGCCTCCACCCATGACGGCCACCTTTCTCCCGACCTTCATTTCCCTTCCTAAATTGACATCTCTCAAGAATTCGACCCCGTGCAAGACTCCTTGAAGTCGCTCGCCCGGGACATTCAATCTTAAACTGCGGTGGGCTCCAATTGAGAGAAAGGCTGCCTGGAAGCCAAGTTTCTGAAGGGATTTACCGTTCCGTTCAAAATGGAAACGATGACTTGTCTTCATCTCGACGCCCAGGTTTCTGATTCCATCGATCTCCATCTGAAGGATGTCTCTTGGCAACCGAAATTCCGGAATTCCAACGGCCAGCATGCCTCCGAGGACGGGGAGGGCTTCGAAGATCGTCACCCTGTATCCGAGGAGGCTTAAGTCGTTGGCAGCGGCCAGGCCAGCGGGACCAGAGCCAATTACCAAAATCTCCCCACGCCTCTTTTTTGACGATTTCCTCCTTATCTTCTCTTCATCCCGTTCGTATTCTACAACGAACCGCTTGAGCAGCCGGAGGGGAACCGGTTGATCCACATCGGTCCTCAAACAGGCCTCCTCGCAGAGATGGTGGCAAATAAACCCGCAGACTGCAGGCAGGGGATTGACCTCCCGGATCAACTCCAATGCCTCTTTTAACTTTCCCTTTGCAATAAGGTTTACGTAGCCCCTTGTATCCTGACGAATGGGGCAAGCCTCCTGGCAGGGAGGGAGAGGAACCTTTTCCCTCCCCGGTGCTCCCGCAATTTTTCCGCTATAGAGACACCCTCGAAGGCTGTTTTCTTCCTCTCGATATTCTGGAATGAGTTCAGCAGGGCATCCACGGATACAGACATTGCAGGTGTGGCACTTGTCGGGTTGGATGACCGGCTTATGGGTTCTTCCTTCAACCATCGATTTGCCTCGCAAGTTCCATTCCCGCCCCGAGGGCTTTGAGATTGAGGCTCAGGAAGCGTTCACTGACATGGATGTGGATCGCCTTTCGAACGGCTTTGGGGGTGACGATCTTTGTGACCTCGATGAGGGCACCTAAGAGGATAATGTTGGCCACTTGCTTGTTTTTCAATTTCTTCAGGGCCTGTTCCGTAGCAGGCACTCCCATCTGTTTCACATTTAAAGGTTCCTTCGGCACAACTTGCCCCTGATCATAAAGGATGAGCCCGGATGTTTCTCTTACATCTTCACAGAAAAGATCGTAAGCACCTTGGGACATTGCCACCAGTATGTCCGCAGTGATCAGATGAGGAAAATCGATCGGTCTGTCTGATAAGACGATCTCTGATTTACATCCAGAGCCTCTGGCTTGAGCACCATAGGAATTCGATCCAGAAACATATCTCCCGTCAACGACTCCTGCCTCTCCCAAGAGGATTCCAGCCAGAACCACTCCCTGTCCGCCGAAACCGCTCAATCGGACCTGTGTTATTTCTCCCATGATGAGAATTCTCCGGTAATGATCCTTTCGGCACGTTCTTCCTCCGTCAGCCCCTGTGCCTCTTCCTCCAGGATGCACTTCTGGATGAGATCTTGAATCATATCCTCCGGCCGATCAATCCGATTCCTCCTTCCATATTGGGTGGGACAAGGGGAGAGCACGTCAATGAAAGAGAATCCAACATGCAAGAGGGCCTTTTTGATGGACCCGATGAGCGAGATGGGCTGGGTCACGCCATATCGAGCGACATAGGTGGCTCCTGCTGCTTCCACCAGCTTGCAGAGATCAAATGGCCGATAAGGGTTGCCCTCTCGCGTTGTAGAAGTTGTAGACCCTTTGGGTGTCGTCGAAGCGACCTGTCCTCCGGTCATGCCATAGATCATATTATTCGCACAAATGACTTTGAGGTCGATATTTCTTCTTGCTGCATGGATCAGATGATTTCCTCCGATCGAGGAAAGGTCTCCATCTCCACTGATCACCATGACGCAGAGTTCGGGATTAAAGATTTTTACACCCGTAGCAAATGCGAGTGCCCTTCCATGAAGGGTGTGAAGGGTATCCCCATCATAGTGAGGGCTTGGAATCCAGGCCGCACATCCGATGCCAGAAACAAAGACCATCCTATTCATATCTATTTTTAATTCATCAATGGCCCTCAAGATGAGGCCCATCAGGATGCCGTGGCCACAACCCGGGCAGAAGGGCGTCGCCTTCACACCCGGCCGGATATATTTTTCCATCGCTCTGACCATCAGCCGATCCTCCTCAAGGCCTCCTCAATCGTCCCGGGCTGAATCACTTCTCCATTCGTCTGTCCAAAAGAAATCACCTCGCACGAGACGTATTTTCTCACCTCACCCGCCACCTGTCCCTGATTCATCTCTGGAACAAAAACCTTTTTCGTCTTTGCAGTGGCCTCTCGAACAGCCTCTTCCGGAAAAGGCCATAGGGTTTTCAGTCTTAAGAGACCCAGCTTGAACCCTTCCTTCCGCATTCGTTTCACCACATAGAGGCTTGTCCGGGCTGTGAATCCGTAAGTGATCATCACGATCTCCGAGTCATCGATGAAATGAGACTCCGTTTCAACGATCTTCCGCCTGTTTGTAATAATCTTTTGGTTGATCCGTTCCACCAGCACGGCATGGGACTTTGGGTCATCGGTCTTTCGAAATCCATAGGCGTCATGGGTAGAGCCGGTGATCGCAAGTCGTTCCCCTTCTCCGAGGGAAGGCATCGGAGGGACACCGTCTTCCTCTTCGGTTCCGAAGGGAGCGCCGCCTCTCTGTTTCTTCCGATCCCAGACCTCGACCTGGCTTTCAATTTTGACCGTTTCTCTGAGATGGCCCGTTGCCTCCTCAGCCATGACAAATGCAGGGACCCGGTAGCGTTCGCTGAGATTGAAGGCCCGTAGCGTAAGATCATACATCTCCTGAACGGACCATGGGGAGAGGGCGATTACCTGATAGTCCCCATGGGAACCCCACCTGGCCTGCATGATGTCGCCGCTTCCCACCCGGGTCGCCTGTCCGGTACAAGGACCAGCCCTCTGCACGTCAATGACCACACAGGGGGTTTCTGTAAAGGCCGCATAACCAATCGCCTCCTGCATCAAACTGAACCCGGGGCCTGAAGTGGCAGTCATCGCCTTTGCCCCTGCCCATGCGGCTCCAATCAGGGCCGAGAGGGAGGCAATCTCATCCTCCATCTGAATGAAGACCCCTCCCACGTCCCTCAGCCTTGAGGACATCCGTTCCATGATCTCACTTGAAGGGGTGATGGGATAGCCCGCATAGAATCGGCATCCTGCGGCAATCGCCCCCTCTGCGGCCGCCTCATTACCTGAAAGATAATGAATTCCTGTAGGAAAGGCGGTTTTGACCCATCTGGATGGCACTGATCGTCTCCTTGAGCTTAAGCTCAAATCCCCGCCTCGTGGGCGGCCAGATCCACATCAAGAAAACTCTTGACAAATATTAATTTAAAAGAGATAAATAAATCAATAAGTAAAGAATAAGGGAGGTGAGAAAATTATGTCATGCGGGATGAAACATCCGAAGGCCAAGAAGACGACAAAGAAGGCCACACCAAAAAAGAAGAAGTAGTTTGGGAAAAGTTTTTTTGAACACGAGACGCATGATTTTTTTTCTTGACATTAAGGGGAATTTTTGTTATCGGTTTCCGATATACCATCCGTTGTCAACGCTATCTCTTTCAAATATGAGTATTAGATCCATTGACGAAAGGAGGTGAAGGGTAATGAGGAAATGGGTGAGTATCATTCTGGCATTGGCGATGTTAGCAGTTTTCTCCTATGGATGTGCGGGGGTACAGAAGGACGCAAAGATTAAATGTCCAAAATGCGGTGCCGTTTTCACAGTGGATGAGGGCTTAGCCGAGATTCAGAAGAAGGGTTACTAAACAGCCTGCCGCCTTTCTACTGCAACCAGGGCAGATAGGTTTGCTTCTTCAAAGAAACAGGATTTGTCCTTCGGAGGAAAGGGAAAGAATTTGAAAAGGGAAGAGGGGGACTCTTCCCTTTTTATTTTAAGTTTGAATTTTCCCCCTTGCCAAAATTGACCTTCATTCAATTGAGTTCTCGAGGAAACTTCGCATTGAGTGAAGACGGAGATAATCTGTTTCCATGAGAAGGCTTGACCATATTGACTGGGTGCAGAATATATCTTAGTCTTTTATTGGAGCGTTCGTTTAGCATCGGGTATGATAAGAAGGATTGTCCCATTATTGGTAGCAGCAGGGGCTAGTTTGCTTCTCATCTTCCCCCTTGAGGGAGCCCCTCCTACTAGCCAGCCGGACTGCCCTTCCTGCCCCTCTTTCGGTGTTCAGAGATTCCAAGAAAAAAAGGAAGCCCCCCCATTCTCCCTCAAGTGTTTGGATGGTAATACCATCGCCCTCAGAGACCTCAAAGGAAAACCGGTCTTATTGAAGTTTTGGGCCACCTGGTGTCCTACTTGTAAAGAGGAGCTTCCTGTAATGGAAAAGTTCTCGGCGGGAAAGAGAGACCAATTAACCATCCTCTTGCTTGCGATTGATGGGGAGAAGGCGAAAAAGGTCCAACGAGTCGTCAAAGAAAATAAGGTCACTCTCCCCGTCCTTTTGGATGAGAAGGAAAAGATCGCCCGGACCTATGGGGTTAAATTTATTCCGGCAGCATTCCTTGTCGATCGAGAAGGTATGTTGATAGGTATGATCGTAGGAGAGAGGGAGTGGTCTTCACCAGAGGCATGGTCTGCCATTAAGGAAGTTCTTGGTCTTCTTTAACCGGTACGGTCACTTATAAGATCCACGTCCTAAGGGTTTGTTCTCCATTTGTCTCCTAATTTCTCGGATAAATTCTCCATGATGACCTTACCGCCCATGCCTCGGGCAGGCACGAGCCATGAAACCTGGTCATCACCCTTTGGCAAGAAGCGGGATTTGAAACTTATTTTTGGGGTGAGAGATTAAGGCATCTTAACGGCGGGGGAATAGGGTATTTCAACGGAGGGGTTTTTGATGTTGAGAATGGCTGAGAAGATGCTGCCCCCTAAATACCTCGGGATCAGGTGGGAGAGTTCTCCAATCACCTCATGAGCCCGTTCTCTTCCCACCTCACCCAGAACATCGATGGGGATAAAGATGTTTCTCGTCTTCTCGGTCCCCTTGTCTTTCTCACATTGGCGCCATACCCAATTTCGAGTCAGCACCTCTTGATCATCCCGATAGATCAATTCTCCTTTCGGCACAATCGTTGTGTCCCCTCCGCCCATCGGAGTAAAGGGCTCCCAACCCTCTGCAAACCGAAGGTAGATATTCCCGTTGACCGTGTCCAGGTCGTGGCCTCCCATGGGAACCAAATATCTCAAAGAGACACTGTTGTAGAGGTCGACGAGAGGGTTAATCTTTGGAAAAGGATCTCCTTTCAGAATCCTTTTTGCCATGGATTCAACGGAGCTTGGGAATTTGCTTCCTGGAATAGCCAATTTGGAGAAGGCCGTTCTCCAGGGTTTGATCCGTGGATGCTCCTGGGCCTTCTCTCCGATAAAATTTCTTCTCATCTCTTCAATCGCCTGAGTGAGAAGGTCATCAACTTCCTTAACGGGACGGGTATTATTCACGTCCATTCCCACCACCATGCCAATGGTAAGATCGGGTAGAACGTTGAATAACTCCTCCTGAATAGAAAAATGCATCCTTTTCCCCTTTTCCACCTCGAAGCTCTTAAGGAGCGCTGTGGGGTTCAATTCCCCCGTAACATTCTGACCATTAAATGTCAACATACCACCCTTCGAAAACGGCGGGACAAGAATGTCCCGCCCCAGAAACCAGCCACTCTCCTTGACGAAAAAAGCCATTTCCTTTATAGTGGCACTCGATGGAGATAAAACCCACCATATTAGTTGTGGACGACGAATCCGGGGCAAGGCAGTCCCTCGAGGTGATTCTCGAGGATGATTATCACGTTCTCTCTGCGGAAAACGGTCCGGAGGCGTTAAAGTTACTTCGGAGGGAATCCGTCGACCTTATCCTGTTAGATGTCCATATGCCTGACATGGATGGGTTGGAGGTGCTTCGCAAGATCAAAGAGCGGGATGAAGAGGCCGATGTCATCATGGTCTCCGCCCTCAATCTGGCTCGGAAGGCCGCGGATGCGATTAAATGGGGTGCTTATGACTATATCACCAAGCCCTATGAACCCGAGGATATCCTGTCCACAGTCGGTCGCGTGATCAACAAGCGGAATCTCCATAAAGAATTGGACTTTCTCCGGAGGGAGGTGGAAAAATCCCGGGAATTCGACCAGATCGTCAGCCAAAACAGTGCGATGCTTGAGATCTTCCAACTGATCAAAAAGGTCGCTTACACCTCGACCAATATTATGATTACTGGAGAAAGCGGGACGGGGAAGGAGCTGATTGCTCACTCCATCCATCGCCAAGGGAATCGGAAGAACGGACCTTTTGTGGCCATCAATTGTGCTGCCATCCCTTCTGAGTTGATGGAGAGCGAGTTGTTCGGCCACGAAAAGGGGGCTTTTACAGGCGCCCATGCACGAACGATTGGGAAGTTTGAGCATGCCAATGGAGGGACGCTCTTTCTCGACGAGATTTCTGTATTGAGGTCTGATCTCCAGGCAAAACTTCTTCGGGTTCTTCAGGAAAGGGAGATCGAACGGATCGGCTCGAATAAACCCATCAAAGTGGACATCCGGGTCATTTCAGCCACCAATACGAACCTGGAGGATGCCTTGATACAGGGGAAATTCCGTCAAGACCTCTACTTTCGACTCAATGTCGTTCCCATCTCCATCCCGCCCCTTCGAGAGAGGAAGGAAGATATTCCCCTTCTGGCCAAACACTTCCTCAACAAATTCAACACGGCCTTCAACAAAAAGATTCCTGGATTTTCGGGGAAAGCCTTGGATGCCCTAAGAAGGTATCATTGGCCTGGAAATATTCGGGAATTGGAGAATCTTGTTGAACGGATTGTCGTCCTCTCCTCTGGTGACGAAGTGATTGAGTTGGAGCATATCCCTCTCGAGATCTTGATCACGTCAGGTCAAGATGTGGAGGATTCGGGAGTAGAAAAGGTTGGGCTCATCAAACTCAGAGAGGCATTTGAAAAGCGCATCATCCGCAATGTCCTCGAAGTTACAGAAGGGAATCAAACAGAGGCTGCTAAGATCCTCAAGGTCAATCGCAATACCCTTATCCAAAAGGCCAAGCAATTAGGCATCCTATTAAAAAAATAGAATCCCTCCTTTGAACTTAAATTGTCGATTAAAGATTTTTTATTCCACATTCTGAAATCTCCATTCTCCATTCGGTTTCATTGCCTATTTTTCTGTCAGTTGCCTATAATCGTGTGCAGTTAAGAGTTTCTTAGTCGAATCAAAGGGTTTCCTATGTTTTTTCCTCATTTTTAAAAATGACTGCCTATGATTATAGGCAATTCCACGAGACAAGAATTTTCTGCCAGCTCGAAGGGTTTCGTCCAAAACTTCTTTAAAAACGAAGGATTAACACATGCCAAAAAAAGAAATCCCATTTGGCACCCGTCTTGCTCTTTAATAAACCGTTTTGTTTCTCTCTTTTTCGTCGTGAATCCATCTGAAAGGAGGTGATATCATGAAGAAGATCGCGATCGAGCTGCTCATCATCGCAGCAACAGTGATGGCCTATGTGCTGCCAGTTTTGGCCGATGGCGGTGGGTATTAATCTAACCTTCCCTTCTCAGATTAGTAAGCAAAAAGAAAGCATAACCTTTTGGTTGTGCTTTTCTTTTTAAATAACCTTTGACATCCTTTTCATTTCTGCCTATATATATCTAAAAATTCAAAAAATTATTTAGGTAGTTCGACCTTGAAAGGATATAAAAAAAATTTCACTTTTGTATTTTTTCATTTATTGAGTTTGTTATATCTTCTCTTCCCTTTGCAATACATCTCTGCAGAGATAAAAAGTGAAAAGGAGATCCCCATAAAAGGAGGGATTTATCGAAGGCCCCTCGAATTCAGTCCAAAAACCTTGGACCCAGCCCTATCCATCGACATGTATGCAGTCACTGTCATCCAGCAAGTTTTCGATGGCCTGGTACAATTTGACAAAGGTCTGAATATCATCCCGGCCATTGCAAAATCGTGGAAGATCTCCCCGGATGGTCTCACCTACACTTTCTATCTGAGAGAAGGTGTCAAATTCCATAACGGGAGGGAGGTCACTGCAAAAGATTTTGTCTATACGTTTACTCGAATTGTCAACCCAGAAACGAAATCAAGTTCCTCTGATTTTTTTACGAGAATCCTTGGAGCAAAAGAATTTATAGATAAGAGAGCAACAAAAGTGAAGGGACTCATTGCTCAGGACAAATATACGCTCAAAATCATACTTTCCGAACCCTACGCTCCTTTTATCAACATCCTTGCGATGAAAGGAGCTAAAGTCGTTCCGGAAGAGGATATTGAGAGATCAGGAATTGATTTCGGAAAATCTCCTGTGGGGACAGGACCTTTCAAGTTCGTATCGATGAAGGAAGGTGAGGAGATCGTTCTTGAAGCCAACTACAATTATTTTGAAGGAAGACCTTACCTCGATAAAATCGTCTTCAAAATCTTTCATGGCAGCCCGAGGGAGAAAATTTTTGGTCATTTTAAACAAGGAGAATTAGAAGACTCGCCCGTCCCATTCAAAGAGGTTGAAGATGTGACCAAGTCTAAACAATACATCTTTCTCCAAAAACCTATCCTCTCCCTTCGGTTTTATGGTTTGAACACCCAAATCGAACCATTAAAAATAGAAAAAGTAAGAAGGGCTATTAATTTTGCTGTTCCAAAAGAGGAGATTGGGAGAGAGATCTTGAAGGGGATGGCCCTTCTTACAGACCACATTATTCCCTTAGGGATGCCGGGTTATACCCCGGGTAAAGTAGGGATGGGATATCAACCCCAAAGGGCAAAAGAACTTCTTCGGGAATCAGGTTATGAAGAAGAAAAGGGAATACCTCCAATTGAATTCTGGTCAGCGGCTAACTCGGAGTTGGCAGTGAAAGAATTAGAGATGGTGAAATTGTATGTTTCTCAGATTGGGATAACTCTAAACCTTCAATACGAAACCCATTGGCCAAAATTTCAAGAAGTCCTCTCCTCGAAGAGGATGCCAATGTTCATGTATGCGTGGTATGCCGATTTTCCTGATCCGGATAACTTTCTGGGAACTCTCTTCCATTCTAAATCCAAATACAATTATACCGCCTATCATAATCCAGAGGTGGATCGTCTTCTTGATCGAGCAAAAGCGGAGAGAGATTATTTAAAGCGGATGGAGATGTATCGCAAAATAGAAGAGATCATTCTGAATGATGCACCGATCGTTCCCATGGTGAACCATTTACTCCAAATGGTATATCAGCCTTATGTGAGAGACATCGAGGTGAATGCCCTCGGTGGACCTTATATCCCGATGAAAAAAATCTGGCTAAAAAAGGAGTGATCTTCCTCCTCCTCGGAATCCAAATGGATTCTATAAAAGATTCCAAATCGATTCGTCTTCAAACCCGACTCATCCTTTACTCCACTCTTCTCATCCTCCTTCTCATGGGTTTGATCATCATTTTGGTGGAGAAAAGGCAGTCCGAAACCATTCAGGAAGAGGCCAGGAAGCGCGGGATGTCCATCGCCCGGAACTTGGCTGCGGTGAGCACGAATGCCCTTCTCACTTACAATTATGTTGTTTTAGAACAGAATGCGGAGAAAGTGGCCCTTGAAGAGGATATCGCTTATGTGATCATTCACGATAAAGAGGGCAAGGTGGCTGCCTACAGCCAACATGATGAGAAACAGGGCACGATCCTGACGGATGATGTGAGTCAGAGGGCCGTTTCGGCGAAGGAGCCATTGATCCAATCGACCCTTGCCCAAGAGAGAAAGACGCGGATATTGGATATCTCGATCCCTGTTTATATCAAAGAATCAGAAGAAAAGTGGGGGACCATTCGGGTTGGCCTCTCGTTAGAGAGGATGTCCCGTCAGATCTTAAAAACTCGTCTCAACCTCCTCCTTTTGGGTTTTTTTGCCATTCTCCTTGGCGTCCTCGGATCGATTTTTTTCGCCAGGCGAATCACCCAACCCATTTCGAAGTTGGTGAAGACGACGATCTCTGCCGCCGCAGGAGACCTCGACCAGGCAATCGACATTCGCACTGGAGATGAAATTGAGGAACTGGGGAGAAATTTTAACCATATGATTGAACAGATCCGTCTCCAACGGAGTGAATTGGAGGACCGCCTTCGGGAAATCACCTCCCTCAAGGCCTATAATGATAATATTCTATCCTCGATGACCAATGGGCTGATCACTACTGATCTCGAAAAAAGGATCATCACCCTCAATAAGATGGCAGAGCGAATCTTGGAAAGAAGAAGAGACGAGATGGTGGGTCTCTTGCTGGAGCGGGCGCTGGGTGAACACCATCCGCTTTGCGGGATGATGACTGAGACTTTGCTGCATGAAGAAGGATTATTCCATCCGGAACTCGAGTTGAAGAAAAATGGCGAGAGCCTCTGGTTGGCAGCAAGCACTTCCCTGCTGTCCGATGCAGAGGGAAAGAAGATCGGCACCTTGGTCGTTTTTCAGGATATCACCGAAATCAAGGCCCTTGAGGAAAAACTTCGCCAAGCGGATCGACGGGCTGCCATGGGAACCCTCTCCGCAGGGCTCGCCCATGAGATCAAGAATCCCCTCTCCGCCATTAAGACATTTGTCCAACTCCTTCCCAAAAAGGTTGGAAATCCTTCATTTATGGAGAAGTTTAACGTCACGGTCCCCCGAGAAATCGACCGGATCAATCAGTTGGTAGAGGATCTACTTGAATTGACCCGAAGACGAATACGACCTATGGTCAATCTGGATGTGAACGTTTTGATTCTCCAGGTGATCGATCTTCACGGAGAAGAGATGGAAAGAAGACACATTACCTTCAAAAACCATCTGGACGGAGCGCTCCCTTCCATCCAAGGTGACTCCGATACACTGTATCGCGCCTTCTCCAACGTGGTGATCAATTCAATCCAGGCAATGCCCAACGGCGGATCGCTGATCATATCCTCCGAGCAGGATCAACGTCCCTCTATGGCCAAGATCACTTTCAAGGATACAGGGATTGGGATGGACGAGGAGACATCGAAGAACCTCTTTAACCCCTTTTTTACAACCAAGGACAAAGGGTCCGGGCTTGGAATGGCCCTCACCCGAAAGATCATTGAAGACCACCGAGGGACGATTGAGGTGATGAGTGAAAAAGGAGTTGGGACAACCTTTGTCTTATGGCTCCCTGTTGTAAAAGTTTGAAGTTGCCTATAAATATAGGCAATCAAAAACACCCCCTTAAAAGCTTCCCTTCGTTGTCAAAATTATAACTTTTTGAAATTAAATAGATTTTACTTTTTAAAAAAATTGAGACGAGTTGGCATCCTATTTGCTTAATAGTAATCAAAGAAAAAGTAATCTATTCATTCTTTCACTTGCCAAAATGAAGTTCCCCGCCCGTATAAAGGTGCGGGAATCTGCGGGATTTTCGAAAAGGATGGCGAGGGAAGGGTAGGAGTAAATTCTATTTTGGAGGAACGATATGGAAAATCTTGCCAAACGCATTTTAGTTGTCGATGACGATCGAGGCATCTTGGACTCCTTCGAAGTTCTCCTGGGTGACCGTTACGATCTCGTCAAGGCGGAGAACGGTTATGAGGCCCTCCGGATCCTTGAGGCAAACCCGCCCCAACTGATGTTTTTGGATATCAAAATGCCTGGTATTAACGGCATTGATATCTTGAAAAAACTTCAGGAGGATCAGAAAAAAGTAGGGGTGGTGGTCATCACCGCCACGGACCAGGAGAAGAACGAAGAAGAGGCGAAATCCTTAGGAGTGATCGATTACCTGAAAAAACCTCTCGATATTTTTGAGGTGGAGAGGATTGCCTCCCAGGTTCTCTGTTAACCTATTTGTTTATGCCTGCCGCTTATGCCCATTTGATGATCACAGAATAGGCCCTCCAATGGGAGGGATGATGGGCCCATAACATTTGCGCTCCCCATTAGACGAGAGAGTCCCTTCTGATCCCCTCCCCTTTTTGACTGTATCCGAGGCGGTTTAGGAACAGACAGGCGGGAGAGGGAGAAATCCATATTCAGGTCACGCCAAGAATCAATACAAAAAAAAGAGTCTTTATGAAAAACAAGGGATAAAAAAAGTGGCCTCATTCAAAATGACTAAAAAGAAGCAGGAAATGTCAAAACTCGAAGGCGGACCAAAAAATCTGAAGATGGCCTGGCCCTTGACATATATATATAAATCATCTAATTTTGTATATAGAAGGAGACTCCCATGAAGACGCTGGTAGACATTAACGAAGAAGTTTTAAAAGAAGCGATGAAGTTATCAGAAGCAGAGACGAAAAAGGAGGTGATAACCCTTGCATTAGAAGAACTGATCAGATCAAAACTCCGGGAGAGACTTAAACAATCGGCTGGGAGTGGGATTATCGAAACAAGGCTTTCTGATTTGAAGAGAGTTCGTCATCGGCGAGAAAAAGTGCATCGAGATCTCCAGATGGTAAAACAATGAAAGATCTTGTCCTGATCGATACCAGCGGATGGATTTGCTTTTTTGCCCGCCGCGGGTATGAAGACATGAAAAAGGTCATATCCATTCTGCTCGATGAGGACAGAGTGGCAACAGCAGGTCCTATCTTTGTTGAACTCTTCCAAGGGGCGAGGGATCTTGAAGAAAAACAGAGTATTAACAACTATGCAAAAGGTCTTCACTGGCTTCAGGTCACTGATGAGCACTGGCATAAATCTGCCGAATTGACTTTTCAACTTAGAAGAAAAGGGGTTACGAGTTCTATCGTCGATGTACTGATTGCTGTTCTAGCGATGGATTATCAATGCACTCTTCTACATAAAGATACAGACTTTGATCATATTGCCAGAAATTCTTCTCTCATTTGCTATCCATCGTCTTAGACAATCCCCTTTTTCTAAGAAAGTGTTCAGGTAAAGAAAAGATCATTTTAAGAACTTTTTAATGGGGAGGGCGGTATCTTATGAACCGGCAATTTGTAAAGACCTACCAGGAGAAATTTAAAGAATATCCTGACTATATGGCTGAGGAGACCTATGCGGGCGTCTATTTCCTGAAGGCTGCAGTAGAGCGGGCTGGAACAACGGACACGGAGAAGGTGATCGAGGCAGTGGAAAGAGAACCGCGCGCGTGGGAGACGCCTGAGGGGTGGAAGATCATGAGGAAAGAGGACCACCAGGCGGTTGAGGATGTTGTCTGGGGAGAGACCTCTTATAGCGAAAAGTATGGGTTTGCAATTTTAAAGGACATGCAATCCATCCAGGCCGAAGGGATCTGCAGAACCCCTGAGGAACTCAAAGCAGTCCGTGCAAATTATGAGAAGAGGTTGAAGGAACAGAAGAAGTGAGGAGCAGGTTAATCAAAAACAGAGGCAGACCCCTTTTCACGCCTTCCGAAAAAGGGATGTGTCCCCAATTTTTCTGCAGGCGTCTTCTGATCACCATCACTGCAGAGGGCAAGAAAGCGCTATCAGCGGACGTTCGCAGAAAGGAGGCGTGGCTTGCCAGAGCAATAGAGCAGGCACTGTCGCCCGATGAGCGTGAACTTCTTTTCCATGCCTCCCGTCTCCTGGACCGTCTTACCGGGGAGGGTAGTACATGAACCTGAAGACTTCTGCTCGATGGGAAAGCCTTGCCGCGCCTTTGGCAGAATCTTCATGCCCCTAAGGGCACCACCCTAACGTCTTATTTGTAGGAAAGAATGAATATCCTGGTTCTTTTCGTTGTCTCCGTGGTAACGCTGGGGCTTGAGATCCTGTTGACCAGGGTCTTTTCGGTCGTCCTCTTCGCAAGCCATTCGTTCCTCGCCATTTCCCTGGCCCTGCTCGGGACCGGCTCTGGCGCGCTTCTGGTGTATTTCGCTAAGCCGATGGACAAGGAGAAACTCCGACGTCGCCTGATCCCGCTCCTGGCTGTTTTGTCCCTAACCGTTATCGTTTCTCTCTGGGGTCTTCTGCAGATCGAGTTTGTTCCGCAAAAGATCACGGATCCAACAACCCATGTGGTACAGGATAACCTTTCGTTCAGGGAGCGTGTGATCAAGCTGGAAAAGAACCCGGACCTTTTCAATTCGTGGAAGCTGTACGGCGCAATTCCCCTCGCATTCTTTCCCTTTCTCTTAGCCGGGTATCTCCAGGCACTCATCTTCCGGAGTGCACCGGCGAAGTTTGGCTTGATGTACGGATTCGATTTGATCGGCGCCACCTTCGGTTCGATCAGCATACCGCTGCTTTTGTATCCCTTCGGCCTGAGAATGACTGTCTTCGTGATGGCGGCCGTTGCCGTCGTGCCGATCCTTTATTTTTTTGTGAGGCGGGAGAAGACGCTTCCAGTTGCCGCCGCCTGCGTGTCGCCGGTTTTGATAATGGGCGCTCTCTGGGCCAGCGGTTCCTTCCACGTGAAGTTCGCGGCCGGCTTCCAGGAAAGGGACCTGATCCGCGAATACTGGTCTCCCATGTCGAGGGTGGCTCTGATGAACTACAGGGGACATGAGATGTACACCATCGACAATGGCTCCCGGAGCTACTATGCCCCTAAAAACGCTGACACCATCCGGCGCTACATGTCCTCCCTCTACACCATTCCATTGCAGATGAAAAAGGGTGGGGACCTGCTGGTGATTGCATCCGGAGGAGGCCAGGAACTGACCATGGCCAGCCACTTTGGCATGAAACGGATAGACGCGGTAGAGATTGCACGCCCCATCGTAACCGATATCGTGCGGAACAAAAAGGACGAACCCGGCAACCCCTATCTCCTTCCGAACGTGCATTATTATATTGCAGACGGCCGGTCGGTCATCATGCGAAGCAAACACCGTTACGACATGATAGAGATGCTCGATGTCAACTTTGCGACGCTCGCCGGACAGATCTCGCACGCCTGGTCACCCAACTTCGTGTCCACGCAGGAGGCCTTCTCCGAATACATGGAACATCTGAATGAGGATGGGGTCCTATGCTATAGCATTATTTCGAGCATCAAGACTCCCCTCGCGGGCGAAAAAAACCGCCGCCTGGCGAGCCTCGTGGCCGGCATGAAGATGGCCGGAATCGTTCACCCCGAAGACCAGCTCGCCATTCTCTCCCGGTCCTCGGCCTACGGTTACCGGACCATGTTCATGGTCAAGAAAACGCCATTCACCCATGAAGAACTGATTACAATCCGGGAGATCGCGGCCTCGCGCAACTCGAAGATCGAGGTTCTCTACCCGGACATGGAAAAGGTTGCCAGAAGTGCGCAGATCCAGCTGCCCGAGGGAGAGGAACTTCAGAGGAGCCGGAACTACCTGCAAGGGGTGACAGACCTCTGCAGGAACACGGAACCTATTCAAGGCCTGACAGCGACCCTGGGGGTCCGGAATGGGCGGGATATTCCGATCAATGACGACCGCCCTTATGTCGTGGGGTCGGGCCTGATGTCGAAGGCCAATCCCTACGAATCGCTGATCGGGGGTCTCTACAGACCTCTGCTGAATATAATGGGGGGCCTGGCTTTCGTCTTCCTGGCGCTTCCTTTCGTCGTGCGTCGGCCCGGAGGCGGGGAGAGGGTGAGGATCGACCCAAGGCTGGTTCTGGTCCTAGCGCTCACCGGCGTGGGGTTCATGTTCATCGAGATGGCGGGCATATACAAATACCAACTCTACCTGCACCATCCGACCCTGGCCATGATCGTGGTGTTGTCGAGCATGATCCTTGGGGCCGGCTTGGGAAGCCTGCATTCGGGAACCATCCCCGAGGGCAGAAAGGAAAGCCGCATCGCCCCCTACTCAGTCGGGGTAGTGCTTGGCAGCATCGTTCTGTTTCTCGTCATACCGCTGTGGGGGCATCGGTTTCTGCTTTGGCTGTCCATGCCCGCTTTGCTTCCGCTCGTCTTTGTCGCCTTCGCAAGCCTTGGCTTTCTCCTCGGGCATGTAGTCCCTCTCTCCATTGACAGCTACACCCACAAGCAGTCTAACTTGTTGGCCTGGTGCTGGGCGATTACGGTTACGGGCTCTGTATTCGGGACGGTCATCGCTTCCATTCTTGCCCGGGACTATGGCATGTTCCTGGTTGCGATCCTTGGAATTCTCTCCTATCTTTTTGTTGCAGCTGTCAACCTAGCGGGCATGGCGATTGCGCGGGCCGTATCCGGAGCGTCAGGGACGAATCCGGAGTAGATGCGCCAAAGGTGGTTGTTGATATGCAAACGGGTCAAACACAGAGCCCAAATTGAAATAAAGGGAAGAAAAATCATATAAAATGGGGACACAATCCCAATATTTTGAAAGGAGGGTATCATTAAAGGGTTCCTCTAAAAATTAGCGATTTTTGCTACCAATATAACTACCGGTGTGTTATGGTCTGACATCGAAATCAACCCAGAGGGATAAGAGATGATGCAGACCGGACTTTTGGATTGGCAAATTCGTTTTCGGCAACTGGATGCGGGCGGAGATCCGTTGCCGAAACTCAAGAAACTGGTAGACTGGGAGCGTTTTCGACCGGAACTGGAAGCCGTACGGGACAAAGCGCGCAAATCCAATGCCGGGAGAAAACCCTTTAACGTCGTACTGATGTTCAAGGTGCTTGTTCTTCAATCGCTGTACAACCTTTCGGATGAGAAGATTGAATTTCAGATTCGGGACCGGTTGTCCTTTATGAGGTTTCTGGGCCTCTCCCTGGGAGATGCGGTACCGGATGAGAAGACCATTTGGTTGTTCCGGGAGCAGTTGACGGAGGTCGGGGTGATCAAACGGTTGTTTGAGGAATTTGAGGGATTTCTGGAAGAAAAAGGATTTTCTGCCAGAAGAGGCCAAATTATCGACGCCAGTATTGTTGCTGCTCCCCGACAGCGCAATAGCCGGGATGAAAACCGGCAAATCAAGGCGGGGGAGACCCCAGAAGGTTGGAGTGAACAGAAGAAGCGCCAGAAGGATACCGATGCCCGATGGACTCGGAAGAATGGTCAGAATCAGTATGGATACAAAAATCACATTGATATCGATGTGGAGCACAAGTTGATTCGAGACTATGAAGTAACGCCTGCGTCGGTTCATGACAGTCAGGTCTTTGAGTTGCTTTTGGATGAAGATAACAGCAGTCGAGACGTGTGGGCGGATTCGGCGTATCGTTCGGAGGAGAAGCTGGAAGCGTTGGGGGGGCGTCGATTTCGGGAGCATCTTCAGCGGAAGGGGTGTAAGCATAAGAAGTTGACGGAGCGAGAGAAGAAAGGGAATCGGACGCGATCCCGGATTCGGAGTCGGGTGGAACATGTTTTTGGGGTGCAGGCGATGCGGGCGGGGAACCTGATCATCCGAACGATTGGGTTGATCCGGGCGAAGGCGAAGATTGGGTTGAGGAATTTGGTCTACAATTTGGATCGATTCTGTGTGCTGCAGGGGGTTTAATCTCCTGGTGTACGCCCAATGGGCAAGAATGCCCGATAGAGCCGCCCTAAAACTCTTAAAACGGTACTTTTGACAGGCGGGGTAAGTTGAATTTTGCGTTTTTCTACTTAACATTTTTCGGATTTACAACTTAACGTAATTCTGAGTCTCGAAATTTAAATTATTAGAGGTTCCCTAAAGAAGTTGTCCCTGTCAACATATCAAAACGCATGGTGCATGGCGCAAAGAGCATAGCGTTGAATTTGTAAAAGTCAATGACTATGCGGATCATTGTCACTACCTTGATATGAGAAACATTCCATGAGATGGTGGTCTTCAAAATTTTCCATAGCTATGATTTTGGTTTTAGCCATTGTTCTATATGGAAATTTCAATGATGCCGCCCAAGAAACCACGATTGAGAAGATTATTGCCAATAAAGATTCTTATGATGGGCAAGAGGTCTCTGTTCCTGGGATCGTTTCAAAACTTAAATTAAAGACATCAAAGGGTGGAAACGAATATACCACTTTTTCTCTCACTCATGGGTCTGGAGTATCTCTAAATGTATTTGTCTGGAGACACTCCAAGGTCAAAGAAGGCCAGAAGGTTAAAGTGATAGGCACCTATCGAAAGGTCAAAAGGGCAGGTCGGTACACTTTTTATAATGAAATTGAGGCAACAGAAGTCAAAAATGAATAGGTGAAAAGGATATTTGACTGAATTTTTCAGACAAAGTCTCTTTCCATCCCTGACTTAATTTTTAAGTCATTTTTATGTGGAAATATCCTCGTCTCATATTCAGCCTTGATCTGCCAGCAGGACCAAGTTTTGCTTGTAGGATTTATTTATGAAAAAAGAATATATCATGGCTCTGGATCAGGGGACCACGAGTTCCCGTGCTATGATTTTTGATCGGCAAGGGGAAATCGTTAGTATGGCGGCTAAGGAGTTCAGGCAGATCTACCCCCGGCCCGGATGGGTGGAACATGATCCTGCGGAAATATGGGATTCGCAAATGGAAGCTGCCCGGCAGGCCCTTGATTCGGTCAACCTTTCACCCCAGCAAATCGCGGCCACTGGGGTCACCAACCAGCGGGAGACCACTCTAATCTGGGATAGGGAGAGCGGCCGCCCAGTGTATAATGCGATTGTATGGCAGTGCCGCAGGACCGCCCCGAGTTGTTCCGAAATCAAAAAGACGAAATTCGCCCAAAAGATTCATAGAAAAACTGGATTGGTGATCGATGCATATTTTTCAGCCACTAAGATTCAGTGGATTTTGGACCATCGAAAAACGGTCCGCAGGGCGGCTGAAAGAGGCGAACTGGCCTTTGGCACGGTGGATAGCTGGTTGGTGTACAATCTAACGGGGAAGAAGCTCCATATCACAGATTATTCTAACGCTTCCCGCACCATGCTTTACAATATTCATGATCTTTCGTGGGATGGGGAGATTTTAGAATATTTTCATATTCCCGAACAAATCTTACCGGCTGTCAAAGCTTCCAGCGAAATCTACGGAAGCACATGTCCTGGATCCTTTTTGGGTCTAGAGATGCCCGTTGCGGGAATTGTGGGAGATCAACAAGGAGCTCTTTTCGGCCAAACCTGTTTCCGCAAAGGCCTGTCCAAGAATACCTACGGAACGGGTTGCTTCTTGCTAATGAATATTGGGGGAAAGCCAGTGCTTTCTAGAAGAAACCTTCTGACAACGATCGCATGGGGGATCGGTCGGGAAATTGAATATGCTTTAGAAGGGAGCATCTTTATTGCCGGAGCTGCCGTCCAATGGCTCCGGGATGAGCTACGTATGATTCAGCAAGTTGCAGAAAGTGAAAGGTTGGCGAGCAGCATCCCATCTAATGATGGCGTCTATTTCGTCCCAGCTTTCGTCGGTTTGGGAGCACCCTACTGGGATATGTATGCCCGAGGAGCAATTTTGGGAATTACCCGGGGAACGACGCCAGCTCATATTGCCCGGGCTGCCTTGGAGTCGATTGCCTATCAGACGAGGGATGTGCTGGAATGCATGGAAGAGGATTCCGGAACGGAGATGAAGGAACTGCGGGTCGATGGAGGGGCGGCTGCCAATGAATTTTTAATGCAATTTCAAGCGGATATTCTGGGGGTTCCGGTAGTCATCCAGGCAACCACTGAGACAACCGCCTTGGGAGCCGCCTACCTGGCTGGTTTAGCCGTAGGGTTTTGGAAGGATCAACAGCAAATTGCTACAAATTACAGAGTAAAGAGGAAGTTTATTCCTCGGATGAGGTCCAAACAAAGAGAATCTCTTTACCGAAAGTGGAAGATGGCCGTTGAAAGGGCAGCGGGGTGGGAGCAAGAAAAATCGTAAGGGGCGAAGAATCGGGCGTCGGGGTCGAATCTTTATCCTTCAATATTTGTCGGTATGTGATTCATAAAAAGTTGGCCCCGTCAATAGGAATCAATAAGAATCAATAAGAATAGAGAGGAGGAGAACAATGAGAAAGACAAGCCCTCAGTCTTTTAAATTCAAGGTGAGCAGGATCCACTTCTTGGTCCTGATTCTCCTTCTGTGCCTATCTGCTGTCCTGTCTGCGTGGGCCGAGGAATCACGTTTGGCACAAATCATCCAGAGAAAGGAAATTCGGGTGGGCACCTCAGGCGATTACCAGCCCTTCTCGTACTTAAATCCCAAGACCAACCAGTATGAAGGGATGGACATCGCTCTGGCTCTAAAACTCGCCGAGGCCCTGGGTGCGAAGGTGACCTTCGTCCCTTTCAAATGGCCTGATCTCACCAACGACCTTTTGGCAGATAAGTTCGATGTCGCTATGGGTGGCATTGGCCGCAACTTGGCCCGCGGCAAGGTATTGGCCTATACCAATTCATATCTGACCTTTGGTACATGCCCACTCGTGCGCAAAGGGGATGAAGGAAAGTACCCTGACCTCGCATCGATTGACAGGTCTGGAGTGAAGGTCATCCTCAACCAAGGCGGTCTAAATGACAGGCACTTCAGCGCACTCCTGAAGCAGGCAACGATCCTGCGCCATAATAAGAATGAAGAGATTTCCCTGAAAGTCAAAGATGGAACGGCCGACGTCTGGATTACTGACAATGTTGAGGCTCTTTTCTGGGCCCAGCAGTTTCCGGAGTTGGTGGCAGCGAACCCCCAGAAGACTTTTACTGTAGGCACCAAGGGCTACATGATCCGGCAGGGGGATCAGATTTTTCTCAACTGGCTCAATCTCTGGCTGGAACAAGTGTTTCTTGAAGGAGAGATTCAGAAACTGGAACAGCAGTGGTTAGGAATGGTGATGAAGTAAAGACGGTCTGCCTCTGTTAAAAACAATTCGGCATCATATGTTAATCACGAAGGAAGATATTTTGGACTATATGAAGAAGGTAAAAGAAAATTTGTTATAAATTTCGTAGGACGCCTTCCTTATCGAGCTGAAGAAGTCTTATGAGTTTGAAATGGGCATAAGAAGCAAGATCATTATCATCGGTCCGGGAAGAATGGGCTTAGGGATTGCTCTCTGCTTTGCGTTGAAGAATGCTCAAGTTAAGGTCGTTGATGGAAAGGAAAGGCCTTTTGACGAATATGAGAGGGTTGTAAAGAAGGCAAAGGAAGAAATCTATTCAAATTTGAAATTCTTGAAGAAGGTGGGATATCTAAAACAGGATTTGAAGAAGGTGATCTCTAACCTTTCGTTTTCTCACGGGATAAGCCCAGAGAATTTAGAAGGCCATTTTATCTTTGAGGCCATTCCAGAAAAGCCAGTTTTGAAGATCGATCTATTTAAAAAGATCTCTCCCTACGTTCATCAAGAAACGATCTTAGCCTCCACGACTTCCACCATCGATATTAAAACACTCAGAGAAGGTTTTGTTCATCCTGATAAGCTATTGATCACCCATTGGTTAAATCCTGCTTTTATCATCCCTTTGGTTGAAATTGCAATCTCTGATGAGACCGATACAGAATCCGTAGAGCAGATGAAAAAAATTCTAAAGAAAATTGGAAAAGTTCCCGTTGTCCTGAAAGATAGCCCCGGGTTTATCGTTCCGCGAATCCAGGCCCTTGCCATGAACGAGGCAGTCCGCATATTTGAGGAGGGAGTGGCGACGGCAGAAGATATTGACAGGGCTATTAAAACAGGGTTCGCATTCAGACTCGGTATATTGGGATTGTTAGAGTTTGTTGATTTAGGAGGGTTGGACATACTCTATTACGCCGATGATTTCTTATATTCAACATTCAAGAGCGAGAGGTTTAAGAAGCCTAAACTTGTTGAAGAAAAAATGAAAAAGGGAGAAATCGGTCCTCGCGCTGGGAAAGGAATTTTTGAATATAAGAACGTAAATGTTCGAGCCCTGTTTGAGAAAAGATATAAGGACTTAATAAAATTAC
>CAWGWZ010000001.1:0-85258 GCA_963826305.1 uncultured delta proteobacterium | reverse complement strand
CTCCATTTCATGAAAGAAAATCGGCTTTTATGAAGGATTTTTTGAGGAGGCGAGGAAAGTGATGGGGAAGAAGGTAGCCGTTTTGGGTGGCGGTAATGGAGCCTTTGCCATGGCTTCCGATCTGGCTCTGCAGGGCTTTGAAGTCAGGATGTGGAGCAAGTATTTTGATGAATTCAAAGAGATTGTGAAGACCCATACGATCAAAGTATCCGGTCCGCTCATCCAGGGAGAAGCAAAGATCTCTCTGATCACGAATGACATAAGAGAAGCCATCAAGGACGCAGACCTCATTTGCTCTCCTATTCCTGCCTTCACGCAAATATCGGTTGCTGAAAGTCTTCTGCCCCATCTGGAGGATCGACAGGTCATCTTCCTTTCGCCTGGGACCTTTGGCTCTTATCTCATGTGTAAACATTTGAGAGAAAGGGGGTGCAAAAAAGATTTTGCCATTGGTGAAACTGGGACCCTTCCCTTTTTGACGAGAAAAATGAGTCCACAGGAGAATATAAGAAATAGTCGTGAGGGCTTGTCATCTGCCCACGGGTATTTTCCCGGCCAAAAAGACAGAAGAAGCCATTGATAAAATCAGGGCCGTATTCCCTTCTGTCCATCCTGTAGAAAATGCATTATCCGGTGCTCTTATGAACGCGGGCCCTATTCTCCATTCTCCTTTAATGGTGTTGAATACGGGTCCGATTGAGAATCCCGCACCCTATGACATTCATAATGAAGGGACCACTCCGGGGATCAGGAGGACGATCGCGCTCCTTGATGAGGAAAGAATTTCTGTCAGAAAGGCATTAGGGTTTCAGCCAAACCACTATCCATTGGAAGATTATTATGACGAGACAAGGCCAAATGAGTGAGAATTATTCCGAGGGCGTCGAAGAAGTTATTGATGGAGAGCCGGCTGTGGCACGAAAAGATTGACTTCAAACATCGGTATGTCACAGAGGATATCGCTTGCGGTCTGGCCTTTCTCATTTCTGTGGCCGATTATATTGGGGTGGATGTCCCTATTGCTCGGTCACTCATCACTCTTGCAGGAGTTGTCGCCGGGGCAGATCTTCATGGAGACTGGGAGGACCCTTAAATCGCTTGGCCTTTCTCAATACTCCGTTGAAAAATTGAGGGGAATCTTAAACTCCATTTCATGAAAGAAAATCGGCTTTTATGAAGGATTTTTTGAGGAGGCGAGGAAAGTGATGGGGAAGAAGGTAGCCGTTTTGGGTGGCGGTAATGGAGCCTTTGCCATGGCTTCCGATCTGGCTCTGCAGGGCTTTGAAGTCAGGATGTGGAGCAAGTATTTTGATGAATTCAAAGAGATTGTGAAGACCCATACGATCAAAGTATCCGGTCCGCTCATCCAGGGAGAAGCAAAGATCTCTCTGATCACGAATGACATAAGAGAAGCCATCAAGGACGCAGACCTCATTTGCTCTCCTATTCCTGCCTTCACGCAAATATCGGTTGCTGAAAGTCTTCTGCCCCATCTGGAGGATCGACAGGTCATCTTCCTTTCGCCTGGGACCTTTGGCTCTTATCTCATGTATAAACATTTGAGAGAAAGGGGGTGCAAAAAAGATTTTGCCATTGGTGAAACTGGGACCCTTCCCTTTTTGACGAGAAAAATGAGTCCACAGGAATCTCGAATCGTCGTGAGGGCTTGTAATCTGCCCACGGGTATTTTCCCAGCCAAAAAGACAGAAGAAGCCATTGATAAAATCAGGGCCGTATTCCCTTCTGTCCATCCCGTAGAAAATGCATTATCCGGTGCCCTTATGAACGCGGGCCCCATTCTCCATCCTCCTCTAATGGTGTTGAATACAGGTCCGATTGAGAATCCCGTACCCTATGACATTCATAATGAAGGGACCACTCCGGGGATCAGGAGGACGATCGCGCTTCTTGATGAGGAAAGAATCTCTGTGAGAAAGGCATTAGGGTTTCAGCCAAACCACTATCCATTGGAAGATTATTACGATGAGACAAGGCCGAATGAGTGGATGTATCCTAGGATTGCGAAGAAGTTATTGATGGAGAGCCGGCTGTGGCACGAAAAGATTGACTTCAAACATCGGTATGTCACAGAGGATATCGCTTGCGGTTTGGCCTTTCTCATTTCTGTGGCCGATTATATTGGGGTGGATGTCCCTATTGCTCGGTCACTCATCACTCTTGCAGGAGTTGTCGCCGGGGCAGATCTCATGGAGACTGGGAGGACCCTTAAATCGCTTGGCCTTTCTCAATACTCCGTTGAAAAATTGAGGGGAATCTTAAACGAAGGATTTTAAGAAAGGAGGAATAGGCTGTGAAAAAACATTTTCTTAGATGGATGATGATTTTATTTGTGATCGTTGTCTATGGAGGGATTGTCCATGCTGCCCCCGTGAATATCAGAATGGGTTGGGGCATTCCTGCCGAGGAAGTGAAATATGTGATGATGAAGAGGCCCCAAATTTTAAGACATTATGGGAAGGTCTATACCCTTGAATGGTTTCAATTTGCAGGGACAGCCCCCCAAGCGACAGCACTGGCAGCCGGAGGCCTTGATGCAGCCACCCTTGCCGCATTAAGCCTGGCGGAGTCCATTGATAAAGTCGGCTTAGACGTCAAGGTCACAGGAGGGATCATCATGGAGGTCTCTCCGAACTTTACAAGCACCTGGCTTGTTTTAGACAATTCCGGAATCAACACGGTCAAAGACCTGAAAGGGAAAAGCATTGGTGTAAACGTCTATGGGGCGAGCCTCGACCATATTCAACGAGCCATACTCCGGAGAGCCGGACTTGATCCTGAAAGGGATGTGAAGATTTTTGAAATATCTTTTGGTCTGATGGAGGCCACCCTGAGGAGAGGGGATATCCAGTGCGGTGCCTTTCCCCAGCCTTTTCTATTTAGAGCCATGGAAAAGGGTGGGGTCAGGCCTCTTTTTCGCTTAGGGGACATCCAGCCTAAATTTGTCCAGTTAATCAACGTATTTCAGACCAAGTTTATTGAGAAGAATCCTGAGGTCGTGAAGGCATTCCTTGAAGATTGGAAAATTGCATCCAAATTCATCCACGAGAACCCTGAAGAGGTTCGGAAGATTACCTCCGAGGTGACCAAACTTCCTCTTGATCTTCTTAACAAGTTCCTTCTGACAAAGGATGACTTTTACCACGACCCCATCGGCGAGCCTGACTTCGAGACCATGCAGAAGAACTGGGACTTTTTTTATGAGACGGCAAAGGCGATATCGAAGAGGCTCGATGTGAAGAATTATTACTTGCCCAAGTTTTTGCCCAGTGCGGTTCCCTAAGAGGTGAAGATGGCAAAGCTTGTGGTCCAGGACATCTCGAAAATTTACAAGTCTGGCAAAGAAGGCCGGGATGTGGAGGCTCTTGCCGGAATAGATTTGGAGGTGAATGAGGGTGAATTTTTCTCCCTCGTCGGACCGAGTGGCTGCGGCAAGAGCACGCTCCTTTATATCATCGGAGGGTTCATCCCTCCTTCGGGAGGGAAGATTTTCGTCGATAGGAAGGAGGTTATCTCGCCAGGCATTGATCGGGGAATTGTATTCCAGGAGTTCGCCCTGTTTCCCTGGAAGACGGTGATTCAGAATATCCTCTATGGCCTTGAACAAAGAAAGATCGTGAGAGAAGAGAGACTTGCCATTGCATCCAAATATATTAAGATGACAAGCCTCCAGGGGATGGAAAACCTTTATCCCAAAGAACTATCCGGAGGGATGAAGCAGCGGGTGGCCATTGCACGCACCCTTGCCTGCAATCCAGATATCTTGCTGATGGACGAACCTTTTGGTTCCCTCGACGCTCAGACTCGGGTCTTCATGCAGGATGAACTGCTCAGGATATGGGATGAGACTCGAAAAACAGTCCTCTTCGTCACTCACAGCATTGAAGAGGCTGTCCACCTCTCAGACCGCATTGCTGTGTTCTCACACAGACCAGGGAAAATTAAGGAGATCCTTCCGATCGATATCCCCAGGCCCAGAATTCGGGAGGAAGAGGTGTCTCGAGGGCAGTATATCAAACTGATCAGCTATCTCTGGAAAGCTGTCGAAAGAGAGGTGAAGGGTTTCTGATATTCAATGAGGAATCGGACCGCCCTATATTTTGGAGAGGGCGTCTTTGAGAATGAGAAGAATTCAATCAAATTGAGAGATGCTCAAAGAGAATAGAATCCTTTACACCGTTCTCTCTCCCGTCATTCTTTTTGTCCTCTGGGAGGGACTTTCCAGGGCAGGAGTGATCTCTTCCGAGATTCTTCCTCCCTTTACAACGTCCCTCTACGGTTCATGCCAACTCGTGGCTTCAAAAGAATTCTCGAAACACCTGCTCGCCTCATCCTACCGATGGGCCATCGGGTTCTCTATCAGCTTGATCTTGTCCATTCCCATCGGAATCTATATGGCCAGGTCAAAACGCCTTTACAATTTTCTTGATCCACTTCTGACTCTCACCTATCCAGTGCCCAAAGCCGCCATGATCCCGATCCTGATGTTATGGATGGGTGCAGGGGATCTTCCAAAAGTGACGGTGATCGTCATCGGTTGTTTCATCCCTTTGGTGATCAGCGCTTATCATGGTGCGCAGGGGGTTGAAACCTCCCTCATCTGGAGTGCAAGGGCAATGGGGATAGGGGAAAGGGCAGTCCTCTTCCGGATCATTCTGCCCGCTTCTCTTCCTACCATCTTTTCAGGAATCCGGATGGCCCTCGCAATCTCCTTGATCGTTGTTCTCGGTTCTGAAATGATCGCAAGGCAATCTGGCCTCGGATATTACCTCTTCAACTCTTTGGAGATGGGGCTCTATGAAATGACTTACTCTGTACTCATTATTATCTCAGGGATCGGGCTTTTTCTTGACGTCATCTTCTCTCTGGTCATGAGGAAAGTTCTGATTTGGGTTTAAACGTCGATGAAGAAAAAAGGTATCTTTCTTCCGATGAAAAAAGCTTTTTCCCAATATTATTCTGTTTTTCTAATATTGTTCGTCTGGGAGGCCATCAGTCGATCGGGGTTTGTTCATCCCGTTCTCCTGCCACCTGTTTCAAAAATAGTGGTCCGCTTTTTCGAGCTTCTCTTCTTTGGGAAACTTCTCTACCACACGGGTCAAACGATGTTCCGTATGTGGATCGGCCTTGGCTTAGCGACCCTCGTCGGTGTGCCCTTAGGAATCATGATGGCGCGGTTTGCTTTTGTCCGCTCATCTCTGGAACCCCTCATAAGCCTCGGTTTTCCCATTCCCAAAATTGGAATTTATCCTGTACTGATCATCTTCTTCGGCGTACTCCATTTCTCCAAGATCGCCCTGATCTTCATCGAGGCGTTCTTTCCCATCGTCATGGCGACATTTAGCGGGGCACTTCTCGTAGAACGGAAGCTGATCTGGTCAGCTGAATCGATGGGAACAAAAAAGCGGAAGATACTCTGGAAAATCATCCTTCCCTTCTCACTTCCGCATATCTTCATGGGTTTTCGCCTTGGGTTGATCGTTTCTTTAATCGTGGTTTTTCTATCCGAGATGATCGCAAGCGCCGAAGGTCTGGGTCACCTGATGATGTCCTCCTCAAGGGTTTTCAGGTCTGAGATTATGTTTGTAGCGATCGGGACGATATCAGGTCTCGGACTTCTCTTTGACCGAATCTTCCTTTGGCTGAGACGGAAGGCCTTGAAATGGCATCCAGAAGCAGCATTATATTGAGAGAGGTTCTGACATCTCTCCCCTTCATTAAGAATTAACTCCTCCTCCCCCTTTAGCAAAGAGATTGTGTCGTAATCATGACGGAAGGTAGATTCCGGCGGAACAGACAATCAGGTTCCTCAGCTTTAGAATGCGGTTGTTTAAAGTTATGGGTAATTGGCCTTCTTAGAAATTGGATTCTTTTCATGGGTCTGGAGCCCAGAGGCTGACCAATGAAAGGTTCCCGCCCTAAAGCTTCGTCACCCGGCCGTCTGTTCCGTATTGCAGCGGAAGTGGTTTCTCGTTGATTACGACACAGTCTCCCAAAGGGGAGGGATTTGAAAGGCTGTGCTTTAATTCCCCAATATCGCCTTGAGATCCTGATCGGGTGTGGAGATAGGGTGAATATTGAAATTATCCACCAACACCTTTAGTACATTCGGTGAAACAAAAGCCGGAAGGGATGGCCCG
Source organism: uncultured delta proteobacterium (assembly GCA_963826305.1). GTDB lineage: Bacteria > Desulfobacterota > BSN033 > BSN033 > UBA1163 > CAWGWZ01. Next base: position 79,100 of record CAWGWZ010000001.1, on the reverse strand, counting down.
AGCTTAATATTCTTTACACCCAGGGAGAGGAGGGTGAGAAGAATAGCCACTGCCTTCTGTTCATACCAGGAGAGGATCAAAGAGAGAGGCAGTTCGTTGATTCCCACGTTGAAAGCCTTTGACAAGGCTAAGGCGATCTGGACCGCTGAGTAGGCGTCGTTGCACTGGCCTACGTCTAAGAGCCTTTGGATGCCTCCGATATCCCCCAGGTCCTTATCGAAGAAACGGAACTTACCGCATGCCAGGGTAAGAACAACGCAGTCCTTAGGAACTTTTTCCACAAACTCGGTGTAATAATTCCGGCCAGCCTTGGCGCCATCACATCCGCCCACGAGGAAGAAGTGGCGGATGGCCTTCCCTTTCACCGCCTCGACGACCTTGGCCGCAACGCTCATCACGGTGTTTCTTGCAAAGCCGACCATGACAGACCGACCATTCTTGTCTTCTTGAAAACCCGGCATGGCCAAGGCCCTGTCGATCACGGGTTTGAAGTTTCTGTCCGAAATGTGGGTGACGCCAGGCCATCCCGCAATGCCGCTGGTGAAGATACTGCCCTTGTAGGAATCCCTTGGCTTCTGGAGACAGTTCGTGGTCATCAAGGTGGCCCCAGGAAAATCGGTGAATTCTCGGATCTGATTCTGCCAGGCCGTCCCGTAATGACCATAGAAATGAGGGTATTTTTTTAAACCCGGATAGCCGTGGGCCGGAAGCATCTCTCCATGGGTATAGACGTAAATGCCTTTACCCTCGGTCTGTTTGAGAAGTTCCTCCAGATCCTTCAGATCATGCCCAGAGACCAGGATGGCCTTTCCTTTCTTAGCTCCCAGAGGAACCTTTGTAGGAACAGGATGGCCATAAGCTCCTGTATTGCCTGCGTCAAGAAGTTCCATGGTCCTCAGATTAATCTCTCCGCACTTTAGAACCAGTCCCACCCAGTCGTTCAGGGTCAAGTCTTTCCTCAGGGTCGCAGCCAATCCCTCATGGATAAAGGCGTAAACCTTATCATCCTTCTGGCCAAGAATTTGAGCGTGATCCGCATAGGCGGCCACACCCTTTATTCCAAAAATCAGGATGTGCTGAAGAGAAAGGATATCAGGATCGATACCTGGATCCGATTTGAGTCCAACGGCCTCTCCCTGTTTGACGAGTCCCTCTAAGCTGGTCGCGGGTTTAGAGACAGCAGGGCCCTCTTGAAAATCGACTTTTCCCTTGGCAGCCTTCACCTTTTCTTTAAGGTTTTCCCTTAAAGCCACACAGCGGTGGATCAATTGAACAAATCGATCCGGATCAAAATTGACATTTGTGAGCGTAGAGAATATGGCCTTACACGTAAAATCATTGATCTCCGGGTCAACCACTCCAACCCTTCGGCCCTCCACCGCATAAATAGCCAGCCCTTTAAGGCTATAGATCAGAAGGTCCTGAAGGCTCGCAACGTCCGATTCCTTGCCACAAACCCCAACCTTTGTGCATCCCTCACCTTTCGCCGTCTGTTCACACTGATAACAAAACATCGTCTCCCCTCCTTTTGAATGAGATCTTTTTTGATCGCCAGCCCTGAAATACATTTACCAATATCGTTCGTCGGCGATCTAATTATACAAATAATAATATTAAAAGATCAATTTGTGTTTGACTTAGGTCAAAAGGGTGAATATTTTTGGTTCGTCACTTTCTACTCATGCCACCTGAAGATTCATCGATTTTTTAACCTCGCTTTGATTAATAGAATTTTTTGTGTATGATACAAAAGATGGTTAGAGGAGGAAGTTAGAGCAATCATTTCCTTTTTCTCTTTTTGGCATACGGAATGGAGGGTTCTCTATCATGATTAGAGAATTGGGAGGGAAAAAGCCGAAGATCGCTGATTCGGCCTTCGTGAGTGAGGCGGCTTATGTGGTCGGAGATGTGGAAATTGGGGAGAACTCAGGTATCTGGCCCGGAGCAGTCTTGAGAGCGGATCGATTCCGAATCCGAATCGGATCCAGCAGTAACATCCAAGATAATTGTGTTGTTCATGCCGGATTTTCGGATGTAACGATAGGAAACAATGTGACGATCGCTCATGGGTCGATGGTCCACTGTGCCAGAATCGGGGACAACGTATTGATTGGAATGCATGCCGTACTGAACAATCAATCGGAAATTGAGGATTTCTGCATGATCGGTGCCTATTCGATGGTGAAGGATCATTTTAAAGTTCCTTCAGGATCTCTGGCTGTGGGAATTCCAGTGAAAATCGTAAGGGCTCTCAGTGATCAAGAATTGGAGCGGATAGTAATAGGAAGCCGCACCTATGTGGACCTTGCAAAAGAGTTTAAGAAGTGCGGATTATGAAGAGCAATCTGGTGAAATGAGCACGAACGGAGGTCTCATTTGACCAATTCGGAACGGTTCACCCCGGAAAGGGTTCTGGCAGCGATCAAAGATAGGAGAATATAGAAGAGAAGGGGACGGAAAAAATTAAGCTGTCCCCTTTTTTATCAGTGTGTCACCGACAAAAAGTCTGGCCTGTTAAATATTATCATATTCTAACCGCCCCGTCCTTCCCCGCCGCTCTTATGTTCCAAATTTTCTCGGCCGTGCCTTTCTCTTTTTTTGATAGGTTTTTCATAGGCACACATCCCGTTAGAAAAAGAGGTCTTCCATAAAATTCTTTCCACCCACCTCGATCTCCCTTTCCCTTGACAACGTTGATTATTGGTTTGAGCATCAAAGTCCTTTGTGTTAATTTGAAGCTTAGACGAAGTTGAGAAGGGAGACTCATGGACATGATCGATACCATAAAGTTTAAGCTCAATGATAGGCCCTTGGAGTTGAAAGTGGATGGAGAACGAAGGCTTTTGTGGGTCCTAAGGTCAGATCTTGGTCTCACCGGACCGAAATACGGCTGCGGAGAGGGCATCTGCGGAGCCTGCACCGTTCTCATCAACAACAGGGCAGCTCGCTCCTGTCAGGTTTCTGTGAAAGAGATCAACGGAAAGGAAATTGTAACCATTGAAGGCTTAGCTATGAATGGACGTTTCACCCTCTGCAAAAAGCCTTCATGGACCATGATGCCCTCCAATGCGGTTTTTGTACCCCAGGGATGATCTTGAACGCCTATAGTCTATTGTTGGAAAAACCCCAGCCTACGGAGGCAGAGATTATCGAGGGCATGAATGATAACCTGTGCCGTTGTGGAGCACATGTTCGGATCGTCCAAGCCATTCAGAGTGCGGCGAAAGAGATGAGAGGGGGGAGAAAAGGATGAAAGAGGACAAATCGCCCGACCTGGAGCGGAAAGAAAGAAAGGGCTCGTTTTCTATTAGCCGACGCGAATTCCTCAAGGCCGTGGGTGGAGGAATCGTCATCTTCTTTTCCTATGGGGAATTGACAGCCCAGGAGCGAAGGCAACCGGGTTACCAGGATCTGCCAACTGATTTTAATGCCTTCCTCAGGATTGGAGCTGACGGCCGGGTGACCTGCTTCACGGGTAAAGTCGAAATGGGACAAGGCATTGTGACATCCCTTGCACAGATGCTCGCTGACGAACTCGACGTGCCGTTCGATACAGTGAATATGGTCATGGGTGATACTGACCTCTGCCCTTGGGACATGGGAACGTTCGGGTCGCGGAGCACCCGGTTCTTCGGGTCTCCTTTAAGAGAAGCGGCTGCCGAGGCAAGGGCGATATTAATCGGTCTGGCCTCAAAGCATCTCCATTTGAATGAGAACCGACTGATCGTTAAAGATGGCGTTGTGATGGATAAAAATAATAATAGAAAGCGGGTCAGCTACGTCGAGCTCGCAAAGGGCAAGTCAATTGAAAAGCATCTGCCGAAAAAACCGCCAGTAAAGGATATTTCAGAGTTTACGATCGTCGGCAAACCGGCTTCGCGTAAAGATGCTTTGGCAAAGGTTACCGGAAAGGCTCAATTTGCCGGAGATATTCGAGTACCCGGTATGTACTATGCGAAGATTTTGAGGCCGCCGGTTCATGGGGCCAAGTTGAGAAGCGTGGATACATCGGCTCTTCAAAATGATAGAGAGATCCGGATCATTCGGGATCGAGATTTGATCGCGGTTCTTCATCCATACCCTGACGGGGCTGAAAAGGCCTTATCCAAAATCAAAGCCGAGTTTGATTTGCCGGAGGCGAAAGTTGATCCCCAGACGATCTTCAAACATCTTTTAGATGTTGCTCCAGGAGGAGAAGTGGTTACGCAAGGGGGGAACATCAAGGAGGGAGAAAGAGCTGCCCAGGAAGCTTTCGAAGCAACCTATCTGAATCATTATGTCGCGCATGCAACGATCGAGACCCACACTGCTCTTGCCAAAATCGAGAAAGATCGGGTGACGGTCTGGGCATCGACCCAGAGACCTTTCGGTGCCAAAGAGGAAGTAGCTCAGGCACTGGGGATTCCCTCTGAAAGAGTCAGAATCATCGCTCCCTTTCTGGGAGGCGGATTTGGCGGAAAAAGTCAGAACAGGCAGGTCGTTGAGGCCGCACGCCTTGCAAAACTGGTTGGAAAACCTGTTCAGGTTGCCTGGAACCGGCAAGAAGAGTTCTTCCACGACACCTTCCGGCCTGCAGCCATCGTCAAAATTAGATCTGGAGTGACGGAGACGAATCAAATCGCTTATTGGAATTACGATGTCTATTTTGGAGGACCGAGGGGTGCAGAGCAGTTTTATGATATCCCCCATCATCGGGAACTCTCCCATGGGCATTATTCCGGCACTCCGGGTGCTCACCCCTTCGGCACAGGACCCTGGCGGGCGCCGGGAAATAACACGAATACCTTTGCAAGAGAGTCCCATATCGACATCATGGCTGCAAAGGTGGCGATGGACCCGCTGGAGTTCCGGTTGAAAAACTTGAACGATAATAGGATGATTAAAGTCCTTAAAACTGCCGCCGAGAAATTTGAGTGGAGAGCCTCACCGGCCCCGAGCGGTCGCGGTTTTGGTTTGGCCTGCGGAATGGACGTAGGTGCGTATGTCGCCACAATGGCCGAAGTGGATGTGGATCGAGAAAGTGGAAGGGTTCGGGTAAAACGAGTCGTCTGTGCTCAGGATATGGGCCTTGCGATCAATCCTGAAGGAGCAAAGATGCAGATGGAGGGATGCCTTACGATGGGGCTGGGGTACACATTGAGTGAAGAAGTCCGATTCAACGGCGGCGAAATCCTTGACCGCAACTTTGATACCTATGAGATCCCTCGCTTCTCGTGGCTGCCAAAGATTGAGACTGTGCTGATTGAGAACCCTGGAATTCCTCCGGCAGGTGGTGGAGAGCCGCCCATTGTCTGCACGGGAGGGGTCATTGCCAACGCCATTTTCGATGCGACAGGAGCGAGGCTGTTCGAGCTTCCCATGACTCCGGAACGAATTAAAAAGGCCTTTCTCGGAGTGGGGGACAAAAAAGGTTAGGGATTCGACGTTGAAGATGATCTTTCCCACTCGGACTTTCGTCACCAACTTTTGGTTCAAAAAATCCTTTTCCATCCATTTTCTCCCCCAGAATCCGATGCCACTTTACCCCGTTAGAAATAATGCCCCGCTGGAATTTCTAACGGGGTTTACTCAAATGTTTTGTTTGTTATTTCTGAACCCTGTCTATATATAATTAAAGTTAACGGTTTTCTTCCGGAATCAAACCATGAATGAGACGATTCAGTTCTTAATCCAAAACGGATATACGGTGCTCTTTTTTTGGGTTCTTTTTGAACAACTGGGCTTGCCGATTCCGGCTGCTCCCATGTTGGTGGCAGCCGGAGCCCTTGCTGGAATTGGACGATTAAATTTTATCATGGTCTTCGGTGCCGGAGTTGCGGCTGCATTGCTCAGTGACTTTTTCTGGTTTCACATGGGGCGCTTTCGTGGCAGTAAAGTCCTAACCTTGCTCTGCCGCATTTCTCTCGATCCCGATTCCTGTGTGCATCACACAAAAGTGATCTTTGCCCGCTACGGTGCTCCCTCGCTTCTTGTAGCTAAATTCATTCCTGGGATGAACGCGATGGGCCCACCTCTGGCAGGAATCCTTCGCATGCGTCTTCTTCGCTTCCTTTTCTTTGATGGTCTCGGGGCCTTTATCTGGGTAAGTGTTTTTACTTTATTGGGCTACCAGTTTGGCCATGAGATCGAAGAGCATGTGATTAAAACCCGTGGTGTGGGGCCTTGGATAGGGCTCATTGTTCCAGTAGGGTTAGGAGTTTATATTTTATGGAAATATATCCAGCGCAAGCGGTTTCTCCGCCAGCTATCTATCGCACGGATCACTCCTGAAGAAGTGAAGCAGAAACTGGATGGGGGTGAAGACATTTTGATTTTAGATCTGCGTGATGCCCTTGAATTTGAGATGGAGCCCCGTACCATTCCTGGTTCTTTTCACCTCTCCATCGAAGAGCTGGAGAAGCAACATCACAAGATACCCCGTGACCGTGAGATCATCCTGTTTTGCACCTGACCCAATGAGGCTTCAAGCGCCCGGGCGGCACTTTTATTGAAGCAGCGGGGGATTAAACAGGTCCGGCCTCTTGCCGGAGGTCTTAATGCCTGGGTTCAAAAGGACTTTCCTGTGGAGTTTCTAAACCCCCGGTCCTTTCCAGAGGTCCCTCCGCCCGACCGAAAAAAGCCTTCGCAGGTGTCAGTGAAAGATGACCTTTGAATTAGAAGAGGAGGAGTTTATCAGATGATGCCGATTGCCCCTTTGATGATTGAACACAGACTCATCGAACGAATGATCGATGTGATGAAGGAAGAACTTCTCCTCATTGGGAAGGAGAAGAAAGTCGATCCTGAATTCATCGGGATGGCTGTTGATTTTATCCGCACCTATGCTGATCGATGTCATCATGGGAAAGAAGAAGATATTCTGTTCCGGGACCTTGGAGGGAAGAAGCTCAGGGATGAGCACAAGCGCACCATGGGCGAATTGGTTGAGGAACACCGGTGGGCAAGAAAAGTGACAGGAAGACTGGTGGAGGCAAACGCGAGGTATGTTCAGGGCAATCAAGAGGCCCTATCAGCCATCACGGATTCCATCAAAACTTTGATAGAATTCTATCCCAAGCATATCGAAAAAGAGGATAAGCATTTCTTCATTCCCTGCATGGATTATTTCACGGAGGCTGAAAAAGAGGCGATGTTGAAAGAGGAATGGGAGTTCGATAGAAGTCTGATCCATGAAAAATATAGAAATATGGTCATCGCTGCAGAAAAGATTTTGACCGCAAAGAAATTGTAGGAAGAATTAGGGGTCAGCCTTTCAAAGGGTGACCCCATTACTCTATATGTTACTTAATTTATTTTCCCAAAAAATAATTGTCTTAATTCTTGCTTAATTTCACCAGTTTCCTCGTGGAGGACTCAAAACCCATAAAAGAACGGCGTCGCCCTTACCGATATTGACCCACCTTGATGGAACGATCGACTCTATATAAAGGCTGTCCCCCTCTCTCAGCACCTGCTTTTCATCTTGAATTTCAACTTCCAATTCTCCTTCCATCACATAGGCGAATTCGTCCCCTTTATGACTGTAAAAATGGCCAGTAACTGTGGCACCCTCTTTCAGTGTCAAAATATAAGGTTCCATCCTGCGGTTGAGCACATCAGAGACGAGAAGTTGAGCTTTCACATCGGTGACCTTCATATCCTGAAGATGAATATCCTGCCTCTCGCCCGGTTTAATCACCATCTTCTGCAACGGGCCGCTCTCTGCATCCATCAAAAAGTAGATAGGTTGGGTATTCAACTTTTCGCTCAATTTTAGAAGAGAATCGAGGGAGGGACTGATCACATTCTTCTCCAACTGAGAAATAAAGCTCGGGGTGAGGTCCACCCGCTCAGTCAATTCCTTCTGTGTCATACCCAATTTTTTCCTCAACGTCCTCAGTTTATCGCCCAGGTTACTGGGCCTTCTGCCCCCAATAGAAGGAAATATTACTTCCTGATCCCACACCTCATAATGCTTCGGAAGAAAGGCGGCTCTTGAAAACCTGCCCTCGCTCTTAATCACTTTAAAAAAGAGCTCACCATTCTTCTTATCGAGTTCGATCGCCACCTGCGTGATGTGCCTCAGATTGGCTTTAAAGGATGGAGTGTGCGCCTCCTTCTCCAAAACCCAGTAGGCAACGGTCTGAAGATCGTAGAGCCTGGGGCAGGAGTAGGTGAAGAATTTATAAGTGACATTTTCATCTCCCCAGATATCCTGCATCCCTGTCAGGCTATCGAAAACATATCGAACGCCCGCCCCCTTCTCAATCTCAATCCGATCCATCGCGACACGAAATTGGGAATGGTCCTTGGGGCTTTCAACCTTGATCACACTCCCCACAAATCCTTCCTTCCTCTTTTCATAGAATTGGGTGAAGAGGGGATCACTGTTTCCCTTTCCAGAGGTAAAACAGTCCAAGATGGTTAGATTCTCTAAGTTGGGGAGGTAATTCAAACGCTTCGTGATTGTAGAAGGAGACACATTGAAACTGACATAGACGACTTTATATCCATTCTTCAAGGTATGTTCAATAAATCGTAGAAGAAATATTTCGATATAAGTGCCGGCATCGACCTCCCAGATGACATTATCACCGGTTTTGAGAAAACCCAAGAGATGATCTAAGTAACCAATTCCCGAAGAAATTTTCCCAGGCATTTAACCCTAACTTATTTAAATTAGAAAATATTATAGTTTAGGTTAATTTTAGTGAATATTAATATCTTGTTGTTAATCAAATGTCAACTAACTTTTGATCTTGAATGAAATTTATATTCCTACTGGCTATTCTTCAAAGGGAAGTAGCAGATAGATAAATCTCAAAGTATATATTTTTTCCAACATTTGGTTTCAGAATTAAATCTATGTTAATAAAGAGAGAAATCAATGGAAAAAATCAAACTGGGCATAAGCACCTGTTTGCTTGGTGAGAATGTCCGTTATGACGGTGGTCATAAGCTGGATCGGTTTCTAACTGATACCCTGGGACAATATGTGGAATATGTCCCTGTCTGCCCTGAAGTGGAATGCGGTCTCTCCGTTCCGAGGGAAGCCATGCACCTCGGAGGAGATCCAGACTCTCCCCGTTTAGTAAAGACTCGTACCAAACATGATATGACGGATCGCATGGTCAAGTGGGCACAAAAGCGGGTTGCTGAACTGGAAAAAGAATGCCTCTGTGGCTTTATCTTCAAGAGCAATTCGCCAAGCAGTGGCATGGAACGGATCAGGGTCTATAATGAAAAGGGGATGCCGGTCAAAAAGGGAGTGGGAATATTTGCAAGAATTTTTGTGAACCACTTTCCACTCCTTCCTGTTGAGGATGAAGGACGCCTTCATGATCCAGAACTCCGTGAGAATTTCATCGAGAGGATCTTCACTTTAAGAAGGTGGCGAGAGGTATTAGGAAAAAGAGAGAGCCGGGGAAATGTAGTGGACTTCCATACAAAACATAAATTGTTGATTCTCTCCCATAGCCCAAAGCATTATCAGGCAATGGGAAAGCTCGTGGCCCAGGCCAAAGACCTCCCATTTAAACAGCTTTACCAGCGATACCAGATTCTTCTTATGGAATCCCTGGAGCTGAAGACCACCGCCAAGAGGAATACGAATGTACTGATGCACATGGTGGGTTATTTCAAGGAACAGTTATCTTCTGACGAAAAACAGGAGTTACTTGAGGTGATTGATCATTATCGGGAGGGTTACATTCCTTTGGTCGTACCCATTACTCTCATCAATCATTACGTTCGAAAGTACGACCAGCCTTATCTCAAACAACAGGTCTATTTGAACCCTCATCCCTTGGAACTTCAGTTGAGGGACCATGTTTGAAAGATGGCTGATTAAAGAAAAAAGTGGTAAGGTGCCGAAAATACTGCGTTTAAACAACAGGAAATAAATCTCTTGAAATTCCTCCCCCAAGACCATAAAATATTGCTCAACGAATCATAGGAACTTTGTCATTTCATAGGGGAATAAACTTGGCCTCTCAGAGTACTGGGGACAGAATACGACAAACATCCAACAGACAACTTCGGCTGTTTGCTTCCAAGCCCTCGGAATCACCTTCTCCCGACATCTTGATTCATCTTCAGCAAGTACTTGATAAAAGAGAAAGATTGAAGGCGCTCCTTAAAGGCGAATTGAATTTCCACGGTGAGGATAGCGGCTATGCCTCCCATGATCTCCATTCGTTTGCGGCAAAATTCCCTCCTCAGTTGCCTCGCGTTTTTATACGGGGTTTGACTAGTCCCGGCGATATTGTCCTTGACCCCATGATGGGATCAGGGACGACACTTGTCGAGGCATTGCTGGAAGGGAGGCGAGGCATCGGTATTGACATTGATCCTTTAGCTCTGCGGTTAGGCTATGCGAAAACCAGGACTGCAAATCTAAACAACATTCAGGATACTATTAACAAAGTTCTCCAGAAAGCTCACCATTATCCATCAGAAAAAGAAAGAATTGAGCGGAGTCTCTCCGATTTTTTTGATGAGAAGACAAGAACTTTTGTCAATTATTGGTTTTCACCCCGCACGCAACGCGAACTGATGGCTTTGGTGCTCGCTATTCAAAGTGTCGCAGATGAGCCGATCCGTCGCTTTTTTGAGTTAACGCTGTCGTCAATCATTGTTACGAAATCTGGTGGTGTCTCGATGGCACGCGATTTAGCGCATAGCCGTCCTCATCTGGACAAAGCAAAAATCGCTAAGAATGCATTAGAACAGTTCTCGTCTCGACTCCAAAAGAATCTTAAGAGTGTGGAGGGATTGAAGGCAAGTGGTGGCGTAGCATCTATCATTGCAGGGGACGCCCGCTCGATGCCAATTGCAAATGGAGTTATTGATCTTATCGTCACTTCTCCCCCTTATGCGAATGCCATAGATTACATGCGCGCCCACAAATTCTCACTTGTATGGCTTGGCAATTCCATATCGGAATTGTCAAGGTTGCGCGCAGGGTATATTGGTTCCGAGCATATTGAACATATGCAGCAGGATGAATTGCCTGATCGGCCACAAAGGATTGTTTACGAATTACAGCAACATGATCAGAAAAAAGGAGCGATTCTACAAAAATACTTCATTGAGATGAAGGTTATGCTTTCTGAAGCGTTTCGTGTCCTACGCGATGACTCCGCTGCCATCGTTGTTGTGGGCATATCAAAAATGCGAGGTATAGATACTCAGACTCATCTTTGCGTTGCCGATATCGGTGCAACATTGGGTTTCGATGTGGTTGGGGTAACTCGACGGGCCATGGACAGAAATAAGAGAATGATGCCCGCCCGTTTTGGTAAAAAGCACGGGTCACCGATCGAAAATCGGATCCACGAGGAATATGTGATCGGCCTCTTTAAACCAAGGTCCCAATGCAATTCGACATAAATTGCGAACGGGGCAAAAGAGGAAAGACATGTTTATTGCGCGTCTTCGTGACAACTATCATCGAAATCTTTGCAAAAAAATTATATTCATAAGAAAAGGAATTCCAAATTTTGCAGATAGTGGCAGCAAAACAAGTGTTGCCATCGCGTTGAAAATCACTGATCGTCTTAACTACCCACTTGCCAAAAAAGCACCTCCTGGCCAAACTGCAGGCATTCTCTTTGAACAAATTACAAAAGATTTCCTCAAAGATTCATTTAAACTTTTGATCCATCTTCGTCCAGGGAAATGGCTATTCGCTATCAACCAAAGTATCTCGCACTTTGACCAATATGAGCATGTTGCCAATCTGCAGCGCATGCTTCAAGAAAAAACAGAATTTGCAGCCGCCTTGGGAGGAGATTACCTCGTCACTCCTGATATTACAGTTGGAAGGTACCCCGTTGCGGACAGTGAGATTAACCAAACCACAAAAGTAGTTGGCGTGGGTGAACCGCTTTGCCAGTACACGCCATTGAGATCCTCGAACCGGCCTGCCTCAAATCTGATCTTGCACTCTACCATTTCCTGCAAATGGACCATGCGAAGTGATAGGGCGCAGAATATCAGGACGGAAGCATTGAACTTAATTCGGAACCGCAAAGGCAATACCCCTCATATTGTGGCAGTTACTGCAGAGCCCTTACCAACAAGAATAGCCTCCTTAGCCTTAGGAACGGGAGATCTTGACTGTGTATATCATTTTGCTCTCCCCGAATTACGAGAGGCCGTTCAAGAGGTGGGAAGCGAAGATCAATTGGAGATGTTGACAGGGATGATTGATGGGCGACGCCTTCGGGATATCAGCGATCTCCCTTTTGATTTGGCAGTATGAAGGTGTCTTCCCGTCTTCATTTGGGCGTTGCGTTGGATATAGAAATAGAGTGAAATGGGAAGATCTTTATCCTTCACTTTTGGAATTAATTTTCTTAGAAGACGATAAGGCAAATTAGTCAAGGATAAAGATTCGACCCCAGCGCGCGACGGTTATAGTATAGCAGAGGAAGCTGTCCACCAATTTTTGAATTGGGATGCTATGCCGTGGGAGAGATAAAGGCTTATTGCCCTACGATGCTTTGCAAGGCCTTTTCAATGTCAAGATATTGAAAGCGAAAACCGCTATCCAGTAGCTTTCGCGGGATGACCCTCTGTCCTTCAAGGATGACCGAACCAAATTCTCCCAGAACCAATTTCACCATGAACCCTGGGGCAGGAAGAAAGGAAGGCCGGTGAAGGGCTTTTCCAAGAGCCTTTGCCAAATCTTTATTCCTCACCGGATTCGGAGAGCATACGTTGACCGGACCTGGAATCTCTGGATGTTTGATCAGAAAAACAAAGGCTTCGGCAAGGTCTTTAATGTGAACCCAGGAGAACCACTGCCTTCCGCTCCCGATCGGGCCTCCGATATATTTCTTGAAGAGAGGAATCATCTGGCTGAGAGCTCCCCCTTTTTCTCCCATGACGATGCCGAATCGGGTGATAACCACCCGAGCGCCTTTTCCTCTGGCCTTGAGGGCTTCCCCTTCCCATTCCAAAGCAATCCGGGCTAAAAAGTCATTTCCCGGAGGAGAGTTCTCAGAAAGCTCTTCATCCCCACAGAAACCATAGTAGCCAACCGCAGAGGTGCTAAAGAGAGTGATCTTTTTTTCGGGATGGGGTGGTATTCCTTCGACGATATTTTGAGTGGTGCTGACACGAGTTTCCCTGATCGCTTTCTTGTGTTCCTCTGTCCACTTGCTGAAAATTGAGGCACCTGCAAGATTGATGATGGCGTCGTGGTCCTTAATTGCTTCCTGCCAGGGACCTTTCCGTGTGGGATCTCCCTGCAAATACGAAATTCCAGTAGAACCCTTCTCTGATCCTTTTCCAGACCGTGTCAGGATCGTCACTTCATTGCCATCCTGGATTAAACGGGATGTGAGCTGGGTTCCTACAAATCCAGTTCCCCCCGTGATAAGAATTTTCATCGTTACACCTCTGTCGTCCGGTCTGGAAAGCTTAAGACCGTGGCCAGTTCTACATCTTCTCTATTTTTTATCTCCGAGCAGGGGTAGAACCTTATCAACACGAAAATAGACGAGGTATTTGATTTGATCTTTATAAACCGTATAAGCCGGGCAGCTCTCTTTTCGACGGATCTTGTCAATGAGGGCTTTATCCTTTTCTTCCTTAATTTTTGTTAGATAAAGTCTCTTGCCAACATATCTTTCCTTGGATTCCATGAAAAGATAGGAGGCATAGGGATTTGATTGAAGATTCTTATGCATTAAACGATCTGCCATGATAAAGGCTACGGTTTTTTCATTAATGAAATGAGGTCTTCCATAGACAGCGGTACCCACTCTTCCTTTTGAATCTGAAGTTGCAATAATCCCCTGACCTTTGGTCTTTTCAAAATATTCGCTCAGTTTCATCTTTCTACCTCCTTATATTATTAACCTAACTTTAAATATAGTAGCGACCCCATCATAATGCAAATTAAGAAGACTGTTTAATGATTGTAATTTAACTTGTTCACCATCTTCACATATTCATCTATGTCGAATTTCCAATAAAGGACGTAAGCTCCTTTTTTCATTTCTTTTTATTGAGAGCCTTTATTCTTTCTTTCTGGATCATTGGCCTTCAACCCTCTTCCAGAATCGAGGTATCAAAAAAGGGGTTCTCTTCTTATATTCTAAATATTCTGGCCCGAATCGCTCCTCCAATTCTTTTTCTTCGATTCGTTTAATGTAGATCAATATCCCCACCGGATAGACCAAACCTAAGCCAATAGCGGAAAAGGAACCCAGCCAGATGGCGACCCCGAGATAAAAGAGGGTTGTTCCCAAAGCCATCGGGTTTCGGCAGTAAGTGTAAGGCCCTTTAATAACCAATTTTTGGGTCGCCATGAGAGGAATCGGAGTTCCTTTTCCAATTGAATACTGGACCTTTACCGTCCAATTAGCGAATAGCCAACCGATGACAATCAATGGCGAACCGATGAGAGGGTTTGTTAGTCCGCAACGAAATTTTGGAAGGCGAAGCCACTGATCCATGTGGGATGAGGCAATGATGATAAACAATGGGATGACGATCCAAAAAATAATGCCTCCGAGAATCACTGCTATCATCCGCTTTTTCTTACTGTATTCATGCTCCGCCCACTTTTCAAACGGATTCATCCAGAATTTCTCCATGTGGAACACAATAAAACGGTATTCAGTCCTAATATATAAGAATGAGTCGAGGGGGAGTTTCAACTTCCTTTTTTGGATGGAATCAAGTCCAAAAACTGTTTCAGTATCCGGGCAGTTGCGCCCCAGATAATATGTTTCCCATATTGAAAGGCATAGACAACTTCCTCCCGATCACCCCGGAGGATCTCCGTTTCACTGAGACAGCCTTTATCGAGCAAAGATGAGAGAGGGACTTCGATCAATTCTGCAATCTCTATCTCGCTTACCTTGAAAGGATAAGGATAGGGAAAGAGGCCAACAATTGGGGTGACGATAAATTCGGTAATGGTCGTAATGTCATCCAATACCCCGATGATCTGAACATCACTCTCTTTAAGCCCGATCTCCTCAAAGGCTTCCCGGAGTGCTGTCTTCTCCAATTCCGAATCTTCTTCGTCAACGACCCCACCAGGAAAAGAGATTTCGCCTTTGTGATACTTGACCTGATCGGATCTCTTGGTGAAGAGGAGATGACAAACCTCGCCTTTCTGAAAAAGTGGGACAAGCACTGCCGCATGGGAAAAGGGGGGATTCTCAATCACCCTCCTTTCTCTTGAAGAGAGGATTTCCCGCATTTCATCAATGAAATCCTTTCCACAATGTCTCATCTCAAACCTCGTCCCTATTGAGTATTTCCTCTTCCCCTTTCATCATTTCATCAAATGATAAGCCCGGAGCGTATTCCTTGTCGTGACCTCGCACACCTTTTCAAAAGATGCCTTTTTGATCTCCGCCACTTTTTGCGCCGTATATCGAACATAACTTGGCTCATTCCTCTTTCCTCGAAAGGGAACGGGCGCCAAAAAGGGAGCGTCCGTCTCTACCAAAAGAGATTCCAATGGAAGTCTCTTGATGAGTTCCTGAAATCTCTCCGCATTCTTAAAGGTAATACTTCCAGGGACAGAGAGGTAGAATCCCATATCGATGCATTCTCTCGCCATCTCGTAATCCCCGGAGAAACAGTGGATGATCCCTCCACATTCCTCTGCCTTTTCAGATTTCAAAATCTCCAGCGTTTCCTGATGGGCCTCCCGATCATGGACCACGATGGGGAGCCGCAGTTCCTTGGCCAAGCCGATTTGCTCTCGAAATCTCTTCAACTGGACATCCCGTGGAGAGAGGTTTCTGAAGAAGTCCAGGCCGATTTCGCCGTAGGCCTTCACTTTCTTCTCCCGGCAGAGTTCCCTCAAGGTTGAATAGGTTTGATCATCAATCTCCTTTGCGTTGTGGGGATGGACGCCCAGAATGGCATAGATCGAAGCATTTGAATTGGCAATTTCAAGGGCCCTCCTCCAATCCTTCTTTTCTGTTCCGACGGTGAAGATATACCCGACATCCGATTCCTTCGCCCTTTGAATCACCTGCTCCAGATCCCTATTAAACTCCGGCATCTCCAAATGAGAATGAGAATCGATCAGCATAATCAATCATCAACGTCAAAAAACAAATTTCAAATGTCAAATAAATGTCAAAATCCGAATTTTAATTGATTTTACGAACAAATATCTTTTGAAATTTGGGATTCTTTTGAACTTGGAACTTTGGCATTTGACATTCCTTTCAGAAATCTATTTTTTGCTGCCCGTTGCCTTCACTCGATTAAAATAATCGATCAGTTCTTTGGCCAACTCTTTCGATCGAATGAGGACGGAGACTTCGTTATTGCTGGTCAGGGCATAGTAGGTCCAGTTTGTGCTCCCCAAAAGGGTGAGATGTCGATCCACAACCATTAATTTAGCGTGGGTGGTTTTAGAGGGTGAATCATAAATCACTTCCACACCCCCTTCCGTGAGAATCTTTCCGGTATGGCGATTTCGCTTGGTCGTCCGATCCTCTCCCTCTCTGACTTCTAAGATCACCTCGACCTTCACCCCCCTCTTCTTGGCATTGATCAACCCTTTGATGAGTAAATTGGAAGGGGTATTAGAATATTCATCATAGTATCCCATCTCAAACATCATCACCTGAATCGATGTCTCGGCCTCCTGCATCATCTTCTGTGCAACCTGAAAGTATTGGGCGTCGGTTACTAATTGAACATCCTCTGCCGGCAATCCGAAGGAATAAGAAAGGCAGACAGTGGAAAGCAAAAGGAAGAATAAACTACTCAAGATGATTTTTCTCATCGGAATCATACCTCATTCTCCACTTTACCCCGTTAGAAATAATGCCCCGCTGGATTTCTAACGGGGTTTACTCCCCCTCCCCTTCACCCTGTTAGATAAGGTTGTCTATTCAGCCTTGTTATTCAAGAAATCTTCTATCTAACAGGGTGAATCCCCTCCCGCCGGGGGAGGCGAGCCCGGGGATTGCGGCTGGCTCGGCGGAGGCGATCCATGATCGCCCGCCCCAATCCAACTTCAGGGACAGGCTCGGCCACAATCAAGTCCAGGTTTAAAGCATCCAAGCGCCGGATGGCTGCAAAGAGGTTTGCCGCCGCTTCTCTGAGGTCCCCCCTTTTTGAAAGAACTTCGATGTGATCCATCTTTGAAGACCTCTCAGGTTCCCGAAAGGCAAGGAATCCAATCTTCCCGTCTTGATACGAACTGAAATTTCGCTCATGCCGATCGAGTATGATCGGCGTTCGTGGTGCATAATGTCTTGGCAGCATGCCCGGAGCAGAGGGCCTGGTTTCTTCGGTCGGACTAACCTCCACGTTTCCAATGATGGATTCGATTTCTTCGAGCGACACCCCGCCAGGTCTTAACAACTTAGGCTTCCGTTCTAAAAAAGAGACAATGGTGGACTCCACTCCTACCTCACAGGGTCCTCCATCCAGAATGAGATCAATCTGGGCACCCAGTTGTTCGCGAACGTGCTCAGCCGTGGTCGGGCTTGAATAGCCAAAGAGATTGGCACTCGGTGCGGCAATAGGGCAATCCGCCAGCTTGATTAAACTCAATGCCATTTCATGCTTCGGCATCCGGATGGCAACTGATGGAAGGCCGGCCGTTACAATATCAGGGACCTCCTCTCTCTTTAAAAGAACAACCGTCAGCGGCCCAGGCCAGAATCTTTCTATCAATTTTTTGGCATTCGATGGAATTTGTTTGACCAGCTTCTCCACATCGGCTGGATTGACGACATGGACGATCAACGGGTCGAAATAGGGCCTTCTCTTGGCCTCAAAGACCCGAGCCACAGCAAGGGGATTAAAGGCATCCGCTCCCAAACCATAAACCGTCTCTGTTGGAAAGGCAACGATCCCTCCGCGTTTGATGATCTCTGCAGCATGAAGGATCGCTTCCACATCTTTCATCGTGCTTTTCTTTGCTTTAAGGCTTTCGATTTCTCCTCCAAAGATTTTCTCATCTTGGATCTGAAATCCATTAATTTCTTGGCGATCTCGGGATATTTGATAGAAAGGATTTCACAGGCCAGGTAGGCTGCATTCTTTGCTCCATCAATTCCTACCGTTGCGACGGGAACTCCAGGAGGCATTTGGACAGTGGAGTAGAGGGCGTCCGCACCATTGAGCGCCCCCGATTTTATTGGGACCCCGATGACAGGGAGAGTGGTATGGCTGGCCAGAACCCCTGCAAGATGGGCAGCCATCCCTGCCCCTGCAATCAATACTTCAATCCCACGCTTTCTCGCAGCCTTGGCATAACGGACCGTCTTATCAGGCAGTCGATGGGCTGAGCTGATTTCCATTTCATAGGGAACTCCCATCTCTTTTAAAACTTCTGCCGCCCTTTCCATGACCGGCAGATCACTCTCACTTCCCATCAGAATTCCAACCAAAGGTTTCTTCATGCAAACCCCCTGACTTAAATCCGAAATGTCAAATGCCAAAGTTCAAAATCTAATAAAGATCATTCTGGAGTAATGGAATGTTGGAAAGATGGAATGATGCGTAAAAGGAAGGATTCTTTTTTTTCCAACCCAATATTCCAATGTTCCATCATTCCATTCTTCCATGTACTTCTTTCACTTGACATTCATTTGACATTTGCCTGCCTGCGCGAAGTCCCTCCTTGCGGGACAGAGGCAGGGATTTTGAGATTTGGATTTAGGCTTTTGGATATTATCTTAAAAAATTAACGAGAAATTCACAAGAGAATAAAAAGCCCTCTCAAGAAGGATTCGAGAGGGATCATTTGAAGGTCATTAGAACAGAAAACAAATATGTTGCAAGTGGGCTATCGTTTATCTGCTCCTTTTCTCTTTTCATGCCGATCTTTGCCGAAAGCCACCCGGTCTTCCTGTGATACAATTACCGATTGGGATTGAAGAGATTGATGATGGGACGTAAAACAAAGAAAATCCCTTTGAATAAAATCTTAATGACGAGGACTACAGGTACCAAAGCCCAATCAAAAAGCTCGTTGATATTGGCCATTCCCACTCCCACCCAATCGAAGACGGGCTGAAAGACATGCAAGGGCTTGAGGCGAGCATAAACCACGAACAGGATCAGGGTTCCGGCAGAGATCACGAATTTCAGCCCGGCACCAACCTCTATCCCCAGAAACTCATCCAGCAGCAACTCCGCGCCGATATTGAAGACTACCAGGTAAGCCGCTGGTTTGAGAATGGGCTCTCTGAGGATCATCCACGTAAATATGCCTGCTGCGAAGCGCATGGTGAGGATGCCCATAAACACGCCAAACATCACGATGTACAGGTTATTAGAGAGTGCGACCACAGCCACCACGTTGTCAAGGGAAAAGGCCAGATCGGCTAACTCCACGGCTATGACCACGCTCCAAAAGGTTTTGCCCTCCATTCTCTTGGCTCTGACCTGATCCTCCTCGCCAGCTTCTGCTTCACCCAGATTCTCAAAGGCGAGTTTGATTAAATAGGCCGCACCCAAAATTTTAAGATAGTGGTTGTGGATGACAAAATTGGCCATGACAAGCATGAGACCACGGCCAAGATAAGCACCCAGGAGTCCCACCTTAAGAGCAGCAGATCGTTGCCCGCCCAGGATGCGGTGAACTGGAGTTCCAAGGAATTTGAGAGGGCCTGGCCAGGGAACCCTGTCTTTTGCCGGAAGCACAGACACCATGGCACCCAGGACAGCCGCATTATCAATGGAAAGGATGCCCTCTAAAAAGATGACCTGGACAATTATGTAAATTAAACTCAGGTCAAAATGCATTTATTCGCCACTATCCCCCATTTCGTTCCGAATTGGACTAAATTGACTCCTATTACAACCACTATGCTTTCATTTTAACCCATCACACAAGCCTTTTAACCAGATCTACTTTACCCCGTTAGAAATAATGCCCCGCTGCTCTGCAGCGGGGTTAGATTTTAGAATAATTCCGGCGGGGTTTAACCCGCTGCGCCAGCGCTTGCGCGGCGAGTGCCCCGCTGGAATTTCTAACGGGGTTTACTCCTTTAGAATAAAAAGAGCGGGAAGATTACCCCCCGCCCTTCGTTTTTTGCGTTCCACAATCAAAATCAGATGATCCCCATGCCTTTCAGAATCGAGAGCATGACCGCTGCGGCCATTACAGAACCAACTTGGCCACCGGTGTTGGATCCCATGGCATGCATCAGGAGATAATTTTTGGGATTATATTTTTGGCCTTCCTTTTGGACCACTCTTGCTGACATCGGATAGGCTGAAATCCCGGCTGCTCCGATGAGAGGATTAATCTTGCCGCCTGATAAAAAATTCATCACTTTTCCAAACAAAACACCACAGGCTGTATCGAGGCAGATGGCCAAAAATCCCAGTGCCAGGATGATCAGTGTCTGGGGTGTTATAAACACCTTGCCATCCATGGTCGCTCCGATGGAGATTCCCAAAAGGAGAGTAACAATGTTTGCAATTTCATTTTCAGAAGCCTTGGTGAGTCGGCTCACGACCCCGCACTCCTTCATGAGATTTCCCAACATAATCGTTCCCAAAAGGATCAACCCTTTGGGTGCGATGAGGCCTCCTATGACTGTAACCACTAAGGGAAAGAGGATCTTCGTCGTTTTTGAAGCCGACTTTCTAACGACCCCCATATTGATCATCCTTTCTTTCTTAGTGGTGAGAAGCTTCATAATAGGAGGCTGAAAAACAGGGACCAAAGACATATAGGAATAGGCGGCTACGGAGACGGCACCTAAGAGGTGAGGAGCATACTTAGAGGTGACATAAATCGCAGTCGGGCCATCGCAGGCACCGATGATCCCGATGGAGACAGCTTCCAACTTTGTAAAACCTAAAGCCAATGCTAATGCCAAAGTTAGAAAAATCCCAAATTGTCCTGCCGCTCCAAGTAGGAAAATCTTCGGATTCTCCAGAAGAGGGCCAAAATCGGTCATCGCACCAATCCCGACAAATATGAGAAGAGGAAATACCTCCGTTAAGACACCTGCATCATAGATGATTTTGAGAAAGCCTCCTTCCTCCATAAGCCCAGCCAATGGAATATTAACCAGGATGCACCCAAACCCTATGGGCACAAGGAGTAATGGCTCAAAATCTTTCTTGATACCTAAATAAAGGAGAATGAGTCCTACTATAATCATGACCGGATTAGACCAATGGAGACTGACAAATCCCGCAATGAGTCCATTCAATCCGCCTAAAATCGCATCTAACATGTTTGATCCCTCCTTTTTTGCGTACTTGCCCTATTCTTCTTTTCTATAAGGGAAGAACTTTTTTAGAACACTCATGCACAGGCTCAAGATCCAGAGTGTCAGGAGTGTTCCTCCCATTCCAACGACGATCATTGAAATTCCGAATGTCCAATTATCCATCTTCATATCCATTTACCTCCTGATAATGTATGGAAAGGTCCTCATTTAAATCTGGAACCCCTTCCCTTTTAAAGGGTGATCAAGACGAGGAAGGATAAAAGTCAGGAGGAGGTCTCCAGAAAGGAGAGGTCCCCTGAAAATAGGAAAGTAAAACAGATAAAGGGTTCTTCAATTGAAAGAAAAATTTAACTTGATTGAAAAAATAAGATGGAGGTTCTAAGTCGAACCATAAATTCTGTTCGATAGAAGGATCATTCATTTCTGATTTTGTAACAAGGGAGTTTTCGCAAACTAACCAACCAATATCAATGGCCTGGTCCATTTGAAACAGAGGAAGACCCGGAAGTAAAAAAAGAATCAGTACAAATTGAATCCATTTCATATTTCGAGATCTTATATTGGTAATACTGATTCACCTTATATCATTCCCCTTTTAAAAAAGTCAATAAAAAAAGTGATTTTTTTAACAAAGTGGATAAAAAATAAATATCCTTAAATTTCGAGGAGTTAAATTGCCTTATTCTTTCTGTTTTGGAATTCCTTGGCTTGATACATGAAGGCTTCAAGGCGGGTTAATGTGTTGGTTTGCTCCTGCCCATCATAAGCCATGTTGAGGATGGGGATATTACTATTTTCTTCTCGATATCGTTTAAGTAAGGTGCTCACAATCGTCCCAGGCATGCAAGTAAATGGCATGATATTGACAATTCCACTGGCGCCCCTTTTGGCAAAATCGATCGTCTTTCCAACGGAGAGGATCGCTTCTCCTTCAAAGGAGGAATCCAAATAAGGCTTGGCATTTCTGAAAATGGATTTGGTTTTTGGCTCACCAAAGTTTCTGAGGTGGTGTTTAAATACTTCCTCTAAATGGTGTTCGTCCTTCTTCTGATAATAGTCTGTAAAAAAAACTTTTAAAAGATTCGAAAAGGATCTATTTTTGAGACTCCTCTTTTTGGCAATGGTGTTGACATAGAGAATCCATTCCGTCAGAGGGGCGATCCATGCCTCTCCTCCAAACTGTTCGATCTTTCGGATGACGTTCTCATTGGCAAACCGGTTGAGCCGAACAAAGATCTCTCCGACAATTCCAATCAGGGGCTTTGTTCCCAGTCCATCCACCTCAATCTGATTGAAATCCTCGATGCTCTTCTGAAGAGCTTCTTCCAAATCGTCTCCCTTGAGGATCGCTTCGCAGACTCTGTTTAAAGACTCCTGATAGACCTGATCCGTTTTCCCCTTCTCCTTCTCGTAGGGCCGGGTCTCCAAGAGTTTTTTCATCAAGAGGTCCACCGCGACAATTCCCTGCCACCCCAAGCGGGTGAATTGAGAACCCATGATGCCCAGGTCACTATAAAGCGTTTCATCCTGATTGGGCGAGTAGATGGGGACATGGTGAAAACCCAAGTCATCCAGAACGAGGCGATGAAAGCGATGGTATTGTCCAAACCGGCAAGGTCCATTACCAGAGGGCATGAAGAAGGCGGCCCGCTGGTGATCAAAATGAGGATCCTTCACCAACTTGACCATATCGCCCGTGGTCAGGATACAGGGATAACATTCTTTGCCTGAGGTGAGTTTTCTTCCCCAATAAAGCGTTTCTTCGTCCGATTCAGGGAAGACATCGGCGTCTACGCCACAAGCCTTGAAAGCCGCTGCGACAGCAAAGGAATGATCACACATATAGGGAATGTAAATCTTTTTGGTTCGGTCGGTCTTTGCCTTCTCTCTTCTCAAAGAGGGAACCGGTTTCACCTCCACATTTTTCAAGCTATCTAAGAAGGCTTCGCATCGTGTGATGGCCCCTGCATCCGCGCTGTGCTCATCGATTTCCAATTGGAGATAGGGCTTCCCTTTGGATAAATCCCTGAAGAAATGGGTGATGAAAGAATCCGGGCCGCAACCAAAATTAGTAATATAGACCGCATAAAGTCTGGGATCTTTTTTGATGATCTTTCCAGCGGCCAAGATCCTCTGGCCGTATCGCCAATACATCTCCCGAATCTCTTCAGAAGGTGCAACAGATTCCAGAGGAAGAAAGTCCATGGGAATGGCCAGCACCCCTAAATCTCGCAGTTTTTTTGGAATCTCAAGGTTCACCGCTGAGTCACAGGAGTTGTAAGGCCTCCCCACGATCACCATGACCTTATCGTTGGGGTCAACCCGATCCAAAACCTCTTTTCCACGATGGAGTAGGGATTGATAAAACTGGGCCTGGAATCTTTCGGCCTTCTCCAGCGCCTTCTTCATTCGCTTGGATCCTCGGTGGAGTGATTCACCAAACTGGATCAGTTCCTTCTCTAAATATTCTCTCCCAAAACCCAAGTGGAGGATAGGCTGAAGGATCTTCACATCCTTCCTCTTGAAATCGATGGACGAAGGAACAGCATAGGGGAAGGATTGTGCATAAGGACAAGCAGAGGTATTTGGGATTTCCGGGTGGGAAGGTTTGAGGTTGACGATGCTCGGCAGAAAGATCTTCTTTACACCTTTTTCTAAAAGGTTGAGGACATGGCCATGGCTCACTTTAACAGGGAAACAGGTTTCCGAGACAACATTCTCCACCCCTTTTCGAATCAGTTCCTTGTTCGTCGCATCGGAAAGAATGACGCGATAACCCAGTTCCGTAAAGAATGCTCTCCAGAAAGGAAACATCTCGTGAAAATAAAGAATCCTGGGTACCCCAATCTCCGGGGCATTTTGAGGAAGCTGCTCCTCCCCTTCATAGGGAGCAAAAAGCATCTTCTCCCTTTCACTAAAGAGGTCAGGTACGTCTGACCCCTTCGTCCGTTTAATGACATCGTACTTCTCACATCGGCTTCCATAAAAGAGGGGTTTCTCTCCTTCCACGCTTACTTTTCGGATGAGGCAGAGATTGGGACAACCCTTGCATTCAAAGGAGGATTGTTCATACCGGCGCTGGCTCAAGTCAAATCCTTTGAAACTTGATCTCTCCCAGGTCCGCTCCTCCAAGGCCAAAATGGCGACCCCGATCGCGCCTGTCACATCGTGATTTTCAGGAACGATGATCTCCTTATCGAGAACCTTTTCAAAGGCAGCGACCACTCCTTTATTGAAAGCGGTTCCACCCTGGAAGAAGATTTGGGTCCCGATCCGGCGGTCTCCGACCACCCGGTTAAGGTAATTCTGAACAATCGAGTAACTCAGCCCAGCAACCAGGTCATCCTTTTTGGCACCCCTCTGTTGGTGATGGACCAGATCGGACTCGATGAATACCGTACACCGCTCGCCCATCCTCACCGGCTCCGCGGCGGAGAGGGCAAGTCCGCCAAATTCTTCCTTAATAGAAATATCCAGTTTCTCAGCCTGCTCTTCCAGAAAAGAACCGGTCCCTGCCGCGCAAACCTTGTTCATCTCGAAATCAACCACCACACCATTGTCGAGGCTGATATATTTTGAGTCCTGTCCTCCGATTTCAAAGATCGTATCGACGCCCGGGTCGATGTGAACCGCTGCAGTGGCCTGAGCGGTAATTTCATTCCGCACCAGATCCGCTCCGACGAAATCTGCAGTGAGGTAACGGCCGGAACCGGTCGTTCCGACCCCTTTGATCTCCACCCGGTCCCCAATCTCCTCACCAATCTCCTGAAGGCCGATGCGAACCGCCTCGATAGGTCGTCCAGCGGTCATCAGATATCGCTTGGAGAGAACCCTCTTTTCGCGGTCGATCACGACCAGATTGGTGCTGATCGAGCCCACATCCAATCCGAGATAAGCCTCGGGCTTCTCTCCCCTTGCTACACCAAGCTTATTCCCCTCCCCCTTGACGGGGGAGGGCTGCGGTGGGGGTGAAATGAGATGACGGGAGGAGAGACAGAGGCGCTTTAATGTAGTCTGTTCTTCCTGATGTTCTTGGAGATATTGGTTCAGGCGGCTGAGGCCGGCCCAGCCCTTTTTGCTCTCTTTGTTTTCGTGCGTCACCCATATAGCGCCGATGGCTCCCATCGAAGTAA
This sequence comes from uncultured delta proteobacterium, assembly GCA_963826305.1. GTDB lineage: Bacteria > Desulfobacterota > BSN033 > BSN033 > UBA1163 > CAWGWZ01. The sequence continues at coordinate 53,791 of CAWGWZ010000001.1, read as the reverse complement.
AATATTTTGGGATGATGAGCTCTCCGTTGGAAAGCTCCAAGACATCCATGAAGGCTCTTCGCATCCCCACATTGGCCGCCACACCCCCTTGGAAGGAGATGGGCTTCACAAAGGTCTTTCCCTTGCCGATGTTGCTCTTGAAATTTCTTGCCAGGGCATAGCAGAGGCCAGCGACGATGTCGTAATCCGGTGTGGCGATCTGTTGCAGATGGATCATATCCGATTTTGCGAAGACGCTGCACCGTCCTGCAATGCGGGGTGGGTTCGTTGATTTCAGGGCAAGCTCTCCAAATTCCTCAATCGTCAGACCCAGCCGGCTGGCCTGCTGATCCAGAAAGGATCCAGTGCCGGCAGCGCAGAGGGTATTCATTGAGAAGTCGCTGATCTTGAGATGACCTCCTTCCTCCTCAACGACGATGAGTTTGGAGTCCTCTCCCCCGATATCGATGATCGTCCTGACCTCGGGATAAAGATGTTGAACGGCCTTTGCCTGGGCAATAATCTCGTTGACGAAATTCCCGCCCAAGATTTCTGAAAGAAGTTTTCCTCCGATCCCTGTAAAAGAAATCGTCTGGAACTGTTCGATTGGGATCCGTCGGAGGATCTCTTCCAATATCTTCTGAACAGTTTGGAGAGGCTGGCCCTTGATTCGGGTGTAATGCTCCTCCAACACCTCCTGATGATCATCCATGATGACGGTATTAGCACTCACAGAACCGACATCGATGCCCAGATAGAGTCTCTTCATCCCCTGAAACCATTCGCCCTTTCAGTAAAAATAAAACAAATAAAATTCTAATCGATTCAACTCCATCTTTTCAAGTCAAATTTGTTCTTTGGATTTGATTTCATCATTGATTTTGAGAAGATCCTATGATAATTTTTGAAACGATATGGAAAGGGTGAGGGGACACGTGATCGTTGAAGGAAGGGTCCAGGGGGTCTTCTTCCGCTCCCATACTCAAGAGACGGCTCTTAGACTGGGAGTCAATGGCTGGGTCAAAAATCGCAGGGATGGTCGTGTCGAGGCCGTCTTTGAAGGGGATAAGGACAAAGTTGAGAAGGTCATCCAATGGTGCCATCGAGGTCCATCTGAGGCAAGGGTGACAAGGGTCTATACCACTTGGGAGGATTATACTGGCGAATTTGAGGACTTCTCGATCAGTTATTGACTTTTCTTCTGGAACTCCTTCTCCTCTTTAAAGAATTTCTTTTGCAATCCCTTGCCCACATCTTCCTTTTCCTTCTTGATCGTCTCTTCCAAGACCTCCATCTTCTTGCCGGTATCTGTTAAACCCTCTCCGATCTTCTTCACGGTCTTCCCACCCCCGAACCAGAGGAAGAAAAAGAAGATGAGAATGCCAACGATCACTCCGAACAAAAACTTTATCATCGCCCTTTCACCTCCTCTTCTCGACCGGACACCCTGGAAAGACAATTCCTGAAAGAAATCCTCTGCCCTGCGGGCGTTTTCCTTCCGGGTCCCTCACCAGCTTACTCCTTCTCGAAGCCCAGAGCCAGCTGAACTTCAACCCGTCCTACCCCAAGAGCCCCAAAACCTTTACGGATTATATCAGAGAGCACAGAAAAGAGAAAGGTCTTTTGATTAGGGAATTCGCCAAGGACATCGCCATCCACGAATTTACCCCGTTAGAAATAATGCCCCGCTGGAATTTCTAACGGGGTTTACTCTTATCAAATGGGAGGGGGGAAAGAGATTGCTCCATCCGAAATGTCTGAACAAGTTGAAGCGATTATACCGGGGCTTGTTGCGATAGCAAAAGATTCATACTCGAATGTCCGGTAGAGCTGGCGACTACACCTACCCACCTTCAAATATTCCAAAGCCCAACAATCAACAATTATTGAGTGATGAAAGAGTGCATCATGCCTCCTGAGTAATCGAATTTCCGGCCTTCTTTTGGACAGTTTAAATTGATATATGAATATCAAATCGTAACTTTTCCGAGGTATCGAAGAGTGCGCATCTATAGCGGATATCTATACTTTTTACCCAAATACCTTAACCACAATATATAGATATCAAAAAAGGCAGCCAAAATGTCCCTGCCTTTCTGAGTTAGCATTTGGTTGCGCATTCCTTAAACTCAGAAGTTCCCGTTATCCTAGGGTAGGGTTAGCTCTTGCCTAGCAATATCGCATTGCATTTCGCGATTCCCGGACCTTTACCACTGCCTTGAATACCTTTATCTTTGCCAGTCCCCTGCGGAAACTTCCTAAGTCTCACTTCAGGCCCGCTTTGCGCAAACCGTCAATAAGGTTATTTATTACTTTTTGATCCTTGTATGGAAGGGTCTTTACAAAGTAATCCAGGGAGAACTTTGGATTTATCCTAAGAACTTCTGCAGCTTCGGCGCGGGCCTCCTTCTCACGGCCCATCATACTGTATGTAGTGGCCAAGAGAACATGAGCGAGTAAATTATCAGGAGAGCGCTGAAGCGCCTTCTTATATGCCAAGACTGCCTCCTCAAACCGTCTCGTATTCCCGAGGGCATTCCCGAGGTTAAAAAAGTACCAGGTCGGACCGAAAGGGTTGAGTCGGATTGCTTTTTGAAACAATGGAATGGCTTCTTCCGGCCTCCCTGCAAAGCTCAGACTCATGGCATACCATGCATGAACATCCGCCCCGTTAGGATCAAGAGCCACAGCCCGTTCCCCCTCGGCAAGCGCCTTCTCGTGCTCTCTCTTTATGGAATAGAGGAAGCTCAACAAACCGTGGGGCTGAGCATAGGTACCATCCAGTGCAATGGCCTTTTGTGCCAGTTCAATAGCTTTCTCAAGAGACTCCCGAGGGGACTTGCCAGAGCCAAGCCAGTAATCCATCATGTGGGTAGTAGCCAGGAGATCATAAGCTGATGAAGACTCTGGGCACATAACAAGAGCCTCTTCTCCCATCCGCCGGGCCAAGTTGTTGCCCTCGATATCGAAGCGATCCGAGTAATTTTTCCCTTCCAACAACTTCAAATAGCAATTGAGATTTCGTAGCCCCTTGTCGCGATGCAGGGCTTGCTCTCCCTCCGTAATTTTCACTTGCATAGCCGTAAGTATGTTGCGTGTAACCTCATCCTGCAGCGCAAAGATGTCTTTCAGATCACGATCGTAGCGCTCGGCCAAAATGTGATGCCCTGTAAGTGCATCGATCAACTGGGCTGTGATCCGAAGGCGGTCAGCAGACCTCTGGACACTTTCCTCCAGTACGTACTGAACCCCCAGTTCTTCACTTATCTGCTTGACCTTCACCGGTTTTCCCTTGTAGGTGAACGTCGAATTACGGGCAATTACAAACAGCATGGGTACCTTGGAAAGGGCTGTGATGATGTCCTCGGTGATCCCTTCGCTGAAGAACTCCTGCTTTGGGTCCCCGCTCATGTTGACGAATGGCAGCACGGCAATGGAGGGCTTATCTGGTAAGGAGAGAACCATTTTTTCTTTGGAAACTCCCTCAACGGGTGGCCGAGAAGGACGCAGGTGTGGGTAGAACTGCCAAACGACGTTGGCCGCTGCCACCAATGCTATGAGAACTTTAAAAACAGGATGTATCCGTTTCCAATAATTGAACCCCACTCTTTTCCATCTACTCACTGCCGAAACCGATGTTTCGGGTTCCATCAGTACCCGGTATACCCGTACGGGGTCTGCGATGTTTTTTACAGCGTGCTTCCCAACGAATTCATATCTCAAGGTCAGCTTGTTCTTTACCTGGTCATAGACGATTCCAGAAATACGGATACCCCCTCCTTCAGCCAAACTCTCCATTCGAGCTGCAATGTTTACCCCATCTCCAAAGATCTTATCTTCCTCCTCGACCACGTCCCCAAGATTAATCCCGATGCGAAACTCCATCCTGCGGTTTAGAGGCAACTTGTCATTTCGGACTTTGAGTTCTTTCTGAATTTCTACCGCACATTGAACCGTATCCACCACACTCGCAAACTCAGCCAGAAGGTTATCCCCTGGGGCATCCACCACCCGGCCATGGTGATGCTGAATGAGGCCAGCCATCACCTCTTTGTAAGTGTTGAGGGTTTGGATGGTTCCAACCTCATCTTTCCCCATGAGGCGGCTGTAACCTTTGACATCTGCACTCAGGATGGCTGTGAGCTTGCGTTTTATTTCTTGTGTAGTCATGGAATCTCCCGAAGGTTAGCTGGGAGGTTGGTTTAAAACCCTATGGTTTGATAAAAGTCTACTAATTTTGGATTGAAACTTCAATAAGAATTATTTTCTATGCCTCGTGATCCTAATATGAAATTTTATTTTACCGATGACTGCTTGAAGTGTTCTATTTGATGACAAGATTTAAAAATCATGACTTCCCCTGAAAATAGCTCATTTACTAATAACCAATCGTATGGTATCTGCTAATACGTCCTCCGTGAGGAGGATGGTTCATATCCCCTTTTCAGAGAAGGAAGTCATGGCCAAATACAACTATCATGATTATTGACAAGGCGTAAAAACTGTTAACCTTTACACTAAAACTTGACCTTTTTGTTTTCTATTCAAGGCCCATCAATATTTTTAGTCGCTCCATCGCTCTGGGCAGCACCTCGCCGACCTTTTCGTAGAATCTCAGATGGGCATGAACGTCAAAAGGTGTTTTGCCCTCATTGATGATGACAAGCTTTGCACCAGAACGAAGAGCCTCTTCTGGCATGTCAGCGGCCGGTGTTACAACAAGACTGGAACCGACCACGACAAAAAGATCGCTCTTTCTTGAATGATCAAAAGATAAGATGAGATCCTTCTCCGGAAGGGCCTGACCAAAATTAACAACGCTGGAGGTCAATGTCCCACCGCACTGACAGATCGTTTTGGCTGTTGAGCGATCAACGGTATTTCCACACCCCTTGCATCGAAGCTTTGTGATGTTCCCGTGCAATTCTGCGAGCAGATCAGGCGGGATTCCTGATTTCAGATGGAGATTATCCACATTCTGCGAAATCAAGAATTTTAGCTTTCCAATCTTCTGGAGCTCAACGATGGCGAGGTGGCCGCTATTTGGCTCGAAGGAATCCCATGGCCTGCTGACGGGTTTTGGTGCAAGGCCTTTCTCCTGACGGGTCCACATTCCATCCGGTCCCCTAAAATCAGGGAGACCTGATTCTGTACTGATCCCGGCTCCTGTGAAGAAAACGGGGTAGCGAGACTGATATAATAGCTTGGCAAAGATTTCTATCTTTTCGTTTAGGTCCTTGTCCATGGGCTAATATCCTTCTCATTAATAAAAAAGCCCCCGAAATTTTCGGGGGCTTTTGGCGTTTCAGCCATCCTATTTCTTATGGCATCTTCCACAATTCGCTGGATCGCTTGATTTGAAAGCCTTCCCGCCGTCATGGCACGTGCCGCAGTACTTGCCGGCGTTCATATCTGCCATTGTGATCGTTGCCCCCTTTTTCATCGGAAAGATCTTTGAATGGCAGTCGGTGCATTTCAAACCCTTTTCTGCATGTATTTTGCCGTCAAATATGACCTTGCCAGCAGATCCATCCGCATATTCAACCGTTTTCCCTGAGGAAACAGCAAAGGCGCTGCCTGCAAATGCTACTGCAATAAGTAGAGTTAAAACGAATTTGATTAAACGCATCTCTTCACCTCCTTTCATAAATTAAATTCTCCTCTCCTGACTGTCGGGAAACAATTCTTCCCGATATCAAAACGGCGACCAATCTGTCGCCGCGTCAGAACATCTTTTCAGAGATAGTAAAAGGACTGTTTATCTTGAAAACCCCACTTGGGCAGTATATAAAACAAATCCAGGTCACTTTCAAACCGAGGAGAGTTAAGAAGTATGACGTTTTCCACCTTTTTTATTGAAGCCTTATGACCACAATCTCCGGGTTGGTATCCACTCGCATCGGAGGACCCCACGTGCCCGCCCCGCTGGAGGTATAGACCAATAAGCCACCAAACCATTTTAATCCATAATCGTAGCCGTGATAAACACGAGACGTGATCCATTTAAAAAGGAAAACCTGACCCTGGTGAGTGTGTCCTGAAAGCTGTAACGAAATTCCCTCCTCCTTCGCGACCTGCAAATTTTGAGGGGCGTGTTTCAACAAGATACTGGGCTGATCTCGGTCTATGCCCATTTGCCTCAGGATCATTCTAAATTGGTGTTCATTTCTCGAATCCCTGTAATCGACCCCTATGATCTGCAGACCATTTAGGTTGATCATTTCGTTATTTAATACCCGTATCCCCGCGTGTCTGACTGCCTGGAGGTACCTGGTATTATCAGAAAATTCCTCATGGTTCCCGGTAATAAAATAGGCACCCTGCGGAGCGGAGATCCGGGAAAAGGGTTCTATCATTTTATCCAGATCACCAGCCACGCCATCATATAGGTCCCCACCGATGAAAAGGATATCCGGATGTAAATCTTGGACCATTGCGGCAATATGCTTGGCAAAATTGTAATTCCTCACCTGGCCTAAATGCGTATCGCTCACCCAGACAGCCGTCTTTCCTCGCCATTGAGGAGGTAAATGAGGAAGTTCCAGGTTAATGCGGGTAATGCGGATCATCCCTGAGTTGATGACTCCATAGAGGCTTGCCAGTATGGCCGCACCGAACAATATTTCTGTCAGTATTCTCTGGTCCAAGGAAAGGTGAAGGAGTTTAGCGAATACGTATACAAGCCAGGAAAGGGATGATACTAAAACGAGAAAGTACAAAATTCCCAACCAGGATGCAGCAACCGTGTAGAGGAGCCGCACCAAGATGTTCGAATAACGGAAGGCGAGGAAAGAGACCGAAACAAGACTTACGGATAATAAACTCAAGGCAATTTTCAGGGTCAATAGAACGGTCGGATTTGAATGCACTAAAAAACGCACCAGCGTTTTGTACAAAAGCCAGTGTGCTAAAAAGAGTATAGATTGAATACTCGTAATAAAAAGTATAAATTGGTAAGGCATAAAAGTTATTATAATTCAGGGAACTCTTCTTGGCCACTGATTCATTTTGATGAAGAGCAGGCTCCACTCAAACCGATGTCATCAAATTTCTTAATAACATTTGTGAAATCGAGGAATCATGGTGGCTTGGTTCTTTCAAAAATTGACAATTTCTTAAAATCATTTATATTGCACAGAGAGCCATTTGCTTTATCGCTGTGATGATATGATCCCCATAGATTTGAATCTTATTCAAGAAATTGATCGCCTCTGGAACCCCGTTTACCCCTATCTATCACAACAGATTCAGGAACTCTACGGCCGTCAAGACGGAGACATTCTCGAAATTGGACCTTTTTGTGGAGTCATATTTACCTTGCAGCAAAAGAATATCGGCAGTTCTTTTTTAATCGCGACCTTCCCGCCAGGAATGGGGAATTTCTTTTGTGAAGAAGCAAAAGATCGAAGGCTTGGGGAGAGAATCAAGATCATTGAGACGGATCCTTCCTTGACGGGGGTGAAAGAAGATAGCATCGATCTCGCCATCTTTCGGGGAGCTTTTTTCTTCCCTTCCTTGTTTGAAGTCAACTTTCCAGGAATCTATCGGGTTCTGAGGACGGACGGCATTGCCTTCATCGGCGGAGGATTCGGGAAATTCACCGCTGATACCGTGATTAAAGATATCGGAAAAAAATCACGAGATCTCAACCTCAAGATCGGTAAGATGGAGGTCAATGGAGAACAGTTACGGAGAGACATCCAGAAGAGCAATGTGAAAGGAAAAGTTGAAGTCATCTCCGACGGCGGATTATGGGTGTTGATGAAAAAGTAGCCAACCCCGGATTAAATGACATAGAGTGACTGAAATAAGTTTGAAGGGAGAAAGCCATGACCGAACCTGCGATTTTGGAAATATTCTCCGATTATGTTTGACCCTGGTGCTATTTCAGTACCGTGCGTATTGATGGGTTGCGCAAGAATTATGAGATTGAAATTCGGTGGACGGCTTTTCCTCTCCATCCCGAAACACCGGAAGATGGACTGACATTGGAGGAACTTTTTGCAGGTCGTTCCGTCGACATCGGAAAAGTGATGTCGCGTTTAAAGCAGGTGGCGCATGAATTAGGCCTGCCTCTGGGCGAGCGAAAAAAGACATATAACAGCCGCCTGGCTCAGGAGTTAGCCAAGTGGGCAGAATCGAAAGGCAAGGGAGATCAGTTTCACGAAGCCGTTTTTCGAGCCTATTTCGTTGATGGTAAAAACATCGGTAAAGCCGAGGAGATGGTTCTTCTGGCGAAATCGGTGGGGCTCCCTGACAAAGAGGCAAGACGAGTCTTGGAATCGAGAGCCTTCAGGGAAGCCGTTGATTCCGATTGGTCCCGTGCCCATGCAATGGGCATCACAGCAGTCCCAACCTTTGTGATCGATCAACAGGCGGTCGTGGGCGCTCAGCCCTACGAGGTTCTCGAACAATTCCTAAAAACCAACCATGTTAAAAAGCGAATCTGACCAATAGAATTTCCTTACCGTCCTTCATCGTCCTACTTTTAGAGAGAAATAGCTTTTTGGGGCTTGAGTCGGAGAAACTGGTAGCGGTCAATGGAGCGCACCTTTATGTCACGGATCCGGATTCCCTGAAGGACACTGAGAGGGACATCGACCCCAGCATTGCCAAGGGCCCAAACCTTACGGTAAAAATCAGCGAGGCCATTCACTGCCTTTCCGTCTACTGTGAGAATAATGTCTCCCGGTTTCAAACCCGCTTCTTCAGCGGGCCCTTTCGGTGTCACCTGAATGACGAAAACCCGTTCGTGTGCCTCTTCCACGTTGACGCCCAGCCAAGGTCGTGGCGCCTCACGGGAACGGCCTTTGGCGATCAGGTCAGACAGGATTGGCTTGAGATGATCGATTGGGACAAATAGGTTGCATGGAATTGAGCCGAAACCCTGGATCACGATCTGAGTGAAGAGGGATCCGATACCCAGGAGTTGACCTTCACGGCCTACCAGCGCGGCTCCGCCATAATTGGCATAGGGAGGCGTAGTGAAGATGGCATCCTCGAGAAGATACTCCCAGTAGCCTGCAAATTCCTTGCGGCTAATGACCCGTGCGGCTTGCGCCGAGTCTCCGCCTCCATAGCCAGCGACCAGAACCGGATCCCCTTCTTTGACTTCTGAGGATTGACCCAGCTTCATGGGCGGTACACCGAGAGGTTCTTCTGTTCGCAAAAGACCAAAGCCTGTTTTGTAGTCATAACCCACGAAGGTGGCCTTGACGGCTTTGCCTTCCGCCGGAAATACCTGGATGTCCTCGGCTTCAACGATGAGGTAGCCGATCGTAAGAATATGACCCTTTGAATCAATGACCACCCCATTCCCTTCGCGCTCTGTCCCGAGTGTCCGGGCCGTGTGTGCATCGGCCGGGATAATCGCCCGGATTTTAACAATGGCTTCGAGTATCTTTTCTGCGCTTTGATCGGCGTATACAGGGCCGGCCAAAGCAGTAAGAACAGCAAGAATAACCACCATGCATGTTCGTCTCATGTTGCACCTCCTCACCCTTTGTTGGATTGCCCTCCGCAAAACTCCAAAGGCCCTTTCCCCGCAGATTCGATCTTTGCTTTGAATTATATCACAGATAAAGAAATGATACCGGGTTTATCATAATCCATAATTGTTGCCCTGAGCCCTGGCCTGAATCAAGTTCAGGGTCTAAGGTTTATGACTAATGCGAACGCAATAAATAATTTGTAGTGAAGGGCCTTGTGCCCAATCTTTCTGCGCCCATGGAGCCATGACCAAGGGTCAATGATTATGCGCTAACGCTGATGGGCGACATCCCGAGCCTATAATCACTTCTCTGCCGGGATAAAGGGCTACACTACGTTAAATGATTTAATGCGTTCGTGTTAATAAGAGATGCTGAAAAAAGGCTGAAACGAGTTCAGCACAGGTTTCAGCATGACAAGGAAATTGCAGGGTTTTTGATTAGTGATGACGGATTATGGGTCTGCCTAAAGGTTCAGTATTTCACGTATTGAGCTTCCTATTAAAAAAGGGATGTGTCCCCATTTACAATATATTAAATCCCTGCTCTTTAAAATGCGGATCAAAGGTGTGGATTGCAAGATCTCTGATCGGCTCCCTCTCGTTCTTCACCCCATTAGAAAGCCCCGCTATTCATTGTGTGGATGATATAAATGAAACTTGAGTTCCTCCCGTGGTGGGGTATCGGTTCTACAGTCAATCCGACTCCTTTCTAACGGCGTTCACCAAGTCTTCCGGAGAGAGTCCAATCCTCTTAGATAATCCTCGTGCTGAAGATTCATTTCAACATTGTGCTCATGAAGTATATCCATCATCTTTGAGACGGAGACTCCAGCTATTCGAGCGGCCCTTTCGATAGAAGCTTCTGATTTCTTATATTTTTCTATGGCAAGCATCACCCTGCCAAGATCGACGAGCTCTCTCACCTTTTTAGAAATATTTTCCCGTTCTTCTTTGGCCAAAACTGATAGGAAGCGGTAATCCTCATCATCCATTCGTATGCTTATCGTTTTTTTTGCCATACTTAACAGCTCCTTCTATCTGATTTCTTGCAGTCTCGATAATTGTCTTGTTATATCTCGCAAAGGATTGGAGTTTCTGTAACTTGAAAAAGGCTTCATCTGCCTGGATCAGACCCTTCTCACAGGCCCGTACCAAAATGGCAATGGCTGTTGTGAAGTCCAATTTCATGATCTTGCACGCTTTGATTGCGTTCTTATCATCCGTGGCGACAAGCAATGCTTTTTCTTGAATGGCAAGCGTTAACATCTCCGCTTCCCCTTCATCAATATTGAAGTCCTCCATGAGCCTTCTTACGAGTTTCCTGTCTTTTATCTTCAAAACCTCAATTCGCCTGTCTTGAACCAGTTTTGCTACCATGGGACCATTCGGGCTCGAACCCGTGAGTACCTCTTCTTTGACCTTTTCAGGGATCGCCACTTTTCTGCCAACATCTGCAAGAAAAGTATCGAGCATCTCTATCTTTGCCAGCAGGATTAAAGTGGATGCATCACACAAGATCATGTTATTTTTATATGACAATTGTATGACATTGTCAAACAAATAAAGACGGGCCTGGGCAACTATCAAAAATACACCAAGGGGTGAGAGGCCTCTGCTCTCATCTTAGTTTGGGCAGTTTCGATCCAAAACGCTCAAGGAGCTGTTTCGGATACTCTCCAATTGATCCGTTTGGCAACGTTGACATCTGAGCTTTGAGACATTTCCATCATAGGACAATGAGGGTCAAGCAATCGTAATAAAGTATTTTCTCTTTCCTTTCTTGTTTAAATTCTCCTTTAACTGTTCGTTCAGCAGGGGGTGGAGCGTAGGTTCTAAAGCATTGTAAGATGCTTCTTCAAATCTGCCGCTTCGTCAGACTTACAGCCAACTGGCAAAATGTCTTCTTCGCATTTGCCATTTTTCTCTTCTGCGTTCCTCACCCCAACTCCGATTCTTCTATTCTCTCGCCTTAGATCCTTTTGCTTCAATTGAAAATTGTGCCTGGAGGCACATCATCAAATGCCGATGTTCGCGAATATCCCTAATCTCCCAACACCCATGCCCTCACTGAGACTTCACCTATTCGAGCAACCCTTCCAATGGAAGCTTCTGATTTTTTGTATTCTATTAGGGCAGCCATCACTCTGCCAAGATCGACGATCTCTCTCACTTTTTTGTTTTTTTTGCCATGCTTAACAGAACTGATGTCCGCACCAGCAAAGAAGACAAGATATTTGGATTCAGACATCCATTGAGCCAGCTTCTTAAATCCGCTCTTCTGAATCTTTCATTTTTGTTTAACGAGTTGTCCTTAGCTTCAACTCGAGCCAGATGATGTAAACGATCATGAAAACGGCTGACACGGTTGCCGGTACTGAGGTCTTCTTGCCGAAGAGGGCCAATGCCAGGCCGCCTGCCAGACCGTAGTTCTTAAGGGTACCAAGGAGGACAAGACTGGTCAATACCTTTGGGGGAAGATGAAGAACGACTCCTATTTTTTCAATCGCCCATCCTAACAAGAATGTGCTTGCCAGAGCAATAAGAATGACTGGAAGAAGAGAGAGGGGTTGACCCAGGATCAGGTCGCGATTCAGTCCTACAATCGTGTAGGTCAGGAGAAAAAAACTCCAATTCGTAATGGCTCCTTTGATCGAATCGAGACGAGAGGCGATCCCGATTCTGACAAGGATGCGAGAAGCGACCAGAGGGAAAAGGATGAGTTCAATCAGGATGACGAGCAATCTCATAGGATCAACCAGCCCCGGACCAAGAAAGATGAGGGCGCTGCACGGCATGATGATCAAAGCCCCCAGATACGCCCCAGTCGTTCCTATGAGAGAGAGGGTTTCATCACCTTTCAAAAAGAATGTGAAAGGGATGACGGCTACAGCAGGAGGCACTGCAGCAATGAGGACAAAACCCAATCGGAGAGCTTCATCGGATATCAAAATAGCATTAAGGCCGAGCAGGGCAGGTCCAAGGACAAAATAGTTCATGATTATCCCAACCATTGCCGGAAGGAGAAGATTCCTAAAAGGACGGAAAATACTCCCAGGAACACTCATCGTCGAGAGGGTCATAACAATAGCCAGAACAGGCAGGGTCATTGGTTCCGTCCATCGAGCCCCCTTTCCCCAGATGAGACCGATTACCAGGGACGAAATCAATACAAAATTCCTATTCCGGAGGAGATTCTTCAACAGATCAATCGAGACGTATCGTTTCATGAAAAAAAATTGTAACTTTTTCCAGCCAAGGACTTCAAGACTTTTAGGTTCGATTTCCTCATGAAAAGATATTGGTTATAATACTTCTCGATACAGAGTGATAAGAAGGGAGCGAGGATGAATCACAATGACTGGGTGAGAAATGAATTGCGGGAATTGAGCAAATCCCTGGGTTTCCGGTATACGCCGCAGGAGGAGATAGAGGACCGGCTGAAACGGGTGAGAAAGGGTATGGAAAAGGAAGAGATAGAGGCGTTGCTCGTGATTCAGAAGATGGACTTTTACTATCTTTCCGGGACCACCCAGGATGGTCTTCTTTTTCTACCTTCAGAAGGAAAGCCGCTGCTCATGATCAGGAGGGAATTAGAGCGGGCCAAAGTGGAGTCGCCCCTTAATGAAGTTGTCACACTGAAATCGATCCGTGAGTTGCCTTCGTTGATTCAGACTCATTTTGGCAAGCTCCCGAATCGTTTAGGCCTGGAGCTCGACGTCCTCCCTGTGAGAGATTACTTCAGGTACCAGGATCTCTTTCAAGGTGCGAAGTTTGTAGACGCTTCCCCGGTCCTCCGAAATACACGCAAAATAAAATCCCCTTTCGAGATCGATCTCATGAGGGCGGCTGGCGAGATCGGAAGGAAGGTTTATCAGGAGGGCAGAAAGATCCTCGAAGAGGGGATGACCGAGATCCAGTTTGGTGGTCTCCTGGAAGCTGCTGCAAAAAGGTTCGGCCACGAGGGGCTTCTCAGGGTTAGGTCACTTAACTACGAGGCTTACACCTGGCATGTGCTGAGCGGTCCGAGTGGGGGCATCGTGAGCCAGTCGGATTCCCCGATGGGAGGACTGGGGCTCTCGCCAGCCTTTCCCGTTGGAGCAAGCCTCCGGGTCATGAGAGCCCATGAGCCGATCCTGGTCGACTTTGGAACGTGTTACCATGGCTACCAGGTGGACCAGACCCGGATGTTTTCCATGGGGAAGATGGGACAGAAATTTGTTGACGCTTACAGCGTCTGTAGGGAGATTCATGATGCCGTGCTCGATGAGGTTCGGCCGGGTGCAGACTGCGAGGCCATTTTCTTCAAGACCCTTCGCCTGGCAGAGAGACTGGGTTACAGGGAGAGTTACCTGGGGCCACCAGGACTCCAGACCCATTTCATCGGCCACGGCATCGGCTTGGAGCTCAACGAAGTTCCCTTCCTGGCTCAAGGTCAACCCTATCCTTTGGAGAAGGGGATGACTTTCGCTGTGGAGCCCAAGATCGTCTTCCCCGGAGAGGGTTCAGCAGGATTTGAGAACACGGTGGTTGTTACCGAGAACGGCTGTGAGATCCTTACTCCCCTTGAGGAAGAAATTTTTGAGGTGTGAGGTGGGCACATGCTTCACCCTTAGACTTATTGAATTCCATGGGTAGGATGATTATATAAAGATCGGAGGTTCTATTTGTTCTATTTGATTGTGCCGTTAAAGGAGGGGTTTATATGAATTTAAGAAAGGAGCATATGATTCTTCTATCTTCCTTGATGTTTCTGATCCTTGGCTGTGCCACGGTTCAGCCAAAAATTCCATTCGATCAAGCAACGGTGCAGCCTGGAACACAGGTAAGTTTTAGAGGAAATCCTATTAAGCTCATTGGTTCTCCCTTATCCGTCGGAAAACCTTTGCCATCCGTTGAGCTTGTGAATGCGATGACCATGGAAGGGGTGGATTTGTCGAAGGAGAGGGGGTCCATTCTCTTTCTCAGTATTGTGCCATCTCTCGACACCCCAGTCTGCGAAGAACAGACACATTACCTCGTGGATAAGGGCAATATCCTGCCCCAGAGTGTCAAACGCGTTGTCATCAGCCGCGATACGCCATTTGCCCAAAAACGCTTTGCCAAGGAGGCAAAACTGACAAACCTACAATACTTATCTGATTACAAGCAAGGGGATTTTGGACGCGCTACAGGACTCTTGACAGAAGGGTTGATGCTTTTGGGACGCTCTGTGGTCATCGTAGACAAACAGGGTATTGTGCGCTATATCCAGGTGGTTCCTGAGATAACCCATCTCCCAGATATGGACAGATCTTTTGAGAAGGCCATTGAGCTATCCAAAGGGAGTTAGGGTGTCCCATGACCTGATACTGAGGCGACTGCTTGAAATGAATTGAGTGAGGAAATAAATAGTTGAATCGAAGTCCAACAGATGGGTAAGATGATGGTATGAAAGAGAAGAAGGAATCACCCGTCAGTGAGAAAGAAACCCTAAGCCTAACCATTTATAAACCAGAAGAAGAAATTTTTCAGAAGCTGCCTCTCTGCAAGTACCTAACTGAGTTACCCGATGTCACCGAGGAGGAAACGAAGGACTCGAGGTTGGAAAAGAAAGAGTAGAGCCTTCTTTTGAAATAGGAAATCAGAGATCTTTTAGAAATTTTATCAAAGCAGCGTTGAAGGCATCGGGTTGCTCCACGTTGGAAAGGTGACGAGCAGACCGAAGTACTACCAACCTTGAGTCGGGTATACGCTTGTGCATGGCTTCCGAAGCTGACACCGGCGTTCCAGGATCGTCTTCCCCCACCATGATCAGGGTAGGCAATTTGATCATCGAGAGTCGGTCCAGGTAATTGAGCTTCCTGATCGCTTCCATGCAGCCGATGTAACCTTCCACTGGCGTGGCCAGGAATTCCTTACGGATGGCAGCGACCTTTGGTGAGTTCAGGCTGAGGAAGGATGGAGTAAACCAGCGCTCCATCGTTTGGTCCACAGAAGACTGCATGCCTTTCTCCCGTGCTGCATCGATCCGCTCTTGCCATATAGGTTGGGCGTCCGCTGGAATCACAGCAGCCGTATCGCATAAAGCGAAGCTTTTGAGACGACGGAGATGATTAAGGGCGAGGTACTGACCGATCATCCCGCCCACGGAGAGCCCCACAAAGTGCACTTGATCAATATTCAGCGCATCCAATAATCCAATGACATCCTCCCCCAACAGCTCAAGGGTATATGCCCCCGGTGTCGCGTCGCTGCGGCCGTGGCCCCGGATGTCGTAACGGAGCACCTGAAAATGGAGGTTTAAGGAGTCCATCTGAGGCTCCCATATTGTCAGACTGCATCCCAGGGAATGGCTGAGAACCACCACTGGAGCTCCCTTTTTCCCGGAGAGCTCATAATTCATCTGGATACCTTTCGCCTTGATTCGCATCGTGTAGACACCCTCCTACAATTCTTGGTCTATGATTCCAGTATCTTCACCCCTGCCAGTTGATAAAAAACGTTCCGTAAGGCAGTTGGGTGTGCTGGAGAACCTTTACACCTGCCTGCGCGTAGTCCCGCCTTGCGGGACGAAGGCAGGGCGGCACCTTTAAACGTTCCGCTCCTCCGTCGCCCAGCATATTGCGAAAGTCACCTTGGGTGACATCGCATGTTACCCATAAAACATGCCCAGAACCCGCATTGTAAAGGTTTGGAAGCACGCCCAACTGCCTTTTCAATGCGATGTTAAGGTTCACAATGCATCCGCCACAGTCGCCCGGGGGCTGATCTGGTACCGGGTAGCAATCATCCCACCCTCTTGATCGATTCTGTCCTCTCAATGAATCGCTGAAGAGCTTTGAAATAGTCCTTGAAGCCAACCAGCATAATGTCATTATGGGTAGCCGAAGGGATGACGAGGAGTTCTTTCTCCTGGGTTCCAAGGTGCTCATATATATCTCTCGCATTTTCGAGAGGGACGAGCATATCGTGCTCGCCATGAATGATCAGGGTGGGAACCAATATCTTTTTGATCCTCTCCAGACACCCCTGATCAATCTTTTTCAAATCAATACCACGGGCAGGCATACCAAGATGAGTAATGATCCGCACGACACTGGGAAAACCACTCTCTATAATGAGCCCCTTTATCATCTCTTGATGTTGGTAGGCCAGCTCCAGGGCAGAGATACTTCCCAGAGACCTTCCCATGACCCACAGATCGCTTCTAAGATTTCTTCTCGATAGCTCCTCTCTCACTTCTTTAAGGATGAGATGGGAATCCTGAATGAGAGCAGTGAGGGTCGGAATACCGCTGCTGGCTCCATATCCCCTGTAATCGGCAACGGCTAAGTTGAGCCTCTTTTGATGATAAGAAGGAGATATCTCATCATAATCGCTCACTACCTCACCATTCCCATGGAAAAATAAGATCCATGGCCATTCGTGATGACCCATGTAAAAACGGCACGAAATCGAAACATGGTCCCCCACGGCGACAGACAGGTCGAAGGCATTCCCCGGGCAGAAGGTGAAATCCTTACGAGGATAAAAAATGAAAGCTAATAAGGAATGTTGGTCGAGGATAGAATAATCAATCATCCGTCTAAATTTAGCACCGAGCCTCCAAAGAGGAAAGGGGCCCGTCTCATTTTTTTTGGATTGTCGCTCCTTTCTTGCCCAGGTTATAAGCCTCTTTTTTGGCAGCCTCATTTTTGGCAATCTCCCCTTTTGCAGAGGCTGAGGCCTTCACCGCACCGATCCAGTTGAGGCTGGCGACCTGGGAAGTATTTTTGAAGCTATGGACGATGGGATCGGCTGTCGAAACATCCGGGTCTCCGCAGACCGTGATCAAGCCGATCTTCTTCCCTTTCATTTTTGGAGAATATTCTTTGTGCAAGCGCCACTCCGCATTAAAGAAAGTGCACCAGCGGTCCAGATAGGCCTTCATCTGAGCGGTCATGCCCCAGAAGTAGACGGGCACGCTGTGGAGGATGGTATCTGCCTCCAGGATCTTCTTGTGAATCTCCAACATGTCGTCTTTGATTGCGCAGATGCCCGTTTTGTTGCATTTCCCGCAGTCCAAACATCCGGAGATCTTCTTTTTGAACAGGACGATTTTCTCCACCTCCGCTCCTGCGTCCCTGGCTCCTGCGAGGGCCTGCTCCAAAAGGATATCGCTATTTCCACCCAATCGCGGACTTCCCAGAACTCCCAATACCTTCATCTTTCCCCTCCTCATGACCTTAGATGTTGCACCATTTTTTTAGAGAAAAGCAGACGAGTCATCGAAGACCTTCACCTTCATCCTTTTCGTTTTACATTGCCAAACTAATTGCCCAAAGTCAAGCCCTGAGGATACGGTGACCATACGGTCTTACCTTTCAGTTCGGTCTTCGCCGACGGAATAGCAGGCTGCTGAAAAACGCCCATCTGCGGCGTTATCCGGCCGCCTCACCGTCTTGGCGGCGTGGCAAGAAGTCGCTCCTTATTCGTCGCGACGCCACCCCTCATCCTTCGTCGTTGCGGCGTACTCCAAGTACGCCTCACTCCTCAGGATTTCGAGCGCCCCCGCAAGCGGGATTTCGCATAGCTCAACTTGCATCTGCCTGCCTGCCGAAGCCTCGGCACAGGCAGGGGCATTTTTGATCAGCCTGAAAAAGTGACTTTTTCAGCACCCTGATAGACTTCAGCAATTGCAGGACGTTGGTTTGCATGCTATTTTAGGACTGGAGACAGGAGGAGAATATTTGTTTCTGCAAGAGGAGAGATCTTGAAAATGAGAACGGGCGTCTTTTTCCATTCGGGGTTCTCTCTTGCGGTCTGGAGGTAACGGTCTTGGGTGATTTTTCTTCAGGGACATTCTTTTGTCGGAAGGGAGAATAGAGATGAACCGAAAGAGCGCTATCCTCATTATCGCCCTTGCCTTCACCCTGTTCTCATCGGTCGCGGACCCGAGGGCCGCACCCGCTGCATCCGAAAAGGTGAAGACGGCCTACGTGGCCATCATGAACTTCGCCCCTCTCTATGTGGCGATCGAACGTGGTTTCTTGAAAGAACAAAATATCGAAGTGGAGATGCAGAAGGTCGCTTCTGGGACTGAGGCCATGGCCTTTCTGGCCCAAGGGACGCTGGACGCCGGAGGGGTCGGAATCACAGCTGCCACGTTCAATGCGTTCAATAAGGGATTCGACCTCCGCATCGTCGCCTCAGCAGCCCTACAGCCTCAAAAAGGAGGCCCAACGATCATCATCGTCCGTAAAGATCTGAAAGATTCTGGTCAGGTCAAATCGATTGCTGACCTTAAGGGCAGGAAGGTCGCGATCGCCGGAGGCGAGGGGACGACCGGGGCTTACTTCGTGGCCAAGGCACTCAAGGAAGCGGGATTGATGATCAAGGATATCGAGACCGTTAACCTGGCCAATCCAGACATGCTGCTGGCATTTGAAAAGGGGGCCGTGGATGCCGCCCTGGTGGGTCCGCCCTACTCGGATCAGATCATTGCTGGAGGGAAAGGGGCTCTCTTGGCTCAAGATACAGCCCCTGGGGCAATGACCACGGTCTTCATGTACTCTGGGAAATTCATCAAGGAACGGACCGATGTCGCAAAACGCTTCATGATCGCTCTGGTCAAGGGGTCCCGGGCCATGCAGGGCGATAAGTACCTTCATCCGGAAAATATGAAGGCTTACCTGAAATATGTGACCTCTACCGAACAGGCCATCCGGAAGGGAAGACCCCAGACATACGACCCCGACCTGAAAGTCTACATCGACAGCATCAAGAATATGGAGGAGGTTTTCCGCTGGGCAGGTTGGACCCATTACACCATAGAGATTCCTGAGGGCAATATGGCCAATCCGTCGTTTGTTGAGAACGCCGTGAAGATTCTTGGCCCGTTCAAACCCTGAGGGGAGGTCAATTCATCCGCCTAAGGAGAGAGTATTATGGCCGTTAAGATCAAAGCCAGCAACGTGACAAAGCTTTTCCCGTCCCGGAAAGGACCGATGTATGCCTTGCGCAGCTTCAGTCTAAATGTGGAGGAAGGGGAGTTTGTCTGCATCGTGGGACCGTCTGGCTGTGGCAAATCCACCTTCCTGCGCATTCTTGGTGGATTGGTTACTCCCACATCCGGAGAAGTGACGCTGTCCCCTGGAAAGGATGGCGTTCCCCTTCAGAGCATTGTTTTCCAGGAGTATGCGATCTTTCCTTGGAAGACAGTGATTGACAATGTCGCTTTTGGACTGCAGATGCGGGGAGTCCCTCGGGATGAGCGGAGAGAGATTGCCCTCGAGTGGGTGAGGAAAGTGGGACTGATCAAGTTTGCAGAGGCCTATCCTCACCAGCTCTCGGGTGGTATGAAACAGCGCGTGGGCATTGCGCGAGCCTTTGCGAATAACCCGGAGATCCTGCTGATGGACGAACCTTTGGGAGCCCTGGATGCCCAAAACCGGGCGGTGCTCCAGGAGGAACTGGTCCGTCTTTGGGAAGGCTTCCGGAAGACCGTCGTCTACATCACGCACAGCATTGAAGAGTCCGTCTTTTTGGGAGACCGGGTGGTCTTAATGACCGCTCATCCAGGGACCAATAAGAGCGAGTTCGTGATACCCTTTGAGCGTCCTCGTAGCCTTTCCTTGATTGGCATGCCAGAGTTCGGACAGTTGACCTTTGCGGTCTGGCAAGACCTGCAAGGAGAGGTGCAGAGGGCGATGGAGCAACAACGATGAAACGATTGGGCAAGCGTCTGGACATTGGGACACGGGAACGTCTCCTCTCGATCGGTTTTCCCCTCTTTCTGTTGGCCTTGTGGGAAGCAGCCGTGAGGCTGGAGTGGCTTGACGCACGCTTCTTCCCTGCACCCTCCACGGTGGCTTTGGCCCTTTGGAATCTAACAGCCAAAGGTGAGTTGTTGGGTCCATTCTGGCTTCTGCCAGGGCGGGTGATGGCCGGGGATTGGGCTGGGGTTCAAAAGCTGTTCGAGGTGGGACACCTCTGGGTGAGTCTCTTTCGTATCTTCGCCGGATTCTTTTTTGGCGCGATACCAGGCGTCGTCCTGGGTGTGGTCATGGGGATGAACCGGACGATCCGGGTCTCCTGCGATCCGGTCATCTCAGCGGTCTATGTCCTCCCCAAGATCGCCATCCTCCCCCTGGTGATGCTCGTCTTCGGCGTCGGCGAGATGAGCAAGATCGTCATCGTGGGCATCGCTTCCTTCTTTTTGGTGTTGATCAATACCACTGCCGGCGTTCGTGACATCGAGCCCATCTTCTTAGAGGCCGGACGAAACTATGGCGCCAATCGGTGGCAGATGTTCTGGCATGTCATCATCCCAGGGGCGTTGCCGATCATTTTTGCCGGGCTGAGGCTCAGCCTGGGCACTGCGCTGATCGTCATCATCGCTGCCGAATTTGTGGCTGCAAAGTACGGTTTGGGGTATCTCATCTGGTTTTCCTGGCAGACTCTCCTGACCGAGAACATGTTTGCAGGGTTGGTGATCATCATGATCCTCGGTGCCCTCTTCACGAGCGGCTTGCAGGCCATCGAACGAAGGCTGATGCCCTGGCAAAGGGAGGAGAGGCCCGCTCCAGTGGACGTATCGGACGTTAAATCGGCCTCAACATGAACCCCTTCCTGGGCTGAAGTTTGTGGTTTTGGGTCCAAAGGAGGAACATCTTATAAGCATTTTGTCAAGATATCTGTAATCTGAGGTGGGGGATTTCTCGGCAGAATCTCCGCTTTCTTTTTACCCATGTCACTTTCGAATTCGGATATTACTTTAGCCTTGCCTGCGCCGGGCATTCAGCAGCCCTGAATCGCCTTACAAGGTATTTAATGGATTTACCTTACAGTTGGATTAAGCAGACCCGCCGGGAACACTTCCAGACCCTTGTAATGCGGGTTTTATTGGAATGGAATGGGTCATAGAGGATTTCACCAAGAGTGAACCCCGTTAGAAATTCCAGCGGGGCATTAAACCCTGCCGGAATTATTCTAAGAACGAACCCCGCTGCAGAGCAGCGGGGGATTATTTCTAACGGGGTGAACTCCAGCAAAGTTGGTGGACAGTAGTGCTTGATATTCAAAAGGTTCCGCTACAAGGCTCTTACAGTGTCCCCGCCGAGTCTGTTTTAATGTTTCATTGCAACGGTAAGGTTTACATTAGTAATAAACCTTTTTCTGAGAGAGTCTGTTCCTCAATAGATCTTCCTGCTCTTTTTCGAGATTCTTCAGGGCGGAGGCGAGATGGGTGCAGACATCGGAGAGGAGGACCATCTGACTGTAGCTGAAGGCCTTCTTCTTTGAAGGATGGATGAGGGCGATGAGTCCGATCAGGTCGGTGTTGTAAACCATGGGTGAAACGAGCATCGAGAGTCCCGTGTAGAATTTTCCTTCCAGATCCGGCATTTCCGAGATCTCCCTTACCATCACAGGCGACATCTTTTCACGGAGCTCGACGATCAGCGGGTCACCCATCAGAAGGTGTTCTTCCTTCGGAAGGTTGAGGGAGTGGTGAATATCGAACTCTTCATTGAACCTGTTCCAAACGGCTATAAAGCCTGCCTTTGCTGGCTCTACATCCCTCATCACCTGTTCAAAGACCATACCCGTCAGGTCTTCCATCTGCCGGGTTGAGGAGATAATCCGACTCACCTCGTAGAGGGTTGCAAGTTCCTGATTTGTAGCCTTCAACCGTAAGGTAAGGATGGAGATCATTGCTTTGAGGAGTTGAAGCCCGATCCCGGGATCGTTGTTGAGGAGATTTAAGAAGTCTTTAAAATCTATTCTCCAGAGCAGGGAATCCCTGACCGTGACGACGTCGGCAGCCCTCACTTCTTCGCCGAAGATAGCCATCTCGCCGAAGATATCCCCCTCTTCGAGTATAGCGAGCGTCTTATGTTTACCGGATTCCCTGTCGATGGTCTTTCGCACCTCCATCTCGCCGGATCGGAGAACGTAGAAGAAGTCTGCAGGATCGCCCTCCTTGATGACAAGGTGGCCGGCCTTAACCTTCTCTTCCTTCAACATCCCTGAAATGGAGGGAAGGATCTCCTCCGGAATACCGGAAAACAGTGGCAGCAGGCGGAGCTCCTCAAAACTTTCCATATCTTCCCTCGAGCCCGGATGGTTTGGGCGGTGTGGATGTAGGGGGTGGCCCTGGCATCTGTGTTTGAAACATGATCCTCAGGTCGTTCGGATTATTGCTGATACTAAGAGCACCCTCCTGCGTAATGATCCCTTCCTTTACAAGTTGGAAGAGGTGCTGATTCATGGTCTGCATCTTATAGAGCGATGCCGAGTCATGGATCGCTTTGTCAATGGCCCCGATCCTTCCTTCCTCGATCATCTTTCTTATCGTCGGCGTGTTGATCATCACCTCGATGACCGCCACCCTGCCCGAACCATCCGATTTCTTTATCAACCTCTGCGAGACGATGGCACAGAGTGTCATGGCGAGCTGCATCCGTACCTGATGCTGCTGCTCGGGAGAAAATGTATCAATAATTCGATCGATGGACTGTTTTGCATCGTTTGTATGGAGGGTGCTGAAGACCAAGTGGCCTGTCTCTGCCGCAGTCATCGCGATGGAGATGGTCTCAGGGTCTCTCATCTCCCCGACGAGGATCACATCGGGGTCCTGTCTCAAGGCACGTTTCAGTGCCTCGGCAAAGGAGCGCGTATCAAATCCGACCTCTCTCTGATTGATCACACATTTCTTGTCTCGATGGACGAATTCAACAGGGTCCTCGATCGTGATGATGTGGTCCGAGCGGTTCATATTGAGGTAGTCGATCATGGCAGCCAGCGTGGTCGATTTGCCGCTACCGGTTGGCCCCGTGACGAGGATGACGCCTTGATTCCTAAATATTAACTCCTTGAGTACCTGCGGAAGGTTGAGCTCATCGATCGTCTTTATCTCAACCGGGATCACCCTGAAGACCGCTCCGAGGTATCCCATCTGATGGAATAGATTGCCCCGAAACCTCGCCAGGCCCTCAACAAGGTAGGAAAAATCGATCTCACGCTCATTTTCGAGTTTCTTTATCTGCATCTCTGTGAGCATTGGAAGGAGGAGCTTCTTCATCTCCTCTTTCCCGATCACTGGATATTCGGTTGGAAGAAGTTCTCCCTTTATCCTCATCAGGGGCGGCCGGCCGACCTTCAGGTGGAGGTCGGATCCCCCTCTCTGTACAAGGAACCTGAAATAGTCATCGATATTCATATGGTCCTTCCCCCCGCTGCAGGCGCCACTCCAGACGCCCCCACCTTGGTCAACAAAGACTGAGGGTTATTCGCCTTGGACAGTGCCTCTTGAACTGTGATGAGCCTCTCTTTTACCAGCTCGGCGAGTGATGACTCGAGGGTGACCATGCCGTATTTTCCGCCGGTCTCGATGGCGCTGTAAATCTGATGCGTCTTGCCCTCCCGGATCAGGTTTGCAATGGCAGGGGTAACGATCATCACCTCCCTTGCAGCGACCCTCCCTTTTCCACCCACAACCGGAAGCAATTGCTGGCAGATGACCGCCTTCAGGGTAACACTGAGTTGAACCCTTACCTGCTGTTGCTGATGTGGGGGGAAGACATCCGTCATCCGGTCAACCGTCTGGGGAGCATCCTGGGTGTGAAGTGTCCCGAATACCAAGTGTCCGGTTTCCGCAGCGGTGATGGCGAGTGAGATCGTTTCCAGATCTCTCATCTCGCCGACGAGTATCACGTCAGGGTCCTGCCGCAAGGCATGTTTCAGCGCCTCCAGAAATGAATGGGTCTGGGAGCCCACCTCCCTCTGTCTCACAATGCAGTTTTTCATCTCATAGACAAACTCAATCGGATCTTCGACGGTGAGGATATGCTCTTTTCTCTCTTGATTGATGATGTCGATCAGGCATGCGAGGGTGGTGGACTTTCCACAGCCGGTCGGCCCTGTGACCAGAACGAGCCCCCTCGGAAGCTTCGTGAGGGCAAGGATCCCATCGGAGAGTCTCAGATCTTTCGGGCTCGGTACCTTTGAAGGGATCAGCCTCATCACCGCTTCCACTCCATTTTTCTGGAGGAGGACGTTTACCCTGAATCGGCTCAAGCCAGGGACATGATACGACGAATCGAGCTCCAGCCTCTCTTCGAAGCGTGCGATCTGGTCCTCGTAAAGCATGCTGTAGATGAGTCTCTTTGTGTCTTCGGCTGTAAGATTTGGAAAGCCAGGCAGCTTCTCAATGGATCCGCGGATTCTGACCAGTGGCGGTTGACCCACGACGATATGGATATCAGACGCCCCCCTTTGGAATGCAGCCCTGAAGACATCTATCATTTCCATGGCTTTGACCTCCTGAGTCCATTTTACTATACCTCCACAGGCTTTTTGTCAAGATATTAAAAAGAGAGCCCTGAGAAGCTCCATCACACTCTCTTGGTTACGCAGATTTTCCTGATTTTTGAATGCATGGAGCGAGAATAAAAAACCCGTCTCGGGAAATAGAGACGGGTCTTCTTATTTGAAACAGTCCATGCTTATTCACATTTGTTGGCTTATTCCAACTTGATAGACTTCTTCGTTTTCTCCTTTCTCTTGCTTTCCTTGGCATCATATTCTTGCATACATTCATTATTCTTTCCTTTGACCAGAGAACATTCTAAATATTCGGCAATTTCTATGACACAGGCCCTGATCGCTTTTCCCGTTGGAGTTTTCTCCTGTTTTCCAAGACCTCCGGAAACAAACGGTGCGTGGAATCCCACATCAGCAGCCTTCGATTCGGAGGTTGCCTCTACGGTTCTTGCATCGACAATCTCCCCTGTCGTTGTATCGATGACTTTTAGATCAACGGCCATATAGGCCCTCTCTTTTTTTCCTCCAAGCGATATTCCCCCTATCGCGATTCTTCCCCCTTGTCCACTGGTGCCTTCTTCAAATGCAGAGACGGTGGATGCGACTAAGTATTTGGCTCCTTTAATCTTTCCTATTTGTGCTGCTGTCTTCTTATCTACCCTCCCGGAAGCCCCTAAGTCTTGCTCTCCGAGCACAGCATCCAGTTCTTTTCTCTCCAAGACTTGAAAGGCTTTTGTACTCACCAGTTCGGAAGCCAGCATATCTTGAAGCTCCCGACCCACATTGCCGCCCCACCATCCAGCACTCGTTTCGTTCGTAAATCTTAAAACACCAAGTCTCGGTTTCTCTTGGGCCAAAGCCTGAGAGATAGTAAAAAGGGTCAAACTCAAAATGACTGTCAAAACAATCTTCTTCATAATCTCCCTCCTTATTGAGTTATTTTTTGAAGACTCAAAATAACACATCCAAACCATTCTTGCCAATCAGAAAGAAGAAAGCGAGTGGGGGGATCGCTCCGGCTTCGATAAGAAATTATCAAAATTAGATAGATAAGGCAATAAAAATTTTTAAAGGAGGCTTCCAAACGACTGCAGGGTAAGACCTACCCTCTCCATACAGGCAAGATTCAATTTGGAATCTCCGCTGGCAAAACGTCAAAGAAGGAGCCCACCGCCTAACATCCGATACTGTATTTTTCTCGATAAAATGCATGATTCAACTTATTCACTTTCTACAACAATATCTGTTACCGTGAGATAGAAGATGATTTTGGGGATGGAAAGGGCCTCACGTGATATCTTAAAATAAGAAGAGAAAGGAGAAAAAAGATGAAATTAAATCGATATCCAATCTGTTTTTTAATGGTGATCTTTCTGGCAGTTTCATTTGTCGGATGCCACCCCAGAATGGACATCCTGTGGAAAGCCGAACGGGTTTTCATCAAAATGGTGGATAAGACAGCAGCAAAGCTCGACCTCAGTGGGGATCAGAAAATTCAGCTGGAACGGCTCAAACTGGACATCCGGAAGAACTTCCAGGAAGGCCGAATTGAAAAGAAGGAAGCCTTGATGAAGATTAAAGAGGAAGGGATGAAAGAAAACCCGGACATCCATAAGATGACCTCCCTCCTTCAAGGGGCGTTTCGAGATGAGACCCAGCGGATCAACCGGGCCTTCGATCTCATGCTCGACTTTCAGAATGGGTTGAATGAGGTCCAAAAGAAGAAACTCACCCAGATGATTTCAAACTGGGTTTCTAAATGGGATTAAGGAATGCCCCGAGAGGGTAAGTTGCCCTGACAGAGGACGTTATCATTGACCCGAGGGACATCCCGAAAGACCTCCGGGATCAGATCCACAGAGATTGGTGTGATTAAAATAATGAGGAAACAGCCCGGGGAAGAATAAAAAAGCTAACCTCAATGGTTAGCTTTCTTTTTTATGTAGAAACCCACTTTTTCAAAAGCAGACTTTTTATATCATCCTTTGATTTGAGTTTCTTTTTCGAAACTCCAGCGGGTTTCTGATCGTCTTGGGGGACGGGCTTTTAGCCTACCCCCTCTCTATGGGAAATTTCCATCTCTCAATTTTTTTATATAATCCTCTATGGGCTACCTTTGTTCTCCTTTCCTTTATTTATTATAATCCATTTCCCTTTTTTGGGCCAATCGCCAAAATAGTGCGAATCAAAACTGCGAGAAACGAGCAGGGTTATAAAAAGAAGCCGCCCGAGATGATCTCAGGTGGCTTCTCCAGATGTTAACAATGTTCTACCTCGCGAATCGCTGAACGTGCCTTGTCATATAGTTCCTTTGGAATCTCCTTCATACTATGCTCTTTTTTGGCATGTTTTCTCGCTTTCTTAAAGATTTCATCCTCTGTTTTAGCACAGATGACAAAATCACAATCCGCACCTGTGTCCCTACAGCTAAGGCTTTTTTTCATCTTTAACACCTCCTTTGAATAAATATCGAATTCATTGCAATATCCTTATTCAAATAATAATCATCCCCCTTTCAACAAACAAGGTTACTTGCCTCCTCTAAAAATGATAAAGGCCCGGTCCTTCGACCGAGCCTTTTCAAAAGGCATGGCGGCTGAAATGCGCCATTTCAAGGGCTGGCCCCGATATATTCCTTGTCAGTCGGAAAAGAAGTCAGGCTTTATTTCAACAGTCAATCCGTCGGTATTCATCAACCGTTCGGCCAAGCCTTGAATCTTCGGAAGTTCATACTCAAAGAAATAGCGGAAGGCAAAAAACTTACCGTTATAGAAGTTTGCCTCTGCCCCGCTCGGGCTATTTCTCAAAGCTTTCGCCACAGCGGTGGCCTGGACAAGCCATTGCCAGGCTACACAGATGATTCCAAAGAACTCTAAGTAGAGGGTCGCGTCAGCCAAAAAGATTTCAGGAGTCTCTTTTTTCTCCACATCCATCAGATGGATGGTAACTTTTTGGAGCACTTCCAACGATTCTTTGAGTTTCTGCGCATAGGATTCAAGCTCCTCAATTTTTTCCGCTCCACGAATTGTTCCTTGCACTTCTTCGAGGTAGAGTTTGTAGGCTTTCCCATCTCTCATCATGACTTTTCGACCAAGAAGGTCTAATCCATGTATACCCGTGGTGCCCTCATGGATCGGATGAATTCGTGCGTCTCGATAATATTGTTCTAAAGGATAGTCATCACAATAACCCGATCCCCCCAGGCACTGTAAACCCGCACTGATCGAAAGCAGACCCATTTCCGATGGATAGCTTTTAGCAACCGGGGTTAAGAGGTCTAACAACAACTCGTTCTTTGCCTTTTCTTCTCCAGCGAGGGCGATTGTGAGATCGGCATATTTCCCGCATTGTGTCAGCAAAGCGAGAGACCCTTCTGTAATGGAACGTTGAAAAAGCAACATACGCTTCACGTCAGGGTGTTCGATGATAGGAACTTGAGGTAGAGAGGGATCCTTGGTTGACAATTTTCTACCCTGAAGTCGCGTTTTTGCGTACTCTAAGGCAGCGTAATAGGCAGCCGAAGCAATGGCCGCAGCCCCTGCTCCTACTCCGATTCGTGCCTCGTTCATCATCTGAAACATGTGAAGGAGCCCTTTATTGGGTTCACCCACCAGGTAGCCTCGGCAGTCGTCGTTGTCCCCCATACTGAGTTGGGCAATGGGACATCCTCTATAACCTAACTTGTGAAAAATTCCGGAGGTGACCACATCATTCAAAACCAATTGGCCACTCTCGTCAATCCGCTTTTTGGGTACAACGAAAAGAGAAATTCCTTTTACACCCGCAGGGGCGCCTTTGATCTTTGCCAACATGAGATGAACCACATTTTCAACCGCGTCGTGGTCTCCAGCCGATATAAATACTTTTTGCCCTCTGATTTTATAGTAACCGTTACCCGTAGGTTCAGCTATCGTCGTAATGTCGGAGAGTGAACTCCCCGCTTCGGGTTCAGTTAAGGCCATGGTTCCCTGCCACTTTCCGGCAAGCATCTTGGGAAGATAGGTCTTCTTCATCTCCTCTTTTCCAAAGTTTAGAATGAGACGGGCGGCTCCCGAAGTCAAACCAGAATACGCAGCAGCGGAATAATTGGCTGCGCAAAAAATGAATCTGCACCCCATTGTGATCATTTGAGGAAGCTGCTGCCCTCCCCACTCAAAAGGTATATCGTCACCAATCCAGCCCCCTTCACCGGATTCGTTTAAAAACTGTTTAACCGAGGGATGAACCTTAATCTGATCATCAACCAATTCCGGTGGATTCTTGTCCATTTCCTGGAAGCTGGTCCAAAGAAGACCCTGGGCCAGCTCCATCGCTGCTTTCAAGACCATATCAAGCGTTTTGCCATCGTATTCTTTATAGTAATCGTATTGGGTAAGCGACACGACATCAAAAACCTCATAAAGTAAAAACCTCAAATTCCTTTCGCTGAAAAATTTGGATGCCATCTTCATATTCTCCTATCTGAAGTCAGGTTCTGCATGATCACATCTTCCCTATTTTCAGCCCCCGGGATGGGTCTCATTGTATGGTACTCAGCGGTCGTTTAGCAAGGGGCGTTTTGTCAATCAGCAGGTCTGACGCTTGGTGTGAAATCAAGATAACAAATTGACAAAAAAGTTCTGACCTTGAAAATATTTTACCTCCTGTTAGGAAATATTCCAATCCAAACTTCTATCTAAAATTTAAATCCGGCTTTAAACTCCAGCCAGTTACAAAACCCAATATGGTTTACCTCCTTCTGGCATATTTTTTGCTGGCGGTAAATCCAATAAAATCAGATGGGGGCAATTCGATGCAGTCAGTGGGGGAAAACCTGCCTTTAGAAAAAAGAAAACATCCCAGAGCCAATGTCGATTTGCCAGTTAAGTACAGTAAAACCAACTTATTATTCAAATACGCTCGAGCTGCCAATGTCAGTGAAGGTGGATTACTTGTCTACCTTCCAGAGGAAATGGGGATTGGTCAACGTCTGGCATTGAAACTATTTCTTCCTTCTCATTCTGAATTAAGTACCCTTGAGATGTCCGGCCAGGTGGTCTGGATGGATCCTCATGTGAGGAAGGATCGGACGTGGGATTATCGGACTGGAGTAAGATTTGTAGACCTCTCTCCAGAGAACATGAATAGGTTGAGAAATTTCTTAGTGGGCATTGGACGAAAACCACCATACACTGCCTGACGGTAGGGTTGACCGCTCTCCACCTTTTCCACCTTACTTTTTAGACTAGTGTAGTGTTACAATAATATCTTTACAATATGCCAGATATGTGCTACAGTTGGCTTCATGTGGAAGCCAGCCGAAAGATTGCAGATGACGAACGAGCAGCGCACGACGTTAGAAGCCTGGGTTCGGGCAAAGACCAGCCCCCAAAGGACTGTGCTGCGTGCGCGCATTTGCCTGTTGGCAGCCCAGGGTCTGCCCAATAGGGTCATTGCCAAAACACTGAAGACTAGTCGTCCGACGGTCGTGCAGTGGCGACAGCGGTTCGAGGAACGAGGTTCCGATGGACTGGCGGAAGATGCGCCCCACGGGCTCAGTTCGCGCGCCCTTCCCGCCGAAAAGGTCAAGGCGATCATTGAGGCGACCCTGCACACGGTGCCCAAGGATGCGACTCACTGGTCCACGCGGACAATGGCCAAGGCCACGGGAGTCAGCAACGCCACGATATTCCGGATTTGGGACGCGCACGGATTGCAGCCGCACCGCGTGGAAGGATTCAAGCTCTCGAAGGACAAGCGCTTTGTCGAGAAGTTGACGGACGTGGTGGGGGTGTACCTGAACCCGCCTGACAAGGCAGTGGTGCTGTGCGTGGACGAGAAGTCGCAGGTGCAGGCGCTGGATAGGACGCAGCCTGGGTTGCCGATGAAAAAAGGACGCTGCGGGACGATGACCCACGACTACAAGCGCAACGGAACCACCTGTCTGTTCGCGGCGTTGAACGTGCTGGAAGGCAAGGTCATCGGCACCTGTTTTCCGAGACACCGGAACGTAGAGTTCCGGCATTTCCTTCGACAGATCGACCGAGAAACCCCCAAGGGGCTGGCTATCCATATGATTCTCGATAACTACGGAACGCACAAACATCCCAAGGTCAAAGCCTGGTTGGAAAAGCATCCCCGCTTCCATCTTCACTTTACGCCGACAAGTTCGTCTTGGCTGAACTTGGTGGAGAGATGGTTCGGAGAGATCACACGCAAGCGTATCCGTCGAGGCGTCTTCCGCAGCGTGCCGGACTTGGTGGCTGCCATCGAGGAGTATATTCGGCTGAACAACGAAAATCCCAAACCCTTTGTCTGGACCAAAAACGTCGATTCGATCTTGGAGAAAGTGTCTCATTGTAAAGCCGTTATTGTAATATTACACTAGCAGGGTGCTGAAAAACGCCCATCTGCGGCGTTATCCGGCCGCCTCACCGTCTTGGCGGCGTGGCAAGAAGTCGCTCCTTATTCGTCGCGACGCCACCCCTCATCCTTCGTCGTTGCGGCGTACTCCAAGTACGCCTCACTCCTCAGGATTTCGGGCGCCCCCGCAAGCGGGATTTCGTAAAACTCAACTTGCATCTGGGCATTTTTGATCAGCCTGAAAAAGTGACTTTTTCAGCACCCTGCTAGTTCTGCAAGGTCCTTTTAAAAACCGGTCTGTCTGCGAAGCAACTATCCGAAAAGCCACCAAAGCTTGCAATATTGCAAGGCTGACCGCAGAGCTCCTTGCCAACCTGCGGGCGCTGATGCAGCCTTCACCTTTTTGGTCTACAGAGATAGCCAGAGCAATCCAGCGGTCCACGATCGGGTCGCCTCGGCCGCTGCAGCGACATGCGATCCAGCCTTCGTCCTGACGACCGGCGATGCAGTGCCCTCCAGCAGTGCCGGGCAGTCGGTCTGGATAAAGCAGTTCTTTGAACCGGCCGATCCGCTCCTGAGTGAAACATGGTTTCTGATCACGCGGGGCAACCATGACAATAGAAATCCGGTTGGGAATTTTGTAAGAATCCTTGCATAAGGAGAGAGTAAAGGTTATATTATAGTAATCCTATAGTAATTATATATTATGTTTAACCATAAGAGATTGTTAGTAAATTTGCTGAATCATGTCTGAAGTCTTTAAACCAATTATCATAGCCTTTTGCTGCCACTGGTGAAGCTATGCCGGTGCTGATCTTGCTGGTTCGGCAAGGCTGAAGTATGCGGCAAACGTCCTTCCTATTCGCGTTATGTGCAGTGGGAGAGTATCTCCCCATTTTATCCTTAAAGCCTTTCAACAAGGGGCCGACGGTGTATTCGTCGCCGGGTGCCACATTGGGAGCTGCCATTACGGAAAAGGCAACTACATCACGGCCAAGAGGATAGCCGTGATGAAAGATCTGCTCGGATTCGTCGGCATTTCCCCCAAACGATTGAGGCTTGAATGGATTGCGACTTCTGAGAGTGGGAAATTTGCCAATGCTGTCAGTGAATTCACACGGGAGATCACCCAACTTGGCCCTTCTCCCTTGAGGGAGGTGTCGCGGGAGAGGCAAGCCCGGAAAGCGACAGAACCCATCGTCGCACTGCCGTAGGAAAACAGATGGAGAAAACAAAAGAGAAGATGTCAAGAATGCTGGACCAGGACATTGTCTCAGGGATATTAGGCCTGAGACTCAGTCATGGCCATTCCCTTCCTTATCTCTTCACCCATCCCATGGATCTGAAGGATTGGGTTATCGATGAGACAAACCGATATCCCCTTACCAAGATTCTTGTTGAGATATCGAAGAAACATTCCAATGAGGTCATGGGAATTGTGGTTCGGGGATGTGAGGAACGATCCCTCATCGAACTTTTCAAAAATCATCAGCTCCCCTCTGAAAAAGTTAGGGCAATCGGAATCGTTTGCAGTCAAGAGTTGGCGAGACGGTGTCGCTGCGATCGGCCCTACCCTTCTGAGGTGGAAGACGGTGATCTGGCCAAACCGGTGGACGATCTCTTTGATATTGCGGAGATTGAGGGCCTTCCAGAGGAAGAACGCTTGCAGTATTGGATGAAGCAATTTGGGAAGTGCATTAAGTGCTACGGATGCCGGAATGTCTGTCCCGCCTGCTTCTGCCCTACCTGTACTCTGGAGGATCCCCTTCTGATTAGACCCGGCGGGATGCCTCCTGAAATTCCCATTTTCCATCTTCACAAGGCCTTTCACATGGCAGACCGTTGCATCGATTGTGGCCTCTGTGAGGAGGTCTGTCCCATGGGAATCCCAGTGAGAAAGCTTTATCGAAAGGTTCGAAAGTCGGTGAAGGACCTCTTCGGTTATACACCCGGAGAAGATAAGGACTTGAAAGGTCCCTTGGAGTTTTTAGGGGACGGGAGCTATGAGCTGCCGGGAACTGGAAAGTAGGATGAGAACTTCTCAAGGTTGAGGCTGAGGTTGAGGTTGAGATTTTCTTAACCTGAACCTTAACCTTGACCTGAGTAGTCTTAGGTAGAGCATGTTGAGTTATGAGACCGTTTTAACGACCTGTACTTATTGCGGGTGCGGGTGTGGCCTTCTTCTGGAGGTTCTGGATGGAGAGGTGGTGGGGACCCTTCCACAAAAGGACCATCCCGTCAATAGGGGGGCCCTCTGCATAAAAGGCTGGAATGCCCACGAATTCATCCATGACCAGGGAAGGCTGAAAGAGCCTCTCCTGAGAAACGATGGTTCGCTGAAAAAGATTTCTTGGGAAGAGGCTTTTGATGAAGTCACTTCTCGCCTCAGAAAGATTAGGAAGGAATACGGACCGGACAGCATCGCAGGCTTGACCTCGGCCAAGTGTACGAACGAGGAGAACTATCTTTTCCAGAAATGGATGAGGACGGTTGTTGGGACAAATAATGTGGATCACTGCGCCCGTCTCTGACACGCCTCCACAGTGGCTGGTCTAGCCAAATCATTTGGAAGCGGGGCCATGACCAATGCAGTGCCGGAGTTGGAAGATTCAGACTGCATTCTCATTACCGGGTCGAATACGACGGAGGCCCATCCACTCGTGGCAAGCTATATCCTGAAAGCAAAGGAGAAGGGCGCGAAGTTGATCGTTGTCGATCCGAGAAGGACACAGATCGCCCGTTATGCCGATGTCTTTGTTCGCCAGCGATTGGGGACGGATGTCGCATGGATCAATGGCCTGATGCACATCATTCTTAAGCAGGGTCTGGAAGATAAGAAATTTATTGAGACCCGCACAGAGGGACTCGAGAGCCTGAAGGAGGAGGTAGAGAAGTATCCTCCTGAAAAGGTCGAGGAGATTACCGGGATTTCTCAGGCCGATTTGAGGGAGATCGCGGAGATTTTTGCAAAGGCTGAAAGAGGTGCCATTGTTTATGCGATGGGGATTACGCAACATACAACGGGAACGGACAATGTTCTCTCTCTTGCCAATTTAGCTATGTTGACTGGAAATATCGGTCGAATGAGCACGGGTGTGAACCCTTTGCGCGGTCAGAATAATGTCCAGGGTGCCTGTGACATGGGTGGTCTTCCCAACGTTTACACGGGGTATCAGAGTGTCGCCGATGAGGCATCGGCCAAGAAATTTGAACAGGCTTGGAACGCGACGCTTTCGAGGAAGCCCGGCCTTACGATGATGGAGATGTTTCAGGCGATCGATGAAGGAAAGGTTAAGGCCCTCTACATCATGGGTGAGAATCCACTGGTGAGCGACCCCGATCTCCATCATGTGGAGAAGGTTCTTGAGAAACTGGAATTGTTAGTTGTTCAGGACATTTTTCTGACAGAGACCGCCAAGCTGGCGAATGTGGTTCTTCCAGGGGTCAGCTTTGCAGAGAAGGATGGGACCTTCACGGCTACGGATCGCAGGGTTCAGAGGGTGCGAAAGGCGATCGAACCGCTGGGAGAGGCGAAGCAGGACTGGCAGATCATTTCCTCTATCGCCCAGAGGATGGCCCAAGAGGAAGTGAGACGAGGTTTCGAATACTCTTCACCTGAAGAGATCTTCAAGGAAATGGCTGGACTCACTCCCATTTATCAAGGGATTACCTATCAAAAGATAGAGAGGGATGGAATTCAATGGCCCTATCGAAGCCCGGAGGACAGAGGAACGCCATTCCTTCACAAGGATCAGTTCTCAAAAGGGAAAGGTTCCTTTTTCCCGATTCCTTATCGAGAACCTGCAGAAGTTATCGATGATGAATTTCCTTTCTGGCTCACGACCGGAAGGATGGGCTTCCATTATCACACAAGGACCATGACGGGAGTTTCGCCTTCCTTGCAGAAGGAGGCAGACGAAGGGTTTATGGAAATAAATCCCTTCGATGCCGGCCGGCTGGGGATCGAAGAAGATGAGCGGGTCAGTGTTGTTTCCCGAAGGGGTAAGATTCAGATCAAAGCGAGGTTCACCTTCAGTGTCGGCAGGAATGTCGTCTTCATCCCTTTCCATTTTGCAGAGAGTGCAGCGAATGTCTTAACGAATAAGGTCTTCGACCCCGTTGCCAAAATCCCTGAGTATAAGGTTTGCGCCGTCAAAGTAGAGAAGATCGAAGAAAGGATGAATGTCTGATGCCGAGAATCGGTGTCTTTCTCTGCCACTGAGGAACGAATATCGCGTCCGTGGTCGACGTGAAGACAGTGGTAGAAACAGTTAAGAAACTTCCTGAGGTGGCTTATGCCACTGACCTCCCATATTCCTGTTCCAGTATGGGCCAGGGAGTGATCAAGGATGCTATCAAAGAGCATCATCTGGATCGGGTGGTGGTTTCTTCCTGCAGCCCGCGGATGCATGAGATCACCTTTCAGCGTTGCATCGAGGCCGGAGGATTGAACAGGTATCTCTTTGAAATGGCCAATATCCGGGAGCAGGTCTCCTGGGTCACCTCGGATAAAGAAGAGGCCACCCAAAAGGCCATACGGCTGACGGAGATGGCCGTCTCAAAGGCTGGTCAACTTCAATCCCTCACACCCCTGAAGTCCCCTGTGGAGAAGAGGGTATTGGTAATAGGAGGAGGCATCTCTGGCATTCAGGCTGCGCTGGATGTGAGCCTTGCGGGATACAAAGTGACATTGGTAGAAAAGCTTCCGACCTTGGGAGGCCGGATGGCCCAACTGGAGAAGACTTTTCCTACACTGGACTGTTCTGCCTGAATACTCGCCCCTCGGATGATGGAGTCATCCACTAATGAGAATATCGAGATTCTTACTTATTCTGAAGTGGTCGA
Source organism: uncultured delta proteobacterium (assembly GCA_963826305.1). Classification (GTDB taxonomy): domain Bacteria; phylum Desulfobacterota; class BSN033; order BSN033; family UBA1163; genus CAWGWZ01. The sequence goes on along the minus strand of CAWGWZ010000001.1, from coordinate 17,853 downwards.
TGTCAAAGGCTACGTTGGAAATTTCGATGTGACGATCCGAAAGAAGCCCCGTTACGTCGATCTCTCCAAGTGCACGGCTTGCGCAGATTGTGTCCCTCAGTGTCCGGTTTCTCTTTCCAGCGAATTCAATCTGGGCCTTGGAAAGAGGAAGGCTATCTATCTTTCTTTCCCCCAAGCAGTTCCTCTAAAATATACGATCGACCGCAAAGGAACGCCTCCTTGTACTGCTTCCTGTCCGATCCATGTCAATGCTCAGGGATATATCGCCTTGATTTCAGCAGGGAAGTTTGAAGAAGCCCTGGCTCTGGTCAGGGAGAAGAATCCATTTCCAGGCATCACCGGCCGAATCTGCACCCGCCCATGCGAAGGGGCCTGCAGGAGAAAGGATGTGGATGAATCGGTTGCCATCGATGGCCTGAAGCGTTTTCTTTCAGACCGTGACGGGAATGGAAAGGCCGATGTCAATATTCCTGAAAAAAACGGAAAGAATGTGGCGATCGTGGGATCAGGGCCTGCAGGCCTTTTGGCAGCCCACGACCTGAGAAAGATGGGTCATGGTGTGACCGTCTTTGAAGGCCTCCCCGTAGCCGGAGGAATGCTTGCCGTGGGAATACCAGAGTACAGGTTGCCCCGAGATACTTTGAATAGGGAGATCGAATATCTTCTCCGCATGGGAGTTGAATTGAGGCTCAATACCCGGGTTGGGGCAGGGCTGTCCTTTAGGGATTTGAAGGCCCAAGGTTTTGAAGCCATCTTCATTGCAACAGGTGCCCATCAGAGTCGAAAGCTTGGGTTGGAAGGAGAAAATGCTCGGGGTGTCATCCATGCTGTCGACTTCCTGAGAAAAGTGGCCCTGGGTGAATTGATCAAGGCAGGAGAAAAAGTGATCGTTGTGGGAGGGGGTAATGCAGCCATCGATGCCGCGAGGACTGCTTTACGTCTTGGTTCACGGGAGGTCACCATCGCCTATCGCCGTACCCGCAATGAAATGCCTGCCCAGATCGAGGAGATTGAAGAGGCGGAGGAGGAAGGGATCAAGATCGAGTATCTCACCGCTCCAACGAAATTGATCGTTGAAGATGGAGAGGTCCGGGGAATGGAGTGCTGCCGGATGGAATTGAAGGAACCGGATGAGTCCGGCAGGCCGAGGCCTGTACCCATCCCCGGGGCTGAATTCAGGATTGAGGCGGATATGGTCATTCCAGCCATCAGTCAATCGCCTGATCTCTCTTTCCTCTCCGGAAAGGATGGTTTCAAAACCACTCCAACAGGAGGTATCGCAGCGGACCCGCTCACCCTTGAAACGGGTGTGGAAGGGATCTTTGCAGGGGGCGATCTCGTCACCGGTCCCCAGACCTATATCGATGCCATGGCAGCCGGCAGGAAGGCGGCCATCTCCATTGACCGGTACCTAAAAGGAGAGGATCTGAGGGAGTTGCGCCTTGAAGCGCATGGAAGACTGTGGTCTGCGATGACCGCCTTGACAAAGCTTAGCCAGCAGTCAAGCACCGAGTCTTGCGTGGTGTGCGGTAACAAACATCGCGAAGCGTAGACAGGGAGGTGATAGGCCGGAATCGAAAGATGAAGAGGACAATTAGCCCCGAAATCGATCGTGTTGTGAAGCAGTCGACCTTATCTCTCTATGGGGAAGACGGAAATGTCATATTCGTTAATTGGCGAGAATATGGGATTGCTTCCGGGGTCGGTACCTACGGCATGTTACCAAAGGATTCCATGTGAACAAGGGAGATCCGGCAAGCTCCCAGAAGGAGCGGGGTAGGGTCAGACAAGCCTACAAAGCGAGGATGGCCTGATGGTTTGTCGGAAGTCGGACTGGCTGATAGTACTCGGAGACAGGGAGAGCCTGTTACATGGGGAAGCGGCCAGCAGGGTTTGAACTCTTCTAAGGAAACATGAGCTTCATTCAAAGGGAGGGTACGAGCCTTAATTCAAAGTAAGGGGAAGCTCAGTCATGGGAACGGGATTAGAAGGGATAGCAGCGAAAGCTCGGAGGGAAACAAAACTCAAGTTCACGTCTTTGTGCCATCACATTACCCGAGAGTTGATTTGGGAGAGTTTGAATAAGATTCCTAAACAATCCGCACCGGGGGTGGATGGTATTAGCGTGGAGGAGGCGAAGAAGACATTCGAGGTATGGATTGAAGAGATGCTTTCGTCGATCCACCGTAAAGCCTACAAGGCCCCACCTGTAAGGCGTGTTTGGATCCCCAAGCCGGGGAAGACCTCCAAGCGACCTTTAGGTGTTCCTTGTGTGGCGGATCGAGCCTTGCAGAGGAGTGGTTCGGTGGTTCTGTCATGTATTTATGAACAGGACTTCTTACCTTGCTCTTTTGGAGGCCGACCGAGACTCAGTGCTCACCATGCCCTATCCACACTCAATGAGATCATTGCGGGCAAGAAGGTCAGTTGGGTACTGGAGGCAGACCTGAAGAACTTCTTCGGTAGTTTAGACCATGGATGGTTACTACGGTTTGTTGAACATCGAGTCGGAGACCCGAGGATAATCAGTTTGATTAAGCGATGGTTAAAAGCGGGCGTTCTGGAAGAGGGCGAGTTGCACTCGGTTGAAACGGGGACTCCTCAAGGGGGTTCCATCAGCGTATTACTGAGCAATATCTACCTCCATTACGTCTTGGACCTTTGGTTTGAAAAGGTGATAAAGCCCCAACTCAAAGGAGAGGCGTATTTGGTAAGGTATATAGATGATTTTGTAGTATGCTTTCAACTTCGGTCGGATGCGATTCGGTTTCAGGATGCGTTGGTGAAGAGACTTGAAAAGTTCTCTTTGGAATTAGAGCCTAAGAAGACTCGTTTGGTGGAGTTTGGGCGCTTTGCCCTTCGTATGGCGAAGGAAGGCGGAAAGAGACTGAAGACGATTTATTTCCTGGGATTTACCCATTTCTGTACGCGCAACCGTAAGGGAAACTTTATGGTGGGGCGTCAGATAGAAAAGTCTCGATTCCGGCGGAGTGTTCAAAGCATTCAGTCACTGATGCGGGAAATTAGGCATTATTCCCTAAGAGAGCAAGTTGAGAAGATCAACCAAGTTTTACGGGGCCACTATGCCTACTATGGAGTAGGGGGAAACTTTAAATCTTTGTTCAAGATTCATCGCTACGCCGAAAGATACTGGCATAAGATGCTTTGTAGCCGGAGCCGAAAGAGCTATATTACCTGGGAAAGATTTCAATTCCTTAAACAGGTGTTTCCGTTACAGCGGCCTAAGCTTTCTGTTCCGTATATGAGGATGAAAGCACTCGCTGTGCTGTGAAACAAATTCTGAAGAGCGTAGTGCGAGAAATCCGCACGCTACGTTCTGTGGGGGTTGGGGCATCCATTTGGTGCCCCTTCTACCCGGCGGCAGAGAAAAGGAAGGCCCTCAGAAGGACTATATCCTGATCGACGTAGATGGAGTGGAATATCGAGACCGGGCCTCGATGGTCACTGTCCCCATTGAGAGAAGAAGGAGAAGTTTTGGCGAAGTGACCCTGGGTCTTAAGGAAGAGGATGTGATCCGGGAGGCGGAGCGCTGCCTCAATTGTGGAGGATGTTCTGCTTGCGGAGAGTGCGCAAAGTATTGCCAGCCCAAGGCCATTGATTATGAGATGAAAGAGGAATCGATCGAGCGCAAAGTCGGAGCCATCATCGTCGCAACCGGATTCTCCCAGTTTAACGATGGAGTTTATGGAGAATACGGAGGAGGCCGTTTTAAGGATGTAGTTACGGGTCTTCATCTGGAGAGGATGCTCGATACGACAGGGCCAACAGGAGGACATGTCATTCGGCCCTCCAATGGTAAGGAAGCAAAGAACATTGTCTTTATCCAGTGCGTCGGGTCGAGGGATGAATCGAAAGGTGTGCCCTACTGTTCGCGTGTTTGCTGCATGTATACGGCGAAACAGGCGATCCTTCTCAAAGACCATTTTCCGGAGACCCAGTCATACGTTTTCTATATTGATATCCGGGCGAGCGGAAAGAATTACGAAGAATTTGTCAAGAGGGCACAGCGGGAGTATGGAGCGGTCTACATTCGAGGAAGGGTTTCGAAGATTTATGAAAAGGGTGACAAACTGATCGTTCGTGGAGTGGACACATTAGTGGGAAAACAGATGGAGGTTGAGGCTGACTTAGTCGTTTTAGCAACGGCTGTTGTCCCCCAGCCTGGTGCCACTGAGTTGGCAAGGATCTTAAACATCCCCTCCGATCCGTATGGTTTTTATACGGAATGCCATCCCAAACTTCAGCCCGTCGAGGTTGTAACCAAGGGGATCTTCCTAACCGGTTCATGTCAGTTTCCAAAAGATATCCCTGATTCCATTGCCACCACTGGTGCAGCCTCGGTCAGGGCCGTTGAGATCCTCTCTAAGGACGAGCTGATCCTGGATCCGAGGATTGCTTGTGTGAATCCGGATATCTGCAGCGGTTGTCTCAATTGTGCAGGAATCTGCCCCTTCAAAGCGATCCAGCCAACGATCGTTGACGGGAAGATCGTTGCCCATGTCCTGCCAACGCTCTGTCACGGCTGCGGAAATTGCGCTGCCACCTGCCGTACCGGGGCGGCCAATATTGAAGGGTTTAGCGATGACCAAATCTACGCACAGGTGGCTTCGGTCTTCGAAATCTTAGAAAAGGAGCGAGTCCTTGAGCTATCTGAATAACGGGAGTATTCATGCTTTTAGAAACCGGATAAAAGAGTTGAGCGGGGAAGATGTCTCGAGGTGCATTCAGTGCGGAAAATGTTCTGCAGGGTGTCCGATCTCTCCGGAGATGGATCTTCAACCGAACCAGGTGATCCATCTGATCCAGATCAATGATCTGCAAGCTGTGCTCCGATCTACAACGATCTGGCTCTGCGCCTCCTGCCAGACCTGTTCTGCTCGATGCCCGGACGATATCGATGTTGCAAAGATTATGGATTCACTGAGAAAGTTGGCTGTGGAGGAAGGAGTCCCCCTCGGAGAAGGAAATGCAGTGAAATTTAATGAACTCTTTCTCGACTCAATCCGGAAGAGGGGCCGTGTCAATGAGATGGAGATCTTATTGAATTATAATCTGGCTACAGGTCAGCCTTTCAAAGATACCCATCTGGGTCTGTTGATGCTTGCCAAGAGGAAGTTGAGTTTCTCAGGCCATAAGATCAAAGAAGTGGGCCGGATCAAAGAGATTTTTAAAAACAGTAAGAGATTCTTTAAGGAGTCGATGTAATCTGTACAAGACACTGATCAAAGGTTTCTGATACATAATTGTACGCTATGCACTATGATTTCAATTGAGAGCTTATTCGCAAATAACTGCCCCCCCTTTCGTAAAGGGGGGTGAGGGGGATTTAAAGTCTCAAGCTTGGTCAAATTCCCGTAAATCCCCCGAAGCTGTGAAAATATTGGGGGCAGTGGACTGGCCAGAGGGATATCTCCAAAACTGTAGAATGCGGACTTTGATAAAGTATAGGTTATGAGTCAGTTTAAGCTATCAATCTTACATGGTTTTCAATCCTTATCATTAAGCCTGGGAAAGGTAGCCGCTCTACAGTTTTTCCGACATCCCCCTGTCCGCTCTGTGAATCTTGGGATTTTTTCACAGCTTCCCCTTTGCAAAGGGGGATGTTACAAACAATCATTATTTAGGGGCGAGTTCTAAGCAAGGAGTTACCAATGCAAGTAGGATATTATCCGGGTTGTTCCCTTGAGAGCAGTGCAAAGGAGTTCGATCTCTCCCTTCGGGCGATGTTTCAGGAGATGGAGATATCGCTGCAGGAGATCCCCGACTGGAACTGTTGTGGAGCAAGCCCTGCTCACTCCCACAATGAAGAACTTGGAATGGCCTTGCCTTACAGGAATCTGGTCAAGGCTGAAGAAGCCGGATTAAAGAGGATCATCAGCCCCTGCCCCGCCTGCTATGGCCACATGAAACGTATCCATGAAAAGGTGAAACAGGATGCCTCTCTCGCAGAGCGGCTTCAAAAGATTGTAGGGAAGGAGTATCAAAGGGGCGTCGAGTCGAAGCATCTTTTGGACTTTATTAAAGAGGACATTGGACTGGAGCAGTTGAAATTGAGCATGAAGAGTTCTCTCAAAGGATTGAAAGTGGCCTGTTATTATGGATGTCTTACACGGCTGCCCGGAGTGAACATCGATGATGTTGAGAATCCGGTGATCATGGATGAGATTGTGGAAGCTCTTGGAGGAAAACCATTGGAATGGTCTCATAAGACCGAATGTTGCGGGGCCAGCCTTTCCCTGACACGGACAGAGATTGCATTGAGGCTGGTCAGGTCTATTTTAGAGGCAGCTTTAGAGAAAGGGGCAGAATGCATTGCCGTTGTTTGCCCCCTCTGTCAGTCGAACTTAGATGTTCGACAAAGCGTTATCTCTAAAAAATATGGCGCCCTCGATAAGATACCCATTCTCTATATCACACAATTGATTGGGCTGACTCAGGGACTTGGTTATGCGCAGTTGGGACTGGATCGTTCGCTTGTGAGCCCCGTTGACCTCCTTCAAAAAAGAGGGCTCATCAAGAAGTAAACTGAGCTTTCTGATTCTTCTGTTCCTTCTCTCTCAACTGTCAAGTCGTTTCAGAATCGATGTCCCCTCCTTGAATCTTGAAAAGTGATAATTATTTTTATAGTGAGAAAGGGGGTTTTAACATGGACAAAATGATTCGCTGCAAAGATTTTGGGTCTGAGTGCACTTTTACGGTTTGCGCGGAAACAGAGGCAGAGCTCTTTGAGAAGGTTCTGGAACATGGCCGGACCATTCACGGCATGAAAGAATTCTCGCCAGATTTTTATAATAAAGTGCGTGCCTCCATTCGAGAGGGATATTGCGACCTGGAAGATGAGCTGTGCAAATACGGAGAGTGCTGCTGTTAAAAGACTTCATCGTCCAATCGCCGCTTCGGCTGGCCATGCCGTATTTGGTGCCCAAGTCCCGATTTAGAAACCGAAACCCTTTTCCCATCCGGTTATTGCGAGTCCCGCTAAAAGCGGGACAAGGTGCGTGCCTGCACGCCGAAGTGCTATCCTTCGCCGGAGCGAGGCACGCGTTTCGGCACGCAGGCGTGGCAGTCTCATTGAAAAAGGCGAGATTGCTTCGGTTCCCTCGCAATGACAATTTCTAAATCGGAATTTGGGTGGTGGTCTTTTCTTGACACAAAGGGTCCTCTTCCGTATACTTAGTTCGCTTAAAAGAGAGTTCTTATCAATGATTGCTTCATCATCTCCTACGTTTTCGAAGACGGCAGAAAAGGCTTCCAACGGTTTATTGAAGAACGGAAACCCAGTTTCAAGGACCAATAAGCATAACGAACCAAGAAAGAATGTATTAAGCCCTGCTGTGTGTTGCACATGGGAAGGGCAGCGAAGGCATGTTTTAGAGTGACCTTACAGTTTAGCAGGCTGCTGAAAAACGCCCATCTGCGGCGTTATCCGGCCGCCTCACCGTCTTGGCGGCGTGGCAAGAAGTCGCTCCTTATTCGTCGCGACGCCACCCCTCATCCTTCGTCGTTGCGGCGTACTCCAAGTACGCCTCGCTCCTCAGGATCTCGGGCGCCCCCGCAAGCGGGATTTCGTAAAACTCAACTTGCATCTGCCTGCCTGCCGAAGCCTCGGCACAGGCAGGGGCATTTTTGATCAGCCTGAAAAAGTGACTTTTTCAGCACCCTGTTAGACCAATTTCATGAGAAAGGGGAGAGTTTCATGAAGAGTTACACAAAGGCGTATATCCCTTACGGGGGCTACTATTCAACCCCTTTCTGCCGTTGGCAGGGGAGTATGCAGTATGACAACGCGATTACGTTGGGAGCCAATACGGCGAGAAAATGGTTTCTGGAGAAGAAAATCGATCCCACCATTATCGACTATCTTTTTTTCGGGACCACCGTTGCTCAGCACCACTGGTTTTTCGCTCACCAGTGGTCTGGCTCCATACTGACGGACGACAAAAAATATGTTCCAGGCCTCTTTATTCATCAGGCCTGCTCAACCTCCACAACGATTCTCAACCTCTGCGCGTTAAATTTAGAGCTTGGTGCTTACGAGGTGGGTTTTGGCCTGATGAGCGACCGCTGTTCCAACGGGCCCCACACCATATGGCCTAATCCCTTGGGTCCGGGAGGTGAGCCGGAGAGGGAAGACTGGAATATGGATAACTTCGGCGGAAACCCCCGTGTGCCCGTCGCTATGATGGAGACCGCCGAGAACGTGGCCAAGGAAATAGGCATCACCAAGGAGGACTGCGACGCCTTGGTCCTGAGGCGCTTTGAGCAATATCAGACGGCGCTCGCCAATAATAGGGCCTTTCAGAAGCGCTATATGTTCCCCGCAGAGGTCACGGTTAACAAGAAACAGACCAAGTTGGTCGAACAAGACGAGGGTTGGACCCCCACCACGGCTGAGGGCCTGGCCAAGCTAAAACCGGTAAGGCCGGGGGGCGTCCACAGCTTCGGCGCACAGACGTTCCCCGCCGACGGCAACTGCGGCATCATCGTTACCACGAGGGAGAGGGCCAAAGAACTGAGCGCAGATCCCAAAATAGAAATACAAATTGTCTCCTACGGCTTTGCACGGGTGAAGCCGGCCCACATGCCAGCAGCCCCTGTCCCGGCTGCTGAAATGGCCCTTGCCATCGCAGGCCTGAAAATCACGGACATGAGGGCCATCAAGACCCACAACCCCTTTGCCATAAATGACCTCAACTTAGCCAAGAAAATGGGCATTGATGTCATGAAGTTTAACAACTATGGATCGTCCCTGATCTACGGCCATCCTCAGGGGCCCACCGCAGGCAGGGGAATCATCGAGATGGTGGAAGAGGCGGTGCTCCTCGGTGGTGGCTACTGTCTCTTTACAGGTTGTGCAGCAGGGGACACGGCAGCCGCTATGATCCTTAAGGTTGGCTAAAATCTCTAAGGGGGAGGAGACGAGGGAGAGCAGGGGAGAAAGGGGAAGTTCGTGCTGAGCATGCTTGGTGAAGCTCAAAGGGATACGGAGTCTTTGTCATCTTCTGCGCAAGACGGACGGCATTTAGCTCACCAAGTGATACCGCTGAATATCCGGCTCCGCTGCAAGCAGGTTGGGCAACTTGACCAGGGCGTCTTTGAAGTGCTTCGTGGCAAAGTGAGATTCGAGAGCCGTGGCGCTCTGCCACTCCTCTACAAAAGCGAAATCTGTTGGATCTTCGTTATTTTGCAATAGATTGTAGCTGATGCATCCAGGCTCTTTGCGGGTGGGCTCAACCAGAGAGTTTAACACTGATAGAAGTTCGTTCACCTTGCCAGGGCGAGCCTTGATCCTTGCAATGACTCTCAAAGTATCTTGTGCCATTGTTTACCTCCTTTCTTTCCTGCGTTTCCTCCGGTTTGTGGTTCGTAAATTATAAGGGAAATATGTCGTGTAATCAACAAGAAATAGCATTTAAATGCAATTCAGACACTATAGAGGTCCGCATTCGTGTAAGGAGGCCGGTTTGGGGTTAGAAGGTTCTCAATGGTGGGTCAACAAGTCAAAGGCACGACGCTGGGGATTTTAGGAAGGGCGTTTCAAAGTCGGCAGACAGTTTTAATGGAGGCAACGAGAAGAATCGACGATGGCAGAGCGATTATTCCCTCTATCTTTTACGAGGTAAACGTTGAGCGGTGATCACTGTTGGCGGTAGAGGTAAAACCTCTATGGGGGTCGAGGATTCTGCATCAGTCCGTTCAACTCACGACCGATACGTCGGCATTTGTCTGCGATCTTTTTGCGTGCTTCCTCATGAAGCATCACCACAAATCCGATAAGTTCGAACGGTCTGAATAGACCGTAGTAGGTCTGGTAGTAGACAATGATGTGGTTATCGGAAGGCAGAAGCTGTTGACGGATACGAGGGAGCGTCTTTTGGTTCAGCTCCTTGCGTCCTCGCTTCAGCAGGTAAAGTTGAAGAAGATTATAGGCCAGCATAATAAAGACGACTTGATTGATGACCACGGAGAAGGCACGAGAGGTGAAATGGGTCAAGTCGCTAAAACACTTGAGCTGACGATACCGCTCTTCCGTCGAGGGACGCAGATGGTACTCCTGCTGGGTCTGGCTTGGATCCCGCACCTCTTTGGTGTCGATTAAGAACCAGATCTCCTGATGACCATCGGCATAGTGTTCCCGGTTGGCCACCACGGTGAGAGGTACGGTGCAGGAGGACCAACTCCGAAACTCGCCAATGGCAGCCGCCTCTTTTTTGATCAAGACCTCTTCGGGCGGTGGGGGCGGCTGTTGTTGTTTTAACTGACGGAGTTTCTCCTGCCGCTTTTTTTCTCGTTTGCGGATGGCCTTGGGCCTGAGGTGAATCGATTCCTTGACCTCCTCTCTCGGCGGTTTGCACTCCACCCACGCAACGTCCGGCTCTTGGAACAGAGCCATCGCATCGACATAGAGATCCATGTTTTGACGAATCGGGATGAGAATATCAATGTCGTATTTCTTCTTGCAGACGGAGATCGCCTTCCCATCCAAGAAACCCCGATCCAGGATGAGTCTCTTCATGACCCCTTTACCCACCGTCTCCACAAACCGTTTCACCAAAGCATAAAGCACAGGAGATTCGTGGTCCTTGCCCGAAACCACCTTCACCGCCACAAAGAGGAAGAAGTCCAACGCCCGGTTCGTGTGCAGCAACGTCACCATCTTATAGCACCGCCGCCACTGGCAGCGGATCTTCTGTCCATCGGTCATCTTGTGGTATTGCCCCTCGGAAACGGGATGATCGTGTTCGTCAAACAGAAGCTTCACGGAGCCTTCATAGCGGGGGTTGTCCGGAACAAACAAGTAGGAGGCATCCCCGATGAAAAGGCCTCCTGGATCAAAGGCACGTTGGCGCTGAAACACCCGAACCCCATCCTGCCCAAACCATCTCATCAAGGCTTGGCCTTCGGTGTCCTTGGCGACCTTGCGCAAATAATCCGGATCACAGGGGGTCTCCCGGTCGTAGTGATTCTTCTGGTTAAACCCCTCACAGAAGATCGTCGTCTCCCCTGTCTTAGGATGAACCACCTTGCGGCCCGCCTTGGGCCCAAAGGCCTGAAGCATCCCTCCAGAACGAACCACCAGGGGAAACGCATCAAAAGCGTGCACCCCGTGAAGCCGCATGGACAGATTGCTGGCTACATAAAACCAGAAGGGCACATCCTCTTTCTTCCGCGGCGTAGGATAACTCTCTGCCAGTTGATCGAGTATCGCTCGGGCTTTGATGAAACGGAAAAAATCGGCCTCGAACACTTCGCTGGCCGCTTCCATATAGTCAAACTCTCCATTCCCCAGCGCCTCCAAAACGAAGGGCTTGTTCTCCTCAAAAATCACGAGGTCCATCCCGCTTCACCCTTCCCGGACGCTTGTTGCTCGATGAAGACCATTCCTCCCGACGCATCCCCTCCATCTGATCCATCACCTGCAGCATCTTCCGATAAATCTCTCCCAGTCGGGCCCGAACCCGCCGAAGCTCCTGATAACGTCCTACCTTCACTTGAACCTCAACAAGAAATCCATGGGGGATCACCTGTAATCTCGTCTTCCCTCCCTCGCTGGCACTGACCACCATGCGCGCATGAAGCTCCCCACGAGCGCATTTACACCCCGACTTTCCACATCGGCGCTTCAGTTCATAGACCGTCCCTTTGATCACTGGCCGGTCAGAAAAAAAAGGTTCGACAAGTCCCTTGATCGCGTCGGTCAGGTGAAGAAGGGACTGTCGAAGTCGACTCAACTTCTCTCGGTCTATTTTACTCTGTATGCCCATATATTAATAACATACAGATTTTAAAACAAAAGTCAAGAAAAAAGTGAAGCTCCCCAAAAATTTCTTTCAGGGGAAACGGAGGCAAATCTCCTAGCCCCCCCAAATAGCGATTTATAGCGGGGTCACGTGGGGCCGGAGGAATCCGCCTGGTTGGAATTCCCTACTGTCTGAATTGCAGAGCATTTAAGGGGGACACATCCCATTTTTTGAACGTCGTTTCGGTTTATGAAAGGGAGGGGGCAACCAAATTGGTTGCCTCGTTTATCTTTTTCTGGAACCCACGGTCGGATTTGTACCGCCATTAAGGTGTAACCTTTCCTTTCTGACTTCCGTCTTATAGTCAAAAAGATTTATAAAACTTAACAGACAATGACAATAAGGAGGAGAAGACAATGAATACTAAAGAGAAAAAGAATGATGAGAAGACGTTTCACGAAGGCGTTTTTCCTTTCCACTTCAAAAAATTTGAGAAGATGGCTGAAATGATGAGAAATTGCTGCACAGGTGAAGGTAGCATAGCTGACTGTTGCTCTATGATGAAGAAGATGATGCAATGTGGTAAGGAAGAGGAATCGGAGGAGAAGAAAAAGGAGACCGGAGAAACAGAATAATATGTGGACAAAAATAGAATTACCTGTGAAGGATCTCTTTGTCGTTCTTTTATGGATACTGTGGTGTACTCTCCACAGCACCTTGATTGCCACAACGGTGACGGACTACATGAAAAAAAAGTTGGGTGACACGTTCCGGTTCTATCGCCTCTCTTACAATGCCGTGTCTTTGGTAACTCTTATCCCCCTTGTGTACTATTCCGTCTCCATTCGGCAGGTGCCGGCCTTCCGCTGGGAAGGCCATCTGGTGATCGTGAAGTACTTACTGTTGGCGACGAGTATCTATCTGTTCGCCGCCGGTGGGAGACATTACAGCGGATGTTCACCCCTATATTTTTTATAACTATTGAAAATCGTTGCAATTATATATTTTTTTGCTCTGATATGTAGTCACTAATTATTTGGGTATACTAGTAAAATGATGCTTGAAAGTAGGGATTAATTGAGGTATATTGTAGTTATGCATATTGTGGAGAACCAATCGGCCCCGAAAACAGGTAAAAAGATTTACCGATCCATCCTTCTGCGGGAATCTTATCGAGAAGGCAAGAAGGTCAGAAAACGCACCATCGCCAACCTCTCGCATTGCACGTCAGGGGAGATCGCTTCCATCAAGCTTGCCTTAAAGCATAAGGGGGACCTAACGGTTTTGGGATCGATCAAGGAGTCGGTTGAACTTCAAGAGGGGCTTTCGGTGGGAGCCGTCTGGGCCGTGTTTCAGATTGGTAAAGACTTAGGTATTGAGAAGGCGTTAGGGACTGATGGTGAGGGCACGCTCGCCTTTTGGCAGGTAATTGCCCGAGTGATCGATCAGGGGTCAAGACTTTCAGCCGTTCGATTGGCACAGATGCATGCGGCTTGCGACGTGTTAGAGATCAGGCGGGGATTTGATGAGAATGATCTGTACGATAATTTAACCTGGTTGGCCGATCATCAGGAGAGGATTGAGCAGCGGCTTTTTTTATCCCGGCGAGGCAAGACGAAGCCACAGCTTTTTCTTTATGATGTGACCAGTAGTTATCTGGAGGGGGAGAAGAATTATTTTGGTGAATATGGATACAGTCGAGATGGGAAAAAAGGGAAGAAGCAGATGGTGATTGGTTTATTGTGTGATGAGTGCGGAGATCCCGTAGCCGTAGAGGTGTTTTCGGGCAACACGCAGGATATGCGCACCTTTGCTTCCCAGGTGAGGAAAGTGGCGGAGGGGTTGGGATGTCGGGAAGTGACCTTTGTCGGGGATCGAGGAATGATCAAAAGTACTCAGATCGAGCATCTTCCAGAAGGGTTTCACTATATTACGGCGATCACGAAACCGCAGATTGAGGGGCTCATGAAGAGAGGGCTCATCCAATTTGGATTATTTGATGAGAAGGTGTGTGAAGTGGAGGAGGTGGGGATTCGCTATATCTTAAGACGGAATCCGGTACGGGTGGAGGAGATGGAGAAGAGTCGTTTGTCCAAGCGGCGCACCCTAGAGGAATTCGTTCGTGAGAGGAACGATTATTTATCGGAGCATCCGAGAGCCAAAGTCTCCACTGCCGTAGAGAAAGTAAGAAGCAAGATTAAGTTGCTTCGTCATGAGAAATGGCTGAGCGTGAAAGTACAGGATAGACAATTAAGCCTGGAGCAAGACGAGACTGTGCTCAAAGAGGAAACGGTTTTGGATGGTTGCTATGTGATTAAGACGGATCTTGCCAAGGAAGTGGCAGACAAGCAACTCATTCATGATCGATATAAGGATTTAGCAGAGGTTGAAAGGGCGTTTCGTGACTGCAAGACGGCAATCTTGGAAGTTCGGCCTGTCTTTGTACGATCGGAGAAAAGTACGCGGGGACACGTGTTGGTGGTGATGCTGGCGTATCTGATTATACGCAAATTACGTGAGGCTTGGGCAGCTCTTGATATGACGGTCGAAGAGGGGCTCAAACAGTTATCCACCCTTTGTTCGATGGAGATAAAAGTTAAAGATCATGGTTCCTGTCTAAAGATTCCAAGGCCTCGCGAAAAATCGCGGGAACTGTTGAAGGCGTTGGATGTTCGAATGCCTATGGTTTTACCTCATCGGGAGGTGCGTGTAGTCACCAGAAAAAAACTACCGGAACAACGTAGAATGCCTTAAAATACGTTCACTAAGGCCCTTTCATCTCTCTTTCATCAGGGGTGAACATCCGTTACAGCCTGTCACAGCTTTTGGGGATTCGTCAGATCAAGACAGGGCGAGCGAACCGTACCCTCTCTGAATATGACACATTCAATACATCAGGCATCCTCAGTGTGATCCGTCACCCTTGGTACACTGCCGGCATCCTTATTGTCTGGGCGAGAGACATAAGCCTATCGACCTTCCTGATCAATATCGTTATCAGCGCCTATTTTGTTATCGGAACGATTCTGGAAGAGCGGAAGCTCCTTCTCGAGTTTGGTGAGAAGTATCGGGAATACCAGAAGAATGTTTCAATGTTCATCCCCTATAAATGGTTGAAGGCTAAGATTGCCGGGGTGCTCTCAACATAACCGGGTCCAACATCGAGGCCAGGTCTTGCTTTTTGACAGGGGAAAAGGAGGGCTTCTACTTGTTGCAAGAAGTGTCAAACCACTTATGACAATCTAATTAGCTTTTTTAGATTCTTAGAAAGTATCCATTCCTTTTTGTCATCTCCGATCGGCAAATTGAGAACTTTTTCCATTTCCCACTTCATCGTGCCGAAAGGGATATCCGAACCGAAGAGGATCCTCTCGTGCCCGATCTTCTCTATAAATTTCATCACTGTGTCAGGACTCGACAAGGCCGTATCGAAGAAGACATTTTCTTTCGACCTGAATGTTTGGAGGAAGTCGATTGGATTTCCTCCCAGCATTCCAAGATGAGGGATGATGATCTTCAAATCCTTCGTCTTCCTTACAAAGGTCGCGGTAAAAGCTAATTCCTCTTCAAAGACGATGGGAAGATCAATCTTTTCTGAGGCTTCAATAAATTCTCCCAATTTACGATCTTCCAATTCCCGGTAATTGGATGAGCAATCCTGAATTCCTCGCATCCAATGCCACTTCCCACCGTAAAATCCCTTCTTATCAGGAATAGGTTTCATTGTCTCGGGGATGTAATAATAAGGGATAAATTTTTTTACCCTGTTGGTCTCTTGCAAAAGCTCTTCATTGATTCCTTCATCTGCCAATGCCATTGAAGGAAATGGGAAGATAACCACCCTACTCACACCACTTTGCTCAGCCTGTCTCAGGAGTTCTTCGGTTGCTACTTCTGCATCCATGGTGACCGAAGGTCCCCAGTGAGTATGAGAATCTATGATCTCCATATAAACTCGCAAAGAATGAAATGGTCATTCGGTTAAGGTTGGGAAGCCCGTTTGGTTTAGTGCTAATCAGGTTAAGGCTAAAGGGAACCTCTAATAATTTAAATTTCGAGACTCAGAATTACGTTAAGTTGTAAATCCGAAAAATGTTAAGTAGAAAAACGCAAAATTCAACTTACCCCGCCTGTCAAAAGTACCGTTTTAAGAGTTTTAGGGCGGCTCTATCGGGCATTCTTGCCCATTGGGCGTACACCAGGAGATTAAACCCCCTGCAGCACACAGAATCGATCCAAATTGTAGACCAAATTCCTCAACCCAATCTTCGCCTTCGCCCGGATCAACCCAATCGTTCGGATGATCAGGTTCCCCGCCCGCATCGCCTGCACCCCAAAAACATGTTCCACCCGACTCCGAATCCGGGATCGCGTCCGATTCCCTTTCTTCTCTCGCTCCGTCAACTTCTTATGCTTACACCCCTTCCGCTGAAGATGCTCCCGAAATCGACGCCCCCCCAACGCTTCCAGCTTCTCCTCCGAACGATACGCCGAATCCGCCCACACGTCTCGACTGCTGTTATCTTCATCCAAAAGCAACTCAAAGACCTGACTGTCATGAACCGACGCAGGCGTTACTTCATAGTCTCGAATCAACTTGTGCTCCACATCGATATCAATGTGATTTTTGTATCCATACTGATTCTGACCATTCTTCCGAGTCCATCGGGCATCGGTATCCTTCTGGCGCTTCTTCTGTTCACTCCAACCTTCTGGGGTCTCCCCCGCCTTGATTTGCCGGTTTTCATCCCGGCTATTGCGCTGTCGGGGAGCAGCAACAATACTGGCGTCGATAATTTGGCCTCTTCTGGCAGAAAATCCTTTTTCTTCCAGAAATCCCTCAAATTCCTCAAACAACCGTTTGATCACCCCGACCTCCGTCAACTGCTCCCGGAACAACCAAATGGTCTTCTCATCCGGTACCGCATCTCCCAGGGAGAGGCCCAGAAACCTCATAAAGGACAACCGGTCCCGAATCTGAAATTCAATCTTCTCATCCGAAAGGTTGTACAGCGATTGAAGAACAAGCACCTTGAACATCAGTACGACGTCAAAGGGTTTTCTCCCGGCATTGGATTTGCGCGCTTTGTCCCGTACGGCTTCCAGTTCCGGTCGAAAACGCTCCCAGTCTACCAGTTTCTTGAGTTTCGGCAACGGATCTCCGCCCGCATCCAGTTGCCGAAAACGAATTTGCCAATCCAAAAGTCCGGTCTGCATCATCTCTTATCCCTCTGGGTTGATTTCGATGTCAGACCATAACACACCGGTAGTTATATTGGTAGCAAAAATCGCTAATTTTTAGAGGAACCCTAAAGACTTAAAGACGAACAACATGACCCCTTGACAAAACTGGCGTCTTTACACTCACCCTTGAACTAAGAACTCCTATTCTTGTTCAACGAGACTCCTGATCACCTTCATGTTTTTCAGGTCTTCTACGGTATCCTTCCTGGGGGTCTCCATAATACCAGGCAGATGTCTTAATAAAGGATGGTTGATGAGATGTCGAAATCCTTCGACCCCGATATAGCCCTCACCGACATGCCAGTGTCGATCCTTTCTCGACCCCAGAGGGGTTTTGGAATCGTTGAGATGAAAAAGATGGAGGCGTTTCAGGCCGATCGTTTGATCGAAGGATTTTAGAGTCGATTCGATGCCCTCCTTTTTGGAGAGGTTATATCCTGCCTCAAAAGAGTGGGCCGTATCGAGGCAGACCCCCACTCTCTCCTTCTCATGAATTCCAAGGATGATCTTTTCAATCTGCTCAAAGGTGTACCCAATCTCAGATCCTTGTCCCGCCGTATTTTCTAATAAGAGGATGACGGAATTTTTAATCTTCTCAAAAGCCTGATCGATCCCATGAGAGGCGGCCTCAATGGCTTCCTCTTCAGACGCTTCCATTCGATGACCGATATGGGCGATCAGATATTGGGCTCCCAGTTGCTCTGCTCTCTCCAAATCGGTTGCGATGGAATTGACGGACCTCCTGTAAAATTTTGGACTTCTGTAAGAGATATTTGGCAGATAAGGCAGATGCAAAAAGATGGGGAAGAGGACAGAGGATTTGATCGAAGACCGGAATTCAGCCACA